>CP008936.1:0-307500 GCA_000743035.1 Candidatus Paracaedimonas acanthamoebae
ATGGAAGATCTTTGGAAACAAATTCAACCACGTTGCTTGGAGGCATTTGGTGAAAGCACCTATCAAAATTGGATTGTACCTCTTCGTATTAAAGATTTTCTAACAGGTCGCCTTGTCATCGCTGCACCTTCACGATTTGTTCGTGATTGGGTTCAAAAAAACTGTATGCAAAAACTTTTAAGTTTTTTGCAACAACATGATAAAGCCATCTTAGCGCTGGACTTTATCGTTGAGGCTCCCTCTCTTACTCCTGAAAAGAAAAATGTTTCACGTGAAACAATTTCTGAAGACCCCAACCTTGTCTTTGAAGAGGGATTAGAAGATGTCTCTTCGCGTCTTGAGCCACGATATACGTTTGAGGCTTTTGTTGTTGGTAAACCTAATGAACTTGCTCATGCGGCTGCACGTCGAGTAGCAGAAGAAGAAAGTGTCACTTTTAATCCTCTTTTTCTTTACGGAGGCGTAGGATTAGGAAAAACTCATTTAATGCATTCAATTGCATGGCATATTCGTAAAAATCATCCGCAACGCAAAGTTATTTATCTATCCGCCGAAAAGTTCATGTACCTGTTTATTCGGGCTTTAAGGTTCAAAAATATGATGGCTTTTAAAGAACAATTTCGCTCAGTTGATGTTTTGATGATTGATGATTTTCAATTTATTAGTGGAAAAGACTCAACCCAAGAAGAATTCTTTCATACTTTCAATGCTTTAGTTGATCAAAATCGTCAAATTATTATCTCAGCAGATAAGTCGCCCTCTGATCTTGAAGGGCTTGAAGAAAGAATGAGGTCTCGTTTAGGGTGGGGGCTCGTTGCGGATATTCATCCAACAACATATGAACTTCGTTTAGGGATTTTACAATCTAAGGCAGAACAGCTTGAAAAGCCGATTCCCAGCCGTGTACTCGAATTTTTGGCGCATAAAATTACCTCCAATGTTCGTGAGCTTGAAGGCGCTCTGAACCGTATTATTGCCCATTCAATGTTGGTTGGACGCGAGATAAGTCTTGAATCGACAACGGAAGTATTACGCGATGTCTTGCGCGCCAATGATCGGCGAGTGACGGTTGAGGATATTCAAAAAAGAGTTTCAGAGCATTTCAATGTTCGTCTGACAGATATGCATTCGCCTAAGCGTCTTCGTTCAGTGGCACGACCACGCCAGATTGCCATGTATTTGGCCAAACAATTGACCTCCTATTCGTTGCCCGATATTGGTCGAAAATTTGGAGGGCGCGATCATACGACAGTCATGCATGCGGTAAAAAAAATTGAAGAACTTCAACAAAGTGATACGAGCTTGGCTGAAGATCTAGATCTTTTAAAGCGCATGTTGCAACAGGGAAGTTGAAAGCTTATGACCTTGTGCCGGCAGCTGATATCCTCTATAGGCGTCGGCAAATTTTTATGGTAGGTATGATCTTACCCCTGAAGAAACTAGCAAAGTGGAATTTAGAACATGCAACTGACCCTCGAACGTAATCAATTTTTAAAGGCTTTAAGTCATGCTCAAAGTGTTGTTGAAAAACGCACGACAGTTCCTATTTTAGCCCACGTTCTTTTAGAGGCGGAAAGTGGTCAATTGCGTTTGACCTCAACTGACCTTGAATTAGCTATTGTTGAAACCGTTCCTGCCAAAATTCAAAAAGCAGGAGGAACAACGGTTTCTGCACAACTTCTGCATGATATCGTGCGGAAATTAAAAGATGGCTCTGATATTCAACTTTCGCTTGAAAATGAGGGATCTCATTTACAAATTATTTCAGGCCGTTCTGAGTTTAAACTTGCGTGTTTGCCGCCTGAAGATTTTCCTGCCATTAATACGACTGATTTGCCCTACCGATTTAAGGTGAATGGGAAAAATTTCTTGAATCTTCTTGAGAAGGCACGTTTTGCCATGTCTACAGAAGAAACTCGTTATTATTTAAATGGGATTTATTTACACCCTGTCGCATCTCGTGAGATTCGTGCCGTTGCAACAGATGGGCATCGTTTAGCACGTTTATCTCTTGCAATGCCTCAAGACCTTCCTGATTTTCCAGGTATTATTCTTTCACGAAAGACAGTCAATGAGGCGATGAAAATTTTAGGTGAGACAGAAGATGACATTGAAGTTTCACTCTCCGAGACACAAGTTAGCTTTAAATTTAATCATGTTTATTTAACATCTCGTTTAATTGATGGTTCTTTCCCGGATTATGAAGCCATTATTCCGGCTCATAATGAAAAAACATTAAAAATGTCAATGACAGCGTTTTCAGAAGCTGTGGATCGTGTTGCCACCGTATCAACAGAAAAATCTCGCAGTGTTAAGCTGTCAATCAATACGAACAAGATTATTTTGACCGCAAGTAATTCGGAGTTTGGAAGTGCTGTGGAAGAGCTCGAAGTTGAGTATGCAGCGTCTCCGCTCGAACTTGGATTTAATGCGCGTTATTTGTTAGATCTCTCTCACCAATTAAGCAATACTGAAACCGAGTTTGCAATGTCAGATTCCGCAACACCTGTGGTTGTGCGTGAGGTAGATAATAATGACGCTTTTTATCTGTTAATGCCTATGCGAGTATAATGACTTTCTTATCGGGAGCTTCGAGCTCTCAACATTTGCTTGAATGCAGCTTAAGTCGGATCCGGCTTAAAGATTTTCGTTGTTATTCTGATGCCGAGCTTTCATGTGATGCTCGACCTGTTGTTTTAACTGGCCCAAATGGAGCTGGGAAAACAAACATTCTTGAAGCAATTTCTTTTTTATCTCCAGGCCGTGGATTAAGGCGAGCGACTCTTTCAGAAGTAAGTCGGCATCGAGAATCTGGCCATTCATGGGGGGTTGCGACGACGGTTCAAGGAACTAATTTTACCCATGAAATTGCGACGGGAATTGAGATTGGTCAAGAATCCGAGCGTCGATTGATAAAAATTGATCATGAAATTGTACGTTCTCAAGCAAGTTTAACCGAGTACTTAAATATTATTTGGTTAACACCCCAGATGGATCGAATCTTTCAAGAGGCAAGTTCAGCACGACGGCGATTTTTAGATCGTTTGATTTATAGTCTTGATCCTGAGCATGCGCGCCGGCTTGCTCGATATGAACATTATATGCGAGAAAGAGCTCGGGTCCTCAAGTTGGGGATAACTGATCGACACTGGCTATCAACCCTTGAGCAGAATATGGGGACGTCTGGAGTTGCTGTGGCAGCTTCACGAAAAAATTTTATTGAGATGTTTTCCCAAAGCCAATCTTGGGCATTAGGCACCTTTCCACGACCCCTGCTTCAAATTCAAGGACAAGTTGAAGAATGGCTTGAAACTGAGCCAGCGTTAGCCGTTGAAGAGCATCTCGCTCATCTCTTAGCTCTCTCGAGAGAGCGTGATGCTGAAGCAGGAGGCGCAAGTGAAGGACCTCATCGGACAGATCTTAAAGTTTATTTTAATTCTCAAGATCGCCCTGCGGATCAATGCTCAACAGGTGAACAAAAAGCACTTTTGTTAGCGATTATTCTGGCAACAGCACGTCTTAAAGCGTATTCTGACCAAAGAAGACCTATTATTCTCTTAGATGAAGTCGTGGCCCATCTTGATGCGGGAAGGCGACAAGCTCTTTTCAATGAGATTTTGGCACTTAATATGCAAGCTTGGATGACAGGAACAGATCCTTCAGTTTTTTTATCAATGTCGACGAAATTTCAACATTTTCATATTGAAAATGCTATAATCCAGCCGATGAATTAAAGTTTATAAAGGAAAATGCGATGACCAACCCTCAAAATCCTGAAGTAAAATCTCCAGAAGAATACGGCGCACACTCTATTAAAGTTCTGCGCGGGCTTGATGCGGTTCGTAAGAGGCCTGGGATGTATATTGGAGATACAGATGATGGGTCAGGTCTCCATCATATGGTCTATGAAGTTGTTGATAATGCAATCGATGAGGCATTAGCAGGGCACTGTGATCGCATAGAAATTAGTTTGAATGCGGATGGTTCAGTGACAGTCAGTGATAATGGACGCGGTATTCCTGTGGGAATTCATCCAGAAGAAGGCGTCTCTGCTGCTCAAGTGATTATGACACAGCTTCATGCTGGTGGTAAATTTGATCAAAATTCTTATAAGGTTTCCGGGGGACTTCATGGTGTGGGTGTTTCTGTTGTAAACGCATTATCAGAAACCTTAGAGCTCAAGATTTGGCAAAGTGGAAAAGAACATTCCATGCGTTTTCATCATGGAGAACCTGAAGAGCCTCTAAAGATCACAGGAGACATCGTCAACAAAACAGGAACACAAATTACCTTTAAACCTTCAAGCGAAACATTTACGCAGACAACATTTGATTTTTCCACCCTTGAACATCGTTTCCGCGAGCTTGCATTCCTTAACTCGGGCGCTCGTCTTATTTTGACCGATTTAAGGGAAGCAGATCCTAAGGTAAGTGAACTTTATTATGAGGGAGGGACGAAAGCATTCGTTCAGTATCTTGACCGTAGCAAAAATGCTATTCATGAGCCTTCAATCGCTATTTTTGGAGAAAAAGACGGCATTACGGTCGATATTGCGATGGAATGGACGGATAGTTATCATGAAACGCTCTTATGCTTTACCAATAACATTCCTCAACGAGATGGAGGAACGCACCTTATAGGATTTAAAGCAGCATTAACACGTATTGTGAATAATTATGCTAATGAGAGCGGCGTTGCAAAAAAAGAAAAAGTAACTCTTTCTGGCGAGGATGCGCGAGAAGGCCTCACAAGCGTGATCTCAGTTAAGGTCCCAGATCCAAAATTTTCTTCTCAAACAAAAGACAAGCTTGTTTCATCAGAAGTGCGACCCGTGGTCGAGGGGCTCGTAGTTGAGCGCCTTCAGCAATGGTTTGAAGAACATCCTCATGAAGCGCGTAAAATTGTTCAAAAAGTCGTTGAGGCGGCAACAGCCCGCGAAGCGGCTCGTAAAGCCCGCGAGTTAACCCGTCGTAAAGGAGCTTTAGATATCGAATCCTTGCCAGGTAAATTAGCTGATTGCCAAGAGCGGGATCCTGCAAAAAGCGAAGTTTTTCTCGTTGAGGGGAATAGCGCGGGGGGCACGGCAAAAGGGGGGCGTGACCGACGGTTTCAAGCGATTCTTCCTTTAAGAGGTAAAATTTTGAATGTGGAAAGAGCACGCTTTGATAAAATGCTAGGATCACAAGAGATCGGCACTTTAATCACGGCTCTCGGGACAGGCATTGGCCCAGAAGAATTTAATGCCGATAAAGTACGTTATCATAAAATTATCATTATGGCGGATGCGGACGTGGATGGAAGCCATATCCGGACTTTGTTGCTGACCTTCTTTTATCGTCAAATGCCTCAACTTATTGAAAAAGGATATCTTTATATTGCTCAACCCCCTCTTTATGGTGTCAAAAGAGGAAATTCAGTGCTTTATCTCAAAAATGAACGAGCTTTAGATGATTATTTAATGAATGTGGGAAGTGAAGGCGTGCAAGTCACAATTAACGGTGGAAGCCAAATTGGGGCTGGTGATTTGCAAAACTTAATTACCCTCTCCCGCAAAGCAAAAATGCTCATAGAATCTCTTGCTAATAAGGTGGGGAATTCGATGCTTGTTGAACATGCGGCTATTGAAGGATTATTTGATCCGACAGTTTTCAACTCTCCTGAGCGTCCTCAATTGGCCCAAAAATTGGCAGGACGGATGAATCGATTAAAAGATATCAATGAGGTTGGCGAGTGGGAAGGCGGAACAACGGAAGAAGGGCTTCATGTCACACGAACAGTTCGTGGAGTTACAGAAGTATTAAAGCTCAATTCCTCAATGATGCAAGGAGGGGATGCCTATCAACTCTCTCAACTTCATCAAGGGCTTAAAGAGTATTTTGAAAAACCAGTTACCATAGCGTTTAAAGATAAGCAAACGGTGATCGAAGGTCCTGTGCATTTTATCGAGACAATTTTAGAGCAAGGGCAGAAGGGGATTTCTATCCAACGTTATAAAGGACTTGGTGAGATGAACAACGATCAACTATGGGAAACGACTTTAAACCCCGAAGCACGCAGCCTTTTACAAGTAAAAATTACCCATGCAGATGCAGCTGAAGAAGTGTTTTCTACATTAATGGGGGATCTTGTTGAACCGCGTCGTGAGTTTATTCAAGCAAACGCCTTGAAAGTCGTTAATTTGGATGCTTAAAATAGTATGAAAGAATTGAAAGTTAAATAATGAGCTCTTATTTTCTTTTAGGTTTTGTTCTGTGTATGCGTTAGATAAACCTAAAAAAATAGATCTAACGTATACTTATAAAAAACAGCCCAATTTTAAAAAGAATGATACGGTAACTTTCAAAAGATCTCATCTTGATTTAAATCCACATAAGAATGATTCTAAAAAGATAACGTACATCGGGATCCATTCTCCTTTCATTCAGATCCAGTCCATACTAAAAGGGGAGAAAGAACTGTGGGAGAGTATTGGGAAAAGAATGCCAATATGATATCACTCAAAAAGAAAAAGAAGGGTCATTAACAGTAAGGTTAAGTAAATGAAAAATTTTAATCTTTTTTATTTTGTTTTTCTTCTGCTGGGGGGATGTAGCTGTGATCATGACGGCTGCAGAATTGATGGGACTTTTTTTCAAGGAGAAGGCAGGGAAGAAGAAAATGACTTAAAACCATGGGAAAAACCTTGCGAAACGGTGAGTGGCGTAAAAAAAGAAGAAGTTCGCTTTAAGCATAATTTTCTAACTTTAGATACTCAGACACTCTCAAGCAAAGAGATTATCTTGAAGAAAAAAAGAGAAGAAGAAAAAAAATCTATTTCTTCGAACACGCCTTAAGTCATTGATGCATCAATGTTAAAAACTTTTTCATTAATTTGTTGTTTTTTGATTGTGGCTTGTCATCAAGAAAGGTCTCACATGGTCCTAGACCAAAATTTTAATACTACTTGGCATGATATTAATGAATCTCAGCTTTCTCGCGAGATAGGCCAAATGATTATGGTTGGGTTTCATGGAACGAAATTAACGGATCCTGGCGTTCAAGAAACACTGCATTTGGCACGTGAAGGTAAAATAGGAGGAGTTATTTTCTTTGGTTATAATATCCTCAACCCACGCCAAGTAAAGAAATTAACTTCTGCCTTTCAGCAAGCACAACCAGGCCTTTTAATTGGAATCGATCAAGAAGGGGGTAGAGTCAAACGACTTTCCACACGTAATGGATTTGAAGACTTCCCCTCAGCTAAAGAAGTTGCCGATACGCAGTCACCGCTACAAGCCTATCAAACGTATTTAAAAATGGCCCAAATGATTAAGTCTGCTGGCTTTAATCTGAATTTTGCTCCTGTTGTGGACCTTCATGCAGATTCTGTGGGGCATGAGTGTTCCGTGATTGGTAAAATAGAAAGAGGTTATTCAGCCGATATTCATAAGGTTGTTGATTATGCTTCGGTATTTATTAGTGCCCATCGTAAAATTGGGATTTTAACGAGCTTAAAACACTTCCCAGGACATGGTTATGCCCGCAAAGATAGTCATAAAGGAATGGTTGATATTACGGAAACTTCTTGTCTACAAGAACAAGATGTGTTTTATCGGCTTATTGAGGCAGGAAAGGTGGATACTGTGATGTCTGGTCACCTTATTCATCGAAAATGGGATGCTCAGTATCCCACAACGTTATCTTCCCATGTTCTTAAAAATTATTTAAGAGAGCGGATAAAATATGATGGTGTCATCATTACAGATGATTTGCATATGGGAGCGATAGGCCAACATTATAGTTTAGAAGAAGCGACAATACAAGCCATCCGTGCTGGAAATGATATTTTGCTTTTTTCAAATAACAAAGCAGCTGCACAAGGTGTAAAGAAATTTAAAGCTTCAGCTTCTTTGGCGCAGAGGCTTCATAGTTTGATTAAAAACGCAATTAAAGAAAATAAGCTTTCTGTCTCGCAACTTCACGAAGCATTTTTAAGGATTGATATTTTAAAAAGACAGCTCTTTTACAATTGAAAATACTTTCTTTATCAAAAAAATTTACAATAACGTTAAAGTAGCTTAGATTTACGAGTTAAACAAATAGTTGAAAGGATAATGAATGAGACCCCCATTTTTGGCCCCTGTTCATCGTGAAGGATGGATCTTTGTAGGCTTATTTTTTATATGTTCTTTGCTTCTTAATCAATTATCAAGTTTTTTGGGTGTCATCGGTTTCATCTTGACTGGTTGGTGCCTTTACTTTTTCAGAGATCCCCAACGGGTTACACCTACTCGTGAAGGGTTAGTTATTAGTCCGGCGGACGGACTTATTGTTGCAATCACTAAAGTAAGTCCACCCTCAGAGCTTGGATTAAAAGAAGAAAAATGGCAACGTATCAGTATTTTCTTAAATGTTTTTGATGTTCATATTAATCGTATTCCTATGGATGGTCGTATTAAAAAGAGTATTTATTATCCAGGAAAATTTTTTAATGCTTCGCTTGATAAAGCTTCAGAATTCAATGAACGTCAATCTCTTGTTTTGGAAGCAAAAAAGGGACGGGAAATTGCCTTTGTTCAAATTGCAGGGCTTATTGCAAGGCGAATACGGTGTGATGTTCAAGAAAATCAACAAGTGCAAGCAGGTGAAAGATATGGCCTTATTCGTTTCGGAAGTCGCGTAGATCTTTACCTACCTGAAGAAACACCAATATCCGTTGTTGAGGGTCAGAAAGTTATAGGCGGAGAATCTATCATTGCTGATTTCGATTCCGCTGAGTCTTCTCGATCTGGTGTTGTGCGTTAATTATCATGGTCAAAAAAGTGAGTAAATTTGAGCGTTCAAAAGAAAGACTTCAAAAGCTTTCGTTTGCGCACCTTCTACCCAATATGGCGACGGTAATTGCCCTTTGCATAGGGTTATCCTCTATTCGATTTGCTCTTCTGGAGAGGTATGATTATGCTGTTATTGCAATTATTATTGCGGCTTTCTTTGATGCCATGGATGGCCGTCTTGCGAGGTTGCTTGGTGCAGCAAGTGATTTTGGCGCAGAATTAGATTCGCTTTCAGATTTTATTAGTTTTGGGGTCGCACCAGCTGTTGTTTTATATATTTTATCAATGAAGGCTTGGGCTGGACTAGGATGGACAATAATTTTATTTTTTGTTGTTTGTTGTGGTTTACGGCTTGCACGTTTTAATACTACCCTTCGAACATCAAGCCATGTCGAAGATCCTGTGTGGACTAAAAAATTTTTTATTGGTGTGCCTGCACCTGCAGGGGCCATGATTGCTTTACTTCCTTTAACGCTTTATCAGGCAACAGAATACGAATTCTTCCTAGCTCCTTTCATCGTAATGTGTTTTCTTATTTCAGCTGGGGCCCTTTTTATTAGTAGAATTCCAACGTATTCATTTAAAACTTATCAAATTCCTCCTAAATGTGTTCCTTTAATGCTTCTTTTAGTAGGATTACTCGTTGCATCCCTTGTCAGCGCTCCTTGGGCAACACTCTCAGTTTTAATTGTAATTTATCTTGTGAGTCTTCCTTTTAGCTATAAAAATTATCAAAATTTAGTTGAAACAAGCTCATTAAAAGTTAAAGCTAAAAACAGCACTTCGTCAGACAACGTACAATAATTGTATAGCTCATTAACGACTTTTTAAAAACTTCTGTTTATTAATTAAGATAAATCTCCTGCAAATTAACGGGGGAGAAGAAGTTTCTTAAAGGGTCAATTATGAGTAAGGTTGTAACTGAAAATGTGATGAAAGGTAAAAATGGTATCAATTCAAAGGACATCTTACCTTTAGGCGAACATCAATCAGATCAAATCCTTAAAAACTATGATCGTCTTTTAGCCTCATTAGTGGGACAAATGACACAAGGTATTTCTCCTGCAGCTCTTTTATATGCTTTTACTGATTGGTTGCTTCATCTCTCTCTTTCCCCGGGGAAGCAACTCCATCTTTATCATAAAGCACATAAAAAATATGTGTGTTTAATGAATTTTATCAAAGGGTTTTCTTTAGAGAATTCGAAATCTCCCTGTATTGAGCCGCTGCCTCAAGATAAGCGGTTTGACCATAAATCATGGAACTATTGGCCTTTCAATGTCTTTTATCAGTCTTTTTTATTGGCCCAACAATGGTGGTGGAATGCGACAACAGATGTGAGTGGTGTTTCTCAACATCATACTGAAATTGTGACCTTTGTTGTTCGACAAATTTTGGATATGGTTTCGCCTTCAAATTTTATTATGACAAATCCAGAAGTGCTGACGAAAATTTATGAAACACAAGGAAAAAATTTATTTCAAGGTTTTCTTAATTATCTTGAGGATATCAAACGAGAAGCACACCATCAATTGCCACAAGGGGTTGAAAATTATCTTCCAGGGAAAAATGTGGCAATAACAGCTGGAAAAGTTGTTTTCCAAAATAACTTAATTGAACTTATTCAGTATGCTCCTTTAACCTCAAAAGTTTATAAAGAACCTATTCTAATTGTGCCGGCTTGGATCATGAAATATTACATCCTTGATCTTTCTCCTCATAACTCACTAGTAAAACATTTAGTTCAAGAGGGTCATACAGTTTTTATTATTTCATGGAAAAATCCATCTCAA
This sequence comes from Candidatus Paracaedimonas acanthamoebae, assembly GCA_000743035.1. GTDB lineage: Bacteria > Pseudomonadota > Alphaproteobacteria > Caedimonadales > Caedimonadaceae > Paracaedimonas > Paracaedimonas acanthamoebae. The sequence continues at coordinate 10,607 of CP008936.1, forward strand.
GAAGATGCGCATTTGGGGCTAAACGATTATATGAAATTAGGAGCCCTTGAAGCAATAAAGGCAATTGAAATAATTACGAAGCAGAAACAAATGCATGGTGTTGGCTATTGTTTAGGAGGAACAATTTTAGCAATAACAAAAGCTTACCTAGCACGACATAAAGACACAAGATTAAAAACTTTAACATTGTTAGCAACCCAAACTGATTTTTTGGAACCAGGTGAACTAGGTTTGTTTATTGATGAAAGTCAAATAACTTTTCTTGAAAATTATATGTGGTCTAAAGGGTATTTAGATGCCGATAATTTATCGGGAGCCTTTCAACTTTTAAATTCAAAAGATCTTGTATTTTCAAGAATTGTTCAAACTTATCTCTTAGGAGAGCGGCAAGCTATGAATGATTTAATGGCATGGAATGCAGATAAAACGCGGTTACCTTATCGTATGCATAGTGAATACTTAAGAAAGCTTTATTTGCACAATGAGCTTGCTTTGAGGAAATATGAGATTGAGGGAGAAAATATTACGCTTTATGACATAACGACACCAATTTTCTCTGTTGCAACCTCAAGAGATCATGTGGCGCCTTGGCGTTCTGTTTACAAAATTCATTTATTGACGAAATCTGAAATAACTTTTGTGCTCACAAATGGGGGCCATAATGCAGGAATTATAAGTGAGCCAGGTCATCTCCATCGTCACTACAGAACAACGACAAGAGCACATCATGAAAATTATATAGATCCTAATCTTTGGGAACAACAAACGCCTATTAATGAGGGATCGTGGTGGCTTTTATGGTTTAGCTGGCTCAAAAAGAATTCTACTCAAGAATTGCAAATACCTCCTCCTTTGGGGGCTTCAAAAGGGACCTATCAAGCTAAAATGGATGCACCCGGCCAATATGTACATATGAAGGCTTAATGATGTTGCGCTTTTTAAAAAAGCATGATATTTTTCATTGTTTTTTATTTAACAAGGAGTTTTAATTTATGAAATTTAATCTTATTTCAGTATTGGTAATGTCTTTTGCTCTAAGCTTAGCAGCATGTGAGAAAAAAGCAGAAGAAAAATCACAAGAGGAAGCGGCAAAAACTGAAGAAACTCAAGCTCCTGCAGCACCTGCTGAACAAACACCTGCAACTCCAGAAGCTCCAGCAGAACAACCTCCTGCAGCACCTGAGGCTCCAGCTGAGACGAAGACAGAAGAGACAAAGTAATTTCTTTATCTTAAATGACTTTCTTAAAAAACCCAGCAGGAAATCTTGCTGGGTTTTTTTATGTTAAATTTAAAATATGCCGAGTTCTTTTGTTTATCCAGAATTTGATTCTTTAAGGTCGTTATTTTCTTCTGTAGCGACGATAAATGGCGTTGGTCCCACAACAGCTCATCTTCTTCAAAAACTTGGTTGTACAATAATACGGGACCTTTTATGGCATTTGCCTCAGGAAGTCCAAATCAGAAGATTTTCACCAGCAATAAAGTTTGCTTGCCCTAATGAATTAATAACGTTGCAGGTAAGAGTTATCAACCATTCTGTTCTGCGCAAACAAAAAGGTCGCTTGACCTCTTATCGTGTCATTTGTTCGGATTCTGAAGATTCAATTGAGCTCGTGTTTTTTAACCCAAACCTTAGTTATCTTAAAAATGCTCTTGTTGTCGGTAGTGAAGTGATCATAAGTGGACGCTTTGAGATTTATAAAGGTCGTTTCCAAATGACCCACCCTGACCATATAGGTCCTTTAACCTCTAGAGCTTTTTGGGAGGGGGCGGAGCCTATATATCCCCTTACACAAGGGCTTCCTCAAAAAATGCTACAGAAAATAATAAAAGCTTCCCTTATAAAATGCCCACAGTTGCCAGAATGGTTATCTAGCCATATTCTTAAAAAATACCATTGGCCTTCTTGGCAGACAGCACTACAAAAGCTGCACTCTCCTTCTCACGAGAACGACCTTCATCTTGGACATACTTGTCGCCGTCGTTTGGCTTATGACGAAATTTTATCAAACCAATTGTCTCTTATTTTAACGCGGTGCCAAGCTGAAGTTGCTCAAGGGCATGCTCTAACAGGGGATGGCCACCTTCAACAAAAAGTCCTTGAAACACTTCCTTTTAATTTAACGCAAGATCAAGTTAAAGCACTTGCGGAAATACAACAGGACATGGCCTCTTCTTCTCGTATGGTACGCTTACTTCAAGGCGATGTGGGGAGTGGAAAAACAATCGTTGCTTTTTTATGTATGGTTAAGGCCGTAGAAGCTGGATATCAAGTAGCGTTACTAGCTCCTACAGAAATTTTGGCGCGTCAGCATTATAAAACGATGGAAGATTGGGCTCGAACGGCGGGTGTTAGTCTTGAGCTATTAATAGGTAAAGATACTACAAAACGCCGGCAAAAAATATATCAGTCTTTAGCAGAAGGCGACGTTAATATTGTGATAGGAACTCACGCACTTATTCAGCCCGAAGTCCAATTTAAAAATTTGGGATTTATTGTCATTGATGAGCAGCATAGATTCGGTGTCGAACAGCGGCTTAATTTATCAGAAAAAGGAATAAATATTGATATATTATCTATGACCGCAACACCTATTCCTCGTACGCTTATGCTTACAGTATTTGGAGATCTCTCAAGCTCTTATTTGCGACAGAAACCTTCCAATCGCAAAGATATTATTACGACAACCATTCCTTTAGCTCGTTTAAATGAGATTGTGATGAGCCTCAAGCGCGCATTACATAAGGGGGATAAGGTATATTGGGTTTGCCCTTTAATTGAAGAATCCGAAAGCCTGGATTTAGCTGCCGCTGAAGAAAGATTTGCAATGTTACAGACGCTTTTTCCAGAGAAGGTTGGCTTGATTCATGGGCGGCTTAGAAGTCATGAAAAAGAAGTAACGATGCAGGCTTTCATTGAAGGATCAATTAAAATTCTTGTGGCAACGACTGTTATTGAAGTAGGTGTTCATGTTGAAGATGCATCTGTCATAATTATTGAGCATGCTGAACGTTTTGGATTGGCACAACTTCATCAATTACGAGGACGTATAGGAAGAGGATCTCAAGAATCTTATTGTTTGCTCCTTTATGGTGAATCACTCAATCCGACAGCAAGGGCACGCTTAAACGTGATGCGTTCTACAACGGATGGTTTTAAGATAGCAGAAGAAGATTTAAAACTTAGAGGTGGTGGGGAAGCTTTTGGTGTTAAGCAAAGTGGGATGCCATCTTTTAAGTTTTTTGATCCTATTGCTCATCAAGATTTACTTTTACAAGCCCATGACAATGCGCGGGCTATCTTATCCAAAGATCCTCATTTGTTGGGCCCTCAAGGGCAAGCCTTACGTATTCTTTTGCGTTTATTTGAAAAAGAGCAAACTTTTAAGTATCTTAAGGCCGCTTAATATGATGTATAAAAATATTTATATTTCAATAGCTTAATTATTTTACGTATAATTTCTGAAGTTTTTTTAAGCAAGAATTCAGCAATTTATTAAATCTTTTACTTGACCCTAAACAAGATTCTCCGCACCATAGGCACTTGTCATTAAATAAGAAAAGAATAAAGGAGCATTGAAATGAGTCCCTTAGGAAGAAAAGCGAAGCAGATGAAAACTTTATTGCAGTCTTCAGAAAGCCGCGTTCAACCTTATGTTCCTGCAGAAAAAAATCTTCCTGAAATTACATGGAAAGCTACCCTGTTAAGCATTTTTTTAGCGGTTATTATGGCAGGTTCAAATGCTTACTTAGGACTAAAGATAGGTTTAACAGTTTCTGCGACTATCCCGGCTGCGGTCATTTCAATGACAGTCCTTCGTTTTTTTCGGAATTCTAATATCTTAGAAAATAATATTGTGCAGACAGCAACATCTGCAGGTGAAGTTATTGCCGCTGCGGTTGTTTTTACTCTCCCTGCTCTTCTTTTGATGGGCTATTGGAAAGAATTTCCATTTGGAATTACGACAGCCATTATTATTGTGGGAGGATTGTTAGGTGTATTATTTTCAATCCCTTTGCGTCGCGCTTATATTGTCGAAAATGAGGAGCTTAAATTTCCGGAAGGGATTGCAACTGGAGAAGTATTAAAAGTCGGAGATAGCGAAGCTCGTGAAGGAACAAGAGATTTGTTGATGGGGGGACTGTTTGCTGGTTTAGTTAAATTTGCCCAATCTGGTTTAATGATCATGAGCGAAAGCGCTCATTATTGGTTTCAAACAACACGCACTGTTTTTGGATTTGGATCAGGATTTTCTTTAGTTCTTGTGGGTGCAGGCTATATCGTGGGCGTTCAAGTGGGTGTAAGTATGTTGATTGGTGCTATTGTTGCATGGATGATAGCTGTTCCTCTTCATGGTTTTCTTTTTGGTCTTCCTGAGGCGGGAAGTGCTTATGAAATTGCCGTTACTATTTGGAATAAGAATATTAGAATGATTGGTGTTGGAACAATGGTTGTGGGAGGTGTTTGGACTTTAGTTTATCTTATAAAGCCTATTGCCGAAGCAATTCGATCATCGCTTGCAACATTAAAAAAGGCAAAATTGGGAACACAAGGTTCTTTATTAAGAACAGAATATGATATTCCTATAAACTATGTTTTAATAGGTGTTGCTGTATTAACAATTCCATTGGCATTTATTTTTCATTACATTTTAAGTCAAGCAGATATGCAAATCCCTATGACAGTTCATTTCGTAACTGTCCTTGTGGTTACGCTATTTGCAATTATTGCTGGCTTTTTATGTGCGGCCATTGCTGGTTATATGACAGGGTTAGTAGGTTCTTCTAATAATCCTCTTTCGGGCGTTACTATCATGGCAATTCTTTTCATTTCCATGATTTTGCTTGTTATGTTAGGGACGCATATTGATTTTGGAACAAAGGGGGCTAATTCATTAGCAGCGGCAGCTATTGCGATTATCATTGGGGCAGTTATGGCTACAGCTGCTGCAATTAGTGGAGATAATTTGCAAGATCTTAAGTCAGGCCAAATTGTCGGTGCAACTCCTTGGAAACAACAAGTTATGTTAATGCTTGGTGTTGTGGCTGGTTCACTTGTTATGGCCCCTATCCTCGAAGTTTTATACCAAGCTTATGGAATTGGCGATAGTTTACCACGTGAAGGAATGGACCCGACGCAAGCATTAGGCGCTCCTAAAGCAGCAATCATGGCGGCTATTGCGGAAGGAGTATTCACGCACTCATTAGATTGGACAATGTTTAGCATTGGTGCGGCACTTGCAATAATTTTTATCCTTGTTGATAATTTCTTAAAAGGAAGTAACTCTACGTGGCGTTTGCCGGTTCTAGCTGTTGCCTTAGGAATTTATATGCCTTTAGATGTTACTATCCCATTACTTGTAGGGGGAATTATTGCCTTTTTGTGTCAATTTAAAATGAAAAAAGAGCAATCAAAGTTTAGTGAAAAAGATTATACTCATAAGCAAGAATATGCTAACCGCAGAGGAATGCTTTTCTGTTCAGGTTTAATTGCTGGAGAGTCTATCATTGGTATTTTATTGGCTATTCCTTTTGCGGCCTATCAAAGCACCGATGTGTTTAAAATGGCTCCTGCTGATTTTGAACATATGGGGGTACTTCTGGGGATTTTAGCTTTTATGGGGGTATGTTATTACCTTTATAAAATCGCTTCCCAGTTCCAAGAAAGTGCCAAAAAATGAAGATTAAAACACATAAAGCGGTGTTTTCGGAATATTAATCATCATTTTTCTGATTTTTAGAACATAAAGAAGCTATTTTGTGCGCCCGTAGCTCAGCTGGATAGAGCGTTGCCCTCCGGAGGCAAAGGTCAGGGGTTCGAATCCCTTCGGGCGCGCCAAGTCATTATTTAAATCCCTTAGAATGATTGACAATCGTAAAGCTTTCCTATATTAAACACCACTATTGTTTTAAAAGATTGGTTGCATAGAATGACATCAATAAACGCTAATAACGTACTGAATCTAAAACAACTTAAAGAAGATATACATTCTAAAAAAGCAAAAATTGGTATCATTGGGTTAGGGTATGTGGGACTTCCTTTAGCCCATGCCTTTGTAAATAACTCCTTTTCAGTACTAGGGTTTGATATTGATGAATCGAAAGTTAATAAATTAAAAAATTCTCAATCTTATATTAAATATATACCAGCAAGCCAAATAGCTGAGATGAACAATACCGGGCGATTTCAGGCGACAGTAGATCATGCACAATTAAGAGAAGTGGACATTATCATTATTTGTGTACCAACGCCGCTTACAAAGCATCGCGAACCTGATATGAGTTATGTCGTAAGCACAACTGAAGCCATTAAGCCTCATTTGAAAAGTGGACATCTTGTTATATTGGAGTCCACAACTTATCCAGGTACAACAGAAGAAGTTTTAAAGACTATTTTAGAAAAATCTGGCCTTATTTGTGGGCAAGATTTCTTTTTAGGATATTCGCCTGAGCGAGAAGACCCAGGAAATATTAATTATAAGATTAATACAATTCCCAAAGTTGTTGGAGGGGATGATCCTGATACTTTAGAAATGTGCGTTGCACTTTATGGAGCTATTGCAGCTGGAGTTGTGCCTGTTGCCTCTATTAAAACAGCTGAAGCAGTAAAGTTAACAGAAAATATTTTTCGCAGTGTTAATATAGCACTTGTTAATGAGTTAAAGATTGTTTTTGAGAAGATGGGAATCGATGTTTGGGAGGTTATTGAAGCTGCAAAAAGTAAACCTTTCGGTTATATGCCTTTTTATCCTGGGCCGGGATTAGGAGGACACTGTATTCCTATAGATCCCTTTTACTTGACGTGGAAAGCGCACGAGTATGGAATTTCAACGCGATTTATTGAACTTGCCGGACAAATTAATACAAGTATGCCATTAAGAATAGTGCAACGACTTGCCGAAGCCCTAGATGAACGGTTTTCCCGCGGATTAAGAGGGGCAAAACTTTTGATTTTGGGAATAGCGTATAAGAAAAATGTTGATGATATGCGTGAAAGCCCTGCTCTTGAAATTATGGAAATTTTAAGAGAACGAGGTGCAGAAGTATTTTATTATGATCCTTTTATTCCTGAAATTGAAAAAACAAGAGAACACATGGAACTTGCTGGCATGAAGAGCATTGGGTGCACCGCAGAAGAACTTAAAAAAATTGATGCAGTCATTATTTGCGCAGATCATGACAGTGTTGATTATAATTTTATAGTTGAGAATAGTTCTCTTGTTATTGATACGCGCAATGCGACAAAAGCAGTTAACCATCATAGAGAGCGCATTTTTAAGGCTTAAGGAGAGCTATACAGTGTCACTTAAAATTTCAGTTTTAGGATGCGGATATTGGGGGAAAAATCATGTTCGCAACTTTGCTGAGCTTGGCTTTTTACATTCTGTTTGTGATCCTGATAAACAAATTTCAGAAAAATATTCTCAGGAATATGGCGTCCCTGCTTTTTCGTTTGAAGATGTGTTAAAAGATCCTTCCTGTACGGGTGTCGTTATAGCAACACCAGCGATTTTACATGCTTTACTTGCTCAGAGAGCCCTTGAAGCTGGTAAGCACGTTTTTGTCGAAAAACCACTAACACTTGATATTGCTGAAGCTCAAGCTCTTTGTCTGCTTGCGCGCAAGCAACAACGAATATTGATGGTTGGTCATATCTTGCAATATCATAAAGCTTATTTAAAGCTTAAAGAAATGGTGCGCAAAGGAGAATTAGGTAAGCTACAGTATATCTATTCAAACCGCCTTAACCTTGGGAAAATTCGTACAGAAGAAAATATTTGGTGGAATGTTGCTCCTCATGATGTTTCTATGATTTTAGGGTTAGCCAATGAGCTGCCCACAAAAGTATATGCAACAGGAGCAACTTTCTTAAGTTCTCAAATTCATGATATTGCAACTGCTCATTTAAGCTTCCAAAATGGGATAGAAGCCCATATTCATGTTTCATGGTTGCACCCTTTTAAACAACAGATGTTAGTTGTGATCGGAGATAAGGGAATGGCAGTCTTTGATGATTGTTTACCATGGGACCAAAAATTATCTTTTTATAAGAGTCATGTTGCCTCCAAAGAAGGCTTGTTAGAGGCAATTAAAGGAGAGCAGGAACTTATTCCTTTAGAGGCAGACGAGCCTTTAAAAAGAGAATGCCTATCTTTTATTGAAGCAATTAAAACAGGGACACCTCCGGTGACTGATGGAGAAGAAGGGTTAAAAGTTTTACAAGTATTAACCGCAGCTCAAGAATCAATGGATCAGCAAAAACTTATCGAAATTAAAAAATCTCAGCCTCAAGATTATTTTGTGCATGAATCTGCTTATGTTGATGAAGGGGCGCGCGTCGGGAAAGGAACTAAAATTTGGCATTTTAGCCATATTTTAAAAGATACTGTCATCGGTGAACAAGTCATTATTGGGCAAAATGTTATGATTGGCCCTGATGTTAAAGTTGGGAATCGCTGCAAGATTCAAAATAATGTGAGCCTTTATAAGGGAACTATCCTCGAAGATGGGGTTTTTTGTGGCCCTTCTTGTGTTTTTACAAATGTTAATACACCTCGAGCTGAAATTGAGAGGAAGGATGAATTTTTACAAACGATTGTCAAACAAGGGGCAACAATAGGGGCAAATGCGACAATTGTTTGTGGAAATCCGATAGGTGCTTATAGTTTTATTGCGGCTGGTGCAGTTGTTACAAAAGAAGTTCCAGCACATGCGCTTATGGCAGGCGTTCCAGCGCGAAGAATAGGCTGGGTAAGTCATGCTGGTGAAGTGCTAGGGCCTGATTTACGTTGTCCTCGTGAAGGACGTCGTTATCGGCAAGTAGATACAGATACTCTTGAGGAGATTATAAATGAGTCATAGTGCCCTGTCCCCTAGCTCTCAAATTCATTTTATTGATCTTGAAGCTCAGCAAGCTAAAATACGCTCCCAAGTCGACAAAGCTATTAAGCAGGTTCTTGATCATGGAATTTACATTATGGGGCCTGAAGTAGCTGAATTTGAAAAGAACTTAGGTGCTTTTTGTGGAGCAAAACATAACCTCTCATGTTCGAATGGGACAGATGCTTTGGCATTTGGTTTAATGGCATTTGGGGTAGAGCCAGGTGATGCTGTTTTTGTTCCTTCATTTACTTTCGCAGCAACTGCAGAAGTTGTGACTTGGTTTGGAGCAACTCCCATCTTTATTGATGTATTAGAAGATACATATAATATGGATCCGCACAGCCTTGAAAAGGGTATTGCTCTTGCAAAAAAACTTTCTCTGAACCCCAAAGGTATTATACCTGTTGATCTTTTCGGGTTACCTGCAGATTATGATGCTATTGAATCCATTGCAAAAGCCCATTCTCTATGGATTATGGCAGATGCAGCTCAGAGCTTTGGTGCGTCCTATAAAGGGCGTCAAGTTGGGACTTTAGGCGAAATTACGACAACAAGCTTTTTCCCTGCAAAACCTTTAGGATGCTATGGAGATGGTGGTGCAGTTTTTACGAATAATGATGAATATGCTGCAGTAATGCGCTCAATTCGTGTTCACGGCCAAGGAAGCGATAAATATGATAATGTAAGAGTGGGTATGAATGGTCGCTTAGATACATTACAAGCGGCAATCCTCTTGCAGAAGCTTGCTATTTTTCCTGAAGAAATTAAAGCACGAAATTTAGTGGCGCAACGTTATCAAAAGGGGCTACAAGATATTGTTAAAACTCCCTCTGTGCCTCAAGGGTTAACCTCAGTTTGGGCGCAATATACAGTGCAATTGCCAGAAAATATTGATCGCAAAGAACTTATGTCTAAGCTTCAAGAGGCTAAAATTCCCTCGGTTATCTATTATGTAAAAACCCTTCACCTACAAACTGCCTATAAACATCATCCTTGTGTTGATGGGCATTTGCCAATTGCTGAAAAATTGTCACAGTGTGTTTTAAGCTTGCCGATGCATCCTTATTTGCAAGAAAATACACAAGACTACATAATAGAAGTTTTTCGCGATTTAGTATCTAAGGCTTAAGGTGTGCGGTTTAAACGCAATCTTAACTGGAAAAAATTTAAGCGTGCCTTTTCTCATGATAGAGAAGATGCATGCGCAGATTCCCCATCGTGGTCCAGATGGAGAAGGTTTTTTATCTTGGAGCCCCAATAGATCAATTGAGATGAGTCACCAGTCTGCTCAGCTTGCATCAGGAAAGTTACTCTTTTCACATCGTCGTCTTGCAGTTCAAGATACGTTATCTCGCTCAACGCAGCCGATGGCTAATGCAGATAAGTCCCTATTTATTATTTTAAATGGTGAGATATATAATTTTATTGAGCTACGGGAATCTTTAGAAAAGTTAGGTTGTTCTTTTAATACAAATTCTGATACGGAAGTTTTATTAAAGGCATATGAAGTGTGGGGGAAAGAAATCTTTTCTCGACTAGTTGGTATGTTTACTTTTCTTATTTTAGATTTAAGAAAATCCTGTTTGTTTGTGGCGCGTGATTTTTTTGGCATTAAACCACTTTTCTACAGTTATAAAAATGAAAGTTATTTTTTTGCATCAGAACTTAACTCTTTAATTTGTTTAGATGTAATATCTCGTAAAGTTCATCCTAAAGCATTATATGATTATTTGAGATTTGGATTAACAAATCATTCTCAAGACACCTTATTTGCGGATATAAAGCAGTTCCCTGCGGCTCATTATGCAGAAATAGATCTAAAAGCACCAAGATTAGAGCCAATTAAATACTGGTCTCCTCATCTTTCTCAAGTAAATTATACGCGGGCTGAAGCTGTGGAAAAACTGCGTACCTTATTTCTGAGAAATATAGGATTACATTTGAGAAGCGATGTACCAGTGGGAGCAGCACTTTCTGGGGGTGTTGATTCTTCTTCAATTGTTATGGGGATGAAAGCTGTTGGTGGAAAGTCTCTTAACATTAAAACATTTAGTTATTGTGCTCGAGGCTCAAATTATAATGAAGAGATCTGGATAGATCGGATAGCTCAAGCTTCTCAAGTAGAAAACTATAAAACGTTTCTTACACCGGAAGTTTTTAAGGCAGATCTTGACTCACTCATAAAAATTCAAGGGGAACCTTTTGGAAGTACAAGTATCTATGCTCAATATAAAGTTTTTGAACTAGCTAAGAACCATAACATTAAAGTAATGTTAGATGGGCAGGGGGCTGATGAACTTTTAGCAGGATATCGTCCTTATTTAGCCAAAAGATTAGGGAACCTCTTAAAAGAAGGACAACTTCATAAAGCTGCTCAATTTATAATGTCAGCGCTGCAGCTCCCAGATTTAAGTGCAAAAAAGTTCTTATTACAAGTTGGTGCTCATTTTGTTCCAAGTGCCCTCGAAGGTTTCGCAAGGAAAATTAGTGGTGAATCTCTTACACCTTCTTGGATAAAAAAGAAGTGGTTTATTGACCAAGGTCTTTCTTTAAATATTCCAGTTAACTCTGAGAAAAACCTTAAATCCTCTCTTATTGAAAGCCTTACGAGTACTGTGTTGCCTGCTTTACTTAGATATGACGATCATAATTCTATGAATTTCTCTATAGAGAGTAGGGTTCCATTCTTGACGCCTGAGTTTGCAGACTTTGTTTACTCTTTAGATGATAGTTTTTTAATATCAGATACAGCTGAAACAAAATCTATTTTTCGTCAAGCCATGCAGGGGATTGTACCTGAAGAAGTTTTGAATCGTCGAGATAAGATAGGTTTTAAAACACCAGAACAAAGTTTGATCAAAGAATGTAGAGACTGGATTGGTAAAGGTTCTAATCAAGAAGTACTACATCAAATTCCAAGTTTAAACCATAAAGTGATTTTAGAGCAATTACAGCAAGCAATGACAAACAGTACAGAATTAGATTTTAAATATTGGCGATGGATTAATCTTATAAAATGGTCAGAGATATATAATGTCGAATTTGGCCAATAAAGGAGAAATTTTTTATTTATGTTTAGAACCTGTACGTGAAGGGCATGCATCATATACTCACGTAATCGAAATAATTCAGGCACTTGAGAAATTAGGATGGAAACTTAAACTCTTTAATCCAGTTTATCATGACAGGAAATTACCTTCTTTATATGAACGCATTTTAAGAATGTTAAAGACTCAATTGCAACTTATCCAAGTAAACACACATCCAGATTTAATCTATATTCGTTGTCATCCATTCAGTTTTATTACAGCGTTATGGGCTAAATGGAAAGGGCTTAAAGTTTTTCAAGAAGTAAATGGACCTTATGAAGATCTTTTTATTGCTTGGCCTTGGGCAAAGTATTTTCGTTCTTTTTTTCAGATGCTTTATCGCAAACAATTTGAGTGGGCAGATCATATTATTGTTGTAACGGCTGGATTAAAAGAATTTATTAAGAAAGAAGCAAAACATGAGCGCATAACGGTTATTTCCAATGGTGTTAATACGACACTTTTTAATCGAGATGCTAAAACAAACTGTATTCTTCCGGATCAATTTGTCATTTTTTTTGGCACTTTTTCACGATGGCATGGAATTTCTCTATTGTTAAATGCAATAGATGATCCTGCATGGCCTGAAAGGGTGAAGTTAGTATTTATCGGGGATGGAGTTGAAAGACTTTCTATTGAGAATAAAACTAAAAGTTCAGATAGACTAATATATTTAGGACGAAAACCTTACAAAGAGGTAGGTGGTATTGTTGCAAAAGCAATTGCTGGGCTTGTTCCTATTCAAAATGTGGAAGGTCGAGCTTTAACTGGACTTGCACCACTTAAACTTTTTGAAACCATTGCATGTAGTGTTCCAGTAATAGTGAGCGATCTACCTGAACAAGCAAATTTTGTAAAAGAGAATAAATGTGGATGGGTTGTAAAAGAGCAAACTTCTGAAGCATGGGCTAAGGCTGTGAGAGAGGCTACTAATAATACCTTTCGTTCACTTAAAATTTCTAAAGATCTTATAGAGTCTATTTCTTGGTCAAAAAAAGCAGAAATTTTAGATAAAATTATAGAAAAAAATGTTTCTTAGAATTGAGAATCTATATAATCTCCTATCTACTGTATTTTAAAAATATACTTTTCTTATTAGTCATAAAAATATATGGTAATTTTTAAATATTTTTGGATTTTAAGGTGCGGGTTTTTATGTCTAAAAGAAAAAATACAAAAAATGAGAAAATTAGCAAAGTTTTCACCGCAGGGCTTCTGCTGGCGGTTCTTTATTCTAAGCCGTCTTTTTCTATTATAGACTCTATAAGATCTTTAGAAACTTCAAGCGAAAATTATACCTTTTTGGCACAAACTTTATCGTCAGATACTTTTACATCTTTAATTAAAATTTTGTCACATTTTTTTCCTTCATTCCATGGCATCCTTGAAGAATTATTACCTAAGCATATTAAGAAGAATCAGCAGCCTTTAAATTTTATTGGCGTAGGAAAGAAATCTTTAACATCTTTATCTTCATCTAGAGGAAAATATAGAAATCTTCAAACTTCAGCGCAGGCTCTCATACCTGTCTTAAGAGTTTCAAGCCCATCAATTTTAGAGAAATCCGGCTTTATGCATTCTTCATTTAAGCTAAATTCTGAAATGGAGAATAAGGGGGGACAGCAAGGTGGAAAATCTTTCCATATATCAGGGGATCTTTATTCTTTAGAGGAGAAAACGTTTCTCTCATCTTTGTATAAACGACAACATATAGGTCTTGTTTCCGAAGTTTTTCGGGAAGTCAAAATTAACCTTGCTGCACAAAATCAAGAAGAGATGAGGCATCTGATGCCCTCGTATTCTCATGTAAATTTTTTTACGAAAACTCAAATCCCATCTATTCACTTGGATGAAGGGGTAGATGAAATTCACCAAGAAATAATTAAATCCTTTGAAAGTGAAGAATCTAAGAAAGTAGAAAATTTAAATATCAATGATGTCTCTCAAGTTCCACTAAGAGGAATAAGCGAAGAAGGTGTTGAAGAACCTAAGAATGTATTATCAGCGTCGGATTTTTTGAGTGTTTTGTCTGAGACGAATAAACCTCTACTTACACCACTTAAGACATATACCCCTAAAAAACCGGTTTCTAAGCATGTTCGATCTAAGCCGACTATTCTGGATACTTTAGCCACAGAAGACACATTTGAGTCATTATCTGATCAGGATGGGACTATTCCACAAATTGCTTCAATCCCACCAAAATTGCCTCAATCTCAATTCAGAAGCGATAAATTACCACAAAACCATAAAGAAGCGATAACAGCGGCCCTGCAAAAGAACAAGATAAACTTATCTGAAAAATCGACAGTCATTGTCGCACTCCAAAGAATTGTTAAAGATTCAAAATTAAAAATAATAGAGATTCCTGAATTAATTGAAAAATTATCCCAAGGCATCGATGAACTTATTAAAAAAACATATAAAATCGCCCCTGAAAAGTTTAAAAATCTTATATTACAACTAATCCAACCTCGTTATCATATTGTAACAGATGTCGATTTTAATCAAAGATTTGAAGAACTTTCTCAAGCTGTTTTTGAATTATGGCGTGCGAAGTTGTTAACAGATTATATTGAAAAGGGAAGCGAAGAAGTTCTAGAAAAGCCTCTTCCGACTTCCAGTGATATGAGTCCTTTTGTAAATAAAGTTATCGACGATCGCTTTAATCATGAAGTTGATTCTAAACTTGGTCCGCAAATGAAGCAAAATGCAAGGATTACAATTGATGCTACTGTTAAAAACGGCTCACTTTATAGTAGTGAAAGCCAATTCTCCACAGAAGACAAGAGAGCAATCTTATCTCAGGTTTTTAAGCTGCTTGTTTTAGATCCCTCATTTAAGCTCCCTACTTTAGTAAATTCGCGGAATAATCAGGATATTGATCAAGATAAATTGAGAGAAATGATCAAACCATATATTACTCTTGCTGTTGAGCAACTTTATGGTTTAGAGCGTGTTAAATCTTTAAATGTAGAGGCTGAGCCAGAAAACAATTCAATGCCTTTGAAAGCAAGCATACCTGCAAAAAAAATACTTTCTGTTGAAGAAATAATCAAAAAAGCAGAACCTTGGTTAATTACTAGATTATTTGAGCTTTTACCAGGAAACACCAAAGAAGAAAAAATTGATTTTTTAATTAATATAACTTCTCAAGATGAGATCCTTACAAAAATTAGAACTGAAATAGTAAGTTGCTCTGAAGAAGACAAGCTTATACAGTTGAAAAGGCGAGAAGAAGAGGTAAGTAAAAGGACTTATGGAAGGATAATGGAAACTATTATGGAAGAACTGGGTTCTCAAGATTTTACCGGTTCTCCGCTTAAATTAGCGATTGCTTTTTATAGAGATGCAAAGCTTCTTATCGAAGATTATTTAAATACAAGTTCTGGATTCGTTGCAGCAATTGAACAAACGTTAAAACAACCTCTTAAAGAAACACAGACATCTTCTGAAATATATACATTAGTAAAAAATATTATGTATAAGGGAAAATATAAAATTCAAACGCGTATTGATGGTAAACGATACGTAGAAACTCCGCCTTTAGAAGCTCCAAAATTTGTCTTCTTATTTTCTCTTCCGTATTGGTTAGTATTAAAAGAGCGTTTGATAAAGAGAGAAGAGCGCAATAAGCAGTTAATAGAACAAGCTCAACTTAAGAGAAAAGTGCTTTCAGAAAAGCTTAATGAATTCTTTTTTGGGGGAAAAATCTTTGATCTTACTCAGCGATTAGAGGATGTATTTCAAGGAGAAGAAAAATCTTTCTCAAAAGGACAAGTGCAAGATTCTATTTCTATTCCCTTAAAAATAGACGTCTCTAGTTCAATAATTGGAGCTCCTCCACCTCCCCCACCACCATCTATTTCTTCTGCTCATCAAGAATTAAAGTCTATCAATAATGCCATTGTCGAGATTAGGAAAGGGATCCAAAAATCTTTAAAAAGTTCAGGGTTAGCTGTTAAAGAAACAAGCTTAATTTTGGAACTTCTCCTTCGCTATAAGTTGCAAAATGAGCATATGCAGACTTCTGATATTGTGAATAAATTTTATGAGAAATTTATCGCTATTTTTTATAGAACATTAAATATTGATAATAAGGAGAACGCTCATAAAAAGTTTGCGTCTCAATTAGGGATAAAAAATTCGGGGCAACTAGTTCGTAAGTTAACACAAAGTCTTGATGAAGAACTACAGAGCTATTTTTTGGCATCCTTGACGGTAGAAAATATGGATTCAATTTCAGCTTTTGGCGTTCAAACTCAAGATTCATTAAAAAAATTTAATGCTAAAGCTACTGAAATAACGACAACATTTTTGAAAACCCATTTTCAAGCGGCATTAAAACAATTTAAGATTGAACCAGAGTCTTCAGGAAAAAATTTGGAGACTTTAGAAGTTTTCCTTAAGGAAGAGTTGTCAAAACTGCATCTTAAGTATACTGGTGAAGAAAAGCTTGAATTGGTGCTTGGGACATTTGTTCATATGTTAAATACAATTGACCAAAATCCAAGCTTTGTTCTTCCCATAAAAGTATCTGAAAAAGATAATAGCCAATTCATCTTAAATATTGAAGCATTTAAACCTGCTTTTGTGGGATTTTTAAATGAAGTTATCACTAAAAAATTTAAGGGAAATCGCCCGCATATTAAGATTCCAGAATATAATGAAGACATAAAAATTGAACCTTCTAAGGTCCTTCCTTATTTAGGAAAGCTTTTCTTGGAAAAAGCATTCGACATTTTACCTGGAGAGAATCAAGAATTAAAAATAAATAATTTAATTAAGGCCGACTCAAAACAACTTAGTTCTTTAATAGATGATACTTTAAATTTATTATGTTTAACGAGCTATCATTATAAAACATCTGCAAGCACAGAGGCTACGATTGTTTTTACCGAACATACGCTTAAAATATTTAAGGAGGTAATCACAGAACGTTATATAGCGCTTTCTGCGTCTTTAGATAGCAGTTGCCGAAATATCATAAAAAGTAGCAAAGATCCTTTAAGTTTATTTTCTAGTCTTTTGACAACACAGTTAGGAATAAATGGTAGTACTCCTAAAAAACATAGAATCAGTATGTCAAGCCCTCATGATAGAAAGAAGAAAATTGAAACTGAAGAGACAATAAACGCTTTTGATATTCTTCTGTCTTTACCGAGCTTATGGCAACGCAAAAATAAACTTGAAATTAAAAAGAAATTTGAAGCAGAAGAGCAGGAGAGAAAAGAGCGTGAAATGACACATCGTATACAGTTTCTTCGGCAATTTATTAGCTCCGAGATAGAAATACTCAGCTAATTTTCTAATATCGGAAGTAGGAAATTTAAAGGTGAGATTCTTCTTGTCATTATTGAATAGCAACGCTACCTTTAAGTAAAAATAAATAGGGGTTTTTTATGGATGTTTTGATCATTCCAATGCTTGAGCTTTTACGGACTATTCTTCAACTTTATATTTGGGTGTTTATCGCAAGCGTTGTCTTAAGTTGGCTCATTTCATTTCAAATTGTTAATACGCATAATCGAGTTGTTGTTGTTATAGGGGAAGCCCTGTATAGACTTACAGAGCCTATGCTAGCTCCACTCCGTCGCATTATTCCAGGGGTGAGTGGTTTTGATTTTAGCCCCATGGTTGCCATTTTTATTCTTGTTTTTATGCAAAATGTTGTCTCAAGGCTTATTTTAAAATTTATGGGAGTCGCTTAAGCAGACTTTTACACTTACATGACACCTATCTTACTGGATAGTCGTTCTTTGGCAAACGAGCTTAAGAACAACCTTAAAGCGCGCATTATAGGATTACAAAAGACAAAAAATATCACGCCTGGATTGGCCGTCATCCGTATAGGAGATGATCTTGCGAGTAAGAGTTATGTGGCTTCAAAATGTCGGCAATGCCAAGAGGTAGGAATCAATTCCAAAGAATATTATTTTCCTTCCATAACCTCAATGGAATCGATTCTGAAGCTTATTTATCAATTGAATACAACCTATATCGTGCATGGAATCCTCTTGCAACTCCCCTTACCTATGCATTTGGATGCTTTCAAGCTTATTCAAGCAATTGATCCTCTTAAAGATGTTGATGGTCTTCATCCTCAGAATTTGGGCACTCTAAGTCTTGGGCAGCCAACGGTTATTCCCTGTACACCTAAAGGATGCTTAGCACTCCTTAAAAGTCATAAAGAAAATATTAAAGGGTTACACGTCGTTATTGTGGGGCGTTCTATCTTAGTTGGGCGGCCTCTTGCAATGTTATTGTTGAAAGAAGATTGTAGCGTGACAGTTCTTCATTCAAAAAGCCAAAATGTCCCTGCAATTACAAAAACTGCAGATATTCTTATCGCAGCTGTTGGCCAACCTAAATTTATTCAAAAAGAATGGGTTCAACCAGGCGCTATAGTTTTAGATGTTGGCATTAATCATATCCAAGGTCGGGACGGGCAGATAAAAATAGTTGGGGATGTGGATTTCGAAAATGTCTCTCAAGTTGCAAGTGCGATTACGCCTGTCCCAGGGGGGATTGGCCCAATGACAGTGGTTTCACTGCTTGAAAATACAGTGGAAGCAGCTGTAAAGCAAATTTCGTTAAAATAAATTTTTTATAAAATTTCAAATTGCTTCCTTGAAATATATTTTTTACCTCCCATATCTAAAGTGTAAGGTTTCTAACGAGTCGTATGATTAAAGAGGTTGGTCTTGTTATTTTTAAATAGGTTACAACCTTTGTTGTTCAAGCTTTACAGCTGTAACTAAGTAAAGTTTCCCCGTGTAAGTCCTCTGGATCATCAGAGGACTCTTTTTTAATGTCTTACTTCAACTTTCAACTTGAAAAGATTGTTTAAGCTTAAGCAATAAAAATATGTGAAGAAAAGAGACTGCAAAGAGCCATTCCATATAATAATCATTAAAGCTTAGCGCTTTTTAAAAGATAAGTATTTACATTATAAACTTACTTGTTTGATGATGCTAAAAGCATATGAGCAATAGAGAGCTCAATCAAATACATGCATTTGTCCTTATTAATTTGATTAAGATAATTTTTAGCTGCCGTACGCATCTTGTTGATATCTTGATTTGCTAAAATTAGCTCTTTATAAAAATTTTTTCCTTTTTTACTTTCAAATGATTTCTGAAGTCTTTCAGCAAAGTTAGTTTTCTTATACAGATGTTTAGCCATTGCATCTAAGGGATTCCACCCCTTTTGAACAGCTTCGATAAAAGGAGTGATCTTTTTCATGGCTTCTTGAGTGAGATATTTGAAAGTGACTCTATCTCCCCGACTAGAGACTAGTTCTTTACCATATATCCAGAAATCAACCCCAACTCTCACAGGACATAAAATCCCTTTATAAAGCACAAGCCAATCGGGCATTTGGGGAGAACCAATAATTGTAAAATGGAAATCATTTTCAGTATAATTAGCGCCAATTGTCCAGTAATAATAACAATCATCAAGTAAGCAATAAGAATTTAAGATAATATTCTTGCTGTTTTTTTTCTTTTTTCCAAAATGTATACTACTGTAGTTTCCGCGCCAAGGTTGGGGTAGCTCTAAGAGAGGAAAATAAAGAAAAAACTGATTATTTTGACTTGTGTACTCTTTATAAGATTTCTCAGCCCCTAAAGCAGTGTAACCTTGAATCCAGGTATTAGGGGTATTCAATAAAGGAGAAATCGATGGAGAAGTTGTTGTATGTTTTTGATTACTTGAAGGTAATTGACTTATTTCAGTTTTTAACTTTCCTACAAAATTTTGAATAATTGTAGCTTGAGAAGGATTAATTTTTACAATTCTACCTTTAAATGTATCGCTTACATACATTAAGCCTTCTGGGGTATATTCAATCCCATAAGGCATATTAAATAAATCTATTCCAAGCCCATTACCACCTATACTTTTTTGAGGTTCTAAATCATGAGATAGAATTGTAATCTTTCCTGTATGAGCATCAGTGATCGCAACCTTATCTTTATAAATACTAATAGAAGTTGGCCATAAGTAGCCATTTTTTCTCCATTCTATTTTTCCCGTTTCTTTTAAAAGCTTACCTTGAAGATTGAACATAAAAATTTTTCTTTCTTGAAGGCTTGTAACATAGATTGATTTTTCATTTTTAGAAAAAGAGACACCATGCGCATTTTTAATAGGGAGAGACCACGCCTTTTTACCTCTATCAAAAAGTACAAGTTTGCTCGCATCATAATCAGCAATCGCACAGATCTTTCCATCTAGCGTTACATCAATATTTTCTGGCCCAAGTAAATCGATGTCTTCATAACGGTCTTTAAGAATTAAGTTAAAAAATTTATCAAATTCTAATAGTAAAATATCTTTACCTGTATAATTTGCCACATATAAGGTTTTAGTTGTCTTATTGTATTTGATGCCCGTAGGATTCCAGACTTTGATTTTTTTAGGAGGTAAAAGTATTCTTGCCTTACCATTTTCTATATTTAATAAAAAAATATTCTGATAATTACAAAATACCAAATGCTTTTCATCAATTTGTGTTAAAGAGCAAATTACGCTTGGGTCTATCATTTTTCCTTGCTCATCAACCATTGGAATTGATTCTAAATGAGGTGAAATATTTAAGTTTTGGGGGTCGAACTTTTTATCTTCGAAATAGCAATAAGTATAAGAAATAAAGGTTGCTAGAAAAGCTAGTAAACTTACCTTAAGTAGATTTTTATTTTTTAATAATTTTATTATTAAATGTAGTTTGCTTAAAATTGACTGCTTAATTAGAAGTATCATTGCGAAGAAAATTCTCTATTTTTTCAAGAACTATAAAGCCCGCTCTACCATCTCCATAATCTTTAATTTTTTTTGTGGTGAAGTATAGTCAGAAGTATTCCAGAGGCGGTTCCAACCATTTTCAATTGTTTCAACCCATTCTGTCTCGGAACGTAAAGTAATACATGGTTTTTGATGAAAATAGGCTTCTTTTTGTAAGCCTCCTGAATCTGTATAGACAACCGCAGAAAAGTAAAGAAGACTGTGCATATCTTGATAGTTTAAAGGATCAATAACTCTAATATGATTGAGGATATCATTTTCAATAAAGTTCTTAGTCCTAGGATGAATAGGCCATACTATTTGTAAATTATTTATTTTACTGTGTTCTATGACATAATTTAACATCGTTTTAAGATGCTCTTTATTTGCTGTGTTTTCCTGGCGATGAAGAGTTAAGACAGCATATGCTTCTTCTTTAATCTCGAGTTTAGTAATGATGTCTTGCGAGATTTTTTCTATTGCAAACAGTGTGGCGTCATACATGACGTCACCTGCGTGGAATACATTGAAAGTAATTCCCTCATTCTTAAGATTTTCTATGGCTTTAAAAGTGGGACAGAATAAAAGAGAACTAACGTGATCGGATAATATCCGATTAATTTCTTCCGGCATAAAAGAGTTATACGAACGGAGGCCGGCTTCAACATGTGCAATAGGAATATTTAGCTTTGATGCAGCTAAAGCTCCCGCAAGCGTTGAATTTGTATCACCATAAATTAAGATAAGTTGAGGAGCCTCTTTAAGCATAATTTGTTCAAGTTGCTCAAGCATACGACCTGTCATAGCGCCATGAGGCAAGCTATGGATATCCAGATAATATTTAGGTTGCGGTATACTTAATTGTTCAAAAAAAATATCCGACATATTTGAATCAAAATGTTGCCCAGTATGAACAATGATTTCTTCGATCCAAGAATGATTTTTAAAAAGCCGTGAAAGAACAGCCGCCTTCACAAATTGTGGTCTTGCACCAATAATCGTTAGTATTTTTTTCTTCATTGGTAATGGCTGTTTTCCATTAAGTTAGTAGTCAGCATTTAAAATCATACTAGCAAGGCAATTTTCAACCAAATATAGATGTGTTTCTTTCTCAATTTTGTTGAGATAGTTTTTAGCTGCCATACGCATCTTATTGATATCCTGACCCGCTAAGATGAGGTTGTCATGAAAGATTTTTCCTTCTTTACTTTCAAAAGACAACTTAAGCCTTTCTGCAAAGTTAAATTTACCATACAGATGTTCAGCCATTGCATCCAAGGGATTGTCACCTCTTTGGATAGCTTTAATAAAAGGAATGATCTTTTTCATGGCTTCTTGAGTGAGATGCTTAAAAGAGACTTTATCTCCACGACTAGATATTAATTCTTTATCATTTATCCAAAAATCAACACCAATTCTTATAGGACACACAATACCTTGATAGATAACAAGCCATTCTATTACTTGAGGTGAACCTAAAATTGTAAATTTATCGTAATCTTTTCCAAACGTCCAATAATATTGAGCAGAAGACATTAAATGATAAGAGCCAAATAAATTTAAATATCTTGTTGCATTTGAGTTATTTAATTTATTTTGTTCACTGTATAAACCATTAAGATACCCGTTCCAATTTTTTGGAATATTAAGATTTGGTATATGTAGGTGAAATTTATTAATTCTATTTTTAAATACATCAAAATTATATTTTATTCCCAAAGGAGGGTATCCATTAATCCATGATGCTTGTGGTTGTTTTTTAATAAGTTCTTGATTTTGTTTATTGGGGGATTGAGCTTCGAATATTTCTAAAATAATTTCTTGAGTAGGATCTATTTTTAGAATTCTTCCTTTAAATGTATCAGTAACATATAGTAGTCCTTCTGAGGTATATTCAATTCCATAAGGCATATTGAATAAACTAATACCTAGACCATTACCACCTATACTATTTAGGGCCTCTAATGAAGGAGAGATATTCGTAATTTTTCCAGTTCTCGCATCACTAATACTAATTTTATCATGGTATACATTAATAGATGTAGGCCATAAGTATCCATCCTGCTTCCACCCATCTTGGCCGTGCTCTTTTAAAAGAGTGCCATTTAAATCAAATTTGTATATTTTTGGCGGAATAAGACCTGAAACATAAATAGTATTTTCGTCTTTGGAAAGAGTTATCCCATGGGCTCTTCCTACAGGACGAGCCCAAATTTTACCTTTTTCATTGAACATCAAAGCTGAACTATTATCATAATCAGCAACGACAAAAAATTTTCCATCTTTTGAAACATCAATGTTTTCTGGGCCTACTAATTCATTATCTTTATATTGTTTGACAAAAATTAAGTTAAAATCTTTATCAAATCGAAATAATAGAACATCTTTTCCTAAATAATTGGCTATATACAGAGTGTTATTTTTTTTACAAAATTTTAAACCAGTGGGGTACCAAGCTTCAATATTTGAAGGTGGCGGGAGTATTTTCGCTTTCCCATTTTTTAAATTAAGCAGAAAGACCTGTTGATAATTACAAAAAATTAAATGCTCTTCATCAATCTGGGTCAATGAACAAATTATACCTGGATCTATCAGCTTTCCTTGTGAGTCAGTAATTAGGATGGTTTTTAAATATGGAGAAATATTTAAATTTTTTGGTTCATGACTGCTGTAGGTTTTTTGAAAAAAAACAAATATTAGAAAAATAAAAAGATAGTATTTTTTAATTGAAAACATCACATAGCATCCTTTAATTAGGCATTTATCTTTTATTTACTTTTTAGTAATTTAATTTTTCTGATTAGTATTCGATTTTGACCAGCGGCTTTTAAAACTTTAACACGTATATACTTGGTAGGTTTTGCATCTTTTAAATTTATAATATGATGTTTTCCTTCAAGTTGGACTGATTGGGAATGTAAAATAACATTATTATCGTCTAAGAATTCAATTAAATATTCTCTTCCAAAGTTCTTTTCATTTTCCCAAGTGATCTCAATTACTTTTAATAAAGTTTCTTTAGGCATCGCAATTGTAAAAAATTGAGGAAAAGGAGCATCTTCTTTAGTTGCTGCATAAGCTGTCCCATTCTTATTTTTAAAAATGAGATCAAATCCAAAACCATCATAGGTTGGAGAAGAGTCTAAAATATTTGAAGTTGAAGCAATATCTATAAGCTGTTCTTCTTTTTTATTCGTGTTATTTTTAAAAAACCACATATAAACTTTATCCCTTATTTGCAAAAGAAAGCTTTTTTTAGTTTTTCTTTTATCAAGTCTAAATGAAAGATCAATCATTTTCTTTTCTATAATAGGAGAAAGAGACTTCTGGTTAAGCTCATAATAATACTGGTGTTTTTCAGCTTGCTGACCTGTAAACCAATCTTGATATTTTTTTGAAATCTCAGCCAATTGCTCAACATGATACTTTTGATAATCTGGGCCTACAAACCATCCCATGTTTTGAGGTTGAATATTAAAATGCACTTCTTTCCATTGCTGATCACCATTACAATTCCAAATACCGCTTGGAATGGGCTCAAACTTTAAGACATTCCCTTCATTAATTGATTGTGTTTTAATTATAAATTTTCCTGGAGAAACATCTTTATACCGAATGATTAAACGATGTGTGGGAACTTCGAAATATTCATCAAAAGAAAAATTAGGTAGTGTCATAAACATAAATACATTATGTAATGTGCCGCCTTTTGGAGCTTTTTGGCGCTTTTTATATCCGTTTTCAAAGAAACGTACATTTTTTCCATCAGAAGTTTTGGCTTGACCCCAATCATTTCCTGAAAGTTTACAAGGACCTTTAAAATCTCTCCCAAGTAAAGTGTCTATTTCAATATGAGAAGCTTCAGAGGTTGTGGGGTTAATTAAAATTACCTCATAAATTTCAGGGGAAGCTTCCCCACTTATCCAATCAATTTGAAATAAAAATTCTTTTTTTGGGTTTGTGTCATAGCGAAGCCAATACCCATTGTCATATTTATCATAAACATGGTGTAAAGTTTTTAATCCGACCTTTTTAAGATTTTTAAGAAATTCTTCTTTAACATATTTTGAAACTTCGTCAAAAGTAACAAGTGATGAGAGGTGAGCATTAAGAATATGCACAGCTTGGGGGACCTCTTCAAAAAAAGCTAAATTATTAAGGTAAGAGGCTTTTATCCCTCCTTGTGACAGGGGAATATTATAAGCTCTACATGCTCGTGTTAAAAGGTCTAAAAAGTTAATACCTGGTATAATAATTTGTTCATCAAGAGCTTTCCTAAAAGCTTTTATTACATAGCTTTGTCCAAAGGAAGATTGCCATGGAGCTTCAGTAACGACGTCATTATAAGTATTAGGGAATTGGAAATACCAAACAAGTGCATCATCTTTAGGTTTTGCATTTTCTGTTAACCATTGGTATGCAGGCTTCCGTTTTATATCTTGTATTTTTAAATTTTTAAGCCAAACAGAACCATCATAATAATATTTATTAGTGTGCAGTTCTTCAAAATCCATATGCTGGCTCATATCAAAATAGCTTGGGTCTATGGCTTGTTGAGCCGTAATAAAAGGAGAGTACACAGGTTTGCCAATTTTACCTTTTCCATTCCATGCCCCACTTTTAAGAAAAGTGGTATTTTTATCTTGAGAATGATAACGAACGACCCCTTTTTTATCCAACGTATATACAGGTAGAATAGTCGTTTGCTTTGGAAGATCATGTTTATGAGTTCTAATAAGCTTACATTTAAAATTAGGTTTGTGGAGGTTGAGATAGGACAGAGCTTTATTTACCCATAATTCAAGAGCAGGTAAATCTTTTGCTAAGATTTCAAGATAGACGAGGTGTTTCTCGGCATAAGATTGACCTACCCAATATCCAAGATCTTCAGGTCTTACGGGGATTTTCCATGTGCGCCATTGATTAGAGCCCTTGAGTAAGAGATCGCTATTACGAAGTGTCTGAAATACAGCACCAGGCGCTATCGAACGTAATTGAACGTTAATATTGGCTTTTTCAATATCTTTATATTTAATAATCAGTTCATAATGTTGAGTTCTCAAATTATCTATTTTCCCTGGTAAATCCAGATAAAAATAGGTGTGTGGGGCGTGATTAAGTGTCCCATCGTTTTCTTCTTGAGAACTTGCAGGCCAAACTGATTTAAGGCGACGTGTAGGTTTCTGGTCGATTGTTTCGGGCTGGCCCCAATCTATCCCACTAATCTTATCTTTCTGATTTGCATCATTCTCTGCCCCAACAACAATAATTGTTTCTTCGCCACTTAAAGGATCACGTAATGTAATATTTCCAATTGGTATTTGAGAAAGTTGATATCCATAAGGATTATTGAATCTAAAACAGAGATTTTCTTTATTTGGGTTAAGATCATAACGTAACCAGTAACCCGAATCATAAAGAGGAAGCCAACGTTCTAAAGTTTCTAATCCTTTTTTGTAATAAGTTTCATATTTTTTATCTTTCGTGATGTCTGAAAGCTTTTTCAAAGCTAAAAGCGCTCTCATATGACCATTTAAGATATGTGTTGGATTTTCTTTTGGCTCGGGGACCTCTTCAAACCAAATATCCTCTCCTTGGACAAAGGCAAGGCCATTTTCTGAAAGAGGGAGCATTAAAACTTCAGCGGCTTTCTTGGCAAGTTCTAAATGTTCCTTATTGCCGTCAAGCTCATAGGAAGCGAGAAGAGCTTCAATGCCAACTGCCTGCGTAAAAGCACTATACCAGGGGGCCTTAATATATGAATCGTTATATGTGTTATCAAAATCAATAAGCCATACGCCTAAATTGTTTTTATATGTTTTTAGATTATCTGCTAACCATTTTACGCAAGCTTGAAATTTTCTATGATCTTTTTGTACAAGGGACGTTGTATCATAGGTTAAAACTCCCGCATAATGCAGAGCATAAACGGCTACGCCACTAGGATGGTAAACTTGTCCTTTGATGCCTTGAATTTCTTGAACAGGAATACCATTATTGTCAGTCATATGTTTCGCTTGTGCAACATCTGTTTGTGCTGGTAATGCTAAGCAAATTTGAAATGATAATATAAGACTAATACAAAGTAACAAGAACTTGCTAATAATTTTATGCATTCTCTCTCATTCAGTTTAAGCTTGGTTTGAAAGTGCTATACCACATTTGGAGAGAAAGCGCACCCCATAAATCTCGGCTAAAACCTTGGTCATTATTTAACAAATTTTCAACATATTTCTTCTGGAAAAGGTTCTCAGGATTATTATTGAGTAGAGTATCGTGCAAGAAACCTTTGAGTTCATTTTTAGCCCATACATCTAAGGGAACAGGAAAACCTTTTTTATCAGTTCTATTTAATACTTTTGGCGGAAGATATTCTGAAATTGCTTTCGTAAAGATGTATTTCATCTTACCATCTTTAATCTTGAGCGTATCAGGAATACTAAACGCATATTCAACAAGTCGATAATCTAGTAAGGGGACTCGTGATTCAATACTATTTGCCATGCTGACCCGATCCTCAACATGCAATAACGATTGTAAATGGGTTTTTAGATCAAAATACATGTTTTGACTAAAAAGAGAATTTTCAAAGCGGTTACCATAAATCAAGGAAAATTCTTCATAAATTCTTTCTTGGTTAAAGGACAAATCGCATGCCAAAAAATTGGAGGATTGTTTGAAGCGGTTAATAAGATGAAAATATCTGGCGCTGTTTTCTTCAAATAGACCTTTAGACCAATAAGAACGCAACATAGGGACGTAACTTGATAGAACGCTTAAATTATTTTCTAAGTCGCCTAGTTTATAAGAAGTAACATTAGAAGTCGTTGAAGGAAGTATCGCTTTTTTAATTGCTTGTTCTAAGGCAAAAATAAGGTATCGAGCATACCCACCAAATATCTCATCTCCTCCTTGCCCACCAACAACAACTCTTAAGTGCTTAGAAACTTCTTGGGAAATTAAATATTGAGGAAAAACTCCTGGGCCCGCAGCTGGTTCATCCATGTGCCAAATGATCTTTTGTAAATGTTGCTGAAATTCAGAAGCAGAGATGTATTTAACAATATGTTCTGCATCAGTTACTTTCGCAACTTCTCTCGCGTATTCTGTTTCATCGTAAGCAAGACCTTCTTGGAAAGCACCCGTAAAAACTTTTATATGCGCTTGAGGAAAGTGAGAACGCATAAGAGAAGTGACAGCTGAAGAATCTAGCCCACCAGAGAGATAAGCTCCTACAGGTACATCTGCAGTCATATGAATATTTACGGATTGTGAAATTAATTCTTTTAGTTCTTCGGTGATGACTTCTTCGCTTTTATGATGAACTTGTTCTTGGGGAACATCCCAATATTGATTTATCTGTAAACCTTTATCAGGTGAAAAAATAAGATTATAGCCAGGTTCAAGTTTTTTGATATTTTCAAAAAGGGTTTTATTCCCCAGCGTAAATTGAAAAGTTAAATATTCTTCTAAAGCAGGTTTGCAAACAATGGGGGCAATAATTTTTGTTGCTAAAATAGCTTTAATTTCTGAGGCAAAAACAAAGTTTTTGCCATCATCATAGTAATAAAAAGGTTTGATGCCTAAGCGATCTCTTGAGCAGAAAAGTAAATTTTTTCTTTGGTCATATAAAGCAAAGGCCCACATTCCATTGAAATAATTTACGCAATTTTCTCCCCAATGGAGGTATGCCTTTAATATAACTTCGGTGTCAGAATTGGTTTTAAAAGAGTATCCTTCTTGAATGAGTAAAGCTCTGATTTCTTTATAATTAAAAATACATCCATTAAAAATAATTTGATTTCCGGAGGCGTGGCAAGCCATGGGTTGTTGAGCATGACCGGGATCAATAATAGATAAAATAACATGACCAAGACCAAGAGTTTTATCTAATGTAATAAAGGTACCTTGTCCATCTGGTCCCCGATAAGTGATAGTTTGAAGCATTTTCTTTAAGGTTAAAAGAATGTCCTCATCTGAAAAATCTTTAGAATAAATCCCAACAATACCACACATATTATTTCTCTAATTCTGTATATAAATTTAAAAGTTTCTTTTCTTGTGCTGGCCAACCAATCTCAATTTCTGCTTGTAAAAAATTTTCAAGGGGAAAATAGTCGTTAGCTTTAAGCTCTAACATATTTTTAATGGCCTCAGCTATGCTTAATGGAGTTAACATAGAATGAGTTTTTCCAATTTTGTAACCATCTACAAATTTTACAAGTTCGGGAAGATTAGAGGCACAAATTGGAACTCTGGCATGAATATATTCAAACAACTTATTAGGTGTACAATAATGATTATTTAAAATTTTATCTCCTAAATAAGGGATAATACCTAAATCTGCTTTTTTTAGTATGCTGATCAATTCCGATTGAAGAACCCAATCGTGAAAAATTACATTACTCAAGTTATTCTTGGTAACTATTTCTTGAAGATTTTGTTTTAAAGGGCCTTCTCCAAGAAACAATAAAGTAGCTTGATCTTTTAAATATTCAAAAGCCAAAGTTAAATTTTCTAGATTCCGTTCTTTTCCAAGTGAACCTTGAAATAAAACGAGATTTTTTGTTTTTTTTGCTGAAAGGAATAAAGGATTGATGGCATCGAAACCTGATTGCTTTTGAAAAGGGGAGATTCCGTAGGAATTTAAAATGGTAATAATGTTAGAATTAGTAATTCTTTTGCTTAAAATAGTTTTAATACTATCATTGACGGCAATAATGGCATCAACTCTTTTACACAATTTAACTTCTAATTTGTTCCATGAATTTGCCTCAATCCGTAGAGGAAATTGTTCTCCCCAAAGCTCATGAGAATCATATAGAACTTTTTTAACCTTAAGTCGGTGCCTTAAGATATATGCTGCTTTTAAAGTTGAAAGATCATGAGCGTGTATATAATCAAATTCTTCACATGGTGTATTTTTAATCAAATATTTGGTTGTCTTGTAAAATTCAATATAACGCCTGTAAATAAATTTTATAAAATTTGCGACCGGTGTAGCTAATAAAGAACAGATACATGTAAAAATTTTTTGTTTTTTAGAAGGTATTTGATTAAATGCTTGATGAATAATGCGGATAGAGGGGCTCACTTCTGCTTTAAAGTCACCTTGGATAGGAACAGAAACGAGAGTAACAGAATATTTTTTAGCATCCAGGGCATTTAGCTGTGCAATAATTCTTCGATCTAATGAAAAACTATGAGCCGAAAGAACTAAGATTTTTTTCATTTTGAGCGAAAAGTGTTTGAATAATGTTAATAAAAATAGGAGATTCTTGCTCCCAAGAAAATTTATTTTTCTGTTGCCTTAGAGCTTCTTTAGCCTGCTTTTTGTCAAGCCGAATCATTTTTTCTAAATTTCTACTAATACTTTTTGCTGAGCTAAAATCAGCTTCAATAGCGCACTCCTGAAATTCTGAGAGCATTTTTTTTACTTGAAAAAGATGCTTATTATAAAGAATAGGAAGTTCTGCTTGTATAAATTCAAACATTTTATTTGGAGTGCAATAGGTTGTGTTAAAATCACAAGCAGGATAAGGAATAATCCCAAAATCAGCTGAGGAAGAAATTCGAATCAGATCTTCTTGAGAAACGGCCTCTAAGAGATGGATGTTCTTATTACCACGAATCATCGTTTCAATTTCTTTTTTAAAAAGAGGATCATATATCCCTAAAATAACAAGATGAAAATCATTCCTCTTTAGAGCTAGTACACCTCTGATCATTTCTTTAATATTTCGATTCTTAAGAACACCCCCCTGGTAAAGCCCAATCGTGTCATTTTTCGAAATATTTAACATTTCCCGAAGGACATTGCTTTTGTAGGTTGGAGACATTCTAGAGACATTATGTATAATGTAAGGGAGAGAGATATTATACTTTTTTTTCATTAACTCAGCAAAAGTGTCATTAATTGTAATAACGGCCGAGCATTTTTTAATGTATTCTTGCTCTACTTCCATCATTATTTTTTTTTGTAAAGAAGAAAAAGCTTTTTGCTCATAATAAAACTCATGAGCATCATAAAGAAAAGGAACCCCTTTTTCTTCAGCAAGTAAAGCGCCTGCTTTGAGAGATGGTAAATCATAGGAAATAACAAGGTTAGCTTTATATGGTTTAGCTGTGTTGTAAAATACTAGATCAAAAGGGAGAGGCATATAAATTCCCTTGGGTCTATACTTTAAAGCTAAATGAAAATTGTACAATAAACTATTTAAACGTGTAAATACTTTCTTCTTATACAGATAATTCACAGGTAAGAGTATACTTCTTTTTAATAAATTCTTTACCGTTACTCTATATTTTTTTGCGAAAGTCCTTATAGAAGGGGTGCTCTTGTCTTGCTCAGAAAAGGGAATTGTTCTTAAGCGAAAATTTAAACGATGAATTGTATTTTCTATGTAATAATACCGCTTATAAAATGACCAATATGCAATACAATCAGGGATAATTTGTGATAATCCAAAACGATGAATATAGAAAAGATCATGAACCTTTTCTACGGAACTTTCACTGCTTTTGGCTAAGCAAACAAGCAGAACTTGCATCCCTAGGGTATTGAGAGTTTCAATTTGTTGTGCAACTCTTCGATCAAGATCTTGATCATGACAAATCATAACAACTTTTTTATGGTTAGTTTGTAGATTCCACTCTTCAAGAATCTGTTTTGGAACTAATGAGTTAATAATTTCTTGTTTATATAATTGAAAGGCATTAGTGGTCATATTTATTTTTGCCCCTCTAATTCTTTAAAAAGTTTACTAAGTATATGAAAAATATAGTTTTTTTTTCTCATATTGTAACTTTCTAAATTAATTTCTTGGTTGTAAATAAACCATTTCGGTATTTTTGTCCAATCATCTTTATTTGCACGAATCCGCGGGAGTAAAAACTGAATTCCCTGAGACCATTTTTGAGCAATATATTTGGGTTCTTCTTCAAGAAGGGTGGTTTGATTTAAATTTGGCCTACTCTGTTTGGCAACAGGAACAGATTCGTAAGGATATATCTCAAGCTCTCTTGTGATATTATTATTTCTTGGTTTTTTATTCTTAGAAAATATGGCGATGCATTCATTACAATTTGGGCGATCTTGAATATGACTAACCTCTAAATCAAAATAAACCTTAGAGAGAATATCTAGCATTTTACCTTCAAGGGCATTGCCTTTTGTTAACTTGCTTGAACAGAGGGGGCAGCATGCATGAGGCCATGTTTTTAGGACGCCAAGCATCGCACATATATCGTCATGAATAATTTGTGAATATGGTAATTGATCGCCAGAATAAATTATTTTCTCGCACTGAAAATTATCCTTTTGCAGTGCTAATAACTTTTTAACATCAAAAGATCTTTGATGGTGATTGATATGAAAAATATGACCACAGTCACAACATTGGGTTTTATAGGCATCAAGGTTTTCCATAAAAGGCACGGTAATAATTACATAGTCTTTAGCAACTCTTATAAGTTCGCTAATGACAGTTTCATACTCATTTTCATAGATATGTTCGATAACATCATTGACCATAACAAGATCATAAGAATTGTCTGCAAACGGAAGCGCTGAAAGATTTGCAACAACTTTGTTACAACCCAAATTTTTTATAGCTTGATAGCTCCAATCAAGCGCCGTTACATGATATTGAGGTGGTATTTTTTCGGTAATTAAACCATTCCCACATCCTGCATCTAAAATAGTTCTCACGCCCTCAGGAATGTTAGCAACAATATCAAAAAATACGTTTTTTTGATAAGAAGCTATTTCTGTATCCCATAAAGCCTCTTGTTGGTAATAAGCAATTTTATTTGACATGAACGCTGGCCTTGAAAGGTTGAATACAAATACCTCGTTCAAATTTCTCACTTAAGGGATCAAATATTTGAAAAAAGTACGATCTATCAATCAAGTGATAAGCTTCTGATTCTAGCCGGTCATATCTTAAATTTTTAAAAATAGCTACGCTTGCTACGTAATGACCATTCCCTAAAAACAATTTATCTATAGCAAAAGAAAATACCCCAGAATTCTCTATCAAGGCTTGATTAAGATCTGAGGTATTCGAGAGGAATTGAGCAATACATTTTCCATCGTTACTGTAAATGCAAAAGACAAATACCGGGTTCATGACAGGAGAATTTGCAGTATAATGAAGCTCTATTGTAAGAGATTTTCCAGAGATTAAAACCCTTTTATCTTCATTGTCTTGGATCAATTTAACTTGTGTTAACTCTATTTCTTTTGAGCCTTTTTCATATTTGGAAGAGTCTTGTAATACTGTCGATTCGGTAGAAGAAGAGAGTGTAGGAGATTCTATAATGCCATTTTCATCATTTTCTTCTGGAGAGTTTAGAACTTCATTGGTTTGCACCAAGCTAAAAGGAAAAATTATTTTATGAGTATCGTTTTTTGTTGGAGTTAATTTTCCAACTTGCTGGTAAGCATTCAAATTTTCCA
This sequence comes from Candidatus Paracaedimonas acanthamoebae, assembly GCA_000743035.1. Lineage (GTDB taxonomy): Bacteria > Pseudomonadota > Alphaproteobacteria > Caedimonadales > Caedimonadaceae > Paracaedimonas > Paracaedimonas acanthamoebae. The sequence continues at coordinate 43,827 of CP008936.1, forward strand.
TAAATATTTCAATGGAACCCACGACATTGGAGGAATAAGTAACTTCTAAAGAAAGTTCATTCTTTGATGTTAAATAATTTTCAGGCAATAGGAATTGAAATGGAGCATGCTGAAATTTAGAATTTCTATCATAAACGGCCCTAAAGGAGCCAAATTCATCCTTCTCACGCTCGCCCCAATCCATATCCTTTTTTGAATAAAGAATATATGCAGGTAAAGATGTATCATCATCATAAGTAGAGCCTGGGATTAACTCATTAATGATTTTATCATTATGGAGAATACTGATCTTATAAATTCTTATAGGTTGATCATTCAATGGCTGCCCATCACCATAAATACGGAACAATATAGGTTCATCTATAGAGGTAGATTTCATGGGTGAAATATGACTACGGGAAATCTTCATTTCTTTAGATTTTAACCTGAGTTCTTCTTTTTTATGAGAATAGCTAGCATATTCTTTCACAATGGAAAGAGGATCACCATCTGCAATAATTTGGCCATTTTTGATCCAAATACATCTGTTACATAAATGTTGGATACTGCTCATATCATGAGAGACAAAAATAACCGTAATATTATTATTTTCTGTGAGGTTCTTCATGCGTTCAATGCATTTACCCGTAAAATAAGCATCTCCAGCACTTAAAACCTCATCAACCACCATAATTTCAGGTTCTATCGCAGTTGTTACTGAGAATGCTAACCTCGCGAACATTCCAGAAGAATAAGTCTTTATGGGATGATATATAAAATCTTCAAGTTCAGAAAAATCAATGATATCCGCTCTTTTTTGTTCTATTTCCTTTTCTGGTATTCCGTGAATGGCAAGATAAGTGTAAATATTGTCGTATCCTGTCATATCGGAATGAAACCCAGTCCCTAATTCTAGAAAGCTTTGAATTTTTCCTTCAATGCGAACGACCCCCGTTGAAGGGTGTGCGTTTCCTGAGATTATTTTTAGAAGGGTACTTTTTCCCGCGCCATTTTCTCCAATAATTCCTAATCTCTCGCCTTTTTTAACAAATAAATTTATATCATTAAGGGCATAGACTTCTCTCTTGGAAATGTGTTTCCAAGGCATTAGCTTACCCAGGCCGCTTAAATCAATGAATTTATCACTATTATTTTCATAAAGAGTGTATTTCTTGCTTAACTTTTCAATATAAAGAGAAAATTGATTAGACATGGTCAAGAAGTTCTTTTTTAAATTTGTTAAAAAGGTATATGCCGAATAAAAGGACAAGACTACTCAAGCAAGCTAATTTTATTAAATTCATAAATAAGATATTATTATAAATTAATAAATCTTGATAAAAAGAGATAAACCAACTTAGAGGATTATAGTTATTAATTGCCATCTTATTCCCTACACTTGAAGCTCTGTAAGCAATAGGACTGATAAGCATGAGCAATAAGAGAAGTGGTTGAATAAAATTAACAATATCTTTAAAGAAAATAGATAAGGGAGAAAAGATTAATGCAAGTCCAATATTAAATATAATTTGAAAAGTATATACGACAAAAACCAGTAATATACTAAAAGAAAAAGATTTTAAATTAAAAATCAGGCAAGCAAATATTAAAAACAAAAAAGCTAAAGTATAAGTAACATAGGAGACTAAAACCGATTTTATAGGAATTAATGATATATCAAAAGAGCAGTTTTTAATAAGGGAAAGATTAGACATGATTGAAACTGAAGATGTAGAAACTGCAGACGAAAAACTCAAGAATGGTAATAGGCCGGCTAATAGAATAAAAATGTATTCCAAAGAAGAAGTGCCAATGATATTTCGGCTGAATAAATGGGTATAAACAAAATAATAAGCTAATACTAAAATACAAGGTTGGATTAAAACCCACAATAATCCAAGCACAGAACCTGCGTATTGTTGCCTAATGTCAATATTTACAAGTGAGTATAAAATACGTACGTGTTTAAGAAAATTGTTTAAATAATTCTTGTTCATACAATAAGCCAATCAAAACATTGTCGTGTGGAATAAGAGGTAACCCATTTAAGTATAGCAACCTAAATAAATCTTATAACCAAACAAGACCTAAAAAGCTATATGATAATTAGGGTTTTCTATGAAGACAAAATTATATGTTATTTAATTTCAGATAACATAATTTCATTAATCATCATGTAAATTCGTTCACCATTATTCCTATGATTTATATAAAAAATTTCTTCAGGACTTTTTGCTGTAAAAATAATATTCCATTGATTTATTCTTGGCGCTTGATAAGAATATGTAAAGGTTGAATAGGGCGAGGCACCTAAGCTTCCGCGAGCAGCTTCTACTATAAAAAACGGATAATCACGAGTATTTCCACCCATACTACTAAACAAATATGTAAGCTTATATTTTCTTCCTTTTGTAAGTAAATGAAGTTTTAGCTTGTGGTTAATATTAAGAAAGGTGTTGCCAAGCGCATGCCCACCTTGATGAAAAAAAGCAGAAGTTGGTTTTTTTAAGTCAATAATATCATTAGGCTCAAGGTTTAATGGAAAAAACATAGGGTTATCTAGGGTGGTAACTCCTGCTGGATCTGATTGTTTGTACATATTTATACTTGTGTAATGTTGAGCAAGTTCTCCACCTCTAAGATGTCTTTTTTTATTTAATATCATTTGTTTTATGTTGTAATCTTTTTTACTTGAACGCAATTCGGCAAAATTGAAAACTTCCATCTTTCCATTATCATTGAGTTTATAAAAGTAAGTAGTATAGGTTGGATCGAGGGCTATCCATTTATTGTTAAGAAGTATTTCTAAAATAACGTGCCCAGTATTTTTAGGATAGTTATACATCTCGATAATGCGAGATTTGATATGTTGGGTGTTAAGCATAGCTGCAAGTAATCTTGAAAAAGTGCCACAATGCCCTTTCTTTTGCTTTAACGCTGCGACAAGCTCGTGCTTAAAAATTGTTACATCAGGTACTGCTTGCATAAACTCTTTATTGTACATAGAAAGCAAGAGTATCTTTTCCAAATCATCCTTAGGTTTATTTTTTTCGATAAGTTTATCACTAATTAACTTTATTATTATTGGTATAGGGGAGATAGCATCTTTGAGAGGAAAGTCTAGGGCTTCACCTTCTAAAAATGGGAAATAATACGCTGCCTCTAGAATGGTGTTTGCTATAACAATTTCTGATAAATAAATAATTTTATCTTTTTCAATATCATCAAGGTAGTTAAAAGCTGCTCGAAGTTGGGTTAAAGTATCTTGCGTATTCAAAATTATATTTTTTAATTTCTTGCCTTTTTCACTTATAAAGCTTTGAGCGAGTCGTTCTTTAAATTTATTACGACCAAATATGAAATCAGCCATGGCATTAAGAGGATTCCCCCCTTGCTTAATAGCAACAAGGTATTGATCAAATTTGGGAATGGCCTGGTCAATAATGCTTTTTAAATAGTTTTCTTCAGAGGAAGCTCCATTCTTAAGCTTCATAGTAATTGGAATTAATATACCTTGGGAGTAGACAAGCCATTCATCAACTTCTGGTGACCCGATAATAATATAACTCTGGTCTTTAACCTTGAAACTTCTTAGAAAGACTTGGGAATAAGGGTTTGTGGAAAATAAGGGATAAAAGTTTTTGAATTTAAATCGATATTTCCCAGTAACATCTGATAACTCATTATCTAAAATTTGCCATTGGGAAGGCAGAGAAGTATTAGGTATTTCCAATTCTATAAGTGTTGAATCATTAATTTTATCTGATTTCTGAGTAGTCAAAGATACTTCTTTAAAATTGGCGTGAATAAAAGCTGTTTTACTTTTAGATGTAAGAAAAGTTATTTTTCCTAAAGTAAAATAATATTGTTGTTCATTCAAAATGTGGAGCTTTAAAAAGATTTTTTCAAGATTAGAATTTAGGAAAATAAATTTTTTATTTGATAATAAAAAAGGATATGAAATTCCTAAAATCATTGTTAAGAAACAGAAAATAAAAACGCGTTTCTTCATAAACATTGCCTTTTAAAATTTTGAATGAGCGCTACATAAGTGGATAGTGAAAAAGGAGTGAATAGTCAAGAATTTCGAGCTAAAAGCTATAGAAAAAGCGCGGAGAGAGATTTGTTGATAACGGCTTTATCTCACTGAAATTTTATGAAAATTATTTCTTCAGCTGATTTTTTTTAATGGCCCATATCATCCTGAAAAGATTGTTCAGGTTTACGCAATAAAAATATGAGAACAAAAGAGGCTGCAAAGAGCCAACCCATAATGTTATAACAATCATTAAAGGCTTGAACACCAGCTTCGCGTTCTACAAGTCCCGCAAGTTTCTTTAAAGCGGTGCGATGTCCATCTTGAATATTCAGGTCTTCAAATTTAGTTTCAAGGCTATATAAAAAGCTTTCAAGTTGAACTTTTCCCATTTTCAAATTATCTGATATACGCGCTTTATGAAGATCAAGGCGTTTAATAAGAATTGTGTTAATAAGGGCAAGCCCAATAGCGCCTCCGAGGTTGCGCATCAGATTATAAAGGCCACTCGCATTTTTGAGACGTTCCGGGGGGAGTGTGCCAAGAGCAAGGTTGTTGATTGGTAAGAAACAAAAGATAATTGCCATTCCGCGTAAAGCTTGCGGCCAAAAATATTCATCAAAGCTTGCTTGATGAGTTAAAGCAGACGAAAGATGAATAGACCAAAAGAAAAGCACAATACCAAAGGCGAGAATATAGCGCATATCCATTCGCTTAAGAAGCTGTCCCCCGATAGGCGCTGCAGCAAACTGAAAGAGACCAGCAACCATCATGAGCTCTCCTATCTGAAGACTATTATAACCGCGGATACGGGCCAGAAATAAAGGAATAAGATAAACTGTTCCATAAAGACCAATGCCGATTGTAAAGCTGTAAAAGCATCCAATGCTAAAGTTTCGGTCCATAAAAGCTTTTAAATCGACAATAGGATCTTGATAGACCAAAACACGCCAAAAGAAACTGAAGCATGCTACCCCCATTAACCATGTAAAAACTAAGATCGTGGTATCATCAAACCAACCTTCACGGGGGCCTTCTTCAAGAATGTACTCAAGACTTCCAAGAAAAGTGGCCATCAATAAAGCGCCTAGAATATCAAATCGTTTTAGAAGACTGAAATTAGGTTTATCAATGTTGACAAGGAACCAAACAAGCGCCGTCACGATAATTCCAGGCACAATATTAATTAAGAAAAGCCAATGCCATGAAAAGAGCTGAGTTAAATAGCCTCCAAGAGTCGGGCCAAGAGTCGGCGCTAAAGTTGCAACAAGTCCAACAATAACACCAACCGTTGGGCGTAATCGTGCCGGGAACATCGTAAAGCTGGCCGCAAAAACAGTTGGAATCATTGCACCCCCAACAAACCCCTGTAAGGCACGGAAAAAAATCATGGACTCAATATTCCAAGCAAAGGAACAAAAGAGACTCATAAGCGTAAAACCAATGCAGGAAAGGCAAAAAGTGAGCCGCGTTGAAAAAATATGGGATAAATAACCGGAAAGTGGGATCATAATGACTTCTGCAATGAGATAAGATGTCTGAACCCAGCTAATTTCATCAGCGCTTGCTGAAATTCCAGCTTGGATCTCGCTCAATGAGCTTGAGACAATTTGAATGTCAAGAATAGCCATAAACATCCCAAATGCCATGGCAATAAAACCAGCCCATTCACGTAATGTAACCTTCTGTGGAGGGGCGTTTTTCATGAGCTTTAGCTTTCTTTTGTGAACACCTTTACGATCACTGAAAGACCAGGGCGTAAGAAAGAAGTATTGATTTGAGTATCCTCCAGGTGAATTTTTACCGGAATACGCTGGACAACTTTTGTAAAGTTTCCTGTAGCATTTTCAGGAGGCAATAGGCTGAAAACAGCGCCACTTGCTGGAGATAAACTTTCAATTCGACCATAAAATACTTGGCCTGGGTAAGCATCAACCTTAAACTCAACCTTTTGCCCAGGTTTCATGCGTGTAATTTGGGTTTCTTTAAAGTTTGCACGAATAAAGGGTCTTTTGCTCACAATCATCATTAAAAATTGTCCGGGCCTGACAAGTTGACCTTCTTGCACAGTTTTATTCCCAATAAAGCCGGCGCAAGGCGCCGCTAGCTTTGTATCTTTTAAGCTTTGTTTTGCTTGGGTGAGTTGTGCTTGGCTTTGGGCTTGGCGGGCTTTGATAATCGCTGTACTGGCCTCAAGCACTGCTAAACTCTTTTGGGCTGATGTTAAGTTAGCTTGAGCTTCTTTAAGTGTGGCTTCTGCTTTCTGGGCATCTGCTTGAGTCCGATCATATCGTTCTTGGCTGGCAAAGGCTTTTGCTTTAAGTGCTTGTGATCTTTCAAAAGATTGTTTTGTTGGAAAAATCTCTGTTTTTGCTTTAATCACAGCAGACTCTGCTTGTAGGATAACCGCTTTTTGTTCCGCAATTTTCTGTTCTAAAACAAGAAATTCACTCTCGGTTTGTTGATGGCCAGCTTGCGCTTCATCAAATTTTGCTTGAAAATCAACAGGGTCAATTTCAATAAGGGGGACTTGGGCATCAACTGCTTGATTATCTTGGACATGAATTTTGGCGACATACCCTGTGACTTTTGCACTAATGGTGACCATATCAGCTTCAATATAAGCATCATCGGTAGTTTCGTGATAGCGCCATTTAAGGAACCATAAAAGGCCAAAAATAAGGATAACTAGCCCACCAATGCTTCCGAGGACTGAAAGATGTTTACGAGAGATTTTAGACATTTTAAAAAATTCTCCCTGAATGAATTATTTTCCTTCTTTTTGATAGAACATTAAGAAGGATGCAAGTATTAAATATCGTCTCAATGTCTCAAAGAAAGGATTAAATTTTCTTTACAAACCCGGCAGGCACATCAGGAAAATAGTTTTTCATGAAGGCAGGAGGTGTGTCTCCAAAACCAATAATGGGTTCGCGAGGCTTTGGTGAAGGAGATTGAAAAGCTGAAACTTTGGGAGCTGGTTCTTTAGACGGCGCTTTATTTTCTTGGTTTGGTTGATTGCTTTTTCTGTTCCTTGACCGTTTTTCCGTGGAAATGAGGGTGGCATTTTTATCGTCAGTTTCTTCTATTGTATAAGTAGGAATTTCCATGCCAATGAGCTTCTGAATGGCGGTTAAGTAAGATTGCTCCACTGGTGTTACAAAGGTGAAAGCTTTTCCTTCCCGTCCAGCGCGGCCTGTACGTCCAATTCGATGCACATATTCTTCGGCATTGGTTGGAACATCAAAATTGAAAACGTAAGGAAGGTCTGCAACATCAATTCCGCGCGCGGCAACATCGCTAGCAATTAAGAACGAAATCTCTCCTTTTTTAAAAGCTTCTAACGTTTCTGATCGAAGCGTTTGCGTGAGATCACCATGAAGGCTTGCGGCATTAAAATGATGCCGTTTTAATGAGCTACAGAGAGTTGCAATATCTTTTTTTCGGTTGCAAAAGATAATTGCTGTTTTGATGTCTTCTTTTTGAATAATCGCGCGTAAGGTTTGGCGTTTTTTAAGAGGCGCTGTTTTAGCTATAAATTGTTGTATGTTGGCTGAGGTCGTTGCCGGAGCGGTGACAGTAATTTCTGCAGGGTTTTGTAAGAAGGTGTCAGCGAGTTTGCGGACTTCAGGGGCGACAGTGGCTGAAAACATGAGGGTTTGTCGATGCGAGGGAAGGGCTTTAATAATCTTTTCAATGTCCGGAATAAACCCCATATCAAGCATGCGATCAGCCTCATCAATGACCAAAACCTCAACACTCATCAGCATGACTTTACCACGTTCAACAAGGTCCAAGAGGCGCCCAGGGGTTGCAATGAGAATATCGATATTGCCGCTCAGAGCGCGCTCTTGTTGAATCATTGAGCCTCCGCCCATGACAAGTGCTAAGTTAGTTTTGTGATATTTTCCATAAGATTCAAAATGTTCAGAAATTTGTTGGGCAAGTTCACGGGTTGGTGCCAACACAAGGATGCGAGGCATGCGGGCTCGGGCTCGGCCTTTTTCAAGAAGATCAAGTAAAGGAAGAGTATAAGAAGCCGTCTTTCCTGTGCCCGTCTGCGCACATCCAAAAAGGTCGCGGCGTGCTAATACATAGGGAATAACTTTTTGTTGGATAGGAGTCGGTGTTTGATAACCTGCATCTTGCACCCCTTGCAGGGTTTTTTGGCCTAGGCCGAGATCTGAAAAGTTCATGCGTGTCAAATTGACTCTTAAAAGTTAGAAATAGTTACCATTTTTAAGAGCTCTTTTTATTAAAAAGTCAAATATTTTCTTTATAGTTTTATTTTTTTCAAAAGTTGAGGATTTTAAATCACACTTTTTTAAATGGATAAATTTTTCTTATTACTAAATGATTTGAAGACTTATTTCAATTTTTAAGGTGAGATCTATGCTCGAAAATGACAAAGCTAAATCCGGCGCTCGGTGACAGTTTATTTCAATAAAACTTAATTTATCAAGGCTTTTTAACTTCAATCTTGTGGGTTTTTTCTTGTTCTTCTTGCAATTTTTTAATAGTAATTGTGAGCACACCTTTGTCTAAATTTGCTTCGATATCTTTTGGATTGGCTTGAAAAGGAAGTTGAATGGAACGTGAAAAGAAGCCGTGATTTCTTTCTATAAGATAATAATTATCTTTTTCTTCCTTTTCTTCTCTCTTCCTCTCACCTTGAATCGTAAGAATATCATTCGTAAGATTAATGGAAATATCTTTTTCTTTAAGTCCAGGGACATCCGTTACAATCACAAGTTCTTTTCCTTTATCGCAAATATCAAACTTTAAGTTTAAGGATGAAGGACTTATATTTGTATTTCTGGCAAAGAAATTAAAAAGAGAATCTATATCATATTTAAACATCTTAAAAGGATCTTGATAAAAGGGGGCCTCGTTCTTATTTTTTTTGGTAAGATTTGTGATGCGCATCTTCTCCTCCTTAATCGTTGAGATAAAATTAAACTTATCATGAAAAGAAGGCGTGAATTAAGTTGAAATAAGGGAGAATTTGAAACTTCATATTGTCACATAATATTCTTAATTCCGAGCGAAAAGTGAAGAGGATTTGAGCGGAAAAAAGCCATTTTTAAATGGTTAAAAATACTCACTAAGTGGTTGAATAATAAATATATAAAATATGTAATTTATGTTACTTTTTTCTTCCAAAAAAGGATTCTTTTTGATATACTATAGGAGAGTCAGAAGATGGCCACTGAAGACTCAATTGAGCGCTCAAAATCAAATCGTTTTAAGGAATAACAATCAATAAAGGGAGGTTATCTTCTCATGATATAGTTGCGTGTATAATTTAGTCTTGTAGTATTTTGCAAGCGCTCACTGAGTTGCTAAACCAAGGTGATTGCTTTGTCAGCAACTCAGTTTCTTAAAGGCCTATAAAAAGGTTGATTAAGATATGCTTGCGAAAAGAGGTGTAAATAATTTATAAAAGAAGTGTAAGGGCAAGGTGCCCTTATATGGGAGTCCTTAGGGTGCTCGATTGAGATCTTAAGGGTTTGCTAACAAAAGAGGTTATAATGAGTAAAGTAATAGGTATTGACTTAGGTACAACAAATTCTTGCGTTGCAGTGATGGATGGCAGTAGCGCAAAGGTTATTGAAAACGCAGAAGGTGCAAGAACAACGCCCTCAATGGTTGCTTTCACAAAAGACGGAGAACGTCTCGTCGGGCAAGCCGCAAAACGTCAAGGCGTAACAAATCCAGAAAACACCTTATTTGCAATTAAGCGCTTGATTGGGCGTCGGTATGACGATCCAACCACGCAAAAAGATAAAGGACTTGTTCCCTATAAAATTATTAATTCAGAGACAGGCGATGCTTGGGTTGAAGCCCAAGGAAAAGATTACAGCCCAAGCCAAGTGAGCGCCTTTATTCTGCAAAAAATGAAAGAAACAGCTGAGAATTATCTCGGGGAAAAGGTGACCCAAGCTGTTATTACCGTTCCAGCCTATTTTAATGATGCACAGCGCCAAGCAACTAAAGATGCAGGCAAAATTGCGGGCCTTGAAGTCTTAAGAATCATCAACGAACCAACAGCGGCTGCCCTTGCTTATGGGCTTGAGAAAAAAGGCACAGGCATCGTTGCTGTGTATGACTTAGGTGGTGGAACCTTTGACGTTTCAATTTTAGAGATTGGTGATGGCGTTTTTGAGGTGAAATCAACGAATGGTGACACTTTCTTAGGCGGTGAAGACTTTGACCAAAAAATTATTGATTATCTTGCAGATGAATTTAAAAAAGAGCAAGGAATCGATTTGCGTCAAGATCGCCTTGCCTTACAACGACTTAAAGAAGCTGCTGAAAAAGCAAAAATTGAGCTTTCAAGCGCGACTCAGACTGAGATTAATTTACCCTTTATTACGGCAGATGCTTCCGGGCCAAAACATCTTAATATTAAAATGACACGTTCAAAACTTGAGTCTTTGGTAGATGATCTTGTTGAGCGGACGATTCAGCCTTGTAAGGCGGCTCTTAAGGATGCGGGCTTAACAGCTGGGCAGATTGAAGAAGTCATCTTGGTAGGTGGTATGACACGGATGCCAAAGATCATAGAAACGGTTAAAAACTTCTTTGGACGTGAACCACATCGTGGTGTGAATCCAGATGAAGTCGTAGCCATTGGTGCGGCAATTCAAGGAGGTGTTTTAAGAGGCGATGTTAAGGATGTCTTATTGCTTGATGTGACGCCCCTTTCTTTAGGAATTGAAACACTTGGGGGTATTTTTACACGCTTGATTGAGAGAAATACAACCATCCCAACCAAGAAAAGCCAAGTCTTTTCAACGGCTGATGATAATCAAACAGCTGTGACCATTCGAGTGTTCCAGGGTGAACGCGAGATGGCCGCTGATAATAAGCTCTTAGGACAATTTGATTTGATTGGACTTCCACCCGCCCCTCGTGGAATGCCGCAAATTGAAGTGGCATTTGACATTGATGCCAACGGGATCGTGAATGTTTCTGCAAAGGATAAGGGAACTGGAAAAGAGCAACAAATTCGCATTCAAGCGTCTGGTGGATTAAGTGATGCTGAAGTGGAAAAGATGGTAAAAGATGCTCAATCTCATGAAACAGAAGATAAAAAGCGCCGGGCCGTAATTGAAGCTAAAAATCATGCAGAAAGCCTTGTGCATGCCACGGAAAAGAATGTTTCAGAGTATGGCGATAAGATTTCTGCTGATGAAAAAGCCTCTATTGAGACAGCTATTAAGGATCTAAAAGAGGCTTTAACAGGGGATGATGAGGAAGCAATCAAGGCGAAAACACAGACTTTGATGGAAGCGTCAATGAAACTGGGAGAGGCCATTTACAAGGCGACCCAAGCTGAAAGTGCTGCTTCTGCTGCGTCATCAGGAGAACCTCAAGAAGCTAAACAAGCTGAAGGTGAGGTTGTTGATGCAGATTATGAAGAAGTAAAAGACGATAAACAACAAAAAGCGTAACCCACATAGAGGCCAGAAGAAAGTAATCTTGTGGCCTCTTTTTCTCTATTTCTGGAAGAAAAACAATGACAGAAAAGCGCGATTATTATGAAATGCTTGGCATCTCTAAGGGTGCTTCTGCAGATGATCTTAAAAAAGCCTATCGTAAGCTTGCGATGAAATATCATCCTGATCGAAACCAATCAGATAAAGAGGCTGAAAGAAAATTTAAAGAAATCAATGAGGCCTATGAAATACTGAAAGACGATCAAAAGCGAGCAGCTTATGATCGTTATGGTCATGCAGCTTTTGATCCTGCGGCAGGTGGGTTTGGGGGTGGCGCGCGCCATGGGGGAGCAAGTCCAGGATTTGATTTCCATTTCTCCACGGGAGGTGGTGGGTTTTCGGATATTTTTGAGGAAGTTTTCAGTGAATTTATGGGGGGTGGTGCTCGCCAACAAGGAAGTGCCTCTTCTGCACAACGAGGATCTGACTTGCGGTATAATTTAAAGGTCTCTCTTGAAGACGCCTTTAAAGGGGCCCAAATTACGATTAAACTTAACACGCCTATCAAGTGCGATGCGTGCGAAGGCCACGGTGCTGCTAAAGGAACCAAGCCTGAGACATGTACAACCTGCCGGGGGCGTGGAGCTGTTCGTATGCAGCAAGGATTTTTTACCGTTGAACGAACTTGCACAACTTGCAATGGGGCCGGCCAAATTATCAAAGATCCTTGTAAAACATGTCGAGGATCAGGTCGAAAAACAGGCGAGCGCAAACTTTCAGTTGCTATTCCTGCAGGGATTGAAGATGGATCCAGAATTCGGCTTGCAGGCGAAGGTGAGTCCGGACTTCGGGGGGGGCCAGCCGGTGATCTCTATGTTTTTGTATCGATTGAACCACATCGTTTATTCGAGCGAGAGGGAGCTGATTTGTACTGTAAAGCTCCAATTTCATTCGGGACAGCTGCGCTTGGGGGGACGCTTGAAGTGCCTACGATTGACGGAAATCATGTCCGTGTGACGATCCCAGAAGGCACACAAAGTGGCCGTCAATTTCGCCTTAAAAGCAAAGGAATGTCCATTTTAAGGCGATCTGGGCGAGGAGATATGATCATTCAGGTAAGTGTAGAAACACCAGTTCATCTTAATAAGCGTCAAAAAGAGCTGTTAAAAGAGCTCGATGAAACAATGAAAAAAGGAGACCATACGCCTGAAAATGATAAATTTATGACGAAAGTTAAAAAGTTCCTTGAAGGATTGAGGCATTGTCTTTCCTTATGGGGATTATAAAGACACTTGCTACCTAAAATAATCTAAGCTAAAAATAATTAATTAAAATTTTAATTAATAGGTGGGGCTTGGATCTTGATGCAATTTAGGTTTTTTTTCTGGGTTTTAGGCGGGTTTTTTACATTTTCTCAAATAGCGCAGGCGCATGCTTCTCAACAAGAACTTACGGCCCTTAAAGAGCAATTAAAACTATTAATGCAGCGAATTGAAACCCTTGAGAAAAGCCAGAAAGTATCTCAGGCGGGCCTTTCAGAACCTCAAAAGCCGATTGCTCAAGTAAGCGATTTACCGAAACCAACAGCGCCTTTACAGGTGTCCTCAGGCAATAATAAAGTCCAGCTTACGCTTGCAGGTCAAGTCAATCGATTTGTGAGTTTTGATACTAATGGTAACAACTCCCAAGTATCTCATAAAGATAACTCCTTTTCTTCAACACGCCTCAATTTTACAGGGAAAGGTGCTCTTAATGACGAGACGACCATTTCCGGCGTGATTGAAGTTGAAATCCGCTCAGATCCTAGTTTCGCCAGGGATATAGGAACAGCATCTGATGCGAGCTCAACCGTTTTTTTAAGGGAACGGCGTCTTGAAGCTATTGTTGACCATAAAAGATATGGAAAGTTATGGCTAGGACAAGGACCTATGGCAAGTGATAGCACATCAGAAGTAGATTATTCCGATACAGATGTGATTACCAGTGGCTCAGAGATTCAAGATCAGGCAGGAGGCATTAAGTTCTTTAATAAACGCATCCGTCAAAAAGATGCTCGCACGATTGCTGCTGCTTATGATAACTACGGGCAAGCCTTCCGCCAAGATCGTATTCGTTATGATACACCAAATTTCAATGGTTTTGTGGTCGGAGCCAGCCACGCAACGCGAGATATTGTTGATGCTTCCTTGAAATATGCCGGCGAGATTGGGAAAACTAAATTTGGAGCCGCTATAGCGATTGCAAAGAATCCTTTCTCGGGTTCAACCCGTAAAGGATGGCAGCAATATAATGGTTCTGCCTCTGTTCTTTTCCCAAATGGGATCAGTTTAATGGGGGCTGCAGGCCAGCGTAAATTTAAGGATAAAGGTCGTGATGCTGGTAAATATTGGTATGGTAAAGTTGGTTACCAATTTAACTATTTTGAAATCGGGAAAACCGCTCTCGCAATCGATTATGCATGGAGTAAAGCAATTGCAGATGATGCCAGTTTTACCCTGACAGATTTTAAAGTGATTAATACTGAACGCTTTAACAGTTATGGTTTGGTCGCTGTTCAATCAATTGATCGTGCAGCAACAGAAGTGTATGCGGCAGCGCGCACCCATCAATTGAAACGCCGAGGTGATTTGTTCCATAAAATTCTGTCATTCGTGGCAGGTGTTCGGATCAAGCTTTAATGCGGTTTTTCTTTTGGGTCTTAAGTTTAGGGAGTCTTTGCTTAAGTGGATGTAGTGGCATTAAACCTGGCACTTATCCAGAGCAAAGCGACATGAAAAAAGGGCCGGGTCTTTTCACAGGTGAGCAAGGGGAGTTTGAGATTTTGTCTTCTCAAAAGCTTCTCAACAAAGAGTCTCCTGAATCTTCACAGAGCATAAAAAACGACCCTAAGTGAAGCAAGAAATTAAATGTTCATAACTTGTTGAAATTGCTAATAAGACCTCAAACAAAATCAAGATGATAATAATCCATTCAAGCCGTGTTGAATGACGATGATTTAGCTCATCGCCGAGGATCTGGAATAGTTCATGGATCATCTCAAGCTTACGATTTAAGCTTTGTGTTCGTGATTTGATATCAAGCTCTTTGGCCGCTTGGCGATAAGAAGCTTCATATTCAGAGTTCTCCCAGAAAAATTCAGGCGTGTCTAGAAAATCACTTTGAAGATTGATAGAGCTTCTCTCAAAAAAGAGAGCACCAATCTTTCGTCCAATTTCTCGACGAGACAGAGGGACTTTTCCTTTTGTGGCAAGTGCTTGCGTAATAAGGCTTGCATCTTCAATCGCTGATTCAATACGACGCTCGTAAACGAGCAACTTTACAGATTGAGCAAGGCCATAAGAAATGGCAAGTTTAAGAAGAGAGTCTTGGGCATCTTCAAGTGTGATTTCATCTTGAGACATCCGCGTATTATTTCCATAGCTAAACGAAAATTCATCAAATTCAGGAGTTTTTAAGGGCTCTATTTCATATTTTAGAATATATTTTAAAGATTCTTGTTCTTCTTCCTCAGACAGATTCCAAAAAATGATACAGCCATGATCAAAACAAAAGACCTCCCCTTTTTTAAAACGGAAATGGATGACATCTTGATAGAGAGTGGTGGGGCAACGTGAGCGTAAAAACTCATTTATTTTAGGCAGATCATATGTTTTTGCTGTGCAATAAGCTGAACAACGCATTTTGGTACTTTCTTGTATTCCTGTCTGACCCTACTGAAAACCCATCTTTTTGGCAAGTCTATCCCATCCAAAAATAAGAATTGCTTATTCTGCATAGCAAAGATGCATAAATTATCCTTGAAGTCAAAAAAATGCATCCTATATATGATGTATAACTTAATGCAAGGATATTTGTCATGCTTAGAAAATCATTCATTTTACTTTCAGTAATTTCCTTAAATATCTTGCCTGGTTTTGCGTCAGATGAGCAACAAGATGAAAAGCTTTCTTTCTTTCCTCAAAAATTTACTTCAGAGCAGTTACAGCAACTTATTTCACAAGGAGAAGTAAAAGATAATTTTAAAGTTTATAGAATAGAAAAAGAGGATCAAGATATTCTTTACTCTTACTCACCCTATACTGTTCAATTGTTCACTAAGTATTTGAATCCTTTGGAAGGACGAGTTAATTTTAAGCAAGAAAGTTATCAAACGATCGATGAGCACTCAATCAAACTTTTTGAAGGATATAAAAAAACAGGTGTTCTTAAAACATTTGTTGGGAAATATGCGCTTCAAGGAGCTTATGAAAAAGAATCTTCTACAGAGATAAGTATTACAGGAAGTTATGATATCTTCCGCTTGATCTTCTCTAATGAAAAATTTAATGAGAATGGTCTTTGTCTCCATAGGTTACATGAGTTAGATGGAACCTTTACAGGTCAAACTAATGAAGCACACCGTCTCAATCAAACGCTTTCAAAGTTGTTCTATATGTTAAAAGCTTTGCAGCAACCAGAGAAGTATCCTTTAACCTATAATGAAACTGCAGAAGAGCTTGGTCGAAAATGGTTTGTTGAGTACATGAGAACAAAAGAAATTTCAGCTGAGAAATGTATGGCAGTGTTACTTAAAGGAAAAGTTGTGGATTCGACGTTATTATCCTTGGAAGCTGAGTTTTATACTAGGACGCTTGAATTTTTAAGGCATGAAATTTATTCTTTAATGGGAATTGATTGTGATCTTTTAGGCTCTATGTATGAAGGCATTGGCGAGCATATGATTAATTATGATTATACTGTTACTACGTTGGCTGCAGGTCAAATGTCATAATTAAGTAGAAGTTCACATAAAATTACTTTAAGAGGAGCAAATTAATTTTGCTCCTTTTTGTTTAAAGAGCGTATTGTAAATTCTCCTCTAAATCGCGTACTCTTAAGGTGTTAATGGAGTGAAAGGTTAATTGTGTGGCGCGACGTGATTTGAAGTCTGTAAAGTATGCAAGTTATGCATCGGTTGCTGTTGCTTGTATCCTGATTATTGTAAAATTTTTCGCTTGGCAAGTAACAGGAGCTCTTAGCCTGCAGGCGTCGCTTATTGATTCATTGTTGGATGGGTTGGCCTCGCTTTTGAATATGTTTGCGATCCGTCAAGCACATCGTCCGCCTGATGCTGAGCATCGTTTTGGTCATGGTAAAATTGAAGCAATTGGGGCGTTAGCCCAATCCATTTTCATTTTTGGTTCTGCAAGCTGGTTGCTTTATGAAGCGGGCAACCGTTTTATTCACCCAGAGTCTTTAGAAAAAGCCGAAGTCGGTTTATGGATTATGGTTTTTTCAATCGTCCTAACACTTGCACTTGTTTTGTATCAAAAGCATGTCTTTAAGCGCACAAATTCCATCGCAATTCATGCGGACTCTATTCACTATCAAAGTGATTTATTCATTAATATGAGTGTTATTATCGCCCTTTTGGGCAGTACTTTTCAGGGAATGACGCTGCTTGACCCTTTAATAGGCACAGGAATTGCGGCATACATTTTGTACACGGCATGGAAAGTGGCTGCTCAATCTTTTGATATTCTCATTGATCGTGAATTCTCTCAAGAAGAGCGCCAGAAAATCATTCAGCTTGTCTTAAGCCATCCGCAAGTCTTAGGCTACCATGATTTAAGGACGCGTTCTTCTGGGACCCAAAAGTTTATTCAAATTCATCTCGAAATGGACGGAAGTTTAACTTTAAAAGCGGCTCATAAAGTTTCTCTAGAAGTGATCTTAAAAGTGCAACAGGCTTTTCCTCATACAGAGGTTTTAATTCATGAAGACCCAAGTGGAGAAGTGGATGAACATCCTTAGTAAAAATTGGGTTAAAAAAGTGGGCGCCATTTAAAAATACTGGCGCCTATAAAAGAGGATACTGATTTTTTTTATGTTTTTTTTAATGGCCATTTACATTATAGATACGTAAAGTACCATTTGCGCATAATAAACTGGCTGTTCTGTAAAATTTTCCGTTTGTTAGCATCTTGTATAACCATTTAATATTTTCTTGGAATTCTTCAGTACATTTCGTGCATGCCTGTATTACTAAAGCGTTGTGATCATTGAAACACACCTGGGCCTTAGCTCTTTTCTGAACTTTTTTGAGGTTTCCATCAAGCCATTGAAAGGAAAGTTGCTGGCAGAGAGTGACAGTATCCTTTAACTTTAAACTACATTTACCATTATACTTTGCTTCGTGAAAGATGGGAGCATAACGTCGATTTATCCATCCATCTGTTCTAAGCACAACAAAAATATCGTCTATACCTTGATCTGCATTGCTACGAAGTTCTTCTTGGATCGTACATCCTTGATTCTTAAACATCGTTGTTATGCTGACATACCCAGATAGAGAGTTAACCTTTCTTTTTTCAATCACCTTTCTTGCTAAGAGTTCTCCTACCTTTCCTTTAGCTTGTTCAAGTGTCAAATCCTCATCTTCTTGTTGTTTCTGAATGAGAGATTGAACAGTAGAAGCTTTAAAGTTAGTTTGATAAAGAGGTTGTTTTTTATCAACTTCAATTATTTCACATCTTCCATCGGTTGCTTGGACATAACTAAAACTAGAAATGAGAAGAGTTAAGGCAACAATAAAACTTATTCTCATTTTACTAAACTTAAACAGCATACTTGATCTCCTAACAAAAAGTTAAAGCCTTGCATATGCAATAGCTTTTTAAGCTTATGGTTAAGAATATGTTCGAGATATGAGAAAAATATACTTAAGTAACAAACATGAGTGATATTTACTTATATTATACAGGTAGAAACAAAAGAGACTTAACTACTATATTAACTTGTTTCCGCATTAACTTGTTTCCGCCCAATTTCGTCCTACGCCGGTATCAACGGTTAAAGGAATATCAAGATAAACCACTTGCTCCATCGTTTTTTTCCCGATTTGGAGCGTCGCTTCAACTTCAGCCTCTGGCACCTCAAGAATAAGCTCATCATGAACTTGAAGAAGCATCTCGCTCTTTAATTGAGCTTTTGCAAGTTTTACAGGAAGCTGAATCATGGCTTGCTTAATAATATCCGCAGCTGTGCCTTGAAGTGGTGCATTAATTGCTTGCCGCTCAGCAAAGCTTTTTAAGGCTGGATTTTTATCATGAATTCCCATGATAAAACATTTACGTCCAAATAAGGTCTCAACATATCCTTGAGTCCGAGCCTTTTCTTTTTGGTCTGCCATAAATGCCAAGATTCCAGGGTAGCGAGCATTATAAATTTCAATGTAATGGGCAGCTTCTTTGGGCGAGATTTTTAATTGTCGACCTAAACCAAAGGCGCTGATTCCATAAATGATTCCAAAATTGATCGCTTTTGCGCGACGTCGATGTTCAGGATCAACATTTTCAAGAGGAAGGCCAAAAACTTCTGACGCCGTTAGAGCATGAATATCATAACCTTTTCGAAAAGCAGTTTTCAAAGATTCAATATTTGCCATTTGTGCGAGAAGTCTTAATTCAATTTGAGAATAATCAAGAGAAATAAGCAAATGTCCTGGTTTTGCCACAAAAGCTTCGCGAATCTTACGGCCTTCTTCAGTTCGAATGGGAATGTTTTGAAGATTAGGGTTGCTTGAAGAAAGGCGCCCTGTTGAGGTCATCGTCATTCCAAATGTTGTGTGAACGCGTCCTGTCCGAGGATTAATCTCTTCAACCAAAGCATCCGTGTAGGTACTTTTAAGTTTTGCCAATTGACGCCAATCAAGGATCTTTTGAGGCAAAATATGGCCTTGATCTGCTAGCTCCTCAAGGACATCTGCTCCTGTTCCATAGGAACCACTCTTGCCTTTCTTCCCGGTGCCTAGCTTTAGCTCTTCAAAAAGGACTTCTCCCAATTGTTTAGGAGAAGCAAGATTAAAAGGATGACCTACTTCTTGGTAAATTTCTTGTTCCAAAGCATAAAGGCGTACTTGAAAGTTCTGACTTAGATCTTTTAATTTTTGAAGATTGACTGTAATCCCAACTTTCTCCATTTCAGATAAAATAGGAATTAAAGGACGATCAATTGTCTCATAAATGCTTGCAGCTTGTTCTTTAGGAAGCCGAGGTTTTAATAATTGATAAAGTTGAAAAGTCATGTCCGCATCTTCAGCTGCATAAGCACAAGCCTTATCTAGCGGCACGAAATCAAATGTAACTTCTTCTTTGCCTGATCCCACAACATCTTTGTATTTTATAGTCTGATAATCAAAATGAAGTTGCGAGAGTTCATCAAGTCCATGTCCATGATGCGTTCCATCTAAGATGTAAGAAAGAACCATGGTATCGTCATAGGGAGCAAGGGTAATCTTTTCTTGCGAGAGGATAAGGGCATCATATTTAATATTATGTCCAATTTTAAGGACAGATGGGTCTTCTAATAACTCTTTCAAGGCGTTAAGAGCTGTGTCAAAAGGAATTTGTTGGGGTTGCGTTTGGGGGCTTGTAAATAAGTCTTCTGGCGTTTTTATTTTATGGTGTAAGGGAATATAGCAAGCTTTTCCTGGCGCAAGAGCCAAAGAGATCCCCACAAGCTGTGCCTGGAGAGCCTTCAGAGAGGTTGTTTCCGTATCGATAGCCACAAAACCTTGAAATTTAGCATCGTAGATCCATTTTTGTAGATCTTCTATTTTTGTTATTAATTGATAGTTGGCCCTGATAGAAGTGGATTTTGGGGTAGAATCAGGGATAGCTGCTTTCATTTGAATAGTTCCTTGGCGCTCAAGACGCGATAAAATCGAGTGAAAATTCTGTGTTTCAAGAAAATGCCGTAATTTTGTATGTTCTGGCGTTCTCAATTCTAAATTTTCGAGGAGTATGGGAAGAGGAGCTTCTTTTGAAAGAGTTACAAGCTGATACGACAGAAGAGCTTCTTTCGTATTTTGTTGAAGAGTTTCACGGCGTTTTGCTTGAGGAATTTCATGAAGGCGGCTCAGTAATTCATGAAGAGACCCAAACTCTTGAATAAGTTGCATCGCTGTTTTAAGGCCTATGCCGGGCACGCCGGGGATGTTATCTGAACTATCTCCCGCTAAAGCTTGTACATCAATCACCTGCTCAGGCTTAACACCAAATTTAATCTCGACTTCGGTCTCTCCAATAAATTTATTTTTCATGGGATCAAACATGCGGACACTTGGTCCAATAAGTTGCATAAGATCTTTATCTGAAGAGACAATTGTTACATCAGCGCCTTGTTGAATGACGGCTTGAGTATAGCTTGCAATAAGGTCATCCGCTTCATAACCAATTAGTTCAATTGAAGGCACATTGAAAGCTTCGCAAGCCTCTCGGATAAGAGGAAATTGCGGGATAAGCTCAGGCGGGGGTGGAGGACGGTTTGCTTTATAGTCCGGATAGATATCGTGGCGGAAATTTCGCCGCGCTGAATCAAAGATAACCGCTAAATGATCTACATCCGTTTCAGTTAAGAGCTTCATAAGCATATTTGTAAAGCCAAGGACTGCATTGACAGGTGTTCCATCAGGGCGCGTCAATATAGGTAATGCATGAAAGGCTCTAAAGATAAAGCCTGAACCATCAATTAGATACACATGCTTTAAAGGAGCTGGTGCCATTGATATTCCTCTTCATTTTTTGTGGAAGAAAATTATCATGATTTTAATGAAGGTGCATGAAGAAAATACTGTGATTCAAGAAAATAGCGTGAAGCAAGGATTGACAATTAAGCTTAAAAAACGTATAGACTGCTTTCAACAAATAGATCCTAAGGAGATTTCAAATGAAGCGGACCTATCAGCCAAGTGTTTTGGTAAGGAAGCGTCGTCATGGATATCGTGCTCGTATGGCAACTCTTGGTGGCCGTAAAGTTTTAGCAAATCGGCGAGCTAAAGGGCGGGCAAGACTCTCTGCATAGAGACTGTGGCCTCTTTTATTTCTCTGAAAAAGAGACAAGAATTTAAGAAAATTTCTAACCTTGGAAAACGCTGGGTTACCTCAGCGTTTATTTTGCAATACCTTCCTCAAAGTGAAGAGTTAGTTCTTCATCATGCTCGTTTTGGTTTTACTGCAAGTCGGAAAATTGGTGGTGCTGTGCAACGTAATCGAGCGCGCCGCCGTTTAAAGGAGGTTGTGCGCCTTAATATAGTTCATGTTCAACCCAATTGTGATTATGTTTTGATTGCGCGAGATAAAGCTCTTACCCTTAATTTTCAAAAGCTTGAAAAGGATTTTCGTTGGGCTTTAGCACATATTCATGCCCTTTAGAAAAAATTTATTGTATTAAAAAATAACTCTATTTTAGAAAAGAAATAGGCGAGGGTATTAATACATGGAGATTTTATGCAAAGAATCACTTTGCGCGAAACAAGTCAAACTCCTCAAAACAAAACTTTTTGCATGACAGACGAACTTTTTGATCTTCAAGCATATCTTTTAAAAAGCGGTCTCATTTCAATTGATCAAATAAAAATCGCAGAAATTGAACAACACAAGCAAGGAAAACGCTTAGAAGAAATTCTCGTTAATTTAGGTTTCTTAAGCGATCAAGTTCTCAGAGAAATTATTGCTGATTCAAAAGGTATTTCTATTTTTAACCTTCAAGAATCTATCATGGATGCTCATCTTCTCATCAATTTTCCTAAAAATATTGCTGAGCGTTATCAGGTATTACCTTTGTTTTGTGAAGAGAAAACGTTACATGCAGCTTTAGTTGACGTCGATGATTTGATGGCGCTTGATCAGCTTCGGCGATTTTTTCCTCATATTATAAATATTATTCCTTATGTTGCTACTTCCACTGACCTAGGCCAAGCGATTGATAAAGCATATGGTCATGCTCTATCAATTGAAGGTCTTTTGTGCGAGCTTGAGACAAAAGAAAGCAAAGATAAACAGCATACTGAAGGGGCTGCAATTAGCTTTATCAATACGTTATTAATTGACGCTGTGAAAAGAAGAGCTTCAGATATCCATTTTGAACCCGAAGGGACGTTTGTTCGTTGCAGATATCGTTTAGATGGTGTCCTTCGACAGATATGTACTTTTCATCGGCAGTATTGGCCAATGCTTCTTGTGCGCTTAAAAATCATGTCTGAAATGGATATTACAGAAAGCCGACTACCGCAACATGGTCGATTTAGTTTCATCGTTGCTAACCGTGAGGTCGACTTTAGAGCGGCTTCCCATCCAACAGTTCATGGTGAAAATTTTGTTGTTCGTATCTTAGACAAGCGTCATTCGTTGTTACCGTTGGAAGAGTTAGGATTTGCAGAAACAGCCATTAGCTCTATCAAGCAACTGATTAAAGCGCCACAAGGCCTTGTTGTTGTGACAGGGCCAACAGGTTCGGGAAAAATAACAACTCTTTACTCAATGTTACGCTATATTGCTTCAACAGACGTCAACATTATGACGCTTGAAGAGCCTGTAGAATATGAACTTTCTTTGATTCGTCAAACTGAGGTTCGTGAGCCTGGAGGTGTCTCATTTATAGAGGGCATCCGTTCAATTTTGCGCCAAGATCCAGACATTATTTTTATTGGAGAAGTGAGGGATGAAGAGACAGCCAACATGGCTTTAAGAGCAGCCATGACAGGGCATCTTGTCTTAACCACGCTTCATACGAATAATGCTTTTGATATAATTTCTCGTTTTAAAGATTTAGGACTTTCTACACAAATGTTGGCAGGCCATCTTCGAGGGGTAATTGCACAAAGACTTTTAAGAAAACTCTGCTCTTTCTGTAAATTTGAGAGAGCCATCAATAAAGAAGAAGGGCTTATTTTTCAGAAATATAAGCAGGAAGGTTATATTCTATATGAGGCAGAGGGATGTCATCATTGTGAATATACTGGTTATAAAGGACGTGTTGCTGTTGCTGAGTGGCTATTATTTGATGAGAAAATGGATGATTTTTTAAGTGATGCCAAAATTTCTGAACTTCGTGGTTATGCTCAAACTCGAGGATTTCAAACGATGATACATGCAGCTCTTATCACGGCTCGGGAAGGAATGGTGAATATGGCTGAAATTGAAAGAGTTATTGGGGTGAGAAAAATTTAAACATGCTTCACTTTAAATATTGTGCTCTCACCAACCAAGGTCGAAAAAAACGGGGAATTATAGCCGCCTCTTCCTTAAAAGAGGTGCAACATCGTCTTGCTGAACGCGGAGAATACTTGTTACGTTGTCGTGAACAAACTATTCATTGGCGTTTCTTTCGCTCACGCAATGACAATCATCTTGAAGAAATTTGCATTCATTTTAAGGAAATGAGTCAAGCTGGGATTCCTCTTTTAGATGTCCTCGATTCGGTCAAGCAATCATCTCCTTCGCTGCAGTTTAAGAGTATTTTTGAGGATATTTACTACTTGGTTGAAAATGGTGCTTCTCTTTCAGAAGCCATGAACTATTTCCCTCAAGTTTTTAATCAAACCTTTTTAGGGACTATTAAGGCAGCTGAAACAACTGGAGAATTAGTAGCGGCATTTGAGCAGTTAGCAATCCTTTTAAATGAGCAACGAAAATTTAAAATGAAAGTGATTCAATCCCTTCGTTACCCTATCATATTGTTAGGAATGATTCTATTATTGGCAAGCATTCTTTCAATTCTTGTCGTTCCTCAAATTCAAACTTTGATTGGTAATTTTGGTCATGAAATTCCTCTGTCAACGCATATTCTTATTTTTTTGTCGGACAAGTTTTTCTTTATTATAGAGAGCATTGGTGTGTTGTTAGGTATAGTTGGCGGGATGTTATTTATCTTAAGCCAATTATCTCAAGAAATAAAATGCTATTGTCATCAGGTCGTGCTGAAAACGCCCTTCATCGGAGAGCTTTTTAAAGACATTTTGATTCTTCGGTTTTTCCAGATTTTTGAGATTCTTTATCGAAATAATATCAATCTTTTTGAGGCTTTTGAGACGGGACAGCTTTCTTTAAATAATTTTTTTGTGAGAAGAAAATTATCTGAAGTAATTGAAAAGATAAAAAAAGGCCACAATCTACATGAAGCTTTTAAAGAAGTAAATTTTTTTGCTCCTTATCTTTCAAGGATGTTAAAGGTTGGTACGCAAACTGGTGAACTAGCTCCTTGTTTGCATTGTATTACACAGCATTATCGTTATAACGTTGAGCAAAAAATAGGGAAACTTCTTGCTTATCTCGAGCCAACAGGTCTTTTAATGATCGGTGGGATGATGTTCTGGATCGTATGTGCCGTTTTTATTCCTTTATACCAACAGTTAACGGTACTGGAATTGTAATGTTCTCTTATTTTATTCCGCAGAGATGGTACTTAATCTTACAAGAGAAAAGTGCAGAAATTTTCATTTATCAATGGGGACGTTTAAAAGAAAGATGTTTTCTGAAAACACCAATTCAGTTGATGGAAAAAATTTCTCAAAATTGTCCGACTTCATTAACAATTCTTATAGATCATGAGAGTGAAATCTTAGAAACTGGAATGCTTCCAAGATCTTCTTTTTTTGATCAGAAGTCACTATTAGCGAACCATTTAAGTGCAAAATTTCCATCCGAAAGTTGGTTTGGTGGAATGTATCTAAACGTACATCAAAAAGCCCACCCTTTTTTTGGGGTTGCCTTTCAAGCTTCTAATGCCATTAAGGCATGGATGGTGCCGTTAAAAGAGAAAGGGATCAGAATTCATTTAACTTTCTTTATTGTTGAAGCCCAAAATTTCTTGCGGAGAAAATTCAAGAAAATAGGAGAAACCTCCCCTTTTATACTCTTGATGCCTTGGAATGAGTATTTAAAACAGATGTTGTTTTTGCATGGAGAAATTCGTCATTTAAGGACAATAAAACAACCATCGTGTATAGAGGAATATAGTAATCAAATCACTTCTTTCAGCCACTATGTTAAGCGCCAGCACCATTTTCCTGCAGAGAGTCTTTCTATTGTTTGTGTGAAAGTATCAAATAATCAAAAAATTCCTGAGGGCGTGAAAGAGATTTTAGAAATTCAGGATCTTACAAGAGAAGTAATTTCTCATATTAGAGCGCGCGGGTTATCGCGCTTCCGCATGTTGAGATTCCCTGGTTTTGGCCTGTTTTCTTACAAACAGCTTATTTATAAATACGGTCTTTTTTGTCTCTTTAGCCTAGCTATTTTTAAAATCATATCTGTCACTAAGAGTTTTTGGGCGTCCCAAAAAGAACAAAAAATCTCTCAAAAAATGGTTCAAATTACGCCTTCTCAAGCATCATCAAGATCACCAGTGACTTTATACTTGGCCGCTATTTTTTATCTTAATGAGAAAACATGGACACTCTGGCTCAATGGCCAAAAAATAACAAATTTCCAAGGAATAAAAGACTTTGGATATGAGATCATTCGCGTCACAGAGCAACAAGTAACATTAAGAGAAATCGATTCCAAAAAACCCATGATTACTTTAAAGCCTAATCAAACTTTTATTGCTCGTCTAAGATGCATAAAAGAGGGGGAGTGGCAAGCGCAAAAAACCCAAAATATTAGAAATAAAACAAATAATCGTTTTTAAATAAAGGCATCTAATAACGGTGGGCATGAAGACGGTAACTCGTGCAAATCCCTGCAAAATTTCTTTGTGTTTTCCACGTAACAATATGTCGGAAAGGAGTATCTTCTCTAGTGGAATAAGGAGAGCTTATAAAAATTAAATCACCGTTGCCATTTTCAGTTTCACTCTTGCTTGAGTGTAATCCTTGACGTGTTTGAGTGGTGCCTTTGCCAATATAGGCTCCTTGCCCTGAAGGACCATGGCTTATAAGAACAAATAAAATACTGTCTTCTCCTGTTCCCAAAACACTTAAGCCATTTTCATCCGTCACTTTAAGTGAACGTAAACTAATTTTTTCACAAAACCGTTTGAAGTCAAATTCTGAGCCTGGCCTAAAAATAAGTTTTGGTTCAACAGCATAGGTCATAAAATTTTTATAACCATCTCGCGCAACACTCTCTGGCAGCCCAAGTGTTCGATAAGGAATAATTCCTATTGCCTCAGCTGCTTTTGAACAATGAAGACGGGCAACACCTGCCTCTTGTCCTTGAGAAGCAGGATCAGCAGGACAGGGAAGCGTCCTATAAAGGGCTGTATAGGAGGCTAGGCTGTCCACGATTTCTTGATGATGGCGGCGTGTTATTTCAAGTTTTGATCTTTCTATTTGAGGTATTAAGAGAGGGACGGTTAAACCTCCAATAATACCAATGATTGCTAAAACGATAGCAAGCTCGATTAAAGAATAACCAGCTTCATCGTGTTTACATCTGGAAATAAATGACACAAGAAATTTCATTGTTTTTCGTATTGTATTCGCCTTTAGCGGTGACACAACTCCCTACTTTGACACCTGCTCCATCTTTAGCTCTTATCTTTCCCGTTGTGGGGTGGCCATTGTCGGCTTTCTTATCAAGGCTCATCGCTTGAAGTGGAGTAAGACCTGGCGCATCTCCTTTATCCCCGTTCTCATTGCCAAGCACAAACCAGTGACCGGGCATATCCTCAAAAGGATGATAGCAAATTGTAAAACCTCCTCCAATTTTAGCTTTTGGAGCCCCAACACCAAATTTCGCTTGGGTTCCTGGCGAAGTTCCAGGACTTGGAAGCAGGTTGGCTGCAGCTAAATGTGCCCAGAAAGAAGCTGCTTCATGGTTTTTACCTTGAGTTGTGAGGCCAGATCCTTCTATAATCCCATTATTATTTCCATTAAGAAGTCCTTCTTGAATAAGTTCGGCGGCTTGATCAAAATCCCCCGGTAATGCATCATAACGGTCCATAAATGTACTGACTGCTACACGATACTCATTTACTTGAGTCAACACAGATTTAAGACGCGCACTTTCGAGAAGTTCCTGCCCTTTAAGAATACCTCCCACAATAAGTCCTATAATCATAAGCGCAATAGCAAGTTCAACAAGACTGAAACCAGCTTGGGTTGTTGTTTGTTTTTGCATGAAAGTCCTCTTTTAAAATTAAACCATTTAAAACCCTAAATGATCAACAACAAGCCTATTTTATATAAGGGCTATTTTATAAGTTTATGAAAAAGTTCTTTATGGTGGTGAGATAATTCCTTCTCATGAAAGAAGCCTTAGGTTGACATGCAAGCTACCTGAAAAACTACCAAAGTAACGTCCTTCCTTTGAAACGATTAAATGCAAAATCGGGGCATATAGGCAAGTTTTCCTTGATTTTACGGCTTATATTTGCTATTCTAATAAAATGAGTTCCGCTCCCCTTCCTCTCTTCTTTAAACTTCTTTCCAGCAAAAAAAATAGCACAAAAGGCTTTTTCTTATCTCTAAAACTTGACAGAGAAGGTTGCAAAGCCTTATGCATGAAGATTAGAGCCCAGGTGGCGGAATTGGTAGACGCGCTAGATTCAGGTTCTAGTAGGCGCAAGCTTGTGGAAGTTCGAGTCTTCTCCTGGGCACCATGCGAGTTAATGGAGGATTGATTGTGAGCGGACAGCAGAGTCTCAATATTCAACATCATTTTGGAGATTTACCCTCTTCTGTAAATTTTCAAAGTTCTGTTGCAATTGACACAGAGGCCATGGGATTGAATCCTCATCGCGATCGATTATGTGCTGTACAACTTTCGCAAGGCGATGGAACTTGTCATGTTGTGCAGTTCAGTCATGAAAAAATTTATCATGCACCTAATCTTGTCCAACTTTTATTGAACCCTTCTGTTTTGAAGATTTTTCATTTTGCGCGTTTTGATGTGGCTTTATTGTCGCATACATTTGGAATTGAAATTAGACCTATTTACTGTACAAAAATTGCTTCAAAAATTGTACGCACCTTTACAGATCGCCATGGGTTGAGAGATCTCTGTAAAGAACTCTTGAATGTCGATATTTCGAAAGAGGCTCAAACTTCCGATTGGGGAGCTCCAACGTTCACACCTGAGCAATTAAGATATGCCGCAACAGATGTGCTTTATCTTCATAGACTTAAAGATATTTTAGATACCTTGTTAAAACGGGAAGAAAAGGAGAAGCTGGCGCAAGCATGTTTTGATTTTGTGCCTGCATGTACTCAATTAGATCTTTTAGGGTATCAAAACCTAAATATATTAGATCACTAAACTTATGGTAAAAAAGGAGTGACAATGACGGTTATTGCTTTCAATGCAAATACAAGCTTAAAAATGCAAAAGCCTGATGCTGTGTCGCATTTTACTTTAGAGGAAGCTCAGCGCGTCTTGAATTTAGAAGCCAAAGCTCTTCAAGTTCTTTCTAAGAGTATAGATGAGAGCTTTCTGAAGGCTTGCCAAATTATCATTGAAACAAAAGGTCGAGTCGTTGTTTCTGGGATGGGTAAAAGCGGACATATCGCGCGTAAGATTGCAGCGACCCTTTCTTCGACAGGAACACCATCTCTTTTCGTTCATCCTGCGGAAGCAAGTCATGGCGATTTAGGGATGATCTCGCCGATGGACACCTTAATTGTCTTATCCTCTTCTGGTGAAACAACTGAACTTTCTAATTTGTTAGCTTATGCGCAACGCCGTCTAATTCCTTTAATTGCGATTACGCAAAGAAAAGAGAGTACGCTTGCGGAAACATCGACGGTAACTTTACTCTTACCTTCAATAGAAGAAGCTTGCCCTTTAGGTCTTGCTCCAACAACTTCAACGACAATGATGCTTGCCTTAGGAGATGCCTTAGGAACAACACTTTTAAATTTTAGAGGTTTTTCTCCTGAAGATTTTGGTGTTTTTCATCCTGGAGGAAAATTAGGTCAGCGCTTGGTAAGGGTCTCACAGATTATGCACAGAAATGAAAAAGTTCCTGTTGTGAGTCTGGGGACTCCTATGAATAAAGCTATTTTAACAATGACATCTCATGGATTTGGTTGTGTGGGGGTTATTGAAAATTCAGGAACATTGGTTGGGATTATTACAGATGGAGATTTGCGGCGTCATATGAATACAAATCTTTTATCAGCTTTGGTTGAAGAAGTAATGACAACGTATCCCTATACTATTCATGCTGGTGCTCTTGCAGAAGAGGCTCTTGCTTTTATGAATGAAAAGCAAGTTACGGCACTTTTTGTAGTTGAAAGTAAACAGGATATTGATCACGTCGTAGGGATTGTACATATACATGACTTTTTAAGAGCTAATATTTCTTAAGGAGCGATTGAAGAAGCGATGAGTTTTGTAAAAAATAATTTCTACACATCTCGCAAGGGAAAACCATTAAGCCAAGAGTTGCAACAACAACATCAACGGCGCTCAGAAAGGGTTATTTTTTTAAGAAAATTTTCATGCGCATCAATTATACTGATGGGGGTAATTTTAATCGCTTGGCCGCAAATAGAAGACTTTTTAAACTCCACAGAATCTCAAGGAGAGAATAAGTTTAAGAACCTTTCGATGCAGAATAGGATCCAGCAACCACGAATGCATTCCTATGATAAAGATCAACGCCCTTTTAATATTAATGCACAAAGCGCTGAACAAGTTGCTTCAGAAAAGATCGGACTTGAACAACCTTTTAGTAAACATATTCTTCACAATGGAACAGAGATTGAAGTTAATGGAGATAAAGGAGTTTTCCATCAAAATACAAAATTTTTGGATTATCGAGAGAACGTTAAACTAAAAACAAGTTCAGGTTACGAATTTGCAACGGATTCTGCTCAAGTTGATACAAACAATAAAAATGTTGAAGGTTCTAAACCAATTATGGGTAAGGGGCCATCAAGTAAAATTGTTGCTCAGGGGTTTAAAATAGAGAATGGAGGGAACAAAGTTCATTTTATAGGAAAAAGTACCCTTACATTGTATGATGCAGATTCTGAAGGTAATAAAGGATTTGGCCTTTCAAATGGAAAATAATTCCCTATTTTGGTACTTTATTTGTTGTAGTTGGTTGATTTCTAGTTTGGCATACGCAGAACTCAAAACGCAAACTATCGAAACGGCAAAGGTTCCTGTCGAAATTAATTCTGATGATGGAATTGTCTGTGAACGTGATAAAAATATCTGTACAGCTTATGGAAACGTTGTGGTGACTCATAAGGAGTACAAACTAAATTGTGACAAGCTTGTGACGTATTTCAGATCGACGGAACATTCAAAGAATGAGTTATACAAAATTGAGGCAATTGGGCATGCTATCATGAGTTCTCAAGATAAGGTAATTGAAGCTGAGCTTTTGAAAGCGTATATCAATAAAAATGCGGCAGGAAAATACGATATTGAGGAAGTTAAGGCTTTCAACAACGTTATTATTGTGACCGAGAAAGAAATTGCGAAAGCAAAATATGGTCATTATCAGCCAGATAAACATTTGGTGACATTAAAGGGTGATGTTCAAATCACAAATCAAGAAGGACAAATGCAAGGTGCTTATGCTGAAGTTGATCTCGACAGAGGGATCAGTAAAATGTTAAGGAAGCCACCAACGCAAGCACAAGATGAAAAATTAAAAATGACACCAAAGCGGGTAAAGGTCCTTATTTTGCCTAAGGCTCATCAACAATAAGATAAAATATTATGGATGCTTCTCAATCTAACGCACATTTTTTTAACGGGACAGGCCTTGAGGCAATAATGCTTGGTAAAAGCTATCGTAAGCGGCCTGTTGTAAAGGATGTCTCTCTTCACGTGCAAAGAGGAGAAGCAGTTGGATTACTTGGACCTAATGGAGCAGGGAAAACGACTTGTTTCTCAATGATTGCGGGATTGGTAAAGCCAGATCAAGGTCAAATATATTTTGATGGTTATGAGATTAGTACTTTGCCTATGTACCGCCGTGCGCGCTTAGGAATTGGGTATCTTCCCCAAGAGGCCTCTATTTTTAGAGGGCTGACAGTTGAAGAGAATATAAGAGCAGTCCTTGAAATAACTGTAAAAAATTCTGATGAGCGTGAAGAGATATTAGAAGGCTTACTTTCAGAGTTTATGATTACGCACCTAAGACGTTCAGCAGCTATCACATTGTCAGGTGGAGAGCGTCGTCGTGTTGAAATTGCAAGAGCTTTAGCAACACATCCTCATTTCATTATGCTTGATGAACCATTAGCAGGGATTGATCCGATTGCTGTTCATGACATTCGTGAACTTATTTCACATCTTAAAGATCGTAATATTGGGGTCCTTATTACAGATCATAATGTTCGCGAAACCTTGGATATTGTTGATCGTGCATATATCATGAATGATGGATACGTGCTGATGCAAGGCACACCTTCGGAAATTATTGCCGATAAAAATGTAAGACGTGTCTATTTGGGAGAAGGTTTTAAGATTTAATAATTAAAAAATTAGCATTGACAAATAATTTGTCAAAAAATAATTGTGATCACTAATTTTCTTCTCAGCATTTTTTAACTTCTTAGTTTAATTTTTTATATGATCACACGCTTCATTTTGCATGTTAGCGTTCTTAGCGTATTGTCAACTTCTTTAAAGGCGACAAAGTACCGAAAGGAGAGCTGAGTCTTGGTCCTTCGATTATCCAAAGAGATTCACAAGAAGGTCTTGCACAACTTCGAAAGAGATTACAAGAATTCGCGGAAAAACTTGGCATATCTCAAGAACAATTAAGCTTGAATTATCAATAGCTAAACAGTCCATAATAATCACATAAAGCCGAGAAAATAATTCATTTGATAGAGTCATTTACAGTTCGTTAATACAGTTGCTGGTATAAATTATTAATGCTGCTTTATAGGGAACTGAGAAAGTAATTTAATGAAAAATAGAATCCAGCAATATATCAATATTGAATCTTTATCGGGAATTTTACTATTTAGTGGCATGGTGCTTGCCTTATGCATTAGCAACAGTAACTTATACGATATCTATCTTAACCTTATAAACTTACCAATCAGCATTACAATCGGGGAATTTGTTCTTCATAAGCCGCTCATAAAATGGACAAATGATGGATTAATGGCGATCTTTTTTTTGACGATTACGCTTGAGGCTAAATACCATTTTCTAGAAGGGGAATTTACGTCTAGAGAAAATCTTACCCTGCCTATTATAGCGGCGTTAGGTGGCGCTGTTGTTCCTGCTGTTGTTTATTATTTATTCAATTATGATACCTCCTCTCAGGCAAGAGGGTGGGCCATTCCTATTGCCACGGATACAGCTTTTGTTCTCGGGATATTATCATTCTTTTCAACAAGAATACCCCTTGCAGTGCGTTTATTTGTTGTTGCTCTTTCTATCATTGATGATATTATTGCTGTTATGGTTTTAGCCATATTTTATACGGCTTCCATAAATTATACTCCTCTTCTTATTGCAGCGATCATTTTACTCCTTTTAGCCATCATTAATTTACTAAAAGTCAGCAAGCTTAGTATTTATGTGATGTTGGGTATAGGTCTTTGGTTATCGTTGGTAGAAGCTGGTGTCCATGGTACATTAGCAGGAGTCCTTCTTGGTGCATTTATTCCACTACGAGTTAAAGAATTAGATCAAAAAGCATCTTCTCCACTTAAGAGATTAGAGTATTCACTGCATCCTTTTGTTGCTTTAATAGTTTTACCTGTCTTTGCTTTTTTGAATTGTGAGGTGGTTTTTAAAGAATTATCTATACCTGACTTTTACTCATCAATTACACTTGGCATTATGGCAGGCTTATTTATAGGCAAACAACTTGGTATTATGAGCTTCTCCTTTGTGGCAATTAAACTACGTCTATGCAAACTTCCATGTGATATAAATTGGAGAGTATATTATGGAATTAGTATTCTTTGTGGCATAGGTTTTACGTTTAGTTTATTTATTGGAACCCTATCATTTGAACATAAAACTTATGTCAATCAAATGGAACTTGGGGTTATTTTAGGTTCTTTATTTTCTGCATTAATGGGGGCTGTATTATTGGGGAAAGCTATCGGTGCTTCTCAATCAACGATAGAAAATCCTTCAAAATATCCTTAATTAAATTAAAATTTATATCATGATGAGCATATTGTAGGTTCTGTTTTATGGTGAGACTGTGCATGTACTCGCATAAAATTCTTATAATTTATGTATAATTAATTAAGGCACATGACGTAAATCATTGACAAAAGGAGCAAGCCCGATCTGACGCTGACGTTTAAGTCGTTCTGCAACCAAAATGGCTTGGATAGCTGCTACACTTTGTTCAAAGTCTTCATTAACGATCACATAATCATATTCAGCCCAATGGCTCATTTCATCAACAGCTTTGGCCATGCGATCGCTAACGACTTCTTCTGAGTCTTGAGCGCGGTTTCTTAAACGTTGTTCAAGAACTTCGCAAGAAGGAGGTAAGATGAAGATAGTCACCATGTCACCTCGAGCTGTTCGGCTAAGAGCTTGGGTACCTTGCCAATCAATATCAAAGATGACGTCTTTTCCTTCAGATAAGGCTTTCTCAACAGGGGCACGAGGTGTTCCATAATCATTGTTAAAAACACGAGCGTGTTCGAGAAGAGCGCCTTCATCGCGCAATTTCTCAAACTCATGAGGGGCCACAAAAAAATAATCACGACTATGAATTTCGCCAGGTCTTTGTTTTCGCGTTGTAATTGAGATTGAAAGCATCAGTTGTGAATCAGTTGCGAGTAATTTGCGAGCTAAAGAAGTTTTTCCCGCGCCTGAAGGAGACGAGAGAACGAGCATTAGGCCACGCCTTTCAATATCAATAAATTGTTTTTTCATAGCAAATTCCTATCATTCATTAATCTTAGCTGCAAGTGGAAGACGTAAAGTCATTAAAAGCTTTATAGAAATATATTGAAAATACAAAAGCTAAATTGTCGCTAAATAAGAGAAATAAAACTATTTAGCAAAAAATAGTGCAATCTGCTATACTCCGTCATCAGCATTTTCCTCCAAACCTGGAGCAGAGAAAATGTGGGGCTA
Source organism: Candidatus Paracaedimonas acanthamoebae (assembly GCA_000743035.1). GTDB lineage: Bacteria > Pseudomonadota > Alphaproteobacteria > Caedimonadales > Caedimonadaceae > Paracaedimonas > Paracaedimonas acanthamoebae. The sequence goes on from CP008936.1 coordinate 78,077, forward strand.
ATAGGATTTTTTAGAGCGCATTTATGATTTTGAAGGATAGTCATGACAAATGTTTTGTATGTCCTCGCTATGTTAAAGGAAAATAAATGGATAAAAGATTTGATTGGCTAGTTCCTGCGATCTTGGTATTGGCAATCGCAGCAACTGAGATGGCTGTGGATATGTATATTCCTAGTTTGCCACTTCTTTCTCATTATTTTCATGCAGAGGAAGATGTTGTTGCCTTAACGCTTAGTGGTCATTTATTGGCTCTTTTCATTTCAGGGACAATTTACGGTCCTCTTTCAGATCGTTTGGGGCGCCGGCTTACGCTCATTTTAGGAATGACAATTTTTGCTTTTGGAGCATTCTTAGGAGGAATGGCGCCTACAATAGAATTCCTTATTGGTGCTCGCTTTATTCAAGGATTAGGAGGGAGTGTCTCTTGGATTGTAGGTATTGCCATGGTAAAGGACCTTTACCAAGACGAGAAGTGCTCGCGTATTCTATCAACAATGTATATGGTTATTGCATTCGCCCCAGGAATTGCTCCCATTATTGGCACTCAAGTAATTGCAGCTTCAGGTTGGCAAGCAACCTTTTTTGTTGTTGCAGCGCTTGCCCTTATTGTGACTTTTATTATAGCAATTGCGCTTAAAGAAACATTATTGCCAGAAAAGCGCATGAATCTTTCGCCTAAAACACTTTTTTTGAACTATTGTACAATTATTAGGAATCCGTTTTTTTCAGGATATGCAATGATTTCAGCTTTATTGTATGCAGGATGGTGGGGATATATTTCTGCTATTCCTTATATTTTTATAGATGTTTTAAAGGTTGAATTGATTCATTTTGGCTACTATCAAATTGCCCTTGTTTTTGCCTTTATTATTGGATCAAATTTAAATCGCTTTTGTGTGACAAAATTTGGGATAAACCTTGTATTAATTTATGGGCTCATTATTTGTACGATTGGAAGTGTGTTATTTTTAGTGTATGCGTTTATGGCCGAGTCTCACCCTCTTTATATAACGGCCTTAATGGGAATTTATTGTATTGGCATGGGGCTTGTGTTTGCGAATACAGCAACACGTGCTCTCGATGTTTTCCCGAATCTTAAAGGGGCAGCATCTGCAATGATGGGGGGCTTTGAATCTTTAGTTCCTGTCGCAACAGTATCTATTGTTAGTAATTTTTTTAATGATACGGTCTTGCCAGTCGCATTGGTGCAGCTTATTTGTACTGTAGTTTGTATTTTAATTATTTCAACTTTAGTGGTAAAAGAATCTTCTTTAAACACAATGCAAAACCATTTTAAGAAAGTGGCTTAATCTCGCATAGGATCAAAACATATGACATTGACTCAAAAGCCCGCTTTCGGCATTTTTCGCTCTACAGCTCTTGTTGTTGGCAACATGGTGGGAACAAGTATTTTTTTGCTACCCTCTGTTCTTGCGTCTTATGGGTCGGTAAGTCTCTTGGGATGGTTTATTACATCAGTAGGGGCGATTTTCCTTGCTTTAACGTTTGCCAACCTAAGCCGCCGTTTTCCCCAAAGTGGAGGCCCCTATATTTATAGTCGCCGTGTTTTTGGTGATTTTGTGGGGTTTCAAATGGCTTGGACTTATTGGATTGCAAATTGGGTTAGTAATGCAGCTGTTGCTGTGGCTTTTGTTAATTTTCTAAGTTATTTTTGGCCTGCACTTATGACCAACCCGACCTATAGTTTCTTAATGTCTATAGGAATTTTGTGGATATTAACAGCTGTAAATGCGCTCAGTCTGCGTCATGTGGGAAATATACAAGTACTGACAACAACTCTGAAACTTTTTCCCTTAATCGCAATTATTATTTTTGGATTTTTCAAGGTTGATAGCGCTAATTTTTCACCTCTTTTGACGAATTCTAAAAATATGTTTTTTACGATCCAGCAAGCTGCCGCCTTGACCTTATTTAGTTTTATGGGCTTGGAATCAGCCACAATTCCAGCTGAGCAAGTTCAAAATCCTAAGAGAACAATCCCACGAGCGACGGTCTGGGGAACGCTTATTGCGGCTTTTATCTATATCTTGAGCAATTTTATTGTTTTTGGTGTTGTACCTTCTAGCGAAGTTGTCGGTGCATGCTCTCCTTTTTCTCAAGTTGGTGAAGTTTTGTTTGGATCTTGGGTAGGACCAATAATTGCCGCTGCAGCAACTTTTTCTTGTTTTGGAACTTTGAATGGCTGGATTCTTATCCAAGGTCAAATTCCAATGGCTGCTGCGCGGGATGGTTTATTTCCTGCTTCTTTTGCAAAGGTTTCTCAAAAGGGTATTCCTGTTTTTGGGCTTATCTTCTCAAGCCTTCTTATTACACTTCTTTTGGCCATGAATTATGAAGTTGGACTTGTTGAACAATTCAAATTTATTGTGAACTTAACAACGTTTGCTATTTTGTTACCTTATTTATACTCAAGCGCTGCAGAATTATTGCTTTTGTTGCAAGAAAATAAAAACAAAGAAAAAATACAATTTTCAAAAGCAATGCTTATTCCTATAATAGGGATAATTTATGCTATGTGGACAATTACTGGCGCTGGTACGGAAGTTGTTTTTTTAGGCAGCCTCTTTTTATTTTCTAGTCTTCCCGTGTATGTCTGGATGAAAGCAAAACAAAACTCAAAGTAAAGGTTTGTATCCAAACTCACCTCAGAAAGAATATTTAATGAGTTTTATTCCTGAGCACCATGAAACTTTATTACCTGAGCCTCTTAGTGTAAGCGCGGTTGCTTATTCTATTAAAAATACGCTTGAGCAAGTCTTCAGTTTTGTCCGAATTAGAGGTGAAATTTCGGGTGCGAAACTTCATACTTCGGGACATTTCTATTTTGCTTTAAAAGATGAACAGTCTGTTTTGGATGGTGTCTGTTGGAAAGGGGTTTATGGGCGCTTACCTTTTAAGCCTGTCGATGGCATGGAAGTTGTTTGTACAGGTCGTATTACAAGTTATCCTGCCAGATCAAAATATCAAATTGTTGTTGAAGCTATTGAAGTAGCGGGGGAAGGCGCTCTTTTAAAGGTCTTAGAAGAACGTCGACGTAAGCTTGCTGCTGAAGGTCTTTTTGCTGAAGGGCGAAAAAAGCCTTTACCACTTATTCCTCAAGTGATTGGTGTGGTGACTTCATTAACCGGTGCTGTTATTAGAGATATTCTACATCGTCTCCAGGATCGTTTTCCGCGACATGTCATTGTATGGCCTGTTTTAGTCCAAGGAGAAGGAGCCGCAATACAGATTGCGGCAGCCATTAAAGGGTTTAATCGTTTAACCTTCGAGAGCACCGTTCCTAAGCCTGAGGTATTAATTATCGCGCGAGGCGGGGGAAGCCTTGAAGATCTTTGGTCTTTCAATGAAGAAATTGTTGTCCGTGCTGTTGCTGAAAGCCATATCCCTATCATCTCAGCTGTGGGCCATGAGACAGATACAACCTTAATTGATTTCGCTGCTGATTGGCGAGCCCCCACACCTACGGCTGCTGCAGAACGAGCAGTTCCTGTACGACGTGAGTTATTAGACATTACTTTAAAGCTATCAGAACGTTTAAATCAAAGTTCTTTAAGATATATTGAGGGATCAACCCAGTATTTTGATGATTGGGGTGAACGCCTTTTAAATACAAAAACAATCTTTTTCACACAGATTAGGCAGCGCCTACAGACTTTAGCTGTTCAATTAAAACATCCTCGGATGCTATTGGCTCAATCTGAAATAAACATTTATAACCTTACAAACAGGCTTAATTTGAGTACTAAGCAATATATTGAACAACGCCTACTTTCGTTTCAAAATATGTCTCAGTTACTTCAAAGTTATTCTTTTCATCGAACATTAGAGCGAGGTTTTTGCTTGGTTAGATCTTCAAAAGGAGAGATATTTAAAAAAGCAGCTGAGCTGCGCTCGCAACAGGTTGTCACGCTAACGTTTCAAGATGGTGATAAAATTGCGAAAATACAACCTGATTTAGGAAAAGGTTCAGCTTTGGGGCCAGATTCTCAAGGATCTCTTTTTTAGCTACTCTCAAAATGATTTCAATGAAAAAGGATAAGATTATACATGACATTCATTATTAATTCTTCATCAGCACGACAAGCGTCAGACCTTATTATCGATGGGACCCCAACTACTTTTATGGAAGAAGTAATTGAAAAATCTAAAAAAATCATTGTTCTTGTTGATTTTTGGGCAGAATGGTGTGGACCTTGCCTGCAATTGATGCCTTTGCTTGAAAAAGCTGTTCTTGAAATGAGTGGTAAAGTGCAGCTTGTGAAGATTGATACTGAGCTTTATCCAGAGCTTGCTCAGCAGTGTCATATTCAATCATTACCAACAGTGCTTGCATTCCGAGATGGACAGCCTATAGATGGGTTTTCGGGAGGTATAGGTCTCACACAGATCAAAAGCTTCATTGCTAAGCTTATAGGAACCCAACTTTCTCCTTTTGAAGAGTTACTTGATATGGCAGATCAAGCAAGGGAACAAGATGATTTTATTTCAGCTATTAGTTGCTATGCGCGTATTCTTGAAAAAGAACCCAAAAACGTTCGGGCTTTGGTGGGTATTGCCAAAAGTTATTTAGCAACAGCCGCTCATGATAAAGCAAGAGTATACGCGGAAATGCTACCTTCTGAAGATATTTCGGAGACAGTCCAAACATTGAAAGCGACTTTAGCACTTTTTGAAAAAGGAAGCACATTAGAAGCAGTTAATATTTTAAATGTAAAGCTTGACAAAGATCCCACAGACCAGCAAGTTCGACTTGATCTTGCCTTACAGTTTTTTGCGGCAGGAAAATTTGAACAGGCTTTAGAGCTATCTTTTCAAAGTTTGGAAATGGCTCCTCACTGGGCGAATGGAGCAGCGAAAAAGCAAATTTTAAAGATTTTGGAAGCATTGGGAAGTTCTGACCCCTTGACAAACCAGGCTCGTAAGAGATTATCATTATTATTATTTTCTTGAGAGAGTATCATGCAGTTTAATCTTTCCCACTTTCCAACAGAGCTTGCTATCTTAGATTTGCCAGGAATGATATTACTTCCTCGGGGACATTTACCTATTCATCTTACAGAAGAAAAATACAAACTTCTTATAGAGGAAGCATTGAAGTCTGGCCGCTATGTTGGTGTTGTTCAGACAGATAGCCGCGCAGAAGGAGAAAAACTTTTTCGCTCAGGATGTTTAGGAAAAATTACAACTTTTTCTGAAGGAGATGATGGTGATTACTTCGTCATCTTGTCTGGGGTATGCCGTTTCAATTTGCTCGCTCCCCAAGAAACATCAAAACCATATTTTATTCACTCAGTTTCTTATGAAACTTTTTCTTTTGATGTCTACGAAGAAAGAGAGAATGAAATTGACCGTGAAAAGCTTTTAAATTTAGTAAAAGCTTATTTTTCATCCTCTGATTTAACGGCCAATTGGGATGAAATCAAAATGGCATCTAATGAACGTTTAATTAGCTCTTTAACATTATTATGTCCCTTTGATCCGCAAGAAAAACAAGCTCTTTTAGAGTCTCCTACTTTAACTGAGCGAACACAGATGATGACAGCTTTATTAGAAATTGCTTTTTTAAGGAATTCACAAGCTTCATGGTTTAAACATTAAAGGAATGAGAAATAGAAATGAATAAAACACAACTTCCTATTGACCCAAAATTGCTTGAAATTTTAGTCTGTCCTCAAACAAAAACAGTTTTACGGTATGATGCAGAAACTCATGAATTAGTGAGTGATAAAGCAGGCTTAGCTTATCCTATTCGAGATGGAATGCCTATCTTATTGCTTGATGAGGCTCGTCGTCTTGGGGAATCTTAATCCTAAACATGCAATGCTTAGCTAATAAGAAGAGGGGAAAAATGAGGGTTAAAAACCCTCCAAGATAGGAAAGCTTTGATGTAAAACTTATTTCAACACTATTGATAATTAAAAGGGGGATATTTAAAGGAAGGCTTAATAGAGGTCCTAAATAAGAAGACGCTTTTCCTCCTAAAGAAATGATTGAGATAAATGCTGTCGTTGCGCATAAAAAAAGAGAACTTACAAGAAAACAGACGAGAACTGGGGCATATTTTTCCGGGACGATTCCAAATATAAATCCTATAATTATTAAGAACATGAGGAAAGGCCCGATGAGACGCATCCAACGGCCTAGAAATTTTGTAATAAGCATCCATTCAAAAGCAAAAGGAGACAAGCGTAATAAATCGATTGTTCCATCTTCATAATCATCTCGCAAAAAGCGAGCAAAGTTTAAATTAACAATAAATAGAAAAATAATCCAGAATAAGCTAAGACCGCTGGATGTCATCAGGAATGAAGGATCAAGACTGACAACTAGAAGACTAAAGCATGTTAATAAAAATGCCAACGGGTTCCAAACATTTTGGTCACTTTCGTAACCTTTTAATTCAAAATAAAATAAGATCAAAAGAACTTTTACCATCTGTCGTTTTCTCTTCTCGATAGAGCAGGCTTAAAGTGTTCTAAATAAAGTAATTGCCCTTCAATATGTTGCAAATCATAAGGAGAGGCCATAATAATCAACCCTTTCTGAGATAGGTGTAGAGTCATCGCTTCAGAAAGGTGCTTGGCTTGTTTTAAGTCAAGATGAGCAAAAGGCTCGTCTAAAATCCATAAAGGTGCTGATTTTAAAAACAGTTGGCAAAGGTTAAGAGATTGTCGTTGCCCCGCAGAAAGATAGCGTATAGGGGTATCCCATAAGTCCTGCAAACCAAATTGAGATAAGATTTTTTCTAATTCTGGCGTCACGCTCGAAAGAGATAATGAAGGAAGATTTCCTTTTAGAAGCTGCCAGAGATTAAGTTGCTCAAAAACTCTGAGGTTATTTTTAAGGGGAGGGACGACAGAGATAAAATTCATTTCAAGCGGTGTTGATAAAGTTTGAGGTTGAGATCCCCAAAGTAATTTCCCTTCTGAGGCAAAAGATAGACCCGCGATAATGCGAAGAAGCGTTGTTTTCCCTGAACCATTGGCTCCAATAATTTTAAGGAGTTCATTCGATTTTATTGAAAAACTCAAGCTTGAAAATAAGGGACACTTACTGAAAGAAGCCGAGAGGTTTTGAACATCGAGAGAATAATATGTCATCTATTCCAAGAAAAGTTTTTGAAGAGAGTGAATGATCATTGTATTTGCTGGTAGTATTTCATAGTGAAAAAGGTCTTGAAGAGGGACCCATTGAACTATTTGTCCTTCACACCCTTGAGGTTCCCCTTCCCATGTCTTGCATAAGAAGGTTGGCATTAAGAGATTGAAGTCTGAATAATCGTAGGATACGTCAATAATTTTGTGAAGAGCATTTGTATGGATATTTATTCCAAGTTCTTCATGCAGTTCTCGCACAAGAGCTTCGGTCGGTGTTTCTTGGAGATGTATTTTTCCTCCTGGAAACTCCCAAAAACCAGCGAAAGGCTTTCCTTCTGGTCTTTTGGCAATTAAGTAGAGCTCATCTCTTTTTAAAACCCCTGCAACACAAAAGAGGCTATTGCGTTTAGAGTTCAAGGGCAAGACCCTGCCTTAAAATATCATCCACTTCGGGAATAATTTTTCCATTTTTCTCATGAAGAACTAAGCCTTGCGAAAGACGCGTTGGCCCCAAGACATTTTTACGTCCACGAATGATGATACGTTTAGCATCTTTTCCTAACATCGGCCATAATGGATAAACAATAATTTCTCCAAATTTCTGGTGCATAAACGCTAGAAGCGCATCCATTCGATCAACTGGATAGATAAAGCTTACGGATCCTTTGGGGCGAACCATAAGATAAGCGAAGTTAACCCAATCTGAGAGCGTCGCTTCGCTTTCAATATTTGAAAATCGTTTGTTGTCTATTTTTGAAGGGCTTGAGCTTTTTTCCACGAAATAAGGTGGATTAGCCATAATATGATGAAATGAGCCTGCGGCAAGGCGCGGAGGAAGTCTTAAGAGATTTCCAATAATAATTTCACAGCGGTCTTGCATCTGATTCGCACGGATATTCTTTGCTGCAAGGCGCCCTAATTCTTGCTGCACTTCTAACCCAACAACTCGGATATCAGGCGCGCGATGAGCAAGGCATAATAATGCTGCTCCGACGCCAGTTCCTACATCCAAAACCGTTTCACCTGAATTGGTAGGAATTGAAGCGGCTAAAAAAATAGGGTCAATGGCAACGCGATAGCCTTCCTGAGGCTGTTCTAAAAGAATTTGGCCATTCAATAAAGTATCCATTGTCGTATTCATGACATTCCTGGTAAAGAAAATAGGGTTGTACTATAAAGTTCTGAGTCCGTAGCATAGTCATGTTAGCTAATTTTTTAAAGAGAGAAGATTAAGTTATTAAAAAGAGGGGCGTGAATGACACAAGAAGATTTAAAGATTTTTAAAGAAGAATGTAGAAAATTAGCGAGTTTAGAGCCTTTAATGTCTCTTGTGAGAAATGATCTTGCCCAAGTCAACGAGATAATCTTGGAAAGACTTCAAAGTCCCGTCGTATTGATTCCAGAAATTGCAGGTTATTTGATTAAAAGCGGAGGGAAGCGTTTAAGGCCGGTGCTCACATTAGCTTGCGCACAACTTTTTAAATATCAAGGGAAAAAGGCAGTTTCATTAGCTGCATCTGTCGAATTTATTCATACAGCAACGCTTTTACATGATGACGTTGTGGATGATAGCATCCTACGTCGGGGACAAGCATCAGCTAATCAATTATGGGGGAATCAAGCATCCGTACTTGTTGGGGACTTTTTATTTAGTCTTGCTTTTGAGCTCATGGTTGAGCAAGAGTCGCTTCCGGCATTAAAAGTGCTTTCTAAAGTTTCGGCCACAATTGCGCAAGGTGAAGTGTTACAGCTTTTACATATTAACGATCTCGCGATGACAGCTGAAAAATATCTTGAGATTGTCTATGCTAAAACAGCAACCCTTTTTGCAGCCGCTGCACATATTGGGGCGATCATTGGGCAAGGATCTATTGAGGACGAGCAAAACTTAAAAGAGTTCGGTCATAATTTGGGCATGGCTTTTCAGTTGATCGATGACATTTTAGACTATACAGCGGACGAAAAAACTTTAGGAAAAGCAGTGGGAGATGATTTTCGCGAAGGAAAAATTACGCTTCCAGTCATCTATAGTTATCAAGTAAGCGATCACAATGAAAAGGAATTTTGGCAAAGAGTGATGGTCGAGCTGACTCAAGAAGAAGGTGATTTTGACCATGCTTATACTCTTTTGCAAAAGCACCAAGCGTTTGAGAAAACAATTTCCTTAGCAAGTGAATATATTCAAAAAGCAGAACAATCCCTTTTTTCTTTTTCCGTGAGTCCCATTCGTGAGGCTTTGCGCGAGACATGTGCTTTTGTGATGCAACGAAAAAATTAAAGTGACAAAAGGAATACTCATAAAATTACTTAAAGCATCCAGAGATGAGAGGATTAAAAGTATTATTTAAAGGCGTGAATAATCCATAACAACGTGCATGCGTATGAAGAGGCTTTTTCCGCTTGTTCCGACGTTAAGTCATTTTCTTGCGGAAGAGAGAAAAATAAATAAATAGGAAAGATGATAGTGCGCAATTGTGTCGCGAATATCTTTGGTCATATTGATGAGCTCTTTCCTTTCGCTATCGTAGCTTGCACTATCGTCACTACTGTTAAGTGAGTCATCATGTTGAGGCGGTAATTGTTGAGGAAGAACAGCGGTAAAGCTTGCTTTATCTTCTATTGCATCCATAGAATGACTTGATGGAGCGACAGGTTTATTTCTACGCAAAAAAAGACCATACTGAGTAAGTGTGCGTGTGGCTAAAACCTTAGGGTGTCCAGTTTGGGCAGAAGAGCCACAATCGTAAAGAACACCAAAAGGTTGCACCTGATTTTCAGCATAAACAGCAAGTTGGGCACTTCCTTGGCCTACATGAAAATATGAAAAGCTGGTAATTAACCTCAATTTAGAGATTAGCTACCAAAATAAGTGGTCCTGTATTTTCTTATTTCTTGCAACACAACGCATCAACTAATCATATTTAAATTTTATCTTTCTTGAACTAGCTGCTTGTCGTAGTTTTTCAATACCTTCAGGTGTAAAGTTGTTATTTGTAATATCTGCATATTGAAGAGCAGGCATAGATAGCAAGTCAGAGATGCAATTGTCATCAAGCTCATTCATAGACAGATCAACTACTTTTAGCGATGATAAGCTCTTTAGTAAGTTTACAGCATCATTCTTCAAATAATTGCTTCCAATATATAATTCCTCTAAACTACTTAAGGACATTAGATGTTTAATACCTTTAATCGTTATGCCATTGTACTCTACATTCAGCTTCTTGAGAGTAAGCATACTTCCAATAGGTGCAACTCCATCGTCATAAAGAGTACAGGCTTTAACAAATAACTCTTCTAGAGACTTCAAATTAGGGAGAAACACGGAACCTTCCTTTCCAAATGGGTTTTCAGATAGGTCAAGCGTTACAATTTTTAGCTTCTTTTTTACTAATTGAGAAATTTCACTTGGCGTTAGATTATTATTGGAGAAATTCAAGGCATAGCTTGGGTCTTCAAGAGCAATAAAATCATCCATAGAGCCAACAGCGCTGCTGAGATCGATTACAATTCTATTTGGCTTGGTGGAACTTATCTCTAGAGACATAACTGGAATAACTCTTTGTTGAAGAATACTTAACTGCCCAAGCTCTTGAGATAATACTTCTGTTGCATGCAATTGGCTAGCATTGCTTACCACACCTAAGCTCACACTAAGCAAAGCTATTTTTCTTAATGATAGGTTGGACCTCATTTATTATGCTCTCCTTAATTGATTGTATTGTCAGATACATAGTATTAATTTGTATACTTTTCAAGTACAAAGATCCTGTATCTAGTATTTATTGATTAAATACTCTTGGTTTAATTGTATTTAAAGATGTATTTATTGTTGGGTACATGGTAATTATAAGCCCGTCTAAATTTTTCCATCCGGTGTCTTTTAAAGAGTTCTTTATAATATGATCTGTAATATTTTGAACATTAAATAGCATTACTAAAACTGTTTGTGACTCTGTTGTGTCAAGCTGAATTTTGTCCTCTTCCATTTTCACGTATTTATCAGCAATTTTCTTATTATAATTATAATCAAGTACAAGCTTGGCTGTTCCTTTAGTATCTCTAAAAAGCAATCTAGCCTGGCCTGATTGAATAAGCTGTTGGATCGTACTAACTTCCTGAGGGTTTATTTCATCGTTTAATACAAAAAACTCAGCTTTCTTTGCTGCATGAGTACCTAATTTTCCTCAATAGAATGTTTCCATTTTTGATACTCGCCTTGAGAATGTTCTTTAAATTTATCTTTTACTCGTTTCGCGCTACGCTTGTCGCTTAAAACATGCAGCACTATGCTTTGCATTAGCTGTTGATCTTGCTCAATGTCTTTTACCTAGATTTTAAAGCATTAGAGAAAAATTTATCATATAACAATTAAGAATAAGTAAGCAATTAACAATTAATTTTTTAAATATATCCTATTAAGGGGGACGTATTCTTAGAGGTTCGAAAATTCTTAAAGAATGCATCCTTTACAAAATGGCTGCATAAATCGACTTTTTCAGGGTGAACTCGATATCGTGGTTAAAAATAAAATGATAATATGGCTAATAAAATTTCTAGCAGATAAGGGAATAACCCCAAAAGACTTTAGCATAAAAAAATTATGCTTCTCCATGCAGGGAGAGGGGATGCTAAGAAATAAAAATTTAGTCCTTAAAGTGCAAATCTCCAGAAAATATTTTTTTATTCTTGTTTTTCTTTGTTCTTGTTTTTTTGACATTTTTGCCTCCTATTGTTATCTATTATTGTTCATATTTCCATCTACTTCTTTGTGTCTTCTTTCTACATTCCTACCCCGTGTCTCTCACGCACAGTGAGGACCTTTTACTGCCTTTCAACATCTTCTGGTTTCCTGAGATCCTTGGGACAAGGCTGGGGATGACCGTGTGGGTGATAGCCCTGAAGCTCATCAATTTTAATTCTTTTATTTCCAACCATTTTTCTTCCCTTTTTATTTATTTCCACTTGGGTCTCACCAATGAGATCCAAGTCCTTCAACCTCTGTCATCCTAGGCCCTGTGCCTAGGATCCCAAGCAACATAAAGACCTTACTTGTCACCTTTCGTTGTTTCTCTCTCACATCACCCCTACCACGCATGATGAAGAACTTCTGGCACCTATTTACACCTTCAGGCTGCCTGAGATCCCTGGGACAAGGCTGGGGATGACCGTGTGGGTAATAGCCCTGAAGCTCATCAGTTTTAATTCTTTTATTTCCAACCATTTTTCTTCCCTTTTTATTTATTTCCACTTGGGTCTCACCAATGAGATCCAAGTCCTTCAACCTCTGTCATCCTAGGCCCTGTGCCTAGGATCCCAAGCAACATAAAGACCTCTCATGTTCCCTTTCTATGCCTTTCAGGCTTTTCTAGGTCGCCGTCTTTGCGAGGATGAAAAAGAACAGAATGTTATTCCTTTTACGCCAAACAGTTCTGTCCTTCATTCACCTTTCCCAGTTCCTTGCCAGACTCTCAGACTTTCTCTAGGTGCACACCGGAAAATATGACCTTGAGTTTGGCATTCCTCTTCGGTGAGCCTAGACCCTCTGCCGAGAATCCAAACGACCCGAAGCTCTCTCTTGTGCCCCCATTTTGTGCCTTTGGGCATCCTTCTGACTCCCCGCCGTCGCGAAGAGGATCAGAAAGGAACGACAGAAAAGACCTGTCTCACGCTTGGGACCATTTAGCCCTCCCTGATGAGTTGAAATCTTCGGCACGACGCTGTCGATCACAAGCGAGAAGAGATCTGGTCCTTGCCTTGCATCGTCTAATCTTGCAAAATACCTCCCCTCCATTCCACTCACTTCACCTCGCCTTAAGGTACCAGGCATAAGTTTTTGAAAGGATTTCCTTCTCCCTTTTCCCCGAGGGATCGACCTCTGGAAAAAGGCAAAGAGAGGGCATTTGCTCAAAAAGAGCGTTCAAAGGCTTATTTGTTTAATAATTTAGGTTTTTATCCCTGTCTTATTCTTCTTCTTATTGGATGGCTACAGAGACTTAGTAAAAGGATTATCAAGATTTGTGAGATCCAGATAAGGAAGAAAATCATCTCTGACCATCTACTATTAGACTATCATATCACGATACAAAATTCAAGAAAATTCAATCCAAAATTCAAATAAATAAGCATTTAATATCAAGGATTTAAAATAATATTTGAGGGAACTTTTAGACATGGAAATAACCACTTAAAACATCTACATAAAAAAGCTTAAATCTGATTAAAAGATAATAGAAAAATATCCGTCTTACGCATGCCCTGATTCTAGTGACAAAAGCTCGGGATCAACCCCAATCTTATTAAGAACTTGTTTCCACAGAAGATCCAATTCCTTTGTAAAGATAAGATCAAGATCGGCCTCCACCATCAGCCAGCAATTTTGCTGAAGTTCAGTTTCTAGCTGGCCAGCGCTCCAGCCTGTATAGCCTAAAGCTAAGATCTTCTTTTGGGGGCCATGTCCACTTGCAATCTCATTTAAAATGTCAACAGTTGCCGTAAGAGCAATATCCTCATTGATTTTGACAGAGGCTTTATGCAAATAATCTGTTGAGTGAAGAATAAACCCTCGCCCCATTTCAACAGGGCCGCCAAAGTGAATGGGCATTTCTTCTTTGATCAAAGGTGTTTTAATATTTAACTGATCTAAGAGCTCTTGGAGAGTGAGAGAATCAATGAGGCGATTTAAAACTAGCCCCATCGCTCCTTGCTTATCATGTCCACAAATTAAAATAACTGCATGAGTAAACCGAGGATCCATAAGTTGAGGCATCGCAACGAGAAGTTTACCTGTTAAAACGTCTGTTGATGAAGTGAAAATAGAATTTTTATTCATTTTTTATACCAAGATAAGGTAGGATGAGAAAAAATTGCATCATGGTATTCACGATATGCCTAACAAATTAAGAGTTTTTAACTATTTAAAATTTACTTTAGCATTTCTATGTGTCGGCGTACAGATAGCATATGCTCAACACGCAGAAATGGTTAAAGCAAAGCTCCTTAGCTCGGTTCAAGGGACAAAAGGCCATCAAGATATCTTGTTGGGCCTTCAGCTTGAAATCCCTGAGGGTGCAAAGATAAATGCTCCTTCTCCTGAAAATACTGCTGTTGCTCCTGTTCTTGAATGGCAAGGGTCACAAAACTTTAAAGAGGCGCAAATTTCTTGGCCACCAAGCAAACATCATCAAATTGATAAAATTGATTTTTATTCTTATGAAAAGAGGGTCATTATCCCCATCCGTTATATCCTTGCGAACGCAAGTCAACCCACCACTATTCATGCCAAATTTAAATATATTCTATGTCAAGAACAATGCATTCCTCAAGAACTGACCTTAACGGTCGGGTTACCCAGCGATCGCGGCGAAGAAACCCAGTTTTCAGAGCTTCTCATCCAAGCGAAAAAAAACGTTGATCATCATCCTATTCCTGATGAGGAAGCTGCAAGTTTTGGACTTATGCTTTTATTTGCTCTGCTAGGTGGGTTTATCCTTAATTTTATGCCCTGTGTTTTACCTGTTTTATCGTTAAAATTTATGAGTATTACGCGACAAGAGCAACGACTTGACAAAGATTTTCACTATCGCTTAGGGTTATGGGCCACTTTTGCAGGAATCTTATCTTCTTTTTTGATTTTTGGTGTTGTTGCGATGGCGTTGGACTCTTTGGGGGCTCAAATAGGGTGGGGGCTGCATTTCCAACAGCCTGCTTTTCTTGTTTTTATGGTTGCCATATTAACTTTATTTACCTGCAATTTGCTAGGATTTTATGAGATTGCTCTGCCTGCTGCATTACAAACAAGACTAAGTGCCATTTTCGGCCATCATTTTCCTCACTTAATTGAAGATTATTTAACAGGCGTTTTTGCAACATTATTGGCAACGCCATGCACAGCACCTTTTTTGGGGGCAGCGTTGGGCTATGCTTTCTCGCGGTCCGGTTTTGACATTCTTTTACTATTTAGTGCCATGGGGCTCGGCTTTGGTCTTCCGTATTGGCTAGGCGCTCTTCTGCCAACGCGTTGGCTTAAACTTCCGAAACCAGGTCCTTGGACGATCGCTTTATCTAGAATTTTAGGTGGTCTTTTAGCCATCACAACGGGATGGATGTTATGGGTTCTTGCAGGGGCTCATAGTTTGTTAGCAACTCTTGTCGTTACGGTGGCTATTATCTCAATGGTCATACTTTTTTATATCGCACAAAACCGCCCCTTGCTACGGCGGTGGGTATGGGGGCCATTTTTAATTATCCTATTGTCGGTTTTCTTGCCCACGACAACGGGCAAAGCGCCAGTTTCAACACTTGAAGTGCAGAAAAACCTTTGGCAGCCCTTGGACGTCCAGAAAATCCCCGAACTTGTTCAAGCTGGAAAGGTTGTCTTTATTGATGTTACGGCCGATTGGTGTTTAACTTGTAAACTAAATAAAGCCTTTGTTTTAGATGAGAAAAAAGTTTTAAAAGCCTTAAGGTCACCACAGGTTGTGGCAATGCGTGCAGATTGGACACGCTATGACCAAGACATTAAAGATTTTCTCAATCAATACAATCGGTTTGGTGTCCCTTTTAATATTGTTTTTGGCCCCAAACAATCGCAAGGTTTGATTTTAAGCGAAATTTTAAAAAAGAAGGATGTTTTACAGGCTTTAAAACGTGCACAAAGCGATTGACATTTAAAAGAGGTGAGGGTTATAACACCCGTAAGAGTTTATATAAGGACTATTGGCATGAAAAAAGATATCCATCCAGATTACCATAAGGTTAAGATTGTTCTGACAGATGGAACAAGCTTTGAGACCCGCTCAACATGGGGCAAAGAGGGTGATTCACTTCGTCTTGACATAGACCCCACAACCCATCCAGCGTGGACTGGCGTTCATCGTCTTATGGATACAGGTGGGCAGTTATCTAAGTTCAAGAACCGTTTCCAAGGGTTTGGTCTTAAGAAGTAAAATAAGACGGCTCTCGACATTAAAAAAGCCTCCTAAATGGAGGCTTTTTTGTGAGCTTTAAGCTTTAATAGGGCCTTAAGCTTTTCCAAGATAAATCTTGGTCAATTGATCTAACATCTCACGGGCTTCTGCTCTTGGTCTTTGGAAGGCATTGCGGCCAATAATAGAACCATGGCCTCCGCCTTGATGAATAGCACGAGCATCATCATAGACACCATTTAAGTCCTTCGTTTCACCGCCAGAAAATACCACAAGACGGCGTCCATTAAAGCAACATTGCATCATGTGACGGACACGGTCTGTCATCGTGGATACATTAATTTTATATTTTTCGTATTCTTTACGAGCAGCTTCAACTTCAAGATGTGCTGAAGGAAGCTTTACCTTAATGATGTGGGCACCCAAAAGAGCCGCCATATGTGCCCCATAAGACACAACGTCAATGGCTGTTTCGCCTTCTTTAGAAACATTCCCACGAGCATAAGACCAAATGACCACAATAAGGCCATAAGCTTTTGCTTCTTCAGCAAGGGCTTGAATTTCTTCAAACATATCTAAGCTTGCATCTGCACCAGGATAAATAGTAAAGCCGATTCCAATACAGCCTAATCTGAGGGCATCTTGGATAGAGGCAGTCACAGCTTGATCTGAAAGACGTGCTTCTTTTGCGGAAGGAAGAAGTGAATTTGAGCTATTAATTTTTAAAATGGTGGGAATAGCGCCTGCGAACGTATCGGCACCTGCTTCAAGCATTCCGAGCGGAGCAGCATAAGCAGAAAGACCAGCATCCACAGCGAGTTGATAATGATAATGGGGATCATAGGCTTCTGTGTTACTGGCAAAGCTTCTGCCAGGACCATGTTCAAATCCCTGATCAACGGGAAGAATGATCAATCGTCCGGTATTACCAAGTCGACCGTGAGTCAAAAGGCGAGCAAGATTCGTTTTTGTTCCAGGGTTATCACTTTCATAATAACTTAAAATCTTTTTGATTTTATTGTTAATTTTCATGGGGTTTCCTTTAAAAATACCAAAATGGTCGGAGCGGCGGGATTTGAACCCACGACCCCCACACCCCCAGTGTGATGCGCTACCAGGCTGCGCTACGCTCCGATTAAGGGCGACTATAAAGGGGTTAATTCAGCCATGCAAGATGGTTCCCGAAAAAAATGCATAAGCTTATAAACCTGCTCTCTCTATGAGAGTAATTTGGTGTTTTAAAATAACAATTGATATTTAAAAAAAATTGTATAATATTCCTATTCTTTAAATAAATAAAATTTATATATAGGTACATTACTAAATGAGAATAAATATTTTAGCTGTTTCAACTGTTATTTATAGATATTTTGTTTTTCTTTTAATTTTTCTATCATCTTTTTTTAGCAATTTTACTATTAGCCATGCTTCTTTGGTTGATCTTGTTCTCCGGGAAAATGCAGAATGCCATAAAACCATGAAGAAGGGGATGGGATATGATCATCCTGTGTCGACTGAGGAAATGAAAGCATATCCTGGGCATTGTGGAAATTTTTGTATAGTTTTGAGAGATGCTTTACAGAGTAAAAATATTATTTCAACGTTAATTAACGTTTACACATCTGACAGTGCTAAGCATACAATTATTGAAACTTGTGTAACTGAAGATGAAAATCCATCTAAATACACGGTTTGTGATCCTTTTTTGGGTATTGCCTACAAACATAGCTTTATTGAGTTATTAAACAATCCAGGCTTAGCAGAGGAGTATGTCGGCGAAAAACCTACAGCACAATATTATTATGGTCCAATATTCTTTAAGGGAGTAACTGTTTGCGAATATTCTCTTGAATCCATTTATGTAAATAAATTCGTTAATCACAGCTATGCTTGTTATAATAAGTTCCCACAAACTATAGAAAATTTTCCTAATGATTGTCTTTTTATAAAAATCAAACCGTCTTTACCAATTTCAATCTTGGTCGATAAGTACTCATTTAATTTAAGGGAAGGTAAAGATTATGTTATTCCCGTTACTGCATTGCAAAATAAAAGCTTAACTATTACTGATACAAATGAGGTGAATATAGTACATCTTTACGAGGTTTGGAGTATGGATACCTTTCGAACCAAATTCTCTCCTCCCCCTTCTCTTGGAATTGTACCCAACTATCTGAGATTTACAGGAGAACCAATTGATATATTTTCTATTGGTTTTTGCTTAGGTGCAGAGCGAATTCTAACAATTAATATGGGAGATGCTAAGAGTGAAAAGCAAAGAGGAATTCGAGTATTTTCGCCAGAAGATGATGCCCAAGAAAAGAAAACGAATAGTTGGTCTTTCGTGAAAACTCTGGAAAAATTAAGCTATCGGACTGCTTGTGAGAATACGGAAAGCCTTTACAAACACTCTGCCATACAATTTCGTTTGCTACAAGAATACGCTAACAAAAGTCTACGCTTATTTATTTATTATAGATTATCACAAGGGAAGAGCACAGTGAGTTTGTTTAATGTACCTAAAGGACAGTATCAAAGCTTGGGAGAAATGCCTATTTCTCAAGATAAAACATCTATATCATTTGATATTAACAAAGATTTAGTTTTTTTCTAACAGTAACCTGGCATAAGAGTTTTTAGAAAAGATTTTCGAATTAAACTTATCTTCTTTTATTTATGAGGTTTCGCTCAACTAAAATTTATTCAAATTAAAAAATAAGATATTAAATTTTATAATGCTTTTTAGTTGAATCTAATTAATAAAGCCGCTTTATTGTGGGAAGATTGATTAAATTGATGGAGGAAATATGAAAAAGTTTCAAACTGTTGCCTTAATTACTACAAGTTTAGCCGGAAGTGTAAGCCCTGTTATTGCAGGCGGTTATGAAGCTAAGCTCTGGAACTCAGATAGCATTGGTGAGGCGCTTGCTGGAAGCTCAGTTAAAGAAGGCGATATTACAACAATTACTCGAAACCCTGCATCTGCGTTAGGATTCATGACATCTCCTTATCAAGCTGCTGTTGTAGGAAATGTTGTGCTTCCAAGCATTAAATTTAAAAATAAAGGGTCAACAGTTGCAAACGGTGCTGCTTTGACAGGGAACAATGGCGGTAATGCTGGAAAAGAAGCATTGGTTCCTGCTGCTTATTTGGGGTGGAATTTCAATCAGCAAGTTAAGGTTGGTCTTGCGATTACCACTCCTTGGGGCCTTAAGACTGAATATGAAAGTGGATGGGCTGGTCGCTATCATGCGCTACGGTCAGAGTTAAAAACTATCAATATCATGCCTGCGGTTGCGTATAATTTGAATGACCAACTTGCAATTGGCGGTGGTGTGCAAATTCAATACATGGATGTTAAGTTGTCGCGAGCAATTGATTTTGGAAGTGGGATACCGTTACCAGGAGCTTCTCAAAATTTTGATGGAGGTGTTAAGCTTAAGGGAGATAGATGGGGCTATGGATGGAATGCTGGCTTGGCTTATCGTCTTTTAAAAAATGTTCGCCTTGGCTTAAATTATAATAGTCAGATTCATCATAAGCTGGCAGGAAAAGCTAATTTTACAAAGCCAAATCTTGCAGCTCTTCCAGCGCCTATAGCTGCTCAAATAGCAGCTGGTTTAAATGCAAATCCTCGCTTTAGAGATCAAGCTATTAAAGCGGGATTAAAAACACCAGAACGCGTCATTTTAGGGGCGGCTTGGGATTTCCATCCACAAATGACTTTGTTGGGAGAAGTTAATTATACGCGCTGGAAACGTATGAAAGAAATTAATGTTCAATTCCCGACAACAGCCTCACCCTCAGACATTACGCCCATGAAATGGCGTAATACCTTTTCTTATCATGTTGGTGTGAATTGGCGTGCTTGTGAGGAATGGACATTCCGCACTGGATATGCATTTGATCCATCGGCTGTTCGCGATGCTTATCGTATTCCAGCGGTTCCTGATCAAGATCGTCATTGGGCAGCTCTAGGTGCAACTTGGTCTCCAACTGCGGTTAAGGGGTTAACTTTTTCGATCAATTATGCGCATGAATTTATTCGTAAGGCAAAGAGCAACCTTCGCCCGACCGGTGAACAAGCAATACGTGGTAACTTGATTGGTTCCTATAAAGCTAACGTTAATTTGCTGAGCGCTCAGATTAAGTGGCATTTCTAAAAACTCTTTAACGAGTAAAAATAAAAGGTGTGTGAGTTTATCACGCACCTTTTTTTTAATCATTTTTTAATAAAAATTATTTCAAAATATAGGTAAGGAAAAAGGAATGAACATGGATCAACAAAAAAAATCTGAATATTTATGGTTAAAAAAGTATCCTCAAGATATTCTTTGGGATGTTCAATTTGTTGGAAAGCCTGCTTATGACTTGCTTGAAGAGAGTGCTCACCGGTTTCCTTCAAGGCCATGTATTGATTTCTTAGGCAAGAAGTTTACTTATCAAGAAGTACTGGCACTTGTAAATAAGGTTGCTAAAGGGTTGCAAAATCTTGGTGTTAAGAAAGGCACGAAGGTTGGGATTTTTATGCCTAACGCTGCTTATTTCCCCATTTTTTACTTTGGGATCTTGAAAGCAGGGGGTGTTGTTGTCAATTATAGCCCGCTTTATGTCGCTCATGAAATTGCGGATCAAATTCAAGACTCCAACACTGAGATAATGGTTACACTTGACCTTGATGTTCTCTATGCAAAAATTTTAACTGCGCAAAAAGAGACTGATCTTAAGAAGATTATTGTTTGCTCGGTTAAAGATATTCTACCGTTTCCCAAGAATCTTCTTTTCCCGCTTTTGAAGAAGAAAGATCTCGCATCCATTTCATGGGATCAATATCACGTTTGTTTTGAGGAGCTCATCAATAATGATGGCCAACCTAAAGCCATCAAAATTGATCCTCAGGAAGACGTTGCTGTTTTCCAATATACAGGAGGCACCACAGGGATTCCAAAGGGTGCGATGTTGACGCATGCGAATATCTATATTAACGCCCAACAAGCACGGATGTGGTTTTCAAAAGTTGATGAAGGAAACGAGCGGATTTTAGCGGCTCTTCCTCTCTTCCATGTCTTCGCAATGACAGCCATTATGACATTAGCGATCAGATCCGGGGCTGAGATGTTTATGATGTTCCCAAGATTTAATGTCGATGAAGCTATGAAAATGATTCAAAAGCATAAAATTACATTTTTTCCGGCTGTTCCCACAATTTATACAATGATTAACAATCATCCGAACGTTAAGAAATTTAACTTAACCAGCTTGAAAGCTTGTTTATCAGGAGGGGCACCTCTCCCCGTCGAAGTCAAAAAGAAATTTGAAGAGTTAACTGGTTGCAAGCTTGTGGAAGCTTATGGACTTTCAGAAACATCGCCGGGGGTCACTTCTAATCCTCTTTATGCTCTGAATAAAGCAGGCTCCATAGGAATTCCTTTGCCAGGTACCGAGGTGCGTATCATGTCTCGTGAGAAAAGAAACCAAGAAATGGGTCAAGGAGAACGAGGGGAAATATGCATTAAAGGTCCTCAAGTTATGAAAGGTTATTGGAAGCGTCCTGAAGAAACGCAAAGTGTATTCCAAGGTGATTATTTTCATACAGGTGATATCGGCTATATGGATGAAGATGGGTATATTTTTCTCGTAGACCGCATTAAGGATTTAATAATTTGCAGTGGCTATAATGTCTATCCGCGAGTTGTTGAAGAAGCCATTTATCAGCACCAGGATGTTGAAGAAGTAACTGTTATTGGCGTGCCCGATAAAAAACAAGGAGAAAGTGTTAAAGCTTTTATAAAATTAAAGACAGGTAAAAAAGTTACAGTGCAAGAATTAACGAGCTTTCTAAAAGACCGTTTGTCATCTGTTGAAATGCCAAAATATTTTGAATTTCGGGAGGCACTCCCAAAAACCATGATTGGAAAGCTATCCAAGAAAGAGCTTCGAACAGAAGAATTGAATAAACCGAATAAAAAAACAACTTAGTTATTAAAGAGGGGATTACAATGACAACACAAGCACTTATTGCAGGATATGTGAGATCACCTTTCACCTTTGCAAACAAAGGAGAGCTTACGAAAGTGCGCGCAGATGATTTAGCGGCTTTTGTCGTCAAAGGTCTCCTCAATAAAACAGGTATTATGGCGGAAAATATTGAAGATTTACTTTTAGGATGTGCATTTCCGGAAGGCGAGCAAGGATTAAACTTGGCCCGATTGATTGTTTTTCTGGCAGAGCTTCCTCTTTCTATAGGGGGGGTTACAATAAACCGATTTTGCGGATCTTCCATGCAAGCCATCCATTCTGCTGTGGGAGCGATTCAAGCGGGCGCAGGAGAAGTTTTTATCTGTGCAGGTGTTGAATCAATGAGTCGCGTGCCCATGGGGGGCTTTAATCCGATGCCAAACCCTAAACTTTATGAAGACATGCCAGGCGCTTATATGTCAATGGGAGAAACTGCTGAAAATGTCGCACGACGCTTTGAGATCTCAAGAAAAGCACAGGAAGAATTTGCGGTTGAAAGCCACAAACGTGCAGCAGCAGCACGAGAAAATGGCAAATTGGATGATGAGATTATAGCATTTTCTATCCGTGATCAAAAAATAGAGAAGGATGGTTGTATTCGTCCAGAGACGACTCCTGAGGTGTTGGCAACACTTAAGCCGGCCTTTGAGGAAGGAGGAACTGTGACAGCAGGAACATCTTCACCACTAACAGATGGGGCTGCAGCCGTATTGGTTGTCTCTGAAGATTATGCAAAAAGGAATAACTTACCTTGTCTTGCGAGAATTAATGCTATGGCTATTGCAGGTTGTGATCCTGCAATGATGGGAATCGGGCCTGTTAATGCAACGCATAAAGCTCTCCAACGTGCTGGGCTTGAAGTTAAAGACCTTGATATTATTGAGCTTAATGAAGCCTTTGCTTCTCAAGCTATAGCGTGTGCAAAAGAACTAGGGCTCGATCTTCAAAAAGTCAACATTGATGGTGGTGCAATTGCCTTGGGCCATCCATTAGGAGCAACAGGAGCTCGTATTACAGGAAAGGCGGCAGCCTTGCTAAGACGTGAGAAAAAAAGATATGCGCTTGCCACGCAATGCATTGGTGGAGGCCAAGGAATAGCAACCATCTTGGAGGCATGCGAATGACTTTTGAAATTAAAAAAGTTGGCGTGATTGGTGCCGGGACGATGGGTAGTGGAATTGCCGCTCATCTCGCAAATGCAGGCGTTGACGTTTTACTTTTGGATATGCCGCAATCGGGATTTGGAAAAAAGAATCAACTTGCAGAGCAAGCTATCGAGAAACTACAAAAAGCTGACCCTGCGGCTTTTATGATGCCAAAGGCAGCTAAGCTTATCACACCTGGAAATCTTGAAGACGATCTCGAAAAATTAAGCACTTGTGATTGGGTAATTGAAGCAATTATTGAGAATCTTGATGCGAAACGAGATTTATATCAAAAACTTGAAAAACTTCTTAAACCTCATACAATTATCTCCTCTAATACGTCGACGATTCTATTGCAAGAGCTTATTAAAGATCGGACGAGTGCTTTCCAATCATCTTTTATGATTACGCATTTTTTTAATCCTCCCCGATACATGCGTTTGTTGGAAGTAGTAAAAAGTCCTATCACTGATCCCAAAAAAGTTGATGCTATTAAGCTGTTTACGGACATTAAACTAGGAAAGAGTGTTGTTGATTGCCATGATTCTGCAGGATTTATTGGAAATCGTATCGGTGTTTTCTGGCTGCAGCTCGCCGTTTTAGAAGCTATTCATCAAGACATTAAAGTTGAAGAAGTGGATGCTCTTTTCTCTAAACCAATGGGTATCCCTAAGACAGGTGTTTTCGGTTTAATTGATTTGGTTGGGCTCGATTTAATGCCCTTAATTGGTAAGAGCATGAGGGATAATCTTCCGCCTCATGACCCTTACTGTCAATTAGAGCTAGAAACACCTTTGATTCAAAAGATGATTGCAGAAGGTTATGTTGGGCGCAAAGGAAAAGGTGGCTTTTATCGCATTAATCGCGAGGATGGAGTAAAAACTAAAGAAGTTATTGATCTGACAACGGGGACTTACAGCAAAGCGAATAAAATTAAGCTTTCTATTTTAGAAAATACGTCGACGCTAAAAGATCTCCTTTCTTATCCTGATCGATATGGGAAGTATACGTGGTCAGTTCTTTCACAAATTCTTTGCTATGTTGCTTCTAAAGTAGATGAAATTGCTGATGATATTGTGGCTATAGACACAGCGATGAAGCTTGGATATGGGTGGAAATATGGTCCTTTTGAATTATTAGATAAAATTGGAATAACATGGTTTATGCAAAGGCTGAAAGAAGAAGGAAGGACAGTGCCAGACTTCTTAGAAAAAGTTGGTTCGCAATCTTTCTATAAAGTCCAAAATGGCAAACTTCATTATTTAACATTTAAGGGAAGTTATCAAGAGGTTCAACGTCTTCCAGGGCAACTCTTCCTTTCTGATATTAAAGTCGCTTCACAGCCTCTTGCCAAGAATGCTTCAGCAGCATTGTGGGATATAGGAGATGGGGTTGTTTGCCTTGAATTTACGAGCAAGATGAATTCAATAGATCTTGATATTATGAAGATGATCAACAAGGCCATTGAAGTCGTTCAAAAAGATTACAAGGCTCTCGTTATTTATAATGAAGCGCACAACTTCTCGGTAGGAGCGAATCTTGGACTTGCCTTATTTGCCGCAAATTGCGCCTTGTGGCCTCTTATTCAACAGCTTGTTGGCGAAGGCCAGCAAGCTTATAAAGCACTTAAATATGCATCTTTCCCTGTGGTGGGGGCGCCAGCAGGTATGGCTTTAGGAGGAGGGTGCGAGATTTTATTGCATTGTGATGCTGTTCAAGCTCATGCAGAGACCTATATGGGACAGGTAGAGGTTGGTGTGGGGCTTATACCAGCATGGGGAGGCTGTAAAGAAATGCTTGGGCGTTGGCTCAGTCATCATAAGCGCCCTGGTGGTGCTATGGTCGCTATCGGAAAGGTTTTTGAGATGCTTGGCACTGCAGTCGTTGCAAAGTCTGCATTTGAGGCAAAAGACCTTTTATTTTTAAAAGAAAAAGATGAAATTACGATGAATCGAGATCGCTTATTAGCGGATGCTAAACGAAAAGCCCTTGAACTTGCAAAAGACTACCATCCACCTCAAGAACATACCTATTCACTTCCAGGCAGCGTTGCCCGTGTGGCTCTTTCAATGGCTGTTAAGGGGTTTGTTAAGGCAGGAAAGGCTACCGCTTATGATGAAGAGGTATCAAAACACTTAGCCACAATTTTAAGTGGTGGGGATGTTGATATTACGGAAGCTCAAGGAGAAGAAGGAATTCTAAAGCTTGAGAGGGAGGCATTTATGACATTGATTAAGAACCAAAAAACCCTGGCAAGGATGGAGCACATTCTTGCCACAGGTAAACCTTTGAGGAATTAGAGAATGCCAATTTATAAAGCGCCCCTGCGTGATATGAAGTTTGCCATGCAAGAGCTTTTTGCAAACTCTGAGCAATCTTCTTTGCCAGTATTCGAAAACTTATCAGAACAAGATATTGATATGATTCTTGCTGAAGCTGCAAAGTTTTGTGAAAACATTCTTTTCCCTCTTAATCTAAGCGGTGATACGGAAGGGTGTCATTGGGAAAATAGAGAAGTGAGGACGCCGAAAGGGTTTAAAGAAGCATATAAAGAATTTGTAGATAGTGGGTGGGCTTCTCTTGCTTGTGAGCCTGAATTTGGGGGCCAAGGACTTCCAGAGACCATAGCCCTTGCTGTTGAAGAGATG
The DNA here is from genome assembly GCA_000743035.1 of Candidatus Paracaedimonas acanthamoebae. Lineage (GTDB taxonomy): Bacteria > Pseudomonadota > Alphaproteobacteria > Caedimonadales > Caedimonadaceae > Paracaedimonas > Paracaedimonas acanthamoebae. The sequence goes on from CP008936.1 coordinate 103,933, forward strand.
GTTTGCTCTTCTAACCTTTCTTTTGGATTATATCCTGGTCTTACACGAGGCGCTTACCAGCTTCTTTTAAAGCATGGAACCAATGAGCTAAAACACCACTATCTTCCTAAAATGGTTGAAGGGGTGTGGAGTGGGACTATGTGCTTAACAGAGCCTCATTGTGGTACGGATTTAGGTTTAGTGCGCACCAAAGCTCTTTCTCAATCAGATGGGAGCTATAAAATTACTGGGACAAAAATTTTCATTTCTTCTGGTGAGCATGATCTTACGGAGAATATTATCCACTTTGTGCTTGCGCGCACTCCAGAGGGGCCTTTGGGTATTCGAGGCGTGAGTTTGTTCCTTGTGCCTAAGTTTTTAACAAACTCGAATGGGGAAATCATGGAGCGCAATGCGGTCTATTGTGATTCTATTGAACATAAGATGGGACTTAAAGGTTCTGCCACATGTGTGCTGAATTTTGAGGAGGCAACAGGTTGGCTTGTTGGCACTCTTTATAAAGGGGTCGCTAATATGTTTACAATGATGAACAATGAACGATTAGCTGTTGGAAATCAAGGTCTTGGAATCGCAGAAATTTCTTATCAGAATGCTCTTATTTATGCAAAAGAACGATTGCAAGGAAGAGCATTGACAGGCGTAAAGTATCCCGAAAAAGCAGCTGATCCTATTATCGTTCATCCAGATGTGCGTAAAATGTTGCTCACAATGAAAGCATATAATGAAGGTAATCGTATGCTTGGGACCTGGGTTGCCTTTCATAGCATACGTTCTCAAACAGCAGAAAATGAGTCAGAGCGTGAAGAGGCTGATGATTTCGTTCAATTAATGACGCCTATTATTAAGGCCTTTATGACCGATTGTGGTACCGAAGTTGCAAGTCTAGGGGTGCAAATTTATGGTGGCCATGGTTATATTCATGAACATGGCATGGAGCAATATATGCGAGATGCGCGTATTGCACAGATTTATGAAGGTACAAATGGTGTTCAAGCTCTTGACCTTGTGGGGAGAAAAATTCCTACTGCGACAGGTCGATATTTACGTCGATTCTTTCATCCAGTTTACGATTATATTCAAGAAAAACAACAGGATGAATTATTAGCTGAATTTATAGGACCTCTTCACAAAGCATTTGATCGACTTCAGCAAGCAACTATTTCTTTGGCCCAGCGTGGGTTAAGTAATCCTAATGAGATTGGAGCTGCAGCTTCTGATTATTTACGGATGTTTGCTCTAACAGCACATGCTTATTTATGGGCACAAGCTTGTGAGGTTGCTTATGCAAAACGAGATGGTCATGATAAAGCTTTCTATGAGAGTAAAATAATCACTGCGAGATTTTTCATGCAAAAAATTCTTCCGCAAACATCTTCTTTATTTGCTTGTATTATGGCGGGTTCTAAACCTTTGATGGAATTCAAGGAAGAAGCATTTGGGCCTTTCTGAGGTTTTTAGAATATAAATATAGAAATAGATTTTGGGGACATTTGTATGAATCTAATTATTCGTTTATTGCGAGTCTTTCTATATTCATTTTTTCGCACACCCCTTGATTTTTTTGAGATATCTATTGTTTCTTTTAGGGTTGTACCAACAGATCTTGACCTAAACTTGCATATGACAAATTCAAGATATCTCAGTGTGATGGATCTAGGTCGCCTTGATTTGCTTTTACGTTCGAAAGGGCGAACTTTTCTTTTTAAGAAAAAGTGGCAAGCCGTCTTGGGAGCAAGCCATATTAGATTTCGTCGTTCTTTACAATGTTTTCAAAAATTTGAGTTACATAGCCGTATTATTGGTTGGGATGAGAAGTGGTTTTACATTGAACAACGCATCTTTTCCAAAGGACAACTGATTACTATTGCGATTCTAAAAGCTCTTTTTATCAGTAAAAAAGGTTCTGTTCCTACGCAAAAAGTATTTTCAGAATTAAAAGTTGCGCTAGAGAAAGAGCGTTTGACGCCTACAATAAAACATTGGCTTGAAATGGAAGAATCCATTCGGGGAGGAAATTAATTATATGACAAATTTACGAGGAAGAACAATTTTCATCACGGGTGGAAGCCGTGGTGTAGGACGAGCAATTGCCTTAAAAGCTGCTCAAGAGGGTGCATATATTGTTATAGCGGCAAAAACAATTGAGCCTCATCCCAAATTAGAAGGAACGATCTATACTGTTGCAGAAGAGATTGAAAAGCTTGGAGGGAAGGCTCTTCCTTTACAGTGTGATATTCGTGATGAGGGACAAATTCAAGCTGCTGTTGAACATACGGTAAAGGCTTTTGGTGGAATTGATGTCCTTATTAATAATGCAAGTGCAATTTATTTGGCTTCCACGCTTGAAACACCTTTAAAACGTTTTGATCTTATGTTTTCGGTAAATGTGCGTGGAACTTTTGCTGTAACGCAAGCTTGCTTGCCTTATCTAAAGAAAGCCACAAATTCACATGTTCTTACTTTGTCACCTCCCTTAAATATGAAAGCTAAATGGTTTGAAAAACATGGTGCCTATACGATGTCCAAATATGGTATGAGCATGTGTGTCCTTGGTATGGCCAAAGAATTTGAAGAAGAAGGTATCGCCTTTAATGCTTTATGGCCGAAGACCATTATTGCAACGGCAGCAGTTGAAATGTTAGGAGGGGAATCATTGCTTCGTGCTGCGCGAAAACCTGAAATTGTTGCTGAAGCTGCCATCTTTATTCTCAAGCGTAACAGCCGTACATGCACGGGGCAATTTTTTATTGATGAAGATGTCTTAAAAGAAGAAGGAATAACGTATTTTTCGTCTTATCTCCAAGAACCGACATCAGCCTTACTTCCTGATTTTTTCTTGGACTAGAAGAAGGCAAGCAATTAAGATATTAATCAATTAAAAGTAGTTCATCAGACAGCAAAATTAAAGATGAGAAAATATATTTTTTTTCTAATAAGCTTGATCGTGACTTTTCAAAGTGTAGAAGGGTTAGGCTTAATTGAAAATAAAGTAAAGGCGATTGTCCCTCAAGTTGATCAGTTCATTATATCTTATTTAAAAAAATTAAAGGCCCCTGGCTGTGTTGTTGCTATAGTTGGGCCTCAAGAAATCTATTTCTTAAAAGCTTATGGAGTTAAGAAATTAGGAAAAGTAGATCGTCTGACGCCTCGGACTATCTTTCAATTTGCCTCAGTTTCAAAAACAATTTCTGCAACGCTTGCTGTCAAACTACATCATGCTGGAAGGCTATCTTTAGATGAGCGTATTAACAATTATCTTTTAAACTTCAGCTTGAAGGGAACACAGCAGCCATTATGCTTGAGGCATATTCTCAGCCACACAAGTGGTTTGTCAAATGAGGGTATGAATGCACTCATTGAAAGTTGCGGTCCTCGTAAGGCTTTATATGACCATGTACAAGCTCGACCAGTTTCTACCCAGCCAGGAGAATATTTTGATTATCATAATATTATGTATGGTCTCGTTGAAGATATTCTTGTGGCAGCTACAGGGCAATCTTTTCAAGTACTGCTGCAAGATAATCTTTTTGAACCGCTTGGAATGAAGCAAGCGAGTGTCGGCTATCAAGAGATGATACTCGCTAAAGATCGAGCTTATCCTCATGATATATCGTTTAAATCTAAAATTTTACACCCGGCTAAGAATTATTCTAAATGTTATTATTCTGTTTTAGCATCCGCCGGAATGAATGGATCAATATTAGATCTTATACCTTTCTTACAAGCGCAATTAGGTGGGCGTCCTGAAATTTTGTCTCCCCAAGAGTTAAAAATGCTTCATACCTCTCAAATTAAGGCTCCTGAAACACTAAATAAAATACGAGCAAAATTTCGACATATCAGTGATTCTGGTTATGCCCTAGGGTGGCGATGGATGGATTATGCCGGGGAAAGAGTCATGTATCATGGAGGATGGCTCAATGGTTCTCGACCAATGATTGTTTTCTTACCAAAATTTAAAGTTGGTATCATTATCCTTCATCATGCTGAAACCCCTCTTTCTTTTAGGACAACGATGAAATTTCTTGATCTTTTTTTGGGAGTTAGGTCTGACAATCAAGGAGACGGACAACTGAGAAAGAAAACAAGAAATTCATTTTAAAGAAGTTTCTACACATCAATTCCTTGAGCAAAAGCTGCATTTGCTTGGATAAAGTTAAAACGTTTTTCAGGACGACGTCCCATTAAAGCGTCAACAAAATCTTCTATCATAAGGGTGCCATTGTCATCAAAATTTGCCTCGATTTCAGTTTGAGGGAGATGAACTTGCAACAAGGTTCTCGTTTGTGGGTCTAAAGTGGTCTCTTTAAGCTGTTGCCAGGCCATTTCTCCTAATCCTTTAAAGCGACTGATTTCAATTTTCCCACGGCCTGTAAATTCTTTTTTTAAGAGTTCATCACGGTGGGCATCGTCTCGGGCATAAAGACTTTTGGTGCCTTGTGTAATTCGATAGAGAGGAGGTAAAGCAAGATAAACATGACCTTTCTCAAGGATAGGGCGCATTTCTTGAAAGAAAAAAGTTAATAGAAGTGAGGCGATATGCGCACCATCCACATCAGCATCTGTTAAGATAATAACGCGCCCATATCGAAGTTGAGAGGGGTCACAATTTTTGCCTGTGCCACATCCTAAGGCTTTACCTAAATCTTGAATTTCCTGATTTGCTTTAAGTTTATCACTTGAAGCACTTGCAACGTTAAGAATCTTTCCACGTAAGGGTAAAACAGCTTGGTTTTTCCGATTTCGTCCTTGTTTAGCAGGGCCGCCCGCGGAATCTCCCTCGACTAAAAAAATTTCTGTTTCATGAGGTTTTTCCGAAATACAGTCAGCAAGTTTCCCAGGAAGACGCAGACGTCGAGTAGGTGTTTGACGTAAGGTCTCTCTAGCTTCTTTACGTCTTAAACGCTCATCAACACGCTCAATAATATGATTTAGAAGAGTTTCTGCAACATCCCTCTGGCCTGATAACCAATGATCCAAATGATCTTTAATAACTGTTTCAACGGCACGCGTTATTTCATTGTTAACAAGCTTTTCTTTTGTTTGTCCCTGAAACTGGGGATTTCGAACAAAAGCAGATAGAATCACCGCTGCACTAGAGGTACAATCTTCAGGTGTGATTTGAGCAGCTTTGCGGTTGCCAAGACGTTCACCGAACCCTCGAATGGCTTTTGTTAAAGCTTGGCGCAAGCCTGTTTCATGAGTCCCTCCTAAGGGAGTGGGAACGGTATTACAATATGAATGTGAAAAGCCTTCCCCTTCAAGAGGCCAGGTTACAACCCATTCAACACGCCCTAAATTATCTGGAAGCTCTGCTTCTCCACTAAAAGGATCAGAGCAAACGAGAGGGATATCTTTAAGAGTTTCAAGTAAGTAATCTTTAAGTCCCCCAGGGAAATGAAAGATATCTTTAGTTGGGAGGCCATCTTCAGGCTTAAGCAATGAGGCATCACATAACCAATGGATCTCAATCCCTTTAAAAAGGTATGCTTTTGACCGAATCATTCGATAGACAAGTGAAGGCTTGAAATGAGCGTGGGCCCCAAAAATTTCCGGATCCGGGTGAAATCGAATCATTGTTCCTCGACGATTACTAATGGGACCTTTATTGGTTAAAGGAGATGTAACGTGGCCGCGGCTATAATGTTGGGACCATAGTTGTTTTTGGGAAACGATTTCAACAGTTAAATGATCGGACAGCGCATTTACAACAGAAAGACCAACACCATGGAGTCCTCCAGAAGTTTCATAAGCATCCCCCCCAAATTTTCCACCTGAATGTAGGGTGGTAAGGATGACTTCTAATGCAGATTGATTAGGGAATTTAGGATGAGGGTCAATGGGAATGCCTCGGCCATTATCACGAATAGTCACAAAACCCTCAGCAGCCAACTCAACTTCGATTTTAGAGGCATGGCCTGCAACAGCTTCATCCATTGCATTATCAACAACCTCTGCGATCAGATGATGTAATGCGCGTTCATCAGTACCACCAATATACATCCCTGGGCGACGACGGACAGGCTCTAGGCCCTCCAAAACTTCTATATCTTTGGCACTGTAGTCTGTTTTCGTTGTTTTGCGTGGTGCTTGAAAAAGATCAACCATGGCTTTCATACTTCATAAAATTTGTTTATAGTCATTATCATTTCGGAGTTAAATAATAATGTATTCCTTTCTCTCTTATTTAACCATTGCCACGCTGATTGCAACTTTTATTGTGTTAGTCGCGGGGCTTGCCACCCTCTTCTTGCAAGGTAAAGATGCGCATTCAAGAAGTAACAAGTTTATGCGCTGGAGAATCCTCTTGCAATTTGCGGCCCTGTGCTTATTTGCTTTACTTCTTGTGCTTCAGAAAAAGGGCGGATAATGGTTAAATTAACTAAAATATATACAAAAACAGGTGATTTGGGAAGTACAGGCTTAGGGGATGGATCTCGTCGAAAGAAGTACGATATCCGAATTGATGCTATTGGTGCTGTCGATGAGGCCAATGCAGCAATAGGGATGGCTCGGCTTCATACCCAGAACAATGATGATGGCATGTTGGCTCATATTCAAAATGACCTATTTGATCTAGGAGCTGATTTGTGTTTACCACATGATCGACGGTCAAAGCCTACCTTAAGAATTACACATAAACAAGTCGAACGCCTTGAAGGTGAAATTGACCACATGAATGAAAATTTGAAGCCTTTAAATTCATTTGTATTGCCAGGTGGTAGCCATGCAAGCGCGACTTTACATCTGGCGCGCACCATTGTTCGACGTGCTGAGAGGGCAGTTTATGCCTTAAATGAGAGAGAATCTCTTAATCCAGAAATTGGGATGTATCTTAATCGTCTTTCCGACCATTTATTTGTTTTGGCGCGTGTTCTGAATGATCAAGGGCGGGCAGATGTTCTGTGGCAACCTGGTGAAAATCAGTAATTTTTTAATTAAACAAGACGACGAGAACCTGCACTCAAGCTCTTGTTGAAAGCCAGATGGCAGCTCGTGTGATGGCTTTAATGCTTTTGCGTAAGAGAGCAAAGCCGGGTGCATCAGCAGCACCAGCTTCTAAGCTTTGATCTTTATGAACAATTTCTTCATCTCGGAAACGTTTAATTGTTGTTACAAGCTCAGGCTCTAAGTTTTCCATCTCAAGCTCATGCATTTGATTTGCATAATGCTGGTCGATGACTTCTTCAACTGCAACGGTGCATGCCATAGCCGCTTTTACGCCTAATTTTGCTGTTATTGCTCCTAAAGCATAACCTCCAATATGCCATAAAGGTGTAAAAAAAGTTTGTTTTATATTCCATTCAACCAGCAATCGGTTGAACGTAGCAAGATGTTCTTGCTCTTGTGCTTTCATGTTTTGAATAACCAAAGAAGAAGGGTGATCTTTTAAAACATCAAGTTGACCTTCATAAATACGGATGGCCCCATATTCACCAGCTTGATCAACACGAATCATCTGTTTAATACGTTCTTGGGGTGACAGCATGCCAGGAAGTAGACGTTTCATAAGGGCTTCCTTACTCTTCTTTGGTTTCTCAAACAATAAAAGGTGAATATCCCCCAAAATAAGCAATAAAGGGCATTATATCCAGCCATAGAGATACCAAAGAGAGACCATTGGACCTTATCGCAAAGAACAGTTTCAGTGTTTAAGAGTTGCTCTCGCATTTCCTCAATAGAATTTCCGGAGAGTTTCTTGTTTTGGCATTGAGTAGGAGGATCTACCCAATGATGTTCAACAGCAACTTGATAGAAAGCGATACCAGCATTAACCACATATAAAATAGCTAAAAGGAGACTTATCTTTTTGGTGTATCCTTTTAAGAGAGGTAAAAATATTGCAGCACATCCAATTAAGCAGATAGCCATAAAAACATATTGTTGAAAAAGACATAATGAGCAAGGGCGTAACTTAAAAAAATGCTCAGCAACAAAGCCACTCAATAATGCAAGAAAGGCAGCAAGGGTTAAAAGAAGAGGCTTCGAAGAAAGAAAGTTTATTTTTTGCATGAAATACTGGTTACTTATAAATATGTTATTCTATTTACCATAAATATTTAACTACTAAAAATCCAAGAATTAAAACGCTTATACCACCTATTGTTACCAACATAAGATTTTTTTCAATATAATCTTTGATGCTAGGACCAAAATGCCACAATAAAAGAGCCAATGAAAAAAAGCGGAACCCACGCGCAACGATAGACGCAATAATAAATGTGATCAGCTTAAGTTCAATGGCGCCACTTGCAATAGTCACAAATTTATAAGGAATAGGCGTTAAGCCTTTAAGGGCGACAATCCAAAAGCCCCATTTCTGAAAGCTGTGCTTCAACTGAATAAATCCTTCTTGAAAATCAAAAAATTTAATAATCCAAAGGCCGACCGTTTCAAACAAAGCATACCCGATATAATAGCCTAGGACGCCACCAATAACAGAACTTAAAGTGCAAATTGTGGCCAAAGACCAAGCTTTTTCGCGTTGGCCTAGAATCATGGCCATATAAAGGGGGTCAGGAGGGAGGGGGAAAAAAGAACTCTCTGCAAAAGAAACAATCGTTAATACCCATAAAGCATGGCGATGGCCAGCAAAACTCATGATCCAGTAATAGAGCTTATGAAGCATTAGCAACCTGCAGATGTAGTTTAAATCCTGCTTAGCATCGTTAAGTAAGGGGCGCAATAACATTTAAAAAAGGGAATGCAAAAAGTCTATGGATGTTTAAATTGTTTTTAAATATCTAAATAAGTATGAGAATTACTTACTTTTTGGAAAAAATATTTTATAGAATTCCTTATGTTTTAAACAAAGTAACGTAAAATGACTTTCAGTTTTCACTTTAAAATTCTTGCTTTTTTGGCTTCAATTTTTCCTGTTTTAACTTGCTCAGTTAATGGTTCAGATACCCAAGAAGGACTTCCTTTACAGAAATTTACAAGAGTCTTTGAAGAAAAAAAATTACTATAAGACATTTAGTGCAACCCATGACATAGTCGCTGGATTAAATTTTTTCGGCTGGAAAAAAATTTTTGATGAGAGTGACCTAGAAGCTACAAGAAAGTATGGATATCTTCATATTTTAAGAAAAGATGAAGTAGAACCTCAGTTTAATAAGATAGAAACAAGCTGAACTTGTTTAAACGCAGAAGAAGCATATCTTCAGAAAATGAGACTTACGAAGCTTGATGTAAATGGGATAACTAAAGTCAATCAGGCTTTTACCCAAGCAGCGAATGCCTTCAAATTACTTGTTGAATTTCATGAAAAGACGCCAGGATATCTTTCACAAACATACCAAGTGCTAGTTCAACGTTATAGCGATTTTGCAAAATATGAGGAGACACGGGATATTAAAAAATTAAAAGAGGCTTTTCAAAAAATCTCTTCTCTTATGATTGACTCCTCTTTATATCAAGTTACTGATTCTTTGATGGAAATAGCTAAGCATATATTTAATGCTTAGCAATTGGTCAGTAAACTTGATGGTACAAAATTAAAAAAAAGCAAGACTCAAGCCCGGTACGTGTGTTTCCTAGCCCAAAAGAAAGCCCAAAATCTGGAAAGCAAGGAAAGACAAAGACAAGATCAAAAACAGTGGATTTACCTTCTGGCGCTGCGCCAGCGATAGATCCTCTAAGAGCACTCTCGAAAGAGATAGCGGTTAAAAAAGCGCAACATGTAGCTCTTGAGCGCGTTCAGTAAGAGTGGAAGTAACGAAAAATCAGATAACTAAAAAGTTATTCAAGAAATATCTTATTTGAAAATTAAAAAGTTGACCTGAAGCGTGAGTCCGCTATGATGCGGGCCATGCCCCTGTGGTGGAATTGGTAGACGCGGCAGACTCAAAATCTGCTTTCCGCAAGGAAGTGGGAGTTCGAGTCTCCCCGGGGGCACCATCTATTTAACTTACATTTTTTCCTTAGGGCCTCATGATGGCGCGAAAATTTACAGAATCTCACCTTATTATTGCAAGCCATAATCAAGGAAAAATTAATGAAATTTCTCATTTGTTATCACCTTTTAATGTTGAAGTAACTTCTTCTGCAGCCTTAAAGTTGATTGAACCCGAAGAAACCGGGAGAACTTATCTAGAAAATGCTCTTTTAAAAGCTAAAGCGTGCGTGGATAAAACAGGGTTACCTGCCTTAAGTGATGATTCTGGGTTGGAAGTGGAAGCCTTAAATGGGCATCCCGGACTTCATACGGCCCCGTATGCGAAAGCGCATGGCGGTTATGATAAGGTATTTGAACTTTGGGCTGGGAATGCTGAAATTCAAAAAAATTCTAGAGCTTCTTTTTACTGTGTCCAGGTTCTTTTGTGGCCAGATGGCCACCAAGAAATTTTTGAAGGACGAGTGAAAGGAAAAGTAACTTTTCCTCCTCAAGGGATACATGGGCATGGTTATGATCCCATCTTTATTCCTGAAGGGTATACTAAGACAGCTGCTGAAATGTCGTTAGCAGAAAAAAATAAGGTCAGTCATCGTTTTCTCGCTCTTCAGAAACTTATAGAGTCTTGCTTTAAATGACTCAAGCTCTCGCGCTTTATATTCACTGGCCTTTCTGTCTTTCAAAATGTCCTTATTGTGACTTTAATAGCCATGTGCGTGAGAAAATCGACGAATCCTTGTGGCGAGAAACCCTTTTAAAAGAACTTAATTATTTTGGGCAACTGACGCAAGGTCGATCACTTAAGAGCGTATTTTTTGGGGGAGGTACTCCCTCTTTGATGGCTCCTCAAACAGTAGCAACTTTATTAGATCAGCTTTCTCACTATTGGCAGTTGCAAGAAGATCTCGAAATCACGCTTGAAGCCAATCCAACTTCAATTGAAGCTGATAAATTTCGAGATTTTAAATCCGCAGGCGTTAATCGGGTCTCGGTTGGTATTCAGGCGCTTAATGATCAAGATTTAAAATTTTTAGGGCGTACGCATGGTCGAGAAGATGCGTTAAAAGCATTAGCGATTGCAAAAAATATATTTGATAGATTTTCTTTCGACTTGATTTATGCTCGGCCACAGCAAACCGTCAAACAATGGCAAGAAGAACTGAAAGAGGCCTTAACCTTAGCGCAAGGGCATTTGTCCCTTTATCAGCTGACAATTGAACAAGGAACCGCTTTTTATACAGCACACCAACGAAAAGATTTTGCAATCCCAGATGATCATTTGGCTGCAGATTTATATGAAGCAACCCAAGAAATGATGGAGAAAGTGGGATTACCAGCGTATGAGATTTCAAATCATGCACGCCTTGGCCAAGAATCACGCCATAACCTTGCTTATTGGCAAGGAGAAGATTATGTCGGGGTTGGACCTGGAGCTCATGGCCGTTTAACTCTCGATCACGACAGATTTGCTTTTAAGGAGATCCGAGCGCCTGAGATCTGGATGAAAGCTGTTTTGGAGCATGAACAAGGTATTGATGAAAAAGTGAAACTTTCCGCTGAAGAAGTTTTTACTGAACGGCTCATGATGGGGCTTAGGTTGCGTAAAGGTATTCCGCAGAAAGAGCTTAAAAATCTTGCAGGAGGGCGAGATTTAAATGAATTATTTCAAAATTCTGCTCTGGAAACTTTAGAGTCAGAAAATTTTATAAAATTGACTGAAAATGATCTCACTTTAACATCGACTGGTTTACAAAGACTAAATGCGATTTTAACTTTTTTATTAAAAAATTTAGCGCCTATATTTTAAATCATGCGTTCATTTCTTAATGAGCGGCATTGACCTTTGCCTACAATAATATGATCGAAAACCTTAATACCAAGTCGTTCTGAAGCCTCTCTAATACGGAAAGTCGCTTCAATATCAGCATTTGAAGGTGTTGGATCGCCACTTGGGTGATTGTGCACTAGAATCAGGCCTGAGGCTCCTAATTCAAGAGGTCTTTTAACAATCTCTCGAGTATAAATAGTCGCTTGATCAACAGTCCCATTTTGCTGAATTTCATCAGCAATCAGGTTATTTTGGCGATCAAGAAAAAGTAGTCGTAATTGCTCATACTTAAGATCACGCATTGCGATTTCACAGTAGCTTACAATCTGAGGCCAAGATTTTAAAACTGGCCGCTGTAAGATTTCTGCTTTGAGGCATCGTTCCACAGAGACTTGGACAGCTTTAAGCGCTGCAACTACAGCATTTCCTACACCTTTTACTTTTAAAAGGTCTTGAGTATCAGCGCTTAAAATCTGAGGAAATGTTTTAAAGGTACTAAGAAGTTCTTTAGCGAGAGGTTTGACATCGCCACGAGGATGGGCAGCATACAAAATAAGCTCTAAGAGCTCATAATCAGCGAGGGCATTACCTCCTCCTTTAAGGAATCTCTCTCGAAGACGGGCACGATGCCCTTCATAGTGCTCTTTCAGTGCCAAGAAATTCTCCCTTTTATTTTTTTCCTTGTTTTATCTTAACCAAAAAAGCGACAATCGAAAATATAAAGCTGAAAAACAGCATTTTAAAAATTAAATATATAAAAGGGGGACTCTTGAATCAAAATACAGGGAAGATGATTCAAAGTTTTTTAAACCCTAAAGGGATCAAAAAACTCATCGCTTTAACACTTATTTTTGGGCTCTTAATGGGGAGTAACCTTCTAGTTTATACAATGGGGGGAACAAAGCTCGCTTATGTTCATGGATTTTATATTCCTATCATTATATCTGGAATAATTTTTTCTGTCCCTGGTGGTCTTATTACGGCTTTCTTTGCTTCATTACTGTCGGGGCCAATCATGCCTTTTGATGTTGCTTTGGAGATAGCTCAACCCTCTCAATCTTGGATGTTAAGAAGTCTATTTTTCTTTTTGGTTGGAGGACTTTCAGGCATTGGGGCTAAAATAGTTAAAGCTTATTTACAAGATCTTGAAAATCGTTTGATCACAGATTCTGTTACTCAGCTATTGAATAGTAGGGGGTTGATAGAAGAGTGGCATCACAATTTTATACCTAAACAAGGTATTAATCCTTCTTTAGTGATTTTACGTATTCATGAGCTTTCTTCTATAGAAGCTATTTTAAACCCAGATGAAATGGATCAGCTATTTAATGATGTGGCGCGGGTTCTTAAAAATGTTGCTAAAGACTTAGGTGTCATCGCAACTTTAGAAGCAGGTACCTTTGCTCTTTTGTTGCATGAGTCAAAAAAAGTAAAAGAAATAATTGCGAAATGTCGACATGAACTAGGAAATGTTTTTACCATTAATGACATTCCGGTTTTTGTAAATATTTTTTATGGAATTGCAAAAATTCATAATATGAAAGAATCTATTATCGCTTTTCTACATCGCGGTCGTATCGCGGCTGACAAGGCAATTCGGAATAATTTTGAAATTGCTTCTTTTGAAGTTGAAGATGAGACACAACTTTTAAGAAATGCTAAAATCATCCACGATCTTAGTACTGCAATCTCCTCAACTGAATTAGAACTCTTTTACCAACCTCAAATTAAGCTTGAGACAGGACGAGTTGAAAAGCTTGAGGCGCTTGTTCGGTGGCAACATCCTGAGTTGGGAATGATTTCTCCAAGCGAATTTATTCCTCTTGCTGAAGGAACTCTCTTAATCAATCCTTTCACTAAATGGCTATTAGAGCAAACGCTTTGTCAATTGGCTTTTTGGTTAGAAAAAGGTCTTGATTTGCGCTTGTCAATTAATTTTTCAATGAAAAATTTCCACGATTCTACAATTTTTGACCTTATTCATAAGACACTTCAAAAATATAAAATTCCGGCACAAAAGCTTGAAATTGAAGTCACGGAGACGGCGTTTTCAGCCAATCTGCAGCAAGTTGCTGATGTGTTACATACTGTGCGAGAAATGGGTGTCCTTGTAGCGATTGATGATTTTGGGACAGGGCAGGCTTCTCTTCATTATTTATTAAAGTTACCCATTGATGTTATTAAGATCGATCAAGTCTTTACGCGTAATATGCTTAAAAATTCCGGTGCTGAAGCAATTGTGCGGAGTGCTATTCTACTTGGGCATGAGCTTAATCTTGAAGTGGTTGCTGAAGGTGTACAGAGTGAGGTTGAGTTGAGAAAATTGAAAGATCTAAAATGCGATTATGGACAAGGTTTTTATCTTGCTGAGCCAATGTCGGCTAATCTTGTTTCACCTTGGTTATTAAAACGTGAGTAGCTTCTCGTATTTCCGCTATAATTTTTTAAAGAGATGCGTATACTAGCAAAAATAAAATACACAGGAGCATTAAGATTCGAGCTTTAGGTTTTTTCTTAAGTTTATTCATTTCACGTGAATTATTTGCTAAATACCCGCTTCCGTGGCAAATAAACTTGCAAGAGGCTGCCACGCCAGTCGCTCAACAGATTCACAGCCTCCATAACATGTTGTTGGTTATCATTACATGTGTTGCCCTAGCCGTCCTTTTTCTTCTAATTTATATTGTATTGAAGTTTCGTGCTAAAAAAAATCCTGTTCCTTCAAAAACAACTCATGATCCTATTCTAGAAGTTGTATGGACCTTAATTCCCGCTATTATTCTTTTAGGAATCGCCTTCCCTTCATTCAAGCTACTTTATTTTATGGATAGAACTTATGAACCTGAAATGACTCTTAAGGTTACGGGACATCAGTGGTATTGGAGTTATGAATATCCGGAAGCAAAAATATCCTTTGATAGTTATATGATTCAAGACATAGATTTAAAACCAGGTCAACAAAGGTTGCTTGAGGTTGATCATGAGGTGGTTGTCCCAATTGAAACAAATATTCGTATTTTAGTTACTTCTGCAGATGTTCTTCATAGTTGGGCGATGCCTGCGCTAGGAATCAAGCAAGATACCATTCCAGGTCGGCTGAGAGAAACCTGGATGCGCATTTTGAAAAAAGGGACTTATTATGGTCAATGTTCTGAACTTTGTGGTATTAATCATGCTTTTATGCCGATTAAAATTAGGGCGGTTTCTAAGCAAGAGTATGAACAATGGCTTCACGACGCAAAACAAAAATTTGCAGACTAAATAGAAGATTAAGGTGATACATTATGCATGAATTAGAGCATATTCCTCAAGGGTGGAAACGTTGGGTTTTTTCCACAAATCATAAGGATATAGGAACTCTCTACATTATATTTGCCATCATTGCAGGTTTTTTAGGGGCATTCTTATCCATTTTGATGCGTCTCCAGCTTGCGCAACCGGCAGGGACTCTCTTTATTGGGAATTATCAATTTTATAATGTTGTCATTACTGCACATGGTCTGCTTATGATCTTTTTTATGGTGATGCCGGCTTTGATTGGAGGATTTGGTAATTGGTTTGTTCCTTTGCTGATTGGAGCACCTGACATGGCTTTTCCACGCCTAAACAATATAAGCTTTTGGTTGTTGGTACCCTCCTTAATTCTTTTAATTATGGGGATTTTTGTTGGTTCTGGAGCAGGTACAGGGTGGACAATTTATCCTCCGCTTAGCTCGTTATTAGGACACTCGGATGCCTCGGTAGATTTTTTGCTTTTTGCACTCCATTTGTCTGGTGCTTCATCAATTCTAGGCGCCATCAATTTTATTACCACAATTTTTAACATGCGAGCGCCAGGAATGACGCTTCATAAGATGCCTTTGTTTGTGTGGTCTATGCTTGTCACGGCTTTCTTGTTATTACTGTCTGTACCTGTTTTGGCAGGCGGCATTACGATGTTAATTACGGATCGAAATTTTGGGACGACATTTTTTGATCCTGCAGGTGGGGGGGACCCTGTTTTATTTCAGCATCTATTTTGGTTTTTTGGCCACCCAGAAGTTTATATCATGATTTTGCCAGCTTTCGGTATTATTAGTCAGGTTATCTCGACATTTTCTAAAAAACCCATATTCGGTTATTTAGGGATGGTTTATGCAATGGTATCCATAGGATTTATTGGTTTCGTGGTATGGGCGCATCATATGTTTACAGTAGGTCTTGATGTCAATACACGCGCTTATTTTACAGCAGCAACAATGATCATTGCGGTACCAACGGGCATCAAAGTTTTTAGTTGGATAGCAACCATGTGGGGAGGATCCATTACGTTTCGCGTTCCTATGCTTTTTGCAATTGGGTTTATTTTTGTTTTTACATTAGGTGGATTGACAGGCGTTGTGCTCTCCAATGCTGGCCTTGATGTGGTACTCCATGATACCTATTATGTGGTGGCTCATTTCCATTATGTATTGTCAATGGGAGCATTGTTTGGAATATTTTGTGGATTCTATTATTGGTTTGGAAAGATGTCTGGGAGAGAGTTTCCTGAAATCTTAGGAAAAATTCATTTTTGGCTTACTTTTGTAGGGGTTAATTTGTTATTTTTTCCAATGCACTTCTTAGGTTTAGCTGGAATGCCAAGACGTATCCCAGATTATCCGACAGCGTATGCTGGCTGGAATAAGATTGCGTCTTATGGGGCTTATATAACTGCTTTTGCCACCCTCTTTTTTATTGTGAGCATTTTTTATGCTTTGCTGCGTGGAAGAAAAGCAGACGAAAATCCTTGGGGAGAGGGGGCTTCAACTTTAGAATGGACGGTCAGTTCGCCACCCCCTTTTCATACATTTGAAACGCTCCCGACGGTTAAATAGGCGATGGCTTTTATCTCCGCAAAGATTTCACAGTTTTCAACGCATTCTGCAGACGCAACGATTAAAGATTTCATCGTGCTGCTTAAACCAGGTGTTATGTCCCTTGTGGTTTTCAGCGGATGGGTGGGAATTTACCTTGCACCCGGTGATTTACATCCATTTTTAATGGGGGTTGCTCTTTTAGCAATTGCTTTAGGATCTGGAGCTTCAGGAGCTCTTAATATGTGGTATGATCGTGATATTGATGCACTGATGAAAAGAACGCAAAATCGTCCTATTCCTGCAGGGATTATAGCTTCGCAAGATGTTTTAACTTTTGGAATTATATTAGCCCTTTTTTCAATTGTGTTGATGGGGCTTTCAACCAATTATTTTGCAGCCATTTTATTAGCTTTTTCAATCTTTTTTTATGTCGTCATTTATACGATGATTCTCAAAAGAACAACAGTGTATAACATTGTTATTGGTGGGGCTGCGGGAGCATTTCCACCTCTCATTGGATGGGTTGCAGCGACGGAAGCCATCAGCCTAGAAGCGGCCCTGTTGTTCCTTATCATTTTTTTGTGGACACCTCCTCATTTCTGGGCTTTGGCACTTACAAAAGTTGAAGATTATGGGCGAGCTAATATCCCAATGCTGCCTAATATTGCTGGCCCGCAGGCAACTAAAAAACAAATTCTAATTTATTCATTGATGTTGGTGATATCTTCTTACCTTTTTTTCTGGTTTCCTCATTATGGTTGGGTTTATGGATTCATCTTAACAATCTTGAATTCTTTATGGCTATTTTTTACATTTAAGCTTTATTTTGATGTGCGGAATGTGGGCGCAATGCGATTCTTTGGCTTTTCTATAATCTATCTTTTTTTGCTTTTAGGTGCTTTAGTATTAGATCATGGGTTGAGTCGATGAAGGGGAAAAAAACGACTGATCAACAAAACAAACAACGCGCTAAAAACATAGCTTTACTTATAGCCTTAATCTGTGTTGTAGGATTGTTTTATGGTCTTGCGATTGTGCGGATTAAATTTGGTCACTAAATGACATCCCGACGCAATAAGCGCACAGTTCTCTTTCTTTTAATGATTCTTTTTGTCATGACGGTTCTTGCCTTTGCCTCGGTCCCTCTTTATCGTCTTTTTTGCCAGCAAACAGGATATGGAGGGACGCCTCGCATTGCCTTAACGGGAGCAGATCGCATTATCGAACATTCTTTAACAATTCATTTTAATGCGGATATGAATGCCTCTCTTCCTTGGAAGTTTTTACCATTGCAACCAAAAATAACGGTAAAGGCTGGTGCTTTGGGGTTAGCTTATTATAAAGTGCATAATACCTCAGATGAGCCTCTTATTGGAATTGCGGTTTATAATGTGACGCCTGATAAAGCAGCTCCTTATTTTAATAAAATTGAATGTTTTTGTTTTGAAGAACAAAGGCTTGAACCTCGACAGACACTTGAGCTTCCTGTTCAATTTTATATTGATCCTAAAATTGCTGAGGATCCTCATTGCAAAGATCTGACTTCCATCACGCTTTCTTATACATTTTTTGCAGCAAAAGACCCTAAGTTGCCTGAAATCTTAGGATTGCCAAGCCTTAAGAAAAAGCAGTAAGAAAGTTGAGCTCTCATCTTTTTTTAAGTTTTTGGAGCGGTTGCGCATTTATAAAATCAACGCAGTGTGCAAGTACGATGATATTTGAAACAATGTCGAATCTCTTAAATTTTCTTATTTTCGTACATTTTTCTATTGAATTTTGTAACTTATTATGGTAGTCTGTAAGTAGATGGTCAGAAATGATTCCTTCTTATGAAAAGATGACCTCTCTTCATAAACCCTTTACCTAATTTCTGAAGCCCTCTAAGAAAAAAAAAGAAGAATAAAGCAGGGATAAAAACCTACATTATTAAACAAAATAAGCCTTTTAACGCTCTTTTTGAGCGAATGACGTCTCTTTGCCTGGTGACAGAGGCAAAGAAGAGGACAGTGGAGAGCGGCAGGAAAAGACAGGCATAAGCAACTTTTCGGTCCTCATCCCCGGGCTTGTCCCGGGGATCTCAGGCAACCTGGTGATGCAACTAGGTGGCAAAAGGATCTCAGTATACGTGAAAGGTATGGTGAGGAGAAAAGCCAAAAAGCAAGAGGAAAGGCTTTCTTTTCAAGAAATATTTCTGATCTTTGTATCAAAGATTCTTGGAAGGGAAGAAAGCCAAGAAATCTCAAAATTGAGATGAGGTCTTTTTCTTTTTTTGTGATCTCTACTTTGGTCGTCCTTGCGAATGTGAGGGGCATAGTAAGGGAGATAAACCCCAAAAGCATGCGAGAGGGGATTAAAAGGAAGGCCAAAATTATTTTTGGATTTTTCGGCAGAAGGTCTTTTCTCTGGATGAAATGGCATTTCAGCCTTTCCTGAGTGCGCACAGGAAAGGTTTAAGATCCTGGAGAATGAGCAAGGATGATGAAGGTGTAAATGGATAGGAAGTAAAAAGGGTCTTACAGTTTTCTCCTTTGTTGTCCTTGCAACTCTCTCCCTCTTTAGGATTTCTTCTGCTTCATTTTTGCGAAGGGAATATCGAGGAAAGATGAGAAACATCGATTGGTGAAAAGCCAGATCTTCAAGTTGCTTAAGCTCCTCGGCACAAGGCCTAGGGTGACTCAAGTTGGGGCGAGAATGCTCGTTGGCGAGGACAGGAGGGGGATGGTGATAATAGAAACAAGGTTACTCTTCTGAGTCCTCCTCGCGAGCCAGGCTTTGTCGAGGCGAGAGGCGGGGATCCAGGAAGATCAAAGGGCAACGTTATTGTGTGATTGGTGGCAATAGGAATCGAATGTCCACTCTAGCGTCATCCCCAGCCTTGTCCCGGGGATCTCAGGCAACCTGGTGATATTAGAAGATGCCTACGACATAGCCTAGAGGAATGCGAAAATCCTTATCAGAGAATTATTAACGACTTTTTTCTAAAAAACTTGCACACGACATAAAATTAAAAATTTTTCGATAAAAAAGCTAAAATTGTTGGAAGATAGTTGAAAGCTAAGCTACATTCTGGCAATTTCGCAAAGAGAGACACATTTAATTATTAACAAGTGAGTGAGGATAATGGATATCTATTATATTATTTTAGGGTGTGGGCTTTTAGCTTTGCTCTATGGTTTATATGCAGGCGCGCAAGTTCTTAAAGCGCCAAAAGGCACAGCCAGAATGGTTGAAATTGCTGCAGCTATTCAAGAGGGTGCTGCTGCTTACTTAAATCGTCAATATAAAACAATTGCTATGGTTGGTCTTGTTGTTGCCGCAGGATTATCTTGGGTTCTTGGTTTGCACGTTGGCTTGGGCTTCATTATGGGAGCGGTACTTTCAGGCGTTGCGGGGTATGTTGGAATGAACGTGTCGGTTCGTGCCAATGTGAGAACAGCTGAAGCCGCGCGCTCCGGATTACAGCCTGCTCTTGATATTGCCTTTAAAGGTGGGGCAATTACTGGAATGTTGGTTGTGGGCTTAGGTCTTTTGGGAATCACTCTTTATTTTATGATTTTAAAGAATGGTGGTTATGAGCAACGCGCGATCATGGAAGCCTTGATTGCTCTGAGCTTTGGTGCATCACTCATTTCTATCTTTGCTCGTCTGGGCGGTGGTATCTTTACCAAGGGGGCTGACGTAGGTGCAGACCTTGTTGGAAAAATTGAGGCTGGAATTCCTGAGGATGATCCTCGTAATCCAGCCGTCATTGCTGATAACGTGGGTGATAACGTTGGTGATTGTGCAGGAATGGCTGCGGATCTTTTCGAGACGTATGTTGTGACCATTGTTGCCACCATGGTGTTGGGTACGATTTTCATTAAAGGTGACATGGTAGAAACCTTAACCCTCTATCCTCTATTGATTGGTGCGGTTTGTATTGTTGGCTCTATTTTGGGCACTTTTGCTGTGAAGCTTGGTAAGCAACAAAACATCATGGGGGCTTTGTATAAGGGGCTTTTAGTTTGTACGCTTTTATCAGCAGGCTTTATTATGTTCGCAACCCAAAAATTGGTTGGCTTTGAGCAAACTTTTATGATTGGTGATCTTGTGGTTGACGGAACAAAACTCTTGATTTGTGCGTTTACAGGTCTTGCCGTCACAGGACTTCTCGTATGGATCACAGAGTACTATACGTCAACAGCTTATCGCCCCGTACGGAGTATTGCTGCTGCTTCTCAAACAGGACATGCAACCAATATTATTCAAGGTCTTGCCGTGTCTATGGAGTCTTGTGCGTTGCCGGTGCTTGTAATTTCAGCCGGCATTCTTATCGCTTACATTAATGCGGGACTTTATGGTGTTGCAATTGCTGCAACAGCAATGTTGGCTTTAGCTGGAATGGTTGTCGCCTTAGATGCTTATGGGCCAATCACCGATAACGCTGGTGGTATTGCTGAAATGTCTGAACTTCCAAAAGAAGTACGTACAGTAACAGATGCTCTTGATGCTGTTGGTAATACAACAAAAGCAGTGACCAAGGGATATGCGATTGGATCTGCAGGCCTTGCAACGCTTGTATTGTTCTCTGCCTATACTGAGGACTTAAACCATTACTTCCCGGGGCTTAATTGTGCGTTCGTTCTTCAAGATCCTTACGTGGTGATCGGTTTATTCATTGGTGGTTTGCTGCCTTACCTGTTCGGTGCTATGGGCATGATGGCTGTGGGCCGCGCTGGTGGTCAAGTCGTTGTTGAAGTTCGTCGTCAATTTAAAGAAATTCCTGGCATTATGACAGGAAAAGCGAAACCTGACTATCGTCGTGCCGTTGATCTTTTAACGAAAACAGCCATTAAAGAGATGATCGTGCCGTCTTTGTTGCCTGTCTTGGCACCAGGACTTCTATGGTCTATCGTTCGATTGACGGCAGATGCTGAGTCAGCGTTCACGGCAGTAGGCGCAATGTTACTTGGAACGATTGTAACAGGTCTCTTCGTAGCTATCTCCATGACATCAGGGGGTGGTGCATGGGACAATGCCAAGAAATACATCGAAGATGGTAATTGCGGGGGGAAAGGCTCTGAAGCGCATAAAGCATCTGTTACCGGCGATACAGTTGGTGATCCTTATAAAGATACAGCTGGACCTGCAATCAACCCAATGATTAAGATTACGAACATTGTGGCCTTGCTTCTATTGGCCATCTTAGCTCACCACTAAGAACTAATCTTTTTCAACCAACCCTTGAAACCCCTAGGCTCTTGCCTAGGGGTTTTTTATGATTTCTCATTTTATTTATTAATCTTTATTTATCAATTCAAGAGAATGTGTTAATATTTTTTAACTTAAAGTCATAAAATTGTTGGGACGGAGCTTATTTATGAGGAATTTTCGTTGGGTTGCCTTTCGCTTATTTTTGGGTGTGTTGGGCGTACAGGCGGTAAGCGCCAGCAATCTTTATGATGATAAACTAGATCCTGAAAAGATTTCGCGACTTCAAATCCCTCTCTCTACACTCCAAATGTTATGGGAGAATAAAAACTTATATTATGATGAACGCAGTCAGTATTACCTTACAAGAGAGCCAAAATTATGGCAGGGTAATCTTTATATGTTTTCAATCTATAATGCTGAAAACTATGGACCATATTTTACAAACCTGAAAAATCCACAATATGGTCATAGAATACTTACACCGATTACTGTGCGCATATGGGGGAAATCTGAGAGCGAAAAAAAAGATTTTTATATAGGAACTTATGACTTTCATCATCGGTCTTTACAACACTTTAGGTTTCACATCATTACAATTGAAGCCAGCAATTTTAAAAAATTTCCCAAGAATGTAGGATAGTATCTTATTAATCTGGGCTCAAAAAGAGGTTCGGTCTCATTAAAAAAACTTTGTAAAGCAGAATTTAAGATAGCTGAGGAAGGGCAATCTTTAGAAGATTTATTAGGTAAGAAGAAAAAATTCCCTTTCAAAAGAGAAAAGAAAAATACTAATGCTAGTTTATCCTCTTCTTCACCTTCACAAGCCATTTCTATACAGAGTCTATCCGGACAAGAAGATTCCCCAAAGGTCTCTCAAGAGGATGTGGCTATCTCTCAAAATCAGCTCTCAGAAGAATCTTTTACTCAAAAAGAAAGGAAATCATCCTCAAAACAAGAGAGAAGGAAAGGAAATATCACTCAATTAGATGAGGCCATCCAAGACTTGTTGAGTGGTGAAGAAGTACAAGCTTTGTTAGAAAGGATTAACAAAGATCAAGCACCAAAAATAGAAGAACCTGAAAAAAGCTCACTACCTTCTTCAAGCATTTTGGTTTCTTCCAAAGAGACTATTTTATCGCAAGAAATACCAATGCCAAGCTCATCAAGCCAAGAAGTCTCTGTAACTGAGCAAAATAAAGGTGATAGAATATCATCCCCTTCTATAAGAAGAAGGAAAAATTTTGCGCTCGTGGATATGCCAGTTAAAGCTTTAGTAAAAAATGAAGTAGAAAAGTCAGAGTCTTAAAGATATCTTTTTTACAGAAATCAGGAAAATAATATCATACTCAATATGAGGGCGCTAAGAGCTCACAAAAAGCGGCCAAAATGGTTAGTAAGTATTTGAAATAACAAGAAATAAGGATCCAATTTTTTCTGAAAATCGGGATACTTAAATCTTGCTTTTTGGAATGATTTTTGATACACTAATAAATAGGTCGGATGCCTATGTGGGTCCGATTGGGAATATCCGGCTTTTGCGGATGGTTTAACCTTATTGCTCAATGGAGAATAAGAATGCGTAACTACGATTTAACCCCGTTGTTTCGTTCAAGTATTGGTTTTGATCGCTTGATGCGGCTAATGGATTCAGCCACCCGTGGCGAAGAAGGAGCAGCATCATACCCTCCTTATAATATTGAAAAGGTGGATGATCAAACCTATCGCTTAACGATGGCAGTTGCAGGGTTTAGTGAAGATAACTTAAGTATCACAGTTCAGGATAACGTGTTGGTGATTACGGGAAAGGCGCGGGCAGACGATGAGAATGTCCAGTATCTTTACCGAGGGATTGCAGGACGTGCATTTGAAAGACATTTTCAGCTTGCTGATTTTATTAAAGTGGGAGAAGCAAATCTTGAAAATGGTCTTCTCAGAATTACGCTTCAACGTGAAATTCCGGAAGCCATGAAGCCCCGAACCATTGAAATTCGGTCAGCAGCTCATGCACCTAAAGGAAAACTGATTGAATCGTAAATATTTTCAATGATATACACTTTGGCTGGTTTCAGCTCACAAAATTTGGTGCTGAACTTAGCCAAAGATGTGTTTAAAAATGCAATCAATTAAATTGAGAAGAAAACTTTTTTATTGTGAACTCTATATCTTTAATAAAATTGAGGCCTTGCAGGCTGTTGAGCAATAAATTCTGATGGATCCAGTACTTGAATTAGTGCTTAAGCAAGAACAGCAATTGCTTCAACAGGATGTGCGGCACTCTATTCAGATGCTTGATACCTTATTAGTTGATAGTTTCATAACGCCGATTATGGATAAGAATTAACATTCCAATTGTTGAAAATCTTGTCTGAAGGCTGGTTTTATTGGTCTTAGCTGGTAAGCAATAAGGGCACAAAAGATATGACGCAGCCCTCTTGAATTCCAGAAAATAGTTCCTATGTAACATAAAGAAAGATGTTTTTTATGTTACGAAGTAGGAGAATAAGGTGAAGAAATTTATAAAGCTATTATTGGCAATCTCTACACCCCTGTTGGTCCATCCCCTTTATGCAAGCAACGAGATGCAAGAGGATTCTGAGAGAAGTAGTCCTAAGCGAAAAATAGAGACTCCCAAACATCATAATGAGCCTTTATCTAAAAAGCCGAGACTAGCACCAATTCAAGAGCTTCCTTTAGAGTTAATGGGCAGTCTTCCTATAGAAGTTGTAACGCATATTACCAATTATCTTTATCTGGATCGAGACATTCCAAGCTTAGCAAATTTGGCATCTTGTTCAAAGGGTCTTCATCTGTTTCTGTCCGAGGAATATAACTTAGAAGCTATAAAAGCCTTTATAAAATTGGATCCTTCTCTTGAAGAAGGGCAGGCTTTTAGCTTATGGGAAAAAATATATTCTAAATCTCGAGGCGTACTAGAAGCTCTCTATAGAGATAAATATTATGCTGAAGAATTAGAAGGAGGAGAAGTAGATGAAGGAAATATAGACTATAGTGTGGCAAAAAATATTTCTAATTTAGAGTTGTTTTTTTATGCGCAAGGTCTTATTAGAGGCAAGCCAGAGCGAATAAGTGCAGTTCTTCAATTGCCTGAAGGCATAGATCCAGAAGCGGATATTAAAAGAAGATCATTAGATATTTTTGGTTATCTTGAAAGAGTGAATCCAAAAGAACTTTTAGCGAGGCTCTCATCCAGAATGGCTAGTGCAATAACTTCCGGCATAATTGTTAGCAAGCTTGGAGAAAAGGGATTCCATTGGAGAGAAAGAGCGCCTGAGCTCTATGCAAGCGATCAAGGGAAAGATATTGAAGAAATTGGTAGAGAATTAAATCTTCCGCTTCCCTATTGGGATTCTTTTTCTGACATTAGTTTTTCCGACCAACAAGACGCAGCTGATTGGTATGAGAGCTTATATGCAACCTCTCAGAGCACAGGCGCAGAAAAAGAGCAAGCCTTTGGTCATTATTTCTATCATACGCCAGGGGGAGAATACCTTAGCAGGCTAGCTGAAAATAATCCTGCCATAGGCAATTTATTTCATGACAATCGCTCTCCTCTTACCTTTCAACAACAAAAAGAATTTCTTGAAGATCTTGAAAGCTATGCTATCAATAAAATAAAAGGACTAGTTGAAAAAAATCAACAAAGTTAGCAAGCTGCAGGCTTTTTAAATTTTAATTTTGTAAGCTTCTTAGAAAATCCTGAGACTAAATAAAGTTCAAGTTGGGGGCGTTCAAGCCCTCTCCCTTCTTATCTCATTCCCTTCAAGATGAAGCAACTGTTGAGAGGAGGGCCTCTGGTTAACGCCAGTGATGATGGTGCCACCAGCCATGTCGCCACCCTCTATACGGATAAGGATTGACTATCACTGCAGGATAAGGGGCCACAATTACTGCGGGCTCTCGCTCAACGATCATAGGATTGGAAGATTCAAGGCAGGCACTGTACTGCCGCTCGCAACTATTACGCCGATTATGGATAAGATAGTTTTGGAAAAGGGTTAAAAGGTGGGATTATCCAAGTAAGTAGAACAAAGAAAGGATAATCCCGATGATAGATTACGGCAGTTTATTCTATTTTGTAGATGAATTTTCTAAAGCCTTCAATAATTGGTGGAATAAAAGCCTATTAGCTTCTTCTACCAAGAGAAGAAACCGATCAACGAAGCTTCATTTAAGCGAGATTATTACAATTATGATTTCCTATCATGACTCAGGCTATCGTTGTTTTAAAGATTACTACGATTATGTGCTATTTTATCATCTGAGAGAATTTCCTTGTCTTGTAATTTATGAGCGTTTCGTTGCTTTAATGAAAAGAGCTCTGCCTATTGTTTTAATGTTGTTTGCAGCTCTCAGAGGAGAGGCAACAGATATTCTATTTGTTGATTCAACTCCCTATGAAGTTTGTAGGACAGCAAGAAGGTATGACCATAAAGTCTTTAAAGGGTTATCAGCTTTATCAAAGAACTCTCTTGGTTGGTTTTACGGGTTGAAGCTTCATTTTATCTTTAATGATAAGGGGAGCATTGCCCGGTTAAGTATTACACCAGCTGATGTGGATGATCGTAAGGGATTAAAATCGCCCATTAAGGATTTGATGGGCAAGATGTTTGGTGACAGAGGATATCTAGGAGAAGACTTTTTTAAAGACCTTTGGAGCCAAGGTATTCAAATGGTTACTAAGATTCGTAAAAACATGAAAAAACAAGCTTATGTCACTGTGGGATCGCTTCTATTTAAATAAGAGAATGACAGTAGAAACTATTTTCTCTTCTTTGAAGTCCTGTGGGACTTTTGAGCATTCAAGGCACCGTAGTGTCCTTAATGCTTTCTGTCATATCTTTTGTGCCCTTATTGCTTACCAGCTAAGACCAATAAAACCAGCCTTCAGACAAGATTTTCAACAATTGGAATGTTAATTCTTATCCATAATCGGCGTTTTATAGAAATTGGGAGTTCTGGAAGGCGGTATAC
Source organism: Candidatus Paracaedimonas acanthamoebae (assembly GCA_000743035.1). GTDB lineage: Bacteria > Pseudomonadota > Alphaproteobacteria > Caedimonadales > Caedimonadaceae > Paracaedimonas > Paracaedimonas acanthamoebae. Next base: position 130,679 of record CP008936.1, read on the forward strand.
GAAGGCAGATGTGCTCCAAGCTTTACCGCTTGAGACTAGCATGACAATAGAGGCAACCGATTTTGAGGTTCGATTTTTAAGGAAAGATTTAATTTTAGTCATCTATCGTGCTTTACAAAGTGGGGAAAATAAGTCATCCCTTAGGAGCTCTTTGTGGAAGCAGACAGAAGAAGGGTGGAGAATAGTCTTTCATCAAGGGACGCCTTTGTAGGGCTATCTTTTTATTTCTCTCTGCTTTACACTTGTGCCAAAAGTAGGAGCTTTCATGCGCGTTATTGCGAGTCCAAAGCAATTTTTAAGTTTCAAGAAACGGTTTTTACCTTGGTGTGTCGCAGGCCACGTTGTCATCTTAAGCCTGGGACTGTGGTTTGCATTTTTAGGATCTCCTCCAGATTACCAAATGGGGGAAGCCGTACGGATTATGTACATCCATGTGCCTGCTTCTTGGTTTGCTATGGGGGTATACGCATTGATGGCATTGCATGCGATTATAGGGTTGATTACAAAGCATCCTTTGGCCGATATTGTTGTTAAGGCAGCAGCTCCAATCGGTGCTCTTTTTACTTTTATTAGCTTAACAACTGGGGCTTTATGGGGTAAACCAATGTGGGGAACATGGTGGGTTTGGGATGCACGTTTAACCTCTGTTCTCATTTTATTCTTACTGTATTTAGGATATTTAGCTTTGGTTGATAGTTTTGAAAATTATGCACAAGGGCTTAAATCTGGAAGCGTATTGGTCATTGTAGGGGCATTTAATTTGCCGATTATAAAATGGTCCGTGAACTGGTGGAATACGCTTCATCAACCTGCAAGCCTAACTAAGCTTTCTGCTCCTTCTATCCATCCTGAGATGCTTGTGCCTCTTCTTTTGATGGCAGGAGCTTACGCGAGTTATTTTATCATTATGCTCTTGTTAAAAATTGAAATAGAATATTTGAGACGGCGAGAACAAAATCTCTATATTCTTAAGGCACAGGCAATAAGGCCTAAATAAGAAAGAAGAAGATATGGATACTCCTTACGCTTATTATATTGGAAGTGCTTATGCGGTTGTTTTTTTAAGTTGTTTCGCTTTTTTTGTTATCACCCATTTACAAGCACGAGCTGTACAGAAAAGAGTAAAACGTCTTGAACAGACGTTAAAGAACAATGATATCTAAAAAGAAACAACGTTTTTATTATATTGCATTTGCGCTTATTAGCTTTGGTGTAGGGATATCGGCCGTGCTTTATAATTTGCGTACTCATCTTGTTTTTTTCTATACACCAGAAGAATTGAACAAACAGAATTCTCTTCCTTCCGAAAAAATTCGTCTGGGAGGTGTTGTCAAAGAAAAAAGTTTAAAATATGCGCCAATTGGGATTACTGGGGAATTTATTCTAACAGATTTTAAGAGAGACATTTTAGTCTCTTTTAGTACAGTTCTTCCTGATTTATTTCGTGAAGGTCAAGGCGCTGTGGTTGAAGGAAGTTTTAAAGAAAATGGGGTTTTTGAAGCCGTGCGTGTTTTAGCAAAGCATGATGAAAATTATCGGCCCCCTGCGCTTGGGGATAAGCAAGATATAGTCTTGCAGACTCTCAAAGAATAACGGTGATCTGACATGAATGAATTTGGCGAGAGCGCACTCTACGCAGCAATTGTGATCATGATTATTAATAGCGTAGGGCCACTTCTTTTAGTTAGGAAACAAGTTCATTTTGCACTTCAGCTTGGTCGGCTAGGGGCGATCAGCTGCTTTATGTTAATGACTTTTGCGTTTTTCACTTTAATTTATGCTTTTCTTGTTTCAGATTTTAGTTTGCAAATTGTAGCGTCTCATTCTCATTCAAAGACGCCCCTTTTATATAAAATCACTGGGGTATGGGGTAATCATGAAGGCTCAATGCTCCTGTGGGTATGGACTTTGTCTCTTTACACGTTTTTGATGCAGTTAAGGTCACGCTCTGAGGGGACAACTTTCATTAAAACCCGCTTAAAACTTTTAAGTGTTCAATCTTGTTTAAGTGTAGGGTTTCTTGCTTATGTGCTCATCCTTGCAAATCCTTTTATGCGTGCAATAAATATCTTCTATGAAGGGCAAGATTTAAATGCTGTTCTACAAGATCCAGCACTTGCTATTCATCCCCCTCTTTTATATATAGGATACGTCGGATTTTCAGTGCCTTATAGTTTTTCAATTGTAGGCCTACTTGAGAACAAAATTACATCTTCTTGGGCTCGAGCCTTGAGACGGTGGGTGTTAGTAAGTTGGATTTTCCTTACATTAGGAATCGCAACTGGAAGTTTTTGGGCTTATTATGAGCTAGGCTGGGGAGGTTATTGGTTTTGGGATCCAGTCGAAAATGCAGCTTTAATGCCATGGCTCTTGGGGACAGCGCTAATTCATTCTCTTCTAGCTCTTGAAAAGCGAGGTTTATTTAAGTTTTGGGGACCTTTATTGGGAATCACAAGTTTTATACTCTGCCTTATAGGGACTTATCTTGTTCGTTCAGGCGCCATTAGCTCCGTCCATAGTTTTGCAACTGACCCTACTCGGGGTGCTTTCATCCTTAGTTTTACAGCTTTAATTTTTAGTATAGGTATCAGTCTTTTTATTTATAGAGCACCAAAGCTTGCTTCTCCCCATTCTTTTCATTTATTGTCACGAGAGGGAGGGATTACAGTAAATAACTTTTTATTAATAATAATGGCAGGCCTTATTTTATTAGGGACGCTTTCTCCTTTATTTGGAGAATTTTGGCTTACTAGAAAACTTATCGTTGGAGCTGATTATTTTCAATTAATGGTGATTCCTCTTACGTTTGTAATGATGATTTTTATGATTGGGGGGCCTGTATTCATTTGGACCCATACGACACGCAAACAACTCTCGAGATGGCTTAACCTCTTGATGTTGGGAAGCATTCTTATCCTGGTAGCGCTTGGACTTGGCTCTTGTCAACTCTCATTTGGAGTGGTGGGGCTTGTTTTAGCTGGTTTAATTTTACTCTCTTCATTTATGGAATTGAAGGTTCAGAAGGTAAATTTAAATAGTTACGCTATGCTTTTTTCACACAGCGGAATGGCGATTGCTATTATGGGAATGAGTATTCTAAATTTGGGTTCTTCTAAAACAACAATTTTCCTTCAGCAAGGAGAAAAGGCAAGTTTTCAAGGATATACTTTTTACTTAAAAGAAATAAAAACGTATAAGATGCCAACTTATGAGGCTCGTCAAGCTTATTTAGAAATCAAACAAGGGCAAGAGGAAACTCACTTGATGATTCCTGAAAAACGCTTCTATCAATCGTCACAAACTTTAACGACAGAAGTCGCTCTTAAACATCATTGGTTAACTGATCTTTATATTGTTCTGGGGGGGATATTGCCGCAAAAAAGATGGGTATTTGAAATTGCTGTTTATCCTGGTATTCAGCTTTTATGGATAGGTGCTCTGTTACTGGTTTTGGGAGGATGTGTAAGCCTTATATTATCATTCTTAAGGGAGAAAAAGGCTACGAAAGCTTAGATTTCTAAGGAAGTATTCTTTATATGATCAAGAGCTTCTGTGAAAAGTTGGTTTTGATTGGTAAGTTTAATTTTTTTCGAAAGACTCTGATGGGCTGCAGTGATGGCAGCATCAAGAGCTTCATTTTCAATTTCTGCTAAAGTTTGTGCTTTCATTTGGGCGAGACGTTCTAGAAGTAATTGTTCTTCAATTTGGATATAGGCTTCAAGTTCTTCTTGCGATGTTTTCTGCAAAGTTTCTGCTTGGATTTTTGCGTGCGAAACAATTTCTTGAGCACGTTGCGTTACTTCCATTTGCAACTGTTTTGCTACATTAACCAAATCTTGCGCTTCTTTATGAAGGCGTTTTGCTTCTTGTAGTTCATTTCTGATTTTAAAAGAATGTTGATCCAGGTAGTTCATAAGCGTACGCCAAGCAGGACGCCCGATCAGTAAAATCAAAATGCAAAAAGCAATTAAAACCCATAAAGAGGCATTAAGCATCAGGCGTTTTCCTCTTTTTAATCTTTATGCTAATAGTTTGAGAAAAGTCAGACGGGTTTAAAGCCTTTTCAATGATTTTGTGAGTCAGCTGACGGACTATATCAGGCATCTCCCGGGAAATTTGTTCTTTCTTTTTATGTAAATGATTTTCAGTTAGCTTTATCTTTTCTTTCATAGCATGTGAGAGCCGAGCTCTTTCTTGTTCAAAAGTAAACTTCATCTGGCGGTCCGCTTGAAGAACAATTTCTTTAGCTTGATGACGGGCAAGCTCAAGATTTTGATCATGAAGTTGTTGAAGGGTCTCCGCTTCAATTCGTAGAGTATGGGCCAACTTCTTTTGCCCCTCTATTTGTTCCCATCTTTGCTGTAAAAGTATCGCAAGACGCGGAAGCGAAACGCGCCATGAAAAAAGAATAATAAGAGCAAAACAAATTGCTAACCAAAAAAGTTGGGAGAAATAAGTTGTTACCTCAAGTTGAGGCATTACTAAATCCGCCGTTTCATCTTAACTAAATAAAATAATGAGGGCTACTGTGAAGGCTAAAATTCCCACAGCCTCTGTTAACGCAGCACCAATATAAGCAGGAATCATCACATCATTTTTAACAGATGGATTGCGAGCAATGGCTTTTAAAAGATTCGAAAATATGTTCCCAACGCCAATGCCAACGCCTAGAAGAGCAATAACAGCCAAGCCTGCTCCAATGAATTTAGCTGCACCAACGTCCATCTTTTATCTCCTTTATGTATTTTTAATGCCTAAGTGTACCATAAACTTAATGTAAGTGAAGGGTGTCGTGTAAATAAATACACGTCAAAATAGTAAAAACATATGCTTGAAGCAATGCAACAAAAACTTCAAAAGCTGTAAAAAAAATTAGGAATGGCAAAGGCGCAAACAAGCCATACACTCCCATGGCAACTGTGAAACCACCAAAAAGCTTTAAAACCATATGACCTGCCATCATATTCGCAAACAGGCGGATGGCAAGTGTAATAGGTCTGAATAAATAAGCAATAATCTCAACAGGAATTAAAATAGGCGCAATGGCTAAAGGGACCCCTTTTGGAAAAAAGAGTCTGAAGAATTTGAAGCCATGTTTCATAAGACCAACGCTCGTAATAAGAATAAAAACAATAAATGCAAGCGCACCTGTGACGATGATATGACTCGTAAAGGTAAAAGAGTAAGGAATCATTCCCCACAGGTTGCCAAATAAGATGAAAAGAAAAAGGGAAAAAATAAAAGGGAAATATTTTTTTCCATCTTCTCCTAGATTGTCTTTTACCATTGTTTGAATAAATTCATAACTCATTTCATAAAAAGATTGAATACGAGAAGGGATTATCTTGCGATCTTTAACGCCTGCCCATTGAAATAAAATAATTAAGGCTGTCGTTAAGACCATAAATAAAGAAGAATTTGTAAATGAAATATCATACCCACCGATATGAAGAGGGATAAGAGGTTTAATAAGAAATTGTTCTAAAGGATTCATTGCCATTAAATTTATTGTAAACCCTTTTTAAGGTTTTAGTTTTTCAAGCAGGATTTTGTTAATAATAGCTGGATTACCTTTTCCTTGCATCATTTTCATGACCTGCCCTACAAAAAAACCAAAAAGTTTGTCTTTTCCTGATTGGTACTCAGTAACTTTATCTTGATTTTCACTAAGGATTTTCTCAATGACTGTTGCAATTGTTCCTTCATCACTTACTTGAATAAGGCCTTTTGTATTAATAATTTTGTCAGGATATTCACCAGTTTCCCACATTTCAGCAAAGATATCTTTTGCGAGACGTCCTGAGATCGTGCCCTCATAAATGAAATTAATAAGTTCAGCTAAAGATTGAGGTGATACTTTACTTGCTTCAATAAGAAGAGAGTCTCTATTGAGGGCTGCAAATAACTCTCCAATGATCCAATTAGCCAATTGCTTAATACTTTTTTCGTTTGCCTCTTTAAGATATGTGAGGGCTGTTTCGAAATAAGAAACAGTTTCAAGTTCTGAACTTAGGACGCCTGCATCGTAAGCTGAAAGTTGATAATCTCTTATAAATCTGGCTTTTTTGGCATCTGGTAATTCCGGCAGCATGGCACGAATACGCTCGATTTCCTCATCACTTAAAACTAAGGGAGGAAGATCGGGATCGGGAAAGTAACGATAGTCGTGAGCATCTTCTTTATTGCGCATCGATCTTGTTATGCCCTTTGATGCATCAAAAAGACGCGTTTCTTGATCTACCTGCCCACCGTTTTCGAGAATTTCCATTTGCCGTTGGATTTCATAAGTGATTGCCTGCCCCATGAACCTGACAGAGTTTACATTTTTAATTTCAGCACGCGTCCCATAGTCCTCGCCGGGGCGCCTCAAAGAAACATTGACATCAGCACGAAGGCTACCTTGTTCCATATTGCCATCGCACGTCCCTAGATAACGTAAAAGACCTCGTAATTTCTTAATATAAGCTTGAGCTTCTTCGACAGAACGGATATCAGGTTCAGAAACAATTTCCATCAATGCAATGCCCGAGCGATTAAGATCAATATAAGTCTTGCTTGGATGTTGGTCGTGGATGCTCTTGCCGGCATCTTGCTCAAGATGAAGACGCGTAATATTAATTCGCTTCACTGTGCCATCTTCGAGCTCAATCTCAAGATAGCCTCTTCCAACAATTGGGTATAAATGTTGAGAAATTTGATATCCTTGAGGAAGATCAGCGTAAAAATAATTCTTACGATCGAAAATAGAGGTTTTGTTGATTTGGGCATTGAGACCAAAACCTGTTTTAATGGCTTGCTCGATGCAAAAATCATTAATAACAGGTAACATCCCAGGAAAGCCTGCATCAATAAAGGAGACTTGGGTATTGGGATCACCACCAAAAGCTGTTGAAGCGCCAGAGAAAAGCTTAGCTTTTGAGGTAACCTGCGCATGCACCTCAAGACCGATGACGACTTCCCAGGGACCTGTTTCTCCTTGAATATAATTATTTTTTTCACTCATGTCTTTGTCCGTAATTTAAGAGCTTTTTCTTTAAATTGTGCTGCTTGTTCTAAAGCATACCCCACATTTAAAATGCGACTTTCTTCAAAAGCAGGACCTAAGATTTGTAATCCTAAAGGAAGACCTGCTTCTGTAAATGATGTAGGAACAGAAAGGCCTGGAATACCTGCCAGATTTGCAGGAACAGTTAAAACGTCATTCATGTACATTGTCACTGGATCTTTAGGCTCTTCTCCGATAGCGAAAGCTGCGGTTGGGGTTGTAGGTGTTAAAATAACATCTACTTTCTTAAAAGCCTCCTCAAAATCTTGTTGAATAAGGCGCCTGATTTTTTGAGCTTTAAGATAATAAGCATCATAGTAACCAGCTGATAGGACATACGTACCAATCATAATACGACGCTTGACTTCTTTTCCAAACCCTTCGGCACGCGTGAGTTCATATAGCTCGTCTAAGGTCTGGCCAGGGACTCTTAAACCAAAACGAACACCATCATAACGGGCTAGGTTGGAGGAAGCCTCGGCAGGAGCAAGAATGTAATAGGTTGGGAGGGCGTATTTAGTATGAGGCAGCGAGATTTCCTGGATTTCAGCACCGGCACTTTTAAGCCACTCTATTCCTTGAGTCCATAAAGCATCAATTTCTGGGTTGAGCCCCTCAACTCGATATTCTTTCGGAATACCAATTTTAAGCTTATTAACATTTCCAGTGAGCATCTTCTCATAATCGGGGACTGGAAGGTTAGAAGAAGTTGCATCTTTGGGGTCGTGACTCGCCATAATTTTGAGCATTAAGGCAGCATCACGAACATTTTTTGTAAGGGGACCTGCTTGATCTAAGGAAGATGCGAAAGCCACAATCCCATAGCGTGAGCATCGACCATAAGTTGGCTTTAGGCCAACAATACCAGCAAAAGCTGCAGGTTGCCGAATCGAACCCCCAGTATCTGTTCCTGTTGTGGCGAGAGCAGAACCAGCCGCAACAGCAGCTACAGATCCTCCAGAAGATCCCCCAGGAACAAATTGACGATTATTATCTTTAATTTTCCAGGGACTTATAACAGGACCATAAGCACTTGTGAGATTAGATGAACCCATGGCAAACTCATCAAGATTTAATTTTCCCAATAATACAGCTCCTGCGTCCCATAAATTTTGGGTTACAGTTGATTCATACTGAGGTTTATAGTCATCAAGAATTTTTGAAGCTGCTGTTGTGCGGATGTCTTTGGTACAAAAAAGATCTTTAATCCCAATAGGTAAGCCTTCGAGAGGACGAAGGTCTTCTTTTTTTGCAAACTTTTCATCAGAAGCTTGCGCCATTTTAAGAGCAATATCAGGCGTTTCAGTAATATAAGCGTTGAGTGCCCTTGTTTCCTCCATTTTGTCTAAATGAGCTTGGGTTAGTTCTTGGGCTGAAAACTGCTTATTAACAAGGCCCTCTCTTGCTTCACATAAGGTAAGTTCGGTTAATTTTGTCATGGGTTACTCTACAACTTTGGGCACAACAAACATGCCAAATTCTGCTTCTGGTGCATTGGCGAGGATGGCGCTAGGATAATTTCCATCGTTTATTTGATCCTCGCGTCTGGGCATGTTCTCAAGCGAAATATTATAAAGAGGTTGAATGTTGTCTGTATTAACCTCTGATAGCTGTTCAATCCATCCTAAAATACGATTAAGATCTTCCTTAAGAGATTTAACATCTGCTTCTGGGACCTTAATTCTCGCGAGCCTGGAAATTTTATGAACTGTTCTTATATCAATCGTCATATTGCCTCTTTTAACCCGATGCTTTTATGGGATTCATTCATTGAGTTACTGTTCCATACCATTTTTTTTAGCCTCTTTGAAGTTCTTTATCCCTTCATGTTTATCCCCCCCTTCTATTCTTGCCTTTTCACCAGGAAAAGAGAAAATATTCACTCAAAAAGAGCGTTTAAAGGGTTGTTTTTAATAACTTAGGTTTTGTTATTCCCTATTTTATTATTCTTTTTTCTTAGAAGGTTTCAGAGAAGGAAGGGAAAGAATTACTGGGGTATCGGAATATCCAATAAGAGAAGACTCCCTCTCTGACCATCTATAATTAAGCTAACATATCATGCTACAAATTTCAAGGAAAATCGTCACAAGAATCAAAGAAATAATTACCCAATATCAAGTGCTTATAAAATAATTTTCGGGCTATTTTGCCTCTTTTTTATTACGGCAAAAATAAAACGCTCTTATTCTTTTTCTCTTACCACTTGAAAGAATTTATGTGCCGGGATTTCAGCGCATGTCATGGTTGCGTTTAATAGCTTTGGAGGGATAATTCTTTTAAGCTATTTTTAAATCCTATTGGGCGGTAAGCCCTTCATGAATGGCAACAATTCCTTGCGTAAGATTTTGATATGAGACTGAGGCGAAGCCCGCTTCTTTTATCATTGTGACGAGCTCTTCTTGAGATGGAAAACGCACAATACTTTCAACTAAATATTGGTAAGCAGCTTTATCTTTTGCAATAAGGGCGCCTATCTTTGGAATAACGTTAAAAGAATAGAGAGAGTATGCTTTCTCGAATAAAGGATGGTTAACTTTAGAAAATTCAAGACAATAAAAGCGTCCTCCTGGCTTTAAAACGCGGAAAGCTTCTTTCAAAGCGGATTCTTTGTTGGTGACATTGCGTAAGCCAAAAGCAATGGTATAGACATCAAAAGAAGCATTTGGGAAAGGGAGGCTTTCAGCTGTTCCACAAACCCATTGCAATCCTTTGATAACGCCTTGATCAATAGTTCGAGCTCGTCCTTGTTCAAGCATTGCAGGATTAATATCGCAGATTGTAATATCTGTTTCAGGCGCTGACTTATTAAGAAGCCGCAGCGCAATATCTCCTGTTCCTCCTGCGACATCTACAAATTTTTCTTCTTTTTTAGGGGCAATTTTTTGAATAAATTGATCTTTCCACCATCTGTGAATGCCAAAACTCATCACATCATTCATAAGGTCATAATTACTTGCAACACGACGGAAAATGTCGGTGACGAGGTTTGTTTTTTCTGATGAATCAACATCTTGAAAACCAAAATCAGTAGTGCTACGGTTTGTCATCTGTGAGTTTTCTTATCTTTTGTGAGATATGCTAAACCATAAAGGAATCTTAATTTAATTTCTAGTACTCTTATGCCTGAATTGCCGGAAGTTGAATCTGTCAAAGTAAACCTTGAAAAACGTATACTTGATCAGACCATAGAAAAAGTTGAAGTCCATCATCGAGGATTACGTTGGCCCATTCCTCATAATTTTGAAACATTGCTTGAAGGAAAAAAAGTTAAAATGCTTGCGCGGCGCGCTAAGTATCTACTCTTACATTTTGAGCAAGCTGATTTTATCTTATTATGGCATTTAGGGATGTCTGGAAGAGTGCAGATTGTTACACCAAAAGAGTTAACTCCTCGCCAAGCACACGATCATGTTGAGATTACCTTTTATTCTGGTTTAAAGCTGCGTTTCCGAGATCCGCGTCGGTTTGGGGCGATGTTGCTTGTTCCATTGAAAGAATTATCGTGTTTTTCTTTGTTAAGCTCTTTAGGGGTTGAGCCGTTAGATAATAATTTTTCAGGTTCATTTCTTTTGGAGCTATTTAAAAACCGATCGCTCACACTTAAAGCGGCGCTTTTAAATCAAAAAATAATTTCAGGCCTTGGAAATATTTATGTTTGTGAAGCGCTTCATTGTGCAAAATTATCCCCTCTTCGATTAGTTAAAACAATCAATCATCTCGAAGCTGATATTCTCGTCAAGGCAATTCAAGATGTTTTAAGAAGAGCAATTATTGCAGGGGGGTCAACGTTAAGAGATCACCGGCAACCCGATGGTAAAAAAGGTACTTTTCAATATACTTTTAAGGTATATGGTCGTGAAGGAGAGCAGTGCTTACAGTGTCATCATGTAGAGATTAAAAGAATTCTTCAATCTAACCGTTCAACATTTTACTGTGCAAGGTGCCAAAAATGAGATTAATTTTATGTTTTGTCTGTTATAGCCTTATTATATCCTTTTCATATGCAATGAATAAACCAAAACTAGGGCAAGGAAGCGCTAAGACTATTTTTGCGCTAGAGAGTATACCGCTTATGCAAGGCCTTAAGCTTACAGGCGAAATTGAAGATGTTGGTCAAGGAGGCGACATTTACCGGATTGAAACGGAAGCTTCGGGGAATCTTTTTGTGGAAGATATAGAAGAATTTTATCAAGATGCATTGCAAGCGTATGGATGGGAACGAATAGGGCGTTTTGCCTATGCTTTAAATGATAAATATTTAGAAATTATTCCTCAAAATAAAGGAGGGATGTTAACAGTAATTTTTCAGCTTAAATCAAAAGTTATTTGAGAACCCCCTCTTTTTTAGGGAAAGAATTGAAAAAAGAGGGGTGTAAGAAAATTATGCCTCGCTTTTCTCTAATACTGTGTTTTCAAGCCATTTTTTATGTCTTTTTTCATCCTCTAATCCTCTTCTAATAATATCCTTAGCCTCAGACCACATGTCTTCTCGTAAAGAAATACGTTCATAAGCAGTATTTGTATCAATCTCGTTGCTAATCATGGCTCGTAAAATGACGTTATCGCCAATTAAGTTTGCTAGCACTACTTTTCCCTTTGTAAGCCACTGTTTACCTGTGCTTGGGCCAGAAGGAGGATCAATGTTTCTTTTCTTTAAAACGTTTGTGAGCTCTTGAATATGCCATTCATGATCGGCTTTAAAAATATTTAATTTTTCTTTAAATTCTTGGTTTTCAAGTCGATTTATGGCAGCATCATAAGCTTCTACGGCATCATAATCTAATTCAATGAGATCCTTTAGAGCATCTTCAAAATTTGCTTGCATACCAACTAAAGTTACCATTATTTCCCCCTTTATCTTTGGATGGTGAAAACTTATTTTTGTCCGTCGTATTTCTCGTATCTTTAAGAGTGAAGGGTAAACATTAAAAGATTGGTTATTGTGTCTACCCTTTTTTAAGAAATCGAAGGTTTACCAAGACATTTTAATTATTTAGCTTCCCTTGATTTATTTCTACGAGCATTGCCACCTTCACGACCCATGCGTGCATAACCTTCTGGGCCTAACTGCTTTTTTCGAGCTTCTCCGCCCATATGACCTAGCTCAACATAACCTTCATGACCAAGCTGGCGTTTTCTCTCTTCGCCGCCTTTTTGTCCTCGCTCGGACATACCTTCATGGCCAGCTTTTTCGGCGCTTGCTAATCCACCTTGACGCGCAATTTTTTGCACTTTTTCATGAGGCATTGAAGCAAAACCACGTTTGGAAGTGTTGAAGCTTTGGGTTTGTTTGTTGCGATTATTTTGTGCCATTTTTCTCTCCTTTGATATTTGGGTGACCAAAGAAAGGGATAGTCAGTAACAGCTTTCGTGGAAGTAAAGGTCGCTATTCAGAGACCTTAGAAGTATTGTGTTCCTGAATCCCCTTTCTTGCAAGGAATAGAGTTGCAAAAGCTAACAATATGTTCCTTTTGTGTGCGCCCAAGTCACTGATATTGGTAAGGCTCTCTTTGATTTCTTAACTGCTTGCTTAGTTATATTGCGAAAATAGGAATAATTTCTTCTATAAATGCGAATATAATAAGTACAAGTTTTTCCAATCCATTATTCGTGTCGCACACTAACGCATTTTAAGACGCGTTAATAAAATTTTATAATCCTCAAACCTGAGAGGCTAGTTGAAATAGAGTTTATTTTGCGCCTACGGAGTTGCTATAAGTATTGAAGTGGATAGTTCTTATTGTAACTACTTTGAATAGGGAAGAGGTTTGTTTGGAGTGTAGCTTTGTATGACTCTGAAGCTCCCTGGTTCAATTGAGTCCCTCTTTTAAAATAATTTAATGGATGCTTAAGCTTTTTTATAGGTTTTTTTTACAAAAGGAGATCGTTCTATTTTTGAAATAGAATTATTTGTATTCTTATTGATCTTTTGAGCCTCTTTTGGAAGGGCTGCTTGAGAAGCATCTTTTTTTAAAAATTTAATTAGATGAAATTTTTTAAATAATAATTGAAATCTTGTAATAAAAACACCCATTAAAATGACAGCCCCCGCAGTTATTTGAGAAAATGTAAGTGTTTCATCGAGAAGCAAGGCTGACAGTAAACAAGTGAAGACGGGTAAAAGTAACATAAAAGGAGTTTGCTTAAGAGATGTGACCCGTTGTGCCAGGCTTAACCAAAGATAGCCTGCCCAAACTGTTGAGACAAGACCAACATATATAGAGCATAGAACACCAATATAAGAAAGATGAGTGAAATTATAGATGGCTTCTTGGGGGCCCTCGATAATAAATGGGATTGTCATCAACGAAGGAATAGAAATGATCGAAAGCCAGACATTGTCAGCCATTCCGGCTCCGATTTTAAATTTTTTAAGAAGTGTAAATCCAATCCCCCAGCAGACTGCTGAAATTAGGATAGATGCAATTCCTAAGAAAGGCATATCTGAGGTATTGCCATATCTTGCTTGAGTGAGGAGATAGGCGCCAAAGAAAGCAATAGTCATCCCAGCAACCTCAATAGGTGTTACTTTCTCACGAAGGATGAAAGAGCAAAAGAGTACTCCAAACAATATGTTTGTCTGTATTAAGAAAGATGATAATCCTGCTCCTACTCCAGCTTTAAGACCAAATCCAAGAAATAACCAGTTGAGAGCATTCCAAAAAAGACCAGCTAAAAAATATCTAGAAATAGGATGAATAGGCTTGGAGTAGAGTAAAAGTAAAGGAACGACAGAAACAAGACGTAAGAAGCTTAAAATATAAATTGAAATATGGCCTAAGGCAATTTTTTGTACAATTAAACTTGTCGCCCATAAAAAGGTAACAAAAATTGCAATAAATGTGTCTTTAAGACTCATACTCATACCTTCCCTGAAAGCTTTGTATTCCACGCATTTTTAGGACGCTTAGGATACATACAGCTTGCTTTTAACCCCCCCAACAGCTCAGTTTAATATACACAAATTTAGGTAAAGTTAAATTTAATAATGAATGACGTAACTAGTGTAGTGAGTAAAATTTTTAAAATTTTACTTAAGTTATTGAAATGCTTATAATAGTAAAAAATTAATTAAAAATGTTGCAATATTAAATCATCATGCTAGTATTGCTCCGTGTACTGGTGATTCACTTGGTGCATAACTTCAAATCTTAAATTTGATTTAATGTTTAGGAGGAAAACATGCTGAAAAAAATCGATCACTCAAAAGTATTAACTGTCAAAAATTATCTTGTGACAACAAATATCTAATTAAAAGAAGTTTACTTTTGTAAAAGCCCGCCGTGTTAACGCGGGCTTTTTTTATAACTCTAGTGTTATTTCTTGATTTCAATCTAACATTTTTATAGTCCTCTGAGGATAAATAGTTATTAATTTAGAGGCTGGCACCTGAATTTCAAGAAATTAGGATGTCACGATATATATAAAAAATTGTAATTTTTTGAGAAAAGGACAAGCTCGTCTGATAGAATGTTTTGTTGCAGGAACTCCAGCCAAAACAGCAGCAAATCTAGTGATGGTACACCGTACTCTGCTATAAAGTTTTTCACGAAAATGAAAGAAGATAGCTCTCAAACAGCAGGACCGAAGTAAGAAGTTTTGTGAAAACATTGAGCTGGATGAGAGTTATTTTGGAGGAAATCGTAAAGGAAAGCGTGGTCGCAGTGCTGCTGAGAAAGCTCCTGTTTTTGGTATCTTGAAACACGGAGACCAAGCCTATACACAAGCCAGCACTCTAAAACGCTAATGCTTATTATTCGAGAGAAAAATCAACCCTAATAGCATCGTTTATACGGATAAAAATTTGCTCGCATAAAAAAGTTAGTGATTCTAAATGGATTTGGGAAGAAATAAGATTTCATTATGGACTCTCAAGACATTCCCTTACATCGGTAAGCAGCATATGTGGGTTTTCGATGTAATAACCGCATATTTTTTAAGACAGGAAGCTATGGGTATTTTTCATCAATTAACCTTAAGACAGAGACTGACGTACTGCGTTCATTTGTTCAAAGCTCTCACGAAGCAACACCATCAACTCTTTATACCTCGTTTGGAAAAGTTTATACCTTTGAACCTGGAAATTATGCTTATTCAATCCTCTCTAAGACTAAAAATTTTAAAAGACTCAACAACGTAGAGATGTTTAAAATCGGCTTAAGTTCCAAAGATGGTATGATTAGTTTTCATATTCCTTTAAAGAAATCTGGAAGTATTGGATATGGTACAAGTCATGTATGTTTAGAAGGTCATCAAACGATAAAGGGAGCCTATATAAAAGAGGAAATCCAATTTAGACAATATCAAAGGAATTAAAAAATATCTCTTTTATTAAAATAGACGTTGAAGGTCATGAGTTAGACCTTTTAAAAGGAGCTAAAAAAGTTATCGAAAAAGATCATCCTGCCATCATGGTGGAAATAAGTAGCGAGAACTTGCTGCGCTCAAATACTTCAAAACATCAAATTTTTGATTATCTAGAAGATCAGGGTTATATATCTGCCAAAATCGTTGATGCAGGCGGCTTATTAGTCCATGAGCATCACAGAGATGACGCTGATTTTCTTTTCTATAAAGAAGAGAAGCTATCTGCTTAAACACACAACTTCTAATTCTTCTTAGAGGTTATACTTTATATCAGTATGTATTGAACTTGGGACAAATTAAGGTGTTTTATAGCAGTACCTCCAAAAGTGCTCGTTTTATTTAGGCCACTTTCCAGAAGTGCTGTTTTTAAGCCTTTTTTAAAGGTATATATCATTGCTTTTATATCAATTTCATTAATTATGCTTGCCTGTAAAAGTGATATGAATTCAAGCAATGAGCGAGATTCTTGTAAATTCATGAATAATTTATTGACTAAATCTCTTTTTGAGCATTTTTTCATAAATGATATTTAAGCTAATGACGTTGTAAGCCATAATCATCCTGCAGCAAGGCTTGTTGCATGTACGTTAACTTGAGTGTTGATTATTTTTTTCCTTTTAAAATACTCTATGAAAAAAATCGTTGATACCTGACTTTTAAGAATTATCGCTATCTTACTTGCAATAATGTATGTATAAAACGTTTACCCTTTAGTGTATGTCTTTTATTAAAGGAATTGACGATGATTTTATACCCCTTTCTAATCATATTTTACTTACTTATTAATCCAACGTCAGCTAATGAAACTTCTTCACTGACATTTATTCATGTTGATGGGGCATGGGTTCGTGCCACCAAAGTAGCCAATAGTGCTGCTTACATGAAGATTGTGAACAATGGATCCAAATCCGATCGTCTTATTAGCGTACAAACAGAGGTGTGCAATACAGTGGAATTACATACCCACTTGAAAGAAGGCGATGTTTATAAAATGAGGCCGATTGATTTTATTGATATTCCTGCCGGGCAAACAGTTGATCTTAAAGAAGGGGGGCTTCATATCATGCTATTAAATATTTTTAAGCCACTCAAAGAAAAAGAGAAAATTAAACTTACTTTAACCTTTGAAAAAACTGGTCAAGTCTCGATAATTGCAGAAGTTCGTAAAAATAGGCATGAATGTAATTGTAAAGGGTAGTATTCTTTAAAATGGAAGCACACTTTTAGATGACAAATCTAACAGAATTTATTGATTTTCTTAAGTCGCGTTTAGTGCTGAGTGAGATTATTGGTACGCGTGTGAAGATTATGCGACGAGGCCGCCTTAAATTAGGCTTATGTCCATTTCACGCTGAAAAGTCGCCTTCTTTTCATATTAGAGATGAACAAGGAACTTACCATTGCTTTGGTTGTGGTGCTCATGGTGATGCGCTCACTTTTCTCCAAGAAATAGAGGGTGTGAGCTTCATGGAAGCATTAGAGAAGTTAGCATCGTTAATGGGGTTAACAGTACCTACATTTAAAGATAAGCCAGCAAGTGAAGAATCCTTACAAAGCAAATTGTTTCAAGCTCTAGAAGCTGCAACGGTATTTTTTGAAAAGCAGCTTAAAACATCAAAAGGTTTTAAAGCCGCTCAATATCTTGAGACGAGAGGGGTAAAACCTGAAACGATTTCCCAATTTCGGCTTGGGTACGCAAGTGTGGGCAACACGCTTAAGGAAGCCTTAAGGAAAGAAGGTTTTTCTGAAGATATTTTGCAACAAGCAGGTCTTATTATTCAACGGGAAGAAGATAAGGGAACATATGATCGCTTCCGTGATCGTGTTATGTTTCCTATTTTTGATCGGAAAGGGCGGGTAATAGCTTTTGGGGGCAGGATTCTAGAAACAGGTGAGCCTAAATATTTAAATTCGCCAGAAACAAGCATTTTTCATAAAAGTCAGGTTTTATATGCTTATAATCTTGTACAGCGTGATCTTAAAAAAGGACAATCATTGTTGGTAGCTGAAGGTTATCTCGATGTTATTTCACTGCATCAGGCTGGTTTTAATGGGGCTGTTGCTCCCTTAGGCACTGCTTTGACCGAAGAACAAATACTTCTATTATGGCGATTTCGCTCAGAGCCTGTTCTTTGTTTTGATGGTGATAATGCAGGTCAAAAAGCGGCAATACGCGCAGCAGAGCGCGCTATTCCATTGTTAAAGTCCGGTCTCTCATTACGTTTTGCTCTTCTGCCTAAAGGTGAAGATCCCGATAGTTTATTACGCTCTGGAGGGATTAAAAGTTTTGAAAGTGCTTTAGAGCGTACATTGCCTCTTTCAGATCTATTATGGCAATTTGAAGTGCAGCAAAAACCTCTTAAAACACCTGAGCAAAGAGCTGTATTTGAAAAGGTGATAATGGCATACGTGAATGGTATTCAAGAGCCTACGTTGCGTGAGCAATATCGTCAAGAATATCGATCTCGGTTGAAAGAATTATTTTATGTGAATTCTAGTAAAGGAGCCAACCCGTCTCTTAAGAAAGCTTCTTTGAGTACCTCATCTGGAGCTCAGTCATTTTTAAATTCAAATATTTTATCACAAAAAATATTAATTGCTGTGCTTTTAAATCATCCAAGTCTTATTTTAGAATATGCCGAAGATTTTGTTGAGCTTGAACTTCCTGATCCTGGTTGGGGTAAGCTTCGAGAAGCTATGCTTACAAAAATAAATGATTCGACAGGACTTGACGCTGGCGTTTTGCATCACCATTTGTATAATGAGGGGTTCCGTGAGATTATACAGGAAATTCTATCTTCTCAGGTTAAATCATTAGCCCCATTTGTAAAGGAAGAGAGTGAAATTAGTGAAGCAAGAGAAGGATGGAAAGAGATATGGTCTCGTATTCAAGGACAGAAAAAATTAACCGAAGCACTTCTCGAGGTGAAACGTAGGTTTGGTGAGGATATGAGTTATGAAGCATGGGTTGAAGTTCAAAACTTGCAGCAATAACAAACCTAAAAAATAAGAAGTTAAATTAGATTTTATGATTAAATTAGGAAAGGATAAAATTGTGAGAACAACCGCCGAACTTCGTGATGAAACCCAAGGAGAGGCCGCTGTTGAGCTTAAGAAGGTAGATCTAAAGGCTACTTTAAAGAAGCTCATTATCAAAGGGAAAGAAAAAGGCTACATCACTTATGATCAGTTGAATAATGCTTTGCCTCAAGACGAATTTTCTTCAGAGCAGATTGAAGATGCAATGGCAGTGATTGCAGAGCTTGGAATCAACGTCATTGAAGCTGATGAGGTTGATGAGGAAGAAGCTGAAAGTTCTGAGAGCTCAGAGACTGAGTCTGAAGATGATTTGGAAGAAGAGGGTAGTACTGAGCTTGCCGAAGGTGGAAGAACCGACGATCCAGTACGTATGTATTTGCGGGAAATGGGAAGAGTTGAACTTTTGTCCCGTGAGGGTGAAATAGAAATTGCAAAACGAATAGAAGATGGTCGTTTGATGATGATCGACGCTATTTGTGAAAGCCCTCTTACGATTCGAGCTATCATCTCTTGGCGTGATGCATTAGTAGAAAATCAAATTTCTTTACGAGAAATTATTGATATTGAAGATACAAGTGAAGAAGAAAATCCTGAGGAGGAAGAGTTAGAAGAAGAACTCGTTGATGAAGAAGAAGACAACGAAGAAGGCGAAAACGATAAAAATGAGGATGCTGAAGAGAGTAGTGAAAACGAAGCTGAACAAAATCCGTTTTCAGCTCAAGAGGAAGCTCTTAAACCTCAAATATTAGAAAAATTTGATAAGATTGCGGAAATCTATGAGTCTTTGTATGCTTTACAAGTTGAGCGTTTGAAACTTGCTCAAGAGAAAAAAAACCAAAGCTCGAAGAATGAAAAGACTTTTAAAGAATTAAAAAAGACACTTGTTGAGCTCGTTAGCGAGATTCGGTTTAATCCTCTTCGCATTGATCAACTTGTTGATCAACTTTATACTTTAAATCGAAAACTTATGGGGCTTGAGGGTAAGATTCTGCGTTATGCAACAGAATCTGGGATCCAAAGAGAGAAATTTTTAACCGTTTATTTTGGTCGTGAACTTGACCCTGATTGGCTATCTTCAATAAAAGAGTTTGGGAAATCTGGGGATAAGTTTATTACAAAATATGGCCAAGAAGTGCAGCATATCCGTGATAGTGTTGCTGAAATTTCTGTTGAGTCTGGGCTTAATATTGCTGAATTTAGGCGTATTGTCGCAGATGTTCAAAAAGGGGATCGCCAGGCCCGACGTGCTAAGAAAGAAATGATTGAGGCTAATTTACGCCTTGTTATTTCAATCGCAAAAAAATATACCAACCGGGGATTGCAATTCTTGGATTTAATTCAGGAAGGGAATATTGGGCTCATGAAAGCCGTGGACAAGTTTGAATATCGTCGTGGGTATAAGTTCTCAACTTATGCGACATGGTGGATTCGCCAGGCTATTACGCGCTCAATTGCAGATCAAGCCCGCACGATTCGTATCCCCGTCCATATGATTGAGACGATTAATAAGCTTGTGCGGACGTCGCGCCAGATGTTACATGAGATTGGTCGTGAGCCAACACCGGAAGAGCTTGCAGAAAAACTCATGATGCCAGTTGATAAAGTGCGCAAGGTCATGAAGATCGCTAAAGAACCTATCAGCCTTGAAACGCCAATTGGTGACGAAGAAGATGGAAGTTTGGGCGATTTTATTGAAGACAAAAATGCTATTCTTCCTATGGATGCGGCAGTAAATGCAAACCTAAGGGAAACAACAACGCGCGTTCTGTCAACTCTGACACCTCGTGAAGAGCGTGTTTTAAGGATGCGTTTTGGGATTGGAATGAATACTGATCATACCCTTGAAGAAGTTGGGCAGCAGTTCTCTGTGACGCGTGAACGTATTCGACAAATTGAAGCAAAAGCACTTCGGAAGTTAAAACACCCGAGTCGCTCGAGAAAGTTAAGAAGTTTCTTAGACTCTTAAAGAGAAGACTAAATTTATTCATAGTGGAAAGGCTTTGACGAAAAGCTTTTCCATTTTTTTTTATGGTTAGGTCGTTTTAGGGCTTTTAAATAATTGCAAAAACTTAAGAAGAAAATTGAGTAATGAGCATTAAAAATGCCACTGGCTAAAGAGACAGTGGCTTGTTAAGAAAAGCTAAAAAGCTTAATTTGCAGCTTCAGCTGGTTGTTCAGCAACAGCAGCAGCGTCAGCTTGAGCTTCAGCAGCTGGAGCTTGAGCAGCATCAGCAGCTTTTTCTTCAGCGATAGCAGCAGTTGAAAAAGCAACGAGAGCAGCTAAAAGAATATTCTTCATGTTTTTCACTCCATAACATTAAATATAACATAACACTTTGTCATGCAGCATGCATATTCTATGAAAAATAATTGAAAAGCAAGGACAATTTATTGGAACTAGTTAATTGTTGTATTTTTGAAGTTGTTGTGTGCTAACTGTTTGTATTTTCTTGCTATTATGAGGCCAATATGATGAATTTTAGAAGATGATGACGAAAAAAACAACAATATTAAAGCTGGATGAGAGAGGGTATGGTTTTGCGCAGGATGAAAATAATAATTCTCTGATCATTCCTTATAGTTTACCAGGGGAAAAGGTAGAAATTGAAAAAAACCAGGATCATTGGCACCTCAAAAAGCTCATACAGTCGAGTCCTCATAGAATAACGCCCCCTTGTCCTTATTATGAAGCTTGTGGAGGGTGTGTTTTACAGCATATGTCGCCTGTCGCGTATACTGAGTATAAAATGCGGCGTCTTTCTCAAGCCTTAGAGCGTTATGGGCTTAGAGAAGTCTCTATGGATCCTATTGTAGTTTTAGGGCCTCACTTGCGAAGGCGGGCTATTTTCCATGCTTTGCGTACCGCTACTGAAACATTGATTGGCTACTATCAGCTAGGATCTCATCATTTGGTAGATATTGCTCATTGTCTCTTATTGCGGTTTGATATTAACGACCTTATTATTCCTTTAAAACAGCTTTTAGGGCAAATTTTAAAGCCCAAAGAAAAAGCAGATATTTTATTAACATCGACAAAAACTGGCATAGATTTTTTATTAAAAATTAAAGGAAATAAAGCCATTGACCTGTCAGATATTGAAGGTTTAAAGACTTTTGCTTATGACAACAATTTAGCTCGTCTTTCATTTGCAAATGATCAGGAAGAATGGCCTATTATAACACTGAAATCGCCTCAAATTGAATTCGATTCTTGTGGTGTTGAGGCGTCTGCAGATGGTTTCTTGCAAACAAGTACTGGAGCTGATCAAATTTTGTCTTCTCTTGTGGTAAAAGAATTACCAGCTACGCACAAAAGGATTGCCGATCTTTTTTGTGGGCGAGGGACGTTCTCGATTCCCTTGTCAAAGGTGGGGAGAGTGGATGCTTATGAAATGGATGGTAAAGCTTTAAAGGCTCTCACCCAAGCGGCTAAATTACATAATTTATCCTTACAAACCTATACGCGAAATTTATTTTCTGATCCCCTGACACCTGACCAGCTTGAACCTTACCAAACCGTTGTCTTGAATCCTCCTCGTCAAGGAGCCGCGGCCCAATCAAAAATTCTGGCACAAAGTAAAGTTTCTCATATTGTTATGGTATCATGTAATCCAGACTCATTTGCGCGTGATGCGGCTCTATTGCAGAAAGGAGGCTATCACCTTAAAAAACTCAGTCCTCTTGATCAATTCTTGTGGTCTCCTCATGTGGAAATCGTTGCTCATCTTATACGGTGAGAAAGCGCTTGCATCCTTTTGAGAGGAGCGTTATTTTGTGCCTATTCCATTCCAAAGGAGATAACGATGACAACATTTGGCGGTGTTTCTGGCGCTCATTTAAAGCAATTTATTGAACGGGTTGAGCGTTTAGAGGAAGACAAAGCAAATATTGCGAATGATATTCGCGAAGTTTTTGCTGAAGCAAAAGCGAATGGCTTTGATACAAAGATCATGCGCCAAGTGTTAAAGATTCGAAAAATGGATCATCAAGAACGCTCTGAGCAAGAAGAAATTTTGACACTTTACCTCCATGCATTAGGCATGGTTCCACGCGACGACACTGTTGAAGAAGCAAAAAGTAAAGCTATTTAAGGAATTTATTTAAGAGATTTAAAAAAGATCTTTTTACCTTCCTTTCTCGTTTGCAAATAAATAGATTTCTAAAAATTAAAAACGCATTTAGTCAGCTTTTTTGTTGCAATTTTATTTGAAATTTGTTACTATTTATATAAAGCGATTAGAAAGAGCGAATTGCAAAATATGATTGATTAAGTTACTGTTTTTATGTGCTTTTTCAATTTTTCCAAAATCGTTGTTTTAAGCTCGATAGGGGGCTTTTGATTCAAATTAAGCCATGAAAAGATGGCATCATCGTCGTGTTGTAGGATGAAATTCAGCTCAATGAGCTCGTTTTCATCTAGAAATGTGCCGTGAGCATCAACAAACCCGCCTAAGAGAAAATCAGCTTCCTTACCGCCGCGATGTTTCGCGCGATAAAGAGCTTTTTTAAGAGATAAAAACAGAAAAGAGTTCATAAGATAAATTTTAATAAGAAATAAAATAAATATTAATGAGTTTTTAGTAAAAAAGGAATGAGGAAAATGCATTTTCCAATTAAGAAAATGTGTAATTTTAATAAGTTGTAAACTAAATTAGTTAAGGAAGGAGATTTGAGATGAATGTAAAATATAAAATTTTAGGTCTACTTGTGGTTTTTTCATCAAGTGTGGCGTCAGATATTACATGAGATGAAACTAAGTCTACTACGACGAGAGTTTCTGCAGGAGTAGTAAGTGATGTAGTTAAAGAGGCGGCTGAATTTACGGCCACGTACCCTGCAGGAGTAATAAATTATAAAGATGAGAAAGCGCACGGCACGTTTCAAGTAGCAGCTTTTAAAGTAAATAAGGAGTATGAGCTTACTCCAGAACAGTTTTCTAGCTGGGTATTTAGAGGTGAAGCTCCAAAGTGAGTTAGATCATTTATCTGTGGTTAAGTCTGATGCACCTGAGTCTGATGCGCTTCAGTTTATACGTTTTAATTGCTCTCAGTACCGCACTAGAATGCAAATGTCCTGGATGTCTAAGGATCAGCACCCAGATATTGAGTCTGTTGATGTTATAAATTTTAATGCTAGCACGAACCCAACAGATTTTAATATATGTAATTTTAATCTGACATATCGCCTAAGAATGGGGCCAGAAGTTTTCGATGTGCTTTATGAAAATCCTAGTGCTCCAAAAATAAGATAAATTCTTTGGCTATCGAATATAAACTTCCTATCAGGTATTGATAGGAAGTATTGATATAGATGTCATAAGGGGTTATATAGCTCAAAAGAATTTCATTTGAAGTCAATGATTAATAAGAAAATTAAGAGCTTAAAGTTAAATAAGTTCGCTGTTGATTATGGGTGATTCGTGTAGAGCATTCTATTTTCCTAACAATCATGATATAGTAGTTAAAAAATTTAAAAAAATGGCTTATTATTTCTCAGCTTAAATTATTGTTATGGACAATATTAGAATGATAACAAGCATTGCCTTTAATGCCATGCGACAAGCAATGATTCAGGGGCAACTTTTGCCTCAGCATGTGACACACCCTAAAATTTTACAAAGCTTTAAGGTGCTTCTAAGAGAATCTTTCGTTCCTCAAGAGCAACAAAACGCGTGTTATGGGGATGTGCATATTTCTGTATCTGAAGATCGAATTATGCTTGCTCCGGTTGTTCTTGCGAGACTTATTCAAGAAGCTCATATTCTACCAAGCGAGAAGGTGCTTGCATTGGGATGTTCTACCGGTTATGCGGCAATAGTTCTAAGTTACCTCGCTAAGAAAGTCATTGCTGTTGAGTCCAGTTCAACTTATGTTAAGCAAATGAATGAAGCATTTGAAAGTTATGAAACGTTTAATGCTCATAGTTATTTAGGATCCTTGATGGAAGGTTATCTTGAGCATGCGCCTTATGATGTTATTTTTATTGAGGGCGGTGTTGAAGAAATTCCAGGAGCGCTTTTTTCACAACTTGCGGAAGGTGGACGGATTGTGGCAATTTTATCAAAAGGAAAGCAACTGCCTTGCCAGGGGGCTATAATTGAGAAAAGGGACAACTCAATTCATACAAATGTACTTTTTGAAACCAGCGCGCCTATTTTAAAAGAATTTCAACGTGAAAAAGGATTTGAGTTTTAATGGGGACGGTTGAAATTACAGTCCAAGAATTATCTCAGTTGCTCAAGACGGATGAGGATTATTGTGTGATCGATGTGCGAAATGCAGATGAAATCGAGAAAGCAGCTTTTCCTGAAGCCGTCCATATCCCTTTATCAGAGCTTGCTCAAAATGTTGCAAATATACCACAAGATAAACTTGTTATTACACTTTGCCATCATGGGGCTCGAAGTTTGAATGCATGCTATTTACTAAAAGAGAAGGGATTTGATAAGGTCGTCAGTCTTAGAGGAGGGATTGATCTCTGGTCTAAGATAATAGATCCTTCAATTCCTCGTTATTAATGAAAGTGATGGTTGGAAAATGAGAAATACACTCTTTGCTTTAAGTCTTGGTTGTAGCTTGGGAATCGTTGACTTTGTAGAAGCTAAAACTTCTTCTGCTAAGAAATCACAATCTGCCACCTCAAAGGTAGGGACCACAAAACTTCTGAAAGAGAAAACACATCAAAGGTCTAGAGCGGAGAGCATGAGTGCTGAGCATCCCTTTATGCAAGCTTTAATGCAGGCTTACACCACAAATCCAGAACTTAAAGCTAAAGTTAAAGAGCAGAATGCGCTTGCGGAAGAACTTCCAAAAGCTTATGCAGGATGGCGCCCAAAGATTAGTGGTATAGCAACGGCTGGCTATAGCAAGGAAATCGACCAAGTAAGTCGGAATAGCGTTACAGGGCTTTCGCAAGGGAAAACCACCATCACAACGTATCCTAAAACAGCGGGCATTGAGGTGCGGCAAAATATCTTTGAAGGCGGAAAAACGTTAGCCAATACAACCGCTGCTGAAAATCAAATTTTATCGGGAAATGCAGACTTTTTGTTCGTTGAGCAGCGTGTTTTAACAAGTGCTATTAATGCTTATTTAGATGTATGGTCTAAGCGCCAAGAATTAGAGATTTACAGAACAAGTGTGCGGTATTTTGAATTCAGTGTTGAACAAACAAAAGCAAGAGCTGATGTTGGTGAAGTTGGCCTGACTGAAGTTGCTGAAGCAGAGTTTTTTTATGAAGAAGCTTTGGTTGATTTTATTGCAGCTGAAAAAGCCGTCCAAGATGCTACGGCAGTTTATATGAGTGTCGTTGGTCATCAGCCACCTAAAGAGGTGGTCTTGCCTCCTGATATCGGTAATAGAGTGACCCTTCCTATAACTTTAGAAGATCTAAAAAATATTTCAGTTAAAGAAAATCCAGGCCTTCAAAAAGTTATTTTTGCTGCTAAAGTGGCTGATGCAGACATTGATATTGCCACAGCTGACTTGATGCCAAAAGTTGATCTTGTTGGAGATAGTAGTCGTAACTTAAGTACACGCTATAGAGGGAGCCGTATAAATGACATTTCTGCAAAGGTTGAAGTGAGAGTTCCTATTTATCAGGGCGGAACAGAGTGGGCTGCTGTACGGGCTTCTCATCAAACAGCAGCACAAAGAGCCTTTGAAGTTAGAACGGTACGTAACCAAGTAATAGAAGCTGCAATCCAAGCATGGGAAACGAGGCATGCCTCAAAAGGAAGGCTTAAAAGGCTCGAGGCACAAATTAAAGCAGGTGAGACCCGTGTTGAAGGGACTCGTCAAGAGTCATTGGTGGGTGAGAGAACCCTTTTAGATGTTTTAAAGACACAAAAAGATGTTATTGGCGCCAGAATTAATTTAGTGCGTGCAACCCGTGATTTCTTATCTTCAGGCTATGAGATTCTAGCCGTGATGGGCCACTTATCTACGGCTCTTCTTAAGCTTCCAGTACAAAAGTATGATGTTGCGGGGTATGCTAAAGAGACAAGTGGTCGATATATTGGATGGGGTGATGTTCCAAGCCGAGAGGAAATTAAAGATGCCACAGGCTCAAATCGATAAGGATATGGAAGAAATTCTTTCTTCCATACGTCAAATTATTGCGGAAGATGTGGAAGAAAATGCTAAAATCAAGAAACCAAAATTTTCTTTTACTTCTTCTTCACAAAATGAAGCAGTAAAAAGGGAATCGATAGAAGATGAGGAGGATATTCTGGAATTAACAAATATGCTTCCAGAAGATGTCTATAAAGGCCCTTTAGAGAAAGGAATGGAACAGACTGAAGCTGTTGAACAAAAGTTATCAGTTGCAATGGAGCGCGCTTTCTCGACAGATCCTCGAGCCACAACTGAATCTGAAACTCTTATTTCTCCAAAAGTTGCTCATGAGGTTTCAAAAGTTGTTGAAGATCTCTCTCAATTTATAAATCAATCTGGGGCACAAAAAGAAACTCTTAACTCTACTATGAAAGATATAGTGCAAGAATCTTTGCAACCTCTTTTACGTACATGGCTTGATCAAAATCTTTCAAAGCTTGTTAAAGAGGTTGTTGTTGAACAAATTGAAAAAATCCTTAAGAAATAATACATAAAAGGTAATTAACATTTGTTACTTTGGTTGGTTATCCTAGTTTTATCGTGTATTCAGATAAAGCTCTTTTACTTGCGATAGGCTAAATTCTTAGATGTAATGAGCTTATATAATTAATCTTGGGGATTATAAGTATGGCTAATAATTTTATTAAGAATTTCTTTTAATTGTTCTTGATCGGTCTCATCAACAGAACAAAAAAGATCACGATCAATAGATTCGACAATTGAAACAAGTTGGGTTGTTAACCTTTTTCCTTCAACTGTTAGACTGACAAGCTTAGCTCTGGTGTCCATTGGATGCTCTCGACGTTTGAGATATCCTTTCGAAGTTAGGGGCTTAAGGGCTTGAGAGATCGTCATCTTGTCCAGCTTTGAAAACTGCGCAAGAGTAGCTTGAGTTGGCGTTTGGTTGTTTTCTTCAAGCCACAATAAAATGGCCATGAGTGTAAATTGCGGGTGGGTTATCTCATAAGGCTCCAAGGATTTTTTGATAAGCTTCTGCCATAATGTTGTGACTTGCCACAGCAAAAGACCAGGGCTTTCTTTAGGCTTCTTAAAGAAAAAAGAAGAGTCAGTCATCTTCGCGACGCGCAAGTGCAACAAGTGCCTCGGTTTGGTCAGGAAGGGTTTTCACGATTCCTTCTACGACAAGCTTGCGCCAAATAAAGCTTAAAGGGCCAGAGATTTGCATAGTGGTGGTTAACCTTAAACCATCCTTGGTCGCCTCCATTTCATGGATGCCATCCATAATGGCGCCGAAAAATCGTGTTCGGTCCGTAAACTTATGGTTTTTACGGACTTCGATAATCTCAATTTGAACAACGGGTGCTCCTATTGGTTTTAGAATAAATTTAGCTCCAACTTTAAAGGGGCCTTCAAGTTTGCAGTATTCGCTGTCTAGATCCCATTTATGCCGGTTATTCACGTCGGCCCAGAGGGCCCACACGCGTTCTTTCTGAAGATCCTTAAAAGTTTTGCTATAAGTTTTTATCCACATAAGAGTCTCTTTAATAATAAAAAATAATATATGTATATTTACTATATAATTTTTTACTAAACAAGCCTAAAGGCTCTTTAAAACATGATAGAAAAACCTTTAAGCAAAACGATAGTTATTCCGCCCGGCGCGTTTAGCTTCGTACATAGCTTTGTCGGCCGCAACCAGTAAGGATGCAGGTGTTAAACCATGGGGCAGGCCGTAGACAATACCGATACTGGCGCCAATTTCTATTGTCTTTCCACCGTATTGAATTGGAATACAAATACTCTTTTGAATACGATGAATAAGCTCTTCTAAGGTGGCGTGGTTTTTTACTTTTTTTAGAAGAATACTAAACTCATCTCCACCCAGGCGGGCAATAAGGTCCGATTTGCGAAGACACTTCTGAAGTCGTTTACTAATTTCTGTTAATAAATGGTCACCATAGGAATGTCCAAACGTATCATTAATACTTTTAAATCCATCAAGGTCGATATAAATAACAGCAAATTTTAAGGTTTTTTTTTGAGCGTCAACAAGGATGTTTTCAAGAGCTTTTTTAAAAAGAACTCGATTGGCAAGTCCTGTGAGAATATCGTGCGTTGCGAGGTATTGTACTTCTTTCTCATATTGAATCTGTTCAGTAACATCCTTAAAGATGGCGATCATACCTCCTTCAGGCAGTTTTTTTTCAGTGATTTCAATATAATGACCATTTGAAAGTTTATCGATATAAGGTTTGTGAGGCATGGTATGGACTTTGAGTCGCTTAGAAAGCCAAGCGAGATACTTATGATCTAGTTCAACATGTTGCTTTAATGATCTTCGACCATGAAGAAGATAGACACCACGTTTATAGTTGATTTCTAATAATTGTTGATAATTAAGGCCTTGTTTGATTTCAGCTTCCTCAAGATTGTAAATATTTCGAAAACTCTGGTTGCATAAAATCAGTTGATCATGAGGATCAAAAATTGCAAACCCATCATCGACGCATTCAACGGCTTCTTTTAAAAGGGAAAGTCTAGCGCGGATCTCAAGAAGGTTTTCAACCCGAAAATTTTGATAGGCTTTATTTTCAAGCCATATATGTATGCGAAGTTGCAGCAGGGAAGGCTCTAAAGTGGAGGCAAAGAAATCTTCTGCGCCAAGTATGAGGCTCTGGGCCACTTTTTCTTGAGTTGAGGAAGCAATTAAGAGAGGGATATGGGAAAATGAGCTTTGAGATTTTACTTTTTTTACAAACTCAAGAAGATGAAAAGATGCTTGAAAATTGTTGATAATCATATCGATCATCTGCCTGGACAAGACCTCAAAAGCTTCTTCTGAGGTTGAGGCTATAAGGAGCCTATGCCCCCCTTGTGTAAGTGAGCTAACAATTAAATCGCGTTCTATCCTGGGCTCTCCAACAATTAAAATATTACCTTTAAGAGAAGGAAGGGAGTTATAGGGAGCAGGATTTTCTGGGCCTGAGTGAGGTGGTGTTTTATTTAGGAGGGAGACGCCTTTATCAATCGAATATGTATTTAAGGGAAAATTATTTTTATCCAGCAAAAGACTATCCAAGATGTTAAAGACAGAAGGCTTTCTGGGTAACATAAGTTCTGACATTTATTGTATTGCCTTTACAGTCTATATGGATGTTTTATTTTCATGTTCTTAGTTTAAAATAAAAAATCTAATAAATAGTTAATAGGAAGCTTCTTCAATTAAATAAAAAATGAATTTTTATTCTTGTTTATGCTTGAATGCTTAATTTTAGTGGCTTTGTATTGATCTTATAAAGCTTGTATGGCAGCATAATAGGAAATTAACTCTCGAGAGACTTCTAAGGGAAATAGAGATGGATTTTATAATGACAACGTCTTTAATGGGAAATGCTCAGCTTTTATTCTTTTGCACGCTTATAATGACCATTGCATCATGTTGGATTGCACCTCGCTGGATATCTTATCTAGGCTATGCCTTAAGTTGTGGTTTAGCTTATTGGTATCAATACGCAGAGGGGCTTGGTTTTATATATTTAATCCTGATTGCACTTATGCTCTCAACCTATTATAGAGCCACATCCATTTCTAAAAGTGTATTAGGGGTGAGCTTAGCAGTTTTTATTTTTGTCATTTATCTCCATTTTATCCCAGGGTTTCACAATTTTATGATTGTCGATAAATTTCAAGTAAGTCCAAATTCTACCCCTTATTCTAGCTATATTAATGTTGATAAAGTGATGGTCGGTTCTATCTTACTTCTTTTTTATTCTTCGTTAAATGGATCGCTTAAGGAATGGAAAATATCCTTGCGGGTTCTTCCTTTGCCTTTGCTTATTGTTTGCGCTCTTCTATTGGGGACGGCTTTTGCCATGCACTATATCCGTATAGATCTTAAGTTGCCTGCTATTTTGTGGTGGTGGATTCCAACAAATCTGCTGTTGGTTTGTGCAATGGAAGAAATTTTTTATCGAGGTTTTATTCAAAAAGAATTTACAAAAGCTTTTTCTTCTTATAAAAAAGGAAATTGGTTTGCATTAACGATTGCCGCACTTATTTTTGGGGCTTCCCATTATACAGGAGGAATTCCTTATATTATTCTCTCAACGCTTGCAGGAATGGGTTATGGGTATGTCTTTGTGCGGAGCAATCGGATTGAGGCCTCAATAATGTTACATTTCTTAGTGAACCTCATTCATATCTTGGCGTTTAGTTATCCGTCGCTAATGCGGGGATAAATGCTGTGCAAGACAGTACCGCTCCCATTTTGGTTCAGTAACCGACCTTCATATAAGCCCGCAATGGGATGAAAACGCACGGCGGCTTGAAATTGTTATTCAAGCAATTAATAAAGAAATTCGGCCGTTTCTTACATTGGTTACAGGTGACCTTGTTCAGGATGGATTGCAAATAGAAGCCTATGAATACTTGCATACTTTGTTAGGATGCTTAGAAGCCCCATATTATCTCATTCCTGGTAATCATGATAATCGTTCTGCTCTTAAACAAGTATTTCATGAGACAACTTATATGGATACCGCAGCTGAGCGTATAGAATATATTATCGATACGCCTAAATTACCTTTTGCATTACTGGCCTTAGATACAGTTGTATCGGGAGAATTTTATGGTCAACTAAGCGAAGAGCAGTTTCAACGGATTCATGAAGTATCTTGTACACTCTATAAACCACTTGTTATCTTTATGCACCATCCGCCATTAACGCCAGGAACTATCGATCCTCATATTTTTGAGTATTTCAAACGCTTCTCTCCGGCACTCTTAGACGGGCTTAAATTTATAGGTGCGGAAGCTTTTGCAAATCAAGTTTCTGGCCTCTCCTCTCTTCGCGCAATATTGAGCGGGCATTTACATTTGTCTGCTCAATTATTGTGGCAAGGGATTCCTCTTATTATTGCACCAAGTGTGGCTCCTTCTTTAAAAGGAGTTATTCCTTATAAGGAGCATTTGGCACGCATAGGAATGATTTTACAGGAAAATCCTGGGCTTGCAGTGCATCTCTGGGATTCAAATATTAATAATCTTGTTTCATTATTTAAGTACTACAAGCTACCCACTTGAGGAAAAAGGAAATAATATTATCTTGCAATTATACTTAGGGAGAATACTTATCAGTTATAAGAGAATGCTTTAGCTTAATAAAATGATTCACCGCTACAAAGCTGGGAAGTCTCTAGTATCTGACTAAAGCTGAACCCCAGATAAGGCCACCACCAATTCCCTCATGAAGAATAAGATCGCCAGGCTTCACGCGTCCGTCTTGAGTAGCAGCCCAAAGTGCTAAAGGGATAGAGGCTGCAGAAGTATTGGCATGTTTATCAACGGTTACAATAACTTTTTCGAGGGGTAATTTTAAACGTTGAGCCACAGATTCGATTATGCGAACGTTTGCTTGATGTGGAATAAACCAATCAATGTCATCGATGGTGATATTGTGCTCAGCTAACATTTTAACTGCTGACTCCGTCAATTTTACAACAGCATGTTTGTAAACTTCTTGGCCGGACATTCTAATCTTACCTGCTTTCCCCGTCAGAGAAGGGCCGCCGTCAGTATAAAGGATATCACTGAATTGACCTTCTGTTTGAAGATGTACGCCAAGTACACCGCGGTCTCCTGCTTTTTCAGGATCCATACCTTCAAGAACAATAGCGCCTGCCCCGTCGCCAAATAAGACATTAGTGCGGCGATCTTCCATATCAAGAAGCCTACTAAATGTTTCTCCACCAATCACAAGTGCAGCTTTGGCTTGACGTAAACGCAAAAAATTATCAGCAACTTGCAAAGCAAGAAGAAAGCCTGCACAGACTCCTGCGACGTCAAAAGCTAATGCGGTTGAATTTTTAAGAAGTTTTTGCGTTAGGGCTGCTGTGGACGGAAAAGTTAAATCAGGAGAGGCTGTTGCGACAATAATAAGGTCAATCTCATTAATGTCCTTTCCTGCGTTTTTGAGTGCACATTGGGCTGCT
Organism: Candidatus Paracaedimonas acanthamoebae; assembly: GCA_000743035.1. Taxonomy (GTDB): domain Bacteria; phylum Pseudomonadota; class Alphaproteobacteria; order Caedimonadales; family Caedimonadaceae; genus Paracaedimonas; species Paracaedimonas acanthamoebae. The sequence goes on from CP008936.1 coordinate 163,195, forward strand.
TTGGCACAGAGATGCGAAGTTAGTTCATTCTCTTCAGCAAAGTGACGTTGATGAATTCCTGTGCGTTCAACGATCCACTCATGAGAGGTATCAACAATTTTAGCGAGATCATAATTTGTTAAAATACACTGAGGGAGGTAGCCTCCTACTCCAGTGATGACAGATCGCCACTGTGCAGGATGAATCATTTCAAGCGACTCCTTCAGGATTAAAATTGGATGTTGTTTCTTCCCCTTTTAATTTTTGTGAAAATTCAAGAATCATTGCGCTAATATTCTGATTGATATTTTTTCGAATCATATCTGCGGCTACAGTAACAGCATTATAGAAGCCAGAGGCATCTGTGCCACCATGACTTTTAACAGCAATTCCTTTAAGACCCAGAAAAGGAGCGCCGTTATATTTGCTGGGATCAAGTTTGTTTTTTACATACAGCAAGGCTGGTTTTGCGAGCAAAGCGCCGACCTTAGAAAGAAGGGATTGATCTAGGGCCTGACGCAAAAAATAAGTCATCAGTCGTGCTGTACCTTCCATGGTTTTTAAAGAGATATTGCCCATGAATCCATCTGCAATGATAACATCGACTGTTCCTTTTGAAATATCGTCGCCTTCAATGAAACCATAATAATTTTCAAGACACTTAGTCGAACGTAACATTTGTTGGGCAACTTGCAATACTGCGTTTCCTTTAAGCTCTTCTGAACCTATATTGAGGAGTCCTACAGAAGGGTTAGGCAGATTCAAGACAATCTTTGCAAAAGCAACGCCCATTAAGGCAAATTCAATAATATTTTGAGGATTAACATCAACATTAGCACCCAGGTCTAACATAACTTTGGGGCCGGTAATTGAAGGAACCAGGCCAGTTATAGCAGGTCGATCAATCCCTTCAAGTGTGCCTAAAGAAATCTTAGCAAGAGCCATATATGCACCTGTGTTTCCTGCTGAAACAACACCGTCTGCTAGTTCTTCACGGACAGCCATAATTGCTTGTCGCATACTTGAGTCTTTAAAACTTCTGACTGCTGCGCTGGGTTTAGCATCCGCTGTAATGATCTCGGTTGTCGGAATAAAAGTTGAAATGGATTGTAATTTTGGTTGGGTTTTTAAAAGAGGAAAAACCTCTGCTTCACTTCCATAAATTTGGAAAGTAACATCTGTAAAATCTTGTGCAACCCGTGAAAGCCCCTCAATGACAACATGCGGAGCTTGATCACCACCCATTGCATCAATAGCAATACGAATGTTCAAGCTAGGCCCCTTTCATCAATCATTAAGAAAAATCTGAACGAAGAAAAATCGCTAAACTTTAATATCAAGGATCATTCGACCACGGTAGTGGCCACATTTAGAACACATATGATGAGATAATTTCCGTTCACCACAATTTGTACATTCACCTGAACGTATTTGAGGAAGTGCGTGATGGGAGCGACGCATATCACGCCGAGATTTAGAAACTTTTCTCTTAGGAACAGCCATGTTTCAACCTATCTGTTAATATTTCTGATGCAGAACCTACCTGAATTTTATTCAAACAGCAAGCGAAATGAAAAAGAAAAGAGATTCTAGTATTATATATAAAAAAAATGTTATTTTTCTTTAGATTATTAGGAAATGGTGATGACTAATACCCCTTTCATTCGATCAAAAGATGATTTGATTAATTATTTTTCACAGGGAAATAAGCCAGAAAGCCAATGGCGTATCGGCGTTGAGCATGAAAAATTGTTACTTGATCAGCAATCGTTTAAACGAATTTCTTATGAAAAGGGAATTGAAGAAATTTTAACTCAGTTGAAATCTTTTGGATGGGAGCCAGTTTTTGAGCATATGAAGCTTATTGGGCTTAGAAGAGGACGCGCAAGTATTTCTCTCGAACCTGGTGGCCAATTTGAGCTTTCTGGTGCGCCTCTTGCAACTGTTCATGAGATAAGGCATGAGTTAGATAACCACCTATTTGAACTTAAATCTGTGGTCTATTCTTTAGGAATTCGTATTGTCGGCTTAGGTATTGATCCTATTTCTAATCGAAAAGATATTCCTTGGATGCCTAAAGAGCGTTATCGCCTTATGCGGCAATATATGCCCACAAAAGGGGAACATGGTTTAGACATGATGACAACGACATGTACTGTTCAAGTTAATCTAGATTTTACATCTGAAGAAGATATGGTTCTCAAATTTAAGGTTGCTATGGCGCTACAACCCTTAATAATAGCCCTTTTTGCTAATTCTTCTGTCAAAGGAGGGCAAGATATGGGATACGCAAGTTACCGAGCAGCTATCTGGCAAGATACAGATCCTGAGCGATGTGGGTTATTACCTTTCGTCTTTGAGCCAAACTTGAGTTTTGAAAAATATGTGGACTATGCGCTGAATGTTCCCATGTATTTTGTAAAAAGAAATGATAACTATATCTCAGCATTAGGTTTGTCTTTTCGTGATTTTCTTCAAGGAAAATTATCAATTTTACCGGGTGAGTTGCCCACTCTTAATGATTGGGAGAATCATTTAAGCACATTATTTCCTGAAGTCAGGCTTAAACGGTATTTAGAACTCCGTGGAGCTGATGGGGGAACATCACGACATATTCTTGCTTTGCCTGCTTTTTGGGTGGGGTTGCTTTATGATAAAGAAAATTTGCAGGAAGCTTATGATATAATCAAAAATTGGCTTTATAAAGATTTGCAAGAACTTTATTGTTCAGTGCCTCGATTAGGTCTTAATGCTGTTTTTCAGCAAAGGGCACTAAGAGACTGGGGGCATCAATTTTTAAGAATTTCACAAAAAGGGTTAAGTCGGCGCAATTTTAAGGATTCCTCTGGATTAGAAGAAATACATTATTTATCTTACTTAGAAGAGCGCTTAACTTCTTTAAGTTTTATGGAAACGCAGAGTTTAGAAGCACTTATCTACGCGCATACTTTTTAGGCTTTAGACTTGGAACTGCTCTTGAATAACTCGCTCTTCAAATCCGTGATTTTCGTCAAACAAAAGAGTAAAGTTTTTGGAGGAATCTTCATAGATCTCAACCCATTGTGCATCACGAATTTCTGTTGAATCTGCAACGGCACTTACGGGACGTTTTTGAGGTTCCAAAATTTCAAATCGTACTTTCGTTGTATGAGGGAGTAAAGCACCTCTCCAACGCCGAGGTCTAAAAGGACTGATAGGAGTAAGAGCTAACAGTTTAGCACTTAATGGAATAATTGGGCCATGTGCTGAGAGATTATAGGCTGTACTGCCTGCAGGAGTGGCAACCAAAACACCATCACAAACCATTTCACTGAGTCGTTCAATACCATCAATAAAAATACGTAGTTTGGCGGCTTGATAAGTTTGCCTTAAAAGAGAAACTTCATTAATTGCAAGCGCTTCATAACTGGCATTCTGCATTGTGATGACGCGCATATGAAGGGGATGAAGCTGAATTGTTTTTGCTTTTTTGAGTCGGTCTTCAAGATTTTGAGGACTATAATTATTCATCAAAAATCCGACACTTCCAAAATTCATGCCAAAAACAGATACGTTGCAATTAATTGTAGATTGAAGAACGTGCAACATGAAACCATCGCCTCCAAGAGCAATAATAATATCGGCTTGTTCTACGGGGACAAAAGCATAACGTTCTTTTAAAGTTATTAGAGATTTTTGAGCTTCCGGGTGAGAGCTCGCAACAAATGCAATTTTCATATTATTCTCGCCCCTTAAGGCATATGATAAAAGTATCGGCAAGTTGGTGCATCATTTTAAAATAAAGAGCCTCATCAAGAGGAAAGGTTGTCCCAAAAGGATCTAAGTTCCCAGTCTTAATTCTTGTTGCGTCAGCTAATGTTTTTATAAGGGCAGGATAAAATTGTGTTTCCCCAAAGATGCATCTTACATTTTTAAGTTTTATTTGCTCTTCTAAAATTTTAAGTCTTTGTACGCTAATTGGAATTTCAGGGTCTAATATTAAAGCGCCTAAACCTGAAAGATTATAAGCTTTCTCGAAATATTGATAACCATCATGATACACTAAAAAAGGGTAATTTTGTACAGGAGTTAACTTTTCAGTGAGGGCTTGATGGAGATGAGCGAGTTTTGAAATCAAAAAGGTCGCATTTTTTTTATAAGTAGAAGCATTTTGCGGATCGTGTTGAGATAATTTATCTGCAATGACTTCAACAATTTTTTGTGCATTGAGAGGTGTTAACCATAGGTGTGGATCCATAACATTAGATTCAGTGCCATGCAGATGAGAACACGTCGGGCATTCAGTTGAGCGTATGGGTAATTGAATAAGATCAGGAATTGTATTTATTTGAATCGTATTTGCAGAACTCTGTTCTAAGGGTTTTTCTAAAAAAAATTCATAATTAGGGCCAATCCATATAAGTAGGTCAGTATTCTCAATTTTTCGCCGATCGGATGGTTTTAATGCATAGTGATGGGGGGAAACGACTCCATCTAAGAGAAGGGTGGGGGCGGCAACATCTTTCATAATACCTGTCACCAGAGAATGAAGTGGTGGAAGCGTGACAAGGACACGTAATATAGCTTCTCCCTTATGAGGAATAAAAAAGAATAATATCAAGATTTTTAACAAAAAACGCATGTTCTGATGCTCACATATTTTATTACTCTTAAGATATAGTCGATTAGCATCAAAATGTCGATTGTTTGACAGGGGGATTATAGAATTAGTTTAGAAAATAACGTACTTCCATTGCATCTTTAGGCAAATTAATCTTGCTATCTGTTTAGTTTTGCGCATGTTAAATTAAGAGCAGTTAATCTACTAAAAATTTTTGTCTGTATTGATCGGGAAAAAAGCTGAATAAAGCCAATTCACATGCATCTAAATCTAGTGCCAATTGACTTGTAACGTTGGGGGAAAGCGCGTGAAAAAGCGCAGTGAGTGCTTCTTTGTTCTTTGGTGTTGCTTTTTGTATCGCCTGCTCTAAAGATTTGAGCTGCTTGAAACGCTCACATGAAAGTTCGGCAGCATTACAAAAACCTCGAATGCGACCATCAGGAAAATCTACTAAGAGTTGATTCAAATTATCACTAAGATTTTGGCAGGTAAGTTGACCTTTATAACTATAACCTTCTTTTTGAGCAAAAAAGCTAGCCACAAACACAATAATAAAAATAAAATTTCGCATAGATCTACCCTTATCTTTCTTTTTTAACGCTAAATATGGCACCTGTCAATCTTACTTAATTTACATAACCTTTGGCCTGTACAGAAGATTATCAAAGCATTATAAAGCAAATATGAAGATATTGTTTATTACCTCAAATAGATTAGGCGATGCAATCTTATCAACTGGTATTTTAGATGCTTTAGGGCAACGTAATGCTCAAGCTGAATTTACAATTGCTTGTGGAGCAATACCCGCACCCATTTTTAAAGAATGGCCAGGATTACAGGAAATTATTATTCTTAAGAGGAAACCATTTTTAGGGCATTGGTTTTCTCTTTGGAAAGAGATAGCGTCTCATCCATGGGATATTATTGTGGATGTCAGAGGTTCAGTAATTTCTTATTGTGTGAAAGCGAAACAGCGGTTTATATGGCGTTCTACTGCTACATTAAACCATCGTGTTGAGCAATTAGCTGCTATGGCGGGTGTAAAACCAGTTCCTTATCCCAAAGTTTATTTTGCTAAAAAACGAATTCAACAACTTGAGACTTATTTTCATGATAGCCGTCCTGTAATTGCTCTTGCACCGACAGCGAATTGGAGAGGAAAAGAGTGGCCTCATGAGTATTTTCTAAAATTAATAAGAGATATAACAGGAGAAAGGGGTATTCTACCTAAAGCGTGTGTTGCTGTTTTCTCTGCTCCTGAAGAACGCTTGAGAATTAAGGATTTTCTCACGCAAATACCATCAGAACAACTGATTGATTGTGCTGGTAATTTAGAGCTGTTGGATATAGCGGCCTTTTTTTCTCAATGTCGTCTTTTTATTGGAAATGATTCAGGATTAATGCATTTAGCTGCAGCCACGGGGATTCCTACATTTGGTCTTTTTGGGCCCAGCCCTGATCAATATTACGCTCCTTATGGACGTAAGACAGGCTATGTTCGTACCCCAGAATCCTATGAAACTCTTAAGAAGCGTCAGCAGACTGGCGATCAAGGAAGTTTAATGACAAACTTAGCAGTGGAAAGCGTTGTTGGGGCATTAGAGCAATTTTGGGGGCGAGTATCTGGATAATATTTGCTTTGCGGCTCATAGCAGAAGGGGAAGAAAAGGCTGGAGGTTTAGATAAATAAGGTAAGAATTGGGATAAGAAGGGATTCAATAAATGATAAAAAGCGTCATATTTGATGTGGATGGAGTTGTTTTTGAAAGTCAGGATGCTTCAGGTAATTACATTTGGTCAAGGTCAATTCGTAAGGAACTGGGAGTAAGAGGATTTTATTTTAAGGAGATATTTTCTTCGGAATGGGACAACGTTACAAAGGGGAAAATTGGTACACTAGAATACCTCAGGAAAGTTTTTTAAGATAAGATTTTGATGACTTTAATCTATCCTCAGAAGAGTATATCGATTATTGGCTAAAGCATGATAACCATGTTAATTTAGAAATGTTGAATCTATTGGGGTTCCTGCTTATTTAGGAACAAACCAAGATAGCTATCGAACAGAACACATCAAAAAAAATGGTGGGGAATACATTTAAAGGGTGTTTTGCTTCCTATACTATAGGTCATATAAAACCAGAGTTAGGCTTTTACCAATATATAGAAAATGCACTCGGATTAGAATCAAGGCAAATATTATTGATTGATGATACACTTGCTAACGTAGAGGGAGCAAGAGAGCAAGGGTGGTATGCCTATTTATATAAAAGGGATTTAAAACAATTGAAAGCATCTCTTCGAGCATTAGATTTACTTACGTAACAATTCATCCAGATATACTTATAGATTATATAAGGAGATAAATTATGGATTTTTCCTTATGAGAATAAAAGGTACCTCCTAGCTAATCCCCTCATTTTTCTTAAGCAAAATAATAAGATTTTTGATTAATAATTAATCTTTACAATATAAATTAATTTTATGAATTCTATAAGGAGATTATAAAAATGAAAAAAGGATTACTGTTAGCTTATAGTAGTTTTTCTCTATTTTACGCTTCTTTTGCGAATGCGGCAAGTCCTTCTTTGCCATCAGTTGTTTCACCAGAGATGAGAAAAAAGGCTGAAGAAGCAATAGCAAGCTGTGAAAGATCATACCAAAACGTTAAAGAGCAAGGGAAACGACTTGATAATATCAAAAAACCAAGACTTATTGACTCACAAAAAGCTAAAAAAGCTTATAAAAATAAAGAAGTCTATAAAAAAGTTTTTAATCTTCGCTTTGCTCAATTTGCAGAATTTACGAATGATAAAACAAAAATTCGCACAGCAAAAGAAGTTTCAAAATTTCAAGAGGAAATTAATGCCTACAGCAGTAATTGCGCTCGTTTTGCTGGTGGTTTGGTAGAGTTTGTGGAATGGGCTGTCACAGGGAAGCCTAAAGAAAAAGGATATGAAAGAATTTTTAAGAGGTGGATAGAAGAAGCAAATTAGGGATTTTGTGGCAATTATTTAAAAATATGCAGCTTAATAACATGAAATGCTTTATCTTTGACATACTTGATATCATCAGAAGGTCGAAGGTTTCATGCTTGAGCTTTTACATAGGTTAAGAGTAAAATTTATACATTTCATTGAACGGTCTTCTCATGTCTTTTTTGAGACAACCATAGGGCAAAAGGTGCTTATTTTATTGGCTCCTTTTTTTCTTTTGCCAGGTGAACGTATTGAAGGGCGTCAGGCTTTTTTAAAGCTATTTAATTTTCTTCATATGCAAGCTTGGGCGCCTATTGTAGGGGGTTTATTTTTCTCTGGTGCTTTAACAGTCTTATTGCGAACATTGAAACGTGCTCACGTGCCTTTTTTGGGGGGTATTGACATCGAAGCGCTCAATGTCCTGCTCTTGCTAACCACTTTTAGCGTATTGTTAGGTTATATTTTAGCTTTAACAAAGTTTATTACACCTTACTTCATTAAATTTTTTGTTAAAAATGAAGAGATTGTAACAGAATCAATCCTGTTTTGGACAACTCGATATGGTGGCTTTTTAATGTTTTTTGGGGTCATTGCATGGCTTATCAGTGGTCTAGTTGCATTAAAGCCTTCTTTCTTCAATATTGTAATATTATTGGGAGGTGTGGGAATACTCGGGTACATGATTCGTAAAGAACTGCGATGGCAACAACAAAAATTTATCGAAACTATTTCTCCACACTTACGGTTTCTTTTTTTTATTGTTGAGGGGATTGTTTTTAGCGTGCTTTCTTTATTAGCAGCAATGAGTTTTTATTACATATATTCTTGATGAAATATAAAAGGCCACTTTAATCGTGGCCTTTATTTTGAAGATATTAAAAATTTATTCACTATCTTCAGAGGAATTTGAAGAATTTTCAGAGGGCAACTCTGCTTCTGCATCTTGGGAAGAAGATGAAAGAGCTTTTATTTGAGCTCCTTGTTCTTTTATAATAGGAGTCTTCTTTTTTTGTTTTGATTTGTTGTTTTTATGTTTTTTAGCTTTTTTTGGTGCTCTTTTTTTATCCGCTTTATGTTTTTCCTTACGTGTTTTTTTCTTTTTGAGCGTGGATTTAACAGGATCTTTAGGAAGATTTTCTTCAAAAGATTGGTTGTTGTCTGCACTTCGATTAGAAGGGGCATTCTCATGTTCCGCATCTTGCTCCATTGCTTGAGGAGCATCTTCGGTAAAAGCGGCTGAACAGAACGATAAAGTGCTGATGCCTACCATAAAACAAATAAATGCATTTTTCATTTTTGTATTTCCTTTTTAGATTTTAAATTGATGTATTAAGAAAACATCTATTTATCGTACGCATCATAAAGGGGACGTAAGGACGCGACAATAGGTATTTATGTAAGGCCTTAAAAAGAGATTATTAAACTCGAAAAATTGTTGTTCTATAAAAGAAAAACTTTTCTTCTCTCAATAAAATTTTTGTACTATGACTTTGATCAGTAAAAATAATAAGGAGTTAAAAATTTCTTTAAAGAAACAAAGCAATTATTGATACAATCTTATTATGATCGCTGTATTTTGGTGATAGCTTTTTTAGGGTTTTCTTGTGGTCTGCCTTTGCTCTTAACGGCATCAACGCTGGGGTATTGGATGGCACAGGAAAAAATTAGCTTAACAAAAATTGGACTTATGAGTATAGCGGTTTTGCCTTATACAATTAAGTTTTTGTGGGCTCCCTTAGTTGATCGGTTACGTTTGCCTGGATTAACGCGGTGGTTTGGGCGACGGCGAGCGTGGCTCTTTCTGAGTCAAAGTTGTCTAATTATTTTTTTATTTTGTTTAAGCCGGCTTGATCCTGCACATCATTTAGAACAAACAATTATTTTCGTATTTTTGATTGCTTTTGCTTCAGCAACTCAAGATATTGTCATGCTTGCTTATCAGGTTGAGCGTCTGCAACGAGCTCAATATGGGGCTGGGGAGGCCGCTGGCATTTTTGGATATAGGCTAGGAATTTTGTTAGCAGGGGCTGGCGCTTTTTATTTAGCTTCATTCCTTAGTTGGAATACGGTTTATCTTGTGATGACTGGTTTCCAGTGCATTGGTCTCATTACAACTTTATGTGCGCTTGAGCCTCGCCCTATTCAAAACCCTGAAAGTCAATTGCGTGAACAAAAAGCTCGAGAATATCTCTTAACACATCCTCGATTAAAAGGGTGGCAGGGAGCTATTTTAAGTTGGTTTTATGGGATGCTCATTGCGCCATTTCATGATTTCATTAAGCAACCAGCCTGGCTTGCAAGCTTATTCATCATGTTTTTTTATAAATGCGGTGATAACCTGATTGGATCTATGGGTAATATTTATTTTAATAAACTTGGATTTACGAATATTGAGATTGCTAATGGTGCAAAAATTTTTGGATTATGGGCGACTATCTTAGGAGGTTTTATAGGGGGGCTTATTGTAAGGCGCTATGGAATGCTGAAAAGTTTATTTTGGTGTGGCGCTTTTCATGGGATAACAGCTTTAGGATTTATTCTTTTAGGAATAGTAGGGCACAATAATATTATTTTTTATTTTATTGTGGCTTTGGATAATATAACGGGAGGAATGAGAGTCACAGCATTATTTGCTTACCAGATGACTTTATGTTCTCCTTCTTATGCTGCGACTCAGTTAGCTTTATTGACATCAACCACTCATCTTGGAAGAGTTGTATTCTCTTCTCCTTCTGGATGGATTGTTGAGCATTTAGGATGGAATGCTTTATTTTGGCTTGCAACCTTTGGTATAGTGCCTACTTTAATGGTCATTTATTATCTTTCTCGCATAAAAAGAGAAAATTTATGGCCTTCAAATTAAGAGAGGCATATACAAGATGCAAGGCAAGGTAGAAGATATCACGAAAGAAGATAGAAAAGATAATCCTTGTAAGGTAATGAGTGCTCCTTCCTCTAAGTCCTGGGTTTACTGTGCGGGGGAGACACGGTTCGGACATCCGCGTATTTTTTTAGATCTTTCGAAAACAGGTGTAGCTATTTGTCCTTATTGTAGCTGTCAATATATTGTAAAAAAATAAGATATTTTCCAGATAAAAAAACTATAAAAATTTTATGATATCGAGGCGTCTATTTGTTGTTTGTTTTTAATTGGTTTTTTAATCCAAAAATGATAAAATAAATTTTATTTTATCATTAATTGAAATTGTTAAGTATTAAATTTGCTTTTGTTAAAATTAAACATAAAAACTTTATAAATTAAGTTTAGAAATACTTTTTATTATGAATAAAGATCTTTTGGCGGCAATCGATTTAGGTAGTAATACTTGTCGGTTAATTATTGGTAAGAAAGGTGCCCAGTATTTAGACATCATAGAAGTCTTCTCACGTAATATTAGGCTAGGAGAGGGGGTTGCTCAGACTGGTAAGTTAAATAAACTAGCAATGAAAAGAGCCTTTGATGTACTAGAGGCATGTGCAAAACGTTTGCGTCATCATGCTCCGTTCAAATTAAAAGCTGTTGCAACTGAAGCCTGCCGCCGGGCGAAGAATGGGCCTGACTTTGTAAAGCAAGTTTCAGAAAAGACAGGAATCCAGCTTGAAGTTGTTTCTCAGCAACAAGAAGCTTTATTGGCCCTTAAGGGGTGTGCAAGTGTTTTAGATCCTTTAATCCCTTATGCAATATTATTTGATATTGGTGGTGCGAGTACAGAAATTCTATGGATTGAAATTAACAAGGACGAACCTTTAAAGCTTATAGATTATATATCCTTACCTTTCGGAGTTGTAACCCTTGCCGAAGAATTTCCATATGAAAGTGCAAAGTCCTATTCTTTGATAGAACAGCGAACTCATGATCTACTAAAAGATTTTAGCAAGAAAAACAATATCCATCATTATATAGAACAACAACAAGTCCAACTTATAGGAAGTTCTGGCACTGCTACAACGACAGCGGCTTTACATTTAGGATTAAAACGGTATCGAAGAGAGCGTGTGGATGGCCTAATCATGAATTTAGAGGATGTTTTTACCACAATAAAACATGTTCAAATGATGACATCGGAAGAGCGAATGATTCATCAATGTATAGGAACCGATCGAGGCGACCTTATTCTAGGAGGGATGGCAGTTTTAGATGCAATATGTAAATTATGGTCTATAGGCAAAATACGTGTTACGGATCGAGGTGTAAGAGAAGGTATTCTAACGGAGCTTGCCTTTGGTCCCAGCCATATTCCTTTTCCTGCAGTTAACTCTTTATTTCGTGTTGCTTAGATGACATCGATAAAACCTACAATGAGAGCGAAATCAGTCTTCCTTAAAACAGCTCGTGGGCGAAAACCCTCTTCTCAACGTTGGCTTCACCGTCAATTAAATGATCCCTATGTACAAGAGGCTCGTGCTAAAGGATTTAGGTCACGAGCAGCTTTCAAATTAATTCAATTGAATGAAAAGTTTCATTTTTTGAAACCTGGAATCACCTTAATTGATTTGGGCGCAGCCCCAGGTGGATGGGCACAAGTCGCTGTTCAAAAGATCAACCCTCGCCAAACAGGAGGAAAAGTCGTTGGTATTGATCTTTTAGAAATTGAACCGTTGAGTGATGCCTTGTTGATCCAAGGTGATTTTTTAGAGTTAGACCAACGCCAAAAAATCAAGGCCCTTATCAATGAAGGGGCACAAGTTGTAATTAGTGATATGGCTGCTTCTACCATTGGGCATGCAGGGACAGACCATCTGAGGACAATTGCTTTAGCAGAAATGGCTTTCCAATTCGCAAAAGAAGTTTTAACTTCTGGAGGAACGTTTATTTCAAAAGTTTTTCAAGGAGGTACAGATCCTGAACTTTTAAAGCTGATGAAGCGGCATTTTAAGACTATTAAACATATGAAGCCTCAAGCTAGTCGTAAAGAATCTCCTGAAATGTATGTTGTTGCTTTGGGATTTCATCAATGACACCTGGTGCCCGAATAACGGCAGCCCTTGAGCTTTTAAGTTGTGTGCTTACACCTGGTGAACAACCTTTTGATGTTATAATTAATCAATATTTTAAACAACGTCGTTATGCTGGTTCTCAGGATCGGCGTACTATTTTAGAGTACATCTATGGTGTTTTAAGAAGCTTTTATAAGCTTCTTTATGTAACACAAGAAAAGCTACCTCATAGTTCATTAATGCGTTTGTGTTTCTTAGCGTACCTTAAATTATATCTGCACAGAGAAGAGGGAGAACTGAATAGTTGGTTCTCTGGTATCGGTCATGCTCCACCTAGACTGACAACAACTGAGCAAGATTTTTTAAAGAATCTTTCAGAAGATACAGTAAATTGGCCAGAATGGGCCGAAGCAAATGTACCAGAATTTTTATGGCCAGAATTCCAAAAACTTTTTGGTGTAAATGCGGTTTCTGAAGCTGCAAGCTTAAATCGAGAAGCAACTGTTGATCTCCGTATTAACCTCTTTAAAACAAGCCGAGAATTTATCCAAAAATCGTTAGAAAGCGAAGGCATTGAAATTATTGAAACATCCTATTCTCCTTTTGGTCTCAGGCTGAAAAAACGTGTTAATTTGGCAAGCCACCGATTATATCAACAAGGTTTATTTGAATTTCAAGACGAAGCCTCACAATTAGTCAGTTTGTTATGTGATGTGCAAGGGGTAAATACAATTTTAGATTATTGTGCAGGAGCGGGAGGCAAAACGCTTGCGTTATCGATGCTTATGAACAATAAGGGGCATATTGAGGCTTATGATATATCATCTTCTCGTCTAAAAAAAGCTGGATTTCGCGTGCAGCGCACAGGGTGTCAAAATGTTTTTTTTCTAACAGATGTACCTGATAAAACTTATGATCGAGTTTTAGTAGATGCTCCTTGCTCAGGCGTTGGGACATGGCGGAGACATCCTGAATGGAGGCTCACATTAACGCCAGAAGATCTTATGCAACTTACTTGCCTCCAAAAGGATATTATTTTTAAGGCAGCTCAAAATGTTAAAGTAGGTGGCAGACTTATCTATGTAACCTGTTCTTTACTAGCTTGTGAAAATGAAAAAATTGTGGAAGATTTTCTTATTCATCATCCTCAATTTAAGATAGTACCTGTTTCAATAGTATGGGAGAGTTTATTGAAAACACCTTGCCAAACAACATCATCATTTTTACGTTTTACACCTTATCAACATAAAACAGATGGCTTTTTTATAGCGATTCTTGAGAAGAAGTAATAAATAATTATTAATAATTAATGGATGAATTATACAAAAGTATTTCGCTAAATATATGGATTTGTAGATAGTTATTAATTTTAGCTTTTATTTCTCATGTGAGATTTATTTTCGCCCAAATAATTTTTCAATATCGTACTTTTTAAGTTCAACATAAGTTGGACGTCCATGATTGCATTGTCCTGAATGAGGGGTTTCTTCCATCTTTCGTAACAAGGCATTCATCTCTGCAAGCGTTAAACTTCGGCCGGCACGAATACTTCCATGGCAGGCCATTGTTGAGAGAATTTCTTCAAGATGCTCTTTGAGACTTAGGGGTTGACCTAATTCAACAATTTCATCTGCTAAATCTTGAATTAAGCGTGTAATATTGAAATTCTCTAAAGCTGCAGGTGTTTCTCGCACAAGAATTGCCTCTCCACCAAAAGCTTCAATTCCAAGCCCGAATTGTTTTAATTCTTCGCTATGCGCTAAAAGAGCGGCCTGAGAAGACTCTTGGAGAGAAACAACTTCAGGAATTAATAAGTATTGACTTTGAGCTTGAGACTTCAAAAATTGAATTTTAAGACTCTCATAAACAAGTCTTTCATGAGCAGCATGCTGATCCACAAGGATAAAACCATCCTCAGTTTCCGCTACGATATATGTCTCATGAAGTTGGGCACGGGCTTCTCCTAAAGGATAATGTTCTTTAAGTTCATGTGCAGAAATTGCCTCAGAAATGGTTGGTTCTTCAAGCTGAATAGCATGTGCTGTTGTTTGTGCTAGTGAGGTAAAGCTATGAGGAAGAGGTGTAGAATAGAGAGGCTTTGAGGGAGGTCGACTTGGCATCACAAAGCTAGGTTGAGATGGTTTAAATTGTGGCCTGGCAGATGGTTGCATTGCTTTTAAAGCAAAAGAACTTGTTGTTGTTGCGGCCCTGTGACCTGCTTCTGTTAAGGCTTGCTTCAAAGCGCCAATGATCAAACTGCGAATGATTTCATTTTCACGGAAACGAACTTCTGTTTTTGCAGGATGGACATTGATATCCACTTCTGCAGGAGGGACTTCTAAAAACAAAGCAACCAGAGGGTGGCGATCCCGTGCAAGAAAGTCTTGATAAGACACGCGCACTGCTGTGTTAAGAAGTTTATCTTTAACAGCGCGTCCATTCACATAAAGATACTGTAAGCTTGCGTTACTTCGGTTCATAGTTGGCAAGCTTGCAAAACCAAGAATTTTATAATTTCCTCGTTCTGCGTTAATTGAACACGCATTATCGATGAATTCTTTCCCCATCAACATACTAAGACGATAAAGTCGGCGCTCATTAATTTCTCCCAAGGTCACAGGAAGGTCTAGGTAGGTTTTCTTATCGTCTTTAAGTGTGAAGCAAATTTCGGGATATGCCATTGCAAGACGACTCACGGTATCAACAATAGCTGTCATTTCAGAAGTGGCTGATTTCATGAATTTCAATCGAGCAGGCGTTGCATAAAATAAGTCTCGTACTTCAATGCGTGTGCCCACATTTTGGGCAGCAGGGATTGGACCTAACTTCTGGCCACCTTCAACTTTTAGTGACCAAGAGGTATCACTACCTTGAACACGACTGGAAATTTCAAGACGACTTACAGAGCCAATAGAGGGGAGAGCTTCTCCTCTGAAGCCAAGTGTTTGAATATTAAATAAATTCTCATCAGGAATTTTAGAGGTTGCGTGGCGTTCAACAGCCAGCAAGAGGTCTTCTTGTGTCATTCCTTGGCCATTGTCTTCTACAAGAATAAGATTCTTTCCACCTTCCCGAATAATGATATCAATAGCTGTAGCTTTGGCATCGATAGCATTTTCGATTAACTCTTTAACAACTGAAGCAGGGCGTTCTACAACTTCTCCAGCTGCAATTTGGTTAATTAAATTAGGAGGAAGAAGGCGGATCATAAGGCTTTCCGACTTAAATACTCACGTGTTAGAATTTTACCTTCTTCAACAGCAGGTTGATCAAAAGCATCAATGTTAAGAAGTTTAGCAGTAATCATGGTCTCAAGCATATAATGAATGAAGAGGGCACCTAATGATCGCTCGTTTAATTGCTGAAGTGTGATGGTGCGGGTGGGGCATCCTTGTCGTATAAGCGTCTCAACAGTAGCATTTTGTTCAGCTTTCATCAAATCAGCAAGAGTATGTTGATGAAGATAAGAAAGCTCAGGATCGTCAGTATTAACCTTAGGGGCTGGACTGAAAGCTTCTAACATCACTAAAGTAAAGAATTTATCGTTAGGCCCTCCTAAATAAAGTTGTAACTGACTATGTTGATCAACAGTCCCTAAAGCATTAATAGGTGTAATACCCTTTTTCTCTTTACCTAAGCTTTCAGCCCACAGTTGTCTAAACCACAGGGCGAAAGCTGAAAGACGATCAATATAAGGCATGAGGATAGTTTGGGTGCAACCGAACTGTTGATAGTATGCATAGTTTAAAGCTGCCCCTTGAACAGCATTGTGCGTAATACCTTCTATTTCCTGGGTGAAATATTGCTGAGCACCTTCAAGAATTGCATGTACGTCAATTCCAGCGATTAAAGTTGGTAGCATACCTACAATTGAAAAAACAGAGAAACGCCCTCCAATTTGAGTAGGATGATCAAGAACTTGATATTGATGTTGCTCGGCAAGACGTCGCAAAGGTGAATTCTTAGGCTCAGTAATCACAATAACTTGGTCTTGTGATAACGTCTCTTTAAAAACACTTATGAGGGAAAGAAATTGGCAAAGTGTTTCTGCTGTCGTACCAGATTTTGAGATAACCAAAAAACCAGTCGTTTGAAGATCGATTCCTTCTAAGAGATGATGAAAGGTATGGGGATCAATGTTGTCCATGAAATGAAAATAAGGTGAAGATGCGGGGGCACTTACACGCGTTTGATAAAGTTCAATACATGTTTGAGCACCGAGTGAAGAACCACCTGTTCCAAATAGAACAACATTTTTAAAACGTTTTTGCCAAGTTTGAGAAATTTGTTGATAGTGGATGAGTTGATCTTGGTCATAAATAACAGAAAGAGCGGGTAGCTTTTTATCATGATATGCTGCTTTAACCTCATCAAAACATTGAAGTGCTTTTTCTTGGAAAGAAACAAAGGATTCTTCCTTGAGTCTATTATTTAAGAAACAGCCTTTGATTGAAAAATTTAAAAGTGATTTATTGAGCATGTATTTCTCCTTCTTCAGGATTGCCAACAATGACAATTTGCAGTTTTTCTGGGGTAAAAAAATCTTTTGCGAATTGATTAACTTCCTCAAGCATGATGGCATTAAGCAATTGTTCCCGGTTTTGCATGTATGTAATGGGAGCTTCAAATTCTTGATAAAGAAGCAAAAGCCCAGCAATTTGAGGAGAAGACATAAAATTAAGCGTATAAGCTCCCAGAATATGGCTTTTAGCATCTTTAAATTCTTCTTTTGTAAGACCAGAATCGCGGATGCGTTTCCACTCTTCTTTGATTAAAGATAAGCTTTTCATAATGCGCGTATTGTGGCTTCCCACGCTTCCAATCAAAAGACTGATGAGAGGTTCTTGATTGATATTTGTTCCGACATGATAGGCATATCCTCGTTTCTCTCTAACTTCATTCATTAATCTTGAAACAGAACCATGCCCTAAAGCCTCATTGATAAGTGAGAGTTTTAGGTAATTAGGATCTTTAAAAGGAAGAGCCTGCTGCGCGAAAAGTCCAATGCTTTGAGGCTGGGCCAATTTTATCGTTGTCATTTTTTCTTGTTGAGGGAACTGAACAGGCGGCACTTGAGGTAAATTTGTTTCTTTAAGAAAAGAGCTAAAAATCTCATCAAGAATCTGTTTTAATTCTTGAGCCGTAATATTTCCGCATACACCTATTTTTAAGGTGTTGCGGCTTAGATTTTTCATAAAATTTTTTAAATCATCAGGTTTTATTTTTTTTATTGTTTTAAGGGAGCCTTCAGCAAGGCGCGAATAAGGATGAGCGGCGCCAAAGATCTGTTTTCTTAACTGATATAGGGCAATGGTTGAAGGTTGTTTTTCACTATTGGCTAAATCGGTCATATGGGCATTCATAACTTTGGTAAATTCATGAGATGAAAATAGGGGTTCAGTAAGTGTAATTTTCAAAAGTTGAAAGGCTTCTTTTGCATTAGCTTGTGTTGTTTTTAAAGAACCTTGAAAATGAGAAAGTGTGACATCAAAAGAAATAAAGCTCGCGATTTCCTGTAATTTTTGCGCAAAATCATGGGAATTAAGCTTTCCTGCTCCTTGGGTAAGCATTTGTGAGGTGAGAGCAGCTAGTCCCATTTTATCTTGGGGATCTTGAGCGGCCCCTACTTCAAAACTAAAATTCATTGCGATGACAGGCGTCGTGTTATCTTCAACAAGCCATGCTTTAATCCCATAGGTTGAAACAACTTCTTGAATCCTTAATTGGGCATGTGCCAAAGAAAAACTACTCAACAGAATGATAATTAAAGAAAAAAATAGTCTCATAACTTTTCCTCGTAGAGTTATTTTTGTGGCCGTAAAATAGCTGTAAACTTTGATTTAGAATCAAAAATAAGCCTAAAAGTTGCGTTTGTTTGTTCTAGAGTCACGGCTTTTATGCGATCAGGCCATGATTCAAATTCTGGAATTGTCTCACCGACGACAAGAGCTCTTCCAATTTCATTGCTACCACTCAACACATGGTCACGGGTATAATCGAGCTGTGCCAAGAGCCTTGTTTTGGATTGCTCAACTTCTGATACATTAAGCCCTTGCTGTATAATTTTTTCTAATTCTTTATTAAGAGCGATTTCAACCTCTTCAATAGTATGTCCTTGAGCAGGTTGGGCTAACATAAGAAGATAACCTGGGCCTCGTGTGTAACCTTGATAAGAGATTTGAATGAAGGTTGCAATTCTTTGTTTCTCAACAAGTTCTCGATAAATAGGACCTGTTACAGGCTTATCTAATAATTCGGTTAAAACTTGGAGTGCATAAAAATCTTTTCGAGAACCTTCCTTAAAATTAGGGGCTCTAAAGAGCCTTAAAAAGTAGGGCTCTTGAATCAGAGGAGACGTCATTTCAAGCCTTTGGGTTGTCGACACCATTTTTGGCTCTTGAATATTTAAAGGCTGCGGCTTTGCTTTAACAGGAATGATCTCATAATATTTTTTGGCAAGCGCTTTAACCTCTTCCACCGTTACATCTCCGGCAATCAAGAGAATTGCATTATTGGGTGTATACCAGGTGTTGTAAAAATTTTGAGCGTCTTGGGTCGTAAATGTTTTGATTTCGTGTTCCCATCCAATGGCGGGCAATCGTGTTGGATGATGCTTTAAAAAGTTGGCAAGGACAGTTTCAAAAAACAATCCTGTTGGGCTGTTGTCAATCCGCATATGTCGTTCTTCAAGGATGACATCTAATTCAGGTTTTGCGTATTGTTCTTTGATTTCGAGATGAGCCATTCGGCCAGCTTCCAGACTCATAATAAGTTCAAGTTCGTTTTTGGGAACAACCTGATAATAAACCGTAAAATCTGGAGAAGTTGCGGCGTTTTGTTCACCACCTACACGATTAACCTCGGGCAGCATTCGGCCTGCTGGTGAGCCCAAGTTTCCTTTAAACATAAGATGTTCAAGATAGTGTGCCAGGCCCGATTTTCCATGAGGATCATCAATCGTCCCAACTTTATACCATAGCATTTGGGTCACAACTGGTGCACGATGATTTTCAATTACTACAACTTGAAGACCATTTTTTAAAGTAAATGTATGAGGATTATAAACAGCTGCTTCTACGTTCCCATAAACAAGAATAATCATGAAGATATAAAAACGTAAGCAAACTTGTTTTAGCATTTTAATATATCCTCATTAATTTAATGGGCCAGGAGCATCTTTGTTGTAAAGCTTTTTATATTCCTCTTGAGGATCTATAATGTCACCACCAGGTTTTCCCTCCCAGAAAATGATTTTTTTAATCGTCTGTTCTCCTGGTTTTAAAACCTTTGCTTCTTGGTTGACTGTTTGACGTATATTGGGGTGGCTTTCTTCTGTTTTTGCCCCTTGTAAGAGAGCTTGTTCTGCAAGTGAAGCGGTGTGTGCCTCTGTTGCATGAGGTTGCTTTATAAGGAGCTCTTTTGCTTGAAGCTGGGTATTGTGAGGATGGGTCGTTGAAGCACGAGTTTGAGGTGGCTTTAGTCCGATTCCAGGAGGCATACTGAGGGGGGGATGATCTAGAACAGTGAATTCATCAGGCTGCATTCTCTCAAGGCCTAAGCTTTTCTTAGTTTGACTGCACCCTGACATCGCTAGAAGGCTTGTACTCAATAATGCTAAAAAAAGAAAATCATATTTTTTGTTCATGGAGCGTTCCTCGTGAATTTCTAAAATTATCAATCAAAACAAAACAGACGCCTAGTGTAATCACAGTGTCTGCAACATTAAAAGTTGGAAATGCATAACTTCCCCAGTGAAAATGCAAGAAATCCACAACAGCTGAGAAGCGAAGGCGATCAAGGACGTTGCCTATTGCGCCTGCAATAATAAAACCAAAACCAAGGCGAAGTAAATTGTTTTGGGCTTTCCAAAGCCATCTTAGTAATAAACCTGAAATACTCAATGCAAATGTGCTAAAAATATAAACATTCCAGCGACTCGGCGCATTAAACATACCGAAGCTTACCCCGTGATTCCAAACCAATACTAAGTCAAAGAAAGGGGTGATTGTAATTGGTGCGCGAGGAAGAAAAAAGTATTTTAGGATAAAAGCTTTTGTCCATTGATCAATGCCAATAATAAGAGCTATCCCAAAAAGAGCAAAAATATTAGATCGCTTGGTAGAACACATTATTTAACCTCTTCAATAACGTGAATACAACGATCACATAAGGTTGTGTGGATAGAGTGACTGCCAACCTCTTCTAAAACGCGCCAGCATCTTTCGCATTTATGGCCCGGTGCGACCGAAATGTGGACACCCAAGTGATCAAAATCTGAGCTTGTAAACGCTGTGGAGGGAATGATTTCTGAGGAAATATCAAGGCTTGAAGTAATTGAAAGTTCAGCATAATCAACGTTTGAAAGCATTTTTTTCTGAGGATCAAAAACGGTAACATGAGCCTGTAAGCTGGATTTAATAAGGCCTTGAGATCGGGCGACTTCAAGAGCCCCTGTTATCACACGTTTTTGAGCGCGTAAAACATCAAATTCTTGAGCAAGATCCTCATTTCTCCAGATTTCAGGAGTTTCAGGAAGGAAATTTAAGTGAATGCTTTCACTTTCTGCGCCAAAACGAGCCATCCATGCTTCTTCGACAGTGAAGCATAAGACAGGAGAAAGCCAGTGTAATAAACGATTTAAAAGGAGATCAAAGACTGTGCGTGTTGCGCGGCGTTTTATATCTTTGGCACTATCGCAATAAACAACATCTTTACGAATATCGAAATAAAATGCGGATAGATCTGCAGAGCAAAAATGATGAAGAGCGCTGTAAAAAGCTTGAAAATTATAGGCTTGAGAGCATTCTTTAAAGAGAGTATCAAGCTGATAAAGTCGATGTAAAATCCAGCACTCTAAGTTGGGCATATCTTGAAGAGAAAGTTCCTCTTCTTGTGTAAACCCATGTAAAGCCCCTAATAAGTAGCGAAGAGTATTACGAAATCTGCGATAAATATCTTCTTGATGTTTTAAAATTTCAGGTCCAATACGTAAGTCATCGGAATAATCGCAGCTTACGACCCAAAGTCTTAGGATCTCAATTCCCAAAGTTTCTGCGATCTTGTCAGGGGCCACGACATTGCCTTGCGATTTAGACATTTTTCGGCCTTGTTCGTCGACGGTAAAGCCATGAGTCACAACCGCTTTATATGGCGCTTGATTTTTAGTTCCACAACCAAGCAAGAGAGATGACATGAACCAACCTCGATGTTGGTCTGACCCCTCAAGATAAAGAGAGGCAGGGAAAGTAAGTTCAGGGCGTTTTTCAAGAACAAATTTTTGAGTTGAGCCTGAATCGAACCAAACATCTAAAATATCATTCACTAGTTCATAATCAGCATGGTTATACTCATGACCTAAAAAGCGCTCCGGATTCTTGTACCAGGCCTCTGCTCCTTCTTGTCTTACAGCCTCAATGATCCGTTGATTGACGGCAGGATCAATGAGAGGTTGTTTTGTTTCTTTATGGACAAAAATCGTCAATGGGACGCCCCAAGCTCTTTGACGAGAAACACACCAATCTGGGCGATTCTCAACCATGCCTTTTATGCGATTTTTACTTTGGGAAGGATACCATTGAACTCCTTCAATAGCGTCGAGCGCTTGATGACGTAGATGATTAGCGTCCAAACTGATAAACCACTGTGGTGTGGTTCTATAAATGAGGGGAGCTTTAGAACGCCAAGAATGAGGATAGCTATGCAAAATCGTTTCTTTGGCGGCAAGTGCTTTGTTTTCTGATAAAAGAGTAATAATTTTATCATCGACTTTAAAGACATGATCGCCAACAAAAAGCGGTACCCAAAAGGCATAAGTGCCATCATCTAAAACAGTCTCAGGGATTTCTAACTGATAGCGTTTTCCAAGTTCATAATCCTCGATACCGTGACTTGGTGCTGTATGGACAAGACCTGTTCCCGTATCAACAGCGACATGGTCACCCGGTAAGAATGGAACATCATGCTCGTATCCTTGGCGGGCAAAAGGATGGCTTGCTTTTACGCCTTCGAGACGAGAGCCTTTGAAAGAAGTTAAAATTTCAGCATCTACAATGCCCAGTTTTTTTGAAACTTGATCGATAAGTTCCTTTGCGATTAGGATTTTTTCTTGCGGAAGCGCAAGAGAATCAGACTCAACTTTTCGGATCAACAGAATGACATAGTCAACTTCAGGATGATAAGCGATTGCACGGTTTCCTGGTAGTGACCAGGGCGTCGTGGTCCAAATAACAGCTGAAGTTTCTTGCAGTTCAACATCTGTAGAAGGCTGAATCTTGAAACGTACATAGATTGAAGATGACGTTTTATCTTCGTACTCAACCTCAGCTTCAGCAAGCGCTGTTTTTTCAATGACTGACCACAAAACAGGTTTAACGCCTCGATAAACGCTTCCCTTTTCTAAAAAAGTGAGGAAGATTGCTACGATCTCAGCTTCAGCATCAGGATCCATGGTGATATAAGGATTTTCCCAATCACCTAACAAGCCAAGACGTTTGAATTCTTCTCGTTGAATCTTAATCCAACCTTCGGCAAAAGTGCGGCAATCAGCTCTGAATTGCTGGAGATCAATTTCTTCTTTGCTTTTGCCTTCTTTTCGGTATTTCTCTTCAATTTTCCACTCGATGGGAAGCCCATGACAATCCCATCCTGGAACAAGTGGAGCATCATGACCTAAAAGATGTTGAGCGCGGATCACAATATCTTTAAAGATGCTTGTGAATCCATGACCGACATGAATATGTCCATTGGCATAAGGAGGGCCTGAGTGCAAAATAAACTTTGGCAAACCTTGGGTCTTGTCACGAATTTTTTTATAGAGCTTTTTCTGCTCCCAAAGCTTTAATATTTCTGGCTCACGCTCACGCAAATTTGCTTTCATCGCAAATGAAGTGGTCGGCAGAAAAACGCTATCTTTATAATTCATCACAATTGGGCCTTGCTTAAAGTTTGTTATGTTCCCTGGTTATTTACCTTACTTGTGTTACACGAACTTTTCTTTTTCTTCTATAGAATTTTCGTTTTATTGACGAAGCAGACTTAAGAAATCAAGAAAATGTTTTTAGGATTGTAAAACTCTCTTTGACCTCTTCTTTTTATTATAATTGATTATTGATCAAAAATCAATAGAAAAGAGTACATTTTTTAAAATTCATTGATTTTATCTTGCGGAGAGAAGATTTTTCTTTTTATCATTTATATAAACTGAGGATTATAATTGGTAAAAGCCTTGAATAACGATGCTAAATATGTTCATTTGGTGTCTTATATTAAATTCTGGAAAAATCGGACGAAGAGTTTTTAAATGGAAAAAGTACCAATGACATCTCAAGGGTTTATGCGCCTTCAAGAAGAGCTTAACCATCTTAAGACAAATGAACGCCAAGCAGTAATTCGTGCCATTGCAGATGCGCGTGCTTTGGGAGATTTGTCAGAAAATGCTGAATATCATGCCGCACGTGAAAAACAAAGTTTTATCGAGGGACGTATTGCTGAGCTTGAAGCTAAAATTATGCATGCGCACATTATTGACGTGTCAAAGCTTTCTGGGGATACCATTAAGTTTGGGGCGCATGTTTTTCTTGAGGATGAGGATACAGAAGAAGAGATTTGTTATCAAATTGTTGGGGTTGATGAGGCTGATATAAAGGAAGGTCTTCTTTCAATCTCTGCGCCTTTAGCGCGTGCTTTGATTGGAAAGAAGGTAGGGGATTCTGTTGAAGTCAAAACACCTGGCGGACTTAAAGGGTACCATATTCTTAAAATTGAATATCGTTAATGAGTCTCTAAAGTGAAATCTTGTTGGGTTGTCACTGATATTGGAAAAGTTGGGACAGAAAACCAATGCATTGGATTAGCTGAAACTCTAGGTTTTATCCCAAAAATCAAGCGAATTAAGCCCAGAAGTATTTGGCGCCTGTTACCGGCTTCTTATTGGTTCAATGCCTTAGAAGGGCTTTCTTCTGCTTATGATCGTCTTGCGCCGCCTTGGCCAGATTTGATTATTGCTGCGGGTCGAGCAAGCGTGGCACCAACAGCGAAAATTCGTCAATTGACACAAGGTAAAACAAAAGTCGTTCAGCTGCAAAACCCTTTAGTTGATCCTGCGTTTTTCGATGCAGTGGTTGTACCACAGCATGATAATCTGACAGGAAAGAATGTTATTGTTACTGAAGGGGCTTTGCATCGTGTCACCCATGAGCGCCTTTCTCAGGAAGCTTATAAATTTACATCTTTGGTGGCGTCATTACCAAGGCCTCTTGTGGCTGTCCTTATTGGAGGCTCAAACCGGTGCTACAAAGTGAAACCTGAGCATATGCAAAGAATGGGTGAGCGATTGAAAGCTCTTTGTATACAAGAAGGTTTTGGTTTGGCTGTAACAATCTCCAGACGGACAGAGCCCGAAAATAAAGACGCGCTGATTGAGAGACTTAAAGATGTGCCAGCAGTGATTTGGACAGGGGAAGGTGAAAATCCGTATTTTGGATTCTTGGGTCTTGCTGATTACATTATTGTAACCTGTGATTCGGTGTCCATGACCTCAGAAGCATGCTTTACAGGCAAGCCTGTTTATTCTTACTTTTTCGAAGGAGGCTCTGCCAAATTCAAGCGTTTTCATATGTACTTTCAAGAAAAAGGATATACGAGACCTTTTGCAGACACCTTTTCAAGTTGGTCTTATGCGCCGTTGAACGATTTGCAAGTTGTTGAAAAACAACTTAAAAAACTCTTAAAAATCGATTTATAAAGAAAGATCTGCATTTTCCTTGTTTTTATGATTGACGGCAAAAGGCGAAGTGATGTAGAGAAATGCAAGGGTTGTGTAAATACCACTCATTTAAAGTTTCTATATTAACGATTAAGATTGTATGTGAAAATGAAAACTCTTTCATTAAAACCTGCTGAAGTCACCAAAAAGTGGAGACTTGTTGATGCAGAAGGTGTTGTTTTAGGGCGCTTAGCGTCTGTTTTGGCGAAGCGTCTGCGTGGAAAACATCGTCCAGATTATACGCCTCATGTTGATTGTGGTGAAAATATTGTTGTTATCAATGCAGATAAAGTACGTGTCACAGGTAAAAAATTAAAAGATGATGTTTTTTATTGGCACACAGGCCATCCAGGCGGGATTAAAGAACGCACAGCCGGTGAGACGCTTGCAGGTCGATTCCCAGAACGCCTTTTAGAGAAAGCTGTTGAGCGCATGATTCCAAGAACACCTCTTGGGCGTCAGCAAATGAATAATCTTAAGGTTTATGCTGGTCCTAGCCATCCTCATGAAGCACAAAAGCTTGAGGCTTTAGATGTTGCAGGGATGAACCCAAAGAATAAAAGGAGTTAAGCTTCAATGGCACAAGAGCGTATTGAACTTGAAAATTTAAAATCAGCCGTTTCTGATAAGGGGCTGACAGCGAAGACTGTTTCTGCTTCCAGTGAGAAAGCGGCAGGCCCACGCGTTGATGCTTTAGGTCGTGCTTATGCTACAGGTAAGCGTAAAGATGCGATTGCTCGTGTTTGGATTAAGCCAGGTTCAGGAAAAATTACCGTTAATGGACGTGAAAGCCAAGTTTACTTTGCTCGTCCTGTTTTACAAATGATGATTGACCAACCTTTCAAGGTTTCTGGTCGTCAAGCACAATTTGACGTTATTTGCACAGTGGCAGGCGGCGGTCTTTCAGGACAAGCCGGTGCTATCCGTCATGGTATCAGTAAGGCATTGACTTATTTTGATCCAGCCCTTCGTCCAGCTCTTAAGGTTGAAGGCCTTTTGACACGCGATAGCCGTGTTGTTGAGCGTAAAAAATATGGTCGTGCGAAAGCTCGTCGTAGCTTCCAATTCTCAAAACGTTAACGTTTATCAGAGAATTTTATTTACAATGCGCCACCCAAAAGGGTGGCGTTTTTTTATGTTTTTAAACTTGCTAAAAAATTTATGGGTAAGTTAGCTTATTGAGAGTGTCAGATGATCATGCTGAGCAGAAAGCAAAGGAGGTTAATTATGCAATATTTTATGAAAAAATTGAAGGTGATAGGTTTACTGATTCCCTCGATTCTTATGGGAGAAGCGGGAGGATCAGAAATTCATGAAAATCAGGCAAACGAGCCTAGAAAATTAAGTCTCTATTCGCGGTATAGTGATTTTACAACTCTTTCAACTGATGAATACATTAGAGCCTGTATGCCTAAACTAGCTGAAGACAAACCGGGCGCAGAGGCAGGTAAACGGCTTCTAACAGCGCATACAATTTATACGCGTTTATGTGAAGGAATGCAAAGCCCTATAAAAGAAGATGATCAAGAAGCATCATTCAATAATCTTGAAAAGATTTTATCAGAAGGAGGTTATAGTTTCCCTCCTCGTAAAGAAATACAAGGTCCATTTCTGTATTACTGTGGAAATGGGCCAAAAAAGAGAGTGCTTGATATAGGTGCAGGTAATGGCTCAGACACACTTCCGCTTTTAATGACCCATAATGTCCAAGTCATTGCAGTAGATATCCATGAGCGCCAATTAAAAGAATTAAAGGCATTTGTTTTAGAAAAATTTAAGGATATCTTTCCAGAATTAACAACATCCAATAAATTTGGGGCATTTACAAGAAACTTTGCAGATCAAACGGCGGAAGTTCCTCAAAAATATAAAAATAAGTTTGAAGCTGTAAATCTTAGTCGTGTTTTACATTTTCTAAACGGGGAACAAACAAAAACAATGCTGTCTAATATTGCGACGATGATGAAAGAAGGCGGTCTTCTTTCTTTAACAGTTTCAACTATCAAGCCTGGCTCAAAAGAAGAGAAGTGGATTGATAGCCAGAAAAACTTAGGATTAGAGAATCCCGGCCTTGTTTATTACGATACAATTAAGCGCATTAGAAAACATCCTATCTTAGGCAGACAAGATTATGCATTGCCTGGGGAGGTTAATTTAGTTGATCGTAAAGAGTGCCAGCTCCCAGACCCCGGCCACAAGATAGAATTTGCCATGGAAACGGCAGCAGTTAATTCAGTACCTGCTATAATCCATACTTTAAGGCAAGGGCGCCACTATCATACGCTTGAAAGTATAAAGCCATTCTTAGATCCTTATTTTGTAATTAAAGATCACACAATTTACGACTATGATGGTGAAGATATCTTTCTTGCTCTCATTGCTGAACGGAAATAAATACAATCAGAATAGGCTCACTACGCTCACTTCCAGCGCCACCCTTTTGGGTGGCGTTTTTCATTATGTCGAACGAATTATTTTGTATTTGAGGTGCCACTGCGCTTCATTGAAGGGAGGCATGATGTTGTTCTAGTTAGTTACACACTTTTTAAGGCAGGGATTAACTGACTTTTACAAGAGAATTCCAGATTGGTTTGCAAACGAGGAGTAAAGGCTTAGAGCTCTATTTTCAGGTAGGCCGCATTAAGCTTCATGCTTAATGCGGTTTATGCAAAGAAAAATATGCTCAGATACCTGATTCTGTGTCATAATCATCGTTTAGGAGTAAAGGAGCGTTTTCCTCATCTTCTTGGGAAGGAAGATAATCTGGTGAAAAATGGTCTTTTAGCCACCCTTTAAGATACTGAAATTTGGAGGTATTTACATTGAGAGATGCAGCTTTCCCGCTAGAAGATGCAGGAGCATGATCAAATTCTTCTTTTCTCAAAGAATCACCTTGAGCATTTCTCTGTTTGTCCAGGAAGATTAAACTTTCCAATTCTGAAAGCCCTTCTTTATTAAGACGATCAACACTTTTCAATAGGACTTCAAGCAAGCCGATAAGTCTTTGTTGATGAGAATAAAGCTTTTCTGTCCATATTGTCATTTGCTTCCCACGACGCCATAAGGCTTGGTAGGCACGATCTTGCAAGTGCATAAAGGATAAAGTTTCAAATAAAGCAAACGGCAGAAGTGCACTATATTTCACCCAGGGGAAGTGAGTATTAATATTCGTAAAAATATTGCCGTAAGGCTCATTTTGTTGATTGCGGTATTCGGAATATTCAACAAAGCCATAGGCCCATGCAGTTAAGATGAGAACCCCTGTATAAGCAGTGCGCCAGGATGCAAACTGGACTAAAGAAAGCCGATCTCCAGAGAGCTTAGTCTTAAATTGGGAGATAGGGCTTATAAACATTCTCTTTAAAGCGTTGAGAATATCTCTCGATTCAGCAAAGGCAATCCATCCACCAGCCCCACTTCCAAATATTGCGGCTAATGAGCGGTTCTTTGTAGCTTCCCCTCCCAAAATACGGGCAAACAAGGGACTTTCAGACATTACTTCTAGGCTTTGTGTCAGAACAGTGGCTAACCCCCAAGTGGCGAAAAACGGTATGGCATATGAAAAACCACGCAGAACTTTAGAGTCATGAGGATCGTCGCCTAAGGTGCTAAATTGCCTAACAAAGCTATATAATTCATTATGGGCAATAGAGGGTGATCGAGGCTCTACCCAATTTTCTTCTTTAATTGTTTGAGCGAAAGAGCTCTCTTCATTAAATGAACTTGCCTTTCGTTCCGTTCTAATAAGGGAGCTTTCTTCATTCTCGAGAGACATTACTTCTTCAGAAAAAGGATTTATTGAACTTGATGAACTAAAACCATCTTCTTCTTCTGTTTTCTCAGGAGAGCGGGGAGGCTTCTTTGTGGAAATTAGTATTGGTGCTAAACTAGTACTTGGATCTGCTGCATCTGGTACAAAAAGAGGATAAGAGCTATCTTCAACTCTTACGGTACCACAAGCTCGTTTTTTTCTTGGAGGATAATCAGAAGCTTTTGAACTAGATGAGCTTGTCTCCTCACTTGATTCGTTGCTTGCACTCATCTGCTCTTTTTTTTCCTGTGGAATTTCTTCATCCAAATTTGATAAAGCTTGACCAGGAAGAATAGTTTTAATAAGTCTACGTAAAATATTTCTATCGTCGAGATCTTCTAAATCCAATTTTTTTACATATGCAATGGCGTTGTGTATCATCTTTTTAAGATGCTGCCGACGGTGAGCAGTTTCTTTATCGTAGTGCTCTTCAATCCGTTCAATAAACGTGCCTATCCTGCTATGACCTGTCATCACTTTATCGGTCATAATTGATACGAGTAGAAAAGGAGCAAAAAAATTAAAAAAATGTGGGAAATGCGGCATTTCAATTTTGTAAAGATAACTTAAGGTAATTAGAGAGTAAATGAATGCTGAACCGACATTTATAATCTCGAGAGCACCATACCCTAACGCTTGAGGGGTACTCATTTTTCGAGAAATGTGTTTGTTAGCTTCCTTGATCTTTTCTTGGTCCTTTGTGAGTTTTATTTGGAGGGTGTTTTCTTCTAGTTCGTCATCAATTTTTGTTTTTATACAACGTTGTTTTATTTTGGAAGCCTTATCTACCACGGTATCTATAAGAGTGTTGTTCGTTGCTTTTAAAAAAAATTTATAAATTGTGTACATGAATGCTGCTGCCCCAGTTCCAAACATCCAATGAGAGGCCGACGTTGCCTCGTAAAAGGCATTTTCAGTTCCAACTCCCAATTTTGGGATACCAAGTGCTGGAAACAGCGTTTTCGCATTGATAGGTTCCCATGCAAGTAGAGCGAAAAGCCCAAGAATTGTAGAAAATATAAGCAAGACAACGGTACCAGGTTTGAACCCTTTTAGGGTATATTTTTCTTCGTATTCCTCTGTTATGTGATAGTTTATTGCTGCTTTTGGGGCAGAAATCTTGCCACGCTTTGCAATTTCTTGTTGGTCTAAGTCTTCTTGTTCGATTATAGAAGAGGCTCTCGCTGTATTAGCGCACGAAGTTAAAATATTGGTGAAAAATATATTGAAAATGAGGCAATAACAAATCACCTTCTTAAACTTTGACATCGTGCATCCCCCTAGAATTTATTATTTTTAAGTAATGTAATAGGGTGGCTCTAAGCAAGTTTTAAAGCCACCCAAAATTATCTATTAACTTGGAAACCAAGGGTTGTTGTAGTTTGGCTCGTCTGAATCATCAATGAGCAGAGAAAGTGTGCCTTTCTTTAACGTGAGGGTTCCCTCTATCAATTCCGTAGCAGAAACAGGCTGATTATTTTTAAGGAAAGCCTTATCTCCTTGCGGCGCCAAAGGCATTGCCGTCAATGTAAGGGCATTGCTTGTTGAATCAGCCTTGGGAATATCAAAGATCATTTGATAAGAATTTCCCTTTTGGTCTGAGAAAACAAGCGTTGCATTAGGAGCGCTCTTATTGAATGAATGTCCGTTTTTCCATAAAGTGCAAAACTGATTTAATGTTAAGGTTTTAGTTTCCCCTTTATTTTTTGGCTTAAAAAGAATTGATGGTTGGGTAACTTGGCAGGTATATTGTTGAGATTGACCAACTGGGTTTAAGCTAATTCCTTGTGCAGTAATAATAAAGTCTCCTTTCTGGTTACCTTCCTGAATATGAGCATAACCACTCCCATGAAAGCCGCCGATCATGATTAAAAGGACAGATAGTTGACGAATGAATTTTCTTAACATTTTAGAACTCCCCTAATTCTTGTACGGTTCAAAATTGCCAATTATTTTATTTGGTTAACAATTCTTAATTTTTTTTAAGTCATAATCAAGGCAAAAAATAGAAGAATTTAAAATAAAAAGGACAAGCATTGAAAGCGCTATTCAAAAAATTCATTTTTTTTTGTTTCCTTGGCAACGCACAGCATGTCGCTGCAAGCGTTCATACATTTGTATCCCAAGACGTGAGAGAAAGGCTAGTCTGTAATACAAATAGTCTTTATTTTGCAATTGATATCCCTAATTTTACAATTTATTCTGATCAGAATAGTAGCGTTAAGACGGTTCATATACATCTTCATCTTAACAGGGTAACATTTCCTGTTTTTTATGATCGTCCTATCCGTAAAATTTTTCAAACGACTATCGAAGAAATTTTGGCATATCTCTATTGTTCAAATAAAAGAGATTTAACGCTTACGCTTATGGTTCCCTTAGAAAATAAATCTCTTCCACTGGCCTTTCGTGTACGGAAGAGTGCTTATCATGCTGACTTGCGAAAAATAGAATTTATTGCAGAGCTTGTTGCCTCCCCAGCCCTTGAGTTTTTGCAGCAAACTTCGCTTCCTTTCAAGGGTGGTTCTAGTTCTTTATTGATTGATGGTTAATCATACTTGCGGCTAAGCATTATTCCTTGATATGGTAGGGGGAATTTTTCAAGTAAGGTGGTTTTATGGTTAATTTCTTAGCAGGTGCTTTTATAACACTATTTGTCATCATTGATCCGTTCGGAGTTATTCCTGTTTTTATTGCTCTCACTCGGGGAAATTCAAAGGCGCAACGGGCTAAGATTGCAAGCAAAGCTACAATTATTTCTTTAATCCTTTTGCTTCTTTTCGCATTTGTGGGAGATTATCTACTTGATTCTTTAGGAATTTCAATACCATCTTTTCGTATTGCTGGGGGAATTTTGCTTTTGCTTGCCGCCATTGATATGGTGGTGGCCCGCCATTCCGGGATTAGTTCAACGACACAAGATGAACAACGCGAAGCCTTACAACGCGATGATATTTCTGTTTTTCCTTTGGCTATTCCTTTGATCGCAGGACCGGGTGCTCTTGTTTCTGCAGTTATCCTCATGCGAGAAGTTGAGGGAGATCTTATCATGCAGCTAGGACTTATTGCTGTTTTGGTGCTTGTTGTTTTGATCATGTATGTTTGTTTATTGTTAGCTGAGCCCCTTAGCAAGTTGTTAGGGGTGACGGGCAGCAACGTTTTGGGACGTGTTTTTGGAATTATTTTGGCGGCTCTCGCAGTACAATTTATTATTGATGGATTAGGTCAAAGTGTTGGGCATATTTTAAAGCCCTGGAATTCTACTCAACCAAGTGAGAAATGGCCTCTTTTTGGGAAATAAAACCTAAACTTCAAAGTATCCAGTTAAGATTTTTTCATAAATCTGTGTTAACGTTTCAAGATCTGCAAGCGAGACACACTCATTAATCTTATGGGCTGTTTGATTACGCAAGCCGAGTTCAAGAACAGGACAATATTTATAAATAAAACGTGCATCAGACGTGCCGCCTGATGTATTTGCCGTGACCTTGATGGCGGCAACGGCCTCAATAGCTTGAATGACCATCGTAAGAAATGCATCTGCCGAGCTAACAAAGGCTTCAGCATTTCCTTGAAAGTCAAGCGTATGAGATCCTGCATGATGCTGACAAATCTCTTGGATATGGCTTTTAAGAGAAATGCTTGTATGAAGTGTATTAAAACGGATATTAAAGCGGGCTGTGGCTTCTTGAGGGATCATATTGGTTGCCTGATTACCAACATCAATCGAAGTAATCTCAAGGTTGGACGGCTGAAAATGAGGGCATCCTTGATCCAACGGTGAGGCTACAAATGTCGATAGTGTTTCAATAAGACGTGGAAGAGGGTTATCTGCCAGGGCCGGATAAGCTACGTGGCCTTGCGTTCCTCGTACTTTGAGGAAAGTATTGAGGCTCCCACGGCTCCCATATTTAATGATATCACCGACTTGTTGGTCTGACGTAGGTTCTCCGACGAGACACACATCCAATTTTTCACCTTTTGACTCTAGCCATTCAAGCATTTTAAGAGTTCCATTGATAGCAGGCCCTTCTTCATCGCTCGTAATCAGAAGGCTAATAGAGCCATTTAACGAGGATTTCTTAAGGAAACGAGCGATGGCTCCGATAAAAGCACCAATTCCACCTTTCATATCAACAGCACCACGGCCATAAAGGATATCGTTAACTATTTTCCCGCCAAAAGGAGGATATGTCCATGAAGCCTGAGTCCCTGTTGGAACCACGTCAATATGGCCGGCAAAGCAGAAGTTTGGGCTCTGTTCTCCAACTCTGGCATAAAGATTATCAACCTCGTCAAATTGTTGGCGATAACAATTAAAACCAAGGGTTTTTAAAGTGGTTTCAATGATTTCTAAAGCCCCCGCATTTAAGGGCGTAACACTCGGGCATTGAATTAAACGCTGCGTTAAGATAATGGGGTCTTGTAGGTCCATCACACAGCCCTCAAAAGCTCATTAATAGCTGTTTTGTTGCGAGTTTTCTCATCAACAGTTTTAACAATAACAGCACAGTTTAAATGTGGTTGTAGGTCATGAGATGTAGGAACACGAGGTGGTAAGCTTCCACTTACAACAACAGAATAGGTGGGGATGCGTCCATAACTCACCTCGCCACTTGTGCGATCGACAATAGGCGTTGAAGCACTTATTGAGACGCCCATACCAAGGATAGCTCCTTGTTCAATAATGAGACCTTCTGCAACCGAGCTTCCGGCACCGATAAAACAATTATCTTCAATAATAACAGGGTCTGCTTGTAAAGGCTCAAGGACGCCTCCAATGAGAACATTGGCAGAAATATGGCATTTTTCGCCTATTTGAGCACATGAACCAATGGTGGCCCAACTATCAACCATAGTGCCAGCACCAATATAAGCTCCGACATTGACAAAACTAGGCATTAAAATAACGTCAGGTCCCACATAAGCTGAATGACGAACAATCGCCCCGGGAACAGCACGAAAGTTAGCCGCTTTAAACTCTTCTTCTTGCCATGTCCCATATTTAAGGGGGACTTTATCATAAGAACCTCCTATACCTTCTGATAAGGCTAAGTTTGGGCGAATTCGAAAAGACAGCAAGATCGCTTTTTTAAGCCATTGATGGATGTGCCAATCGCCATCAATTTTCTCGGCAATGCGACTTTCTCCTGTATCGAGTGCAGCAAGAGTCGCGCTGATAGCTTCTTGAAGATCTTGAGAGGCTGAAGCTGGGTTGAGCAAAGTACGATCTTCCCAGGCTTGTTCAATAATGGTTTGTAGCGCGATCATACTTTGTCCTTATTATATGAGATCTTAATTAATTAACTTTAATATTATATTTAGCAACACTTCCAGCGAATAATTCTAAGACAGCTTTTATAGGTTTTTGAGAGCAGATGAGTTTTTGAGAAAGAGGTTTGGCATTTTCATAAATCTGAATAATTTTGTCTTGTGAATCAATGAAGATAAGATCGAAAGAGATATAAGTATTTTTCATCCAAAACCTTGCGATTTGTGGCTGATCATAGAGAAACAGCATTCCATGGTTATGCTGGAGGTATTTACGAAACATAAGACCATGCTTTTTCTGTATTGCTGTTGATGCAGTTTCTGCAATAAATTTAATTTGTTGTGTAGCAGTTATAATCGTCACAATTCGAGATTCTTCAGCAAATAGAGATCCATAGGTGAGAAAGTAGAAAAGAAAAAAATAAAGTTTCACGACCGTATTTCATATAACAAAGGTGCTTGGGTAATCCAACCGCCACCAAGGACTTGATCACCATTATAAAAGACGCAAGCCTGTCCTGGAGAAACACCGTATTCTGGTTCTTTAAAGCGAACCTTTGCTTTGTGAGAAGAAGTTAATTCAAGAAACGCAGGAATAGGTTCTTGTGCAGAGCGAATTTTAACAAGGACTTTTCTCACTTTACCTGTCTCAAGCATCTCTCCAAGCCAATTAACATCTTTAAGATGGACTTCAGGGCAAGCTAAAGCTTCTTTAGGGCCAACAATCACTTGATGTTTTTCAGGATTTACTTTGATGACATATAAAGGAGTGCCTGTATCACTCGAAATACCTAACCCCTTGCGTTGTCCTATGGTGTAATTAATGATGCCTTGGTGATGACCAAGGACGCGGCCGTTGATATGCACAATTTCTCCACTTTCAAGAGCGCCAGGGCGCAGACGTTCAACAACGCGCGCATAATCTCCATTGGGGACAAAACAAATATCTTGGCTGTCAGGTTTCTCAGCAACTTTCAACCCAAAACGTTCGGCATGCATGCGGACTTCGGGTTTATGCATTCCACCGAGAGGAAAGCGAAGGAACGAGAGTTGTTCTTTCGTTGTTGAAAATAAAAAGTAACTTTGATCACGATTTAAATCGACAGCACGGTGAAGCTCAGGTCCTGGCATCCAGCGGATATAATGCCCTGTTGCCAGCACTTCACCACCCAAGTCGCGGGCCATCGTAAGAAGGTCTTTAAATTTTACTTCTTGGTTGCATTGTATGCAAGGAATAGGCGTTTCGCCTCGCAAATAACTATCTGCGAAATCTTCCATCACTGACTCTTGGAAGCGGCTTTCATAATCAAGAACATAATGGGGAATCCCAATTTGCTGCGCAACTTGGCGGGCATCATAAATGTCTTGACCTGCACAACAAGCTTTTTTGCGATCAACAGCCACCCCATGATCATAAAGTTGCATCGTAAGCCCAACAACATCATACCCTTGCTCTTTTAAAAGCGCAGCCGTGACAGAGCTATCTACACCACCTGACATGGCAACGACAACGCGCGTTTTAGAAGGTTCAGTTGAAAGGTAAAGGTAGTCTGTCATGTCCTAATTATCCCAAGTATCACCCCACTCTGCATGACGAGCATCGTGGTAACGGGGGCCATTCTTTTTTGAAATCACTTGCCGTCTTAAGCCATTTTCCTCGCATAAATCAAGTATAATGTGGCCCGACCCTTTTATTGGCTTGCGAATAATGCAAGTTTGCATACGTTGATGCGGTTGCTTTGCCGCAATTAAATAGCTGAACTTTTCTTCTTCAAATCCTTTTGTGCCTTGCTTAATTCTTTGATGAAAAGAAGGCCTTTGAATGTTCACCTTAAAATGACACCAATCTTGGGGGCTCATGGGGCATGATGCTTCATGGGTACAAGGGGCCACGATAAAGGCACCTTGCTGAATAAGCTGTTCTCGGGCCGTTTTTAGGCGTGCAAAGCCATATGGTGTTCCAGGCTCAATGAGGGCCAAAAAGTGCTTTGTTGCTTCCCAGGCCTTTAAAATAAGCGGAGAAGGGTCTTCTAATTCATTAAGGACATAAGACATTGTCACGAGGTCTGCAGGCGCAAAAGAAGAAGAATGTTGAAAATCTTGTAGCTGCCATATTGGGGTAGCTTCTAAGGGCATTAGTTGCTTCCCAAGTTCAATGAGAGAGGGGTCTTTTTCAAGAAGGGTGTTTTGTTGAATCAAGGGGAAAAGCGCTTGTACGGCAAAGAAAACCGTGCCAGGACCGGTCCCTAAATCGAGGTGTGAGGTCAAGTTTGAAGAATGGGGCACGATTTTCTCGAGCACCCAAGAAGCAACCGCATAGGTGGCAGGAAGACGTGTGGCTAAATAAGAAAGGCGCTCTTCTTGGGTTTGAAAAGAAGACTTATGGTGAGATTGATAGCGAGAAGTGACGATTTTTCGCGCTTCTTTAAGGTGTGAAGCAGGAGTTTCTCGTAAAAGAGCGAAGATTTTTTCTTGCAAATAAGGGGGGAGCGACATGGTAAGCTAAATTCCTCTCAATCGAGCCATGATATATCTTAGATTCTTTAAAAATGAAACTGAAAGGGGTAAAATTTATTTTAGTTTTTCTTAAATTTTTATTATTTTTTATGCTAATTATAACAATGAGGAAATTTTATTATAAAAAGGGGCTCAAGCCTTTAAAGGAGGGAACGACCATGAGAAAATTATTCATTATTTTAGTATGTTTTTGGTGGGATGGGGGAGTATCTTGTCAGGCGTCAGCCAGGATGGACATTGATGATAAAGAGAACATCCTGGCTAACTTCCAATGGGTTCCTTCAACTCAACGAGATTTTAAAGGCGAAAATAAGGATATTCCGACTTCCTATGATCTTGAAAAGGCGCTTACGCCTATTCTTGATGAGATAAAGAAGGCTTATTCTGAAGCTGAGCGTCATGCATTAAAATGGGCGTATGACGACTTTATGAAGCTGGATTATCCTGATCCAGTATGGGCTGACTATGCTCAGCAGCTGAAGGTTGATTCCTGGCCTGCTCAAACGACGGGGAAAGAGCGCGTTGGAGCGCACCTTTTTTTCCCACCTCACGCTCTTGAATGGTTTGATTGTCCTTATAGGAACCATCTTCTCAAGCGGTTTGACTATCTGTGGGGGTTTGCGATTAGTGCCAAGCTTAATCATTCGCTTGGGAAGTATTTGCTTGTTGATGCGCTTCATCAAATACGCAGATACGAGGAACCAAAGCTAACTCCTTTCTTTCAAGAGTATTTGCGCACGGTTGTTGCTGAGCTGAACCAGTGTTTGAATCATCCTGATGCTTGTTATTTATTAGGAAGAGGCCAAACAGGAAACTATCCTTATCTTATCTCGCGCTGTGACAGAACTCTTCCAGAAGATGAGCTTTTTAGACGTCATCCTGACCATTTAAGGAATCAGTATTATGCACTTAAAGAAACTGATGACTATTGGACTTATCAAGAGTCTATGGTGAAAAAGTATCTTGACCTTGCACGACAAGGATATTTTCCAGCTTATCTTAGGGCGGCAGATAGAGCAAAAGATGTTCAAGAGAAAATACAAATACTGACGGAAGCTTCTGAAAAAGGATATGGCCTTGCATTCTTAGAACTTGGTTATCTCTATGAAGGAGAACAAGCTGTTTCTTGTTTTCAACAAGCGGCAGAGAATGGCATTTCAACTGGCTATATTGTATTAGCAAAGTCACTCATTGGAGATCCAAGGCCTCATATGAAACAATGGAGGAAAGATCTGACGCATCTTTCTCAGAAAGAGGCAGATCAATTAACAGAGCAAGCCGCGGAATACTTTAAGAAGGCAGGTGAGGCTCATGATCCAAAAGGATGGGAATATCTCATTGTGCTTTGGAAAGAAAGGTTTGAGACGGCTAAAGCTCAAAAAGATCAGAGTAAGATGCAGTTTTACTGGCCCAAGCTTACGGATGCCATTCAAGATGGGATGCACATAGGCTCAGCTTATGCTTATCTTCAAGCTCAGGTCTATTTTAAGAAGCCATACTTTGAAGGACGTGTGCGCGCTTATGGGTATCCACCCCAAGGTGATATAAGGTTGAATTGGGGAAGGCCTAGAGATGAGCCAGTGGTGCACAAGAGCCAAAGCGAATATATTGAAGAATTTTTGATGTCTAAGAGTTGATTTTTTAAAGGAAGTCCCCATATAGAAAGATAGAAGTAACACCTTTCTCTCGTTTAATAAGGAGTCTTGAGGTATGGGGTTCCGTCTATTTTATTCTTTTATTGTCTCTTTTAGTTTTTTATTCACTTTGAATTTTTCATGCGCGAGTGAGAATGAGCAAGATCCTAAGGTTACACTCAGGGTT
This sequence comes from Candidatus Paracaedimonas acanthamoebae, assembly GCA_000743035.1. Taxonomy (GTDB): domain Bacteria; phylum Pseudomonadota; class Alphaproteobacteria; order Caedimonadales; family Caedimonadaceae; genus Paracaedimonas; species Paracaedimonas acanthamoebae. Next base: position 201,872 of record CP008936.1, read on the forward strand.
CATGCGGTCGGACAAGGTAATTGTGTAAGCCTAGAGGTGAGAAGGCCAAATATAGAAAACTCGGAGTTCATGTTGGTTGATATTGGCTCGACTTCTTTTGTTGGAGAAGCCGCGTATAGACGCTTTCAAGCAAATGCTGCAGCAAAGATTCAAGCCGCCACAGATTTTCCTATGGGATTATTGACTCCCCCTAAAGCAACAACGAGGGTTGAAATACCTTTCAGTACAGCAAAGTCTCCTGACTGGAGTGAAGCTCAAGAAGATACAGAGGTTTTAGCTGAACTTAAAGGAACGGCGGTAGAGAGCTTTGTCGAAGAAATGCGCAAAATTATGAAACCAAACAAGGGAATTCAGCAAACAAAGAAAGTTCAGAAGGAGGAAATAAAGCCAATTTCTGTTAAAACCGTCGTGATTACCCATCCAGATAAGGATCATTATGGTTGGTTGATGAATTTGTTTCATCATAAAGAAGATACAATAGAGTTTCTTATTTTTGGAGGACTCCCCAGCCATTATTACAGCCAACCGCGAGAACAAGAAGAGTTTAATAAGTGGCTTAATAATCGCTTAAAAACTCACTCTAAAATTTTCTTTCCTGCCATTCAATATGAGCCCTTAGCTCTTCAAACCCTGGAAAATCTTTTACAAGAAATTTTGATTAAGGAAAGAGAAGGGAAATTTGCACCACACACTTTCTCAGGTGCACTCTCTTTTACAAATTTAGCTCTTGCTAAAGCCTTTGACTTTGATGAAAGGGTTATTATTTCTCTGCTGACTCTTAACCCGCTACATATTGGTGACCTTGGCAACGTCGTTCGGTTGGCAGACGACGACGCAGATGATAATAAGGATAGTCTTGTTTTAAGGGTTCAGTATGGGGCATCTTCTGTCATGCTGACAGGTGATGCGACTCAAGCCACAACAAGGCGTATTAAACAAAATTATAAGGATGATATTAATTTTTTAAAATCAACAGTTTTGCTTGCAAGTCATCATGGATCTGCTGAACATGGGTGCAATAGTGAAGAATGGGTTAAGTTGGTCGAACCCCAATATGTGCTCATTAGCCATGGGCATAAATATGGCCATCCTCAAGCTCAGGCGTATGAGAACTTTAAGAAATCTCCTCACTTAAAGACTGTTAAGTTTCATCATGTATTGGTGGGTAAAGGGCTCAGTAAGGACGATATTCATTATGAGGGGAGTCTCCATACGACGTCTCGAGCGATTTATTCTACCCTAAACAGTGGCGCGTTAACACTTGAGCTCTGTTTACAACGATGAACCTCACTTGTGAGATTTCTCCCATCCTAGAAGAGAAAAAAGAATCTATAATCGAGGTAGAAATTGAAGAGAGCCCAGAACGCCCAGAAAAATTAATTATGTCTGTTAAAAAAGATCCCTTACTGAAAAGTAGAAAAGAAGAGAAATTCGCTCCTGCTAAGAAGCTTACTTTTGAAGAAGCAGAACCTCTTGAAAGAGAAGCAAGTCCCCCATCAATGTCTAGGGTCGGTAAGAGGAAAGCAGGAGAGCTAGAAGATGAGAAAGCTGCGAGTAGTTTACCGAAAAAGCCTAAGATGGGAGAAATACAACTTCCTGAAGCCAAAGAAAATTAAAGGAAATTAATTCATTGGAAATGATAAAGAGGTTGCTCAAAAATAGTAAAAATTCCTATATATGACATATATTGGAATGAAAAAATTCAGAAGAAAATGTGAAAGTAACAAAGGCAGAAGAACCCTCATTACGAACATCATCATAGTCATGAATAACCTTGCGCTTTTCTCTGGTGTTAGCTGCGTCAAGCACCTGTATATCGAAACAATGCCATATCACAACCCTTTTGAAATCCAAGGTTTAATAGACGTTTAAGAGGAATCAAGGCATTGAGCAACAACGACTGTACATCATTTTTCTTGAGCAAACCGTAATCTATGTTGGACCATAAAAGTACCAATGCCTTGCTTTCGATAGGCCGGCAGCACAGAGGCCCAATAGCACCCGGCAATACCATCTTGAATATCAAGCGCATAGGCCCCAATAACCTCTCTCGCTTTTTGAACAAGAAAAAGTGTCGTGCGCTCAGAACCTAAAAGATGGCCAAAAAAGAATTCCCCATAGCCTGATGGATAGTTCTAAGTTTTTTCAAAAACAGGTTGTGTTGCAAGGTTGAGATGAGGTTAGAATTTAGCTAAGTAAATACGAGGCTTTTCAAATTTTAGACAGAGTTGGGGTATAGATATTAAATATACGGTGAATAAAATAAATCTGATCATGGATGTTTTTTGCAAAGAAACAGGATTGCTTTTTAACAATCATATTCATGGCTTCTATTCCTTTTATGACTCTTTTAGCCGAGACCAAGCTCTTAAATTCCATCATAGGTCTTGTTCTTCTTTTTATTCTTCTATGGTCTGATTCTATAATATTGTTGAGGTACCTCGTCTGACGGTGCTCAACATGAGATTTAAGAAGCTTTTCTTTCTTTAAAGCTTGGATAGCTGGAGCATAACAAGGGTGCTTATCTGTAGTGATCTTGAGAGGCCTTTCATTAACTCTTGTTTTCTTAAGAGCCTTCTTAAGGAAGCGATAGGCGGCTTGATAATTACGTTTGCTTGAGAGCATGAAGTCTCTGGTGCCTCCATTTTTATCAATAGCTCTATAGAGGTACTTCCATTTCCCTTTTACTCTAAGGTAGGTTTCGTCAAGGTGCCAAGATTTACAGAAGGTACGAGCATGCCATCTAATTCTTTTCTCGAGCTCAGGGGCATACTTCTGCACCCAGCGATAGAGAGTTGTATGATCAACCTCCACGCCTCTTTCTTCCATCATTTCTTCCAGATTACGGTAGCTCAAGGGGTAACGAAGATACCAGCGCATACATTGTAAGATAATGGTTGGTAAGAATTGGCGATAACGAAAATCTTGAGGCTTCATAGGTAGTACCCAAGGTTATTTATACCCTTAAATCTACTCCCTTAATTCAAAGTTGCAACACAACCGTTTTAAACCATGTGTGACAGACACAGCTCGGGTTAAATGAGGTTTGCATAACAATGGATAATGATAAAAAACAACAGAGGGAGGCAGCAAATGATAAGAAAGACATCTATCCATAAAGACCACTTTAAAACGGTGAAAAAAGCCATAAAGAAGCAAGGTAACTATATGGAAGAAGTTCAAAAGATAGGAATTAAAAATTTCTATTACCAGAGGCTGCGGGAAAGAACTAGTAGATTTCAAAGGTGGAGGAGGTGGCATAGAAGAAATAGAGAACTAGTAAATGTTGGCATGATGGGAAACACAAAAATGTTTATTGAAGTTTTTTGGTGGGAAATAGAAGAAACGCAAGTAAGCTTAAATAAAATGAAATCAGATGGAATAGAGAAAAAGAGAGCCAAAAAGTTACCAAGCAGAATGACTGATGTCTTGATCTCTAAAGCAACCCAAAAACGAAAGAAAGCCGGGGAACCGAAGCGCCTAAACCCAAGAACGCGGCATTTAAAACTTTGTTGAGAATGGGCATAGATAGGAAGACAAATTATAGAATAAACAAAAAGAGTCCTTAATTTTTACAATGCCATCTTTTTTATGGAATGAAAGAAACTCCCCAACGTCTCCAATAAATAGAGGGGAAAATTATATAAGTTCTCTAAGATCCTTATTTTGACCAAAGGGGAATATTTGATGCAGGAACAAGAGCTTGGAAATGAGCTCCTTCATGATAAATATAAGCGACTTTTGTCGCTCCTTGAGGAATAAATTCATGAGTTAGATGTAAGTCGGGAGAATAAATACTTATTTCAAATTCTTTTAACTTATTAATGGCAGCAGTTCTGATGATTTTATCAACACTTATTTTAAGGTCTTTTAACTTATTAATGGCATCAACTTTGGTGAGATTATCAACGCATATTTTGCGTCTTTTTAACTCATTAATGGCAGCATTTTTGGTGAATTCATCAACATCTATTCCAAGTTCTTCTAACTTGGCAATGACATCAATTTGGGTCTGAGTATACACCTTGATTCCAATTTTGTTCAAGAAGGAAATTGCATCGATGGAACTATAATTTCCAAGTGGATTGTCACCTTCTTGTCCTTGAACATCAGGAACAGCGACCATCATATTTCCTTTTCCAATATAATCCTTGAGAAAGGTTAAAAAGGCTTTTTCAGTCTGTGCTCGTTCTCTGAGGGATTCAACGGCCTTATTTTCTTCTAGATGAATAGTTTGTAGTTCTAGAGGGAGAAGGGAAGGGTCCTGTTCTGCAGGATCTACAGATTGTTTTTTAAGTTCGTCACTACGTTTTTGATGAAGGTTGCTTATATTTTGCATTTCTTGTTGAAAATGAGCAAGGTCGATAACTTTTTTTAAGCTCGGTGGAAGTTGTGAAGAATCTAATTGAATTGCGTTTACAATCTCATTGGCGATTATAGAGCGGACGAAAAGATTTCCAACGTTTTTTCTTAATAAGGCAATCTGTGTATCAAAATTAAGTCCAATAGAATTAAAGAAACAGCGCATAGATCTTCCAGAAACGTTTTGCCGTTTAAAGCTTTTTCCATCAATTTTATAGTCACCTTGTAATGTTCCATGAGTGTTGATAGGTGCGGCATGGATAGGGAGAGGTTCAATATCTTGGCATAAGGAGATATTTAGATTGCTAGATTCGACATCTTCTAAAGTATCTTCTATGAGCATTCGATTCAAGGTATAATCCTTAATGATAAAGCGAGACACCCCAGGTTCTGGTAGATTATTTGTAAAAATAAGGTAGACACTTTCATCAGTGGTTCCAAAGGGAAGCTTGAGCGTATCTTTAACAAGGCCGGGTTTTTGATAGTACTTAGAGGCTAAAAATTTCTTTTGAGCGTGCGAGAGAAATCTTACAGTAAAGCCCCCTTTCTTGAGATCGACTTCAAAAGGTAGCTCAAGAGCAGAATTGCTTTTTACAGGGATGGGTCTGCTGATCAGCTGATAATCCAATTTACAAGAATTAGTGGTGACATCAATTCCTTGACCTGTGCGCTCAACACTTTGAGGTGAAACAGATGTTAGAATCTTTTCGGGAGAAAGAGGCGACTGAGTTAAAGTATAATTCTTAACGATAAAGTGAGACACCCCGGGTTCTGGTAGATTATTCGTAAAAATAAGGTAGACACTTTCATCAGTGGTTCCAAAGGGAAGCTTGAGCGTATCTTTAACAAGGCCGGGTTTTTGATAGTACTTAGAGGCTAAGAATTTCTTTTGATCATGGGAGAGAAATCTTACAGCAAACCCTCCTTCTTTAAGATCGACTTCAAAAGGAAGGGTAAGAGATGAATTTCTTTTTACAGGGATGGGTCTACTCATAAGTTGATAGTCCAACTTGCTGTGATTCGTTGTGAGATCAATGCCATCCTTTTTCCATTCGATTGTGTTTGCAACGCAGGGCTTTAGAGGGTGTTTAGATAAGAATTGTTGTTGGTCAATAAGTAGACTAGTGGCCTTAGCAAAAGGGGCGCAAATATGTAAACTAACGGCAATGCAGTAAAAAGCTCTTTTCATAGTTCTTTCTAAAATGAATGATTTTAACAATTTTTATCCTTGAAATTTAAATAAGCATAAACTTAAAATGTCTTAATGTCACTAAATTTTATTTTTCAAATATAGAAACTCAGCTATCTATATGATTTTGCAGTAAATCTATATTTCGAAATTTTTTAAAATAAAATATAAAACAAAGGTTCCTCAATGACTAGAGGTTTCTCTTTAATACAGTTTTTAAGAATTGGATTAACTTTTTGACTATGAATTAATAAGCAATGGCGTACTTTATTAAATCCTTTCATTGCAGGCCTTAACTCAATAATAAAGTCAAGGCCAATAATTTTTTCATGCGAGATTAATCCTTCCAATCCTCATCTAAATCCTCAACTATTTCCATGGATCGGCGCCGAGCTGCTAAGGCAGAATTCCTAATCTATTCTAAGCTTTTAGTTTTGCGCATAGTAGGCTTTTCAGTTATTGGCTCTGCAGAAATTGTCGTTGGTGATTTCAGTTTAACGAGTAGATCCTTATTGCGGATTTGATCAAGCAGGTCACCACCTTTTGCTTCTGCTTTCTTTTGAGAAAGTTTAGCAAGGACTTTTTGGGATTTTGTACTCAAGATCTTTTGTGCAACCGGTGGCTCTGAAGGTAGAGTATTTTTTGTTGGGTTAATAAGTGCAACGATAGGAGAAGCCTGTGTTGCTCTATCCTCAAGAGTTCCTCGCCAACGTTTTTTGGAAGAATCTTATTTTTAATCGAAGAAGTGCTCATATTTTTGAATGTGGCTTTTTAAGGCAGTCAAAGGATCTACTTGTGGTGCAGGTGTGCTAAATTTCGCGGGCAGTTTAAGGAGTCACAGGGATAGAAAAGCTTGCGTTAATTGCACTTTGAATGTCTTCAGCTTCTTTTGTTTCTAGGGAATTCGTAATGGCAATTTGAAGTTCTTCGTCTTCATTTGTTGCCGTGATAGCCTTTTGAAGAGCTTTTGATGTCATAGGCTCAAAGCTATGATCTAAGCATCCATTATCTGTAAAAGAGGAGTCAGAGGTTGTAATATTGAGCGGCACTCTCATCTGTTTGGCCCGAGTATGAAGTCAGAAGTTGTACGAGGGCGTTTCACCATTTCCTTTAAGGCAGGAGGGTCTATAGTAAGCGTTTGTAAAAGATCGTTTGTGATCTCATCGAGCGTCTTAGGCTTGTTAAGAGGATCACCGATTAATAAAGCTGCGATTAATGTAGGTCCAGATACGGTTATTTCGTCACATCATCAAAAATTATTTTTGATGATTAAGAGTATTGGGATGAGCTTTAAAAAGGGAAGTTCATTTATGAGAAACGAAGATTGCATAATTGTAAACTTTCCTACTAGATCTATTTATGCTATTGAAAATAAAAGAAATATATTTCTGAAATTTAGGAATTATCTGGCAAAATATGTTTTATAAAAATAGTCTTTAAAGAAAGAGATCTTAGTTTTAGGTATCTGAAAAATAAATTTGTCTTCTTAATTTGTAAAAAATTTTACATGAGGTATGGATTCTAAGGTTTTTCATTAAATTAAGCTTAAGAGCTTAATAATTTCATTCCGAAAGGCCAGAAGAATTTTATATTAGGCAGATTTCATGATATCGCGTTGAGATGGAATGGGGCAGGCATTCTCATTGATAAAGTGAGATATTTTTTTTAGAGCTATTCTGCTTTCTGGAAGGAATCGTGCAAAAAAAGGCCATGCATGTGTCATTCCTTCCCATATATCCAGAATAACCTTTACACCTTTTTCCTCAGCTTTTTGGGTGAATCGAATGGCATCAGACAAGAAAACTTCTGAACTACTTACTTGGAGGTAGAGAGGAGGTAATCCCTCAAGATCAGCGTATAGGGGGGAAGCTAAAGGATCATAAGGGTGAGTATTCTGTAAGTAGATTTTTGCGACGAGGGGTAGGACTTCTGTAGGGACAAGAGAATCTTTTCTTTTATTTTCTTCTAATGTAACTCCAGTCAAAGCTAAGTCTGTCCAAGGAGAAATGCAGACAGCTGCGCTTGGCAAAGAGATGTTTGCAGTTTTCAGCGCCCCAAGCGTCGCTAATGTGAGTCCTCCTCCTGCAGATTCACCAGCAATGATTATTTCTTGAGGATGGTAAAGTTCTAGTAACCAGTGATAAGCCGTGACAGCATCTTGTAAAGCTGCAGGAAAAGGGTGCTCAGGTGCCAAACGATAATCAATCACATAAACACGCGAATTAGTAATATGACTAAAGTAACTAAGATAACTTCGGTGCGTCTTAGATGATCCCATAAAATATCCGCCACCATGGAGATAGAGAGTCACAGAAGAAAATTTTCCATCCAGGGGGGTGTGAACTTCTGAGGAAATCTCTCCCATCTTAAGGGGGCGCCAATTAATACCTGGGTGTGTATATTTGGAGCTGAAAGTCTCAAATAATTTTCTGATTCTAAATAAATCAGATTCCTCTTTAATAATATGTTTAAAAGGAAGGCTTAAAAGCGTTTCTAAACTGTAAAACTGCCAACTATGCATAGAAAATTCTTTCAAGTCATTTTACATTTATTAATAAACTATTAAGATGATTAAATCAATTTTATCGTGATATTTTCATCATACTTATTGATTAATTTAGGTTTTTCCTGTTTGTCAGATAAAGACTCAAGAGTATTATTTAAGGCCACTCAACTTGAGGTGGGAGTGACATCAAAATTGCGTCAATATTGCCGCCCGTTTGAAGCCCAAAACGAGTGCCACGATCATAAAGTAAATTGAATTCAACATAGCGCCCTCGCCGCATAAGTTGATAACGTCGTTGTTCTGGTGTCCAACGCTCAAGCATACGACCACGCACAATATGAGGATACGTCTTTAAGAAAGCTTTTCCCACATCCTGAGTAAAGGCAAAATCATCCTGCCAGTTGCCTGTATTAAGATAGTCATAAAAAATGCCTCCAGCGCCACGAGGTTCTTGGCGATGAGGTAAATAGAAATATTCATCGCAAGCTTTTTTAAAGTCTGGATAATAAGTTGGATTATAAATGTCGCAAGTGTCTTTCAAAGCTTGATGAAAGAAGTCAACATCTTCTTTTTGAGGATAATAAGGGGTTAAATCTAAGCCCCCTCCAAACCAAGCTTTTTGAGTCATAATATGGCGCGTATTCATATGAACAGCTGGTACCAAAGGAGAACACATATGAGCCACAAGAGAAATCCCTGAAGCCCAAAAGATTGGGTCTTGCTCAGCTCCGGGTATTTCCCGACTAAATGCAGAATCAAATTCTCCCCAAACAGTTGAGATATTAACTCCAACTTTCTCAAATACGCAGCCATGCATTAAAGACATGACACCACCGCCACCACCTATCCGTTGCCAGGGAGTTTGAATAAATTTTCCTGGCTTCGTGCTGGGATGGTGAGAGGCATATTCTTCTTCGATGGCTTCAAAAACTTGGCAGATTTGATTCCTTAAAGTCTCAAACCAAAAACTAGCTTTTGTTTGATGTTCGAGCGATAAATTCTGTTTAAGGGCGTGACTAAGCATGGGGGAATCCTTTTGTTTGACGAAGAGCTTCACCTAACACCATTGAAGCGGCTAAAGCGATATTAATAGAGCGACGTTTTGGAATCATTGGAATTTGAAGGAGATAAGGACATAGAACAGCGACTTCTTCGGGAACACCATCACTTTCACGGCCAAGTAGCAATGTGTCATCTGATTGAAAAGCAAATTCATAATAAGGTGTGTGAGCGGTTGGGGTGAGAAGAATAAGTCGAGTCTGGCGATTATAATAAAAATCTGACCAAGATGGATATCGATGATAATCGCATTCTTGAATATAATCCATTCCTGAACGTTGTAGCCGTTGATTAGAAAATACAAAGCCACAAGGTTCAATAATATCTATCCCCACATTGAGACAAGCTCCCAAACGCAGTAAGGTCCCAGTATTTTGAGGGATTTCAGGTTGATAAAGTGCAATTCTCACGTTTTAAGTACCGACTTCCCAAAGTTTTAAGAAATTTTTGAGTGAAAATTTTGGTCTTTGTTGAAAAAAATGAGGGGGTTTTTGCATAATACCTTGAGACCATACGGCTTCAATACCCCACATCCCTTGTAAAGGAGAATCTAAGAGAGGATAACGCAAATCATAAAGTCGTACTTTAGTTTCTGAGCCAGTAGTAATAATTTCAGCAAACGTTTGATGCTCTGCAAACCATTCAAATGTTTTTCCAATAGATGATTGCTTAAGATAATTAATTTGAGGAACATTAGGTTCTTGAGCGCATTGCCATGTTAATGGATGGGTGATGAGAGTATTGACTTCTGTGACGCAGATATTTCGCCCTTCACGCGCCACGACATGGCGTCTGTAAGGTTGAAATAGAAGAGGATAACTTTGGACATCCGAAATTGATTGATTGCGTGCATTCAAGTCTTCTTGTGCGTATGCAAGCGCTTTGTTATTCAAATGCCATCCATAAAAAAGGAAGGATGTTGAAAAAAGAAGAGCTGTAATGGATAAGGGCTGAGCAAGCGCGAGAGGTTGTCCTTTTGACCTAAAGATACCTATCAGCACTGAGAGAAAAAGTGGAAGAGTATATCGCCAATCAATGATAGAGACAGCATTAATAGCATATCGTTGATTTGAAAATGGTGCCAATAATTGTGTTCCATAACCTGTAAATAGATCGAGCAGTGGGTGTGTAATAAGAACTAAGCTCATAAGCAACATCCAAGAGAATAAACATTCGCGGCTTCCTTGCGGATGCTTATAAAGACGGCGCTTTCTTGTATAATGGCGCCAAATGAAGTAACCAAGAAGCATGCCTACTAAGGGGCCAAACCAAAGAGAATGGGTGATGCCTCGATGATATTTTAAATTGGCAATAGGATCCGTAATATACCCAATGATAACATCAAGATCAGGAACAAGCGCACCTAAACTTCCCCAAAGAAGAGCAGGACGACCAAGTTTTTTCCGGAAGCCAGCTTGACCAATAGTGGCACCTAAAAGGCTATGTGTGACGAGATCCATTCAAAATATTACCCCAACCAATATAAAATTCCAACGATTGTACCACTCATGCAGCTTGACAACGTACCTGCAATAACAGCTTTAAACCCGAGAGCAATAATTTCATTTCTTCTCTCTGGCGCCATGGTTCCCAAACCTCCAATTTGAATGCCAATACTGGAGAGATTGGCAAAGCCACAGAGAGCATAAACCATAATAAGATCGCTATGTTTGCTTAAAAGTTCTTTTGGTAACGCAGCAAGCTCAATAAAAGCAATAACTTCATTTAAGACAGTTTTTGTGCCTAGGAGATTTCCGGCAATACTTGCTTCATTCCACGAAATGCCCATCAGCCACGTCACCGGAGACATCATAAAACCAAAAATACGTTGTAGAGTTATAGGGGAGCCTGCAATATTTGGAAGTGATTCTAAAATTGTATTAACAAGCGCAACAAGAGCTAAGGTTGCAATTAGCATGGCAATAATATTTAAGTAAAGTTTCATACCATCGCTAGCACCTTGAGAAATTGCATCCATTGAGCCTGAAAAATTATAAGGATTCACCAGTTCTCCGCTTGAGGATGTCTCCTCTTGAGGGACCATAAGTCGGGAGATAGTAATGGCTGCAGGAATGCTAATGATTGAAGCTGTTAGGATATGACTAATGGGATTAGCCACAGTATTTTCGAGAATAGTGCTATATATCACCATAATAGAAGCAGAAGTTGTTGCCATCCCTGCAGTCATTACTGAAAATAACTCACTACGACTTAATTTTGTGAAATAAGGTCGAATTAGAAGCGGAGCTTCAGTTTGGCCCAAAAATACTTTTGCAGCAGAGCAAACACCAAGAGCCCCTCCAACATTTAAAGTGCGTTGTAAAGCCCAAGAAAATCCTCGTACAAGAAAAGGCAAAACACGCCAATGAAAAAGGAGCATTGAAATAGCGCTAATCACAATCAGCATGGGAAGTGCTTGGAAAGCAAATATAAAAGTTGAAGCACCATCACATAAAGAAAAAGGAGTTTCTCCTCCTCCAAGATAGCCAAAAACAAATCTAGTAGCCTCACAAGTCGCATTTTTTAAAGCTCCAATCCCCTTACTTACAAGAAGGAAGGCTTCGTTGATGATACCAACTTTCATAATAAGAAAGGCAAAAGTGAATTGAATGAAAACGCCAATAAAAGCGAATTTTAGATTAACATTTTTACGATTTTCACTAATAAGCCATGAGAAAAATAAAAAGACAGAGAGCCCAAAAATTGCTTGAAGTATAGGCATGAGTGAGGTCATTAAAATCTCCCAAAGTGCAAAAATTAAGCTAATTTTAGACCCATATAGACTTATTCATTAGAGTAGTCCATATTGCTTAATAACGTAAAGTCAACATTTATGCAAACTATTTGAGCTTATTCAAAAAGGGCGTAGAAAATAAGGAATCCATTTTATGGAGAAATTAATTTTTGTTTCTTTGGTGAGTTTGTGCGTCGGGTCTCTTGTAACTTTTTTAATCTTATGGCGTGTCTTTCGCCATCAATATCAAGAGCTCAAAAATGAGATATTTGAGACACGGATAGAGCGTACTCAGCTTGAGGTGAAGAGCCGAGAATCACAAATACGCACGGCAGAGCTTGAGGCGATTTTGCATCAAGAACGACAACAATTTTCAGAAAAACTTACTCTCCTTGAACAAGCGAAAGCCGAGCTTTCAAACTCCTTCCACGCCCTCTCAGCTCAAGCTCTTGAGCGAAATAATCGAACCTTTTTAGATCTTGCAAAAAGCACTTTTGAGCGACTGCAAGAAAATGCAAAGGGAGAATTAAAAGAAAAACAACAAGCCATCCATGAGTTGCTGGCTCCTATTAAAACATCTCTCTCAAGTGTTGATCAAAAGCTTGATGCTCTTGAGAGAACAAGGATTAGTACATTTGAAGTTTTACGCCACCAAATTCATGAATTAGCTGTCACGCAAAAAGATCTACGTCTTGAGACGGCAAATCTCGTGAAAGCCTTAAAAACACCTCACATACGAGGGCGATGGGGAGAAATGCAATTAAGACGCGTTGTCGAGATGAGCGGGATGAGTTCACATTGTGATTTTGTAGAGCAAAACACGATTGTTGTCGATGAAACGCGTTTCCGTCCGGATATGATCGTTAATCTTCCAGGAGGAAAGAAAATTGTTATTGATGCAAAAGCTCCACTTGCTGCCTATCTTGCTTCTTTAGAGGCCTCCGATGAGAGCCAGCGACAAACCTGCTTAAAGGACCATGCGCGCCAAGTGCGAGCTCATATTCAAGAATTAAGCCAGCGGTCCTATTGGGATCAATTTAAAAACTCTGAGACACCTGAATTTGTAATTTTATTCCTTCCTGGGGAAACATTTTTTAGTGCGGCTTTAGAACAAGATCCAACTCTCATTGAAATGGGAGTTGAGCGAAAAGTCATGCTCGCAACCCCATCAACCTTGATTGCCTTGTTGCATGCGATCGCTTATGGATGGCGTCAGGAAGCTCTCGCTGAAAATGCGCGAGAAATTAGCCAAGAGGGACGAGACTTATATAAAAGACTATCCGATATGGGAAGTCATATTGCACGTCTCGGTCAGACAATTAATGGAACGGTTAAAGCCTATAATAGTACGGTTGCTTCTTTGGAGAGCCGCGTTTTGCCGAGTGCTCGTCGTCTTAAATCTCTGGAGGTTGCAAATTCTCTTGAAGAAATGCCTGTACTTCCGCAAATTGAGAGTGTAACACGAGAGGTGCAAGCCATAGAGCTAAAGAAAGGTATACCAGATGAGAACCTTTCTAAAAGGCCTCAGCTTGTTGTTTCAGGGGAAAAATGAAAGTGGAGACTGTAAAATAGTTCATGGATAGTTTCGAGCTCAATAAAATATTGTGTGCGATTCTCCTTGCTTTGCTTATTGGGATGGTAAGTCACAAAATCGCAGATTGGCTTATTGCACCAACTTGGCTTGCTAAGGATATTTATCAAATTGACGTCACGGAAGAAAATGCGTCGCAATCTGTGTCAGCCACAGGAGAAGAAGTGATAGAGGCTGTTGAGCCACTTCTCGCGAAAGCTAGTGCTGAAAATGGCCAAAATATTGCAAAAAAGTGTTTGCAGTGTCACACTTTTGAAAAAGGAGGGGCAAATAAAGTTGGGCCAAATCTTTGGAATATCGTTGGAAACAAAGTTGCCCATTCAGATAGTTTTGCTTATTCTTCTGCTTTTAAAGGGCATAAGGGAGAATGGACTTATGAAAACTTGAGTCATTATCTCTATAAACCTCAAAAATTTATACCAGGAACAAAAATGGCCTTTGCTGGTCTTAAAAAAGGACAAGAGCGAGCGGATCTTATCGCATATCTACGAACGTTGAGTGATACTCCAAAACCATTACCTTAAAGGAAAAGTATGTTTAAAAAGTGCACGCGCTATATCGTTTTTATGTTACATTTAATCGGCCAACTAGCTCAGGCTCAAGAGGAAACACAACCTCTTTATGGTATCTCTTTATATGGTGAACCTTTAAAATATTCTCAATATTTCAAACATTACTCTTATGTTAATGCAAAGGCTCCCAAGGGTGGAACATTTAACTTTGGTATTCAAGGGACATTCGATAGTTTTAATCCTTTTGTCGTAAAGGGACAACCTGCAGCAGGAATAACGTACTTGTATCCATCTTTGTTGTTCGTTACCTTAACAGCTCCATCTTATGATGAGCCGTCGTCTGTTTACTGTTATGCAGCTGAATCTGTAGAAATTTCACCAGATAGAACATGGATTATTTTCACGATGCGGGAAAGGATAAGCTTTCATGATGGGTCTCCTTTAACCGTCGATGATGTCATTTATAGTTTTAATACCTTAAGAGACCAAGGCCAGCCTTTTTATAAAGCGTATTATCAAGATGTTTTAAAAGTTGAAAAGTTGGATTCTCGATGCCTTAAATTTATTTTACGGCCTGATGCAAGTAAGGAAATAATACAAATTATTGGGCAGTTTCCTATTATTTCCAAAGCATTTTATACAAAACATGGTTTTGAGAAAGCTGATCTTACGCCACCTTTAGGAAATGGGCCTTATAAAATTAGCCATTTTAAACCAGGTGATACAGTCACTTATAAGCGTGTTAAAGGCTGGTGGGGAGAAAATCTTCCAATCAATGTGGGACGTTATAATTTTGATCATATCATTTATAAATATTATCGTGATGACACTGTTATGTTCGAATCCTTCAAACGAGGAGATTATGATTTGAGGCTAGAAAACTCTTCGAAAAGGTGGGCTGAAGAGTATAAATTTCCTGCAGTCCAAGAAGGAAAAATTATTCAACAAGAAGTTGAAAGCAAGAATCCTGAGATAATGCAGGCTCTCGCTTACAATCTTCGTCGCCCTCTTTTCCAGGATATCAGAGTTCGCAAAGCATTAAGTTATTTTCTTGATTTTGAATGGCTTAATGAGAATATTTTTCATCATGCTTATGCGAGGCTCCAAAGCTATTTTCAAGGATCCGAGCTTGCTTCTTCAGGTGTTCCTTCGCAGGCAGAACTAGAAATCCTTGAGAGATATCGTGGTAAAATTCCGGGAGAAATTTTTACGAGCGAATATAAAGCGCCAAAAACAGATGGATCAGGGAATATTCGTCAAAATCTCAATGACGCTAAAAAACTCTTTGAGCAAGCTGGTTGGATCATTAAAAATGGCGTGATGACACATCGTGAATCAGGGCAGCCTTTTGGGTTCGAAATTCTTATAGCTGCTCCTAATTTAGAAAGGCCTCTTCAAGGGTTTGTAAAGAATCTGAAACGTTTGGGCATCAATGCAAAAATACGGATTGTTGATACAGCTCAATATATGAGACGGCTCGATACATTTGATTATGATATGATCTTTATGCTTTGGCCTCAAAGTATCTCTCCGGGGAATGAACAACGTGAATTTTGGTCTTCTTCACGTGCTGATATTCAAGGAAGCAAAAATTATGCAGGCGTGAAAGATCCCGTCATTGATGAAGTTATTGAAAAATTGATTGTCGCAACCACTCGCACAGATTTAATCAATTATTGTCGAGTTTTAGATCGTCTCTTATTGTGGGGGCATTATGTCATCCCTGCATGGTATCGAGAAAAAGATACAATCGCTTACTGGAAAAGATTAAAACAGCCTGAAATAATACCACCTTATGGAATAGATCTTTATGCATGGTGGAGTGCTGATGCTGAAAAGGCGAGTTAATTTTTAATGATGATTTCCTACATTATTCGCCGCCTTTTTCTCATTTTACCAACTTTGTTTGGTATTCTCTTGGTTAATTTTATTATCATTCAGGCAGCACCAGGGGGCCCTGTTGAACAGATGATCGCTAAAATCAAGGGAACAGCAGTGGATGCAACAGCTCGTTTTACAGGAGGTGGCGCGGATACCTTTCAAATCTCTCAGTTGAATGATTCACAAACAGGAGGAGTGGAGAGCAAATATCGTGGAGCACGCGGCCTTGATCCGGAGTTTATTAAAAAACTCGAGAAAATGTATGGTTTTGATAAACCAGCGTCTGAGCGCTTTTGGTTAATGGTTAAAAATTATGCGACTCTCAATTTTGGTGACAGTTATTTCCGGGATGTGTCCGTTGTTCAGTTAATTAAACAAAAGCTTCCTGTTTCTGTTTCTTTAGGATTTTGGTCAACACTCATTATTTATCTTGTTTCCATCCCTCTAGGGATTCGAAAAGCTGTGAAAGATGGCTCGGCTTTCGATATTTGGACCAGTGCAGCCATTATTATCGGGTATGCCATTCCTAGTTTTCTTTTTGCGATTCTTCTGATTGTAGTATTTGCAGGAGGTAGTTTTTGGGATCTGTTCCCTTTAAGAGGACTGGTGTCGGAAAATTGGGATCAATTATCATGGGGGCAACGAATTTTGGATTATCTGTGGCACATGGTCTTGCCTATTATTTCTGTCGTTGTGACTGGATTTGCAGGCCTTACTTTATTAACCAAAAATTCTTTTCTTGAAGAGATTAATAAGCAATATGTCTTAACCGCTCGTGCAAAAGGCATGGATGAAAAAACAATCCTTTATGGTCACGTTTTTCGAAATGCAATGCTTATTGTTGTCTCTGGAATTCCTGCCGCTATCGTGCATATCTTTTTTACAAGTTCGTTATTGATTGAGGTCATATTTTCTTTAGATGGATTGGGACTTCTTGGGTTTGAAACGGCAATTTCAAGAGATTACCCTGTCGTTTTTGGGTCACTTTTTATGTTTACTTTGCTTGGGCTTATTTTCCACCTCATCGGCGATATAACATACATGATAATAGATCCAAGAATTGATTTTGAAAAAAGAATAGGTTGATTGTGAAAGTTAAATTCTCGCCTCTTACACTTAAAAGATGGCAGCATTTCCATGCTAATCGTCGTGCTTTTTGGTCTTTATGGATTTTCTTGACCTTATTTATTTTAAGTCTTTTTGCAGAGTTTATTGCGAATGATAAACCACTCGTTATTGTTTATAATAAGAGCATTTACCTTCCTATCCTTAAATTTTACCCAGAGCAAACTTTTGGGGGGGATTTCGAGACAGAGGCTGATTATAGAGACCCTTACATTCAAGAAAAAATTAAAGAAAAAGGATGGATGATTTGGCCGCCTATACGTTATAGGTATGATACAATAAATTATGATCTTCCAACGCCTGCCCCTTCGAAACCCACTCATGAAAATTTGTTAGGAACAGATGATCAAGGGCGCGATGTCCTTGCTCGCCTTATTTATGGTTTTCGCATATCCGTTCTTTTTGGGCTTATTCTAACATTTATAAGTTCAATCATTGGTGTGTTCGTGGGGGGAATTCAAGGTTATTTTGGAGGAACAGTAGACCTTGTTTGTCAACGTATTATCGAGATATGGTCTGGTTTACCAGTGCTCTATCTATTAATCATTATGGGGAGCTTTGTTGAACCAAATTTTTGGTGGCTTTTAGGGCTAATGCTGCTTTTTAGTTGGATGGCGCTTGTAAGCCTTGTTCGGGCTGAATTTTTAAGAGCGCGTAACTTTGATTATGTGAAAGCGGCCAAGGCTCTTGGTGGCTCAACTTTTCATATTATGTTTCGACATGTTCTTCCTAATGCCATGGTCGCTACCTTGACGTATTTGCCTTTTATCTTAAATGGTGCGATTACAACGCTAACGTCATTAGACTTCTTAGGTTTTGGATTGCCGCCCGGTTCACCATCTTTAGGCGAAATGCTAGCTCAAGGAAAAAATAATCTTCATGCTCCTTGGCTTGGTATGACAGCATTTTTTTCGGTTGCTGTTATGCTTGCCTTGCTTATATTGATCGGAGAGGGGGTCCGAGACGCCTTTGATCCAAGAAAGGTTAAATTTTAATGTCGCTTCCATTATTATCCATCCGCGATTTATGGGTACGTTTTGGCGATTTTAATGCTGTAAAAAATGTAAGCTTTGATTTAAACCGCGGTGAAACCATGGCTCTTGTTGGTGAAAGTGGCTCTGGTAAATCAGTGACAGCTTTATCAATCTTAAAATTACTTCCCTATCCTCAGGCGGCTCATCCTCAAGGAGAAATACGTTTTAAAGGAGAAAATCTTTTAAAGGCTTCAAATGGACGCTTGCGTGAGATTCGTGGCGATCAAATTTCTATGATTTTCCAAGAGCCTATGACTTCTCTTAATCCGCTTCATACAGTCGAAAAGCAAATTGGTGAAGTATTATCATTGCATAGAAATTTTAGAGGTTCTCAAATTCGAGAGAGAGTTGTCGAGCTTCTTGAGCTTGTCGGCTTTACAGATGCGTTTGATCGACTGCAAAGCTATCCTCATCAACTATCTGGGGGGCAAAGACAAAGGGCCATAATTGCTATGGCTTTAGCGACAGATCCTTCTTTATTGATTGCTGATGAGCCCACAACAGCTCTAGATGTAACAACTCAAGCACAAATTTTGGATCTTCTTAAAGTCCTGCAGCAAAAGCTTAATATGGCATTATTGTTGATCACGCATGATCTTTCTATTGTGCAAAAAATGGCAGAGAAAGTTGTGATCATGCAAAAAGGAGAATGTGTGGAAACTGGCCTTACAGAAAATATCTTTAAAAATCCTCAACATCCTTACACTCAACAGTTGTTAAATTCGGAACCACGCGGCGCACCAAAAGAATTAGATCAGAGTGCACCAATTATTCTTGAGGCAAAAAATTTATTTGTCAGGTTTGTTCGCAAATCAGCGCTTTTTTCTCCTAAAACTTACTTTAATGCAGTTAAGGATGTTTCTTTGCAAGTGCGTCAAGGAGAAACGCTTGGGATTGTGGGTGAAAGTGGGTCTGGCAAAACAACGTTAGCCTTTGCTCTTTTAAGGCTTCAAGAAAGCAGCGGTGAGATTCTCTTACAAGGTACTCCTATTCATCAATTAAAAAATAAAAATTTACGCGCATTGCGCCATAAATTTCAAATCGTTTTTCAAGATCCTTTTAGTTCTTTGAGTCCTCGAATGACAATTGCGGAGATTATTGGTGAAGGTCTAAAAATTCACCATCCAACATTAACTGTTGCGCAACGAGAAGGACTTATCATCGAGTCATTTGAAGAAGTGAATTTGGATCCTGAGACGCGTAACCGGTATCCTCACGAGTTTTCAGGAGGGCAAAGGCAACGTGTTGCAATTGCACGTGCTCTTATTTTAAAACCACAAATACTTGTGCTTGATGAGCCAACTTCAGCTTTGGATAGAGCAATCCAGGTTGAAGTTCTTGAGCTTCTCAGAAATTTACAAGCGAAGCATCATCTAACATACATTTTTATTAGCCACGATTTAAAAATTATTCGGGCAGTTAGCCATCATGTTCTTGTTATGCGGCAGGGTTCAATTGTTGAATCTGGGCCTACAAATGTTATTTATGAAAAACCACAAAACCCTTATACTAAAGCTTTATTTAAAGCTGCTTTTGAGCTTTAGAAGGAATAAATTTTCTTGACACCTTAAGTTAAGCCGGTATGACTGTTCCATAACAAGAGAGGATCTTAATGAAACGCACAGCATTCGTTTTTCCGGGCCAAGGATCACAGTTTGTTGGAATGGGAAAAGAGCTTTATGAAACCTTTTTAACCGCCCGAGAAGTATTTCAAGAAATTGATGAAACGTTAAAACTTAATCTGACGCGCCTTATTTTTGAAGGGCCTCAAGAAGAGTTAATGCTGACTCACAATACTCAGCCCGCACTGATGGCCGTTAGTCTTGCTATACTTAGAACTCTTGTTAAAGAGGCAGGTGTTAAGGTAGAGCAACTTCAATTTGTGGCAGGACACTCATTAGGAGAATATAGCGCGTTAGCCGCTGTTAGTTCTCTTGAATTGAGTGATTGCGCGCGGCTGCTAAGGCAACGTGGAGAATCGATGCAGGCTGCTGTACCAATTGGCCAAGGCACTATGGCGGCTCTTTTAGGTGCTGAGATTGAGCAAGCTGAGAAGATTACGCAAGAAGCCGCGCAGGGACAAGTTTGCGAGGTTGCGAATGATAACTCTCCTGGACAAATTGTGATTAGTGGGCATGTTGATGCCATTAATCGAGCAATAGAGATTGCGAAAAATGACAATATTAAGCGTGCCGTAATTTTGCCTGTGAGTGCACCGTTTCACTGCTCTTTAATGAAACCAAGTGCGGAGATTATGAAGAGCTCGCTTGAGAGTACTTCTTTTAAAACTCCAATAGTGCCTGTGGTGTTTAATGTTATCGCCCAACCGCAAGATAATCCACTTTTGTATTCTGAGTTGTTAGTGCAGCAAATTACAAACCGTGTGAGGTGGTGTGAAAGCATTTCCTATATGAAAGCCCAAGGAGTGTCTAAGATTGTTGAAATTGGCGCAGGAAAAGTCTTAACAGGGCTAACAAAAAGAATAGATCCAGAATTAGAAGGATTATCTATTCAAGCACCAGAAGATATAGAAGAATTTTTAAAACAAGTGTGAGGAATCAATGTTTAATTTAAACGGGAAAAAAGCACTGATTACAGGTGCTTCAGGTGGAATTGGAGCAGCAATTGCAAAAGCACTTCATCAGCAAGGGGCGATTGTCGCTCTTTCCGGGACACGTCGAGAAGCTCTTGATAAGGTTGCTCAAGAGCTTAAAGACAGAGTCTATGTTCTTCCCTGCAATCTTAAAAATGCGGAAGAAATTGAAAATTTAATTCCACAAGCAGAAGGTATTATGGAGCAAGTAGATATCCTTGTGAATAATGCAGGCATTACGCGTGATAATTTAATGATGCGTATGAAAGATGACGAATTTTCAGAAGTAATAGATGTTAATTTAGGGGCAACTTTCCGTTTAATGCGAGCTGCTATTAAAGGAATGATGAAACGTCGAGAAGGGCGTATTATCAACATCACATCGATTGTTGGTGTGACGGGTAACCCGGGACAAGCCAATTATTGTGCTTCTAAAGCTGCCGTTATTGGAATGTCAAAGTCACTTGCCCAAGAAATTGCTTCGCGGGGGATTACAGTGAATTGTGTAGCCCCTGGTTTCATCCAAACACCTATGACAGAGATTCTTCCTGAAGCTCACAAAGAAAAATTACTTACTACTATTCCTCAGGGTCGGATGGGGCTGCCAGAGGAGATCGCGGCAGGGGTTGCATTTCTTGCAAGCGCAGAAGCTGCTTATATCACAGGTCAAACTCTTCACATAAATGGTGGAATGGCCATGATTTGAGTGTTTGCGTTTTGAAAACTTTGTGTTAGAATCCTTTGCAAATTTTAGGAAACATTAAATTTATTTTTTAACCAATTGAGGAAATACTCATGAGTGATATTGCAAATCGAGTCAAAAAAATCATTATTGAACGTCTTAACGTGGATGAAGCTAAGGTCACAGATAAAGCAAGCTTTATGGACGATTTAGGTGCTGATAGCTTGGATACCGTTGAGCTTGTCATGGCATTTGAAGATGAGTTTGGTGTTGAAATTTCTGATGATGTTGCAGAAAAGATTAAAACCGTTGGCGATGCGGTAAAATTGCTTGAGGAAAATACAAAGAAATAAATAGAGTCTTTTAAATGCGACGTATTGTAATTACTGGCATGGGAATGGTGAGTCCGCTTGGGGCTGACGTTAAAACTACTTGGCGGCACCTAATTGCGAGCAAATCTGGACTTGCACAAATTGATAAATTTGATGCTACAGATTGGCCTTGCCGTGTTGCGGGACAGCTTCCCGTTGGGACCCAAGACGGCGCATTTAATCCAGACTTGTATCTTTCTGCAAAAGATCAACGCAAAGTAGATCCTTTCATCAGTTATGGTATTGCTGCAGCGATTCAAGCAATTGAAGACGCTGGTTGGAAACCTGAAGATGAAGAATCGTGTGTAAGAACAGGTGTTTTAATTGGTTCTGGGATAGGGGGGTTGACCCGTATTCAAGAAGCTGCAGCGATGATGTTGGAACAGGGGCCGCGCCGCGTTTCGCCTTTCTTCATCCCTTCTTGTTTAATCAACCTCGCGTCTGGCCATGTTTCTATTAAGTATGGATTTAAAGGTCCAAACCATTCTGTGGTCACTGCATGTTCAACAAGTGCGAATGCCATTGGTGATGCATCCCGCCTTATTCAATATGGTGATGCTGATGTCATGATCGCAGGTGGAGCAGAAGCTGCTATCAATCAGCTGGGTATCTGTGGTTTCTCTGCAATGAAAGCCTTATCAACAAGTTTTAATGAGACGCCTGAGCGTGCTTCCCGCCCTTGGGATCGGGATCGTGATGGCTTTGTCATGGGCGAGGGGGCAGGCGTCCTTGTTTTAGAAGAACTTGAACATGCGAAAAAGCGTGGCGCTAAAATTTATGCTGAACTCGTTGGGTATGGTCTTTCTGGGGATGCTTATCATGTGACAGCACCGCACCCAGAAGGTGATGGGGCTTTCCGTTCCATGCAATCTGCGATTCGCCATGCAAAATTGTCGCCTGAGGACGTTGATTATGTCAATGCCCATGGGACATCAACGCCCCTGGGTGATGAGATTGAGTTAGGCGCTGTAAGGCGCCTCATGGGAAGCCATAGTGAACGTGTTTCAATGTCTTCCACAAAATCATCGATAGGCCACCTTTTAGGAGCTGCTGGGGCTGTGGAATCTATTTTCTCTATTATGAGCATTGTTGATGGCATTATGCCTCCAACGTTGAATCTTGATAATGTGGATGATACATGTAAAGGGATCGACCTTATTCCTCATAAAGCCAAAGAAAAGAAAGTCAAAATTGCTCTTTCTAACTCCTTTGGATTTGGGGGCACAAATGCTTCTCTTGTTTTTAAGGCTTTTTCCTAATTTTTTAAGAAAATTTAAGTAATAAGAGGGCTGATCGAGGGTAAAGATCATGAATAAGCCTCTTTTTATTTTTCTCACTGTTTTAACTTTTTGTAAAATCTTTATTGCAAGTGCCTTCTTCTTAATTTCTTATAGGGCAGAAGTGGGTGATAAGCAGGCGCATACAGTGATTATTCCTCTGCACACATCAATAAATCAAATTGCTTTAATACTTAAAAAAAATCACATTATTGATGCAGACATCCCCTTTAAGCTATGGGCATATATTTTAAGCCCATTGAGCTCCTTGAAGGCGGGTGAATATGAGTTCTTACCCCCTTATCGCCTCAGAGATATTATTGCAAAGCTTCAGAGGGGCGAAACCATTGTTCGTCGCTTTACGGTGGTCGAAGGTCTTACCTCTGCTGAAATTGGAAAGCAATTGCAAGATTTACCATTTTTACAAGGTGAGCATGTACTCCCGGAAGAGGGAACTTTGTTACCAGAGACATATCATTTTTCTTATGGAGATCAACGAAGCGACCTTATAAAGCGCATGCAAAGGGCTTTTCAGAAAGAAATCCAAAAATTGTGGCAAGCGCGTTCTCTTGCCCTTCCTTATAAAAGCATCAAAGAAGCCGTAACGTTGGCGTCATTAGTTGAGAAAGAAACAGCAATCCCAGAAGAACGTCCTCGTGTGGCTGCTGTCTTCTTAAATCGCTTGCGCCTAGGGATGCCTTTGCAATGTGATGCGGCAGTTCTTTACGGTCTTTATCAAGATAAAAGATTAGCCCTCAATCGTCATCTTTCAAAGGCAGAATTAAAGGCTTTAACCCCCTATAATACTTATCTTCATAAAGGATTGCCACCGACACCGATTTGTAATCCTGGGCTTGCCTCTTTGCGAGCTGTTTTTGCACCTTCAGACACGAAGGAGCTTTATTTTGTGGCGAATGGTCAAGGTGGGCATGTGTTCTCGGAAACTTATCAGGTGCATTCAAAACATCATAAAGTGTGGCGGAAGATTAGAAAGAAAGCGGCATCATAGTTTTAAGATGAGATGCTTAAAAATTTTTTAGCAAGTAAAAAGGCTAGGATGTACCTAGCCTTTTATTTTTTAGATAATCATTCTTCAAGTTACTTTAAAGCTGAGAAAGCGACTCGTACGCGAAGGTTTGGAATAGGGTCAGAGTTACCCTCTTCAAAGATCTCATAGATACCATAGTTAGATTTATATTTCTCTCCGAGCGTATTCCCTTCAGGCCTTTTTTCAACCTCGTCGCGCTTGATACGAATTCTACTTTTATGAAAATGCTCGTGCGTTAGACTCTGGATATCATCCTGAGCTTTTTGCATAAAAGTAGGAATAATTTTAGAAAAATCACCTTTTCCTTTAATGCAGATCAGTTTAAGGAGGGTTTTGACCTTCTCAGATTGAGCAAAATTATCAAAAAGAAGCTTACTTTTTAAATCCTCTAGCTTGCCAGCTTCCATAATTTTGAATCCTAGAAACATTTTAAGTTCAGGGATATAAACTTTATTGTACTTAACAACTATTTGATCTTTTCCTGTAATAGGATTCTGTTCTATTCCTTGTGTTGTTCCTGCTGCGAGGGCAAGAAGGATATGGGTGGGATAGAGTTCTTTAGGAGCGAAAACGTCCTTGGCTTGTAAAAGTAGAGATTCTTCTTGTATTTGTGGATGCTTTGTTGGCACCGTCAACCAATACTGATAGGGGTCGTAGTTTTTTCCTGGATGACCTTTTGAGGGAGAAGCTAGAGGAATTTCTTCTTTTTTATTTCCTTTTTTAGCCTCTTTTTTCTTGGTCGTTTTGTGTTTAGGAGATGAACTACTTGTCGCTTTTTCAGTCTTATCAGGCGAAATATCTGGAAAATCTGGTAAAATAGTCGGTGAAACAGGTGGTAACTCAGGGTGTATTACCGAATCAGGATGTATGATCGTCGTTAGAGGGCGACTACTGCTAACCTCTTCTTCCAAGGGGACATCTATGGTGACAGGCGCACGCGAGAGAAGTGGTTGTTTTATATGCGTCTTTTTAGAAGTTTTGCCATCACGAGATGTTTTTTTGTTAGATAAGTTTTTGTTTTTAGTGTGATTTTTACCTCGAGAGGATGTTCGTTTATGCTCCTCTACGGCTTCTTCTTGCTGTTTTTGTTCTTCCGCTAACGCTTGTAGTTTTTTCTCTATATCCGCTAAATCTGCAACAGCTAAGCTTGGGTGGGGGGCTTTATAGCCCGAAGCCTCTTTGGCTCTTCTTCCAGCTTGTCTTGGTTTTGGCTCTTCTTCATCCTTCTGAGGGCTTGCTCTTAGATCTTGAGCGACTGAGAGAACAAAAACACATCCTAAAACATAAGAAATTAATTTTGACGACAATTTCTAGATTTCCTCTATAACAGTAGATTGAAAAACAACTCCTTGGGATAGGGAGAGTGAGTGTAGGCCCTTAGAATCCTATTAAAAACTCTTCCAACTCAAGAATAACACTTAATTTATAAAAAAGTGACCAAATAAGCAAATGGAATCGCATAGGATGCATATTGGGATTCTTGCGGAAAAGAAAACCAAGGATATTTTTAAGACATAAAAAATCCCTAAAATTATTTTATAAGTAATTGAAATTTAATGATTAAATTATCATTTTTGAGAGTGAAAATCCTTGAAAATTGTACCCAATTATGATATGCTAATAATAGATGATTAAGAGATGGGATTTTATCTTTGTCAGGCCTTATCTAGATAACAACAAGCACAACAATTTCAACCTCTTATTCTTCTAAAAATGACTAAAAAATAAGCAAATTTTTTGGCCACCTTTGTGAGGCATTACCCAAACTTTGCCTCAAGTTTTAATAAATGAAAGAAAGGATAGATGAATGAAAATAAGGATGAAAAAACAAAAACTATTATTTGAACCATTTAAGAGGTTCATAAAATCGTTTTTTTTGGCGAGATTAAAAGCTTTCTACACACCGAACAAAAGAATCATTGATCCTTAGGTTGAGAGTTCTATGAAGTTTTTCAACTCGTTCAATTAATTAAAAGTTAGATATGCTTTATTTGTGGATCAGTTTTATAGGAAGCATGTCTCGTGAGGTAAATGATGAATTTTTGGAGAAAGAAACAATGTTAGCACAAGAAATTAATTACCAACTCAATAACCATCTGAGAATGGTTGAGATTATTAAACAAGAAATTAAGGACACAGCATATTTAACGGGGATTGATGAACTTTCCCCAGATATTGAGCAAGCTTTACAGAAGGTGCCTCGACATCAATTTGTAAGTGAGGAACTTGTGGAGTTCGCATACTTTAATGAAGCGCTTCCGATAGGAAGCGGTCAGACAATCTCTCAACCGTTTATTGTTGCGTTAATGACGGCGCTTATCCAGCCTCAAAAAGAGCACAAAGTGCTTGAGATAGGCACAGGATCAGGATATCAAGCGGCAATTTTAGGGAAATTGGTTAAAGAAGTTTATACGATTGAATCCATTCCGGAACTTTCTTTAACGGCTCAACGTCATTTTAATGAATGTCAATACAGAAACATTTTTCCTTTAATAGGAAATGGAGCTGCAGGTTGGCCTGAGTATGCTCCTTACGATGGTATTCTTGTCACAGCGGCTTGCGAAAAAGTTCCTCAAGCGCTTGTGAATCAATTAAGCCTCAATGGTCGCATGGTCATTCCGCTTGGTGAAAAAGGTCAAACGCAGATGTTGACGCTCATTACAAAAGATCAAGAGGGCCGGATTCATGAAGAGTCACTCCTTCCTGTTGCTTTTGTTCCCTTTACTTGAGAGGTTAATCTTTAATCAGAAAATCAGAAAGGAAGGGTAAAATGTCTAAAAATTCCTTATGGATTATGATTTCAGGGCCTTATACGACGAATGCTCCCACTGCTGAGCAGCGCCATCACAATCTCATACGTCTTAATATGGCCGCTTACGCGGTGTACAAGAAAGGACATATTCCCATCTTGGGCGTCAATATGGCCTTGCCGATGGTTGAAGCCGTTGGGGAAGATCATTTTGACGAACTGATGATGCCTATGTCTTATGCGCTGGCTAAAAGGTGTGATGCCGTCCTGCGCTTGGAAGGATGGTCTTTTGGGGCTGATGCTGAAGTAGAGGCGATCAGGAAGCAAGGAGGAAAGATTTTTAAAAGTCTTGATGAGGTCCCAGAGGTTTAACAATTGCGTTTGAAAGGGATAAAATAAATGCCTTGGGGGAAAAGTTACATAAAAATAAATGACTTACATTGCTAGGAATAGCACAAGCAACTTTGTAACTTCTATTTATTAGGGGATGAGTCATAGTGAGTTAGAGCTTCCCATGTTAGCTGCGGCAGGTGTTTTTGTGCTAGAAGCTGTTGCAGAAGAAGTCCCAATTGAGAAGCATTGGATAAAAATTGCAAACGGGCTAGGTTTTTAGAGAGAAGAGTTCTCATCTTATGATTCAAAAGAAAGCATTAGTCTTCAATTTTGACGTCTTTTATCTTAAAAGTAAGCTGGTATTCTTGTTTTTTGTTTCTGTGCTCTAAAGTAAGATGTAAGTGCACATCCTTTGTAAGAGTTTCTTTTTTAATTTCAGTCAACTGATCTGTAGAACTCACACTATCTCGTAAAATCTCGCCACCTTGCCAATAGCCAGGAGTGCTGTAGCCTGGATTATACGTATAGCCCCCCATTCCATTTCCATAAATATACCCAGGGGAATAACTCCCTGGATTGTAATGAATAGTATCCGCACTCAAAATGGTATCTGCGTGAAATTGATATGGAAGAATGATGGTCGGAGGTTGTAACTCATAGTGCGCTCCATACCGGACGCCATGATGAACAGTGCGATGCGTTCTCCCTTTGTGATCAACAATTAAGGTTTCATCCCACAAGATTTTCATTTTTTCATTTGATTTATTCTTAAGGATGATAGTGATCCCTGAGGTGCCAAGAGTAGCGACAATGGACAAATCACGATTACTAAACAGCCCAACTTCATCTTTAGAAGTCAGAGTATGCTTAATCCTTGGACCCTCTTGCTGGACAGATACAAGCTCTGTCTCATATTTTAGATAGTGGTTACAACCACTCATTAAGAGAGTAACGATAAGAAATAAATATTTATTCATGCGACATGGCCTCATTTGAAATATTCATAGAATGCGACTTTATAAGTTAAATTCTAGCATGCTTCTTGTTGTTGAGAATACCAAAATTTCAAAGATGGTTTTGGGGAAGAATAGGTTCAAGAGGGGTTTTTGTCATGAAGCTGAGAGAAAAGTTCAAGAAGAAATACGTTTAGAAGACAAACGACCAATGTGCTGCTCTTGGCGTTGTTTGGCTAATAGAATTTGCTTTTGGCGCTCACGAAGGCGTCTTTTTTTATCTTCACTATGGTGCGCATAACATGAAGGGCAGGTGACGCCTTCTTCATATTCAGAAGAGACCTTGTCAGCTTCAGAGAGCGGTGCACGACAACCAAAACATAAATCATGCTTGCCTTCTTCAACACCTTCTTTGACGGCAACGCGGTTATCAAAAACAAAGCATTCACCTTGCCATAAGCTTTCCTCAGCTGGGATCGTCTCCAGATATTTTAAAATACCACCTTTAAGCTGATACACTTCTTCAAACCCTTGCTCAAGAAGATAGCTTGAAGCTTTTTCACAGCGAATACCGCCTGTGCAAAACATAGCAATACGTTGTTTTTCTTTCTTATTAATGAGGTGTTCAATAAACTCCGGAAATTCTCGGAAAGTCTCAGTCTCCGGATCAATTGCGTTTTTAAATGTACCAATCTTAGTCTCATACACATTGCGTGTATCAATGAGAAGGACATCAGGCTCACTAATAAGAGCATTCCATGCTTCGGGTTCAACAAAGGTACCCGTACTTTTCTCAACATCTAAGTGAGGCATGCCAAGCGTTACGATTTCTTTCTTAATCCGTACCTTGAGACGATAGAAAGGGTAATAATCAACGTATGATTCTTTATATTCAAGTCCTTCAAAATGACCTTCATTTTTTAAAAAAACTTGAAGGTTATCAATTGCTTCTCTCGAACCTGCAACCGTTCCATTAAGCCCTTCTGGGGCGAGTAATAAAGTGCCTCGAATGTCGTTCTTTTGGCAAAGATCGAACAATTGATTTCGCAATTCACGATAATCAGCGAGCCGGACGAATTTATAAAGAGCAGCGACAACAATTTTCATTTTTACCTCTGAAATGGTTCTACAATTTTTGAGGAAGAAAAATCAAGAGAATTAGGGAAAATTCGTGGGGGTGGATATACCTTTTAGCCTTCCCTGTTTATTTTTATCATGGTGCTACAGCAGCCCCCTGCTGCATGTGTGGAAAGAAAATAACAGTAGGTTCGTTAAAAAATAGTTAAAGAAAATAAAATCCTTTAGAATTTCTCGTAAAAATTGAAAAATTAGTCACGCTCATCAAGCCAAGCCATTTGAATCGCTTCTAAAATACGCTCATTTGAGCGATGAGGATCATCTTCAAAGCCGGGTAGTTCTTGCACCCATTTCCAAAGATCAGTGAAGCGAAGATGAAGAATATCGATGTCAGGATGGTGTTCTTCGAGTGCAATTGCAATCTCTCGTACATCCGTCCATTTCAGCGACGGCACGTTTAGTCAACCATCATATTGCGGGTGGCTGCCGGTAGTGTGACTGTCAATCCATCAAGTTCTTCTGTGATGATAATTTGGCAACCAAGACGGGATGTGCGGGTCAAGCCAAAAGCAAGATCTAGCATGTCTTCTTCTTCTTCTTGGGCTTCAGGTAAGGCATCATACCATTCAGGGTCGACAATGACATGGCAGGTTGAGCACGCTAGAGAACCTTCGCAAGCGCCTTCGAGATCAATATTATTTTGGTGAGCAATCTCTAGAACAGATAAACCAACAGGAGCTTCAACTTGGACGTGGTCACCTTTCGGCGTAATAAAAGTTATTTTGGGCATTGTAACCTACTTATGTTGTCTAAATCATTATCGCGCACATTACCCTGAGATGTGAAGAAAAACCAGTTAAAAACGCATAGTTTAAAGCTGTCGGTAGCTTTCAAGCGCGCGATCACGAGCATCTCCATGGTTGACCAGGGGCAAAGGATAAGTCTTTCCTAAGATAACACCTGCTTGGTTTAACTCTGCTGCAGAGGCTTGCCAAGGTTTGTGAATAAAAGAATTTGAGAGGTTTTTTAATTCGGGGACCCAGCGGCGTACATAATCACCTTGAGGGTCAAATTTTTCACCTTGAAGGGTCGGATTAAAGATTCTGAAATAAGGAGCAGCATCTGCCCCACATCCTGCAATCCATTGCCAATTGGCGGCATTATTTGCAAGGTCTGCATCTACTAACGTATTCCAGAACCATTTTTCACCTTCCTGCCACGATAGCAAAAGGTGTTTTGTTAAAAATGAAGCAACGATCATACGCACGCGATTATGCATCCATCCTGTATGCCAAAGCTCACGCATGCCAGCATCCACAATTGGATAACCTGTATTTCCTTGTTGCCATGCTTTTAATGTATCGTTGTTATTCTTCCACTGAAAATCCGTAAACTTTTTTTGGAAAGGTCGTTCGGGTAATGAAGGAAAGGCATAGAGAAGGTGGTAACAAAATTCTCGCCAGCCAATTTCTGCAAGATAACTTTCAGAAGAGGGGGGTGAGTTTGTCAACTGTTGAAAGCATCGCCAAATTTGATGAGGGCTGATCTCTCCAAAATGAAGATGGGGAGAAAGGCGAGAAGTTCCATAGTAACCTGGTCGGTTCCGTGTCTCTTTATACTCTTTAAGATGATGTGTGAAGAAAATCTCAAGCTTTTGATGAGCACCATCCTCACCTGGTTGCCATAATTCAGAAAATCCGTGAGCCCAATTAGGGTGAGTTGGTGTTAATTCCCACGTTGTAAGATCTTCACTTTTAAGATGGGTATAAAATTGAGCCAAAGTTGTGTTCTCAAATATTGAAAAACGGGGGCCTTGTGCAAGACATTTTTTCCAAAATTGAGTAAAAATTTTATAAGGTTGGCCTTGTTGATTTTTAATTTCCCAAGGTTCAAATAAAAGGGAAGAGTTAAAGCTTTTAATCGTAATTCCTTGCTCAATGAAATCTTTTTTTAATCCTGTATCACGAACAATAGAAAACGGTTCATAGCAACGGCTCCAATAAATGCTTTGAGCTCCGGTTTCTTGAAGTACATCCTGAAGAACTCTGCTAGGAGAGCCACGTCTTAGAATAAGTTTCCCCCCTTGAGCATCCAAATCTTTATTTAAAGAGAGAAGGCTGTGGTGAAGCCACCATCGTTGAGCAGCTCCCATTTTCCAAGGACCAGGCGTATCGTCATCTAAAATATAAAGCGGAAGAATTGGCAGCCCTGTTGCTTTAGCAACTTCAAAAGCTGGATGGTGCTGAAGCCGTAAATCTTGACGAAACCAGAGGATAAGTGGTGAAGTCTTCATACTAATTTATAAAGTCTCTCTTTGAATTTGAAGTTAAATTTTTATAACCGCAGCCCACTGTTAGTCAGATTAAGCCTTTCTACACTCATATTTTTAAATTATATCATAACCAATAGGTAAAGTTAGATATTAATGATAGATAATAAAAAATAAGATCCCAAGAGTAATCTGGATCCTATTTTTTATATTAATTTTAAATAGTTACTTTTTTGGAGCACACTTAGAACAGCTCGTATAGCTTCGATCCAAAGTTTCATCAGTTCTTACAATATTTTCAGAAACTTTCTGTTCATCTGATCCATTGAGCTTCCTTTGCCAGAGGATGGCGTAGACATCCGTTAACTTGTAAACATGAATAGTATGTCTTGTTTTAAATTTCCATTTGCTGACAACATCCTTTTCCCTTATGCAATACTCGTTTTCTCGCTCAGTGGCACGAGCCTCTTCTACCTTTTTTTGTTGGTAAAGAGGTGTCTTCAAGTCATAGACTGTTCCATCTGGGCGCAAGTTGTGCAAAACCCTATAAACCGTATACCATTGGCCGAGCGGTGCCCCGTCTTCTTGTTGGCTTTCACCTTTTGAAGCGTAAGGAATTTGTTGCTGAGCAACATAAGGTTCCGGAAAGGGATAAAGGTTTTCTCCAACAATAACGTTGCCTGTTAACACCTTTTTTGAAAATAATTTGTCATCATAATGTTCGTATTTCAAAAGCGTTGCCTGTGCATCGACAATCATTG
Source organism: Candidatus Paracaedimonas acanthamoebae (assembly GCA_000743035.1). GTDB lineage: Bacteria > Pseudomonadota > Alphaproteobacteria > Caedimonadales > Caedimonadaceae > Paracaedimonas > Paracaedimonas acanthamoebae. Next base: position 233,978 of record CP008936.1, read on the forward strand.
ATTTTGTTTTTATGTCTGTGCCCTCACTGCGAGACCCACCAACAAAGGCTTTTACTTTACCATCGTGCTCGATGATCTGTTTAATAGTAACTGTTGTGTTAGGATTCTTAAAAAAATCTTCATCAGATTCAAAGGCTTCTGTATAAGCTTGGCACGAGAAAAACGTCAAAAAACCTGCTATTAAAAGCGATAAAATGTTAATTTTCATTACTAGCTCCATTTTTTAGATATAATCACTTACAATTACCCATTGTGGCCAAAATTACTATTTTAAATTTTAGAGACTATTAATTGAGGATTTTTCACAAAAAACCTGCTTTATAAACCAAGGGCTTTTTTTACAAGGGGAAGGGTGACCTTTTTGTGTTCTACCAGGCTAGTATCATTCAAAAGTAAAACCGTATTTTGTAACGTAGCATAAGTTCTTTCAAGATGAGTCACGAGATAATCTAGAACTGATCCTGATATCGTGATTTGAAGATCCGAGAATCTTTTGAGGAGAATTCCTCGAATGAGGAGATCATCAGGCGGTGCAATTGTTGTGCACGGGATTGCCTTGAGGCGAGAACTGAGGTCAGGAAGCTTAATATGCCATTGTGTAGGGTGGGTTTCAGCCGTTAAGAGTAACTTTCTTTGTCTTTCTCGACAAAGATTATAAAAATGAAGAAATTGTTTTTCTTCTTGCAGATGAACAGGATCAAGAATAAAGGGAGTTGTGTTCGAACTGAAGAAGATCTCAGAATTTTGGAGCTCAGCTTCCTTAATAAAAGTCGCGGAAGATAAATTTTGAAAAATTGTCGCAAGGTGTGTTTTCCCGGAATAGTGCGGCCCTATCAACAGTAAACTATGATGGGGCCAAGACATCCATTGTGTGATCCAAGAGAATGCTTCTTGATTGCTGTTTGTGACAATAAAATCTTCTGCTTTATAGCTACAGGAAGGAGAAAAATTAAAAATGAGTTGCGCCATAGAAAGAACTATTTTTTAGAAGAAGCTAGTTTATGCTTCTGAGAGGCGGCTCCTTGATAAAAATCACTTGCATAATACTTTTTAAGAGTAAAACGAACAATAACACTTAAAGCAGCAGCAATTGGCATTGCCATTATAATTCCAAGGAAGCCAAATAAAACGCCTCCTGCAAGCAGAGCAAAAATAATCCATACTGGGTGAAGACCAATACGTTCACCAACAAACTTAGGTGTCAAGAGATAAGACTCAAGACCTTGCCCTAACGCAAACACAGCAGCAATCCACCCAATGGAAGTCCAGTCATTAAATTGAGTGAGAGAAAGTCCAAATGCAACTGTGGCTCCTAATAAGAATCCAAAATAAGGTATAAATGCCAAGAGACCTGTGGCTATTCCGACTGTGAAAGCAAAGTCTAATCCTGTAATTTTTAAGCCTATAGAATAGTAAAGAGCAAGACTCAAGGATACGAGGGCTTGCCCTCTCACATAATTTGCCAGTGTTTGATTAATAAGGTTGGCTTGATTTTTAATGGTTTCAGTATGCTCTAAAGGGAGTAATCCAATAAGTATAGATGTAAATCGAGGCCAATCTCTTAATAAATAAAAGGCAATCACAGGTGTTAACACGACTAATGATAACAAATTTGCAAGAGCTAATGTATTGGTTAAAACACTTGCAACAGCTTTAAATCCCCAAGAGAGCATATCACCAAAATAAGCACTGGCTGTTGTTTTAAGCTGATTAAAATCTTTAACCGGGATAATATCGTTAAACTGTTCTATTAAAGGTAATGTGGTTTGATATAGTCGCTCGCCGTAGTTTGGTAGATGTTGTGCTAAGAACAAAAGCTCTTGCTTAAGAAAGGGAATAGTGAAAAATAACAAACCTCCAATTGCAATAAAAAACAGCAAAATCATAAAGGTTGTACTTAAGATTCTTGGGATATTGAAAGTTTCCAGTTTTGTGACTGTGGGGTTTAGGAGGTAAGCGACAAAAGTGCCAACAATAAACGGTAATAAGATACCCTTAAAAAGGTAGAGAAGTGTAAGAGCCCCTACAAAAATCAAGGTCCATATCCACACACGACGCTTAAGAAGAAGCAAAGTCGGTTCTTTCATATGTCATTCCTTAATTTAAACGCTTAATACCTTCTTTAACATAAGCTGCTCCAGAAAGAATAGTTGTCATTGCAGTTAAAGTGAAAAGAATCTGATTAAAAGTCTTGTAGTTCTGATTATATGCTCCTTGCAACAGGGTAAGACTAACCACACTGATTTGTAGAAAAGTGTTTACTTTGCTAATGAAAATAGGGTTTGAGGTAATGGGCTTATCCAACATCATAAGGAGGAGCATACCTCCAACAATTAAAACATCCCTAAAGACGACAAGAATTATCAGCCATAAGGGGATCCAAGCTTTAAGTCCAAGCGCAATAAAAACACCAACGAGAAGAAACTTGTCAGCGATAGGATCAAGATAGCTTCCTAAAACTGTTCTCAAATGCATGCCTCTTGCAATGAGACCATCAAGAATATCTGAAAGACCTGCAAGAACCATTCCCCAAAAAGCCCATAATAAAGAATTGGAAAGAATACACCAAATGATAAAAGGAACAGATAAAATTCGCCCTAAACTAATAAAATTAGGCCAAGTCATAAGTGTTTGCTTTCTTGAAGTCTTAAAGAAAGGACTTTGGATGTAATATCGCTAGGTTCTTGTTCAATAATAATTCCCTTTGCTTTTAATTGATTTTCAATAAAAGTTTCAGAGCTTGAACAGATTAGCGATACTTGAGCTTGTCTAAGACTTAGATTATGAATGGTTATTTTTTTTACACCTTGCAAACTTTTAAGTTGTTCTTGCAGGTTAATCCACTCAGGGTAGTTATTGAAAGTAATGATGAGGTGAAGTTTTTTTGATTCAGAATGAAGAGAGGCTTGAAGGGTTGTTTTGCTGGCTTCAATAACTTTAGTTATCGCAAACGGTAATAGGGTTGCTGGCGCATATTCATTCATATCAAATTCAACAAGCGGAGAGTGATCAATGAGACCTTCGGATGTATAATGATGGACTTCAAGGCGTGAAGGAGAGTTTTCATAGAAGATAGTTATAATCATTCTATCAGCCTGATAGCGACTTAACATTTTACGTATTGCATCAATGTTGCCTTCAAGCGCATCTTTTGCAGAAAGATTTTTGAGATCTTGCAGATCTCCCATGGGAATCACGAGTGCTTCACTATCTAAATCTGTTTTTTGATTCCATGCTTGCCACCATGGGTTATTTTCTTCCCATAATAATGTTTTTTCATTGCGTACCAATACTGGGACAATAACGGTTGTTTTATTGAGAGAAGGTGAGACAACTTTTTTATTTTGTTGTGCAAACCACATTTGAACAGTTTTAGGGTTAAAGTGAATAGTTAAGGTTCCTAGATAGCGAACATCTGAATTTTTTTCACTTTGAACTTCAATAGATTGGACTAAAGCATCCAGCTGTTCATCGGTTAAGCTTGGTAAAGAAGAATCATGTTGGGGAAGCACTTTTTCTAACAAAATATTATAAGCTTGGCGTTGCGCATCCGCCATTGCTTTTGTGCGCGCTTCTGAAGCAGAGCTTCCCGTAACATCAACTTGTACATTCTTGATGACATAACTTTCACTTGCGACCAGATCATTACTGACAACTAAGTAAAAAATAGAAGTCCACAATAAAAATACAAATTTACTCAGCATTTAAACTCCTTTGACTGCCTTGTTACTCTCAAAAAGGATAGGCTGAGATTATTATGCCGTTATTAACCGACAATTTCAATTTCGCTAAAGAAGAAAGAGATTTCTCTTTGTGCATTCTCAAGTGAATCAGAACCATGAACAGAATTTGCTTCAATCGATTCAGCAAAATCACGACGAATTGTTCCTTCTTCTGCATTTGCAGGATTAGTTGCTCCCATTACTTGGCGATAAAGAGGGACCGCATTCTCGCCTTCTAAGACTTGAACAACCACGGGACCACTGATCATAAATGTGCAAAGCTCATCAAAAAATGAACGTTCTTTGTGAACGTCATAGAAGCGTTCAGCAGCAGAACGATCCATGTGGATTCTTTTTTGAGCAATGATTCGTAAGCCTGCTTCTTCAATACGTGCATTAATGACGCCTGTTAAATTACGGCGAGTTGCGTCAGGCTTAATAATTGAAAGTGTTCTTGTAAGGGACATTTTATACTCCAGTTTTTTTAATTGTTAATTAGATGGCATTTTATGCCATGCGCCTTTTTCATCTTGATGCCACATTAAAATGGAACATCCTAAATCTCTATATTTTTTTTTACGATTACCAGCTTTTTCTTCTGCTTCTGGATCGTTGCCATCGTATATGTCAAGACATTTTGAAAAAGTTAAGAAGTTATTGACCTCTTGATCTTCAACGGTAATCAAAATTTCCGCTTCATTAGGATTCTCTAACACATTGGTTAACCAAATAGGTTGATTTTCCGCTGAACCTTCTTTTGAACTACCATGCGGTAAAAAAGTACCTGGTGAATAGGTCCAGAGCATAGTATTAAAAGCAGCTAATCTTTCGGGTGTACCAAAAAGAACAACAACTTTTTTCTGAGCTTGAAAGATTTTTTCTAAAAGCCTTGGCAGACTATGCTCCAGAGAAGTTTTCTGAAGTTTGTAAAAGCTAACTTCGAGCACTATACAACCTGTTGTTATGATTTTTCATAATAGTTTTGAACAAGCTCATTTAAGAGTCTCACACCATAAGCGGTTGCACCCTTAGCAACAGTTGGGAAGTCTTTTTCTGCCCATGCCATGCCAGCAATGTCGAGATGAGCCCACGGCGTATCATTCACAAATCTTTTAAGGAATTGGCCTGCTGTAGCGCTGCCCGCTTTGCGCCCAAATACAATGTTTTTAAGATCGGCAATATCAGATTCAATTTCACACTCAAAACGATCATCTAAAGGCATATGCCAGACTCTCTCTCCAGTCTTCTCGCCAGCTAATTTTATTTTATCAACGAGTTCATTATTGTTTGAAAAGAGTCCTGCAAAATAGTCTCCCAAAGCAATAACAATTGCGCCTGTCAATGTTGCAAGATCTACCATGAATTGAGGTTTAAAACGATCTTGCGTATACCAAAGAACATCTGCGAGCACGAGGCGACCTTCAGCATCGGTATCAAGGACTTCAATTGTTTGGCCTGACATTGATTTAACTATGTCACTAGGGCGCTGAGCACTGCCAGAAGGCATATTTTCAACGAGGCCCACAACCCCAATAGCATTTACTTTTGCTTTACGTCCTGCAAGTGCGTGAATAAGGCCTGCAACAACAGCAGATCCGGCCATATCATACTTCATATCCCACATATTGGCAGATGGTTTTAAGCTAATCCCACCTGTGTCAAAAGTGACCCCTTTTCCGATAAATGCAACGGGTTTTTCTGATGGATCAGCTCCCAGCCATTGAAGAACAACAACTTTTGGTTCGCGGATACTTCCTTGCGCAACGCCTAAAAGAGCTCCCATCCCAAGTTTTTTAAGTTCATCAATACCAAGAACCTCAACTTTAATTCCAAGCTTTGTGAGGTCTTGAAGACGCTCAGCCATTGAAGCTGGATAGAGCACATTCGGGGGTTCACTAACAAATTCACGAGCCAGAAAAACGCCTGCAGCGACTTGTTCTAAAGAGGAAAAAAGTTTTTCAGCTTTGTCTGCTTCATTTGTTAGAAATGTAATTGATTTAAGCGCAATTTTCCGCTCTTCAACATCTTTTGTTTTATATTTATTAAAGCTCCAAGATCTGAGTAAAAAGCCATATGCAATGCGACTACAAATTTCGCGGGAGGTTAGGTCATTAAGAGTGAAGTCATCCACAATGATCTCAAGACTTTGATCGGGAGTTCCTTTAATGAGAGGAAAAATATTCCCACCTGCATTTTCAAGATTTTCAATCGAGATATCTTTCTCTGAGCCTAAACCAAGTAAAATAATGCGCGGGCTTTCAATATCATAAGGAGCATTTAACACCAAAGTTTCGTTCTTTTTTCCGCTGAAGCGATTATTGTCAAGTGCTTGCTTTAAAAAACCTTGATGACTTGCATCAAAATCTTGTGCAGGTTTTGAGAGCTTTTTGTCTTGTAAACATAGAAAAACCTTTGTTGCTTTCGAATCAAGGCTTTTAGCTGAAAATTTAAAATCCATGCAGTCCTCCGAATATTATATAAAATAAGGATTTATCATATTTCACGCGCAAGAGTGAGTGATAATTTTTGTAAAATATGTAAAAACACAATATTATTTTATTATATGTAATTTTATAGGAGGTTGAAAGCTTAATAATAAAAAACTTGACTCTCTTGAGGAGTCATGATTATGGTCTTATCACAAAAGTATAAAGCGAGTTTTGATCATGGCAAAAGCAACATCAATTAAAATTAAACTTTTAAGCACGGAAAAGACAGGATTTTTCTATGTAACGAAGAAAAATCCAAGAACAAAAACCGAGAAAATGGAAGTACGTAAGTACGATCCTGTGGTGAGAAAGCACGTCACCTTCCGTGAAACGAAAATAAAGTAAAATATTTTAGGCCTTACAATAAAAAGGGCTGCCATTGAGCAGCCCTTTTTACTTTAAATAAACTTAATTGCGTCATCTAGTGTTTAATCTTAAAAGACTTTTTACAGATTTTCAAATTCTTGATCCATCAATATGACATAAGGTTGCCACGCTTTATCTTGAGAAAGTTCTTTAAGCATTTTTTGTTTTTTTCAATTTCGTCTTTCAATAGACGTATATTCTCTCGCAATTTTGATTTTTCTTGCCTTGAGAGAGCACTAATTTCTGAAGGTTGCATTTGAGCTAAAAGGTTTCCAAATTCGATTTTAAGTAATTCGAATTCTCCTTCGATCTTTTTTTGATATTCAAGGGTGTTCACATAAAGATTGAGCAATGTTTTAGAAATTTTTTCTGTCTCATTTTGATAGGTAGCATAAATATCTTTTGAGATTTGAATATCGCCTGATAGCTCCATATTTACAAGCTGGTCATATGTGAGATGAAGTATTTGAGCATACTCAACTAGATTCTATGATATTCTTCAGTGTGATTTTGCAAGTCTTCTAATAATTTTTGATTAGATGAGAACATAGATTTTTCTCCTATATTATTAATCATAGGAGGTTAATTTTTTGTGAAATAATAGAATTAAATAAATTTCTAAAAGAAGAATAATAACTGTTTTTAAATGGGTATTAAGTCTCATTCTAATATGAGGGGTCATCTTGTAGAATTTTTATAAGAGAGGAGCGACATAAGCTTAATCTCAATGCTTACGAGCTAGAAGAAACTTGTTCTCTCCTAAAATAGATATTTGGAATTTTAAAGAAGTAAACAATAAGACGCGTTAGGAAAGCGCCTGCTATATGAAGCATAACACCATATTTGATGGCTTCGGGGTTAATATCGTTTGTTTGCCATATGAGGAAAATAGACAACGAAAATCCCCAAAAGATGGCAATTTCAGGATAGATACCGCCACGTAAGCTAACAACATCTTTACTCCCACTAATTAGGTCACGGAGAATGCCTCCACCCGCGCCTGTGAGAAAGGCAAAGAAAGCACCCCATAACCAAAGTGGGCTTACTTTAGCCATAACTGAAACAACAATACCTGTAATGGTGAAAGCTGAAAGCCCCATCGCATCGCAGATTGCAAGGATGTGTTCTGCCGTGTGAGTTGTTTTATAGCTTGGGTGCTTTGTCTCTGTAGAAATCTTTTTATTCTGCCAATGCTCATAGAGATGTACAGCAGAAAAACCTATAAGGACGGTTGCTAATACGAGAGATAAATATAAAGGAGATTGAAGGGCACCAACGGGTTTTCGGTTAAAAATAACGTCTCGAATAATTCCTCCGCCTAGAGAAGGTAAAACAGCGAGCAAAAAAGCTCCGAAGAGAGTCGCTCTTTTTTGATAAGCAATAACAAGTCCTGAAATTGCGAAAGCAATCGTCCCCATGATTTCAATAAAGTGAAACCAATTTGTATCAATTGTTTGCAATAAGAGAGCAGGATGAAGATACCATGAGATAATTTGATTATATGCCGAAGAATCTTTTACGTTTTCAATTGCTTTATTAAACTCTTCAACTTGCGTGAGAGGAACGGTTTTCTTGCTAAACATAAAGTGAATGGGTGTTTTAATTCCTAAGCGAATTTCATTGATGTGAGTTCCATGATTTGTTCGCCAAATAAGGGTAGCGCCCACAATACGGTCGGCCAGAAAGCCATCAATTTTTCCCTCTATAAGAGAATTGATATTCTCAAGGTCGTTATTAGCTTTAATAATAAATTCTTGATTTTGAGGATCTTCTAGCCATTTATTAATAGCAGGATCCGCATAAATATAGCCTTCAATAATACCTATGCGAAATTGATGTTGTTTAACTTGATTGAGGAACTCAGGAATTGTTTTGAACTGGAGTCGAGATTCTTCATTACGACGCACAAAAAGAGAGTTTTCTTCAAAACGGTAGGGAGCAGAAAAATGCACGAATTGAGCTCGTTCCGCTGTATATGTCGCACCTGCGGCAAAATCTCTTTTTCCATTTTTGAGATCTTCTTGGTGCTGCTTCCATGAGACAGGCTCGTAAACAACCTTATATTTGGCAGCAGTCGTAATTGCTTTAACGAGCTCAATATCGAGACCCGTTAATGTTTCCCCTGCTCCTTCATTGCGGATTGTGTACTGGTAAGGATCCCACAAATACCAACCATTGAGAAGCGTATCTTTAGGCGCAAAAGTACTTTGAGCGTATACCTCTAAACAACAGACGATAAGCAGAGATAAAAGTCTTATAAATATCATTGGTTCCTCCCTTTTTGATCATATGACTGAAAGCCGACAGTGGCAATAGGTTTTGTAGGATAGTAAGGTAAGAGATCTTGTCTCTCTCGTATGTCCTCATTTTATTATTCCTTTCCTATATCATGTCTTACGCACAGTTTAGGGGGCTTCTGACGCCTCTTCATATCTTTGGGTTGCTGAGATCCCTGGGACAAGGCTGGGGATGACGCTAGAGTGGACATTCGGTTCCTATTGCCACCAATCACACAATAACGTTGCCCTTTGATCTTCCTGGATCCCCGCCTCTCGCCTCGACAAAGCCTGGCTCGCGAGGATGGCGACGGAGAAGAGTACTATTCCGCTCTTTGGCCCGTGCCTCTCCCATACAAATGAGGACCTTCTGGCACCTATTCACACCTTCTGGTTGCTTGAGATCCCCGGCACAAGGCCGGGGATGACCGTATGGGTGATAGCCCTGAAGCTCATCAGTTTTCATTCCTTTGCTGTCAACCATTTTTTCTTCCTTTCTTTATTCATTTTCATCTCTGCTCAATCCTCACTAATGAGATCCAAGTTCTTCCATCTTCGTCATCCTTGGCCCTGTGCCGAGGATCTCAAGCAACAGAAAGATCTCACCTATCACCACTCGATGCCTTCGGCATTTCCTGGATCCCCGCCTCCGCGGGGATGACAAAAGAAAAGCAAGGATGACATCGGAAGGATTGCTTGTTCCTATAGTCACCAACCAACACCTTTCCATCCTTGGCAACGAGCACTTTTGTACCCATCCTGGTCATTCTCGGGCTTGTCCCGAGAATCTCAAGCGACAGAAAGACCTTGCTTATCACCAGTCGATGTTCCTTTTAGCCATCGTGTTTCTTGGGCACATTAAAAACTTTCTGGCGCCTAGTTGCATCACCAGGTTGCCTGAGATCCCCGGGACAAGCCCGGGGATGAGGACCGAAAAGTTGCTTATGCCTGTCTTTTCCTGCCGCTCTCCACTGTCCTCTTCTTTGCCTCTGTCACCAGGCAAAGAGACGTCATTCGCTCAAAAAGAGCGTTAAAAGGCTTATTTTGTTTAATAATGTAGGTTTTTATCCCTGCTTTATTCTTCTTTTTTTTTCTTAGAGGGCTTCAGAAATTAGGTAAAGGGTTTATGAAGAGAGGTCATCTTTTCATAAGAAGGAATCATTTCTGACCATCTACTTACAGACTACCATAATAAGTTACAAAATTCAAGAAAATTTTGTATAAAAGTAAAAAATATTTTATAGTACCAAGGCATTATGAAATAATCTGAGCTATTTTTTTCTCTTTTTATCCTCCATAAAAACAAGGCGAAATTTTAAGGGAGAAAACTGATTCCTTGCAGCTTTATCGGCACACATGATCTCGAAGCTTCAGTAAAAGCCAAAGATGATGGCGAGGAGAGAAGCAGCCTTGACGATTGTCTAAGAATTTAGTAATTTTAATACCATGAAAACCTCATAATATCTTTTTTCGGCACTTTAGTTAAAGTCAGTCTTTTGGCTGATGTTGACAAGATCGATCTTTCCCTTAATCCTGATAAGGTTTAAGAACTTCTATTTTTTAGTTTTACTTTTTTGAGAGTTCTCATGTTAATACCAAAAACATTAGGTGCATTTCTGTGGCACTTCCTTCGAAAGCAAAAAGTTGGTTTTGGCCTCATCATTGGAGGTACTTTCTTTTGGGCGATCAATGAGTCACTTTTTCCTTATTTCGTGAAAGTGCTTGTGAATAGGATTGAAACACTTGATCGGGCGGATCCTAAGCTTTGGCAGCAGTTATTTACCCCCATCATTGCGATTAGTGGATGTTGGATCGTGATGGAAATAGCTATGAGATTTCAAGGATATATTACTTACAAGACGCTACCTCGCTTTAGAGCGGCTATAAGAGATGAAATCTTTGAATATACGCGCCAGCATGACCACACATTTTTTGCAAATAATTTTGCTGGCGCCATTGCTAATAAAATTAGCGATCTTCCTCGTGCCTCAGAAGATATTTTTCTAACGCTTGTCCATAATTTATTTAGTACGACGCTTACTTTCTTAATATCGTTATTTATTTTAGCGCAAGTAAGTTGGTTTTTTGCAACCTTACTAAGTGCGTATTATTTCTTAATTGTAGGGATAACAATAATTTTTCAACCATGGATTGATCGAACATCACAAGCCCATGCAGAGTCGATTGTTCGATTAAATGGTCAGATTGTAGATATTTTTAGTAATATTATTAACGTTCGCCTTTTTGCGCGCGGCTCCTATGAAAGAAAATATCTGAAGCAATTTCAAGATGAGGAAATTTTTAAGTCTGAGAAAGCAGATTTCGCTATTCAATTTTTGAATTTTTTCCGAGGAGTTTTATGCTCATTCTTTATTGGGGGAATGATATGGGGGCTTGTTTATGGTTGGCATGAAGGTTGGGTCACGATTGGAGATTTTTCTTTAATTACAATAACTTCCTTTAATCTTTTGGGGATGATCTGGCATATGACTTATAATATGAATAGTCTTTTTAAAGATATGGGGACAATGCGGGCAGCGCTTTCTCTTGTGATACAAAAACATGCCATTACAGATTTCTTAGGCGCGAAAGATTTAAATGTTACAAAGGGTGAAATTTATTTTGCCAATGTAACATTTAATTATCAACGGAATACAAATCTTTTCAAAAATCAAAATATTGTGATTGAAGCAGGTCAAAAAGTGGGGCTTGTTGGTTTTTCTGGTTGTGGGAAAACGACGTTTGTTAATTTAATTTTACGTTTCTTTGAGTTGAATGAAGGACGTATTCTTATCGATGGGCAAGATATTGCAAGGGTAACGCAAGATTCCTTAAGAGCTCATATTGCAATGATTCCGCAAGAGCCAACGTTATTTCACCGGACGCTTTTAGAAAATATCCGTTATGGACGTCTTGAAGCAAGTGGTGAGGAAGTTATCGAAGCGGCAAAACAAGCCCATTGCCATAATTTTATTATGGAGTTAGAGCAAGGGTACCAAACGATAGTGGGTGAGAGAGGAACAAAACTTTCCGGTGGCCAGCGGCAACGTATTGCGATTGCGCGGGCTATACTTAAAAATGCGCCAATTTTAATTCTTGATGAAGCAACTTCTGCACTTGATTCAGCGACAGAAAAGCTTATTCAAGAAAGCCTCAAAGAGCTCATGAGAGAAAGGACAACAATTGTCATTGCACACCGACTATCAACGCTTGCGGATATGGATCGTATCCTTGTTTTTAAGCAAGGGCAGATTGTTGAAGATGGGACGCAAGAAGACCTCTTGCAAAAAGAAGGACACTTTGCCAAACTTCATGCCCTTCAAAATGGCGGATTGCTGCCAGAAAAGGCAAAATTTTCTTGAAAGTCCGAACAGATTGAGTAGAAAAATATAGATTTTTTAAGGAAGGACTAAGTGAATGTTTGGAATCTTAGCGGCAGTGCAGGCAATTGCTTACCATCAAACACATCTCAAGTGGTTGATGTGGGTTGCATTCGCGCTTTGTATTAAAGCTTTATTAACAAGCACGCAAAGGATGTTTAATATCTTTGGTGTCATCTTCTCTTTTGTTATTATATTTCTTCTTTAGAAAAAAATTAGTTTTTATGCGGCACTTCGTTAAGACCATTCCGGGTAAGCTTACTTTTAATTTAACTCATCAGGAAGTCCAAGTTCGTATTATGCCTCTAGCGTGCGTTAGAAGAGCAACTTTACGCTATGATATGCAAGCTCAGGAATTTAAGATTCGTATTCCTCTGCACTATAAGCAAGCGGCAGTTGAACAGTTTTTAAGAGAAGCACAGGGGTGGATGGAAAGGCAGCTTTCAAAAGCCCCTCAACTTGTTCACATTTGCAATTGTAAGCAAGTTTCTTTGATGGGAAATGAGTTTGAGCTTAGTTATCGTGCGAGCCGACGGACGAGTTTTTTATTGATTGATGGGAAGCTTCATATTATGGCACCTACACCTAATTTTGGGCCTGTATTAGAGAAATGGTTTAGGCAAACAATATTAGAATATTTTCGAATAAAAAGTGAACATTATAGTGCCCTTCTGGGGGTTAAGATTAAGAAGGTAAGCATTCGAGAAACCAAAAGTCGATGGGGAAGTTGTTCAGCGCATGGTTCCTTATCTTATAATTGGCGCCTTATTTTTGCGCCAAAAGAAGTGATAGATTATGTTGTGGCCCATGAAGTTGCTCATCTTCAAGAAATGAATCATAGTATGAAGTTTTGGCGTTTGGTTGCGCAATTGCATCCTGAAGCTCAAAAAGCGCGCCATTGGCTTAAAGTAAATGGCTCAAAGCTATTCACAATACAGTTTCAAGAATAATAGTTATTCGGTTGAAGTGTAAATTTTATAGAAAATTCGGCGAATCAGCCTTAATGTTCCTCTAGAGCTTTTATGAAAAGCCGAAGGTGATCTCACACAAAGAAAATTTACTTTACTTCATTAACTTATAAAGCGATACTTCCTCTCAACATTAATTTGGTTGTAAATCTTATCAATTTCTTAGTTTAATAAATCAATCCAACCAATATTGCCATCAGAGCGCCGATAAATAAAATTTATTTTTCCATGATTTTTATTTCGGAAAACCATCGCATTTTCATTGCTGAGATCAAGATGCATGACAGCATCTCCAACTGTTAAGGAAGGGATTTCCTTTTTTTGCTCGGCAATAATAATTGAAGCTTGTTCTTCATTATCAATTTCTTCTGTTCCTTGCCCATTCAAAACAAAATAAGGCAGTGTATCGGCAATTTGTTCGTGACTCTCGCGGTGTTTATGATAGTCAGCGACACGCTTTTTATGCCTTCTTAAGCGAGTTACGAGTAGCGATAAGGTATTATCAAAACACTGATAAGCTTCATGTCCATAATTATGGCAACGTAAAGTCATGCTTTTCCCTAAGTGAAGGATAATATGGCAGGTAAATTGATTGTTTTCCTTAGCAAGTGTTACGGTTGCTTCAACGGGATCAATATGATGTATTGCATTAAACTCAATTAAATCCTTTTCAACTTTTGTGTGAAAAGCTGTCGAAATGTCGACATGACGCCCTGTAATTGTTAATTTCATTTAATTGCCTCGTTGATTTTTAGATTATTTTTCCACCTCACTACATTTATTAATATATCAAAAATAGAGGTAAAATACAAGATTTTCCCTCATTATTTACTGATATTTTTCAAAAGTTTTTCGCATGAAAGGCGAGATTAAAAATATGACAATGCTGGCACTTAGGAGAAAGTAAAAGAGGAATTCAAAAGTTTCTGAAAAACCAATTAAGGAACCCAATTTATCATTGGCTTGAAGAGGCTGGTTTGGAGCACCAAAGATTCTTGCAAAAAGGGCCGCTAAATAGTTTCCAAAAGATGCGGAAAGAAAGAGAATACCCATTAGGAAGCTAACGAACCTCGGAGGTGATAGTTTTGTCACCATAGAAAGTCCAACAGGAGAAAGGCTTAGTTCTCCTAAGGCATGGAAAAAATAAGCAAAAATGAGCCAGATCGCAGACGCCATACCTTGAGTATCAGCTGTTTTTATGCCAATCATTAGACAGGCAAAACCAATACCTCCTTGAAGAAGGCCTAGGCCAAATTTAGTTGGTGGGAGAGGTTCAAGCTTCCTTTTTCCAAGTTTTACCCAAATTGCAGAGATAATCGGTGCCATAGTAATTACAAAAAATGGTGGAATTGACTGGAACCAGGGAGCAGGAATTTCCCATCCAAAAATATATCGATTAATATGGCGAGCTGTGAATAAACTGATAGAACTTCCAGCTTGCTCAAAGCCTGCAAAAAAAATCATAAAAAAGAGAAGCATAATGAGAAGTGTAAGGATGGCTTTTCGTTCTTCATAATTGCAACGATAAGCAATGCTTAGCACCCAAATTAGCGTTATAATTCCAAAGATGTTTAGAAAGTGTCCCATAACATGATGAAAATGGAGACATAGACTGAAAAGAGCAATGCTTATGAAGGAGCCAATTACGATGAGGCGGTAAGGGGTAAGGCCAAATCCTAGAGATTGATTTAAATTTGTTTTTGAAGGTGGATTTCCTTTGCTATCAAGAATCCGAACACTTTTCAGGAGTACAAACATCCCCAAAAGCATTCCTACCCCGGCCATTCCGAAACCATAGTGCCATCCTAATGTTTTTCCGATATATCCACATGCTAGCGGAGCAAGGCACGCACCTAAATTAATACCCATATAAAAGAGTGTAAAGCCTGCATCTCGACGAGCGTCCCCTTTTTCATAAAATTGCCCAAGGAGGCTGGTGATATTGGCTTTAAAAAAACCTGTTCCAACAATAATGAAAGCCAGACCATAGAATAATGATTCCTTGAAAGGTAAAGCTAAGCAAAAATGCCCTAGCATAATAATAATGCCACCTAAATAAATAGCTTTGCGATTTCCCAAGTAATTATCAGCAAGATATCCTCCCATGACAGGAGCTGCATAAACCAGAGCAGTGTAGATACCATACACATTATATGCTTTTGTATCCTGGAAAAGAAGCTCATATGTCATATAGAGAATCAGGAGGGCTCTCATTCCATAAAAGCTAAAACGTTCCCATAGCTCAACAAAGAAAAGTATATACAATGCTTTCGGTTGTGAAGTTCCCAGTTGCTTTGGGACTCCTGCAAGCACTTTCTTCATCCGTCGATTCCCTTTTCCCCATCATAATTAGCGACCTTAATAGACGCTATCTTGACTAATATAAGATAACAATCATATTTTTTACTAGAATACAACTTTTATTGACTAAAGGTTAATCATCTTTTTTATGAAATTTTGGCTTGGTTTTGTAGTTTTTATTTTAAATTATGGTTAACAGAAATAAAGTCCTGGCAATTTTACAATAAAAAAAACAGGGGTATTCATAACAGTCGAATGCAAAAAAGTCAGGAGCTGAAGCTCCTGACTTGAGAGTAAAGATTTAATTAGCTTTTATAGTAGGTCTAAAGCGTCATCAATATCACGTAGGGAGGTTGCCCTATTAACGCCTCCTGTCATGACTTTTGTTATTGATAATGCTAAATCTTTTTCTTTTGTGAGGTTTTCAATTAGATCTTCTTGATCCTTATCCATTACTTCACTCATCTTTTGATTATAGGAGTTCACGATCATCTTATTTTTTCCTGTGAGAGCCTCAAGGGTTGCTTGCTGCACTTTATTGATAAAAAGCCCATGCCAAGGAGTGTCTTTAAAGTATTCTTCAGCCTCATAAATTGATGTTTCATAGAGGGGTTTTTGCAAATTGTCGGAACCATAATTAAAACGACTCCCTTTAAGGCCTGTCTCTAGATCAATTTGGAACCCTGCCGCATTAGATGTATAGGTTTTTCCTGTCCAATTTTCGCCTGTTAAAGCTCTATACAGCCCTCTAAAGTAATAAGCTTTTGTAAGATCTGCATCTTTTTCAGGATCAAGATTAAGATTAGGCGGTGTAAGTATGAAATACTGGGCATAATCTTGGAAGAATATAGGGACGTCAACTCGAAGGTGGAGTGCGACTATATCTTTAAAAGCTCCTTGCATAAAATTATTGCTTTTAAATTTTTCTTCAAGTTCCATAGTTGAAAAAGCGCCACCCCAAGTAGTCCAAGGCTTTTCTGCGTGTTCTGTAGTCGAAGCAGTGCTTCCCAAAGAGGTCAATAGGCTCTGGTTATTTTGGTTGGTAAATTTAAGGACAGTAAATGTACGCCATAAATCTCTTTCTGACTCACTCATAGCACTTAAATTAGTGGGTTTTATTCCTAACACAGTTTGTTCAAATTCTTCTTTATTCCAGGGTGTTTCTGAGAGAACTGCCAGAGAATTTTCATGTGTAAGAGGTAACTTGGCGGAGGAGGTTGATGTCTCTACGTCTGAAGGTAGCGCTGTCATAACGCCTGATAATACTGGTTGCTGGGATGAATCTTCCTTGTTAGTGAAAGAGTCGGTAATGGCTGTTGCCTTCTCCACTGAAATAGTTGAACTTGACGTTTCTTTGTCGTCTGTTGGGGTGTTAATTGGGCGAAGAGCACTAGAGTGGAGTACTGCTGGTAGGCTTCCTCTTGGACTTAATGTAGACACAGAATCAATGAGATCGAGTTGGCTATATTGAAGTTGTTCAACCTGTGTAGTCAATGTGCTGATCTGAGTATTAAGCCTTTCAAATTCTTCACGTGGCAGAATAACGCTATTTTCTGGAAATGCAGGCATTGCTACTTGAGGTTCAGCAATAACTTGAGCTTCTAATGGTTTAGCTTGAAGATGATTTATTTTATCTTTTAATACGATTATTTCTTGCATTAATGCTTGATGTTTATTGTCTGCTTCTGCCGGAAGAGGGGCAATTTTTTTAGGGGCTTGAAGTTGTTTTATCTCTTCTTTTAATGCTTTTATTTCTTGTATTAATATTTGATGTTTATTGTCAGCTTCTGCTGGAAGAGGAGCAATTTTTTTAGGCGCTTGAGAATATTTTATTTCTTTTTTTGGTGCTTTTATTTCTTGCATTAATGCTTGACGTTTATTGTCTGTTTGTTTCTGAAAAAACGCAATGTTTTTAGGGGATTGGCGTGTTGCCTTAATCGCTTGAAAAAATTTAGTAAGCTGGGTGCCTAACTTGCTTTTTTCTTTGTTATTGTTGCCATCTTGAGATTGAACGGTAAAGGTAGAGGCTAAATTTCGTAGGAAAAACGAAAAGGTATTCTGTTTTTCAAGCTTGAAAAGTTGGTTAGGTGTTTGTTGTTGGTGTGAAGTTTGTAAAACAGGATGGCTAGGACGAAGCCTTTGAAATATTTGTGCGTTTATTGCTGGGATGATCATAGACTTAAGTGTTGGTTTAGAGCTTCCTTGTTGTAAGGCACTAAGAGCCTCATTTTGAGAGTTGAAAGGTATAAAAGCCTGGGCGGGATCAACTGCGCCAGATGTCAACATAATCGTTGTTGTGCTTAAAAATAATTTTTTAAAATTTTTCATTGTTTTCTCCCCGTAAATCAATTGACAAGATTCTTCTATTCGAGATTTTTCTCGTTATGTTTATTTGTTTTTTATTTTGGTGTATCTGTATGACTGTTTAATTATTTGGTATTTAACAAGTATACAGAATAATAGAATTAATCAGGTGTAGTAATAAGTTTTTTCATTCTAAGTCTCCCCGTTTATATTAAAACTTTATTATGTTATTATTTTTACATAATATTGTTTTTTATTTATAAATGTTCTGGTTATTTTTCCAGAATCATTTTTTATTCTGCTTTATTTTTATTTGAGCATTAAATATAGATTTATATATTACTATATATTTGTCAAGTTATTTTTCATGTAAAAATAATTTTTACTTGTTTATTTAAAGTAATAATTAAAATTGTATAGTAATTAATATTTTTAATTATTGCCTTATGAGGGGTTTATATTTTATTTTTTGAGGGGAGTTAATAGATCCTAGGCGCCGTTCCCGATCAACTATATAATCTGAATAATTTCCTTGAAACCATTCTATATGGCTATTTCCCTCAAAGGCGAGGATATGTGTCGCGATACGATCTAAAAACCAACGGTCATGGCTAATAATAATAGCACATCCTGCATAGTCCTCGAGAGCTTCTTCTAAAGCGCGCAGAGTTTCAACATCAAGATCATTTGTTGGTTCGTCAAGAAGAAGAACATTAGATCCTGACTTAAGTACTTTTGCTAGATGTACGCGATTTCGTTCTCCTCCCGACAGGAGGCCGACTTTCTTCTGCTGGTCAGAACCTTTAAAGTTAAAACGAGCACAGTAAGCGCGGCTTGCCATTTTTGAGCGTCCTAACTCTATTTCATCAAGGCCACCAGAAATTTCTTCCCAAACAGTTTTATTGTCGTCTAAAGCATCACGGCTTTGATCCACATAACCTAGCTTCACTGTTTCGCCAAATTTCAAAGTTCCTTTATCGGGGGTTTCTTGGTTACTTAGTATACGAAAAAGAGAGGTTTTTCCTACGCCGTTTGGGCCAATTACACCGACAATAGCTCCTGCAGGAATTTGAAAATTTAAATCTTCAATAAGTAGCTTATCCTCAAATCCTTTGAAGAGGTGCTGGCATTCAATGACAAGATCTCCAAGGCGAGGGCCCGCTGGAATAATGATCTGTTCAGTAAAAGTTCTTTTCTCATGGCTTTTTGCTAAGAGTTCTTGATAAGCAGAAATACGTGCTTTACTTTTACTTTGGCGCGCTTTAGGGGATTGTCGAATCCAATCTAACTCTCGTTCAAGTGTTTTTTGGCGATCAATTTCTTGTTTTTCTTCTTGCTCAAGAAGTTTTCTCTTGTGCTCAAGCCAGCCCGAGTAATTGCCTTTAAAAGGAATGCCTTGTCCTCGGTCTAATTCTAAAATCCATTCAACAACATTATCTAGGAAGTAACGATCGTGTGTAACAAGAACAACCATACCTTTATAGTTTTGTAGAAATTTTTCGAGCCATGCCACAGATTCAGCATCAAGATGGTTTGTTGGCTCATCTAGCAAGAGGATGTCTGGATGTTGGAGAAGAAGCCTGCAAAGAGCAACGCGACGTTTTTCTCCTCCTGAAAGTTGGTTTACTTGGGCATCGCCACGGGGGCAGCGGAGGGCATCCATCGCAATTTCTATTGTACGATCTAATTCCCATGCATTAAGGGCTTCAATTTTTTCTTGAATTTCACCTTGTTCAGCAATGAGGTCGTTCATTTCATCATCGGAAAGTTCTTCTGCAAAGCGCGCGCTAAGTGCTTCAAAACGTTCTAGTAAAGCTTTTGCTTCATGGACGCCTGCCATAATATTACCGAGAACATCGAGATTTGAATCAAGTTCAGGTTCTTGGGAAAGATAACCCACTTTAGTGCCCTCGGCTGGCCATGCTTCTCCTTGGAATTCTTTGTCAATACCTCCCATGATTTTCATTAATGTTGATTTGCCGGCTCCATTCACGCCAATAATTCCAATTTTCGCATCGGGCAAAAAAGATAGAGAAATATCTTTCAATACTTGGCGCCCGCCTGGATACGTTTTACTTAAGCCTTGCATAACATAGATATATTGATAAGACGCCATCTGATGAGCTCCACAGTTATTGGAAAAATTAATAATTCTTTGTACTGGATGTCGAGAGAATGGGCAAGCGTAAGTACTAATTTTTTTGATAAAATACATGAAGAAAAAAGGGAGAAATGTTATTCCTTTATTGAAGAAGCCCTTAAAGGGGGCTATTTTTTGAACGATACTATGCACTATCTTCACAAATCTAATCTCATACAAGGGAAGGGTAGGTCTCTTTAAGGTAGATATTTAAATCAGGTGTCTTTACCTTTTACCAATTTGTAGAATCGGCAATTAATGTCACTATAGATCATCACTAATTCTAAAAGACAAGACAGTAGCAATGGATTCATCCGGGAAGCTAAGCAAAAGAGAAGCCTGTGCAGCTTGTGAAGTAGTCGGTTGAGGAACTTTATTTTCTACTAGATCTTCGCGTTCGTCGACTTCGCTACCTTCTGCCCTAAAGAGAGCTAATAAAAGACTGAATAAAATAAAGGAAATTAATGCAGACAGTAAGCTTTTATGCCTTTATCGAACATCATCCAATTTGTAATATGAGCACTATATGCAGATTTTATGTCAATAATACAATTATTTTATGGTAAGTCTCAGTTATAAATTATTTGTTTTTTCATAGATTATTTTTTTAGTATTACAGAAATAAAAATATGCAAATGATGGATTGATTAATCTAAAAAAATTTTAAATAATCATTTATCATTCACTAATGAATGATAAATGAATTGAATAATAGAGGAAAAGTAATGAAGAAGTTAAACAAGAAAATATTTTTGGCTTCAATGATTGGAAATGCTCTAGAATTTTATGATTTTACTATTTATGGTTTCTTTGTTGCAATTATCTCTCCTGTATTTTTTCCTGCAACAGACCCTTTGACCTCACTTATTTCGGGATTTGGGGTTTTTGCCATAGGATTTCTCACACGCCCTCTAGGGGCGATTTTCTTTGGACATATAGGTGATAAATTTGGTCGTAAGAAGGCTTTATCTCTTACCATTATATGGATGGCAATACCGACAGTCATTATTGGGTTGCTTCCAACCTACCAGCAAATAGGAATTGCAGCCCCAATCCTACTAACGCTTTGTAGAATTGTTCAAGGTTTCTCTGCAGGAGGGGAATATAATGGGGCAGGTATATTTGTGATAGAACATTCCCCTGAAAATAAAAGAGGGTTTTTGGGGGCGCTGCTAACATCATCTGGATCAATAGGAGCTCTTTTAGCGTCAGGGATTGGTATGCTTTTTACGCTTCCTTTTATGCCGTCTTGGGGCTGGCGCATTCCATTTTTTTTAGGCGGTCTCATTGCTGTTGTAGGACTTTATGTGCGTCGGCAAATTGATGAAAGTCCAGAATTTAGACAGGCATATTCGCAAAAAAAG
Source organism: Candidatus Paracaedimonas acanthamoebae (assembly GCA_000743035.1). GTDB lineage: Bacteria > Pseudomonadota > Alphaproteobacteria > Caedimonadales > Caedimonadaceae > Paracaedimonas > Paracaedimonas acanthamoebae. The sequence continues at coordinate 255,288 of CP008936.1, forward strand.
TCACATACTTTACCTGTATTTTCGGTTTTTAAAGAAAATAAGATTTCTTTCCTTTGTACCATCGGCATAGGTGCAATGGCGACTGTACCCTTTTATATTATTCTAGCCTATATGAACCCAATGTTGCTTACAAAAGGAAAAGTTATTGCTTCCACCATGATGCTTATAAATGCACTCATGTCTGTAATTTGTATAATAAGTCTTCCTCTTATGGGGCATTTAGCAGACAAGATTGGTGAGGCAAAGGTTATGATGTGTGCTGCAATTCTTATGATTGTTTTTGCATACCCTTTCTTTTGGGTTTTTGAGCAGGGATCATTAATTTCAATAATCTTATTTCAAGCTGTTATCATGATTTTAACTGAAGCTTATACGGGCCCTTCGAATGCTTTTATGTATAAGTTATTTAATACATCAAAAAGGTATACGGGAGTCGCTCTGGGATATACACTTGGGCTTGCAATTTTTGGTGGAACAACACCTTATATCTCAGCCAAATTAACCAAATATTTTGAGTGCCCATATATGCCAGCATTTTATTTAATAGGTGTTGGAATGTTTGGCCTTATGAGTGCTATATGGGGAAGGAGGCGTACTCACAAGGTGTCTAATATAGGTGAGGTTTTGTTAAGCTCGCAAAATTGAGCTTTGAAAAAGGTTGCTAATCTGTCAATAATGCTATTACCTTTCCAATAGGTAGGATAGGTTAAACACATGGGGACAGTTGGTCCTTTGATTTCAGGTAAAACTCTTTCTAGCTGATAGCCGGCTGCTCTAATATTTTCTTCTGACAAAGAGATAATGCCAAGTCCATGGTGTGCTGCTTTTAGAAGGCCAAGTGTAGAGTTAATACACATTTGTTTTGGAATAGTCACATTAGAATCTTTAAGATACCAATTGAGATTAGGATAAGTCATCTGATCAAGTTCTTTTGTAAAAAGTATCACTTTATGTTTCTGTAGGTCAGAAAGAGATTTTGGGTGACCATATTGCTCAAGATATTTTTTTGAAGCCCACAATCCGACATGAAAGTCTAAAAGAGGTACTTGATAAAAATTTTTGTTTTTTTCATCGGAAGAAGGCGATATAGAGATAATATTCTCTTTTAAATCTCGTGTTAAGAGATTGTTATTTGCAATTAAATTCAGTTGAATATTTGGATAAGTTTCTTGTAGCTTAGGGATCATGAATACGATCCAATTTTCAATCAAGGAATGAGTTGTATGGATCGTAATATTTCCGCTATTTAACTCAGGATCAGTATTCATCACCTGTTTTAAATTATCAAAAATCCCGAAAACTTGAGGAAGCGCCTCAAATAGAACTTTTCCTTGCCTTGTTAAAGACATATTGCTATGCCCGGGTTTTCGCTCAATTAAGCGGTACCCAAATTCTTTTTCTAAAGCGGAAAGTTCTCGAGAAATTTTGGCAACTGAAAGCTTATTAGACATAGAAAGTTTGCGAAAACTTTCAGTGAATACTAAATCATAAAAAATGCGAAGCTGCTCTAGTTCCATCATTTTCTCCAAAAAAATTATTCTTAACATAAAAAAATAAAGGAAGGAATTTTTTTAATGTTGACAAAATGAAACATATGTTTTAATTATTGAATCAGAGAGTGTCATTGGTTTTTGAAGATGGTTCTCAATTCTCAAGAGTTTTCTGCATAAGCTTAGCTAGCAGTAAAATAACTTAGGGAGTTGACTTCAAAAAAAACCATGAAAGTTCTAAACTAAAGCTTTGGCTTTTTAGAGTTAAAGCATGTAGAAGGAGAGAGTTCTTCCTCCCCAATCTCCCATCTCTCCTTCTACCCTCCTCATTTATGAGAATTCTAATTTGATAAAGATTTAAAGATTTTAAATAAGAAAATTAATAATTATAATTAATAAAAAATAATATTCTTCTTAAATTTGTTTAGTAATTATTTACAATTTTTTTCGCAGTCAATCATACGCTTTTCACGTTCATCCTCACAGGCTCTCTGTGTTGGATGGGCTGGCGCTCGATTTCCCAGAGAATCTTCGATTTCTTGTTCTTCTTGATCAACTAATTTTATACAATTAATGAATTCCTCTTCAGCTCTTTTTTTGCATTGAGCAATATTTTCAGATGGAGGTCATCCGTAAGGTTTAGCAAGTATTTCAGGTGTTGCTGTCTTTGTATCAGCTGTTGCTGCTTGAGCTGGAAGGCCAAAAAGCAAGCTTGTTGAGAATATAATTGATGTAAGTATATGAAACATTTTTTTCTCCTTGATTAATTAAAATAAAACTTATTTTTTTGTTGAGGATGTTTTTTTGGATCCTTTAGAAGTTGGAGCCTTTGTTTTTGGCATTGTTTTTTGCGCAACCTTTGCAAGAGAAGCTTGAATTTCTGGTTTGAGGGATGAAGAACCTTCTATTTTTGAAGAAATGTTAGGGTTATTTTCATGTGAAGTTACCGTTGAGTCCCCCTTCATCATGCGTTTAATTTGTTGTTCTTCCCAAGTTTTATCGAAAAACGGGAAAAGGTCGGCCAGGGCAGGGATCATGTCCAAAGAGATGGCTTTCAAAGCCATGCCAATTCCCCATCCAACAATCACCCAGATAGGCCAGAAATAGCCACCACCTGAGATTGCCCAGATTAAAATAAGGCCAAGATTGACGGCTCCATAGAGTGTTAAGTCCACATAGAAATTTCTGAGTTCTTTAACACGTGCTTTTATATCAGCTTCAGTTAATTGTTTTGTCATATTGCTCCCCTTACTAATAGTAACATAAGTAATGTTCTCATGTTAATCAAAGGCTTGCAAGGTAGATTATCTATTTATAGGCATATTTTTGTACTCAAAAAACAAGTTAATTAATTTAACTTATTGAAAAATATAAGCAAAATTGTATGTTGGTTGTTGTTTTTATGGAGGCTTTATTATACTTTGCTTTTATTTGATGAGTCATGACCAAGATGCAGTTTAAAAAACACACGGATACTCAGATACCAAAGTGGACCAGGCTTAAAGGATTAACTTCCTATCCTTTAGCGCTTCAAATGATGGAAGAGAGTGTTGAAAAAATTCTATGCGAGCAAGGAGAAGAACAAATTTTTCTTCTTGAACATCCGGCTCTTTATACGGCAGGGGCAAGTGCTAAGCCGCAAGAACTTTTAAGGGGGGATAGCTTTCCTGTTTATGATGCGCGAAGAGGGGGGAAATATACTTATCATGGTCCAGGCCAGAGGATAGTGTATATCATGTTAGATTTGCGGCAAAGAATGAAAGACGTCCGAGCATTTGTAAGAGCTTTAGAGGAATGGGTCATTCAATCGTTAAGAATCTTAGATGTACACTGTGAGCGTCGTGAAGGTCGTATAGGCTTGTGGGTTGAACATCAAGGCGCAGAGAAGAAAATTGCGGCCATTGGTATCAGGCTTAGACAATGGATCAGCTTCCATGGAATTGCTATTAATGTGGCGCCGGACCTGAATCATTATCAAGGGATTATTCCTTGTGGTATCCAAGAGTATGGCGTGACCTCTTTAAGAGCATTAGGCTCAGAGGCTTCTTTAGAGGATTTAGATCAAGCTCTTTACACTACATTTGGAAATATTTTTTAGGATATCCAAGGCCTTTAAAAGAAAAGCTTCCAACACTTTCGTATTGAGAGCTTGAGGAATAAGAGAATCTAAAGCTTATAGTTCATCTTTTGATTTTATTGAGTGCGCAGCAAAAGCGTAAAATTTAGATAATACAGCAAATTTTTTTCTTCATGACCATATTTCTTTAAATACGTCTCAACCTGTTTTTCAGGTATATATAGAGAGTTTTTTTATTTTTATTATTGATACGAGTACTTTTTTCTAGACAGAATAATTTCATTGCGGTATAATTTAATAAGATGGAAATAATAAAAGAGTATTCTTTGTAAGATAATTTAATTATACCATCAAAATGACTAAAAGATCAAGAATTTAAGACCTTTTCATTATAAATAAGAATTATTTTTAAGAATAAATGGGAAAAAATATAAAAGGAGAAGCGTTTTCAACAATTATTAATTTTTTGATTTTAAATAAGATGGGCTTATGAGCTCACAAAAGTGCTGGTTTATAATATCAACAGGAAATATCTCTTCATGGGCAGGCGCAAAACTTGCAATTAATGCCTTGGTATGGGATAAACAAGTTTAGAGAATTTTTTTAATATAGGAACTTAACTCTATGGAAAAACAACGTGCCCTTGAGGCGGCCTTATCACAAATCGAGCGTGCTTTTGGAAAAGGCTCAATAATGAAGCTTGGTCAGCAAGAAGCCATAGAAATTGAATCGATCTCAACAGGATCCTTAAGTCTTGATATTGCTCTTGGGATTGGAGGATTACCCAAAGGTCGTATTATCGAAATTTATGGTCCTGAAAGTTCTGGAAAGACGACGCTTGCTTTGCATTGTGTAGCTGAAGCTCAAAAACTTGGTGGGGTGTGTGCCTTTGTAGATGCTGAACATGCGCTCGATCCTGTTTATGCTCGCAAAGTCGGAGTCAACGTTGATGAGCTTCTCATTTCACAACCGGATGCAGGCGAGCAAGCTTTAGAGATTGCCGACACGCTTGTGCGTTCTGGAGGGGTTGATGTGTTGGTGGTAGATTCTGTTGCAGCACTTGTACCAAAAGCTGAGCTTGAAGGCGAAATGGGCGATTCACATATGGGACTCCAAGCTCGTCTGATGAGTCAAGCTTTGCGTAAGCTAACAGGTTCTATTTCGCGTTCTGGTTGTATTGTGATCTTCATTAATCAAATTCGTCAAAAGATTGGCGTGATGTTTGGTAATCCTGAGACAACGACAGGTGGAAATGCACTTAAGTTCTATGCCTCTGTACGTCTTGATATTCGTCGGATTGGTTCCATTAAAAATCGTGACGAAGTCACTGGTAACCAAACACGTGTTAAGGTCGTCAAAAATAAAGTGGCTCCCCCCTTTAAAGTTGTTGAATTTGATATTATGTATGGTGAAGGTATTTCAAAGATTGGTGAGTTGATCGATCTGGGAGTAAAGGCAGATATTGTTGAAAAATCTGGAGCCTGGTATTCATTCCAAGGGCAGCGTATTGGTCAAGGACGTGAAGCTGTTAAGCAATTCTTGAGAGAAAATCCTGAGACGGCAGCAACTATTGAGAAAGCCATCCGTGAAAATGCGGGTCAAGTCAGTCAAGCCATGGCAGCAAGTTCTTTTGAGGAAAGTTCAGGCGAAGACGCTGCATAAAAGCTTGAGTCTTGATAGCGACATATCTTATTGAATTTCAAAACTTTCAAGAAGAGCTCTGTACCTCAGAGCTCTTGAAAGCACATGTTCTTCATTTAGAAACTTTATATCGCCAGAAAAAGCTTCTTTTTTGTGGCCCTTGTGAAGATGGATCAGCATTTTTTCTTTTCTCAGTTGCCTCAAAACAAGAAGTCATTGATCTTTTAAGTCAAGATCCATTCATTATTCATTCTGTTTATCAACTGGGAAGTGTTAAGATGATCCGCTTGGCAACACCAGAAAATCAGTTTTTATTGAAAAAATAAAATTGTTCCAGCTTTAATGATCTTATTGATTTAGCCGCTTTTTAAAAATACTTAGGTATCCTTCTAGAATTCTTAAATTTCCCAATTTTTTAATCAACAGCCTTGAGGCATGTGAAAAGCAATAAAGAGATTTTTAAGTATTTTGCTTTATTGTTTGTAAATAAAAGAAGGTATCATGAGAGGTGTTAGTAAAGATGGTTAAGAAAATTTTAGGAAAAACCTGTAATAAAATAAACATAAAGCTTATGTTTTTTATGCTCCTTTCTCCTATCTTGACTTTTTCTTTTGCGGAAGGAAAGGGCTTAACAAAAGAAGAAATAGAAAGCTATAAAGCATTGCCGTTTGAAGCTCAGCCCCTTGTTCCTCTCGAACATACTTTTTCTTTTCGCGGTCAGCGCTCTACATCCTATACTTTAAAGGCAATTGAAAATTTAACCCGTTCTTTTCTAGAGCAGACAGGTGGCATGGGAATTAACCGGAATATTGGAACGGCTAAAATGCTGGCAATTATCAATAAAACATTAGATGAAGGCGGACATCATTTAAACGAAGAAGAAATGGATGCTTATGCTACCAGCCAACTTTTAAAGTATCTTTATGAAATTAAGAGCCCTCGAGCTAAAACTTTTTATAAAGCTCTTGAAGCTTGCGAATCTAAAAATATCACTTGTGAAGGAATTATTACTTTTACGGAGTTATATGGCTTTATCGAAAAGCAAAAAACATTGATTTATTCTAAAGTAAAGAAGCCTTCTCAACAGCAGTGGAAAAGTGCAAAACCTAAAATTAAGCTATAGTAAGTAAAGTAATTTATTCTTTATAAAAAAACTTAACATAAAAAGAAAGGTAGGCAACATTATCTACCTTTTAATTATTATTTGTTAATTATTTGCTTTAAATCGTCGACAATGACTGTTGCACGGCGGTAAAGGCCGCTTCCAGCATCGAACCATTGGGGCCACCGGCTTGAGCAAGATCAGGACGCCCGCCTCCTCCTTTACCGCCTAGTGCTTCAGCTGCAAGCCGTACCAGGTCCACAGCATTATATTTTGAAGTTAGATCAGAAGTCACACCTACCACAATTGAGCCTTTTCCGTCTTGATTTGCTCCCACAACAACGATGCCTGAGCCTACTTGCGATTTCAATTGATCCACAAGAGGCTTTAAATCATTGGCACTGACATTTTCGAGAGAGCGACTCAGAAATTTAACTCCAGCAACTGTTTGAACAGCAGCGTCTGTTGACTCGCCACTTACAAGCTTTTTTTGTAATTCTTTAATATCTCGTTCAAGCTTGCGCTTTTCTTCTTGAAGGGCATTCAGGCGATTTAAGATGTCTTCAGGGCGACTTTTTAGTATGGTTGCAGCTTCAAGAACTAACTGCTCACGTTGTATCATATAAGTTTCCGCTGCTGGGCCAGTTAAGGCCTCAATACGCCTTACACCTGCGGCGATTCCTGCTTCGCTGATAATTTTAAAATAGCCAATATCGCCTGTACGGTGAACGTGCGTTCCTCCACATAGCTCTACAGAATAAAGCCTATTATTATCTACCTCTGGCCCCATCGAAACCACACGAACTTCTTCGCCGTATTTCTCGCCAAATAAAGCCATGGCGCCGGTTTTCATTGCCTCTTCAGGGGGCATCACTTTGGTGATCGTCTCATTATTTTGTCGAATTAGAGCATTAACTTCATTTTCAATGAAGGTAAGTTGTTCACGCGATAGCCCCGTTGGAAAACTAAAATCAAACCGTAAGCGTTCTGATGCCACTAAAGAACCTTTTTGTACGACTTGATTGCCCAAATGTTGACGTAAAACCGCATGCAAAAGGTGTATTGCTGAGTGATTGGCTCGCAAGAGGTTTCGACGTTCTGCATTTACCTTTAAAGTTAAAGCCTGGCCAAGTCGAACTTTTCCTTTTTTAATCAAGCCATGATGGACATACAGATCACTTAATTTCTTTGTCGTATTTTGGATTTCAATGGTGAGTTCTTCATCAGATATCATAAAGCCCGTATCGCCCATTTGACCGCCTGATTCTCCATAAAATGGCGTTTGATTCAGCACAAGCAGCACTTCTTGACCTTCATGACTTTCGGAAACCTCTTGCCCCTTTACAATAAGGGTTTGCACAAGCCCTTGAGCTTCAACTGTATCATATCCTAGAAATTCACTGGCCCCATTGCGCTCAAGCACTTGAAACCAAATTGAGTCATCTTGCTGTTCACCTGATCCCACCCAAGAAGCTCTGGCAGCAGCTTTTTGTTTTGCCATTGCAGCTTCAAAACCTTCGAGCTCTACCTGCCGTCCTTCGGCACGTAGAATGTCTTGGGTTAAGTCTAAAGGAAAGCCATAGGTATCATACAACTTGAAGGCAACATCGCCTGAAAGAGGCTTTTGTGGCTCTAAAGAAGTTGTTTCTTCTTCAAGTAATTTGAGGCCTCGTCCCAATGTTTGGCGGAAGCGCTCTTCTTCCAATTTAAGAGTGTCTCGAATCAAGATTTGAGCATGGGCAAGCTCTGGGTAAGCTTCCCCCATTTCCGCAATCAAAGCTGGCACCAATTGATACATTAGGGGTTCTTTGCACCCTAATAGATAAGCATGACGCATAGCTCGGCGCATAATACGTCGCAAGACATATCCACGCCCTTCATTTGAAGGCGTAATGCCTTCTGCAATCAGAAAGCTTGTTGATCGCAAATGATCTGCAATAACTCGATGGGATGCTTTATTCATTCCTTCAGCTTTCACACCGGTGAAATCCTCAGAAGCTTGGATAAGCGCCTTAAATAAATCAATATCATAATTATCATGCGTGCCTTGTAACGCAGCGGCAATACGCTCAAGCCCCATCCCTGTATCAATAGAAGGTTTGGGCAAGTTAATGCGTTGATCAACAAGCTGTTCGTATTGCATAAAAACGAGGTTCCAAATCTCGACAAATCGTTCACCATCTTCATTTGGGCTGCCTGGAGGGCCGCCTGCTAAATGCTCGCCATGATCATAAAAAATCTCTGAACAAGGCCCGCAAGGCCCCATGTCTCCCATAGACCAAAAGTTATCGGAGCTGGAGATGCGAAGGATGCGCTCATCTGAAAATCCTGCAATCTTACGCCAATATTCTACAGCTTCTTCGTCGTTTGCATAGACGGTCACTAAAAGACGGCTTTTATCAATTCCAAACTCTTTTGTGATGAGATTCCATGCTAATTCAATAGCGATATCTTTAAAGTAATCTCCAAATGAAAAGTTCCCTAGCATTTCAAAGAAAGTATGATGACGTGAGGTATAGCCAACATTTTCAAGATCGTTATGTTTTCCGCCAGCACGAACACATTTTTGTGCCGTGGATGCACGGCTGTAGGACCTTTTTTCCATCCCCGTAAACATGTTTTTGAACTGAACCATGCCTGCTGTTGTAAAAAGCAAGGTTGGATCATTTCGGGGAATTAATGGGCTTGAGGCAAGCACTGTATGTCCTTGTTGCTGAAAATAATCTAAAAACTGCTTACGAATTAGAGATATTGTCCACATAATCTTATCTTCATTTAAAATTTATTCTATTGCGTTATATCAAGTTAGGTGCTCACTGTCATCCATCCTAATTATTCTTTCATCTTTGTGATTCCTATTTTTAGAGATTTTTTGCAGAATATTTGTTTTAGGATCCTTGTAAAAAAATACTTTTTGGAAAAAATGAAACAAAAAAAATTTGTCTAAAAAATAAAAATTATCTAAAAAACTTCTTTGTAATTTTATTTTTTATTATTAAAACTTATATAAATTATTAATATAAATAATATTAAATAGGGTATTAAAAATTTTCCTTAAATTTAATTTAATCGATAATTAATTTTATCAGTTGTCAAAAATAATTTCTTATGATAACTACCTTTTTGTCATTTTTTGAAGGAATAAATAATGTCTTTTGGTCCCTCAAGATCCTTAATAGCGGTAATCTTATTACATAACATATTGGTGTCATTCGGCATAAGCTCGACAGGGGATTTTGATAGTGAAATTATTTTTGATCAACATGGAAAAAAGAGATATTTTCTAGGTGCTGAGGGATCAATTCTTCCACTTACGAAAAAAGTTTGTATAATAAAGGACGACACTTCTAAAGTTTTGTTTCCTTTTAAGTGCAATACAGTCTTAACGAGTACAGCTCCTCTTACTCCTAAGGAAAAGAGAAAACCTCTTTTAAGTAAAGCACAAACCTCGTCTTCCAAAAGCGGTCAGGTTAAAATATCGCTTAATCAAAGAACAGTTTATTCATATTGGAAACCTGCTAGCGATGAGGCACCATTCAGCGCATCATCTTCACAAGAAACTGTCGACCTGATAGACGCTTCTAGCAATCAAGGAAACATCTCACCTATTTCTAGTCAAATAAGCAGTGAAGAGAAAAAGAAACAACAAGCAGAGTTTAGCAAACTTTTCCGTCAGCCTTCTAAAATCGACTATAATGCAATCAAGGAAGGTTTTTTAAAAAAGAAATGGCCAATTTCTAAAAATGGAAATCCCTATATAAAGATCCCATCTATACAATCGCCAGATGGCAAGGATCACTATATCGTAATTACGCAAAACCCAAGTAAGTATAGAGGAGGAATTGAATATTCTGCTTATATTGATGGAAAGCCCTACTCAGATTTTCTTGAACATCCGCCATTGAGTCATGCCTGGTTTCCAGATCATGACTCAATTAAGAGAGCAGCAATAACTATAATTTATAAATAAGCATAATTTTAAGCTCTCTTACGGCCAAACCTTATCACAAAGCTCAAACTATGAGCTTTGTGATATTTTTTTATAATATCTTAAACTTTTTTAGTCATGTTTTGGCGCATAGTATTTGTGATGTTTCCTGCACTAAGGGCTTAAAGTCATTAATATAAGTATCATGTGCATAAATGAGGCCAGTTTGGATGTCAAAATACCATGCATGCAAAAATAATTGTTTTGCTTTCACTTTAGTTTGAATCCAGTCAAAGCTCATCAGATTTTCCAATGAATTCAGTAGGGAGTACTGTTCGCAGGTCGTTATTTTATCTTCAAGTGATAAATGAGCATGCTCTTGTTGAACTTTTTCAAAAGCAGGACGGGCAAGTCCCATCCATTTTTCGATAAAACTTAATTTTTCTTTATTTTCTTGCGCTACTTCAAAGAGGCTTTGAATCCCTCCACAACGTGTATGCCCGAAAAGGACAACATGTTTAATTTTAAGTGCCTTAATTCCAAATTCAAGAGCTGCACTAGTACCATGATAACCTTGATCGCTTTCGCAAGGGGGGACGAGATTTGCAACATTCCGGACGACAAATAAATCACCTGGCTGACATCCCAATACGATGGCAGGATCTACACGTGAGTCTGAGCATGCAATCATTAATATTTTTGGCTTTTGTCCTTCTTCAACCAGCTTTTCATACAGACTATTGCCCCCATTAAAATATGAATCTCGAAAATTTTCATAGCCTTGCACAAGCATTTCAAATTCATCAAGCATAATGACTCCATTCCAAGTTTATCTGTTGAAAAATGCATTTTCTAGACTTTTTTAACCAATAAATGAATATATTTAATAATTATTTATGTCTTCTGTCTATACTTATCCATCTTTTTCTCTCATACATTGTTAGTCTTTTCATAACAGTTTAAGAGTGTTGGGTTGGCCCTTAAGATTTGTAACTATTATGAGATAAGCTCATAAGTAATAACTCTTAGGAACGATATGCTTGTGAGGCACTAGACATATGCCTTTTCTCTTGTGTAAGATACAGGATTCAAAATCACAGATGTAAAAGTAAAAAGTAATAATGAAGAGAAAACCACCATCTTATGCGACTTTAAGAGTCGATCCAGGAGATCGTCCTTATCATGCCACAAAAAATGATAAGCCTGCTTCTTCAAAATTGAGAAAGTCTTCAAAAAACAAAGTCTCAAAAGGTGGAAAGTCAAAATTAGTTGCTTGGTTTTTATCTATACTTATTTGGGGAGTCGTGTTAGGAGGATGTGCTTTAATCTGGTTTGCTTATGATTTACCTGATATTAAACGCCTTGAGTTAACAACACGTGAGCCTAGTGTCACACTTTTAGCTCGAGATGGCACAACAATTGCAACCTATGGGGATCTTTATGGATCTTTTGTCCATGTGAAAGATCTACCTAAATATGTTCCTCAAGCGATTTTAGCAACGGAAGATCGTCGCTTTTATGAGCATTTTGGTGTTGATGTTCTGGGTATTTTGCGGGCCGCATGGATAAATTTTCGAGCAAGATCTGTTGTTCAAGGTGGGAGCACTATTACACAACAGTTGGCGAAGAATTTTCTTCTTTCTGAAAAGCTTTATGAACCAAACGATCGCTCTTTTCGACGCAAAGTCCAAGAAGTCTTGCTTGCTTTATGGCTTGAAGCTCATCTTAAGAAAGATCATATCCTTTCTATTTATTTGAATCGCGTTTACTTAGGTGCTGGCGTTTATGGTATCAATGCAGCAGCGTGGCGCTATTTCGGAGAATCAGCTAAAGAGCTTTCTGTATATCAAGCAGCCATTATTGCTGGTCTGCTGAAAGCGCCTTCAAGGTATTCACCTATCAGCAATCCTGAACTTGCTCATTCACGGGCCCGCGTTGTGCTCGCTGCGATGGTTGATGCAGGGTATCTTAGAGCGGAAGATGTTCAGCAATATCAAACCTTACCTGAGCATCTTGTAAAAACAAAAAGTGAAGCTTTAGTGGGCCGTTATTTTGCAGACTGGGTTTTTGAGACCTTAGATGAGTATATTGGGAAGCCCTCAGAAGATATTGTGGTCAAAACAACTCTCGATCCTCGATTACAAAAACTGGCTGAGGAGAGTGTTTCGGAAGTTCTTACGACAGATGGGCCTAAGTTCGATGCGAGCCAAGCCTCATTAGTTTCTATGACGCCCGATGGAGGGGTGCGAGCCATAGTTGGAGGAAGTAACTATGCGCAAAGCCAATTTAATCGAGCGACTCAAGCAAAAAGGCAGACGGGATCTTCATTCAAGTTTTTTGTTTTTTTATCAGCGCTTGAGCATGAATACACACTAGAGACGATGGTAAGTGATGTTCCCATGCAGATTGGGAACTGGAAACCGAAGAATTATGCATGGCAAAGTCGAGGCGAACTTACTCTAAAAGACGGCTTTGCTTACTCGGTAAACGCCATGCCAGTTCGTCTAGCTTATCGTCTTGGGTTACCCACGATAACGAAAATGGCGCGTCGATTAGGGCTAACAAGTCCGATGCCAAAAGATTTGACGATTGTCCTTGGTTCAGGAGAAGCAACATTGCTTGAATTGTCTGCTGCCTATGCGACCATTGCAAATCATGGTTTTGGTGTTTGGCCTTATGGCATTATTGAAGTGAGAAATGGGCAAGGGGAGCTGCTTTATAAAAGAAAAAGTCAAGGAGCAGGTAGAATTTTACAGCCACAAACTGTTAGAGATGGGCTTAAGCTCATGGAAGCTGCTTTCTCTTATGGAACAGGAAAGAATGCTCACATAGGGCGTCCTTGTGCAGGCAAGACAGGGACAAGCCAAAAATATCGTGATGCTTGGGCTGTAGGGTTTACACCTGATCTGGTGACGGGAGTGTGGATGGGAAATGATGATAATAAATCAATGAAAAAAGTCACGGGTGGTCGATTGCCTGCAAAAATTTGGAAGCTTTTCATGTCAAAAGCGCATGAAGGTTATCCCGTGCATTATTTTCCAGATGGAGAAGGGGCAACAAACTAATTTTGTTGTAATTTTTTTTAATATTAACAAAATTGCGCTTGACAACGATCATGCAATGTTACATAATTCAAGGAGAGGAGTAAAGAAAATGACTGATAAAAAAAATACACATGGAGGCGCAAGGAAAGGCGCAGGACGTAAAATGGGATCTGGACGATTCGGTGAACCGACACAAGTCATGCGAATTCCAGTAAGCAAAATTGGAGAAATCAAAGACATGCTATTGAAATTTCCTAAAAAACTAAAACCTGAGCCTGGTGGAACTAAAGCCAGTATGGTATGGAATGCTTTGGCGTCTCGCTCGCAGCCATTAACATTATTTAATACGCGTGTGGCAGCAGGTGCACCATCTCCCGCAGAAGATTTTAGTGATGGTCAATTAGATCTTAATGACCATCTTTTAAAAAATCCTCAAAGTACGTTTTTCGTTCGCGTCAGTGGTGATTCTATGATCAATGCCGGTATTCATCCTGAAGATTTGCTTATTGTTGATCGGTCAATACGGCCAGCTCAAGGGCGTGTTGTAATCGCAGTTGTTAATGGTGAACTTACGGTAAAACGCCTTTTTAAAGAGAACAATAAAGTATTTTTGATGCCTGAGAATCCTAACTATCCGGCTCTTGAGATTACAGAGGAAATGGATTTTATGATTTGGGGCGTTGTAACAAATGTTATTCACACAGTTTAATACGGCGAAAGACAAAAACACAGTGATACATGTGATGAGTGAATTCTTTCTTAAAAAAAATCTAAACTTATTGCTTCAACAATAAAAATGATCTTATTTCAGCATGGATCTTCGGGCCTACGGGCCTGAGATCTCCTTTATTTTTTCCAGCCTCCTTAAAAATCACATATTTAGATTTTTAAGGAGGCTGGAAAAAATAGCAGGAAACTAGTATTGAGAAAGGTGATAAGAAAGGAACTAAATTTAAAGAATTTAATTCCATTCTTTAGGGAGTCTGGTATAACACCTTCATGCTAAACTCATTAATAATAACATTTTTGTTAGGTTTAATAAAATTTTATAGGCTTGGGATTTCGCCTTTCATGCCAAGTCGATGCCGTTTTATACCAAGTTGTTCCGAATATGCCTATCTTGCATTACAAGAATATGGCATTTTACAGGGGATAAAATTAACGGTAAAACGTCTTTTGCGCTGTCATCCCTGGGGGGTTGCTGGCTTAGACCCACTTCCACAAAAAAGGCTAAAGGAGTAAAAATGGACAACGAAGATAAACGTAATCTTTATCTCATGGTAATTGTCACAACGATTGTGCTATTTGGATGGAGTTATTTTTTTGAAAAGCCTCGCCAAGCCGAACGCCAGCAAATGCAAACAACAAGTGGGGGACTACAGACGAACATTCCTCACATCGAACCTGCTAAGCCCTTAGAACGCGAAGAAGCTCTTAAGCAAGGTCAACGTATTTTAATTGAGACACCAACTTTAAAAGGATCTCTTAATCTTCAAGGACTTAAACTTGATGATGTGATCTTAAAAAATTATCGTGAGACACCGGATAATAAAAGCCCTCAAATTTCATTATTTAACCCTTTGGGATCAAAAACTGCTTATTATGGAGAATTTGGGTGGGTGAGCGATAAAAAAACAATAAAACTGCCCGATGCAGATACTGTATGGACGCCTGAACAAACTCTTTTGACGCCTACGCAGCCTGTTAAACTTCATTGGGATAATGGGGAAGGTCTCCGGTTTGAAGTAGACATTACTGTTGATGAAAATTATCTTTTCTCGGTGACACAGCGTGTGCTTAATCAAATGAAAGAACCCATTGCTATTCAGCCTTATGGTCTTATTTCACGCCATGGTATGCCTCAAACATCAGGTTTTATGATTCTTCATGAGGGACCTCTTGGGTACCTGAATAACAAGCTTCAAGAGATTGATTATAAAGATTTAGCAAAAGGTGATCAAAGCCAAATAAGTCAAGGTGGTTGGCTTGGTTTTACAGACAAGTATTGGCTGGCAGCTTTTATTCCAGATCAAGCTCAAGAAGTTAAAGCCAGTTTCCGACAGGTGGGACAAGTTGCACAGGAGCGCTATCAAGTTGACTTTTTGATGACAACTCCCGTGCTTCAGCCAGGGGCCGTTCAAGAGACGAAGAGTTCTTTATTTGTTGGTGCCAAAATTTTAGATTTATTGGATAACTACGAAAATACTTTGAATGTGAAGCATTTTGATCTTGCTGTTGATTTCGGGTGGTTTTATTTTTTAACGAAACCTATTTTCCATATCTTAACATTCGCGCATCAATGGTTAGGAAATTTTGGCCTCGCCATCATGCTTTTAACCGTCTTGTTGAAGTTATTGATGTTTCCTTTGGCCAATAAATCTTATCGTTCTATGGCGCAAATGAAGAGATTGACGCCACAAATTACGCGTCTTCGTGAGAGATATGGCGATGATAAGTTGCGCGTGAATCAAGAAATGATGGCTCTTTATAAAAAGGAAAAAATAAACCCTATGGCAGGTTGTTTGCCAATGATTGTGCAAATTCCAGTCTTTTTTGCTCTCTATAAAGTTTTATTCGTAAGTATAGAGATGCGGCAAGCCCCTTTTTATGGCTGGATTCATGATCTTTCTGCTCCTGATCCCACAAGTCTTTTTAATCTTTTTGGGTTGCTTCCTTGGTCGCCTCCAAGTTACTTGATGATAGGTATATGGCCATTGTTGATGGGGCTTTCTATGTTTGTTCAACAAAAGTTAAATCCACCTCCATCTGATCCTGCTCAAGCAAAAGTATTTATGATCATGCCTGTGATGTTTACTTTTATGCTTGCTCAATTCCCCGCTGGTTTAGTGATTTATTGGACATGGAGCAATCTACTAACAATTTTACAACAATGGGCCATGATGACTTTGCATGATAAAGATGAGAAGAAGAAAGTTCTCACGAAAAAGAAGTAAGAGTGCGCTTTAATGAAGGAAAATCCGGAAAAAGATATAAAATTTCTCACTAAGCTATTTGGTGCAGAAGTACAATTTATGCGAGGAGTTAGTCGGCTGGAAGATTTACCCTCGCTTTCTTTACCTGAAATTGCTTTTGCAGGTCGTTCGAATGTTGGAAAATCAAGCTTAATTAATGCCACTCTTGGGCGCCGGGATGTTGCAAGGACATCGAATACCCCTGGTCGTACGCAAGAGATTAATTTTTTTAATTTGTCAAAGTCTCTCATTTTGGTTGATCTCCCTGGCTACGGGTATGCTCGTGAGAGTAAAAGTAAGATTAAAGCCTGGAATGAATTAATACGCCTTTATTTAAGAGGGCGTGCAAGCTTGAAGCGCGTGTTTGTGCTTGTTGACAGCCGCCATGGACTTAAAGAAAATGATCGAGAGATAATGGAAATGCTTGATGAAGCTGCTGTCTCTTACCAACTAATTTTAACAAAGTGCGATAAACTAAAACCCTTGGAAGTGGAAAAGGTTTTAAAGCTTACCTCTCAAGAGGCTATTAAGCATGCAGCTGCATTTTCAGAGGTCTTGACAACAAGTTCTATTTCCAAAAATGGGATAGAAACTTTACGTGCCTCAATAGCTCAATTTGTTTAGGAATTCTTTTGGGCTTCTTCTTGCAATTCTAAAAAATTTTGCGCATTTTGAAGACATATTCAATAAATGAGGTGTTGTTGTGCGGTATCTTTATACCTGTGTTTTAATCTTTAACCTTTTCATGAATAACTCCGAACTTTTTGCTGAAAAAAAAGCGAACAACGTTGCAGAGATAGGTTCATTCGGTGATTGGAAAGCTTACGTTACTTTTGAAAAGAAGGAGAAGGTCTGCTATATGGTGAGTCTTCCAAAAAAACAAGAAGGGGATTTTAAGAAACGAGGAAAAGTATACGCGATGATTACGCATAGGCCTTCTCTTAAAAGTTTTAATGTCGTAAGCTTTCACGCCGGATATAAATTTCCCAAAAATTCTAAAGTAACTCTCTCAATACAAGCGGGGAAACATAAAAAAGAATTTGAACTTTTCACTGATAATGAAACGGCGTGGGCTATTTCTGATTCAGATGATCAAGAGATTACAAAATGTCTTACAAAAGTGGGCGAGAGCTTAATTATCGAAGGAATTTCTTCAAAAGGCACAAAGACAAAAGATACTTATTCCTTGAAAGGTTCTATGAAGGCTTATAAAGCTATTTGTGAGGCTTGCAAGGTTTTAGGCAAAAAGAATTAACAATGTTTAATCAACAAACCTTGATAATCTGGCCTTTAACTCAGATGAAGCTTTAAAGCCATTAGTAGGATTTGAATTAAACCATGGATTGGTATTTGGAATTTCATTGACAATACGCCATACTTGATAAGGGGTTTGGCATGCGAGACCCTGAGCTGCTATAATTTTACCGTAAATATCAATGGATTGTTTGTACTTAAAACAGATCGTATTTTTTTCTTCATGAAAAGAGAGAAGCTCAAAAGAACCATTTAAAGATGATGAAGGGCTTTCCCAAGTATAAAGAAGTTTAAGTTGACCATCTTTTAGCGCACTTTGGGCATTATAGGCCGCGATAAGCCGATCCTCCGTAGATAAGTGACATGCAATAACAGAACCACTAAAAGCTTCATAAAGAACTAAGGATGTAATAGGGGTTTGGGGGGTTCTAAAACAATCCTCAGGACACAGGCATTGTTGGGAAGGTGTACATCCCATAAGTTGCAATGTTAAGAAAAGTAGAAGCAGCATTGCTTTCATTAATAAAGAGCCTAACTCATAGTTCATAGTTACTTAATAAGCATAAAGTTCTTTAATTAACGGAAAGTTTAAAAAGTATTTTTTCTTATGAAGAGTGAGTCTATATCAGAAATCTCATATAAATGCCGCAAATCATCTTTAAGTTAACACTCGCTTTTATTTAGTTTTCTTCTTCGATTTTTGTTGCGGAACTTTACATATTGTGAAGATGAAATGATTGATATTCAGATCTTTTTCAGTGTCCCATTTATAAATTTCTAAAGTTATTTCATTAGAATTTATTTCTGTCTCTTTTTTTGCTTGCAAGATGACGATCTCTTGAGAGTTTGTTGCTAGTAGAAAGTCTTTAAGAGCATCTTCATTAAAGGAAGAGGGGGACAATCGATATTTTCCATAAGGAGGAATGTCGGTGCCACTACTGGCTTCTCCATCTAGAATTATGGAAGCAATTTGCACTGAAGTCAAATTTAAAAAATTTAACGGGCGTCTAAGTTTTAAGGTGCGAGGACTGTATGGCTGTTCATAAAATTCTGCGCTTGCAAAGGAAAGAGAAAAGCTAAAAAGGATGAGAAGTGTAGAGTACTTTAAAATTTTTAACATAGATTCATTCGCTAGTAAAATAGGGCATTTATGATTTGTTTAACTTATAAAAAAGTTAAAATTTTTTGTCAAATAGAAAATAATGAGAAAGTCTTTATTAAATTGGTGATTTTTCATTGCTGTATTGGTCTAAATCGTGTAACAAGGAGCAATCCGGGGCGTAGCGCAGTCTGGTAGCGCGCCTGCTTTGGGAGCAGGATGCCGGGGGTTCAAATCCCTCCGCCCCGACCATTTTCCCTAATAATTTTTATGAATTACCTAGCTATACCTCTTGATTATTAATAATTAGCAAGTTGATCTTAAATATTTTATTGACTATTAAGAAAAATTATACAACCCTCTCAAACGCTAACATTATTAAATTAGCTTAATATAAACTTTGGAGAGCGTATATGAAATTTAAGTTTTCTTCCCTTGTATTATCTGCCCTTTTATCCACAAGTATTGCGACAGCAAGTAATATTAAATTATCGGATGCTTATCACGGACTTATCCCTGAAGAGGTTAAAGAGGATAAAGGCAAACTTAAAACCTACCAAGAGACGGTAATAAGCCAATTTGAACAAAAATTGCACCATTTAATGAGCATGCAAGACCAACTTGACCGTTTTTATGCTCCCTATGCTCGTAAAGGTGGAGAGTATGAAAGAATCATGGCAAATGCGGTTTGTGACTTTATAGAGGCTAAAGTAAAAAAGCTTAGTTTTTTAAAGATATTATATGAAGCGCACTTAGGCGAGACAGCAGAGTATATGGAAACTGCAGTTCAAATGAAAGGATGCCCTCCCAAAGTGGGGCAACATGCCGCTTTGCTCAGAGAAATTAAAGAGATAAGCCTCGAGATTGAGAAGGCTCAAGAATTTATTAAAAGCCAGCCTGATCAGAAGACAGCTTGGGAAAAAGAAATTGGAGAAAAAAAGAAAACAATACAAACTCTTGGCGCAGAGCTTGGAGTTTTACAAAAGCAAATATCTGACAGTGAAGAGGCATTGAAAGAAAAGCAAAATCTTCTTAAAGATAACCAAGAAGAAATACATAAAGCAAAACGGTTACTTGGAGAATGTAGTGACGAAATTAAAGAGCTCCAAACTAAGTATGAGGAGACAAAAGCATCAGTTATTCCTCTACTTCAACCTGTTATAGAAAAAAATGAAGTAAATGAATCTTCTGATCCTCAAGATTCTCAAGAAAAGTCTGTTGAAGACTCGGATATTGAGCGGATAGATCCAGCGGTACAACAGTTAAAAGCTTTAGATGCTGAGTATGTAGCCAAAGAAAAAGAGTTGTTGGATAAGAAAGGGCTAAGCCTTGCGCATATCACAGAATTGCAGGAACAGCACGTAGCATTGCAAACTCAAATAGAGAACCTTGCAAAAGAAAAAGAAACCTTCGAAAAAGAACTACAGCATAAAAAAGAACAAGTTAGCACAGAAGAATGTGAAATAGATTCTATTAAGAGGAAAATAGAAGCTCAAGCAGAAGAAAAAACGAAACTTGAAGCTAAGCTTAAACAATGGCTGCTTGAGAAGCAGGACAAGCAAGATGAAGCAGATACTTATGCGTCAATTAAGTATTTAACTTTACTTAATATCTATTCTGCCCTTCCCAATGATGATTTTGATTATTATGGATATGAAAACTTTTTAACAACATTAAGTTCCAATGCATTACCAACAATTCTTATGCTTGTAAATAAACGTGCTGCTCAAGTTGGTAGTAATAATGTAAAATGGACATTAGACCGTGAACTACCAAAATTTCAATCAAGTGTTACCAAGCATGTTGAAACGCAAATAGAAACATTGAGGAGCGGCTTTTTTGCAGAAGCTCAAGCAAAAAACCTAGGTTATAACGATGTAGAAAGAAAAAGCTTAGCAGCTCTTGCTGTTGATAAATTTCAAAAACTAGTCACTGGAGAAAATATTATAACTTCTTATGAAGAATTAAGTAAAGATAGATACAATTACTATCCGTCTACTATGAAAGGAGAAGAATTTCTGATATCTTATTCTTCTGTGCTTGATTCTTTAAGGGCAGATCATCAAATTAAGGCCTCAATGACAAAATGGCGGAGTAAGATTTCAACGACAGAAGATTCACTTATCCAGCGTTTAGGATTAGATAGTGCCCTCTTTAATCCTGATTTTTCAATAGCATCTTATCCTCAATTCTTGTCTTTCCCAGAATTACATATGAGTCTTAAAGGAACTTCTTTGGTGCCTTACCCTGTAAGATTAAAAGAAAAAGCTGTATGGTCTTTAGGAAAAATGCAGCTGGGGGCAAATTTCTTTGAGGCCATGATAGGCAAAGATGAGAAAGTATGGCGACGTATTTCTCCTGTCGTGCGGTTTGTTGAGAGTAAGCAATCAGAAGAAAAAAAACAAAATGGCTTTAAGCACTTTTTACACTCAGATAAAAATAAAGCTGTAGAGTATGCTTATTTAAAATATATTAGTTATATGAATATGTTGTACGCTTTGCGCCATGATGAAAAGGGCGAAACAATGCCAGAGTTAAAAATTGTCGACTCAGCTTTAGAAAATCTTCTCGTGCAACCACTTAGTTCAGAGCTCAGACTCGACAATATAATGGCTGCTAAGGCTCATAAGTGGGGCAGCTGGGTTATGGAGCATGGGAAAACATTTATCACTGAGAATGGACTGGAAGCGCATACGTTTACGCCGTTGTTTGCTGATAAGGATAAATAACATATAAATGATTAAAATCTTATAAACCATTCTATGAGCTCTCAACTTTCTTTGAGGGCTCATATTGTTTCTGTAGCCTATTCCCTGTTTCTCAAATCTTGTCTGGTAAAGCGAAGTAACATTTTATACAGTTGCTAAATAAGTATTAAGGAGAGCTTGTGGTGAGCAAATATAAGGCTGTGTTGTGGGATCTTGATGGTACGCTCATTGCGAGTACCCACACTTATTATAAAACATTAGCAAGTCTGTGCGATCGTTTTTCTTTCACAGTGCCAAAGATAGTCCCCTCTGGAGCTTGTCTTTATACAATGTGGGAGTCTCTTATTCACCCAGAAGGCCCACAATTAACTTTTGAGAATTTTCTTGATGAAATTCATGAAGCATGCTTGTCTCCTTTAACGCCAGCATCTTTACGAGACAATATTGCAGAAGTCGTCGAAGCACTCAATCAAGCTCAAATTAAGCAATCTTGTGTCTCTAATTCAATGACTTATTATATTAATGAAGCTCTGACGAAAACAGAGATAGCGCTCTATTTTGAACACTGGATTGGGCGTGATAATGTTGAGGAAGGAAAACCATCTCCTGTTCCTTATTTAACATCGAGTGCGTCTTTGCAGATTGATCCGATTGATTGTCTCGTAATCGAAGATACGCCTTTGGGTGTTGAAGCAGCTAAGAGAGCAGGCATGACCGCTGTTGCTTTTCCGAATGAGCATTCAGGAATCACATCTTTTAGTCAAGCGGATTACATTGTAAAGGATATTCGTCAGCTATATGATTTTTTTGAGAGTGAGAGTCTTTCTCATGCTGAAGGGTGGGCATGATCCGACAGATAAAGTCATTTAAGCAATTTTTTCGCAAATTTCCTTTCTTATCGCTTGCGAGTGTTAGTGCAGTCGGTCTTCTGCTTGGTTACTTAAGTTCTCACTACTTTGATTTAACCCCCTCTGCTCCTATTTCGCTGGATCAAAAACTAGCAGTTTGTTTTACGCCTGACGGACGCTGTCAAAACTTAATTATTCAAGCAATTGAACAAGCGAAGTTCTCGATTAAGATGCAAACCTATTCTTTTACATCAAAAGAAATTGCAAAAGCCATCTTAAGAGCCCAGGAACGCGGCGTTAGTGTTCGTATCCTTGCAGATAGAAGCCAACTAACTGCTAAATATTCTCAAATTCCTAAACTTAAAAATTCAAATGTTCCTGTTCTCATAGATAGAGTCCCTGGGATTGCCCATAACAAGATCATAATTATTGATGATCAAATTATTCTAACAGGGTCTTATAATTGGACAAATGCTGCCGAGCATCGCAATGCGGAAAATTTGCTTAGAATTCAAGATCCGGAAATTGCTGCTTATTTCCTTAAGAATTGGAATAAACGCGCAGAAGAGGCAGCGCAAACAGAAAAGAGAGAATCAGAAGCAAAAAAGAAGCTCTTGCCTTAATTGCATTTTTTGTCATAAATTTTATTGACTTTTTTGTATGACAATTTTTTCTGGGGAGAGGAAAAATGCCAAGACTCTTTAGAGTGAGCATTTTAGGGGTGTTGGTACAGTTTTTCATGACTGATATAATTTTAGCAAGTCCAACCAAAAATGAGATTGAAGAAGAGCAAGTAAAAAAAATTGTAGAAGAATATCATAAATATTCAAGTTATATTCCTCATGTTCAAGATATACCTGAAATTAAAAGCTTAGAGATTGAAACAGAAAAGATATTAAGTCACTTTTCAATAAAACACATAACTCCTAAGGTTGTAACGCGGGCAACGACTTTTGAACGAGGGGAACTTGATATTATTGTTGGAGCCAGGTGTAATCCCGTTGAATGGCTTGAATCAACTCTTCGGGACGTGAATATTCATATTCAAAGGCTTAAAAATCATATTTATTTCCTAGAAATGGAATATAAAATTAAGCGTAGCATTTATGAAGATCATCAAACCTCTCTAAGAGGCACACAAAATTCATTTCAAGCAAATGCATCAACAAGCATTTGGGGCTTAGTGAACCCTGTTAACTTGGTCAAGAAAGAGGCAGTAAAATTGGTTTGGGGTTCTTCTTCAAATACCACAGAAAGATTTGATCAGCTTGACTATGATGGGCTTTATATCATTTATTCCTTTTTGTATAGAATCCCATTGCTTGATGAAAAGTTGAGAGATTCTCGGCCTTATCATCAAGAACGAGAGGCTTATTCTAAAGGGGATTATTCATTACTACTCAAGTGGAAACCTAATCTATTGGAGCCTGAGAGAGTTCAATTAATAGGTGAAAGAGAAAGAAGCTCTGATGCGCTTTTCTGGGAAATCAAAAGATTGATAATTTCTGATTTAATAAACAAACGTCGCTCAGAAGTTATTCCGCCATTAAATGAAGAAGTCGTTAAAATAGAAGAATTATTGTCCAATGATAAACGTGATCTCTATGAGCTTTTAACCAAGAGGAGAGGGATTAAGACAAAACTTTCAAGAATACAAAAGGCATCTAACGTTATTTTAGATGAGAATTATTTTACTTTTGAAGAGAAAGTACACCTAGAATTAAAGCTAGTCAAAGAGCAAATTTTAAATTTAGTAAGCCGTATTAGAAGAAGAGAAGATGACTTAAAAAAGTTATATACTCCTAAAATTGAAGCATTAAAGGAACAATTAGAGGATCTTCTTAGAGATAATAGTTCACAGGAAGCTTTTTCAAAAAGACAAAAGAATAATAAGACTTATCCTATGATTTTAAGAGAGTACAAAGCTCTTCATGAACAATTGAAACAAATAGATACTCACTTAGAAGCGGAAGGATTTCATCTGTTTAAGGGACAGGAAGATCTCATACGACCTGAAGAGTCTGAAAAAGAGAAAAAAGTTCTAAAAGAGACTGAAAATTTAGATATGCAATCTGCTGCTTCGAGTGCTGTACTCCCTATGACAAGAGAACGACAAGAGCAAATTTCTCAAGAATTATTTTTCTGTTTAATAGGTAAAAAAAATGGAAATAAAAAGGTTGTCCGAAGTGGGAAGAAAATGACAACAGATATTATTACATTAGTCCTTGAAGAAGCACCAAAGCTTATTACAGAAGCGTATGCATGTTTTGAAGAAGAAATTGTGATACTAGGATTACCTGCAGGAGAGATTTTAAAATTAAAAGAACCTTTACAAGCTACACTTTCTGATGTGATTGAAAATATAATACCTTATCAATTTGATAGAAAAGAGGGGCGTATTATTCTTCGCCCTATTGTAACATTAGATTTAGATAAAGTAGCTCAAAAAGTTGAAACCTTATCTTTGGCTAACTTTGAAAAATTGCAAGAATTAATAAAAGCAGAGCAAGATGAACTTCAAAAACTCAAGAAAGAAGAAGAATGTTATCTTAAGAAATTAGAAGATATAAATAAGAATGTAACTGATTTAAAACAAAAAAAATTGCAACAGGCGCAAGAACAAGATCATCCTCTAAACCTCAAAGAGGTTACTGTTGCAAGAGCTGACATGCTGGAAGAAGAGGCTAGAAGAAGAATAGTTCATCATGAAGCTTTTGTGAGACAATCAACGCTTAAAAGGCGCTTAGAAGCTGACGAAGATAATCTCGCAAAACAAGTAGAGTCGTTATCAATAGTGCTTACACAAAAAGAAGAAGAAATCCAATCATTGTTAAAACTGGTTGATTTTGAAAAGACAATAACGCAATTAAGAAATAAAAAGCATGCAGATGATATTACAGTAACATTTACAGCTGAAGAAAAAGAAAGGTTAGAAACAAGCCGTGCCTTACTTGCAACCCAAATTGCGGATCAAGAGCGTGAACAAGCAAAGTTTAAAAATAATCTGTTTCATCAAATCATGCTTGAACCTGCTAAAGAAGCTTTGAAAAAGATGGGCCGCTTCCGTAAGCAAAGATTGAGAATTAAACAACCTTTAGTTGCATATAATCATTATGTTGATGGAACGTTAAACATACATCAACTTATTCTTTTTGAAGCTTACAAAAGTGTTTTTCAAACAGATCAGCTTCCATTGATGCCATTTAGAATATTCGAAGAGGACCATGAAATATGGACTGAGTTTGACATCCCAGGACTTGCTCCTGCAAAGCTGAAAGAAGAGCTCAAACAACAAGCAGATCTTCCTTTACAAGATAAAACAAGAGCACAGAATCATGAAGAGATTACTCTAAATAAAACTAGAGCAGAAGTTGATGTTATACATTCTGATGAAGAAAACTTGATAGATGATTTTGAAGACTTAACTGATAAAACAAAGGCTGATCTCCAACAAGACAGCCAATTAAAACCAGGGATGAATTTTACTCAGGGGACAGAACCTCCATTAGTGCAAGAAAGCAGTGAAGTGACAAATACTTCTAAAGTAGAGGTGAAGGTAGCTGAAATCACGTCTTAAAAAAACACTAGGAAGATTTAAGTGGCAAGGATTATGATGAATAAGAAAGAAACCCATGCTTTATAAAAAGGTTTTTAGCTTAGGCTATTAGTATGGCAAGATTTCGATAGCCCCTTTTTATCATTTTATCAAAGAGATCATTATCACAGCGGCTTTTTTAATCCAGAGGATTGCGTGCAAATGATTTGAAAAAGCGGTTGTCTCTCGTCGATGCTTGTTGTTGTGCAAGGCTTAATGCGAGCAGCTTTAACTTAAGAAGATCAAGAGTTGCTCTTGAATTTTTTGCTGAAAGTTGTGTTGCTGATTTAAAGGTATTTTTCTCAGTCATCATTTTTTCCTCCCTATTTATGTGTTTTATCTTAAAGGGGAGGAGTTAAAAATTTGTAAACTTTTCTCGGAAGGCCTAGCTTCTTAAGGAGATATTCCCTGAAAAACGAAAAGATTTCGGTCAATCGGTGTATTCGATTTTAAATTCATAAGATTAACAGTTGTGTCAAGCCCTTGAGAATCAATAACAATCCATTGAACAAGCTTGAGAGGGGTTTTAGAAAATTTAAGAGTAAAAGTTCCCGTTTCAGCAGCCTTATTTCGCGCAAGGGTTACTTTATAAGAGTTTCCTTCTTCTTGAAATTGCATCACTTTCACGTTCTCATTAAAATTTATATTTTGACGTAGGATAAACTCTGCAGGCGTTTCAGAGATGGCCATGGTTGTAATTTCTTGAGTGCTGGGGTCATGGTGAATGAGGAACTGACCATCTGCAATAATTGTTAAAGGGGTTGGATCCGTATATTGTAAACGTAACTTTCCGGGACGTGAGAGATAAAATTTCCCATGGGAAAGCTTGCCATTGTTATCAATTTGCTCAAAATCTGCCGTAAATGTATGGGTATTATTCAAGTAGGTTTCCAACATTTTTAGGATTTGTTGAGAAGGTTTTTCCTGAGCATTTGAAGTGGAAACTAGCAAGGGGAGCATTAAACTGAGAGATAATAAGCGTAATTTTTTCATAGGTGAATCCTTGATTGTTAAGAGGCAATGGGGAGAAGTACTTCTCGCTTTCCAACATGATTTGCAGCGCTGACAATACCCTCATTTTCCATTTGTTCCATAATGCGTGCCGCACGATTATAGCCAATTTGAAGGTGGCGTTGAATAAAGCTTGTTGAAGCTTTACGTTCACGACGTACAAGCTCAATAGCTTGCCGATAAAGTTGGTCGCCTCCTTCATCTTCACCGCCAAAAGAACCTAAAGGAGCATCGTTGTGGTCTTCTGTAATTGTATCAATATACTGCGGAGTACCTTGAGCTTTTAAGAAGCGGACGACTTGCTCAACTTCGCTATCCCCCACAAAAGGACCATGCACACGTTGAATCTTACCACCTGGTTCCATGAAAAGCATGTCTCCGCGGCCTAGTAATTGCTCAGCACCTTGTTCTCCTAGAATCGTACGGCTATCAAAGCGAGAAGTGACTTGGAAGCTAATTCTTGTCGGGAAGTTTGCTTTAATTGTGCCGGTAATGACATCCACGGAAGGTCGTTGCGTTGCCATAATAATATGGATACCGGCAGCGCGGGCCATTTGTGCTAAACGTTGGACTGCCGCCTCAATTTCTTTTCCTGCAACAAGCATAAGATCAGCCATTTCATCCACGAAGACAACAATATAAGGGAGAGGTGACATATCTAAAGGTTGTGTTTCGTACACAGGACGGCCGGTTTCAGAATCAAAGCCAGTTTGAACTTGTCGTGATAAAACCTCTCCTTGGGCCTGTGCTTGCGAAAGACGACTATTATAGCCCTCAATATTACGAACACCAAGTTTGGACATTGCTCGATAACGCTCTTCCATTTCTTTAACAACCCATTTGAGCGCAAAAACAGCTTTTTTTGGTTCCGTCACCACAGGTGTTAATAGATGTGGAATCCCATCATAAACAGATAACTCTAGCATTTTAGGGTCGATCATAATAAAACGACAACGCTCTGGCGGAAGGCGATAGAGGAGCGATAAAATCATTGCATTAATTCCGACAGATTTACCTGATCCTGTTGTTCCTGCAACAAGAAGATGCGGCATGCGGGCAAGATCAGCAATGATAGGTTCTCCGCTGATATCTTTTCCTAGCGCAATAGCAAGCTTCATACCTGGGGCCTCGTAGTCTTGGCTTTTAAAAAGTTCTCGCAAAAAGACGGTTTGACGATCTTTGTTAGGCAGCTCAATACCAATAGCATTATGTCCTGGGATGACGGCAATACGTGTAGAGAGTGCGCTCATCGAACGAGCAATATCATCAGCAAGGCCAATAACACGTGATGCTTTAATACCGGGCGCAGGAATTAATTCATAAAGAGTAACGACTGGTCCTGGTCGTACGTGAGTGATGTCTCCCTTGATGCCAAAATCTTCAAGAATGGTCATTAATTGTTGAGCATTCTGGCGAAGGATACTATCGGGAATTTTGCTATTTTTGCTAGCGATAGGTTCTGCTGTAAGTAAGTCGAGCGAAGGAAGGTGATAACTATCTTTCTGAGTGAGATTGAGAGGTTGTTCTTTTTTAGGGGAGACCGCAGGAATTTCTTTTTGGGCATTTTTTAAAGGCTTAGAGGGTGAGTCCATGATCTTGAGTTTTGAAGAAAGAGAAGGGTCAACTGCCTGAGAAAAAGATCTTTTGTTAGCTAAAAGTTCAAAGTTCGAATCTTCTTCAGAAAATGAAGCAATATTCTTTTTTGAAGGTAGAACACAGCGCGGAGAAACTATAAAATAGAGTTTCTTTAATAAGGAGATTGGAGCAGTAAGAGCTAAGTAAGACCATTTTAATGTTGTCCTTAGATGTCCTAGACGCAGCCCACTTGCACCTATAAAGCATAAAGTTGCTATGCATGCGATAATAACAACTGCAATATTCCATGAAAAGTCCCATTTAGCTATCTGCTGTTGTAAATGATAACTTCCTAAGAGACCGAGAGCTCCTCCTCCATTTGTTGATACCAAGTTTAAGCTAAAAAGTTGGTATAATAAACTTGAGGTTAATAAGAGGCTTAGGAAAAGTGCGACAATTCGTAAGCCTAAAAACCTTAATTTTCTTGTTTTAAATAAGTGCAAGCTCCAGGTTAAGAAAGTTAAGGGGATAAGATAGCTTGCATATCCAAACCCTTGTTTGAGAAAATCTGCCAAAAAAGCACCAGTTATGCTGCCATAATTTTGTAAGGGGCCATCAACAATGGTATTCCAAGAAGGATCTAAAGGATCGTAGCTATACAAGCTAAGAAATACAAACACGGCAGATCCTAAGAAACCTATGCCTAAAAATTCTTCTATTCTTTGCAATAGGAAGGTTTTTACTGAGTTTGAATTGAGAAGCTTTTTTTCAGTGTTACTTTTGTATTGGTGCATAGGATTATCATTTATAAATTATGCTAGTTTAGCTAAGAACAATTAAAACGCGAATAGATTAAATATTATTTGGCTCTAAAAGTCTATAAGAGTAATTAAAATTGTCAAAAAAGCATCAATTTTTGGTTGAAGATTGATTTCTAATTTAAAGAAGTTATATTATAAGCATAAACGTTTTTCTTTTTTTCCAACCCTATTTGTGAGGTTCTTTAACTTTGAGAAATTGGATACGAGCTGTTGCTCTTTATAAAGAACCACGTATTCTAAATATCTTGTTTTTAGGTTTTTCAAGTGGATTGCCCTTTTTATTGACATTGGCGACACTACATGTACGCCTTTCAGAGGTAGGAGTAAATAAAACGACTATAGGCCTGTTTGTTTTTGTGACACTTCCATACACACTAAAATTTTTGTGGGCACCCATTATAGATAGTTGGCATTTACCTTTTTTTTATCGTTTCTTTGGAAAGCGAAAAGGATGGATGCTTGTAACACAAATTTTTTTAATGATTGCATTAGTTTTATTGGGACTTTCTGATCCCTCTCAAAATATTTGGATGACAGCTAGTGCTGCAACTTTAGTTGCCTTTTGTTCTGCAACTCAAGACAGTGTTATAGAAGCATATCGGGTAGAATCTTTAGATATGAAGGCTGCAGGTATTGGCGCAGGAGCAAGCGTTTTTGGTTACCGTCTTGGGATGTGGGTTTCGGGTGCCGGTGCTCTTTATTTAGCCTCGCATTTTAGTTGGCTTGCAACTTATAGTTTTATGTCATTCTGTGTCGTGATAGGGATTGTGGCGACACTTTTGAGCCATGAACCAAAACATTCAAAACTCTTTGAAAAAACAATAACTTCTCCAAGTCTGCAAACCAAATTCCATATCTTAGTCTTTTTCCCCATGAAAACTTTCATCAAACGAGAAGATTGGGGAATAATCATACTTTTTATCCTTTTTTATAAGTTCCCAGACACAATTTTAAATGTCATGAGTGTACCTTTCTTGCTTGAGATTGGTTTTACAAAGCTAGAGATTGCGAATGTTGCAAAATTCTTTGGGATAGGAGCAATGATGTGTGGTGGGCTTATTGGGGGGATTCTTTTGATAAGGAAGTCTTTGATAGAAACTCTTTTTATTTGTAGTTTTTTACAGATCTTTTCTTGCTTGATGTTTATTATTCAAGCCCATATGGGTCATAATATTTTAATGTTATTTGTAACAATTGGAATTGAAAACTTAGCATGCGGTATGGGTACAGCAGCTTTCATAACCTATCTTTCTTCTTTATGTCGTATGCCTCATACAGCAACGCATTATGCGCTTTTATCTTCGTTTGGATCTTTGGCGCGAGTTATCTTCTCTTCAGTCGGAGGATGGCTTGCGGATCGACTTAATTGGCATGATTTTTATGGTTTAAGTGCTATTTTATGCATTCCTCTGATTATGCTCTTATTCTTAAAGAATACATCGTTCCATTATCCTATAAATTCACATCGTTTGTTTAGTAAAGGAACATAAAATAAACTATAAAAGCAGAGCAGATAATATATTTGATGACTAAAGAGCTTATAACTATCAAAAGATTCTTTTTCCCTGGGAGTATAAGTGAGCTTGCCGCCCACTTAGTATTGCCTCCGTTTCAACCATACGCTTACGCAATTTATGTTCATTGCTTTACGTGCTCAAAAGATCATCATGCCAGTCGACGTATTAGCACAGAACTTGCGCAGCAAGGTATTGCAACATTAAGATTTGATTTATCAGGATTAGGTGAGAGCAAGGGTTCATTTGCTCAGACGAGCTTCACAACAAATATTGAAGATATCTTAGCTGCCACTCATTATCTAAAAAAAATTATGAGTCTCCAAAACTAATGATAGGACATTCTTTAGGTGGGACTGCTGCATTAATTGCTGCTACACAGCTACCAGATATTCGTGCTGTTGTTACGTTGAATTCTCCCTATGATCCTGCTCATGTTGCAAAGAGAGTTATTACTGTAAAAGATGAAGTTATGCGTTATGGTGAAGCAGAAGTTTTAATTGAAGGCCGACCTTTCAAAATTCAAAAAAATTTCTTTGAAGCTCTTGAGAACTACAACATGGAAAAAATATTACCAACACTTAAAGCTGCTTTGCTTATCATGCATGCGCCTGGGGATCCTGTTGTGGATATTCGTAATGCAAGCCAAATATTTACCGCTGCATCTCACCCAAAAAGTTTTATTAGCCTGGAGGGAATGGATCATTTATTAACTAATCAAGCGGATACCTCTTATATTGCAAACATCATTAAAGCTTGGGTATCACGATATATAGAGTCTAAAAACTAACATATTGGGTAATTAGCAGGACTATAAAGAACTAGACTTTGTAATATTCTTTATACCACTCAATAAATTTGGGTATTCCTTGAGAAATCGGGGTTGTAGGAGAATAATTTAAGTCCTGCTCAGAAGCAGTGATCTCAGCTAAACTTTCTGGAACATCTCCTGCTTGTAAGGGCAGCATTTCTAATATTGCTTTTTTGCCAAGCTCTTTTTCAATTAATTCAATAAATTCAATAAGTTTTTCACTTTTATTATTCCCAAGATTATAAATTTTATGTGGGGCGGTAGATGCCTCTTGAGAGGGAGGAGCATTTAAAGCCCCCATAATTCCTTCTATAATATCATCGATATAAGTAAAATCTCGTTTCATTTTCCCATAATTAAATACTTGGATGGGATGGTCATTAACAATGGCGTTTGTGAATAAAAAGACAGCCATATCGGGACGACCCCAGGGGCCATAAACTGTGAAAAAACGAAGACCAGTTGATGGAATGCGATAAAGATGAGCGTAGGATTGTGTTATAAGTTCATCTGCTTTTTTAGTGGCGGCATAAAGTGAAACCGGTGTATCGCATCGATCTTCAATAGAAAAAGGTAATTTTGTATTTCCTCCATAAACAGAGGACGAACTTGCATAAATAAAGTGCTGAAATCTTTCTCTTTGGCGCGCAAGTTCTAAGATGGTCATATGTCCCATGATATTTGATTCTATATATGCAAATGGATTGATAAGAGAATAACGAACTCCCGCTTGAGCAGCTAAATGCACAATTTGTAGGATTGATGGATGGTGATCCCAAATTTGTTGCATATGAGCTCGGTCAGAAATATTAGCTTGATAAAATTTAAAACAGGAAAAATTTTCTAAATTTTTTAATCGTGCTTGTTTAAGCGAAACATCATAATAATCGTTGAGATTATCCACGCCAACAACAGTAAAACCATGTTTAAGAAGGCGTAAGGTTAAACTGTAACCAATAAAACCAGCAACGCCTGTGACAAGAATTGAAGATGACGATAGTGATAACATTCTAAATACTTCTTTTAATCAACATAAGTTTAATTAGCTTCAATCTTAGAAGATAATACATGATTTTTTGCAAATGTTTCACGAATAAAATATGTGAGCAATAAGGCTAAGAGAAGACACAATGGAATAGAAGACAGCGCAAGTTTCCAATTTTCAAGTGTATAAAATGGTAGACCTTGCTTGATTTTTCCATCCCAAGCTTGATCTAGGGTCCAGCCAATGAAAGGTTGAAAGATTACCCCACTTAACATAACCGTCATATTGGTAAGCCCTAAAGTAAGCCCACTCATAGAAGAGGGAATAATTTCGCATATTGCAGCAAAGCCCAATAGTTGTCCTGTGAAGGAAACTCCTGTGAGAAAGAGAAGTACATACATAACGGGCAAAGAGATTGGTACGAATATGATAATCATATAAAGAATAATAGCGCATATAGCTGAAATTATCATAGGATAACGACGTGTCTGAAAATAATCAGAAAGATACGTTGTAATAGGACTAGCAATCGCAATTCCGAAGAAAATCATGGCAATTGCACTAGCGGCTATCTTGCGTTCTAAGTTGTAGACCGTACTTAGATAAGGAACGCCCCATAGGTCAGCAAACGCAGAAAGAGGGACATACATAAGTGAGCTATAAGTAGCAATAACCCAAAATTGAGAGTTTCGTAAAAGCTGGTACAAACCTTTCCACAAATTGCGTGCTGAAGGTAAAGGAGTTTCTGTTGAAGAGGGAGCATTTTTATCGCGTATAATAAACCACATTGCCAAAGCTAACATAAGCCCAAGTCCACTTATCAAAAAAAGTGAGGCTCGCCACCCAATATACTCAAGTAAAAAAGCCAAAGGGGCACCCCCCGAAGTGGCGCCTATGGTGCCTAAAACCATTGTAAATCCAATTACTTTTCCTACTTTTTGGGGAGGAAACCATAAAGTGGCCAGCTTTAAAGTTCCAATAAAAGCACAAGCAGAACCTGCCCCCATCAATAATCTTCCTATGGATGCCAGAGGAAGCGTAGTTGCGCTTGCGAATAAAAAACTTCCTGCGACACAGAGCGATGTTGAGAACGTTAAAACACGACGAGGTCCAAACCGATCCATAATAAACCCTAAAGGAATTTGTAAGGCGTCGTAGGCGTAATAATAAAAAGCGCTCAGAATCCCTAGTGCGTACCCGTTAACTTGAAAGGCACGCATAAGTTCTGTTGTCATGATGCTGGGAGAGACCCGTAAAATAAACTGATAGCAATAAAATAATCCGCCGCATAGCCAGATAGCCCAGGGGATATAACGTATAAAGCTAGGATTTTTTATAAAATTCATGAGGTCTTTCTAACAAAGAAAAAGAGATGGTTCAAGTGAGCAACAGATGATATTAGTTGGAGGGATCAGAATTATGAGGACCTTTTAATTCTTCTGGGAAAGTTTCAGGAATAAATCTTAAAAGCAAAAAAGCAATCAATCCACTGAGAGGGATAGGGAGTAGCGCAAACCTCCATTCACTTAAAGTGTAATCAGGTAATCCATTGGTTATTTGCCCTTGCCAAAATTGATCTAAAAGCCCTCCAATAAGAGGGAGGCAAATAACCCCACTCAACATCACAGTCATATTTGAGAAACCTATTGCAACCCCGCTGACAGAATGAGGAACAATATCGCAAATTGAAGCAAAAGAAAGAATCTTTCCTGAATAAAATATGCCAGCAAGAAAGAGAAGTATATACATAACACTGAGTGGAATCCCGGGCAGATAGATAATAGCCGTATATACAAGTAGAGAACCAATAGCTGCAATCATCATAGGCCAAAGACGAGTTTTGTAGTGGTCTGAAAGAAAAGTGCTAATGGGAGATCCTATGGCTGCGCCGACAAAAATCATAGAGATAACTGATGCTGCAACAGGACAGTCGAGTTTATACATTTCTCTTATGAAAGGAACACCCCATAGATCTGCAAAAGCAGCAATAGGAACATACATTAAAGCACTATAAATTGCGATAATCCATATTTTAGGCATTCGGACGATTGTTAATAATCCTTTTAGAAGGGATGTCCCTTCATTCTCTATGTTTAAAGGGCGGCTCCAGGGATTATCTTGATGATCTTTGTCTTTTACAACAAGCCAAATTGTGATGGTTAAGCAGAGTCCTAAAAATGCAAGCAGGAGAAAAGAAATTTGCCAATTCGTTTTTTCAACAAGAAAAGCTAAGGGGGCTCCTCCCACACTAGCACCTAACGTTCCTAAGAAAATGGTTAACCCAATAAGTCGCCCTACACGTTGTGGTGGAAACCATAAAGTAATTAATTTGATACTTCCTAAGAGAGCACAAGCCGATCCTGCGCCAATCAAAAGACGTCCAAAAGAAGCCATAGAAAGGCTCTTTGCCATTGAAAATATTAAGGTTCCAATAACAGTTGTTAAGCAAGACAAAGCAAGAATTTTGCGAGGGCCAAACCGATCAACAATCATTCCTATAGGCACTTGCATTAAAGCATAAGCATTATAGAAAAAAGCAGAAAGAACCCCCAAGGAATAACTTTGGACGTTAAAATGTCGCATAAGATCTTCGGTTATAATACTAGGAGAAATGCGCAGAATAAATTGAAAGAAGTAAAAAAAACTTCCACAAGCCCAAATTTTCCATGGAAGAAAATCAATGTTCGAAGCTTGAGAAATAGATTCTTTTTGTTTCAGAGTCATGACATTTTATATCCGCAAAAAGAATGATTAAAGACTCTGAGAGTCCTTAATAAATCGGAAGGATAGAAAAATAAAATTTTCAATGTGTTACTTAAACCTCTTGGTAAAGTACCTTAAACAATGTTGGCAGGAGCCTGCCCAAGCAACCATAGTTTGTGTGGATAGGTTGCAATTAGGGTGCAATTTTGCAAAAGTTGACTCTAACCCTCTTTTTCAAAAATATGCAACTATAAACAGTTACAAGCTTGAATTTAATTTTGAAAGCTTAATTCATAATTGACGCTTATAAAACGGCATGTTATATAGTTAGCACTCTTCCTGTTTAAGTGCTAATGTGGGGCTTAATGGCAGGTGAAGAGCAACTTTCGTCTTTTAGAGAAAGGAGACAAGACATGAAATTTAAACCACTCCACGATCGCGTGCTTGTAAGACGCATCGAACAAGAATCCAAAACTGCAGGTGGGATTATCATCCCTGATACAGCAAAAGAAAAGCCTATCGAAGGCGAAGTACTTGCTATTGGTTCTGGCATTTGCGATGAGTCCGGCAAGGTTAGACCCCTCGATGTTAAGGTTGGAGATCGTATTGTTTTTGGCAAATGGTCTGGAACCGAAGTTAAAGTTGAAGGCGAAGAATTATTGATTCTTAAAGAGTCAGATATTTTTGGCATTCTTGCCGCCTAATGGATGATAATTAATTAAAGGAGACGAATCATGTCAGCAAAAGAAGTAAAATTTTCAACTGAGGCCCGTACACGTATGCTACGTGGTGTTGACACCCTTGCAAATGCTGTAAAGGTGACTCTCGGCCCTAAAGGTCGCAATGTTGTTTTATCAAAAAGTTTCGGTGCACCTCGTATTACAAAAGATGGTGTCTCTGTTGCAAAAGAAATTGAGCTTGAAGATAAGTTCGAAAATATGGGTGCGCAAATGGTGCGCGAAGTCGCAAGCAAGACCAATGATATTGCAGGCGATGGTACGACAACAGCAACTGTTTTAGCACAAGCAATCGTCCGTGAAGGCGCAAAAGCTGTTGCGGCAGGAATGAACCCCATGGATCTTAAGCGCGGTGTTGATTTAGCTGTTACCGCTGTTGTTGAAGATCTTAAAGCACGCTCAAAGAAAGTCTCAACTTCTGAAGAAATTGCTCAAGTTGGAACTATTTCTGCAAATGGTGAATCTGAAATCGGTAAGATTATTTCAGAAGCTATGGATAAGGTTGGTAAAGAAGGCGTTATTACGGTTGAAGAAGCAAAATCATTTGCAACCGAGCTCGAAGTCGTCGAAGGAATGGAATTTGATCGTGGATACATTTCACCCTACTTCGTTACAAATGCCGAAAAGATGGTAGCTGATCTTGAAAATCCATTCATCTTAATTCATGAAAAGAAGCTCACAGGCCTTCAAGCAATGTTACCAGTTCTTGAAAAAGTTGTTCAATCTGGTCGTCCTTTGCTCATTATTGCTGAAGATGTTGAAGGTGAAGCTCTTGCAACTCTCGTTGTGAATAAACTTCGTGGTGGTCTTAAAGTGGCTGCTGTTAAAGCTCCAGGTTTCGGTGATCGTCGTAAATCAATGCTTGAAGATATTGCAATTCTCACAAATGGACAAGTCATCTCAGAAGATGTTGGTTTGAAGCTTGAGAATGTGACAATTGACATGCTTGGAACAGCGAAAAAAGTGGTTATCGATAAAGAAAACACGACCATTATTAATGGGGCAGGCGCTGCGAAAGATATTGAAGCACGTTGTAACCAAATCCGTGCTCAAATTGAAGAGACGACATCTGATTATGATCGTGAAAAG
Source organism: Candidatus Paracaedimonas acanthamoebae (assembly GCA_000743035.1). Lineage (GTDB taxonomy): Bacteria > Pseudomonadota > Alphaproteobacteria > Caedimonadales > Caedimonadaceae > Paracaedimonas > Paracaedimonas acanthamoebae. The sequence continues at coordinate 292,292 of CP008936.1, forward strand.
CTTCAAGAACGCTTGGCTAAGCTTTCAGGTGGTGTTGCTGTTATTCACGTTGGTGGTGCAACAGAAGTTGAAGTTAAAGAGCGCAAAGATCGTGTTGAAGATGCTCTGAATGCGACACGTGCAGCCGTAGAAGAGGGTGTTGTCCCTGGTGGTGGTTCTGCTCTTCTTTATGCCATTCCTTCGTTGGATAAGCTTAAATTTGCAAATGACGAACAACGCGTCGGGATCGATATTGTCCGTCGTTCTCTCCAAGCGCCTATTCGCCAGATTGTAACTAATGCAGGTGAGGATGGTTCAGTCGTTGCAAGTAAACTGATGGAAGGCCAGGATCAAAAGCAAGGGTATGATGCACAAACAGGTCAATATGTTGATATGTTTAAGGCTGGTATCATTGATCCAACGAAAGTTGTTCGTACAGCCCTTCAAGATGCGGCCTCTGTTGCTGGTCTTTTGATCACGACTGAAGCAATGGTTGCGGATATTCCTGAGAAGAAAGATGCTGCTCCTGCAATGCCAGGCGGTATGGGTAGCATGGGCGGAATGGGCGGCATGGGTGGAATGGATTTCTAATCCTACCCCAGCTTACAGTTCAAAAAGAAAGGGTTGCAGAAATGCAGCCTTTTTTTATTTATAATAGTTTTCCTATTTGGATATTCTCTAGGGAGAAATATAAGAGAGATTTAAAGATTGAATCTTAAATATTTTTCCATTATGTTAAATTTGTTGTGAAAAACAAATATTCATCTATGACATGAAACTTAAAATTTTAAACCTTCTCATCTTCATAGGATCTATCCACTCTGCTAATGCTTCAACTAATAAAAGATTAGAGGAGTTCGATCAGGCATGGGCAAGAGATATCCATAGTCTAAGTTATAAAATCCAAGAAATAACCAAAATAGAAGTCAACAATATTAAAGGTCGTCTAGTTCCTTCAAACAGCATTGTTCAGAGACTCAAGCCAATTTTAGATGGAATACAAGAGTTAGGGTCTGAAACTGATCCAAGTGTTAGAGTTATTATGCAGGCTTATAGGTTGTTTAAATGTTCTTTAGAAGCTTATTATCAACCCTTAACTCATGAATTGAGCCCGCAATTAACGGATGTTTACCATAGAGTAACAAAAGAAAATTTTGGTAATGATGTTGAATATATGGCACAATTTCTCAAAATTACCTCACAAATGGTTTTTTATGAGCCACCTGAAAATTATGCAAAATTCTTTGGTGTCAATATTGCTAAAAATCATGCCGTTTTTTTCACTCTCTGTAAAGAAAGACTCCCCCATCTTTATCCTGAGTATTTTACATGGCAGATGGTTGCTAATGATAACCATAATGTCGTAAAGTTTTTAAGTGCTCTTTATAAAACCCATAAGTCTTATGGGGTAGAGATGCAAGGCTATTTAAAAGAATCTTGGCAAGCCCATCGAATGGCTTTACCTAAAATATGCCCACATCATATAGGACCCCTAATATCAAGTATTAAAGAAACGGATGAAAGCATTAAAGCTGAGTCTTTAGTAGAAAAAAATTGGAAAAAGAACCTTATTACGGAGGATGTAAGGAGTAGAATTAAATCTTTGTTAGATCATCCTCCTCAATATTTTATTCTTGATGAGACACCGGAATTTTTAAAAGAGTCTATAAAAATATTAACTTTTGTGAATGAGCCTGTAAAAAAAGACATAACAACTGATATAAGTGAATCTCCTAAACCATCCTTGCCGCCTGCTAAAGAAGTTGAGGGTGAAATAGCTGCTTCAAGCACTTCTTCTATTATTATGGTGCCAACTCAGGAAGACACAACTCTTCCTGAGGTAAATAGTGTGATGGATTTTTTGGAATTTTATACGCAGCTGGAACCTTCTCAAGGTCTTACTTTTCCTGCGAGTACGGCTACTTCTGAGAAAGCCCGTGTAGGTACAAGAACACGGTTTAAAACAGCAGGTGCCAACAATAAAAGAAAGCAAAAAAAAGAAGACAGGCTAATCATACCACCTCTTGAAAAAACTTCATTTACCTTACGGCACACTATGGCAGAAGAAGCAATAGAAGATTTTCTTAAAGCACTTAATGTTTTAAGTGAGGCTACACGAAAAAGCTTGCCTGAAAGAATTAAAGAAGACATTAAAAACTTAAAGTCTAAACAGCTTTCATTAAAAAGAGCTTACAAAATTATGTTGAGAATAATTAACTATGCTGGCGTCCTTGAACTTGATAGAGGAAAAGGAAGCCACGCACTTGTTACGATTTTTAGAGATGGAAAACCTAAAAAATAAAGGTGAGTTTATTTTAAGTTTAGTAAAAAAGGGTTGCAGAAATGCAGCCTTTTTTTATGTTTGGTAACTATTTACTTCGTATGGCGTGATACCCCTTACTTTTTGCCCATCCAATAATGGCTGGAACATGGCCCAGACCTACAGCGACGAAGGTACTTTCTACTTGAATATGTTTTTCTAAAACCGAAAGCCACCTTTTAGTTCTGATCAACGAGGAGGGTAAAAACCTCCATTTATCGAAACTGATCAGATTATTGTGGTATTCGTAGGCGGTAGAATCTTTCAAAAGACTTTCTATCGTTAATATTGTGGGTGGCTGATAATTGAGGCTCGGCAATTCTGGGATGGTTTCCATGATTAATTCAAGTGTTTCCAAGTCAACTTGATTTAAAATATGGGAGAGCTCTAACACTTCTGCTTCAACTCTAAGTGTAAAGGTATCAAAACTTACAGTTTGTATGCCATTTCTTTCTGCAGATTCTGTCATTTAATTATTCATTGCAAAGGTCGTAATGAAGTCTTTTCCTAAGGTCTTAGATAATAAAAAGAAAAAAGCAACAGGATGAATTTTATCAAATTTCTTTGAGTCGATAGGGTATTCTGTTAAATACCCAATAAAAGCTGGAGAATTTAAGTGTTTCTTTTGTTCTATCAGTATATTTAAAATTTGAAAGCGAGACTTATCAGGAAGCTTTTCCTACCAATCAACAAGAAGGCCGCTTATTTTTTGTTTTGTTTCTCTGGCTGTCTTTGCAATAAGGTCTTCTTTAGGAATATAGACGTAAGGATGGAAAGAATATTTTTGGTCCCACCTTTCTTTTTCTCGTGCAGTAATATATTGAAGTTCTTTGCTGATATTCAAGAAGAAACGATTTTTATTGAATTTTCTTTCTACCTTTGAATTGCCAACATCTGCATCATCAAATTCAGGCCCTAGCTCAACACATACAATTTGGCATCGTAACAGAGTTTCTTTGATCGATGGTGACATTAAAAAAAGGATAAGAATGAAGTGTTCCTAAAACTCAGAAAGTATGATCTTCCTTATAAAGTTTATAAAGATATGACCTAGTCTGTCGTGGAAATGGAGATAGATGTAAATCTAAGGTTTTAGGCGAAGGATGATAAGAAGCTTGTTTTTCTTCATCTAACTCTTGTGAGGCTTTGCAAGAGATAAAATAATGAAGGCTAAAGGCAAGAAGATATAATGAATATTTTAAAAAATGAGTCATGAAGAGACTCCTTTAATAAAAGACAAGAAAAGATTACATTACATTATTAAAAAAAGAGGAGCTTAAATTAGCTTATAAAATAAATTGTAGGTTTACTTCATTTTAGACAAGTGAAGCATTTTCTTGATTTCAGCTAATTCTTCTTTAAGACCTTTTACATGATTATCGAGAGGATGAGTCCCTTTACGACGCATGTCTTCTTCAACGACCTCTGACATCGCGCCAACAATCGTGCCCACAACGAGATTGAAGATGAAATATCCAAGAATAGAATTAAAGATCATCAGCAAGATCCAAGCGTCTGGGTAATGCTTTGTCATGGTTTCTGATATTTCAAGCCAAGTAAATTCTCCAACCATACTGAAGAGAGTTCTCATTGAAATTCCTATGTTACCAAATAACTTTGGTGCATGCTCGCGGTAAAGTTCTGTTGAGATTAGGCTGAAAGCATAGAAAAATATAAAGGCGAGAAAAGAAACGCTTATAATGCCTGGTGCAGACTTGGCAAGGCCTTGAATAATATGTCGAGTTTTTGGAAAAATATTAAGAACATTAAGGCTACTTAAGCCTCTGAAGACGACGAGAATCGTTGGGGTGAAAGGCGAGGAGTAATGAGCGGCAAGAATCAACGCGAGGTCAAATACATTCCAGTAATTTTGAAAAAATCTTTCTTTGGTGACAATAATACGAAAAATCATTTCAACAGTGAAAAGATACAGAATGCCTTTTTCAATGAGTTCTAACAATTCACCATGTTCTTGTTGAATGTCTGGCATCGTTTGAAGGCCTGACACGATTGCCACCATAAAAATACACACTAGAATCAAATAATGGATGGGTTTTGTTTCAAAAAAGGTATGAACTTTTTGAGCAAAGGTCTCAACGTCTTGCTCAACCTTTTTAACTTCTCTTGAGAGTGTATTTTCCCTTACCATAATCATCATTCCCTTTAATTCATATTAGTATTTCAAAAGAAAATTAATGAATCGTTAAACGTTAATTTGCTCAATGGCTTAGACTGTGGTATGCCAAGGTCATGTTAACGCTTAAAAATCTTACCTATCGTATTGCTGGGCGTACCCTTTTGGATGGTGCTTCGCTTCAAATGGATCGTGGTCAAAAGATCGGTCTTGTTGGACGTAATGGTATCGGGAAATCAACGTTGTTTCGCCTAATTTTAGGTGAGATTCACGCGGATGGAGGTGATCTTAACTTTGCCCAAAGTTTTAAAATCGCCACAGTTGCTCAAGAGGTTCCAGGCGGTGAAACGTCGGCACTTGAATTTGTGATTAATGCTGACCAAGAACGCTTTGCTTTGTTTTTAGAAGCTGAGACATGTGAGGATCCTGATCGCATTGGCGAAATCCATGACCGCCTTATGACGATTGATGCCTACACCGCAGAGGCGCGCGCTGCCAGAATCCTTTTGGGATTAGGTTTTTCTGAAGCAGAGCAGCATCGCTCTTTGTCGAGCTTTTCGGGAGGATGGAGGATGCGTATTGCTCTCGCGGCGTCGCTTTTTCAGCATCCTGATCTTTTGCTGTTGGACGAGCCTACAAACCATCTCGATTTAGAGGCAGCCATTTGGCTTGAAAATTTCTTAAAGAGTTATAATGCAACTTTGCTGATTATCAGCCATGATCGTGAATTTTTAAATAATGTGGTGACTAAAATCTTCCATCTCCATCGGGGAAAAATCACAACCTATAATGGAAATTATGATTTCTACGAAAAAACACGTAAAGAACAATTGGCCTTTGGGCAAGCTTATAATGAGAAGATAGAAGCTCAAAAAAAGCATATGATGAAATTTGTGGATCGTTTTCGGGCGAGTGCCACGAAGGCTCGGCAAGCGCAAAGCCGGCTTAAGGCCATCGAAAAACTTGAGCCTTTATCATTGGCAGAAGATGATCCTACCTTAAAACTTGATTTCCCTGAAACTAAAGCATTACCTCCTCCTTATGTTACCTATGATAAGGTAGCAATCGGATATGGAGATAAAGTTATTTTACAGCATTTGCGTGGGACGATTAGTCCAGAAGATCGTATTGCTCTCTTGGGGGCAAATGGGAATGGAAAATCGACTTTTGCTAAATTTCTTGCAGGTCGCTTAGAGCCAAAGTCTGGGCACTTCCATCGCTCACCAAAATTGCGAGTTGGTTATTTTCATCAGCATCAAGTTGAGGAACTTAAAAAAGGAGATACCGCTTATCATCATGTTGCAGATCTGATGCCAAAGGCTTCAGAGACTGTCGTGAGAGCATTTTTAGGGCGTTTTGGGTTTGATAAGATTAAAAGTGATGTTCCTGTGGAAAAGCTCTCAGGAGGTGAAAAAGCGCGCCTTGTCATGGCGCTTATTTCTGCACAAAAACCCCATCTATTGATCTTTGATGAGCCTACGAACCATTTGGATGTGGAAATGCGTGAATCATTGATGATGGCCATTAACAACTTTGCTGGTGCTGTGATCCTGATTACCCATGATTGGCATTTGCTACGGCACACGGCTGATCGCTTATGGCTTGTTGCAGAAGGTACAATTCGACCTTATGAAGGCGACCTTGAAGACTATCGTAAAATAGTTTTAGGAGGTTCTAAAAAGGAAGACAAAAGCAAGGGAAAGAAGAAATAGAGTCTCTAGGGCATTTTCTCTTCAATCTTTGTGCAATAACTCTTTGAAATATGTTGATTAAAAAACAACTATTTTAACTTCCCTATAAAAGAATCAAGTTCAATAAGAATAATCTTTTTAAGCGTATCTAAATAAGGAACCTTTTCTAATGCCTTCAAAGAGTCTTCTAAATGGGGAGCGTTATAATTATGATTAATAATAATAACTTGCTCCCAAGCACTATTTTCTGAAAAGAATAAAAGAGGTGAAAGGACAACATATTGATAAAAATGTTGGTTTGCTAAGTTTAAGAGGTGTGGGAATTCGTGTGTCAGCTCGTTCCAAATAAAATTATCATTAATACCATAATAGTAAGTTTCATTTGTAGTAGCGTCCGTTAACGAAATTTTTTGGGGGAGACTATCTGATTCAACCAATCTAAAAAATTTTAATATTTCAATTGTTTTGAAAGGAGATAATAGATGGCTCATGAAGATAATAGGGACGTCTTCATCAAGTAGTTTTTTTAAATAATCAACCATCGTATTTTTGGGTATTCCCCGAGCTTTAAGAGGCATTTCCTTAGGAGCATACGTTATGAGGCCTTGATAAGGGATGGAAGGTATTCCAAGGTTAGATTCTGGTGTAGGGTCTTCTGTTATGACACCTTCGACTTGAATGAGTAAAAGCGTTGTTTGAGGATATTCATATAAACACTCATTAATAAGATTTTGTACTGATTTTATAGATTTAGCTTGTTCAAAGATAACTTTGGGATGTGTATCTTCTTCTTCATCTAAAGGACAAGAAGAAAGTTTTGGGGGAATAATGACAAAAATGATGAAACAAACAAGAAGTATTTTAGTCATCACACAACTCTTTTTCTTTTTTATTATTAAGGTGATGAAGAAAATATATTGGCTCATGTTTGAGTCTATATATTTTCTTGCATTATTTTTAAATTATTTTAGTTAACTTAGTTAAATATTTCGGTTCAATTTTATCTTCTTTCCAAAAATAAGGCACCATATCACCGCGGGCTTCATATGTCGCTTTATTTTCTTCCCAATCCCATGTTTGGTGGTTTGGATCCGAATAATTGGTGATAATTCCATGAACATCTGCAAGGAAAACGGTATTTTGAGAAGCATCTTGAAGATATTCTTCTGTAAGTTTTGCGAACTCACCGGCTCCTGTGATGGTATGCTGAATAATTTCAGGGCCTTTTTCTTCTAACTCTGGAAGGGAGGCAAAACTTTTTAAATGGTGGATGAGTGAAAAGATGATCAACATTAAAAGGTATTTTTTACTTTTTGTCATTTTTGTTTCCTTTTGTGCAGATATAAGCATACTTTAGGGAAGGTGAAAAGCTAAAATTAAAAAGAGACAAAAAATTTTTCTTCATTTATTTTAAGTGAAAGGGCAATGAAGGAAGGGGATGTATGTAATGTTTCATCTTAGGAAGTCTTCAGATCGAGGTTTTAGAGATCATGGATGGTTGCAAACCTATCATACCTTTTCTTTTGCTGATTATGATGATCCTCAGTGGCGCCGCTTCGGTTCCTTAAGAGTTCTTAATGAAGACTTTGTTCTTCCTGGAAAAGGTTTTGGGACCCATCCCCATCGAGACATGGAAATTTTAACCTATATCATGAGTGGCGCATTAGAACATCAGGATAGTATGGGCAATGGCACCCAAATTAAGTCACGTGAAATGCAATATATGAGTGCAGGGACAGGCGTCCTTCATAGTGAGTTTAATCCTTCTTCTCAAGCGCCTGTCCATTTATTACAGATTTGGATTTTACCAAATATTAGGGGAGTTGAGCCAAGATATGGCCAAATAACCCTTCAAGAGGGAAAAGGGCTTCATCTGGTTGTAGCGCCAGACCAAGAGGCAGGCCAAAATATTATTGGCTTAAGAGCCGATGCTTGGGTTTATGAAGGGCATTTCACTAAAACTGAAAATCTTGTTTTTCAGCCCCAGGGAATGAAGCAATGGGTGCATATAGTGGAAGGAAGTATGATGCTTAACAACCACCTTCTCGATCAAGGAGATAGCATAGGCATTCAAGAAGAATCTTCATTTCAGATGAATGCTTTAGAAGAAACAACCTTTCTTTTGTTTGATATGGGAGCGTTTTAAATTCATGTCAATAGAAGGATCTGCTATGTCTATAACTTGGTCTTGAATTATTCTGATTATTGCAGGTCTTTTTGAGATAGGCTGGGCTATTGGCCTTAAGTATACAGAGGGCTTTACCAAGTTCATTCCAAGCATTTTCACTCTCATTACCTTAGCCTTAAGCATGTATTTTCTTGCTCGTGCCAGTCAAACACTGCCGATTGGAACAGCTTATGGAGTTTAGGTCGGGATTGGGGTTTTAGGAACTGCCATTCTTGGCGTTTTTCTGTTTAATGAGCCTTTATCACTAGCCCGCTTGTTTTTTCTAGCCTTGCTTCTTGTTTCAATTGTCGGATTAAAACTGACTGTAAAATGATGAATTTTCAGCGCTCTCTACTAAGCAGTAGCAGTCTTAAAGGAGGAAATGAAAAGCATGAGAGGGATCCTGCGTAATAGAGGAGAAATATCTCGTAGCACATTCTGCGTAACGGTGGGTGACAGAGAGAGGGATTCAAACCTTCAATCGATTAAAGCGAAGGAAGATGTAACCTTTTTTATTCTTTGATATGAATGAGCCCTAACAGTTGCACTCTGAATAATTTTAAGCCTCTCTTCCTTTTGAATTTTGATCAGCAAAAGATAAAGATATATTGCTTCTTAATTAGCAATGTTAAGAAAAGCTATAGATGAATTAATCAATAAAGATTTATATTCTAGATGATTATGAAGGCTCTTAATACCTTGTTGCCTTATGTTGCTTTTCATGGTCAATAAGCCATTTTTTACGGGCTATCCCTCCACCATATCCTCCCAGATCTCCATTACTGTTAATAATACGGTGGCAGGGGATCACGATGGCTAATTGATTCGCACCATTCGCATTTGCAACAGCTCTATAAGCCGTTTGCTTCCCAAGGAATTTGGCTTGTTCTGCATAACTTCTGGTTTGGCCATAAGGGATGCTTATAAGCTCCTTCCAGACAAGCTTTTGAAAAGAACTACCTAAAAGATGGAGAGGTGTTTTAAACTCTGTGAGTGTGCCTTTAAAATAAGCGTTAAGCTCAGCCTCGATAGAGAGAAGGGGAGGAGTACTGTCGGGGATAATCTGAGCTTTGGTCTTAATCCTAAGCTTTTCTATTTCACGCTCTAATCCTCGCCTGTCGACAAATTCTAAGAGGTAAAGAGCTTCTTCATCGCTTATTGCAATCATAAGGCCAAGCGGTGTGTCAATCCATGCAGCTTTGAGCATAAGCATATGATAGTATTTGTTAAGTTTTGTTGGGGCTGCCCCCATAATCTTGGAAAAAGCGTCGCGAAACCCACTACTTGATTCATATCCGGTATTTAGTTGAGCCTCAATAACAGCTTCTCCATCTCGAATTTGTTTAAAGGCAAGCCCCATGCGCCTTGCTCTCGCATATTCAACAAATGTCATGCCAAATCGTTTCTTAAACTGACGGCGTGCTGTTGAACTATCGACCAATAATTCATTGAAGTCGCTCTCTTTCCATCTCTTGGAAGGGTTTTCCTCAACAGCCTCAATAAGCGTTTGGATGAGTGGTGAAACTTGGCTTGGATGCGATAAAGGACGACATCGCTTGCAGGGTCTAAAAGAGGCCAATAAGGCTTCTTGTGCCGTCTTAAAGAATTCACAATTCTCAAGCTTTGGCTTCTTTGCTGGACACGTTGGACGGCAGAATACGCCGGTTGTTTTGACCCCGACAAAAAATACACCCTCATAGTCGGTATTTTTATCCATAAGTGCTTGGTAAAATTCTTGTTTTTTTTCAATTAATATCATGTCGAACCTACTTTAGAAGCAATATAATGAGCTAACTCGCTTATATTATGGTTCTACTATAATGATTCTAGAAAAGCCTGCGACCGAAAATCAGGCATTGATTTTTTATTTTTTTGAGGGCCAAGTGTTTCAGCTCGCTTCACATGAACGAACCAATTATGAATAAAATGATTTACAGAATTAGAGGAAACAAAGCTGGCTATGTCGTGGCATCGCACCATCGCGCGGAACGCGCAGTGGCGGAGAGAGAGGGATTCGAACCCTCGATACGGTTTTGCCGTATACACGATTTCCAATCGTGCGCCTTCAGCCGCTCGGCCACCTCTCCATGCTATTATTCACTTACGCGAGCTCATTGCCGCTGTCAATCAGAATTGGCTGATCAAGTAAAATATCAAAGATAAATACTCGTACGTGGTTTTTAAACAAGGGATAAAGATAGCTTTATAAATGGGTTAGCCCATTTTACATAAAAACAGGGCGGTAAACTTTATGGTCAAATTTGACGAGAGTTTATGGTATAATTTTATTATGCGTACGGATATCGCCGATCTTCACCGTTTTTATGAGAGCCCGTTGGGAAAGTATGTTCAGAAATATATTGCAAAATATATTGCTGCAATATGGCCCGATGCGGTTGGCGATTGCGTCGTTGGTTATGGCTACTCTATTCCGTATTTAAACCAATTTCAACTTCGTGCAGAGCGTGTGCTTTCCATTATGCCAGCCTCACAAGGAGCAATTTTTTGGCCAGAAAATGAGAAAAATTGCGTGGCTTTGGCAGAGGATAATGTCATTCCTTTAGCCGATCAGTCTGTCAATCGTTTGCTTTTTGTTCATGGCCTTGAAGGTGCGGAAGATACCCGCTTACTCTTGCGAGAAGCATGGCGTGTCTTAATGGATGGGGGGCGTTTATTAATTGTTGTGCCTAATCGCCGAGGATTGTGGGCAAGATTTCCTAGATCCCCTTTTGGGATTGGACAACCTTACTCAGGGAATCAGCTTTATACGCTGATCCAGGATAGCTTATTTACACCTTTCAAGCCAGCATACGGTCTTTATGCCCCTCCCATAGAGTCGCCTGTGATTTTAAACTTCTCAGAGACCTGGGAAAGGTTAGGCGCCTTATGGTGTAAGAAAATGGGGGGAGTAGTGATTATTGAGGCCAAAAAACTTGTTCTTTCAAGAGTCCTTGAGCGCCCCCGAGGCTGGCGTTCTCGCATCTTTGTGCCTGCGGCTCTACCTTTAGGGGCGGGAAAATAAGGAAGGGCCAACCATCATTTGTAGCTAGCCACAAAGAGCGAAGTAAGAAGAATGGTGACATAAGATGCCACCATTTTTTCCCTAAAAATATCCAGTTAATATGACGATAAGCTTTTCTAAAATCTTGTTGTGTTTCAATTCCAATATTGTTGTATGGGAGATGAACTGTATGAACTTCAGTGTCTTGAAAGTTTTCAGTGAAGTCCCATGCCCCATCATCTCCAATATTGCTGTTTTGGAGGACAATTTTTTAAAGTCGAATATCTCACCATATTCTTTCTTTTCTGTTGTTTTTTCAGCAATAGATGTTGTTTGAAGAGATATTTTATCTTGTTGAGGCTCTGACGTGCTGGAAGCTATTGTTTGGGGGAAAGCAGGTTTGTTGAGATCCTCTTTTGTGCATCCTGTCACAGCGGTAAACAAAATCATATTCGTCATGGCAACTTTAATGTTGGAATGCTTTGTTCCTAGATGCTTAGCGATTTCCGGAATAAGTTCTTGGGGAAGTGGTGCCGGAAAGCCTACTTTACTGATAACTTCAGGAAGTAAATCAGATTCTCCTTCAATCCCAACGGGCGAAACTCATTTGAGGCAGGCTTAAAGCTGTTGAAAGGGCAAGACGAGAGAGTGATTTAAATTGAAAAAGCTTAACTATGAAAAATTCCTATATTTGCTAAATACTCATAATATATAAGACAAAAGGTCAAAATAACAAGAAGTAAGGGAATTTTTAGCTTAGATTTTCTTCAGAAAAAATAAAACAATTTATTTTTTTAAGTGTTTGACTTTAATAAATAAACAATTTCATCTTTGAAACAATTTTCTTGAATTTTGTATCGTGATATGATAGTCTAATAGTAGATGGTCAGAGATGATTTTCTTCCTTATCTGGATCTCACAAATCTTGATAATCCTTTTACTAAGTCTCTGTAGCCATCCAATAAGAAGAAGAATAAGACAGGGATAAAAACCTAAATTATTAAACAAATAAGCCTTTGAACGCTCTTTTTGAGCAAATGCCCTCTCTTTGCCTTTTTCCAGAGGTCGATCCCTCGGGGAAAAGGGAGAAGGAAATCCTTTCAAAAACTTATGCCTGGTACCTTAAGGCGAGGTGAAGTGAGTGGAATGGAGGGGAGGTATTTTGCAAGATTAGACGATGCAAGGCAAGGACCAGATCTCTTCTCGCTTGTGATCGACAGCGTCGTGCCGAAGATTTCAACTCATCAGGGAGGGCTAAATGGTCCCAAGCGTGAGACAGGTCTTTTCTGTCGTTCCTTTCTGATCCTCTTCGCGACGGCGGGGAGTCAGAAGGATGCCCAAAGGCACAAAATGGGGGCACAAGAGAGAGCTTCGGGTCGTTTGGATTCTCGGCAGAGGGTCTAGGCTCACCGAAGAGGAATGCCAAACTCAAGGTCATATTTTCCGGTGTGCACCTAGAGAAAGTCTGAGAGTCTGGCAAGGAACTGGGAAAGGTGAATGAAGGACAGAACTGTTTGGCGTAAAAGGAATAACATTCTGTTCTTTTTCATCCTCGCAAAGACGGCGACCTAGAAAAGCCTGAAAGGCATAGAAAGGGAACATGAGAGGTCTTTATGTTGCTTGGGATCCTAGGCACAGGGCCTAGGATGACAGAGGTTGAAGGACTTGGATCTCATTGGTGAGACCCAAGTGGAAATAAATAAAAAGGGAAGAAAAATGGTTGGAAATAAAAGAATTAAAACTGATGAGCTTCAGGGCTATTACCCACACGGTCATCCCCAGCCTTGTCCCAAGGATCTCAGGAAACCAGAAGATGTTGAAAGGCAGTAAAAGGTCTGGAGGTGTTTTGGTCAATTTTTTTGAGAAAAAGAAAAAGGAATCTCAAACTTTAATAGATATAGATTTTTATAAAAATAAGTAAGATTTTTTACTTTTCTTCAAAATATTTTCGGATCCAAGCGCCTTATTAATTTTTGCTTAAGGTTTTTCAAATATTCTTAAGCTGTACAACATAGATATAGACTAAACAGAGGAGATAGAAAAATGAAAAAATATGCGTTGATTGCGGGCCTATTAATGGTTCAAGCTCCATTTGCTTATCATGCTGAAGCAGCTGTTTCAGGAAAAGATATTGCAAAATTAATTTCAGGAGCTGCTGGAAGTAAATTTTGTGAGAAAGCTAGTTTCTTTAGTGGAAAGTTCACCGTTCGTTCTTTGAATGGCGAATTCTGTAACCACCGTGACATTGCAGCGATTGCTTTGAAGAAATGCTCAGGTAAAAGCGATTTCGATAGTTCTCAATGTGCTAAAAATGCAAAGAAAGCCATTGGTGGAAAAACGGTTGAGCAAGCTGTTAAAGAGGCCGTAGCCGATCCTCAAATGGAAAAGCTTGCTGAAGAAGTTGGTGTTGCCGAATAAGGGCAAAGTTATAGCCTTTTCCCTTAAAGGAGCTTTGATAAAAGAAGCACATTAATGTGCTTCTTTTTTTATAGAATAAAGCATTTTGAATATCTGAATAAAATCAGATCGTTGCCATTTATCTTAAGAACTTTAATGATATCTTTAAAAGAGCAATTATTTGATGATCTCAAGAGGATAAATGTCTCTTATGGCTGAGTCTCTCAGCTATCTTTAGAAAGAGTTTTAATCACTTGCATGATAGGTTGGCTTTTACAATACCATTATTGGCCCCTTGTTTTAAAAACACCAATGGTCAAAAATATGTTAAATTTACAATTTCCTAAAAACAGTAAATTTTAATAATAGAGGTAATTATTAAGAATTTTTAATGTTCTGACCTCGTGATTGTAAAGACAAATGGTCAAATCCGCGCGATTAATCTCTTAAATTACCATATTGAAATATTTTATCATTTATTTTGGGTAAAGGTCTTGTAAATTGCCATTTTGGTCTTATATGTAAAATTGTAAGGTATATTCTCATTAATTATTAAAGGAGTTTAAGTATCTTGAAAAACCTTTCTCGTCTTTTACTTTTAAGTGGAATGAGCTTTGTTCTTAATGGCGGTGCTCTTGCCACAGGGGTTATAGAGGAAGTCCTAGACAATCAAAAGCCGACTAGTGGCTTGCCAACCATTGAAGAGAACGTTGAGCTTCCGAGCGACATTATTGCTCATATTGCGTCATATACGCGTATTCGTGAAGGTTATAGTATGGAGGTTGTCAATAAAGCTTGGAACGCAGCATTTCAAAAGAATGAGATCTGGCAAGAATATGCAAAGCGACTACCAGGGTACTTAAGAGCTAAGGAACAGTATCAGGCAGAATCTTCTCAAGTTAATGATAGAAAAATTTTAAAAGAACTTTTAAAGCCCAAAGTACAAATGTTTCCAAAGATGGTGTTTCCGACCGACTGGATATTGCGTAGTTATGCAATTAGTGAGGATGGTCGTACCATCGTAGGGCAAACTGACGACAAGAGATACTTTGTCTTTACTGAAAAAGAGGGATTCGACCGCGACAGTACCTTAAATTTTGCAGAGGAGAGCGCCGCTCTTGGTATAAGTGCCGATGGTAAAACTATTGTAGGCTGGGTAGCCAACACTTTTAATGGCAGAAAAGAAGCTTTTATCAGAGAAGAAAAAAAAGAAAAGACAATTCTTCCTGCCTTAAATGGAGGACAATCTAGCAAAGCAATTGGTCTTAGCGATGACTATAAAACCGTTGTTGGGGAAGCTGTCGGCGGTCTTAATGAGCTTGAGAAAGCAGTTATTTGGAAAACTGATGAGGGAGCCGTGCTTACGCTTGATGATCATATTGGTTTCCGTGAGATTTCTAATGCTGTAGGGATAAGTAAAGACGGTCGATTCGTAGCTGGCACAATAACTGACTCTGACTGCTATAAACAGTATGGATTTTTTCTAGACACTAAAAATAATAGAATTACCTATTTTAATT
>CP008936.1:312500-1722347 GCA_000743035.1 Candidatus Paracaedimonas acanthamoebae
TGCGGTAACACGCACTGGAGGGCCGAACCCACATCTGTTGCAATAGATGGGGATGACTTGTGACTAGGGGTGAAAGGCCAATCAAACTCGGAAATAGCTGGTTCTCCGCGAAATCTATTTAGGTAGAGCGTCGTATATAACCATCGGGGGTAGAGCACTGGATGGGCTAGGGGGGAGCGATCCTTACCAAACCTAACCAAACTCCGAATACCGATGAGTTCAGTACGGCAGACAGACGGTCGGTGCTAAGGTCGATCGTCAAGAGGGAAACAGCCCTGACCGCCAGCTAAGGTCCCCAAGTCATGGCTAAGTGGGAAAGGATGTGGGAAGGCCAAGACAGCCAGGAGGTTGGCTTAGAAGCAGCCATCCTTTAAAGAAAGCGTAATAGCTCACTGGTCTAGTTAAGCTAGCCTGCGCCGAAAATGTATCGGGGCTAAAGCCATGCACCGAAGCTGCGGGTGTCAATGCGTAAGCGTTGACGCGGTAGCGGAGCGTTCCGTAAGCCTGTGAAGGTGGACTCGTGAGAGCCGCTGGAGGTATCGGAAGTGCGAATGTTGACATAAGTAGCGTTAAAGGATTGTGAGAGACAATCCCGCCGAAAGTCCAAGGGTTCCTGCGCAAGGTTAATCCGCGCAGGGTGAGCCGGCCCCTAAGGCGAGGCCGAAAGGCGTAGTCGATGGGAATCAGGTTAATATTCCTGAGCCTGCTGGAAGTGACGGATCTCGTGTGTTGTCTGATCTTATTGGATTGATCAGGCAGCGAAGAGGTTCCAGGAAATAGCTCCAGCGTATAAGACCGTACCCCAAACCGACACGGGTGGACTGGTAGAGTATACCAAGGCGATTGAGCGAATGATGTTGAAGGAACTCGGCAAATTTCTCCTGTAACTTCGGAAGAAGGGAGACCCCTTTATGGGCAACCATGGAGGGGTGGCACAGAATTGGGGGTAGCGACTGTTTAACAAAAACACAGGACTATGCAAAGTCGTAAGACGAAGTATATGGTCTGACGCCTGCCCGGTGCTGGAAGGTTAAGAGGAGGGGTGCAAGCTCTGAATCGAAGCCCCAGTAAACGGCGGCCGTAACTATAACGGTCCTAAGGTAGCGAAATTCCTTGTCGGGTAAGTTCCGACCCGCACGAATGGCGTAACGACTGCCCCACTGTCTCCAACATCACCTCAGCGAAATTGAACTCTCCGTGAAGATGCGGAGTTCCCGTGGTTAGACGGAAAGACCCCGTGCACCTTTACTATAGCTTTGCAGTGGTATTAGGAATGACATGTGTAGGATAGGTGGGAGCCTTTGAAGCTTTGGCGCCAGCCGGAGTGGAGGCAACCTTGAAATACCACCCTTGTTATTCTTGATATCTAACCAAGCCCTGTTATCCAGGGCTGGGACCCTGCATGGTGGGTAGTTTGACTGGGGCGGTCGCCTCCCAAAGAGTAACGGAGGCGCGCAATGGTAGGCTCAAGTTGGTCGGAAATCAACTGTTGAGTGCAATGGCATAAGCCTGCCTGACTGCGAGACTGACAAGTCGAGCAGAGACGAAAGTCGGTCATAGTGATCCGGTGGTCCCTCGTGGAAGGGCCATCGCTCAACGGATAAAAGGTACGCCGGGGATAACAGGCTGATCTCCCCCAAGAGTTCACATCGACGGGGAGGTTTGGCACCTCGATGTCGGCTCATCACATCCTGGGGCTGAAGCAGGTCCCAAGGGTTTGGCTGTTCGCCAATTAAAGTGGTACGTGAGCTGGGTTCAGAACGTCGTGAGACAGTTCGGTTCCTATCTGCCATGGGTGTTGGAAAATTGAGAGGAGCTGTCCTTAGTACGAGAGGACCGGGATGGACGCACCTCTGGTGTACCGGTTGTCGCGCCAGCGGCAGCGCCGGGTAGCTATGTGCGGAAGAGATAACCGCTGAAAGCATCTAAGCGGGAAACTCTCCTCAAAACTAGTTTTCCCTATGAGAGTCGTGGAAGACCACCACGTTGATAGGCTCGGTGTGGAAGCGCGGTAACGCGTGAAGCTAACGAGTACTAATCGCTCCATTGGCTTGAATATACACAGAAAACAGCAGTCAGCTGTTAGATGCAATGTCTTCCTAGTCTTGAGAAATCCTAGAAGATAACTAACACTGACATCATAGAGAACAAATTGGTCACAACTATTTACTGTCATGCTGATACTGCCGACAGTATCCCTATAGATTGCCTGGCTGCCATAGCGGAGGTGTCCCACCCGATCCCATCCCGAACTCGGCCGTGAAAGCCTCCAGCGCCAATGGTACTCCGTCTTAAGGCGTGGAAGAGTAGGTCGCCGCCAGGCTATCTATGGGGATATGTGTTGCAACTTTCTAATATAATAATCTTCATTCATCATTTTTTAAGCTCTATTCTTTTTAAAAGCCATGCACAAGGTCGTATTCTTCTCCAAAAATTAAATTCTAAAAAATTTGTACTAAGAGAGTATTTAATGATTGAGATCGTGGAATTAGGCTTTATCTATTTTAGAAGATAGGTACTCCACGGAGCAAGTGCGTATGGAAGTACGAAGTTTATCTGAAATTTCTTCATGAGTAGCTGCAGATAGGATGTGCGCATCAAAGCCTGTTAATATTAGGCGTTTCCTTTAAAAATGATTATACTTTTTATTCGCACTTGCACCGTTATGCTACAAAAAGAACTATTTTGTACAACCAAACTTATGAAACTTTAAACAAGGTTTTAAAAGGACTTAGGAAGCCTAAAGAAACGATATCCACAATTGCCCTTATAATTAAACAATTTAGATTAAGCATAGGCAAAAATGAAGAAATGTTTATTTCTATTGAGGATAAGGTTATCAGGTAAAAAAGATTTACATAAAACTTGCTTTAACTTATATCTAAAATTCTTGTTTCAAAGATAAGGAAAGATCCATCGCAGAAGCAACAGATCTTATTGGGTCTCCTTTAGGAAATTGCCAAAATTATCTTTTGAAACCTCATTAAGTTCCCAAAAGTTAAGTAAATCAAGTGGCACACGTTGCACATCATCTGTTATTCTTTTCCCTTTTAGAACAAATTGCAGAAGATTATTTTCTTGTTCTGGGCTTAATTGGTGAATTGCTTTTCTAAATTTCTTAATCTCTGTTTGAAAAAGAAATTTCCAGGGCTCTTCTTTGGTTTCAAAACTTGCTACTGTTTCAAATCTTGCTACTATAGAGTCATTAAAAGCCTTTTCCCAAAGGCGAAAAAAGGTTACAATATCTGTTTCTTGAGTCAAATCAAGAGTTTGGAGAAGGTCGCTTAGATTTTGCTTAAATCCTTCTTTAAAATAAGAAGAAGGATCTGAGAGCATCCTGCCTATTTCCGTCAAGTACTTTGTTCGTTTTTCTGACCATAGACCTGCTTTTATTCTCTCTTCTTGAGTAAGGAGCATTTGAAGGGTACTAGAACTCCCAATACAAGCAATCTGATAGCCAGCCTTTAGGGCTGTCATCAAAGAGGGCATATTTTCTCCCCACATCCATTCATTGTCAGAATGTAAGAAAGTAAGGGGTGATGAACTTATACCTTGCTTGGAATCAATAACAACATTTTTTCCAAAATAGGTGTCTCTTATAAATTCTCCGGTAGCTTTGCGTAACTTAGTACCATATCCTTTGCCTTGATAAGTGTCTAAAATATCGGTCGTTACACTTCCCATAAGGGTGTCATTTTTTAGAGTATGGTCAATGGCTTGGGCGCCAATAAGAATATTATTATCATAGGCAAGATAAACACCAAAAGGACTTTCAAGAGAATATTTTTCAGCGTCTCCTTTATACGTATCAACACGTCCGGTTTCTTCTAATTCAAGAGGAATATTATGCTCACCATAAACTTTTTTAAGTATAAGGCCATGTTGGTTAGGAATCTCTTTGATTTCTTCGCTAGATAAAGCAAAGCAACTGATTAGAAGGTTAACAATTATGAGAAGATTGAATGGTTTCAAAAAAGCGCTCAATTTATTTCTCCAATTATATTATCTATTCGGCATTAATTTTATAATAACAATCAATATTAAGTCAATCGTCTTTTTTAATGAAGTTAAGATTTTATTTTTTATTTAAAAGAAATTTCAAATGCTGAGCTTGATTATAAAATATTTGGGCTAGAGCTTGATCATACGTTTGCATCGTTTCTGCAGCTTTCTGATAAATAAGGTGGGCATCAAGAAGATCTTGCTCAGTTACATTTAAATTATTTTGGCTTAAATAAACGGATTCAAATTCTCCGGCTTTCTGAAAATATTGGAATTGTAATAATTTAGAAAATGCATTCGAGCATTGCTCACCAAGGTTATAATAAACTTTAGCAATCGTATCATAATCTTGTGGGGTTGCTTTGTTTCTTAACTTTTCCAAACGTCTTAATTCAAGGTCAAGAATTATTCTAAAGCGATGAAATTTTTGTTCATCTGAGAAGGTATTATTCCACAAAACAACGTTATATAAAGCACTTGAGGTCATTCTTAAATCATTTTCTGTTGCTTCATTGCCTTTATATCCCGTCCGAATAAGATGGAGATGAGCAGAGTATTAATGGTATGGACCTGCCTTGTTGGTCTCAATAAGCTGAGGCATGCACGAGCTCATAGGCTCAAAAACAACAAAAGGAGGTCCACATGGAAATAAAAGCATTAGGAATTGATCTTGGCAAGAACTGGTTTCATCTTCACGGGATTGATAAAAGAGGAAAGCCTGTGCTTCAGAAAAAAGTCAGTAGAGAAAAATTACCGATCGTTATCGCCAATCTTCCTGGTTGCTTAATTGGAATGGAAGCTTGTGCGGGCGCTCATTTTTGGGCTAGATGCTTTCAACAGATGGGGCATGAAGTCAAGCTCATAGCGCCTCAATTTGTTAAACCTTATGTAAAGAGCAATAAGAACGATCAAGCAGATGCAGCGGCTATATCTGAAGCTGTCACCCGCTCTCATATGAGATTTGTCCCTATAAAATCTTCTGCTCAACAAGAGATATTAGCTATCCATCGCGTTCGTGAGCGTCTTGTACGGGTAAAAACAGCTTTAACCAATGAGATTCGAGGGTTACTTTTAGAACAAGGAATTACAATTCCTCAGGGAGTCAGCAAGTTTGAACAATTTTTAGCAAATCTACTAGATCCTGAAATTGAAGAACTCAGTCCTCTTTTTAAAGGCCTTTTAGGGGAACTCGTTGAAGAATTCAAGCTTGCTAAAGGAAGAGTAAAGAGACTTGAAGAACGTCTCCAGCGACTTGGGAAGGAAGACAAAGCCGTACAGCGACTAATGACGATTCCTGGAGTTGGCCCCATAGGAGCTTCTGCTCTTGTTGGATCAATTGGAGATATTCGACAATTTAAAAATGGTAGAGAGTTATCTGCCTGGCTTGGGCTTGTGCCAAGGCAACATTCAACAGGAGGTAAACCTCGACTTTTAGGAATTAGTAAAAGAGGAGATTTATATTTACGAACACTTCTTATTCATGGAGCTCGGGCTGTTATAAGATGGATTAGCCAACGTGAAAAACCTGTATCTTCTCTGGAGAAATGGGTCTTGGATATTATTGAACGGCGAGGAATAAACCGAGCAATAGTTGCGCTCGCCAATAAAATAGGGCGAATGATTTGGGCTCTTCTTGCAAAAGAAGAAAACTATAGAATGCATGCAACTGTATAATTTAGAAGAGTTTCGTATCTGAAGAAAGGCCATAGGAGAGAAAAATTGATGGTGAGTATCGGTCAAACCACTTTGAGAAAAATCCGCATTACATTGAGGCTCTTGGAAGCCGAAGTATTGATAGGGATTTTTCAAAGGCGGATTTCCATCAGGGCTAGAGGGGAAAATACCCTATCATTAAGCCGTATACATAACTGCAGCCGATTTTCTTTCATCAATTATTTTTTTCAAAAAGCCTTGATTCAGTCGGCAGGTCCATACATCATATAATGGATAAGCTAAAGATAAATTTATCTCTTTTAAAGTATAAGCAGCATTATAATAAGCAATTGCAGGTTTCCCATAATCAAGAGGTGAAGCTTTATTGGTCGTTTGGCGCTTATTAAAGGCAATCATTCCTAAATTCCCAGCTTCAATATAAAAATGGGCAATATTTTCTTTATCCGATAAAAGTTCAGATTTTTCAAAAAAAGAAGCCATCTTATTAAATATCATAATGAGGACGGATATATCTTCTGCTGAGATTTCCTGTTCAAAAAAACTGAAATAGTTTTTTATCGTATGATAGCAATAAGCAAAGAATTTTTGTGTCGCTTCTCGATCATGGTCTTGCCTATAAAAACCTGCGCGAAATGAAGATAAAATTGCTGACTGATAAATGAAGCGTGAAGGATCATTACTATTCAAAAGAAGGTATTGATGATAGAGATTTCCAGCCTGAGCATAGAGCTCTGATGCTTTTAAAGGGTTATAGGAGTGCCAGGAACTTGCACAGGAAAATAAGTTATCGGCTTCAATTTTGAGATTTTCAAGAGAAGGAGCGTACACGCGTGTCACACCCACGGGAATCATTGATGAAAGGTCATCAATAAAAGTATCTGGGTTTTGAAAATGGCTTGCATTAAGAGAGTAAGAAGGAGCAGCAAGAAGAAATGTCAATAAAATTAAAAAAGGGCGCATACTAGGCTTATTTATGTTTGTTTTTTTCTATGAGGGAAATATTTAACAAAATAAATAATGTAAATCAATTTTTAAATATTTAAATTTCATAAAGATAAAGAAGATTCAGGAAGGACAGGTAGCAAGGCTACTGTTCATTTTCAATATATTACCTTGGCATTCGTAAAGCTCGCCATGAAGTTGAATCAAAAGCTCTTAACAAGGAACTCAATAAATTGGATTGTTTGAAGGTTGTGATCTTTTTTGTCAGTTAAGTGTAATCTAGCATCCTCTAGAATATTATACCCTACTGCGGCAAACTGCTGCCAGAGGCCTGCATAGTAGCGATAATTCTGAAGGTTTTCTTGGTTTTGATAAAACTGTTGGTAATTAGTTCCGAAATTTTTTATTTGAGGCAACACTTGGTTTTGATAGTGTTTCACGGTAGGATTATCCTAGAAAGCAAGCAAGGAGTCTTAGATGCGTTTTATGGCACCCATTTCCAATAGGGGGATTCTCTCAATTACAGGGGGTGATACAAAGAAATTTCTCCAAGGACTCATTACCAACGATATAAACCAGGTTTCAGAAACGAACGCTATTTACACGGCGCTTTTAACGCCACAAGGAAAGTTTTTACATGACTTTTTCATTACAGAGCGCTTAGGTGTCTTGTTTTTAGAAGTTGAAAAGGACCGGCTTGAAGACCTCCAAAAACGCTTAAAGCTTTATAGGCTTAAAGCAGATGTTGAAGTGGATAACATCTCAGATTTATATCAAATATGGGCTTTTTGGGGAGAGAATGTCGAAGAATATTTTAATCTCGCGTTAACCCCAGGACATGCTTGTATTGAAGACCGCCACCTATTTTATGTAGATCCACGCTGGCCACTTATGGGTATACGCGCACAGTTTTATCAGCCTAAAAAATCTCACGATGAACGGATTGACCTGGAAACACAAATAGTGGCTTCTATTCCTGATCAACTTGCAACAGTGCCTGCACGCTCCCTATCATATGAAAAATTCTTGAGTAAAGGTTTTCAAAAGGTTGAATTTGAAGCTTATGATCAACGGCGGCTTCAGCAAGGCCTTCCGGATGGAAGTCGAGACATGGTTGCTGACCGTGCAATTCCTCTTGAGTGTGGTCTTGAGGATCTGCATGCCATTTCTTGGATTAAAGGCTGTTATATGGGCCAGGAATTAACAGCTCGAACAAAACATCGTGGTTTGGTGCGTAAGCGTTATTTCCCTGTGGAATTTGAAGGGCCTGCACCAGATTCTGGGACAAAAGTTATGCAAGGAGAAGATGAAGTGGGCGAAGTTTACTCTTCACACGGTCCTTTGGCCTTGGCAAGACTTAAGCTAGAAGCCATCAGAAATGAAACACCTCTTATGGCTAATCATCAATCTTTGCGCATCATTAAGCCTGAGTGGATGCCTTATGATGAAGTCATGAAAAATGTCGCTTCTCAAGAAGACGTTGCGGGGCGGGGTTAGCGCCCTGTTCGGATTCTGGTCATTGTTCTTGTGAGTAATTTCATAAACTTAGGCGAAAAGGATGCCATTGTAAAAAGGCGTTTAAAATCCTTTTCTTTCAGAAATATCGACGTATTTTTAGTTAAATCCTTGTCTAATAAAGGATATGAAGCAAGTACAGCATTGGCTGACCGTGTGAAGTTAGAAATTTGTGCCATAATGTGAGGCTGTAAGATAAACTCTAGAAATTTATGGGCATTATCTGGATGAGGGGAATCCACAGGAATGACAAAACAATCAATCCATATAAGGGCACCTTCTTTGGGAATGCTGTAAGTTAATTGAGGTCTCTTATTGGGGCCTAGATGATACTGAGATTTAGCAATCGAGCTGAGCCAATGTTGGGCAAGACATGTCTCGCCTGTGGCAATATCATCATGGCTGCGAGACGCATCAAATCGACGGATATAAGGACGGATTTTAGCAAGAAGCTTTTCGACCTTTTTAAGATCCTCAACATCTTCTTTTTTTGGATCAAGACTAAGATAGAGATAAGCAGGAATAATAACTTCTACAGGCTCTTCAAGGAGTGTGACACCACATTCTGAAAAATGCTGGATCACCTCGGGGTCAAAAAACATTGCCCAACTATCAGTCGGCGCTTTTGAGAGTCTTTTAGAGATTAAATCTTTTTGATAGGCAAAGCCAGTCACGCCCCACATGTAGGGAATCGCATGATCATTATGAGGATCGAGGGCTTGAAGTTGTGCCATGATCTCTGGATGAAGGCCATTTAAATTCTTAATCTTTTCTTTTTGCAATTTTTGATAAGTGCCCGCTAGAATTTGGCGTGCCATAAAAGGCCATGCACTTGGACAAACAAGATCATAACCTGAGCTACCTGAGAGAAGCTTTGTTTCAAGGATTTCATTACTTTCATAAATATCATAATTGATTTTAATACCCGTTTCTTTGGTAAAAGCCTCAAGAACTTCTTGCGGCATATACTCATGCCAATTATAAATGTTTAAAACTGGTTCTTCTTGTCCAATTGTGGGTGAAGTAAAGAAGGCAAGTAAGGTGGCAAAAAGTAAAAAATAGCGTTTCAAAGCGGTTCCTTTCAAAAAATCTCTTATTTTTCATATCGTTTTGGGGCAAGGGATTCAAGAGATATATTATCTTCTGAACCTATTAACTTTATTTCCAAAAAGGTAAGATATCACTATTCTTGATGCTAATTAAAAATTGACAAAATGTCTTAAGTGAGGTGATTCTTGTGTGGTAGGCTTAATTAAAATATCATCATGAAAAAAATCTCTTATATATTTACAGTCATTTTATGCTTCTCTTTCTTTTCTAATACTTCTACAGCAACATCCGATGTAAGATGGTAGACATCAGACTTTAGTCAAGTTTAAACATGAGTTTAATAGGAATGGAAAAGATTAAGGCCGTAGATAAACCTGTCCATCATCTTCGGTAAAAGGCTTTGTTTTAAGCCAAGACGTCCAGCCGAGGTATGTTTTTCCATCCAAGCGCGTTTCCATAGCATCAGAGGCTTTGATGACGAGATTAAATTGGAACTCTTGCTCAACGCCGACATAAAATTTTGTTAAATCATAAAGAGGAGTATAACCATAACCAGGCTTAATGAAGGCCAAAAAGCTTTCCCCATCTAAAGGACCAAGGCGAATGGTAATATTTTTTCTTTGATTCCAAACTTTTTCGCCCAATGCAGCGCCTTGTCCCAAGAGATTAAATCGCCCGCAAACACCAATTCGCGTGACTTGACTTGCCTCAAGCTTATTCCAGCCTCCTTGGAATTGAATGACCTCAACGGGAAGGTCAAAGTAATTGGAAAGAAATGTTTTAAGCCCTACCATAGAACGTGGTTGCCCCCAGAGGAGGCCAGTATAATAAAGTAATCCACGATCGGGGATTCCTAATCGATTGCGTGTGCCTTTTATGCCTAATCCTAAAAGCGCATAAAGATTGTCTGCAAAGGGAGTTTTATCGGGGTTTTGTTCACTGAGGCCTATCCAATGTTTCTTACGGATCCGATGAAGGATCGAGAGCAAACGATGATTAAAAATATCAAGGAAATCTCGTCCTGCTGTATCTTGGTGACGAATACGATCATAAAGAACCTCAGTATAAGGAGAGGGGAGAGGTCCATGCGCGCCTGCAATTCCAAAAAAGTTCACATGCACGGTAATGCGCTTGCCAGATATTAAACTATCATGAGAGGTTTCAGTTTTTGCTGAATACAAGTCACTTGCAGGATAGGAGTAAAGGATGCGCCCCTTTAAAATCAGCGCTTCTTCTTCAGGACGAGTACCTTCGCCCAAAGATTTGCATTCAGGCGCCTGCATTTCAATAAGCTTAACAGCTTGATGAAATTCAAACTGAAAAGGTTTCTCAAAAAGCTGGCTTCCTAAATTAGCCGTTTGCTGCCGGAGATGGCGGGCCATTGTTTCCATATTCCTTTGCGATTTTTATTAATAATTTCAAGCTCAGTAAATGAGTTTACCGCAGCAAATAAAGAGAAGAAATGGTTTATAACAGAAGAGAATAGAAATAAGTTCCCTCCTTCACCATCCTTTTTATCAAAAGTTAAAGTAACTTTTGTTCCTTGCAAAAAACCACGCCATGCATCCACCCCTACACGCCGAGTTACAAGCTTTGTTGACATTCCCACAAGAGCTTTAAGTTCTTTGGGCGTAGGAAGATGCTCAGTGTTTGAATAAAGGCGCATAATTTCCTTAAGGGCTTCCAAAGAAGCAGGATCATTTGAGAGAGTTAAGTGATTAAGTGATAAATGTGAAATCAAGCGCCATAGAGTAACCCCTTCTAAAGGAGCTGTTGTTTGCGGAGTTGGCTTATCTAAACAATAAATATGCGAGGCGGGTGTTTCATTTTCTGGTTGTAAAATACTACCAGCAGGTAATTGTTGGGCCAATATACGGTTTGTGCACAAGACTTCGGCATAGATGATATGTGAAGGAGGACGCTGTGGGTTCATCTCAAAATCCACGAAAGAGAGAAGAATATCTGTGCCCGAAAGTTTAGGGTTCATGGCGGGAACACGACGGGCAGACCAAAATGCTTTTTGTTCCCGTTGGACATGGTTATGATTATAGGAGAAATAAGGAGCGAACTCGTGGACTTCTTCGCGTGTTTCAAAGATGGCTTTGACGGTTTCAATCGAATGAATTTCAGTTGTTTTTTCTCGCCGGAAATCAGCGACAAGCCTGGTTTCATGAGCTCGATAATCAAGTTTTAAGGGTTCAGAAGTTTTTCTAAATATATTGATGACAGGACTTGTATGAAGCTGGAAAGCCATCTCATTGATATCATTCGGAGATAAGAAAACGTCGTCGGCCAAAGTAATTAAAATATCAAAGTTTTTGGCATTGCTTGTGAAATGTAAATTTTGGATCTCTGCATACAGAAACTTTTCAGGAAAATGGAAATATTCATAAATAAGGCGGTAGCCGGCGTGAGCATGGCTTGGATAAGGGATAACAGCCTCATCTGGGGAAAATCCGACTTGGTAAAGAGAATCTTGCGGGAGTAGCTGTAGGTTTCCTGGAGTTGATAGCCCTCCTGGAATAACAGCAATTTCAGTTTGTTGGGCAAACAGCGCTTCGTATAAATTGGCTTGAAGAATAGAATTTCCAGAGAGATGAAAGCGTAATTTTTTTAGATTAATACGATTAAGTTCTATTCCAAATGTTTCAAAACGCAAGAGAAGACAATTCGTCGACGCCAATATCCCAGAAGGAAGATCAAGCGACCTTCTTGAGATAAGTTCGGCTTTCTTGAGGCTAATAGGCGCTAATTCAACGTCATAAGCTGTTTCAAAGCGGCATGTTTCTCCATCAAGTGTTTGACAGAAAAGGGATGTTTTTCGAGGAATTTTTGTGACTTCTGTAAGTTTACCTTTATCAGGAGTTGACACGAATTTAGCAATGGTCATTGACGGGAGCGGGCTTATAAAGTGGGGATATAAAACTTCCAACATTGCTGCCGCAATTCGTGGAAATTGATCATCGATATCTCGTTGAAGACGTGCCGTCAGATAAGAAAAAGATTCTAAGAGGCGCTCCACATGAGGATCAGAAGATTCAACAGCGCTAAAATCAAGCCTTTGAGCGATTTTTGGATATTGTGTTGCAAAGCGTGAGCCTTGGTATCGCAGATAGTTAAGCTCCCGTTGATAATAATCAAATAAAGGTCTTAAATTTGGCACACAACCCCCCATCCATTTTTTTTAGGATGGCATAAAAAAAGTTAAATTTTTATGAAAATTTTCTTTAAAAGAAGAATTTGACGGCGTTTTTAAAAGGATTCTTTTTAAAAGAATCCCCTTAATTTCAGCCTTTAAGACATCATTTTATGGTTAACTTCCCTTTTTCTACTAAGAACCTGAGCAAATCTTGCATTACTTTTTGAGCAGCTTCACGATGATAACCGTATTTAAATCCATAAGATACATTTTGGGTCAAGTGATCAAGGAATGTGTCCCAGGATTGTGGTGGGATTTTAATACACTGATCTAGCTTTCTACTTTGTAATGGAAGAAAGCCTTGAAGAGTATAAGCGACCGCCGAATTTTTCATTGAAATAATTGGAAATTTGTCATCAACTCCTTCTATGCCGTCGTCAGTTTCAAAAGAATGGGCAGCACCTTCGTAAACAAAAAACTTAGCATCATGTCCAGCATTTTTTAATCTTTCAACATAGGCTCTCGTGGCGGTAACATCCACAAACGCATCTTGGTCGCCAGAAAGATATAAGAGTGGCGTGTGTGCAACATTAAGATCTAATTGTTGGGTAAAAATTGTGGGATAAAATGCGTAGTGAAAGGCAAAAGGTTGACCATCATGGGAATAAATTGAGTAATATTCATGTCGTGAAGTAAGGTCAGCAATGGTCCCGCCTCTGGAAAACCCGCCAATCCCAATTCTCTCAGGGTCAACAGCAGGATGTGTACTGAGAAGCTGACGCGCAAAGAACGCGGTGATGATTTCGTTTTCAGTATATATTGAAAAAGGATCCTTAAGTCCGCCCATTAAGCTCGAATTAAAGAATGTATCAATGACGAAAGTCGTTATACCTTTCTGAGTTAGAAACTCACCGTGTTGTAAGATAGAATTTTCAATGTTTCCTGAGGTTGGAATAAGGACAATCGCTCCATTTTTTTGACCTGGCTCAGCTTTTGGGGAGAATAAGAATCCTCGAAATATTGAAAGATTACCGGCTTTAAAGAGTTTTGAAGGGGTTAGAGAGATTGCTCGAACTTCTTGATAAGATTCTTGAGGAGTGATCCAAAAAGTACGACCAACGACAAAATGATAGTTGATTTCTTCAAGGCAATGAAGCGCTTTTAGCGTTGATTGCTGAGAAGTATTGATCGCTGTCTTAAACTTAGAAATAATTGGAAAGGGATAACTTAAACGTTCGCTGTCCCATTTGTCGACTATTTCTTCTTGAGCAATGCGTATATTGAGTTGCACAGGACCATTATAAGACAACAATAAAGTTCGAAGATGGCGTAAGCTTCTAATCGCCTCTTCGAGCGACACCGAGCGTTGTGTTAAAATTTGTAAACTTTGACGAAAGTTAAAAATTTCTTTTTTACTTAAATGGAAGTTTGCTTCGTTTCCCCATAAAAGCACTCTCTTGCGTTTAGATTCCTCCAAGTTTAAAAAAGTTTTAGAGCCATATTTATTATATTCTTGCCTGAAAGAAAGATCTTCTTTGAGAGCATCTGGACGACTCAGAGAGAGTAGCTTTGGCATATCTTCATCAAGGCAGCTTATAAGATTGGTATAGTGTGAGGCAGAGAGAATATTATGACAAGAAAGACTAAGTAAGATGATAACCTTTAAAAAATGAAATGGTCGCATTTTTAATCCTATATTAAGTAATAAAGTAATATGATTTTTTGACATTAGGTAAATTTCATATAAGTGTCAATAATTATGCATTCAAGTGTTAAATTATGAATAAGAGACCTTAATAAAATAAAGACCTTGAGCTGGCGCTGTTGGACCTCCAGCTTGCCGGTTTTTCGCATCTAAGGCGCTTTTAAAGTCCTCTGGGCTCCATTTCCCTTCACCAACGAGTTTAAGGCTTCCCACCATATTTCGTACTTGATGATGAAGAAAGGAAAGCGCCGAGACATTAAAAAAGATTAAATCACCTTCTTGTGTGATTTTAAAACTATTAAGGGTGCGTATCGGAGAGCTGGCTTGACACTCGCTTGCTCGAAAAGTGGTAAAATCATGTTTACCGATCAAGAACATTGCGGCTTGTTGCATGACTTCAATATTCAAAGGATGTTTTATATACCAAACACGTTTTTTATCAAGGGCTGGGGGCGCAGATCGGCAAAGAACTTTATAGCAATAAGCTCTCTCCATGGCTGAAAAACGCGCATGAAAGAGTTCATCCGTCTCTTGTGCATTGATAATTACAACCGGATAAGAGCGTAAATGATAGTTCAAAGCTTCTCGAACTTTATAGGCTGGAAAATGTTTTTCAAGATCAATATGAGCGACTTGTCCCAGCGCATGAACGCCTGCATCTGTTCGACCAGCTGCATGAAGGCGGACTTTTTCTCGCGAGAACGCCTCAATCGCAGATTCAATCACGCTTTGAACTGAGATACCATTTGCTTGATGCTGCCATCCGACAAAAGGGGTGCCGTCATATTCAATGGTTAGTTTGTATCGTGGCATGAGTTCTCAGAGAGTTGCAATTGAGTGCCACGTGGAATAGCATGCCCATTTAAAAAATCTTTTAAAGAACAAGCTTTTTTCCCTTGTTTTTGAATAAATTGCGGTCTAAACGCTTGCTGACCGCAAGCAATCGTAAGCTGATCATCAAGAACTTGGCCGGCTTTTCCAGAGAGTGGAAGCACCTGAGCAGCAAGAACCTTATACATCTCACCTTGCCACATAAACCAAGCCCCAGGCCAAGGGGTGAAGGCACGGACTTGGCGCTCTAGCATCATTGCATCTTGAGTCCAATCAAGTTGCCCGTCTTGTTTAGAGATTTTCTGAGCGTAAGTAATCCCTATTGAGGGTTGAGGTTGAGGCATTATTTCATTGTGTTGAAGGGCTTCAAGGGTTTTTAAGAGGAGGGGGGCGCCAAGTTGAGCAAGTTGGTCGTGAAGCGTGCTGGCGGTGGTCTGAGGCGTAATTGGAATAGTTTCTTTTAACAACATCGCGCCAGTATCAAGCCCTGCATCCATTTGCATAATTGTTATGCCAGTTTCCTGGTCACCGGCTAAAATTGCTCGCTGAATAGGGGCTGCTCCTCGCCAACGAGGTAGAAGAGAAGCATGAATATTGAGGCACCCGAAGCGGGGTGCGTCAAGAATTTCTTGGGGCAAGATAAGGCCATAAGCCGCGACGATGGCGATATCTGCCTTAAGAGCGCTAAAATGAGCTTGTTCCTCATTGGTTTTTAATGTCTTTGGTGTAAAGACGGGGATGTTATAGCGGTCTCCCAAGAGGTGAACAGGGCTTTTTTGCACATTATACCCCCGTCCTGCAGGACGGGGAGGCTGAGTATAAATGCCAATCAGATGATAACCATTATCTAGGAGGGCTTGAAGGGCTGGAACTGCAAAGTCTGGGGTGCCCATAAAGATGATACGTTGCTTTGTCATCCGTTGTCTTTTAATCCTCTTTTAATTTGATAGCGCGTCGCAACAAAAGATTGCGCTTAAGAGAGGAAAGGTGATCAATAAAAAGGACGCCATTAAGATGATCAATTTCGTGTTGAATACACGCTCCTAGAATGCCGTCAACGGTTAATTCTTGTCGTTTGTTATGACGATCAAGATACTGGAACTTAACGGAGCTGGCCCGTACGATTGAGGTCCATTGATTTGGCACAGAAAGGCAGCCCTCCGTAAAAGCTTCACGTCGGTCAGAATACCAGACAATTTCAGGATTCGCCATGAGAAGAGGCTTGGGGGTGCGCTCATCTGCAAAATCAATGACAACAATACGTTTTTGGATTCCTACTTGTGTTGCGGCTAAGCCACATCCTTTATCATGGTACATCGTCTCAAGCATATCATCCATGAGGCGTTGGATATCAGCATCCACTTTTTCGACAGGATGTGCCTTGAGCTTTAGACGGGGGTCAGGAACCTTAAGAACTTTTAAAAGGGCCAAGTGCGTGCCTCATAAATTAGACGATACATTATAAAGGAAATATAGTGATTGATATTGGAATTTCAATTGTTTTCAGTAAAATTTTAAGAATTAATAGTGCATATTAATTGAATAAATGGTGCCTGGGGAGGGAATCGAACCCCCGACACAAGGATTTTCAGTCCTTTGCTCTACCGACTGAGCTACCCAGGCATCCAAAAGAAGTCTTAATAAATTCTTAGAGCAATGTCTAGGAGTTTCTTTAAAATTACCTGACTTCTTAAAAAAAATTAAGGCAAGCCCTATTAAGAAATAGGAAAGGCTTGCCTGTTAGTATTTTTATTGTATGCTGATAATAAATTAAGAATTGGAGTTTTTGATGGTCGCCGCAAAGCAAAAAATAGGACCCGTGACAAAAGAGAGTATTTCGGAATTTGTGAGGTCTTTGGTTTCAGCAGTCCTCGTTATTGGCGTGATTCAAACCGTTGCTTATCAAAACTTTAATATTCCCTCAGGCTCTATGAAGCCCAATTTACTAATTGGTGATTTCCTTTTTGTTTCTAAGTTTGCTTATGGCTATAGCCACTACTCAATTCCTTTTAGCCCGCCTCTTTTTAAAGGCCGTATTTTTGCGCAAGAGCCAAAACGAGGTGAGGTGGTCGTTTTTCGCCCTCATTTCAATACGAAAATAGATTTCATTAAAAGGCTCATCGGGCTTCCTGGCGATCGTATACAAATGCGGGACGGGGTTCTTTATATCAATGATCAGGCGTGCCCTCTTGAAAAAGTGCCAGAAGACTTTACAGATCATTTATATATTAATTATTTCCCTGGGAATATTGAAGAGCGCGTTTATGATGAAGAAGGGGTTAAAATTCAGCAATTTGTTCAAACACTTCCGAATGGTGTTAAGCACATTATTATTAAGGAAAAACCATTTGGGGCAGGCAGATTTGATAATACTGACGTCTTTGTTGTCCCTGAAGGCCATTACTTTATGATGGGGGACAATCGTGATGGTTCTGATGATAGCCGCAATATTAACCATTTAGGATTTGTAGCTCAAGAAAATCTTATTGGTCGGGCTGAGCTCGTTTACTTTTCAACATCGGCACAGTGGTGGGAAGTATGGAAATGGTTGACTCACTTACGCTATGATCGTCTTTTAAAGTTTATTCGATAGAGTAATTGGTGACAAACTTACGGCTTCTTGAAAAAAAATTAGGTTATACTTTTAAAAATAAGAAGCTTCTTGAACAAGCTCTAACTCATTCAAGCTTGTCTTCAATACAAGAAAACAATGAGCGCCTTGAATTCTTAGGAGATCGCGTTTTAGGTCTAATTGTTGCTCAACTGTTATTCCAACGGTTTTCTTTAGCTCCAGAAGGAGAACTATCATTACGCCATACTCAGCTTGTGAATAAAGAAACACTTTCTCAGGTCGGCCTTAGCTTAACCCTTGGCCAATATTTGCGCATGGCCAGGGGTGAAAGAGCTTCTGGAGGGCACCTTAAAAAATCATTGCTTGCAGATGCGTGTGAAGCTTTGATTGCAGCAATATATCTTGATGGAGGCCTATCCGCTGCTCAAGAGTTTATTGTGAAGTATTGGGAGGAGCTTTTAAGCGAAAAAGGTCAATTTATAAAAGATGCAAAATCAAAGTTGCAAGAGAGAGTCCAAGCGCAGGGGAAAAATGCCCCTCGTTATGAGATTGTTGGCCGAGTTGGGCCCCATCATGCGCCTGTTTTTACAGTGGCTATTTTTGTTGAAGGTCTTCCTTCTGTGGAGGGATCTGGGGCTTCACGGAGAGAAGCTGAACAACAGGCAGCGCATCGTTTACTCGAGTATTTAGATAAAAATGGATAAAGGAATGAAGTGCGGTTTTGTAACAATTGTTGGGGTGCCTAATGCGGGAAAATCAACCCTTGTGAATCAGCTTGTAGGCTCGAAAGTGAGCATTGTTTCTTCAAAAGTTCAAACTACACGGCGACGCATTTTAGGCGTGGTTATGCAAGATGAGAGCCAAGTTATTTTAGTTGATACACCAGGAATTTTTGAGCCCAAGAAACGGCTTGAACGTGCGATGGTTGCAGCAGCTTGGAGCGCGATTGAAGGCACAGACCTTATTCTTGTGATTGCGGATGCAACAGCACCTTCCCAAGAGCCAACCCTTGTTCTCATTGACAAGCTTAAAGAGTCAAACATTCCTATCTGGTTGGTCATCAATAAGATTGATAAGTGTCCTCGAGCACAGCTTTTGCCATTGATTGCTGAATTAACTCAAGAGAAACCTATTCAAAAGACCTATCTTATCTCAGCGTTAACGCGCGATGGTATTGAGTCTTTGTTGAATGATCTTGCGGGCAAGATGCCCTCAGCACCATGGCATTTTCCTGAAGATCAGCTTTCTGACTTGCCGCAAAGGCTTCTTGCGGCCGAGATTACACGGGAGAAAATCTTTCAGTTTCTTCATCAAGAATTACCGTATGCTGTGACGGTTGAAGGTGAAAAATGGGAGAATTTTGCAAATGGTGATATTAAGATCTCCCAGATTGTCTTTGTCATGCGGGAGAGCCAGCGTCGGATTTTATTAGGAAAAGGAGGGCAGCAAATTCGAAAAATTGGCGAAGCGGCTCGCCGAGAGCTGCAGGATATTTTAGGGGCTCGCGTTCATCTGTTCCTGCATGTACGGGTTGCAAAAGACTGGGCTGAAAAACGACAACATTATGAAGAAATGGGCCTTGAGTTTAAGGTAAGTAAGTGAAGTTTTCTGAAGCTTTTTATACCTGCTACCAACTTTGTTAAGTCGGTAGCAGAAGTTATTATTATTTACTGTCTCATAGCTTTTTCATAGGCAACCCAAGCTTCGTTTGCGTACTGTTGAATGTACTTAAACGAGATTGTTCCCCGACCATTTCTGCCCCAATCGCGTCCCCAGCTGTTCTTAAAGAAGAAAACCCCTACATCATCATTATATCCATAGAGGGTAATGGCGTGGCTTCCCACGATGTTTTTTAAGGTGCTAGATATGTTACCAGACTGTGACCATTCTGCATTCCATTCGACAGGAACACCAATCACAACGGGGACCTTATAACGTGTCATAGCTTTTTTAATGACATCACTTTTATCAAAAGTACATTTTCCTCCTGTGCAAACTTGTCGTGAGCTTGCAAATAAATTCATAATATTATTGGCACCAAATTTGATCAGTTCGTCTTCTTGTTTGACAGTGCTTTGGGGAATAACGGCACAGACATTCCACGTTTCTTCATCAGAAACACCTTTATTCATCTTTTTGACGGTCGTGACATATTCATCATAGGGCCACCATTTTTGCCCACATAGCACTTCCTATTGTAAGACCATCATTTAAGCAATTCTCGCGCGCTTCAGCTTTTACAATAAGATATGGCTGAGATAACATCCGGTTATGAAGAAATTTAAGTGCCTCAACAACAGCAAAGCTTGCACAAGTCCCAAGCTCACCTTGATTTTCAACAGAAAGATCCCAGCTAATACCATTTTTCCCGACAATACTCGCAAGCTTTAATTTTGCTCCTGTGTAAGTCTCAGGTGGTGCCCCAGTATATTTTGTTGCGATATGTGCTGGGGTTTCAGTCAGCCATAAAGCACATCTTGCAGGATAATAGGGGATTGAATAAGGGACTTCAGTATATTGTGTCGCAGTGTAGTGGTTTTTGGGTTTAAAAGGGCTTTTTGTCACAGGTTGTGTTTTTGATATGCTCAACCCCTGGAATTGGCGATGATAGTTCTCGTCGGGATATTCCTCATCATAGTAACTACCATAGCGACTACTATGGGCAGAATAAAAACTGATTAAAGCTAAAACAGCCGTTAAACTTCCTATCTTAAAGAAGTTAAAGCTCTTATGCTTCCATCTATAAAAAGTGTTATTCATGATCATTTTCCCTCTCCTAAAAAGGTTGTTAAAAATGGATGGCTACGAAAAGTAGGGATCCATTCCAGAAGCTAATAAGAAATTTAAATGAGAGGCTATGCGTAAAATTTTCTTAAGTATCTTGTTTGAGTAAAAATTACCTAAAGACCAAGCACAAAATAGACGTAATTTTTAATTTTTGTTACAAAATATATTGATATTTGTAACTTTTTGTGATAGTCTATTAATAGATGGTCAGAGATGATTTTTCCTTACTGATGACCCGAGATAAGTCAGTAATCCTTTTACGAAGTCTCTATTCCCATTCAATAAAATAATAATAAAGGAATGTAAAAACCTAAATTATTAAATAAATAAGTCCTTTAACGCTCTTTTTGAGCGAATACCCTCTCTTTGTCTGATGAGAAGGGCAGGAAGAGGCAGGGGATAGGAAGGACTCAGAGGTTTTGGTTTGTCATTCTCTCTTCTCGTTTGACATCCTCGGCCTTGTGCCGAGGATGTCAGACAACCAAAAAGCGCTAAAAGGTGCCAGAAGGTCCTCACTTGTGTAGGAGAGCACGGGCCAGGGTGGAGAGAATGGAATGATTTTGGAGTGTGAGGACATAGTTTTAAGTTTTCTGGGGCAACAAGAGAAGCAACGATTGGTGATAGGGAAGATCCTCAGGTTACTTGAATCTCTTTCTTGTTATTCCCGCGCAGGCGGGGATCCAGGAAATACTGGAGGATATCGAATGACGATGGGAAAGATCTTTAGGTCGCTCGAGATCCTAGGCACAGGGCCTAGGATGACGAGAGTTGAAGGATTTGTAAGTCACAGGTGAGGGCTGAGAGAAATGAAAATAAACAAAGAAAGGAGAGGAAAAATGTTGGGAAACAAAAGAATTAAAACTGATGAACTGCAGGGCTCATCCACCACATGGTCATCCTTGGGCTTGTCCCAAGGATCTCAGGCAACCAGAGGATGCTGAAAGTCGCTAGACGATTCCTAACCGGACATGAGAGGCAAGGGGCAGGGCGAGGAAAGAAGACACAAAGAAATAGATGAAAGTATGAATAACAATGATTAACGATAGAAACAACAGGAGGCAAAAATGTCAAAAGAACAGGAACAAAGAAAAAAGAGTGAGAAACATAGTTACATGCATGAGGGGCGCAGAATCTCAGGGGAAAGCACGAGAGAAGATGTTGATTATCGGAACTTCTTGAATCGCTGGTAGGACCTGATCTTTAGGAAAGAAGGAAGGCAGAAAAATTGGTAGAAGGCATCGTATATGGTGGTCACCTTCTCTTCTGTCACCCCCGAGAAGGCGGGGATCCAGGGGATAATGGAGGGCATTGAATAGTGACAGAAGAAATCTTGAGGTTTCTTGAGATTCTCGGCACAAGCCTTAGGATGACGCAAACAAAGGAACTTGGAACTCACAGGTGAGGTCTGAATGGAACTGAAAATAAATTAAGAAAAGAAGAACAAATGAGGAGAAACAAAAGGTTAGAAAACAATAAAAGGGGCGTGTCATGGGCAAGCATCGTTGGTAAGAAGTGAAGGTTTTCAATAGAGAAAAGCAAGGTGATGAAATAATGATAAAAATTAACAAAGAAAACTGGCTTTAAAAATGCTCAAACAAGGCATGAAAATTTTGATAATTTTGCATTTTAGACAAATTTTCGTAGGAAATTATTAAATGGAAAATATAATTTATGGACTAGTGAAAAGCACGCTTTCATTTCTTTGCAAGAAAATATTTTCTTAAATGGCAAAATGTGTTATGGGTGAGTTCGTTTGGTATTGTTCAAAGGAATAGTTTATGAAGATGTTTTTACATTTTGTTATTTTAGTCCTTTCATTCATATGTGCGAGTGGTTTTAAGGGCCACGCTTCTGCGTTTAGACCTGCCATCATTGAAGAGCGTGATGATGAGGGATATTTTAAAATGTTTCGAGAAAAACCAGAAGAGTTTACAGGTAGTGCGTTAAAAGCGTTCTTAAAGAGAATAATGGATTTATACCCAACAGTAATTGCTTATGATAAAAAAGGACAAAATTTTACTGATACTATTTATAAGCGTTTTTTTAAGGCCGGCGATTATTATTTTACCTTCTTAACCAGACATAATTTAATTAATGAGACATTTTTTAATTTAGAAAATGTAACAGTCGAATTTATAGCGAGCTCAAGTTCTGGGCTCCAAACAAAATTACATTATAATATTTTGTTAGGAGATAATGCGGTTCCCTTCAGCTTTAGGATTCTTTATGTCAGCGAATTTAATAAAAAAATTGCAAGCACCCCTTTGATCCATACTTATCAAAAAAGTAGAACAATCGAACTTGCGAAGAAGGTTATCTACCATAACTCCACGGTTTCCGGAGATTGGAACAATGCTGTTAAGAAGCAAGCTCAGATAGAGAAAAAGCGCGCAGAGACGTCTAAAGAAAAAAGTGAAGAAGCTAAAAAAGCAATAGAAGGATATTTCCGCGGTCTTTCAGATTCAACTACGCCGTTATCCTCTAGTGAATCACAAGTGTCGGCGTCTTCCTCAGCCAGCCCGATTGAGGGACGGCCTTCGATGGTACGTAAGTTTTCAACGCATGACTGGCCCAGGCCAATTGCTAAAAGCCCGCCTAAAAAGGTTGTTTTTCATACAGCCCCTCAAGCAAAAGAAGGGATAGAGCAACAATATATTCTGCCAAATCTTCCAAATAGTAAAACTCTGCAACGAAAGCCCTCAAGAGCTATATTAGAAGAAAAAAAACAGCATGAGAAAAAGTTTAAAACAAAAAAAGATAAAGAAGAGCGTGTTGATTCCATCGAAAGACGCGCTTCAATAACTGGAAAAAGCATAAGCTCAGGCCTATCTTCTCCTTGGTTAAGCCCAAAAAGAGCCGAGAAGAATCTAAGCCTTAAAAGTGAGACACTTGCCTTTTTACCTCCGTCGAATACGAATCAAGAATTGGTTCCAGTGGTAGAGAAAGAATCGCTTGAAACTTCATCTAATTCTACGGAAGAAGAACCTTATGACATAAGCCAAGCAGACATAGAGGAATTGTTTGAAGATATGCCAGAAAGCGAGTAATGATTATAATTTTGGTTGGGCAAAGTCAGCATTTGAAAGGGTTATGACAACATGAAAGCTTTATTTTTAGCTTATCTTCCCTCTATTCTCTCTGTCACAGCCATGCAAATTGTGGCTTTGGTAAGTCCCGGACCTGATTTTGCGATCGTTGTCCGAAATAGCCTCATTCACTCACGCAGACTTGCTTTGTTAACAGCTCTTGGGATTGCGTGTGGCATCATGATGCATGTGACGTATATCTTAATGGGATTAGGGACAATTGTTGCACAAACAGAGTGGCTTCTTACCCTCCTAAAAGTGGTGGGAGCAGGCTATTTAACTTATTTAGGGATTTGTGGTCTTAGAGCTTCTGCGGCTTTTAAAAACATACAGCAAAAGCCTATAGATTTGAAGCTAAGTCCTATAGGTGCTTTAAGAAGTGGTTTTTTAACCAATGCCCTTAACCCCAAAGCGATGCTTTTTGTCTTAAGTCTTCTTTCACTGAATGTAAATGAGCAGACACCAAAAGTTATTTTAATTTATTATGCCTCAATGATCTTTATATCAACACTTGTATGGTTCACGATTGTCGCGTTCTGTTTTTCAAATGAGCGTGCTCGTGTCTTTTTTAGCCATTATCGTCATTGGATCGATCGAACGACAGGCGCCTTTTTATTGTTGATGGCTTTAAAATTATTTCTCGTTTAATCGCATTTTTAAACAAAAGATTGCTTAAAATCCGATTATAGACTACATACCTTACGCACAAGAACCCTTGGCTAAATTTTTTAATTCATTATAATAAAATACTTTTGGGTCTTGGGAAATTTATGATTAACGTAAAATGGAGTTTGAATGTCAAAAGAAGATCTCATTGAGTTTAGTGGGACAGTGGTTGAAATCCTACCAAATGCCATGTTTCGAGTAAAATTAGATAACGAGCATGTTATTCTTGCCCATACTTCTGGGCGGATGCGCAAAAATAGAATTAGGGTCCTTGCCGGAGATCGTGTTGTTGTTGAAATGACGCCATATGATCTTACCAAAGGGCGCGTGATTTTTAGAGAGAAATAATGCCAGGGAATGGCTATTAAAATTTATACGCTCGCCTCAGATACGCTTTTAAATTTATGGTTGAATAATTTAGGTTATAATTCGTTTGCTTTATCAGACACATATTCTGCTTTGAAGCCTCTGGCCAAAGAGCACCCTCTTGATTTTGCTTATCGCCTTTCTTCTGAAAAAATGACGGTCTTAGCGTCAAAAGCACCAATAGACAGCCTTCTTATCACAACGGTAAAAGTTGTTGCTTGCGGGCGAAGGATCTTGGATAGCCCGAAAAACTTTGACGAGGCTCGACAAATACTTTCCCTGCTTTCAGGACGTCGTCATCAAGTCCTGACGATCATTTCTTTAAAATATCAAGATACACTGAAACAACGAGAAGTTGTAACGCGAGTTTCTTTTAAAAGGCTTTCTCAAGAAGAAATGGAAGATTATCTTCA
The DNA here is from genome assembly GCA_000743035.1 of Candidatus Paracaedimonas acanthamoebae. Lineage (GTDB taxonomy): Bacteria > Pseudomonadota > Alphaproteobacteria > Caedimonadales > Caedimonadaceae > Paracaedimonas > Paracaedimonas acanthamoebae. The sequence continues at coordinate 337,249 of CP008936.1, forward strand.
AACAAAAGCTTGGTATGATCAGTCAGGTGGGTACGATATTTTAGGCAGCGCCGCATCGTTTGTGAAGGCCATTAATGGGTCAATAGGAAGCTTGTGGGGGGTACCCGCCTATGAATTAACTTCCTTGCTAGAAGGCTTGAAGAATGACCAAAGAAGATGATTATCAGATCTTTATTTTAAAAGAATCAAGAGGAGTATTTTTAACCTCTTTTGGTAGTGACAAAGTTGTTCATTGCAGTTTAGATCTTTTTGAAAATAAACCTAAAGTCGGCGATATTTACGTGGCACGTGTGCTACGAACCGATAAAGCAAGAGCGTGGCTTGATTTGGGTGAGAATAAGCCGGCTCTTTGCTTTCCTCGTTCCTCTTTTGTTGAAGGCGAATGCCAAGTTGTTTGTGTCTTAAAAGAGTCCACAACAACTTCTTATGCACAAAAGGGAGCTCTTGTAACGGATAAGGTTCCAGGAAAAGAAAAGTACCTCAAAGAAACTGATAAGCTGCCTCAATGCATTGTGGCTGCTGATCCATCGTGGAAAAAATATTTAAGAAATCAAAAAGAGAGAAGCCCTATTGTTGTCAATGATATTGAGCTTTATCATGAAATGAGCGACTTAGGGCAGGCTGCAGTAACTCTCAAGTCGGATTTAGGCTGGCCCTATGAAATTGAAAGCATATGGAAGTCATTTTTAGAATCTATTGTGCCAATTCCTGGAGGGGGATGGATTTTATTCGAAGAGGGTGAGACATTGACGGCTGTTGATATTAATACCTCCGGTTATGATCAAAAAGGTGTTAATCTTAAAGGAGATAGTGATCTTTATGAGTTTAATAGGCGCGCCGGTGTAATTTGTATTGAGCAGATTAAATTAAGAAATTATGGAGGGCGAATTGTAATTGATTTTCCAGCCTTTAAAAATAAGAACTTTTATTTTAAACTATGGTCTGAGCTTAAAGATTTGTTTCAGGAAAAAGAAACATTTGTCCCGGGGTTTACGCGGACAGGTCTCTTTGAATTAACACGTTATCGCCCAGGCCTTTCCACTCCTCAAAAACTAAAGAAAATTAATTTTATGTCATGACTCAAAACACTTCTTCAAAAATACTTCGCTGTCCTGTTTGTAAATCACCTCGACAGCATGAATTCAGGCCTTTTTGTTCAGCACGCTGTAAACAAATTGATTTAAATCGATGGCTTTCTGAAGTGTATTCATTTCCTGTTGAGGAAGAGCAAAACCCAATAGAGAGTCAAGAAGAAGGCCTTAAATAAAGAGGACTTCAAGCTTCTTAAATCACAAGTATTGATTAACGGTAGTCTTGCCGTTAATATCTTCTTTCTATTATGGTATAAGGCGATATTACAAGGAGCTTTTAATGACGCAGCAAGGATTAATGGTAGGTAAAAAAGGTCTTATTATGGGCGTTGCCAACGATCATTCTCTCGCATGGGGAATTGCGAAAACGCTGGCCTCTCAAGGTGCATCATTAGCATTTACCTATCAAGGAGAAGTATTGAAGAAAAGAGTCGTTCCATTGGCGGAATCCCTCAAGTCAAATATTTTACTTGAATGTGATGTGACAGATGAAGGGAAATTAGCGGAAACCTTTCAAGCATTAAAAGCCCAATGGGGAACGCTTGATTTTGTTGTGCATGCAATTGCTTTCTCCGATAAAGAAGAATTAAAAGGAAAGTATGTTGAAACGACACGTGCCAACTTCTTAAACACGCTTGATATTTCCTGTTATTCTTTTACAGCTGTTGCGCGTCATGCAGCGCCTCTTATGTCTCAAGGAGGTAGTTTACTGACGTTATCTTATTATGGAGCTGAAAAAGTGATGCCTCATTATAACGTGATGGGCGTGGCAAAAGCCGCTCTAGAAGCAAGTGTACGCTATTTAGCTGCAGATCTTGGAGGTGATAACATTCGAGTCAATGCAATTTCAGCAGGCCCTGTAAAAACGTTAGCTGCCTCAGGAATCGGAGATTTTCGCTATATCTTAAAGTGGAATCAATATAATGCCCCCTTACGCCGCAATACAACGTTAGAAGATGTTGGGGGAGCAGGACTATATTTATTAAGTAACCTGTCGTCTGGTGTTACAGGAGAAGTTCACCATGTCGATAGTGGGTATCATGTGGTAGGAATGAAAGCAATTGATGCGCCTGATATCTCAACAATTAAAGAAGAACGGTCATAAAGTTAAAGAGCATGCGCCATATCTTTAGGAAATTTTTAGTGTTTTTGGGAGGAATCACTCTCTTTAGCATCGTTATATCGTTAGCTGGGATCATCTTTGTTTCATTTAAAGCTTTAAAAGTAAAAGAAAACAGTTACTTAGAGTTATCACTTGATGGCCCTTTAGAGGAAAAAACAATAGATGGGGTTCAATCCTTCTTAAATCCGCGTCCTTCTTTACGTTTGATGATAGAAACTCTTGACCATGCAAGCCAAGATCCTAAAATTTTGGGTGTTCTTCTAAGGTTGAATCAACAATCACCCATGGGATTTGGGCAGGTACAAGAGCTTCGCAATGCTTTGAAAAGATTTTCCAAGAAAGGTAAGCATATCGTTGTACATTGCGATACATTTGGAGAGAATACATCAGGAATGACAGCCTATTATCTTGCCTCTGCTGGGCAAGAAATTTGGATGCAACCTATTGGATCGCTGAATATTACGGGTTTAGGCATTGAGATACCCTTCCTTCGGAAGTTTTTAGATGATTATGGGATTACAGCACGTATTTTAAGACGCGAAGAATATAAAACGGCCATGGATTTTTTAACTCATGAAGGTCTTTCTTCTCAAAATCGTGAAGATTTAGAGAAAATTTTAACAACAAGACTGAAACAAATGATTAAGGATGTTTCGCAAGATAGACAGTTAAGCCCTTCTCAAGTGCGAGAATATATAGATCGTGCTCCTATTGTTAAGGCGCAATCTGCAAAGGAAATGAGGTTAATTGATCAAATTGGCTATATTGAGGAGCTATACGCTTACCTTCAAAGAAAAATAAAGGCCCCTGTTCAATTTGTGCAGTTTAAGCAATATTCTCGCGTCCTTCCAAAATTAAAAAGAGGGAATAAGATAGCAATTATTTATGCTGTAGGACCCATTATGAGAACTTCTGAAAGAGTCAATCCATTGACCCTTGAATCGGTTGTGAGTGCAGAAGAGGTTCGCAAAGCTTTTGAAGATGCTCTTAAGGATCCTCAGGTAAAAGCAATTGTCTTTAGAATTAATAGTCCAGGAGGCTCTGCTGTTGCTTCTGATACAATCTGGGGCGCTGTTGAGCAGGCAAAAACAAAAGGAATTCCTGTGATTGCTTCTATGGGGGATGTCGCAGCTTCAGGTGGGTATATGGTCGCTCTTCCTGCAAAAAAAATTATTGCTAATCCAGCCACCATTACGGGCTCTATAGGCGTTTATGGCGGAAAACTTGTGACAGATGCTTTTTGGGAAAAGTTAAAAATTCATTGGCAGAGTGTTCAGGTGGGGCAGAAGGCGCTTATATGGAATAGTGTAAAGGAATATTCAAAAGAAGAGTTGGAAGCAATCAATGAAACATTAGACCAGATCTATGAGGTTTTTATGCAACGTGTTTCATTGGCACGTAAACTCCCTTTAAGTGATGTTCGTAACATAGCTCAAGGCCATGTATGGACAGGAGATGAGGCCCTTAATAAAGGGTTGATTGATGCTTTAGGAGATATGGAACTTGCTATTAGTATAGCTAAGAAAGAAGCAGGTTTTAAAGAGGGCGAAGTGATGAGGCTTGAAACGTTCCCTCGCGAAACCGCTTTTATAGAAAAGTTAAAATTATTTTTAACAGGAAATTCTTCTGTACTTTCTTTAAATGGTGGAGTTTATGAGTTTTTTAAAGTGGTTAGAAGTGCCTTTAAATCTACGATTATTGATTCTTTATATTCTCCACTTGCGGCTTATTTTGAGAGTAACTAAAGGGATGTCATGAGAAAACATATCGTAACATTCATTGCTGGTGATGGCGTGGGGCCTGAAGTAACCAACGCTGCTCGTAGAATCATTGAGGCTGCTGGTGTTAATATTGAGTGGGAAGAATGTTTAGCCGGTGCGGTCGTTTTTAAGCAAGGACTTGCATCGGGTGTTCCTGAAGAAACCATTAATTCTATTAAACGAAATAGGGTTGTGCTTAAGGGGCCGCTTGAGACACCTGTTGGTTATGGTGAAAAAAGTGCCAATGTAACCTTAAGAAAATTGTTTGAAACTTATGCCAATATTCGACCTATTCGCGAGTTTCCGAGTGTGCCAACGCCTTATCAGGGACGAGGAATTGACTTCGTTATTGTGCGTGAAAATGTCGAAGACCTCTATGCGGGCATTGAATATATGCAAACACCTGGCACAGCACAGACTCTCAAATTAATCACGCGCAAAGGATGTGAGAAGATTGTGCGAGTTGCTTTTGAATTTGCGCTCGCAGAAGGGCGTAAGAAAGTACATTGCGCAACGAAAGCAAACATTATGAAATTTTCTGAAGGAATGCTAAAGCAAACCTTTGAGGATATTTCTAAAGAGTATCCAAGCATTGAAGCTCAACACATTATTGTTGATAATTGTGCGCATCAATTGGTGAAAATTCCAGAAATGTTTGATGTAATTGTCACAACGAACATGAATGGGGATATTTTAAGTGATTTAGGTTCTGGCTTAATTGGAGGGTTGGGGTTTGCACCTGGTGCGAATTTAGGCAATGATATTGCTATTTTTGAAGCTGTCCATGGTTCAGCTCCTAAATACGCAGGACAGAATACAATTAATCCTACGGCAGTCATCTTCTCAAGTCTGATGATGCTAAGGTATTTAGGTGAATTTGAAGCTGCCAACACCATTGAACAAGCTGTTTTGGTCACACTCCAAGAACGTCGTACATTAACAAAAGATGTGGTAGGAAAACAAAATGCGACTTCTACAACAGCTTATTGTGACGAGATTATAAAAAACTTAGGAAAGAGTTCTAATTTTTGGAAGTTAAGAGATTATAAACCTCTTCAGATGCCATTAATTTCACGAGAACCCATGTTTGTGAAGGCAACTTCTAAAGTTGTGGGCATGGATATTTTTATTCAATCAAATCTTACGGCAGAAGAGCTGGGGAAAAGTCTTGAACAGCTAGTATTTAATTCGCCTGTTCAGCTTAAAATGATTTCAAACAGAGGCGTGAAAGTATACCCTCTTACTGGCACCTCCACGGATGTAGTTGATCTTTGGAGTTGTCGTTTGATGACAAAAGATCAGAGTGAACTTAGTGATCACTTAATTTGTACCTTGATAGGGAAAATAGGGCGCTCTCATGCCTGGATGCATCTTGAAAAGTTAACTTATTTTGGTGATCGTATAGGCTTCACAAAAGCCCAAGGTGAAGACTAAGGGATAACAAGTTTTCTAAGTGACTCAGAACTTTGTTGAATAAGTTGGAGTCTTGGGGAAGCGGTTCCTTAGTTTCTGAAAATACTCATTTCTATAAGGCCACTGTTACTAGATTTTAAAAAACTTGGTTATTAATAGTCTAAGTTGTATTTAATGGGGAATTACTATTAAAAGGTTACTTGATAATTTATGTTCACTTAAGTATGTTTGTAAGTAACTGTCTAGAATACTTAAAAGAGGGGAAAAATGAATAAATTGTCTCAATTGTGTAGCTTTGTGATAATGATGGCATTATTTGAGTCGACTTGTGTAGGAACCAATCTAGAAGTTGACGATACGCATCCACACCGTGGAATGACTCTAATATTCGAGACGAATAATCAATCGGGGATCTCAGATCTAAATGAAGAGATAACCTCTCTCCGTAATCAGATAACTTCTCTCATAGGTATTATATCTTCTAGAGAAATCGACGACATGCTTACTATTGTGCATAGATCATATAGGAGACAGCAGGAAGATCGAGGCCAAAATTACTTCTTAATGGGCCTGTTTTCGATGGCTGGAGGATATTTAGTCAAAGAAGTGGTGAAGAAAATGACTGAATCCGGGCCGATACGATGGGGGTTTGGCATTGTTACAACCATATGGATAGCTTCAAATACAAATGAGATTATCAAGATGTACTATACTGCGGAGCGAAAACGGATGTTGCGAGAGTATCTTCAAGGACTACAACAAATCCGATCTATGAGCTGAGATGAGTGTATTGCATACCTCGAAAGAGAACAAAGATTAGGAAATTAGTCTGAAAAGAGTGATGCATTCAACGAAGCATGGCCAATTCAGAATTCTTATATAAAGGGGTTTATGTACTTATCGAGAAGATTTTATATCTTTAAAAATCTCAAAGAAGTTCGTGAGACTATTGAAAAATGGATGACTCAGTATAGCAAAGAAAGACCTCATCAATATTAACACCTATTGAGTATAGTTTATTCACAAAAAAACTGGACTATAATTCTTCTTGGTCCTAGATATGATAACTTTACAGGGGGCATCCATAAAAAATCAAAGATAAATGCCATATACACAAAAAAATTATTTGTGGGATAATTTTCTGCCTTTATTAATAAAATATTAACCTTTACAGTTTAAAGCTAATCGCCAATTTTAACGCCGAGGAGATATTGTTGTGGAGCGGATAGCGCAAACTTTAAGTAGTTGGGGGGCTCCACGACGGACTCTTTTTGGAATTGTGATAATAATAATAACGTTTTTAAGCATCTATTATTTATTCATAAAAGCTTCACCTCTGCCTATGGCTCTTTTGTACTCAGATTTAGAACTTGCAGATGCAAGTCGTATTGTTGCGCGGCTAGGAAAACAAGGGGTCCCCGTTGACCTTAAAGCCGAAGGGACGCAAATTTATGTACCTGCTGAGAAAGTTGCTCGTTTGCGTATGGAGATGGCAGAAGTAGGTATTCCTAAAGGAAGAATTGTAGGATACGAGATCTTTGATCAAAATGCGGCCAATACAAGTTCTAACTTTATGCATGATATAAAACATTTACGCGCATTAGAAGGTGAGCTTGCGCGGACAATTTCTTCTTTAGAGGCTGTTATATCAGCAAGAGTGCATCTAGTTCTTCCCAGACGAGAATTATTTATAAAAGAGCAACAACAGCCAAGTGCCTCAATAGTTCTCCATATACGTGATTCTAAAAAGTTAAAGCAATCTAAAGTGTTGGCTATCCAACATCTTGTAGCCTCAGCCGTGCCAGGACTTGTGCCTGATGCAGTTGCAATTATTGATGATAAAGGAAATCTGTTGGCAAAGAGTGATGCTGAAACAGATTCACAACATCAAACAAATATTGAAGAAATTCGTATGGCTTATGAAACAAGAACAGCCCAGATGATTGAGGGTTTAGTAGGCAAGTATGTGGGGCCTGATAAGGTGCGAGCTGAAGTGACAGCTGAAGTAGATATTGATCGTTTTTCACAAGAAGAAGAGCGTTATGATCCTCAAGGACAAGTTGAAAGGTCGCGTCAAATTATTCGAAAATCTAACGAACCCCATGATTTGACAGAAGAGAATATTAAGTATGAGGTTACAAAGTTAGTTCAAAAGCAATCACGTGAATCTGGTAGTATAAGGCGGCTTTCTGTTGCCGTCGTTATTGATGGGCATTATCTTCATGATGACAAGGGCAAAGAGCTTTACCAACCAAGATCTCCAGAAGAGATGGAACAATTAAAAAAACTTATATCCTCAGCAATTGGATTCAATGCTGAGCGAAAGGATCAGCTTGAAGTCATCAATATGCCTTTTGCAAAGGTTGGAGACCATAGAACACGTCCCATTGATTATTCTGAACCTATTATTGCCTTTAAGCATTCGGAATTATTAAGATTTGCAGAACTCTTAATTTTCATTATCGCAACTTTGTTAGGAATTATGATTGTCATAAAACCACTTGGATTTAGTTTCTCGTTAAAAAAACAAAGAGCAAGCACAAACCAGGATCCAACTCAACCGTCTCTTTCTCAAATGGATTTAAATCCTTCGCAAGAAGTAAATTTTGTTACAAAGCCACTACAACTTCAATTTTCTCAGCAGGTTAAGGAGAATGTAAGTGAATTGTCACAACAAAGAATTAAATATATTCTTGATCATCACCTTGAAGAAGCGGTAAGCGTACTTCGAGATTGGATTCAGGAAGGAAAATAGGAAGATGCCTACTCAGGAGACTGTAAGGCCGGTAACAAATTCTAAGTTTTCATTATTTGATAAGCTCGCTATTTTTTTGCTTTCGCTACCACAAAATGAAGTAAAGAAGATTTTTTCGAAGTTTAATGCTCATGAAGTCAAAAGTATATTGCAAAGAATGGCGGCTGTTGGCTCTCTTGACGTAACACAAGTTGAAGATCTATATTTAGAATTTTCAGAAGCAGTGGAAAAGCTAATGGATAAATCAGAGTCTTCTGAAGGTGCCGAGAGAGTCTTAAGGAAGCTGTTCCATCCTTTTGATCTGAACGAGAGTATGATCGAGCCGCAAAAGATTAAGGTAGACGAACTATCAGAAACACTAAAAAACATTACTTCTTCAAGTCTTGCAAAATTCCTTAAAAATGAACATCCTCAAATAATTTCACTTATCTTAAGTAGGATTGATCCACAGAAAGCAGCCTCAATTTTTATTGAATTTCCTGAGGCGCTATCCATCGATATTATGAATAGGATGCTTACAATGGAGCAAGTTCAACAAGAAGTTGTCAACGAGGTTGAAAATACACTTAAAGCTGAATTTAAAGATATTCTCACGCCGGCAATTCAGCAAGATGCTTGTGCGCATATGGCGGATATTTTTAACGCTTTTAATCCAAAAGACGAAGTGAAATTTATGCAAGGGCTTGAATCAAAGAATAGTGAGGCGGCCAAACATATTAAAGATCTTATTTTAACGATTGAAGACTTAAAGTATGTTGAAGGGACAGGAATTAAAACAATTCTTAGTATTGCTGATAAAAGTAAGCTTGTGATTGCTTTGAAAGGAGCAAGCGAATCTTTAAAAGAGATTTTCTTCTCTCACATGTCCGAGCGGTCGGCTAAACTTTTAAAAGAGGAAATAACGGCTTTGGGTATGGTTAAAATTCGTACTGTCTATGAAGCTCAACAGGAGATTGTTAGCCAAGCAAAAGAATTTATTAGAAAAGGTGAAATTCATCTAAATAAATCGCTCTTCAGTAAGCGAGTTTAAGAGTATAATTCATCTCAATTAAAAAATTTGTAAATCTTCTCTTTGAGACTCAAAATTTATAAGAGAAGTTTTATAGGGCCTAATTTGGGGGACATTTTATAGAGGGGAAGCATCCTAGAAGGGGGAATGGATGAGCAGTAATGATCAAAAAAAAATAATAAAAGACAATCGGGATTTTATAAGTAATACTGAATTCACACCATTAAATGATATTTTTTTTAACAGTAGTTCTCAGTCTGAAAAAAGTTTACAGTCACCTGTTGATTTGAAAGCTATATATGAAGTGCCTGTTCAGGTTTCAGCCATTCTAGGACGAGCAAATATTCCCATTAAGCAACTTTTAAAACTTGTGCCAGGAAGTATTATTGAGTTAGATCGAAAAGTTGGGGACCCAATAGATATTTATGTTAATAATCATTTACTGGCTCGTGGCAATCTCGTCTTAATGGATAAGCATCTTGGAATTACTATTACTGAAATTATTAAAATTGAAAGAAGTTAGTAATACTTAAAGAGGGTTAGTTTATGGTTTTTAATGAGGGACTAAGTGTACATATTTATTAGTTCTTGTTACGTGAAATTTTAAAACTGTAGCAATTAAGCCACAGCGTGCATTGTTTAGAGAAGATAGTCTTATGAATTTAGCTCGACAATTATGGTACCCAAAGGCTAACTAAGAAAGCATATTATTTGGGATGATCTAAGAGGGGGAGACAAGTGTATAATTTATTCATCAGAAAAAGCGATATTATCAGCGGCTCAGCTCATAAAATTTTAAAGCTATTCAGCCAAGAAAATTAAATTTCTAGCTTTCTTTATCACCTAATAGAATTGATCTCGAAGGTGGTTAATAAAAAGACTGTTTATGGCATATGGTAATCAAGGAGGAGCAAAAGGATGCGCCTTAAAACGTTCAGAGCATCGACAATGACAGAGGCTCTGCAGGAAATCAAAAAAGAATTTGGTCCAGAAGCAGTTATTTTATCTACGCTTGAGAGAAAAAATGAAGTTTCCGTAACGGCAGCTTTAGAACATAGGAATGAATTAAACTTCAATGAAGTTGCTGCTAATGAACCACTTGGCTTTTTAAATGATTTTTGTCGTATTCTAGAACACCATCGTGTGCCAGCTGCTATTCAGGAGAGGCTTATTTGGTCCCTTTCATCTTCACAAGAAGAAATGACAGGTAAGAGTTTTGAAGATGTACTTAATACAATCTTTAGTTTCAAACCTATTATTAACTCTAAAGGTAAATTCCTTCCGCCTGCGCGTTTAGCTCTTCTTGGGCCGCCCGGGGCTGGTAAGAGTGTAACGATTGCAAAGCTTGCATCAGAGTATGTTATGGCAGGATTTGAACCTTTTGTAATTACGCTTGATTGCTTGAAAGCGGGAGCTATTACACAACTTGAAGTTTATATGAAAGCAATTGGACTTCCTCTTCATGCAGTTGAGAATGTTAAGCAGTTTAAAAAAGTGTTAAATGAGTCTCCCGTTAATACTTATATTTTGGTAGATACGCCAGGAATTAACCCTTACAGTAAAGATGAAGTTCAATTTTTAGAGGAAGTTGTAGATTGCTTGAATGGTGAGGTCATTCTTACGTTTCCTGCTGGTCTTGATTCTTGGGAAATTAGTGATTATTTAGGGTTATATAAAGGTTTAGGTATAAAAAGAGTTATTTTGACGAGAGCAGATATCACGCACCGATATGGAGCTTTAATAACCTCTCTTTATGAAGGCCAATTTTCCCTTGCACAAGTGAGTGCAGGACCAGAATTAGGATCACGCTTAAAAATTGGAGATTCTAAATTGCTTGCAGAACTTTTAAGGAAATTTCAAGATATTAATGCAATCCCGCATTTTTCTTTAGAAGAAGTGGCAAAGGAGCTAAGAGGGTGAGTATGTTAAAAATGGGCTTAAAAAATCTTAGGTTAGATCAGCAAGAAGCGCCGGAGAATATTTACTTTATTGCGTCAGGAAAAGGAGGGGTAGGAAAAACATGGTTTTCAATTACTTTTTCTCAAGCTCTTGGGCAACAAGATAAAAAAATACTTTTGTGTGATGGTGATCTTGGGCTTGCCAATATAGATATCCAATTGGGTTTAACCGCAGAGAAAGACCTTACCAGTAGTCTCATGAATTACATTGAGCTTAAAGATGTAATCATACCTTATCCTCAAGGAGGATTTGATGTAATTGCAGGTCGCTCAGGCAGCGGTACTTTGGCAACCCTTCCACCTCAAAGTTTAATATACTTAAGAGAACAACTTAAAAAATTATCCTCTGTTTATGATATCATTTTGGTTGATTTAGGCGCAGGCGTAGGAACAACCATCCAAAATCTAATGCAAATCGCTGGGCAGTGTATCGTGGTTATTACAGATGAACCAACTTCTTTAATGGATGCCTATGCTTTCATAAAAGTGATGCATGGACGTCGCCAAGTGCTTCCTATGAATATCATTATTAATCAAGCAGAAACCCTAGAAGCTGGCAAAAGAACGTATGAGATCATTCAACAAGTATGTGAAAAGTTTTTAAATATGACACCTCATCTATTGGGCATCATAAGAAGAGATCCTTATGTGCGAGATACAATCTGTGCACAAACACCTATCCTAACACGTTACCCTACTGCTCCTGCGGCAGAGGATGTTAAGGGAATTGTACAGATGATTACCAGTTAATGAAAGTCGAAGTCATTAATGTTCTTATGTTTGAGTGTAAAACTCGCCAAAACATAAAGATCATGTACTTTTTATATTTGCATCCCGTTTATAAATAACCTCTGAGAGGCTATTAATGACTTCATGAAGTGTTTGCTCATTGTCACCTTGGGCCATCAAACGAACAAGAGATTCAGTACCTGATTTCCGAACTAAAAGCCTTCCAGTTGTGCCAAGTTTTTTTTCAGCGCTATTAATCGCTTCTATAATTTTGTTATCCTCTAAAAGAGAAGAATTATTAATTTTAAAACTTTTTAGAAGTTGTGGAACAGGTTCAAACACTCGCATGATTTCACTTGCGGGCTTATTCGAAGCAATAATCATCGAAAGAGCTTGTAGAGCCGCAACAAGACCATCTCCTGTGCGCGCATAATCACTTAAAATAATGTGTCCAGACTGTTCGCCGCCAACATTGCATGATTTTGCTCGCATATATTCAGAAACATAGCGATCGCCAACAGGCGTACGAATTAATTTTAATCCCTTATTTTCAAGGAACCATTCAAATCCTAAGTTTGTCATCACGGTACCAACAACAGCTCCACCCTTTAAAAGACCTTCGGCACTCCAAGTATTTGCAATAAGTGCTAAAAGTTGATCACCATCGATAATGCCGCCTTTCTCGTCAATCATGACAACACGGTCAGCATCACCATCAAGCGCGATGCCTAAATCCGCCCTATATTCAAGAACAGCTTGTTTTGCAGCCTCTACGGACGTTGCCCCCACATCTTTATTGATGTTCGTTCCATCTGGGTAAACGCCAATCGGAATGATTTCTGCGCCAAGCTCCCATAAAACCGTTGGGGCCACCTTGTAAGCAGCACCATGAGCACAGTCAATAACAATGCGAAGGCCGTCAAGTCGTCTGTTCTTTGGAAAAGTATTTTTAACAAATTCGATATAGCGTCCGGTGGCATCTTCTAGACGTTTTGCGCGTCCTAAATCAGCAGGCTGGACGAGACCTTCAAGAGATTTTGAAAAAACACGTGCCTCAATTTGTTTTTCTACCGCATCGCTAAGCTTATAGCCTTCTCGGTCAAATAGTTTAATGCCATTATCATGATAAGGATTGTGAGAAGCTGAGATCACGACACCAAGATCTGCTCGAAAGGAGCGAACTAGCATAGAAATGGCGGGGGTTGGAATTGGTCCTACGAGGGTTACATCCATGCCTACAGCAATAAAGCCCGAGGTTAGAGCAGGCTCAACCATATAACCTGAAAGACGAGTGTCTTTTCCAATAACAACTTTGGGGTGGGGAGCACCTTTTTTAAAATATCGTCCGGCAGCAATGGCTAGACGCATGATTGTCTCAGGTGTCATGGGTTCTGTATTTGCCGTTCCTCGCACACCATCAGTTCCAAAAAGCTTTCGTGACACACTATTTTCCTTATTTAGATATTTTTCTTCTATAGGCGGCTTTAGATTAAAAAATCAAGAGTACAAATATATATTCGAATAATGTAAGTTAAAAATAATTCGGTTAATTAATGAGAAAGGATAATGTAGATGTTTGTTAACCCTCATGTTTTTTTCTTTCTTAAAGATGGCGAGATTATTGCTTGGGATTATAAAAATCATCAACAATTTGCCTTAGAAAAATTGTATTTTGAGCGTCTCGTGGATTGGTCAAAGGAAGCAGTGTTAGAGCCAGCCCCTCTTGATAAGGAGCTTGCTGAAGGAGCATTGTTATGCGCGCAACAACCCCCAAATAAGGAATGGGGCTGGGACGTCCTTGCACAAATTTATCATATCGGAACGCGTGATATTGCAACGAACTTAGGTGAGCTTGATCCTCAGCAATGGACTAAGGAGTATCTTGAATATTGCCAAGGAATTTCTCAAGAAGCTCCTGAATTTCATACCAAACGAGAAGGGGAAGTCATAGAGCTCCCAAGCCCTAATCTTGGTTTACTGAAAAATCAAAATTTTTTAGATGTTGTGAAAGCCCGAAAGACGTGTCGGTCTTTTACAGGGGCACCTGTGCCACTTGAATATTTATCAACCTTACTCTATGTCAGTTTAGGACCATTACATGATAGATGGCAGGATTTGGAAGACAATAATTTAATGGTACTGGGTGTTCGTAAAGCATCCCCTTCAGGTGGTGGAATTCATCCTGAAGAAGCATATATCATTGCTTTCAATGTGGAAGGATTAGAGCCAGGAGTTTATCATTATGATGCTCAACAACATTATCTGACATTGATTAAAAAAGGAGAATTTGAAAAGCAAGTTATTGAGTTGTTATTAGGACAATTCTTTGCAAAAGGGCTTGCTTTTGGAATTTTTTTAACTTCTCGATTTGATAAGATTTGGTGGAAGTATCCTCACTCAAGAGCCTATAGAGTTGCTTTACTAGATATTGGACATGCTTCTCAAACGACACTTTTGACAGCGACAGCATTAGGGCTTCAAACTTGGCTTACAGGTGCCTTCTATGATTCAAAGGTGGAGGAATTCTTAGAAATAAAAACATCAACTGAATCTTCAATTTTCTTTATCGGTGCAGGGTATGGTGATAACCAATCGATTCCTCCTGAAATTCTTAAAATTCTGCAAGAAGAATCATGAATAAATAAAGCCTTATTAAGTTTTGCTATATTGAGCAAATTCATTAGAAGCGTTTGCAAGCAATTACGGCTCAATTTTTTGGGAGAGAGTGGCATCCTGAAGCTTATACAAGAGCAGATTCTAAAGAAATGGCGCCTGAGAAACGTCTTGATATCCTTAAGTATATGGCTGAAGCAGGTCAAGATTATCAGTATAAAAGTTAATGTTAAAAGAGCTAGATGAGATGGTTTTGAAGGGCTAAAGAGATATTATCTCCTATTCCGTTGGGTAATGTATCAGCTTAATTTTGGTTATAGTCTAAATTTAAATGAGCTTAAAATTATCTAACTTTTTTTAGTGAGGTCATTTTTCTGCCAAGAATGATGAGATTGCCAAGGCTGATGAGCCCAACTCCCCAGATAACGTGCGGTTCCCATTCAAACTGTTCCAAAAAAGTTGAAATTGTAAGTGCAACGATGGGTGTTATAAGCATAATATAGGAAGCTTTCACAGGCCCAATCTGGCCAACGAGGGTTAGGTAACATCCAAAAGCAATGACCGATCCTATGATGCTTAAATAAACGAGGCTCACAACATAAGGAAATGTGCAGTCAAAGGTAAAAGGATGTCCCTCAATGCAGGCTAAGAGGATTGTCAGGATTGCACCATATCCCATCGCGTAGGCATTTGTTTGCATAACAGGAAGATAATGCTTCTGGTTGCGCATGGAGATCATGGTACCCCATGAGGCGATGGCTGCCCCTAATAAACTAAAAAGCATTCCTCTTAGATTGTAGTTAGAAAGATGAAGGGCGCTAATTTGAGGCCAGAAAATAAAGCATATACCTATAATTCCTAATATTGCTCCACTAATAAGTTGGAAGTTAATAGGAAGGCGATAAAAGAAAAATGAGTTTAGCATATTAAAAATTAAGACAACTGAAAAAATAACTGCGTTAACGCCACTTGAAATATGCATTGCGGCTTCGTAAGCAAAAATAATAATTGAGTGAAAAGAGGAAAATTCCTTGAAGCACGAAGAAAAAATGGCTTCTTCTAGAAAAATTTAAATTAACTTTCTTAAAAACACACCACCCAAACAGGAGCAGAGAGGCAACTGCAAATCGATATCCAATGGAAAGAGCAGGAGCAACATTCCCAAACTGAAATTTGATCGCATACCAAGTTGAGCCCCAAGCGAGCGTCGTAATTATATAAAAAAGAGTATTTTGAAGAAAAGCAGGATTTGAGGACATATGCAAACCATTAGTAATAAGCAGCTTTTATAGCACAAATGTGTAAACAAGAAACAGCAAAATTAAGAGGGCTGTATCGTATTATGGATAGGCTGAGTAGGTTTTTTTTAAGTTATTTCTTATCTTAAACAAGGCAAAATTTGATGCACAATATTTTGAAAAATTTTTGAAATATTGTGATGTGGTTGCTTCAACACAAAGGGTTCGCCTGTATCGCAAGCCTGGCTTAATTCATAGATAAAAGGGATCTGACCTAAGAAAGGAATTTCTTTGCGTTCTGCTTCTTGATGTGTATCTCCAAGATGAAAAAGAGGCGATGTTTCACCACAATGAGGACATTGGAAGGAACTCATGTTTTCAATGATGCCAAGCACAGGGATTTCAAGCCTTTTAAACATACTGATGGTTTTACGCGCTTCTATGAGAGCAATATCTTGGGGGGTCGTGACAATAATTGCACCTGATAAAGGCACTCTTTGGATCATCGTGAGCTGAGCATCCCCTGTGCCGGGTGGGAGGTCAACGATGAGAACATCTAGATCTTGCCAATGCACATCTTTAAAGAGCTGTTGAATCGTGGTTTGGACCATTAAACCGCGCCAAATGAGAGGTTCATCTTCATTCACAAATAAGCCAATTGACACGCATTGAATTCCATACTGAGTATGGGGCGTAATTTTTTTATTTTCATCGATAATTGGTTTTCCTTTAAGATTCATCATGCGAGGTAATGAGGGACCATAAACATCGGCGTCGACAATGCCAACCTTTAATCCTTGTTGATGAAAAGTACAGGCTAAGTTAACAGCTGTTGTTGATTTTCCGACACCTCCTTTACACGAAGAAACAGCAATAATATGTCTAACGGTTGGAAGTTCATATTTACCCCGAAATTTAGGATTCGTTTTCATACTCTGTTGTGTGTTTTCTTTATGAGCAGTAAGTACGACCATTATTTTATTAACATTGGGCAATAATTTAACTTTATGTTCGATCTCTTGACGTAAGGGTTCGTAGTCCTCTGCTTTTTCTGGTGGAATGTTGATAGAGATTGTCAGATTATTTTGATCAATGTTAAGACCTGAAACCCAATCCAAAGAAACAATATTTTCCCCTGTATAAGGATCAATAATTTCTTGAAGAATGTCCATGACATCCTGAACACGGAGAGGAGATAAAGACTTAATTGGGTTCATAAGGCTCTCTATTTGTTAGCTAAAAGGTGTAATTTAGTTTCTTATATTCATCATTAACATTTGTCTGATTCTTTGCACAAATATTTTTCGATTTTCTTTTTTAGAAGAATATCTTTTGTATTCTTCTAAAACATTGTAAATTAATAAAATATAGTAAAATTTACAATAATATCTGGTGGAAGATAAGTGGAAATCTCATCTAAAGTTACTCATCATCTTGGTTTTATTACTCTTGAGCGTCCCCAGAGTTTAAACGCATTAAATCTCGCTATGATTACAGCTTTACATGAGATTTTAAAAGAGTGGCGCCATGACTCAAATGTTCATGCCATCATTGTCCAAGGACAGGGAGAGCGCGCTTTTTGTGCAGGCGGTGACTTGCGGGCTGTTTATAACGCCCACCAGCGAAAAGATGTCCAGTTCCATGATGAGCTTTTTCGCAAAGAATACACGCTTAACTTAGAAATAGCCAGATTTTCTAAGCCATATATGAGCTTTATTCATGGCTTTGCAATGGGGGGAGGTTTGGGTCTTTCAGTTCATGGTTCACATCGTATTGTCGCGGAAAATGTTCAGCTGGCGATGCCGGAGACTAAAATAGGTTATTTTCCCGATGTGGGCGCTAGTCATTTTTTAAATAATGCGCCAGGATCTTTGGGAATGTACCTTGCACTTACTGGGAATAGTATTGGGGCAAGCAATAGTCTTTATGCTGGATTGGCAACGCATTTTGTACCCCAGGAACGGCATTCTCAAGTGATCGAAGCTTTGTTTGAAATCGATGCCTCGCAGCCTGGAAATATTGATAAAATACTTGAAAAATACTCAGAAAAATTGCCTGAGGCACCTTTGCAGGCTCAACAAGCTAAGATTGATGCCTTATTTCATCACCCAACATTAGAGAAAATTTTCCAAGCTTTAGAAAATGATCGATCTTCATTTTCTCAGGAGAGTCTCAGAATTTTAAAAATGCGCTCACCCACAAGCTTAAAAATCACCTTTGAGCTTTTAAAGAGAAATAAGGGAAAAAGTCTGGAAGACGCGATTGAAACCGAATTTCAGCTTAGCCAAGTGTTTATAAAGAATCATGATTTTTTTGAGGGCATCCGAGCTTTATTAATTGATAAAGATCAAAAACCTGCGTGGTCCCCTGCCAAGATTGAAGAAATCAATTTTTCTATCGTAGACAAATATTTCAACCACAAAATAAAATCATTGGAAAAATAAAAAGCTGGCCTGTTGGCTTAGAGAGTGGTTAAAGTCATCTAATTTCATGAATTAAAGTCGTTTAGAATGCAAATATTAAAACTAGACCATTTGATTAAAGAGTCTTCTCAGGTAACTTTGGAGGGGATTCCGGAAGAGGCAGAAGCTTTTTTGTTAAAAGAGATGCTTGCGCAGAAATTAGGCACTTCCTTTATCTATATTTGTCATCATGAAACTCATATTAATGAACTGGAAGCCACGCTGAGGTTTTTGTGTCCTGATCTCGATATATTAATATTCCCTCCGTGGGATTGTTTGCCTTACGATCGGATGTCTCCTAGGCAGGATATCACTGGTGACCGAGTGACCACGTTGCTTAAACTCAATAAAGGTTTTGATAAACCAATACTTATTATTACAACAATTCAAGCTTTTCTCCAGCGCGTGGCACCTCAAGAGATATTTAAAAATGCTGAACTTTATTTAAAAGCAGGAGCTCATTTTAATCTTAAAGATTTTGAGAACTACTGTCATAAATATGGGTTCACGCGCGTCTCAACGGTTAGAGAACCATCTGAATATGCTGTGCGAGGGGGTATTATTGATCTCTTTCCGCCGAGTTCCGATCAACCTTATCGATTAGATCTTTTTGGGGATGAGATTGATAATATTAAACTATTTGATCCTTTCTCTCAGAGAAGCTTAGAAAGTGTTAAAGAAATCAATCTAACGCCCAGTTGTGAAGTGTTGCTTGATGAGAAATCTATCGAAGCTTTTCGGACTTCCTATCGGAAAGTCTTTGGGCATACGGGAGAAAAGGATCCTCTCTATCAAGCAATTAGCGCCGGTCAAAGTTATGCTGGGATGGAGCATTGGCTCCCTTTATTTTATCCTCATCTTGAAACGCTCCTAGACTATGTTCCGGAGGCAACTTTAGTCTTTGATACCAAAGCATTTGAAACAGCAAAAGCTCAGCTTGAACTTATTCAGGAAAATTACCACGCTAGACAAGAGTTTGTGAATATCAGAGCTGATAATAGACCGCCTTATTATCCTTTGCCACCAGAGCTATTGTATCTCTCTCTTGAAGATATAGAGAGAAATATTAGCGGCAAAACAGTCGTGCATTTTTCGCCGTTTTCTAAAGAAGGAAGCGCTCAATTGGAAGGGCGTATAATGCAAGATTTTAGTGCTGCCAGAGTTCAACAAAATATCAACCTTATTGACGCGCTTAAGGAAAGAAGTGAAGGTTATATAAAAGCGCAAAAAAAAGTTCTTCTCTCTTGTATGACAATAGGGTCGCGCTTAAGACTACAAGGCTTATTACAAGACCATGGTTGCCAAGCAAGCTTAGTTGAAACATGGGCTGATTTTACAGCTCTACCAGCGTCAGTTATTGGAATTGCATTAATTCCGATTGAACAAGGTTTTGAGTTTAAACATTTTGTTTTGATCACTGAGCAAAATATTTTTGGCGAACGTCAAAGTCAGCCTCTTAAAAGAAAGCGACGTTCCGATCTTTTTATTGGAGAAGCTTCAGCCCTCAATGAAGGCGATTATGTGGTACACCAAGAGCATGGGATTGGGCAATTTCAAGGTTTGCAGACATTGCACGTCGGCAACATTCCTCATGATTGTGTCAGTCTCATTTATGAAGGGGGTGATAAGCTTTTTGTTCCTGTTGAGAATTTAGAGATACTTTCTCGATACGGGGGCGAAGACAGTATTGTGTCGCTCGATAAGCTCGGGAGTTCTGCGTGGCAGCAACGAAAGGCGCGCGTTAAGAAAAGGCTTGAAGATATTGCTGAGCATCTGATTGCACTTGCGGCTGAGCGGGCTTTGCGCGTAGGAGAAATTTACCAACCTTCAGAAGGCCTGTATAACGAATTTTCTGCCCGTTTCCCTTATCATGAAACAGAAGATCAAGAGCGTGCGATTTTAGAAGTTTTACAAGATCTTGAATCTGGTAAGCCAATGGATCGCTTAATATGCGGCGATGTTGGATTTGGAAAGACAGAGGTGGCTTTACGTGCAGCTTTTGTCGTAGCAACGGCAGGGAAGCAAGTCGCAATCATTACACCAACGACCTTATTGTGCCGCCAACATTACCAAAATTTCCAAAAGCGCTTTGAAGGATTTGGTCTTAAGGTTGCGCAATTATCCCGTTTAGTTTCGGCAAGGGAAGCTTCAGAAATTAAAGAAGGCCTAGAAAAAGGGCATATTGATTTGGTCGTGGGAACGCATGCGCTCTTTGCACAATCCACCCATTTTAAAAATCTAGGGCTTGTTATCGTTGATGAAGAGCAACATTTTGGCGTCAAACAAAAAGAAAAACTAAAGGATCTGCAAAAGGATGTTCATGTCTTAACGTTGACGGCAACGCCGATTCCGCGAACATTGCAGATGTCTTTAAGTGGTGTGAGAGACATGAGTATTATTGCAACGCCTCCTGTCGACCGTCTTGCTGTAAGAACATTTGTGATGCCTTTTGATGAGATTGTGATACGAGAGGCATTGACACGCGAGTTCAATCGCGGAGGACAAGTTTTTTATGTTTGTCCGCGCATTGAGGATCTTGAGAGCATTCGAGAGAAATTAAAAATCTTGATGCCTGAGGCAAAAGTTGCAGTGGCTCATGGTCAGTTGGCCCCCACCATTCTGGAGAAGATCATGAATGATTTTTATGATCGTCATTATTCAATCCTTCTCTCAACCAATATTATTGAATCAGGCCTTGATATTCCGGCGGTCAATACAATTATTATTCATCGATCAGATCTTTTTGGGTTAGCTCAATTGTATCAATTAAGGGGCCGTGTTGGGCGTTCTAAGACAAGAGGTTATGCTTATTTAACAATTCCGGATGTGATCACCCCAACGGCACAGAAGCGTTTAGAAGTCATGCAAACGCTTGATACGCTGGGGGCTGGGTTTCAGTTAGCAAGCCATGATATGGATATCAGAGGCGCAGGAAATCTTCTTGGCCAGCAGCAATCAGGGCATATTCGAGAAGTGGGGGTTGAGCTTTACCAACAAATGTTGCAAGACGCGGTTGACACAGTGCGTCATAAATCAACAGGTGTAGTGCCTCAGCAAACAGCGGTATGGACGCCGCAAATTCATCTTGGTTTGCCGATCCTGATTCCTGAAGAATATGTTGTCGATCTTTCAACGCGTTTGACGTTATATCGTCGTCTTTCAAATTTAGAAAATGAAGAAGAAATAGAAGGTTTTATCTTAGAGTTATTAGATCGATTTGGCCCTTTACCTGAAGAAGTTAAAAACCTCTTAAGCGTCCTTAAACTAAAACAATTATGTCGTCAGGTAGGTGTTGAAAAGATTGAGACCGGTGAGAAGGGGGCCATTTTTACCTTGTATAATAATACGTTTCCAAATCCTGCTGCGCTCATTCAATTTATTCAAACACAACCAGGAACCGTGAAACTCAGGCCAGATCATAAGCTTGTCTTTTTACGGGTTTGGAAAGAAGCAAAAGAACGAGTAGAGGGGTGTGAGGGTATCCTGAAAGAATTGAAAATGTTGATATCGCACTAAAGTGTAAATACTTTATGAGAATAATTTATGAATGAGAGAAAAATGAAAGAAGAATATACTGTTCTTGCAATTGTCGAAGCAAAGGTTGGCCAAGAAGAGCTTCTTAAGCAGGCTTTAGGGAAGGTGGCTGAGTTGAGCCGCACAGAGAATACATGCCTAGCATATCGTCTTCATCAAGATTTAAATAATCCTACTCAATTTTTCTTTTATGAAACCTGGGAAAGCAAGGAAGCACATCAAGCGCAATTTGGAAAGCCCTACATACAAGAGCTTGCAACTCAACTTGAATCTTTATTAACAAAGCCATACCAGGTAATTTTTGCGCAAGAAATTTAGTCTATAGGTATAAGAAAAAATCTATATAGTTCAAAGGCTTTTTCAAAAGATTTAGGAGCACGGGCATTTATAAAGGAATGTTTTTAATATCGCTTTTTACAAAGTTGACCTCTTTATTAGATCCGCAACGTGATTCTTCTAAAGTTGTCCTCAGCATCTGTCTGATGATCCTCTGGGCCTTGAGCTTTACGGTGGCCATGTCTTTTGCCAAAATTGTTCGTGGTGAGATCCCCAGCCTTATGATTCTTTTCTTAAGGTGTTTCTTTGGTTTCCTTTTCTTTTCTCCTTTTGTGATCAAAGAAGGAATAAGTGGCTTACGCACAAGGCGCCCGTTTCTTCATGGAATTCGCGTCATATTAACGTGTACAGCAATGTTTTGTACTTATTATGCCTATCGCCATTTACCCCTAGCAACTGCTTCTGCGATTGGATTTACAAGCCCTTTATTTACAACAATATTTTCCTTTTTATTTTTTAAGGAGAAAATATCCTATAAGAAATGGATGACAATCTTCGCAGGGTACCTTGGAGTTCTCATTATCCTCCGACCCTTTTCCTTGCACTTTGACAAAGCTATGTACGTTGCTCTTTTGGCTAACGCTGTAGCAAGCGGGTCTATCATTGCAGCTAAGAGACTTTCATCAACAGAATCGACGATTACAATCCTATTTTATACCAATGTCGCCACGTTTCTTCTATCATCTTTTTCTGTCATATGGGTCTGGCAAGCACCTGAAATGAGAGAGATTTTGATCCTCGCGTGTGTTGGCCTTGCAGGCATCTTATCGCAATTTTTTTATATTAAAGCCTTGAAGCTTGGAAAGCCTTCCTTTTTATCTCCATTTGAATATACGCGCCTTCTGTTTGCGATTCTTGTGGGATCGTTATTTTTTCATGAGACTCTTGATCTATGGTCCTTGATGGGTGCTCTTGTTATTATTCTTGCGACATTTTTTCTAAGTCGTATGGAAATAAATTCACAAAAATAATGCTTATTTTTCTTGATGATCTTGATAAATGTGAGCCTCTTAAAGCCTCCTCATTATTATAAATCTCCTGTTTGGCGTCATTCAAGAAAAAGGCCTCAGGTTTTCTGAGGCCTTAGATTTTTAAGAATTAAAATGTTTGTTCAACAATTGAAAGGATGTCATTCTTCTTAATCCCGCTCGCCTTAGCATTCAAAAGCGCATATACTGAAAGATCACGGATGCCTTCTACGGTAAAACGAAACTCTTCAGATGTTTCTTTTTGTTGTCTTAATAAACTCACCTCAGCTTTAAGGATGGTTGGTGCTGTATATTGGCCTTGTTTATTGCTAATGAGGGTAACAATTTCACCGTTAATTGTTTTTAAAAGGATGCCTTTTAAAATAATATTATTAGAAAAGAAATCCAAAACTTGTTTTTTTCGAGGAAAGCTTACTGCAGACTAAAGTTTTTTTGCGTTTTCAAAAGCTAATTGTTCTTTATCAGAAACATCGATCTTTAGCACTTAAGCAAAAGAAGGAGTTGAAGCATCAATGGTCTTTCTTTCTTCTTCCTTTTTTACATCTGCTTCTAAAGTGTCATAAGTCGTTTGATACTCTGGGCTTAAGACAACAACCTTTTGTTTAGACACAGAACTCTGTGCAGGCCCAGACCCTGGAGGAGGAGGTGGTGGTGGTGGCGCAAAGCTAGATGATGGTATAGCTGCTGAGCTAGCGTTCGTCACACTTTGAAGAAGTTGGGAATTTTCTTCTGTTAATTTTTTAATAACAGCTTCGAGCTTTTGCATTTCCTCATTAGGTTGAGCTTTAATAGTGGAGATTAATTTTTTAAGTTGAGTGGAGTCAGCTGGTTCTAAGATGGCTTCAATGTTAAAAGTGTAGCTTTGTGCTAAAGGATTGTCACTAGTGAGCCACTTTTTGGCCTGAGTAATAAGTGCTTCATCATACTGAAAAGTAATAACGACGCTGTTTTTTTTTAGGTCTGGAAAAGCATCAAGCACATTGAGAATTTGTTTTTTATTCGAGAAAACAGCATATGAGGAAGGGAGCATTGCTTTAAAGGCTTCTTTTATAGCTTGATCATTTTCCTCTGATTCACCAGGAACCCAAAAACGATAGCTTATACCATTAACAGTCACATGATTTTCTGTTTTTAATCCATTAAAAGCATTGCAAGCTAAATTATAAGGAGCATACTTTTTGATAATTGCTTGAATCTCTAATTGAGAGTCCACTTGAAGCTGAGAGGCGCTAGAGGAGGGACTTTGCTTTTCCTCTTGATCATCACTCGCATACGAAATGCTGGCAAGACTGAGAAAAGCCTTGGTTAAGAGTAGATATTTCTTCATGGTTAAGTGTCCTGCTAAAGTTAGGGGAATGGACTCTACACATTTTATATTTAGGAAACATTTTTGAACTTTTAAGTGCAATTTTTGACTGTAAGGGTTTGCAGAAAGGCATAAGTCGTTTATGAGATTCTTCTCATGATTTTCTCCGGAATAGCTTTTTGCACTTGATAATTCTCTTTCTTGTCGCTTTTTAAGTATTAGGTTTTTTCCTGTAAAAGAACTTCTAATGGCCCCTTTAATTTTCTGATAAATATTCTTATGTAGCATTTTTACCTCCTGTTGTTTTTTATCTTTGTTCCTTGTTATCCAAACCCTCATTTACCTCATCATGCTTTCCTTCCTTTCCCCCCATTTGCGCCTCTCACGTACGAGTGATGACTTTTTGGTACTTTTCAGCATCCCTTTGTTGCCTGAGACCCCCGGCATAAGCCCGGGGATGATAGGATAAGGTGGTCATTCTCGGGCGTGTCCCGAGAATCTCAAGTAACCGATAGGTCTCACCCATCACCACTCGATGCCTGTCTTCTTCACACTGCGCCTCTCACGCACAATGAGGACTCTTCTCTGGTACCTTTCAGCATCTCTTTGTTGCCTGAGATCCCCGCCTCCGCGGGGATGACAATGCAGAAGACGCTTATCCTCGGAGTTCCTTTCCAACATTCTTTCTAACATCCTTGCCAACGAGCACTCTCGTACCCAACTTGTGTCATCCTAGGCCTTGTGCCGAGGATCTCAAGCAACAGAAAGATCTCACCTACCACCACTCGATGCCTTTGGCCTTTCTTGGATCCCAGCCTCTGCGGGGATGACAAGAAACAAGTCAGGGCTGACAAAAGAAAGGATTTTTCCTCTATCGGAGCCTTTCCATGACTTTCCTCGTTTCAAAAGGTAAAACCAGAAAAATTATCCTCTCGTTGTCACTAACTTCACGCCTTTCCTTTCCTAACTCCTACCTCTCACGCACTTGCTCCTCTCCCTGGCCCGTGCCTCTCACACATGGTTGAGGACTTCCTGTCCGTCCCCTTATTTGTTATTCCCGCGAAGGCGGGTCCATCCTCTGCTTTTCGCAAACGTGCCTCTCAAGCGCACTTGGGACCTTCTGGCACCTATGCACATCCTCTGGTTGCCTGAGATCCCCGCCTCCGCAAGGATGACCGTGTGGTCGATATGTCTCAAGTTCATCAGTTTTAATTCTTTTGTTTCCAATCATTTTTTCTTCCTCTTTTCTTTTGGTTATCTTGATGAAAGCAGGCGTTCCTCTTCTTCTTTCCAAACGCAGACTTTCCCTTTTTTCTTAAAAATCAAGATGTGGTTCCTCTTCATTTATTCCCCTCTCTTGCCTCTTAAGCTATCCTCACCAAGGCCAAAACCTTGTGAGAATTCTTTGTTATTTTTTCCTTTTCCAGTCTTGTCATCCTCGGTCCTGTCCCGAGAATCCCAAGCAACCGAAAAATCTTTCATGTTACCTTTCATTACCTCTCAGCCTTTCTTGGATCCCCGCGTCTCGCCTCGACGTAGACAGGATCTCAGGGAGAACAAGAGAGAGGCTAGGAATGACAAACCAACACCTTTCAATCCTCCTTATTTTCCACCAAACCCTCTCCTTTTCCGTGCCCAACTCGGCCTTTTCATCAGGCAAAGAGAGAGCCTTCGCTCAAAAAGAGCGTTCATTGGCTTTTAATGAGCTTTTAGGGCTCAATTTTTAATCGGACGGATGGAGGGAATTTTTGAAGAGGATTGAGAGCTTTTTTAAAGGCCCGCAAGGAAGTAAATTTCATCTCTGACCATCTACTAATAGGCTACCATATCATGATACAAAAATCAAGAAAATTCGATTGAATAATCGAATAAATAACTCATTAAAATCAAAGGCTTAAATTATAATTTTTGAGAATAAAAAGACTTATAAAATTACTTATTAAAGTTAGATAAATTTCTGTATGGGGGCTTTAGTAAATGATTAACGATCATCTCATATACTGAATAATAGGAATTTAAAATGTTTTCATGATGATTTTAAAAAATGTATTAATTTTATTATGTGCTTTTCAAGCTTTAATGGTAAGCGCATGCACCGCTGAAGAGCCACCTCAACCACCGAAAATTTTTTATGTTAAGCCCACAAAAGACAAAGTTCTGATGGGTATTTATCCGGTTATGCTACATGATTTTGATTTATCCCATAATACCTTTAAAATGAGCTTTTATGCCTGGTGGCGCTCAAAAGATAAAGCGTATGCCCCTCATAAAACAGTAGAGATCACCAATGCTCTTGATTTTCAATCAAAGTTTGGAACATCTGGGAGATTTAAAGATGAGTATTTTACCTATATTCGTTATTATGCAACCGTCTCTAAGGAGTGGGATATGCGCCATTTTCCCTTTGATCGTCAGCAACTTGTTGTCGCTTTAGAGGATTATGCAGACATCCAAAAAATTATTTTTACACCGGACAATGAACAGAGTGCCTTGCATTCAGAAATTAAGCTTAAAGGGTGGAAGGTTCTAGGTTTTCATCTGAAAGACTCAATGACAACTTACGACACCAATTTTGGGGATCCTTCGACGAAGAAAGGTCAATACTCTCGCCTTTCATTTATCATTGATATTAAACGCGAAGGCGTCAGGTTATTTTTTAACTATTTTATTGGATTTTTGGTCTCTTTTTTCTTGTGTGCTGTTATTTATATTGTAGATCTCCGTGAGATTGGTGCCAGAACAAGTTTATCGCTTGGTGCGACGTTTACCGCGATTGGAAATAAATATATTCTTGATCAAGTCCTGCCGTTCACCACATCGTTTACCTTGGCAGATGCAATTCAATCCGCCACATTTGCAATGATTGTTGCAGCTGTTTCTATGATTGCTTATACAAACCAGCTCATTAAGTTGCAGCGTTACGAAGCCGCAGTTTTATTCAGCGAGAGAATGGGCATTTGCGCAACTTTGGTCTACGCTTTATTTGTTTGCTATTATCTTTCTAAAGCAACAATTTCTTAATTGAGTCTTAGAGATTGCTTTCCCATAGCCGAGTACGACGAGAATGAATGATAGCCTGATATTTTTCTTCTTTATGCGAGCAATAATTTTTTATCATGAGAAATTAGGCCACCAGATTTACTTCAGATTCTAATTGCTCTTCTTCTCTCAACGTGCTCGAGATATCTAAAAAAGATTTTTAAGCAGATCCTTCACAACTTTTTCTGGTTTTTGAGGAGCCTTCTCTTGGTCTGGCTGAGGCGGCTGTGTTCCCTGGTCTTGACCTAGAATAGAACCTAATACATCCCCAATTTTTCCCTTCCCTTTGGAAAGCTGATCCATAACGCCTTTAAAAACATTCTGAATGAGATAATTCTGCAAAGCTTGTGTTTCAAGATTTCTGCGTGGGTCATCTAAAGGTCCTGTAAGATACATTTTAAAGGGGGGCAATTGAGGGTGGTCCGTCAACCGAAACTCTGTTGCAATATTCAGGAGGTAGCCAGGAAGATTAATCGTCCCTGTTGCTTGTCCGTTACCACCATTGGCGATCAGCTGCATTGTCTGAATGGTTCCCATGCCATTCTTAAAAAGAATATCGCCATCAAAGCGTTGGAAAGTTGTTTGTCCTTTGGCCATAAAGTTTGTCAGCAGGCCAAGTAAACCTTGAATATTGTTGACTTGTTTAAGGCGTTGGCTGATGGCCTGGAGATCAAACCCATTAATGATGCCGTCACGGGCATTCAGTTTAATAGGACCTGTAAGATTTGCGACAAGCTCATACATACTTTTCCCACGCGTGGAAAGGGTAGAATGAAGAGAAAATTTCCCGCCAACAAGCTTAATTTGCCCACTGTAATGAGCCGTCAAGTTTGCAAGATCTGCCTCTTTGAGATCAATGCCAAGGGCCAAGGTATTATCGGCTGTCATGCGGAAATTCCCTTGAAGTTTCCCCCCATAAATGGAGCCCGAGAGGGGTGCTTCGAGGATGCCATTTTGAACCTTTGAGGATACTTTTAAATTAGTAACGGTAATGTCTTTGCGTTTTAGTTTATGGATTATAACTTGCACGTCAGCTTCAAGATCTTTCAAAAAAGCAAAGCTGACAGGTTCTTTTGACCAAGTGTAATGAGCAGGAGGTGCCTTTAAAGCAACAAGCATAAACTGTGGCTCAGATAATGTGGACTGTCTGCTCTCAGACATCGCCATCAAAAGATCAAGATTAAGAGAGGTTGCTGTTAACGCTCCAACAAGTTTTGTCTTCTCATTTTTGCGATTAATATCAAGTTTTCCCGTAAGATTAATTCCTTGCCCTATAACAGCTTTAAAATCATCGACCATGAACTGAGCTGCGTCTCCTGCAAGATGGGCGGTGATGGAAACAGCACCTTGGGGTGTCGCCGTGGTGGGTAGCTTTAAGAAAGTTCTTATATTCGGATGGGTCGCATTTAATTTTAGATTAAAGACAGGAAGTGTCATTAGATTTTTGACGGTCCCTGATGTTCCAAGAGAAAGCCCATCAAGGGTTGTTTGAGTGTTGAGACGAAGATTCTCAAGATCCCCTGCGATTTGGCCTTTAAGGGACGCATTTCTGTAAGTACTTTTTGAAACAAAGCCAAGATCTACAAGCAATGCTCCTAAATTGGTTGTCTGACTATTAATATCAACAGTGAGAGTTGGCTTTTTATCGAGATTTTGAGCTTGTCCTTTCATGGCAAGCATTAATGTTCCAAGGTTCGTTTGAACATCAAAAACGAGGTTCTGAGCGTCTCCTTGAAGAGAACCGCGAAGTTGCCCTGCGCCTAAAGGTTTTTGGGTTTTCGTCCCAGCGCGAGGCATAAAGTTCTCTACCTTTGGTGTTTTGAGATCAACTCGCACTAAAGGTGTTTTCTGGTTAAGTTTGTACGCAATCTCGCCTTGAAGTTGGGCATCTTGGAGGCCCAATAGAAGGTCACGAAGATGAAGCGTTTCATTAATAAGAGCATAGCGCGTAGAAATCAGGCATTTTCCTAAAAGATGGGGGGGAAGGTTTTTAGCATCAATTTCGAGCCAAGATAACAAGTCATGCAAACGTTGAATATTGGCTTTTAGTTGGCCTTGGGTATCGTTTGTTTTTTGAATCACAGTAAAATCAATATTGCCTTGGCCTGGGAGGTTTTTAAGCTTGCCATCAATTTGAAGAATATTGCCGAGTGTTGCTGTAATTGTTCCATCCACTATCGTCTCATCAAGCTTAAAATTCATGTTTTCTACTGCAACACGTGATGGGGTCACCATCAAACGTGCCTTAAGATAAATTTCCTTTCTCGTAAATTTAGGGAGATCAGTTTTACCTGTCATTGCTTGTAAAGCTTTCACATCGAATTGACTCTCTATGCTTCCTTTAAATGATTGAGAAGATGACATATAAACGCCGATGACCTTCATGCGGCTATCGGCGAGGCGGAATTCTGCTTCGATGGGTTGAGAATCCGCTAATTTTCCTGCTTTAATGTCAAACTTTAGCGTTTGTTGTTGGAACTTGAGCTGCCCCTCTGCAGTATAGGGGCCTGTAAGTGATTGAAGTCGGGCCTCGAGGGAAAGATCTTTTATCGTCGTTTTCTGCTGACCATTACGATAAGTGATATAGGTATCCTCAATACTAACCTTATCAACCCCTAAATCAAATGAAGGAGGAGGAGTCCTATCTTGAGGTGCTAAAGGAGAGGGAGTTGCTTTTTCAGTTGAGGAGGCTTTTTGCGGTGTTAAGTCCCAATTCATCGTCCCATCTGGAAGCTTTTCAAGTTCAATTCTTGCGTCTTTAAGATTGATTTTAGTGATATGAATTCTTTTTTGCAGCAAGGGAAGAAGAGCAGCTTTTACAGACGCTTTTTCAAAGGTGATAAGGTGGGGGGTATGGGCTTGAGGATGGTTTGTTAACTTCACTTGGTGAAGCGTAAGAGCTGGTGAAGGAAATAACGAGAGTTGGATAGGTCCTTCAATTACAAGGTCTCTGCCAATGGCTTCTTTTGCTTTAGCATTAATTTCGCTTTTATACTGATTTACATCAATAAATAAGGGGAGTATGAGAGCAAGACTGATCAAAACCCCAAAAATTGCTAGAAGACTATAAACTATCCGTTTCATAATTCACTCCGCGTGTAATATATTTGATATTGTAGCGTTAGATGTTAATGTTCACAATAAATGAAATGATTGAATTTATGAATAAAATTAAAACTTATGCTGGGGAGATTTCTTCCTTGGGGCCTAAATTTTTGCAAGAGTCAGAGGAGAATTGGCTTAATTGTGGGGATCTGGGAGGATACGCCTTGGGAGCCTTGCGAATGGGGAATAAGCATATCCTCTTTGATGCATCGAGCCCTGTTTATTCTAAAATTATAGCGATTGCCGCGCAATATGATGCCCATGTGCGCCCTATAAAGGAAAGCTGAGGTAAACGACCATGACACATTTCGTAAAATGCTTGATTTTGACCTTATTGGGCAAGCTTTTCTCCTCCTCTCAGGGATGGGCAGGAGATTCTATTTCTTTAGCTGGAGGAACCTTAGGCTTCGAGTGGGTCATTCCATTTGCTGGGCTGTTGTTATCGATTGCACTTATACCTTTACTGATGCCAAATTTATGGCATCAACACTATGGAAAAATTGGGGCTGCATGGGGACTATTAACATGCATCTTATTGGGGAGATCTTTTGGGCTTTTTACTATGGTTGAGTGCCTCAGCTTGACCCTTGTTCACCACTATATGCCTTTCATGATGATGATTGGAGCGCTTTATATTATTTCAGGAGGGATTCGCATTGGAATTCAAGCCCCTGCAACACCCACCATGAATACACTTATCTTGGGAATAGGCGCACTGATGGCAAGTTTAATAGGCACAACTGGTGCTTCTATGCTTTTGATACAACCCTTTTTAACCCTTAATAAGGAGCGTCAGTCTCGAAGGCATTTGGTCGTCTTTTTTATTATCCTTGTCTCTAACGTGGGTGGCGCTTTATCGCCTATTGGAGATCCTCCTCTTTTGATAGGTTTTTTAAAGGGGGTCCCTTTCTTATGGCCTTTAATCTACCTTTTTAAGCCTTTTATAATGATTTTAGGGCCTGTTCTTGTGATATTTTATTTAGTTGATTGGAGGCTCTTTAGCAAAGAGAGAAGCTCCTTAAGAAAAATAATGTCTTTTAAGTTTTCTTTGCAGGGATATGATAATGTAATGCTCTTAGGGCTTGCTATCTCATGCCTTTTTTTGAGCGAGCTTGGGTATTTTAAACAGTCGATTAGGTTCCTCGGAATGACATTTTCTCATGGTGATCTCATAAGAGATTTTGGGTTTCTAGGATTGGCATTCATCTCATTAAAATTTTGTCATCAAAAAGCACGTATTGATAATGACTTTACTTGGGCGCCTCTTAAAGAAGTAGCTTTTCTATTTGCCGCAATTTTCATTACGGTTGAGCCTGTCTTGGCGATGCTTAAAGCCGGAAAAGAAGGTTCTTTTTCAAGCCTTTATCAATTTTTAGTAGGTCCCCAAGGAGAGCCTTTAAATAGTGCTTATTTCTGGGTAACAGGCATTCTTTCAAGTTTTTTGGATAATGCTCCAACTTATCTTATCTTTTTTAATCTTGCAGGGGGAGACGTTGTAGAGTTGACAACCCTATTCTCTTCAACCTTAGTTGCAATTTCTACAGGCGCTGTTTTTATGGGGGCATTAACGTATATAGGCAATGCGCCTAATTTTATGGTAAAAGCTATTGCAGAAGTTAATTCAATTGAGATGCCCAATTTCTTTCACTACACATTATGGGTGAGTTTGATTTTACTCCCCCTTTTTATAGTACTTTCAGTTGTTTTTTTTAGTTAACTTTACGTTAAGAAAAAAGACTTATAAAATGAAAAGGTAAAAAAGCGAGGCACGTATTGTCATTTCATCCCACATTTGATGTTATTCAAAAGAACCAGAAAACGACTTTAAAGATTGCGGGATCATGGCAAGCTAAAGACCTCAAATATCTTGTAAATTTGTTAAACCTGCAAAATTATCCTGCGACAACAGAAATAATCGTAGATTGTAAAGATCTTAAAGGGCTTGATACGTCAGGGGCGTGGCTTTTAAATCGCTTTTTTAAAGGGTATTCTCATCTTCGCTTTGTGAATGCCACCCCACAAACGGAAGCTCTTTTGCAGCAGGTTAAAAACTATAATATTCTTCCTTCTCGAGAAGCAATAGCATCGCCTGATCATTTATCCGACCTCTTTGATTTTCTTGCTCACCTAGGACAGAAAACTGTTTCCTTCTCAAAAACATTTTTACACTCTCTTTCGTTTTTTGGTGAGATCTGCAGTCGTTCAAAAGCCTTTATTTTCAAACCTTGGCGTTTTAGGAGCATTTCGCTTTTTCATTTTCTGTATGAAGATGGAGTTAAAGCTGTTCCAATTGTTGGTTTAATCTCTTTTTTAATTGGAATAGTGTTGGTTTACCAAGGTTCAGATCAATTGAGGCGTTTTGGTGCAGAGATTTTTACGGTTGATTTACTGGCAATTTCAGCGTTACGAGAAATTGGGATTTTGTTAACAGCTATTGTCGTTGCCGGACGTTCAGGCAGTGCCTTTACGGCGCAAATAGGTTTCATGAAGTTAAATCAAGAAATTGATGCTATGATTGTCTTAGGATTGAATCCTGTTGAAGTCCTGGTTTTGCCTCGTATCCTTGCTCTTGTCATTGCGCTGCCTCTGCTGGCTTTTTTTGCAGATATGATGGCTTTGACGGGAGGTGCTCTGATGACCTCATTTATGCTTGATTTGAGCCTCGAGGATTTTCTTCATCAACTGAGGCTTTCAATCAAACCATGGACTTTTTGGACGGGAATAATAAAAGCACCTGTTTTTGCATTTTTCATTGCTCTCATTGGATGTTTTGAAGGATTACGCGTGCATGGTGGTGCGCAAAGTGTTGGGATGCATACAACAAAGTCGGTTGTACAAAGTATCTTTCTGGTGGTCGTTCTCGATGCTTTTTTTTCCATCCTCTTCTCAATTTTAGGGATATAATATGTTTGAGGTTGCGCTTAAAATTGAAGATCTAACAACGATCATTGGGAAGCAAAAAATTCATCAAAACTTGAATTTAGAGGTTTATAAAGGCGAAATTTTAGGGCTTGTTGGGGCTTCAGGCTCAGGCAAAACAATTTTATTGCGAACAATCCTAGGCCTCATGCCTTTTCAGAAAGGGACAATCCAAATTTTTGGGAAACATATTCAAGCTTTGAAAAAAACAGGAAGTTTCCGGCAAAAAATAGGGGTTCTCTTTCAAAGTGGGGCGCTTTTCAGTTCGCTCACGGTTGGAGAGAATATTTGTATTCCGATGAAAGAAATTGCAAAAATACCTGATGAGATCGCACAGGAGCTAATGTTATTGAGACTGGCTATGGTTGGGTTAGATTCTTCTGTGGCTCAAAAGTATCCATCCGAGCTGTCAGGAGGTATGATCAAGCGTGTGGCTCTTGCCAGGGCGTTGGCAATTGATGCAGAGTTTCTTTTATTAGATGAACCAACATCTGGTCTAGATCCTCTTTCAAGGCGAGAGTTTGATCACCTTTTAAAAACGCTCCAGCATAATCTTAACTTAACGGTTGTAATGATAACGCATGACATTGATACTTTAACAGCCATCTGTGATCGGGTAGCAGTTTTAGTAGATCATAAACTTTTTTTAGGTACAGTGGGCGAAATGAAAAAGCATACACATCCCTGGATCCGTGCTTATTTTCAGGGAAACAAGCCAAAGAAAGTATAGGTAATTTTATGGAAACACGAGCACACTATATTAAGGTTGGGAGCTTTGTTATTGCAATGCTTGGTGCCCTTGTCGTGTTTGTTTTGTGGATGTCAAAACTTGATCTTGGCAATAAATTTCAAATTTATGATATCTATTTCGAAGGTTCTGTCACGGGGTTAAGAATTAATGAAGATGTTCGTTACCACGGTATTCCCATTGGGAATGTGAAGAAAATAAAAGTTGATAAGAAAAATATTAATCGTGTTCGTGTCCAAGTCTCGATCAAGGATCCAACTCTTATTCGGGAAAATACGATTGCGTCGATTGAGGCTCAAGGCTTAACTGGGTATACCTATATCCAAATTCAAGGGGGAACGGAAACAAGCCCTCTACTGCAGGTTAAAAAAGGAGAGCACTATCCGGTCATTCCATCACAACCCTCAAGAATTGAAATTCTTTTTAATAATATGCCGATGATTCTGGCAAACATTTCTCAACTATCAGAAAATCTTAATGCTCTTCTGAGTCAAGACAATAGAGCTCATGTGAAAGGTATCTTAGAGAATGTTCATAAAGTTTCTGGACGGTTGGCGGAAGGTCGTTCTTCATTAGACGCAACATTACAAGAATTTCAAAATACACTGCGTGATATTCGCTCTTTAATTGCGCGGAACCAAGGAGCGATCGAAGGTTTTACAACGTTAGGTCTCACTGAATTTGCGCGTCTCGCATTAGAAACTCGAGAAATGGTTAATAGTATTAAACAGATTGCAGATAGCCTCAATGATAGTGCGGGTGCCTTTTTGCATCGGTCACCCCAAAAAGGATATAAAATCGAATGAGATCTTTAGGAATAATCTTTTGCACAGGTATATGGACTGCTTTTTTAACTGGTTGTGTGAGCGTTTTACCTGAGGCGCCTGAACCATCTAAAAAAATCATTTTAACCCCTCTGTTGAGCAAGAGAATTGAAGGAAGCGCTATTCTGGGGGCGCTCATTGTTGAGAAGCCGTTGATGCTTGAAAGTCTGGATTCTACACGTATCAAAATCATTTTGTACGATAAAGCTGGCGTTGCTCTTTCTGAGTTTATTTCGGGTGTTGAATGGAGTGATAGACTTCCTACGCTTCTTCAAGAAACGCTTGTTATATTATATGAGAAAACAGGAAAATTCACCGCAGTTGGACGAGCTGAAGAGCAATTTTATGCTGCTCACCGTTTACACCTTACAATCACACATTTTGAAGTTGTAAAAGAAGCTGATTCTTCAATGCAGGTGGTCATAGGGTTTTCAACAAAATTTATTCATTCTCAAAGCCGAACCGTCCTTGCACAAAGGCATTTTCTCCGGAAAGTTGCTGTTAAAGAAGAGGGATTACAAGGAATTATTAAAGCGTTTGAAAAGGCAACTTCAGATAGTTTCTCAGAAATGATTCAATGGACGCTTGAGAAGGCGAGGATTGCGAAGATATGATAAGGCGTGAAGTATTCGCTCTCTTGTATTTTTTTTGAAATTGGTTATAATTAAGTCATTAATATGAAGGAGACGACAATGAGCAACGAATATATGCGCACCGTATCGCGTTCAGGTGCAGGAGCCCTAGATCAAGGCTTACGCAGCTACATGCTAGGCATTTATAATTATATGGCCCTCGGCCTTGCCTTAACAGGCCTGGTTGCAACGCTTGTTGCTTCAAGCCCTGCTTTATTACAAGCGATTTATGGAAGCCCACTTCAGTTTGTGGTGATGCTTGCTCCTGTAGGATTTGTATTTTTCCTCAGTTTTCGCCTCCATGCGATTCAGGCGTCAACTGCACAGATGCTCTTCTGGGCTTACTCAGGCTTGATGGGATTATCTCTTTCTTGGATATTCCTAGCGTACACGGGGGCTAGTGTAGCCAAGGTTTTCTTTGTAACAGCAGGGACGTTTGGGGCAATGAGCCTTTATGGATATACAACTCAAAAAGACCTAACAGGGCTTGGATCTTTCCTTTTGATGGGACTTATTGGGCTTATTTTAGCAAGCCTCGTTAATATTTTTGTTAAAAGCTCAGCATTTGAGTTTGTGATCTCCGCAATTGGTGTTTTGATATTTACAGGTTTAACAGCCTATGACACCCAAGTGATTAAGAGTGAATACATTGAAGGAGATGATCGTGAGATCATGATGAAAAAGTCAATTATGGGGGCACTCCGTCTTTATTTAGACTTCATCAACCTTTTCCTTCATTTGCTGCGTTTCTTAGGTGATCGTCGCTAGTAAAGAGCTAAAATGATCTTATCCAAAAAGGCCTCTTAAAAGAGGCCTTTTTTTTATGGGGAGTGCATTACAAAATAAGAAAAATTTTAGACTTTACTCTTAAAATATTTCCTAATAGGTCTATATATATAAAAGGTTAATTGTTTGCATGTTGGTGAAAAGGAAAAAGAATGAAGTTTTTTGTAAGATTCCACATTTCAATTATTGTGATGTTAGGCTCTCAGGCGCCTATTTTTGCGACTAACGAATGGATGGATGAAGAAACTTGGCCTCACCCAAGTTTCTATACGGCTAAAAAAGATGTTGATGAAGAGAATTCTCCGACCAGCTTACCTGATGAGGTAAAGGCTGAATTTGCAGATTATCTTTCTATGGTTGCAAATGAGGTCTTGGAATCTTCTTCCTCTCAATCAGCTTCTATTGGTCAAGAAAATCAAAAGGAGCCAGCTCATAGCTCTGCTGCTTCTAAAGACATGGAAGACCTGAAAGAGGATCATTTTATGAGGTTACCTGATGATTTAAAGTTTTATTTAGTTGAAAAAGAACTTTCTATTGAAGATGTCTGCAGTCTTATCCGCGTTTCTAAAGAAGGGCGAAAGATTTTTGATCAGTTTCGTGTATGGGATAGCTGCATGAAAAGATTTAAATTTGACATGAAATATCCAAGCGCAAATACAATCAAAGAGAATATTGTTCGCTATTATTTGCGAGTGAAGCTTAATTTAGAAAGCGACCCTAAGAAGATCAAAGCTTTTATGAAAAAATATGAAAAATATATACTGAATAAAGAATTACCCTTTGAAAATTGGCGGTATTGTTTGTTGATATCTCATTTTATATCTGGGCCCCTCCTTTTAACATGGAAAGCTCAAGGGTATGGAATAGCAATAGAGTGGGAGCGGTACCATTGCGATAGATATGAGCATCCTGTAGATATTCGTATGCTTCAAAGTTTATATGATAGTTGGGCGCAGCCAGGTAAAGAGCAATATATCTTAAGTAACCTTTATCGGTTATGTTACCTTTCGTTTAAAAAACCTCTTGTAAAAATTGAAGAAGAAATTCACAAAAGTATTCACTCTTTAAGCGATGAATCTCTGATAAAAATTGTATTTTATCTTGTTAAGCGTCCCAGGGTTACTGACGCCTTTCCATGGATGATGCAGCGTCATACTAATATGCAAGATCGTCGCGACCGCTTGCAGGTCATAGGCAATATCAAGAATAAAATATTATCCATATTGGTAGAAAGGGGGAAGAGTCTGAATGATTCAGAGTCGTCTCCTTTTCACACACTAATAGAAAAGGCGGAGGTTCGAGGAGAAGGGTGGGCATATTATTTGAAAGCGCTTGGTTTTAAGTATGGCATGCTTGGCTTTACAAAGGACGAGGTTAAGGCCCGAGAATATATCTTAGCTCATAATATTCCTGCATAAGCTATATTTTTCATTATTTTTGATTATGTGCCGGGGGGCTAGGATGATCGTGGATAGGAATCAAAGGCAATTTTATGTCAGAACAAAGTTTTCAGCATTGGCTTAGAAAAAGTACGGCTCATAAAGTCTTTTCCCACCAGGTTCGCACCGTATCATGCAGGTGGTTGGAACTTGCGCTTTTGTTAATTTACAACCGTTCTTCAAGTCTTTTAGAAGTTGGTTGCTATGTT
Organism: Candidatus Paracaedimonas acanthamoebae; assembly: GCA_000743035.1. Lineage (GTDB taxonomy): Bacteria > Pseudomonadota > Alphaproteobacteria > Caedimonadales > Caedimonadaceae > Paracaedimonas > Paracaedimonas acanthamoebae. The sequence goes on from CP008936.1 coordinate 375,266, forward strand.
GTTTTTTAAATTATGCTCGTAAATTACATCATCGTCTTGATGAAAAAAGTAATTAAATCCATTCTCTAGGTACATTTTAAAAACGTCACTGCGGCTATTTCCTAAATATTTTTCTTGAAAAAAGTAACAAATCATGGTAGCCTAATAAAGAGATGGTAAGAGAAAGGCTTCTTTATTTATGCAAGTCTTGGGGGGAGGCAAGGTACTTCGCTTATTATTTGTTTTTTCATCTAGAAAATAAAGCTTATTTCTTTAAGAAAGAATTTTCTCTCTGTTTGAGAGGGTTGGTATCTTGTGCCTTTTTATAGCCAGAGATTATCCTGGTGAGCATGTTGATGGCTTCTGAACGCCGGTGAGAGTGGCGGAAAATTTCTTCTTGGCTATGCTTGATCAAGGTGCTAAAGCTGAGTGAGAGCAAGGTGAAATAGCAGATTGACCAAGCAAGTTGACGAAAAGATAGCTTATCTTGAAAAGATTCAGTTGAAAGCCTGAGAAAAATAGTTTATCAACACATTCTACACTTGACGGCGCTTAGCTAGCTGAATAAGATGCCGCGATTATAGACCCTTTGATGAGTGTTTTTTCATTCAATCAAGGGGCGTTATATCTAAAAGAAATGCTTGATCTTAAGAGTTCAAGCTCTAAAACTTTTGTGTGATTAGAAGGAAGGAAAGGCTCAATGCCGACTATTAACCAATTGATACGTAAACCGCGCATGTCTATTCCAGAGCGCAATAAAGTGCCGGCGATGCAAGCTTGCCCGCAAAAGCGCGGCGTTTGTACGCGTGTGACTACAACGACGCCAAAAAAGCCAAACTCAGCGTTGCGTAAAATTGCTCGTATTCGTCTAACTAATGGGATGGAAGTGACGGGTTATATTCCTGGTGAAGGGCACAACTTACAAGAGCACTCAGTTGTTCTGATTCGTGGCGGACGTGTTCCCGACCTTCCTGGTGTTCGTTATCATATTATTCGTGGTACCTTAGATACCCAAGGCGTTCAAAAGCGTCGCCAAGGGCGGTCTAAATATGGTGCTAAGCGTCCAAAGTAGGAGAGAAGAAGTATGGCTCGTAGGCGCGCTGCAGAAAAACGTGAAGTTCTTCCAGATCCAAAATTTGGAGACATCGTTATTACTAAGTTTATGAATACCATTATGCGGCAAGGCAAAAAGTCTGTTGCTGAAGGTATTGTTTATGGGGCTTTTACCCAAGTTCAAACACGCACTGGTAAAGATCCTGTTGAGATCTTTCATGAGGCAGTGACGAATGTTCGACCAGCGGTTGAAGTTCGTTCTCGTCGTGTTGGTGGTGCGACGTACCAAGTTCCTGTTGAAGTTCGCTCTGAGCGTTCTCAGGCGCTTGCGCTTCGTTGGATTACATCTGCTGCTCGTGCGCGTTCTGAAAAAACAATGACAGATCGCCTTTCTGCAGAGCTTCTTGAAGCTTCTCAGAATCGTGGTGCAGCAATTAAGAAAAGAGAAGACACACATAAAATGGCGGATGCGAACAAGGCATTCTCGCATTATAGATGGTAAGTTAGGATTTATAGGAAATGGCAAGGACAACCCCTTTAGAGAAATACCGCAATATTGGTATTATGGCGCATATTGATGCGGGTAAGACAACGACAACTGAACGTATTCTTTATTATACGGGCAAGTCTTACAAGATTGGTGAAGTTCACGAAGGGGCTGCCACCATGGACTGGATGGAGCAGGAGCAAGAGCGAGGCATTACGATTACCTCAGCGGCAACAACCTGTTTCTGGAAAAATCACCATATTAACATTATTGATACGCCAGGTCACGTGGACTTCACGATTGAGGTTGAGCGTTCCTTGCGTGTGCTTGATGGTGCTGTTGCGGTTTTTGATAGCGTTGCGGGTGTTGAACCGCAATCTGAAACAGTTTGGCGTCAGGCTGATAAGTATAATGTTCCTCGTATTTGCTTTGTAAATAAGATGGACCGTATTGGGGCAAACTTCTATCGTACGGTCGATATGATTGTTGATCGTCTTGGGGCAAATCCTCTGGTGATTCAGCTTCCAATTGGTTCTGAAAGCGACTTCGTTGGAATTGTTGATCTTATTGAAATGAAAGCGATTCGTTGGAAAGATGAAAATCTTGGTGCTGAATTTGTTTATGAAGAGATTCCCGCTGAGCTTAAGGATAAAGCTGAAGAATATCGTGCAAAGCTTGTTGAGCAAGCTGTTGAGCTTGATGATCAAGCGCTTGAAGCCTATTTGGGTGGTGAGCAGCCTTCTGTTGAAGTTTTGCGTCGTTGTATTCGTAAGGGAACTTTGATTGGAAAATTAGTGCCTGTATTGTGTGGTTCTGCCTTCAAAAACAAAGGTGTTCAATCTCTTCTTGATGGTGTTGTTGAATTTTTGCCTTCTCCGAATGAACTTATTGAAATTCGCGGAACTTCTCAAGATGGTGACGCAGAAATTATCCGTAAATTTTCAGATGATGAGCCTTTCTGCGGCCTTGCTTTCAAGATTATGACAGACCCTTTCGTTGGTTCTTTAACCTTTACACGTATTTATTCAGGTGTGCTTGAAAGTGGTTCTACCGTACTTAATACGGTTAAGGATCGGAAAGAGCGTATTGGGCGTATGCTTCGTATGCATGCGAACAGTCGTGAAGATATTAAAGAAGCGCGTGCGGGTGATATCGTGGCGCTCTGTGGATTGAAGGAAACAACAACGGGTGAGACGCTTAGTGACCCCAATAAGGCGGTTGTGCTTGAGCGTATGGAATTTCCTGAGCCTGTGATCGAAATTGCAATTGAGCCAAAATCTAAGGCTGATCAAGAAAAGATGGGCTTAGCATTGTCTCGTTTAGCTTCTGAAGACCCTTCATTTAGAGTGAGTACTGACCAAGAATCAGGTCAGACTGTGATTAAAGGAATGGGTGAGCTTCATCTTGAAATTAAAGTTGATCTCTTAAAGCGCGACTTCAAAGTTGAGACCGTCGTTGGTCAACCTCAGGTTGCCTATCGTGAAACGATTACAAAAGCAGCTGAAATTGATTACACTCATAAGAAGCAATCAGGTGGTGCTGGTCAGTTTGCGCGTGTGATTATCAAGTTTGAGCCTTTAGAGCCGGGATCAGGCTATCAATTTGAGAGCAAGATTGTCGGTGGTTCGGTGCCAAAAGAATATATTCCTGGTGTTCAAAAAGGATTACAATCCGCTCTTGATACTGGTGTGCTCGCAGGTTTCCCAATGATTGACTTTAAAGCAACTCTTTTGGACGGTGCCTACCATGATGTTGACTCGAGCGTTCTTGCGTTCGAAATTGCAGCACGTGCTGCTTTCCGTGAAGGAATTAAAAAATGTACACCAAAGTTACTTGAGCCTGTCATGAAGGTTGAAGTTGTAACGCCAGAAGAGTATATGGGAGATGTGATCGGGGATTTGAATAGCCGTCGTGGTCAAATTAGTGGAATGGATCAACGTGGTAATGCGCGTGTGGTCAACGCAATGGTACCCTTGGCAAATCTCTTTGGTTATGTTAATACCCTTCGTTCAATGAGCCAAGGACGTGCCCAGTTCACAATGCATTTTGATCATTATGAACAAGTGCCTCAGCATGTGGCGGACGAAATTTGTACAAAGAATAGCTAAGGAAAAGGATTAAGATCATGAGTAAGGCGAAGTTTGAGCGTAATAAGCCGCATTGCAACGTAGGAACGATTGGTCACGTTGACCATGGTAAGACGACATTGACGGCGGCGATAACGAAGGTATTGGCGGAGACTGGTGGGGCGACGTTTACGGCGTATGATCAGATTGACAAGGCGCCTGAAGAGAAGGCTCGCGGTATTACGATTTCGACGGCGCACGTTGAGTATGAGACGGCAAATCGTCACTATGCGCACGTAGACTGTCCTGGTCACGCGGACTATGTTAAGAACATGATTACGGGTGCGGCGCAGATGGACGGCGGTATATTGGTTGTTTCTGCGGCAGATGGTCCGATGCCACAGACACGTGAGCACATTTTGTTGGCGCGCCAGGTTAACGTGCCAGCGTTGGTTGTGTTTATGAATAAGGTTGATATGGTTGACGATCCAGAGTTATTGGATTTGGTTGAGTTAGAGATTAGAGATTTGTTGACTTCTTATGGGTTTCCTGGGGAAGAGATACCGATTGTTAAGGGATCAGCGTTATGTGCGCTTGAGGGTCGTGAGGACAAGATTGGGAAGGAAGCGATCTTAGCATTGATGGCCGCGGTTGATTCATATATACCGCAGCCTGCTCGTGATGTTGAGAAGCCATTTTTGATGCCGATTGAAGATGTGTTTTCAATTTCTGGTCGTGGGACTGTTGTGACGGGCCGCGTTGAGCGAGGTGTTATTAATGTTGGTCAAGAAATTGAGATTGTGGGTATTAAGGATACAGTGAAGTCGACGGTGACGGGAGTTGAGATGTTTCGTAAGCTTCTTGATCGAGGAGAGGCTGGAGATAACATTGGTGCGCTTTTGCGAGGAGTTGGTCGTGAAGATGTTGAGCGAGGTCAGGTATTGGCGGCTCCTGGGACGATCACCCCGCATACGAAGTTTGAGGCAGAAGTTGTTATTTTGACGAAGGAAGAGGGTGGTCGTCATACGCCATTTTTTGATAACTATCGTCCCCAGTTTTACTTCCGGACGACGGATGTCACAGGGACAGTGAAGCTTCCTGATGGAGTTGAGATGGTTATGCCTGGAGATAACATTAAGCTTACAGCAGAGCTTATAGCGCCTGTTGCGATGGATGAAGGTTTACGCTTTGCAGTTCGTGAAGGTGGTCGTACTGTCGGTGCCGGTGTCGTCACTAAAATACTGGCTTAGTTTAGGGTAATTGTTGAACAGAAACGCTGGACTGTCAGCGTTTCATTTTATGGGTTAGATAATGGAAAACCAAAATATACGGATTCGGTTAAAAGCGTTTGATCATCGTGTCCTTGACCAATCAACGCGAGAGATTGTAAATACTGCAAAGCGTACTGGCGCACGCGTGTGTGGACCTATTCCTTTGCCAACAAAAAAGGAAGTGTTTACAGTTAACCGTTCCCCGCATATTGATAAAAAATCCAGAGAGCAGTTCGAAATTCGGACTCATAAACGACTATTGGATATTACTGAGTGGTCTCCGCAAACTGTTGATGCTTTGATGAAGTTAGACTTGGCAGCAGGCGTTGACGTTGAGATTAAGCTCTAGGAGAGAATGATGCGCACAGGATTAATCGCTGAAAAATTAGGAATGACACGCGTTCTCAGCCCGAAAGGAGAGCACGTTCCAGTGACACTTTTAAAGGTGGATGCATGTCAAGTCACTGATGTAAAGACTAAAGAAAAACATGGCTATAATGCTGTTCAATTAGGTGTGGGGGCTGTTAAGGCTAAGAAGATTTCAAAGCCCGTACGTGACAGTTTTGCGAAGAAAAAAGTTGAACTCAAGAGGATTCTTAAAGAGTTTCGAGTAGCCGAAGATGCATTACTTGAACTTGGTGCGCAGATTTCTGTTGATCATTTTGTGCCTGGCCAGTATGTTGACGTCACTGGAACATCAGTAGGTAAGGGATTTGCTGGTGTTATGAAGCGCCATAATTTCGGTGGACTAAGAGCCTCTCACGGTGTTTCTATTACGCATAGAAGCCATGGTTCTACTGGGCAACGCCAAGATCCTGGTCGTGTTTTCAAAGGAAAAAAAATGGCAGGGCATCTTGGATGCGAGCAGATCACGACCCAAAATTTGCAAATTTTTGCAACGGATGTTGAAAAGGGACTTATTTTAGTTCGTGGTAATATTCCTGGGGGTGAAGGCTCTTATGTAGTTATTAAAGATGCGATTAAGAAAGCTCGTCCTGAAAATGCGCCTTATCCGGCGTCTCTCATGGCGAAGAAAGAAGCTAGCGCAAAAGCTGAAAGTGCTTCAGCTCCGCAAGAAGTGGCGGAAGTAAAATCTGTTGAGGCGGAAATGCCAACAGAAACAACTGAATAAGTTAGAGTATTTCGATGATAAAGTGCGATATTATTAATTTAGAAAATAAAAAGATTGGCCAGATTGAGCTTGCCTCTGAAATTTTTGGTCTTCCTTTGCGCCGTGATATCTTGGCACGTGTTGTGAATTGGCAATTGGCAAAGCGCCGGGCTGGGACTCATAAAACTCGTGGAATCAGTGATATTAGTGGGACAACTCGTAAGCCTTGGAAGCAAAAAGGAACAGGACGGGCTCGTCAAGGAAGTCTTCGTTCTCCACAGTTCCGTGGCGGTGCGGTTATATTTGGTCCTGTGGTTCGTGATCATGGTTACAGTCTTCAGAAAAAAGTTCGTCGTCTTGGATTAATGACAGCGCTTTCTTCTAAGTTATCTGAAGGTAAGCTTTTTATTGTTGATTCTCTTGAGCAACAAAGTCCAAAAACTCAAGATGCTATTAAGAATCTTGAGAAGCTAGGACTTAAGAATGCGCTTTTTGTGGATGGTGCTGAAGTAAATAAGAACTTTTCTTTGGCAATTCGGAACATTCCTTATATCGATGTTCTTCCACAACAAGGTCTGAATGTTTATGACATCCTTCGTCGTGAAACATTGGTTTTAACGAAGGCAGCCGTAGAAAGTATAGAGCAGAGGCTAAGATGAAAAAGAAAGATGTTAAACACCAATTAATTGGAATGGAGCGTGCGCTCACAGTTATTCAAGCGCCTCTGATGACTGAAAAGTCAACGATAGCTTCTCAATTTCGACAATATGGGTTTAAGACGCTATTAGAAGCGACAAAACCTGAAATTAAGAGTGCGGTTGAGCAAATTTTTAAAGTTAAGGTTGTGGCCGTTAATACAATCCTTCAAAAAGGGAAAGTTAAAAGGTTTAAAGGGCGTGAAGGTCGTCGTAGCGATTATAAAAAGGCGATTGTTACCTTGGCTGAAGGTCATACCATTGATGTAGGTGCAGGATTATAAAATGACATTAAAGACATTTAGACCCACAACCCCTGGACAACGCCAACTTGTTTTAGTGGATCGTTCAGAATTATGGAATGGCAAGCCTGTAAAAACCCTTACGGAAGGTAAGAAAAAAACAGGTGGACGTAACAATAATGGTCGTATTACCTCTTTTCAAAAAGGTGGTGGGCATAAGCAACGCTATCGGATTATTGATTTTAAGCGTCGTAAGGATGGAATGGTCGCTAAGGTTGAGCGTCTTGAGTACGATCCTAATAGAACAGCTTTTATTGCTCTGATTCGTTATGTTGATGATACCCTTTCTTATATTTTAGCGCCGCAACGTTTGGCTCTTGGAGATCAGGTTGAGTCTGGTGAGAAGGCAGATATTAAGACTGGCAATTGTTTGGCCCTTAAAGGGATTCCTGTTGGTACCATTATTCATAATATTGAAATGAGGCCAGGAAAAGGTGGACAGCTTGCTCGTTCCGGAGGGACTTATGCTCAAATTATTGGGCGTGATGCTGGAAATATTCAGCTTCGTTTAACCTCTGGTGAGCTTAGAGTTGTTTCAGGTGAATGCCGTGCAACAATTGGAGCTGTTTCGAATCCAGATCAAAAGAACGTTAGTTTAGGAAAAGCTGGGCGTTCACGTTGGCTAGGTCGTCGCCCCGTTGTTCGTGGTGTGGCTATGAACCCGATTGATCATCCTCATGGTGGTGGTGAAGGTAAAACATCAGGTGGGCGTCATCCTGTTACCCCTTGGGGCAAGCCAACAAAGGGTAAAAAGACAAGAGGTAAAAAACCTTCTGATAAAATGATTATTAGAAGACGTAATAAGAAGTAGTTAATTAAGGAGTTGAAGTAGTGGCACGCTCGGTTTGGAAAGGTCCTTTTGTAGATGGCTTTCTTCTGAAAAAAGCAGAAGCAGCTCAAGAAAGTGCACGTAAAGAAGTTATTAAAACCTGGTCGCGGCGTTCAACAATTATGCCGCAATTTGTGGGCTTGACTTTTGCTGTACATAATGGCCATAAGTTCATACCTGTACTTGTAACTGAAGAAATGATCGGGCATCGATTTGGTGAGTTTGCGTTAACGCGAACATTTCATGGTCATGCTGGTGATAAGAAGGCTAAAAGAGGATAACAATGTCAAAGAAAGCGACACCACGTAAGCTCGATGTGACTGAAGCTGGTGCGACACTTCGCACTTTAAGAATTAGTCCCCGTAAGCTGAATTTAATTGCAGGAATGATTCGTGGCAAGCATGTGAGTGATGCTTTAGATCATTTAATGTTTTCAAGAAAACGTTCTGCCAAAGCCGTCTATGACTTGGTTGTTTCTGCGATTTCTAACGCAGAAAATAACCATGGTCTTGATATGGACCGTCTTTATGTTGCGGAAGCTCATGTTGGAAAAAGTTTAGTAATGAAGCGTTTTATGGCGCGAGCACGTGGGCGAGGGGCAAAAATTTTGAAGCCTTTCAGCCGTATTAGTGTTGTTTTGCGTGAACAAAGGGATCAAGCATAATGGGACAAAAAGTAAAACCAATTGGCTTACGCCTTGGAATTAACCGGACTTGGGATTCTAGGTGGTTTGCAAGTAAAAATTACGGTGATTTGTTGATCGAAGATATCCGGATTCGTGAGTATCTTTATAAAAAATTGCCTCAAGCTGGTATCTCTAAGATTGTTATTGAGCGCCCAACAAAGAAAGCTGTTGTTACAATCCATGCTTCAAGGCCTGGTGTTGTGATTGGTAAAAAAGGAACCGATATAGAGAAACTTCGTGCCGATCTTACGAAGATGGTTGAAGGTGAAGTAAGCCTTAATATCGTTGAAGTTCGTAAGCCTGAGTTGGATGCTAAGTTAGTTGCAGAGAGTATTGCGCAACAAATTGAGCGTCGCGTCAGTTATCGCCGTGCAATGAAGCGTGCGATGCAAACCACGATGCGTCTTGGTGCAAAAGGAATGCGTATTTTAGTGTCTGGCCGTTTAGGAGGAGCTGAAATCGCTCGTGATGAACAGTACCGTGAAGGGCGTGTTCCCCTACATACGTTACGTGCCGAAGTTGACTATGGTCATGGTGAAGCAAAGACAACTTATGGTATTTGTGGTGTTAAAGTTTGGATTTTTAAGGGTGAAATTTTAGAGCGTGATCCTTTGGCTGTTGAAAATCGTGTTCCAGCTCAAGCGAACGTTTAAAAAGTAAAGGTGAGAGATGTTAGCTCCTAAAAGAACAAAATTTCGTAAAGCACATAAAGGTCGCATCCATGGTGTTGCAAAAGGTGGGACCGCTCTTAACTTTGGAGCTTATGGATTAAAAGCTCTTGAACCTGCTCGTGTTACAGCGCGACAGATCGAAGCAGCTCGTCGTGCTATTACGCGTCATATTCGTCGTGCAGGCCGTGTGTGGATTCGAATTTTTCCAGATGTGCCCGTTTCAACAAAGCCAGCTGAAGTGCGTATGGGAAGCGGTAAAGGTAATCCTGAATATTGGGCTTGCCGTGTTGCGCCTGGAAGAATCATGTTTGAGCTTGACGGCATCCCCGCTGATCTGGCAAAAAGAGCATTCGAATTGGCGGCTGCTAAGCTTCCTATAAAAACTCGTTTTGTGGCTCGTATTGGCGCTGAAGGATAGAAAATGTTAAAGGTAGAAGATTTAAAAAGAAAAACCAATTCTGAATTACAGGATATGGCGATTCAGTTAAGAAGAGAATTGATGAATTTGCGCTTTCAGCGAGTTGCTGGTCAAATCACGTCAACTGCGCGGTTCCGTGAGGCGAGAAGAGAAATTGCTCAAATTAAAACCCTTCAGCGTCAAAATGCGCTGAGCAAAGCATTATCATAAGGAGTTTTAGATGCCTCGTAGAGTTTTACAGGGTGTTGTTGTTAGTACAGCGTGTGAAAAGACTGCAATTGTTCGTGTTGAGCGTCGTGTTCAGCACCCAATGTACAAGAAGATTATTACGCGCTCAAAGAAATATACAGCGCACGATGAAGGTAATCAATGTCAAATTGGTGAGCAAGTGACAATTCGTGAGTGTCGACCACTTTCGAAGCGTAAGTGTTGGGAAGTTATTAGAGAACAACAGGCCTAAAAGGTTAAGGCAGAACGATGATTAGAGAACAAACAAATTTAGAAGTTGCCGACAATTCTGGAGCACGTCGCGTTGAATGTATCCGCGTATTAGGGGGAACAGGACGACGTTACGCTTCTGTCGGTGATGTTATTATTGTGGCTGTAAAGGATGCAATTCCAGATCGCCGCGTGAAAAAAGGTGAAGTGCATAAGGCTGTTATTGTGAGGACTTCAAAAGAAGTGCGTCGTCAAGATGGGACGGCAATTCGATTTGATCGTAATGCAGCTGTTTTGATTAACAATAACATGGAGCCTCTTGGGACACGTATTTTCGGGCCTGTAACTCGAGAACTACGTTCTAAGAACTTTATGAAAATTATCTCTCTTGCTCCTGAGGTGCTATAATGTTGCAAAGTTGGAAAGTAAAAAAAGGCGATCGTGTTGTGGTGATTGCTGGTAAAGATAAGGGCAAAATGGGAGAGATTACTCAAGTTTTGCGTACAGATGGTCGTGTTGTGGTGAGTGGTATTAATGTGCAAGCAAAACACCAAAAGCCTTCAATGGGCAATGCAGGTGGTATTGTGCGTAAAGAGGCTCCTATTCATGTCTCAAATGTGATGCACGCTGACCCTAAGGATGATAAACCAACACGTGTTGGAATGAAAAACCTTGAGAATGGACGTAAAGTGCGTTATGCAAAACGTTCAGGCGAAATTATTGATAAGTAAAGGCAGTACCAATGGTCCGGTTACGCGAACATTATGAAAAAGTTGTTAGAGCTGAGCTCGTAAAGCAGTTCAATTATACAAATCCTATGGAAGTTCCTAAGATTGAAAAAATTGTACTGAATATGGGAGTGGGTGAAGCTGCCCAAGATAAAAAGAAGATTGAAATTGCTGTGAGTGAGCTGACAGCGATTGCTGGCCAAAAGCCAGTGACAACAAAGGCAAAGAAGTCGATTGCAGGTTTTAAGGTGCGTGAAGGCGTACCCTTAGGAGCTAAAGTTACGCTTCGACAAGCACGTATGTATGAGTTTTTAGATCGTCTTGTAAATATTGCGATGCCTCGTATTCGCGATTTTAGAGGAATCTCTAAAAAATGCTTTGATGGGCGTGGAAATTTTGCTATGGGCATAAAAGAGCATATCGTTTTTCCTGAAATTGACTATGACAAAGTTGAGAAGGTTCGGGGGCTTGATATTATCATTGTGACGACTGCTCGAACAGACGCAGAAGCATTGGCTTTGTTGAGTGGGTTTAATTTCCCCTTTATGAATTAAGGTAAAAAGAATGGCAAAACTGAGTTCAGTTGAAAAAAATAATCGTCGGCGTAAAATGTCCCAGCAATTTGAGGCACGCCGGATGAAATTAAAGGCAACTATTTACAATCGTGAGTTGACACCGGAAGATCGGTTTGAGGCAACTTTAAAGTTAGCGGCTCTTCCAAGAAATGGTGCGAAAATTCGCATTCGCAATCGTTGTGAGGTTTCGGGGCGTTCACGTGGTGTTTATCGTAAATTTAAGATGTCACGTATTGCATTAAGAGAATTAGGGTCACTGGGGCTTATTCCTGGTTTGACTAAAGCAAGTTGGTAGGAGTTTAAAATGAGTTTTTCAGATCCAATTGGTGATCTTATTACACGCCTTAGAAATGCTCAGATGTTAGGACGTCAAGAAGTTCGTTCTCCAGCATCTAAAGAACGTGCAAATGTTCTTGATGTATTAAAGCGTGAAGGGTATATCAAAGATTATGGAATTCATGAGGTGCGCCCTGGCATTCAGGAAATGATTGTGACGCTGAAGTATGTCGATGGATCACCTGTTATTGATGAGATTTCAAGGGTTTCAAAACCAGGACGTCGTGTTTATTCTGCAATTTCTAAATTGCAAAAGATTAAAGGTGGTCTTGGAATTTCTGTCCTCTCAACTTCTCAAGGCGTTATGTCCGATCATGAGGCGCGCGAAAAGAATGTGGGCGGAGAAGTTTTATTTAAAGTATTCTAAATTTTGAAGGCGGAATTAATATGTCGCGTGTAGGAAAGAATCCAGTTGTAATCCCGCAAGGAGTTGAGTGCCAAATTTCTGGTGCAATGCTTACTGTTAAGGGAAAAGTAGGGCAATTAACGATGCCTATTTCTTCTGATGTTATTGCAAAAGTTGAAGATGGCAAAATTGTTGTTAAGCCTGCTTCTCAGAGTAAACAATCACGTATGATGTGGGGGACAACGCGCAAGCTTGTTGATAATATTATTGTTGGTGTTTCTCAAGGATTTACGCGAAATCTTGAAATTAACGGGGTTGGTTACCGTGCATCCGTTCAAGGTCAAAACCTTGTTTTGCAATTAGGCTACAGTCATGATATTGAGTATCCAATTCCTGGCGATGTTCAAATTAAATGTGAAAAGCCAACGTCAATTTCTATTTTTGGAGCAAACCGTCAGCGTGTTGGTCAGATTGCTGCAGAAATTCGTAACTATCGTGGGCCTGAGCCTTATAAAGGTAAAGGAATTAAGTATGAGAATGAATTCATTCTCCGCAAAGAAGGTAAGAAGAAGTAAAAGCTATGTTAACTGTGCAAGATAAATTCAATCGTCGTAAGCAAAGAGTTAGAACACATATTGCGCGTGTTGCTGTTGGACGCCCAAGGCTCACAGTTTATCGCTCAAATAAGCATATCTATGCTCAAGTTATTGATGATCAAAATCGCCGAACTTTAACGGCTGCTTCAACTCTTGATAAAGGGGTAGAAGGAAGTGGTGGCAATAAGGCTGCGGCTGAGTTGGTTGGTAAGCTGCTTGCTGAAAAAGCTAAGAAATTAGGCGTTACAAATGTTGTTTTTGATCGAGGAGCATACCTTTATCATGGCCGTGTGAAGGCATTGGCTGAAGCTGCTCGTGCTCATGGCTTATCATTCTAAGGAAAATAAGATGGCTCGTAATCCCACTACAGAAAAAGATGTTGAACTTATTGAGAAGCTTGTCAACATCAACCGTGTTGCCAAGGTTGTTAAGGGAGGTCGTCGTTTCGGCTTTTCTGCTCTTGTAATTGTTGGCGATGGAAAAGGTCGTGTTGGCTTTGGTAACGGAAAAGCTCGCGAAGTTCCTGATGCAGTGCGTAAAGCAACTGAAAAGGCAAAGAGAAGCTTAGTTCGTATTCCTCTTCGTGAAGGGCGTACTTTACATCACGATGTGACTGCGCGTTATGGTGCTGGAAAAGTGCATTTACGTTCTGCTGTAGCTGGAACAGGAATTATTGCTGGTGGTCCTATGCGTGCTGTTTTTGAAGCCTTAGGGATTCATGATGTTGTGAGTAAGTCGATTGGGACAAGTAATCCACAAAATCTAGTAAGAGCAACTTTTGAAGCCTTGCAGAGCGTTTCTAGCCCGCGACAAATTGCTCATAAGCGCGGTAAAAAAGTTGGCGATATCGTGGGTCGCCGTGATAATGAAGCAACAAATGAGAAAGCTCATGACTAAGGTTCAGAAAAAAGTTCGCATTACGCAAATCGCAAGTGCAAATCGTCGCCCTGCTAGCCAAACAGCTGTATTGATTGGGTTGGGATTAAATAAGTTGCATCGTACACGAGAGCTAGAAGATACACCTTCTGTTCGTGGTATGATTAATAAAGTAAAACACCTCTTGCGTGTTGAAGAGAATTTTTAGTTTAAGGTATTCAAATGAAATTAAATGAGATACGTGATAACGCTGGCGCTATACATGCGAGAAAGCGTGTAGGTCGAGGGTTAGCTTCTGGTCTTGGAAAGACATCCGGTAAGGGGCAAAAAGGACAAAAGGCACGTACAGGTGTCTCTATTAAAGGTTTTGAGGGAGGGCAGAACCCTCTTTATAGGCGTCTTCCAAAACGCGGATTTAATAACATATTTCGTGTTGAGTATGAAGAAGTTACCCTAGGTCGCCTTCAAGCTGCTTTAGATAAGGGACTTCTTGATCCTAAAGTTGAGCTTACTGAAGCGGTCTTACGTGAAAAAGGAATTGTTAGAAGCACTTCCAATGGTGTAAAGCTGCTTGCATCAGGAACGCTCACAAGCCCTGTGACCTTAAAGATCAGCAAAGCAACAAAAGGGGCTCTTGAAGCCGTTGAAAAAATAAAGGGTAAAGTGGAACTTTTAGAACCTCTTACATCTAAGGAATAAAGATGTCCTCTGTCGTTGAGCAATTTGCTACAAATTTTGATCTCAGCGCTTTTAAGAAAGCTGACGATCTCAAAAAAAGATTATGGTTCACGCTGCTTGCTCTTCTTGTGTTTCGCTTTGGAACTTATCTTCCTTTGCCCGGCATCGATGCTTTAATCATGCAAGCGATTGCAACGAAGCAATCAACAGGTATTCTAGGAATCTTTGACAAATTTTCTGGTGGTGCCCTTGGTCGTATGACCATTTTTGCTTTGGGAATTATGCCTTATATTTCTTCAAGTATTATTGTTCAGCTTTTAACGGCTGTATCGCCGCAGCTTGAGGCCCTTAAGAAAGAAGGGGAGTCAGGTCGCAAGAAAATCAATCAGTATACTCGTTATGGAACCGTCTTTTTAGCGACTGTTCAAGCTTGGGGAATTGCTGTTGCTCTAGAATCACTTCCAGAGCAGCCGGTTATTGATCCAGGTTTCTTATTTAGATTTTCTGCAGTTGTTACATTGGCCGGAGGGACGCTCTTTTTGATGTGGTTGGGTGAACAAATTACGCAACGTGGCATAGGAAACGGCGTATCACTTATTATCTTTGCTGGTATCGTTGCAGGGATGCCTCATGCTATTGCCTCTACGCTCGAATTAGGCCGTCAAGGGACTCTTAAGCCTCTTTTAATTTTTGGCGTTGTCCTGATGCTTGCGTTAGCACTTACGTTTATTGTCTTTATGGAGCGCGCTCAACGACGGATTTATATTCAATATCCAAAGCGTCAGGTGGGTATGAAAATTTATGGGGGGCAAAGTTCTCATCTACCAATGAAAATTAATACCTCTGGTGTTATTCCTCCGATCTTTGCAAGCTCTCTTTTGCTTTTGCCTGTTACAATTGCAAACTTTGGAGCAAGTTATAGTCCTGACAGCTTTTTAGCAAAAATTGCAGCGTATGTAGGGCCAGGACAACCTCTCTACTATGCCTTTTTTATTGGTTTAATTGTCTTTTTTTCTTTCTTTTATACTGCTGTTGTTTTTAATCCATCTGAAACAGCTGAAAATCTTAAGAAAAATGGAGCAATTGTTCCAGGGTATCGTCCAGGTCTTAATACGGCAGAACATCTTGATTATGTTTTAACGCGGTTAACAGTTATTGGGGCTGCTTATCTTGCTGTCATTTGTACAGTTCCGGAATACTTTATTACGCGACATTCTTTGCCCTTTTATCTTGGAGGCACAAGCTTATTAATCGTTGTCAGTGTGAGTATTGATACCGTTGCTCAGATCCAAGCTCATTTACTTGCTCATCAATATGAGGGACTGATTCGTAAATCACGCCTAAAGGATAAATAATGATAAATGTTATTATCCTTGGGCCGCCAGGTGCTGGAAAAGGGACACAAGCCCGTTTGATCCAAGAAAAGTTTGGTTATGTTCAAATTAGTACAGGCGATTTAATTCGCCAAGAAATTGCGTCGGGCTCTGAGCTTGGGAAACATCTTCAGCCTATTGTAAATGCTGGTGGTTATCTTGATGATAAGATCATGCTAGAGCTTTTAGAGAATAAGCTTAAAACTGTTAGAACAGGGGCGATTCTTGATGGTCTTCCTAGGACAGAAAATCAAGCGAATGCCTTGTATGAGATGTTGAAAAATAATCATCAACAGGTAGATTTAGTCATTGAGTTAAAAGTAGATAAAGATATTCTTGCAAAAAGGATTGCTGGTCGTTTTTCTTGTGCAAATTGTGGTGCAATCTATAACGAGTATTTTAATCCACTTGCAAGTGAAGGAAAGTGTGATCATTGCCAGGGAACAGAATTTACCAGGCGAAAAGATGATGCTTTAGAAGTCGTTTACAAGCGACTTGATATATATTATGAGAAAACCCAACCTTTGCTTAGCTACTATGAAAAAAATGGTCAGTTAAGCCAAGTAGATGGAATGCAATCAGTTGACGATGTGGCGTCACAAATTGAGGTGTTAATTAAAAAATATCTCAAAAAACCACAAGTGTGTGTAAACTAGGCCTTGACTTCTCAAGTTTGATGCCTATAAATTGCTTTCTTTGAAAGCATTAATTAATGAATTAAGGAGAAAAGCCGTGGCTCGTATAGCAGGCGTCAACATTCCTACACAAAAGCGAGTGATTATAGGTCTAACTTATATTTATGGGTTAGGTCCAGCGAAAGCCAAAGAAATTTGCTCAAGCATTGGGATACCGGAAAGTCGACGTGTTAAGGATTTAACAGAAGATGAAGTGCTTAAGATTCGTGAATGTATCGATTCAACATATAAAGTTGAAGGTGATTTGCGACGTGAAGTTTCAATGAATATTAAACGGTTGACAGACCTTGGTTGTTATCGAGGGCTACGTCATCGTAAAGGCTTACCTGTTAGAGGACAGAGAACGCATACCAATGCACGTACGCGTAAAGGTAAAGCTGTCGCGATTGCAGGTAAGAAGAAGTAATTTTGACGAGATAGGATACAAAGAATGGCCAAGCCAGCAACAAGAATTCGACGTCGTGAGCGTAAAAATATTACCTCCGGTGTGGCGCATATTAATGCTACTTTCAATAATACAATGATTACAATTACAGATCCCCAAGGTAATGCAGTTTCTTGGTCATCAGCAGGTATGATGGGCTTTAAAGGCTCTCGCAAATCAACACCGTATGCAGCTCAAATGGCAGCTGAAGATGCTGGGAAAAAAGCCTCAGAGCATGGGATGCGTGTATTAGAAGTAGAAGTTAATGGACCAGGTTCTGGACGTGAGTCAGCGCTGCGGGCCTTACAATCTATTGGTTTTACAGTGACTTCTATTCGTGATATGACACCAGTACCCCATAATGGATGTCGCCCTTCAAAGCGTCGTCGCGTTTAATTATCACCTATAGAAATATTACGAAGCAACATCGAGAGGAAAGTTCCGTGATACAAAAAAATTGGCAAGAACTCATTAGGCCTTTTAAACTCAACATTGATCTTCTTGGCAGTGAGCATCGGCGCGCGCAAGTTATTGCTGAGCCTTTAGAACGAGGCTTTGGGTTAACCCTTGGTACGGCTTTAAGACGTATTCTTCTATCATCTCTTCAAGGCGCTGCTGTGACTGGGATCCAAATAGAAGGTGTTCAACATGAGTTTAGTTCAATTCCTGGTGTTCATGAGGATGTGACAGAGATTATCTTAAATCTCAAATCTCTCTCCCTTCGCAAACACTCAGAAGGAACAAAAAAACTCCGCCTAAAGGCTGAAGGGCCTGGTGTTGTTACAGCTGCTCAATTTGAAGCAACTTCAGATATTGAAATCCTTGATCCTGAATTAGTCATTTGTGTTTTAGATGCAGGGGCAAAGATTTCCATGGAAGTAACTGTTGAGAATGGTAAGGGATATGTTCCTGCAGGTCAGCTGAGGCGTGAAGATGCTCCAATCAGCTTTATTCCTGTTGATGCTCTCTTCTCTCCTATTCGCCGCGTTTCCTACAAGGTTGATAATACGCGGGTAGGACAACGTACAGACTATGATAAGCTTATTATGGATGTTGAGACAAATGGCGCTGTTCGCCCTGAAGATGCCGTAGCTTTAGCGGCTCGTATTTTACAAGATCAACTTCAGCAATTTATTAATTTTGAAGAGCCTGTTGTGGCAGAGGAAAAAGATCAAGAAGCTGAACTTCCCTTTAGCCGTGCGCTTCTTAAGAAAGTTGAAGAGCTTGAGCTTTCTGTCCGCTCTGCAAATTGCTTAAAGAATGAGAATATTGTTTATATTGGGGATCTTGTTCAAAAAACGGAAAATGATCTTTTACGAACACCAAATTTTGGGCGTAAATCACTCAATGAAATTAAAGAAGTTTTAGGCCAAATGGGTCTTGAACTTGGTATGAATGTTACTGGTTGGCCACCTGAAAATATTGAAGAAATGGCCAAAAAAATTGAAGATCCTTATTAAGGTATAGAGTTAGGAGAATTACCATGCGTCATCGTTTGCGTGGACGTCAGTTAAATCGCACAACTAATCAACGTAAAGCTTTATTACGCGGGCTTGCTAAAGATTTAATTCGTCATGAACAAATCACGACAACATTACCTAAGGCCAAAGATTTAAGGCCGTTTGTAGAAAAACTCGTCACTTTAGGTCGACGTGGTGGGCTTCATGTTTATCGCCAAGCTCTTTCAGTTCTTGGGGATAATGAGTTAGCACGTAAGCTAACAGGGTCTCTTGCGGAACGCTACCGTAATAGAGCTGGCGGCTATACGCGCATTATCAAAGCAGGATTTCGTTATGGAGATAATGCACCTTTAGCTGTTATTGAATTCATTGAACGTGATGTTGCTGCTAAAGGCGCAGGTCAGAAAATTGAAGCAACAGCATCAGATGCTACTGTTCCTGAGGCTCAAGCATAAAGGTGAAACACATCTAGAACATAATTAAAGCGACAGTGAGTCGCTTTTTTTATGTCGAGAGAATAAGAGGGAAAGCATGCAAAAAAATATTCTCCTTGTTATTTGTTTCTTAAAAATTTCTTTTTCATTAATTGCTGATCCCAGTGAAACGCTTCCATATTCTCAAGAGCAAATTCAGCTTACATTTGCGCCGATTGTTAAAAAAATAGCTCCCGCAGTTGTAAGTATTTCTGCAGCTCGTGTTGTAGAACAACGGTATTCTCCTTTTTTTGATGATCCTATGTTTCGTCATTTTTTTGGAGAGACAGTTCCTGTTCCTGCACCACATGCGCGTGTGCAAAGTTCTCTGGGGTCTGGCGTGCTTGTAAAAGAAGATGGTTTAGTGATTACAAATGATCATGTTATTAAGCAAGCTGAAGAAATAAAAGTCATTCTTGCAGATGGGCGTGAATATCATGCAGACATTGTTGCTCGGGACGTACGTACTGACCTTGCTGCATTAAAATTAAAGACAGAAGATAAAAATTTACCTTATTTAGAATTAAAGGATGCAGATACGTTGCAAGTTGGAGACCTTGTTTTGGCTGTTGGTAATCCTTTTGGATTTGGCCAGACAGTAACTTCTGGAATTGTCTCGGGCCTTGCGCGTAATTCTGTGGGGATTAAGGATTTTAGATCTTTGATTCAAACTGATGCAGCCATTAACCCTGGAAATTCAGGTGGGCCAATGATTACGTTGGATGGAAAAGTTGTGGGCATCAATACGGCAATTTTTTCCAATACAGGGGGGTCAATAGGAATTGGCTTCGCCATACCTTCAAATCTCGTTGTTCCTGTCATTGCGAGCATTGATCGTGGGGGTAAGATTATACGCTTGTGGCTGGGAGTTGCTCTTAAAACCATGTCATCCGAGTTTGCTCAAGAAAAAAAAATACCTTTCTCCAAAGGAGTTTTAATTTCGCAAGTTTATCCGAATACACCCGCTGAAAAGGCTGGTTTAAAGGAAGGTGATATCATCATTGAAATAAATGGGCATGAGATTATAAATGAAGCTGCTTATCGTTTTAGATTAGCTATTGCAAAACAAGATGAAGCCTCATCGATTATCGTTATGCGAGGAGCAGAAAGATTGTCGTTTAATATCATACCGGAAATTCCTCCTGATCATCCAAACAATAAGCCACAGGCCCTTTATGGGCGCCATCCATTATCCGGTCTTGTTGTGGTGACTTTAACACCAGCTGTTGCAACTGAATTAGGGCTTGGGTTTGAAGCTCAAGGAGGTGTTGTTGTCTTACAGGTTGAACCTGGGACACCTGCAAGCCTGAGTGGCCTTTTGCCTGGTGATGTTATCTTAGAGTTCAATGGGAAGACCAGCACATCTGCAGATCAATTAGCGAGAAATTTAGGAAGAAGCCGCCGTGGATGGGAAATTACATTTAAACGAGGAACAGAAGTATTTGTTCAAAACTGGTAAGGGGATTTACAATTTTATTTGAAAATAAAAAGTCACGCCCGTTAGCAGATATCTTACGACCCTCGTCGTTAGAAGAAGTCATAGGTCAGGAGCATCTTATAGGGCAAGGAAAAGCCCTTACAAGGCTTATTAGCGCTCCAAAGCTTCCTTCCTTAATTCTTTGGGGGCCTCCTGGGTGTGGAAAGACCACATTGGCGCGTCTTATTTCTCACTCAGTAAAGCTTCATTTTGTCCAGGTCTCGGCAGTTCTTTCAGGTATCAGTGAGCTTCGAAAAATATTTGAAGAAGCTGAAGAACGATGGAAGTGGGGCGAAGGGACACTCTTATTTGTAGATGAAATTCACCGATTTAATCGCAGTCAACAAGACATCTTTCTTGCTCACCTTGAGGAAGGCACGATTACATTAATTGGAGCCACCACGGAGAATCCTTCTTTTGAACTCAACCCAGCATTGCTTTCACGATGTCAGGTATTAATTTTGAAAAGGCTTGAAGAAAGCGATCTTGAACAAGTCTTGCTAAGAGCAGAAACCTTTTTAAAAAAGAAGTTACCCTTGGATGATGCAGCGCGAGTTACTCTTATCTCGATGGCAGACGGGGATGGTCGGGCTCTTTTAAATATGGCAGAGATTCTGTTTAATGAGGAAAAAGTTGATACTAATAAACTAAGCGAGCTTTTAAATAAGAGAGCTCCCATCTATGATAAAGCTCAGGAAGGTCATTATAATCTTATAAGCGCCCTTCATAAGGCCATGAGAGCATCAGATGTGGATGCTGCGCTTTATTGGTTTGCACGTATGCTGCAAGGGGGTGAAAACCCCATGTACATTTTGAGGCGTCTCGTACGCTTTGCGACTGAAGACATTGGTCTTGCGGATCCTCAAGCTTTATCTCAAGCAGTTTCAGCTCAACAAGCTTATCATTTCTTGGGCTCACCTGAGGGTGAGCTAGCCATTGCACAATGCGTGATTTACCTTGCAACGGCGCCTAAATCAAACGCCGCTTATCAAGCTTTAAAAGCAGTTCAGCAGTCGGCTGCCCATCATGGTTCTTTAATGCCTCCGCTTTACGCCGTAAATGCCCCTACCAAACTTATGAAAGAAATAGGGTATGGTAAGGGATATCAATATGATCACGATGCTCCTGAGGCCTTTTCTGGAACTAATTATTTTCCTGAAGGAATGTCGCGAGAGAACTACTACCAGCCGAAAGGTAAAGGTTTTGAGCAAGAGATTTTAAAACGGCTGCAGTATTGGCAGACGTTACGGGATCAAAAATCTAAGGATTAGGCCAAAAAAGAGCTTTCAAAAACTACCTTTCAGGGAGGCTTCTGTGTGAAAGAAGACTTAAGAACACTTAATCTTCATTTTTTACTTGAATGTGTGGCCTGAATTCGCTAGTTATCCGAGGTATCTTAATAACGCGCCCGTAGCTCAATTGGATAGAGCATCTGACTACGGATCAGAAGGTTAGGAGTTCGAATCTTCTCGGGCGCGCCAGTGAAATCAAGGTTTTTCATCTCTTCACTTAAATTTAATTTTCTTTAGGGGAGCATATGGGGAGCAAATTTAATTTTTAAACAGCTATAAATTATGGTGCTCATGTTTCTACTTTGATATCCAGCGGGTTAAGCTTAAGTATCGTATTAGTAAGCTCTTAGGACCTACCTCATGCAGCTAATGAGTTTTTAAGAAAAGCAACAAGTTTATTTGGAGATAAGCTTAAGAAGTTTACTTTAAAGGAGTTGGGTAACTCATAATATGGAAAAGATTTAATCTAGGTTTCTTAATCAGCCCCTAATATTAAAGATATAATTCTTTACTACAATAGTATCGTTTGATACTATCACAAAATGAATTATAAACCTCCTTTTGTAATTACGCCTAAGATTTTTTCTCTTTCTCAAGAGATATCCCACATTCTTGGAACTCTTGAAGGGGCAAGGCTCAATATTACGCCTATCAAGCTTAGAAAAGAAAACAACATTAAAACCATTCAAGCATCCCTTTCTATTGAAGGAAATACTTTAAGTCTTGAACAAGTCAGTCATATTCTTGAAGGAAAGGCAGTTATCGGACCGCAGAAGGATATTCTTGAAGTTCAAAATGCTATAGAGACTTACTCTTTCTTTGATGAACTGAATCCTTTGTCTATTAAGGATCTATTGCGCGCTCATAAGCTTCTTATGAAAGAGCTTATAGAAGAAGCAGGACAATGGCGCTCCAAAGGAGTTGGTATATTTAAAGGGAGTCAAGTAAAGCATATGTCACCTCAAGCAAAACGAGTGCCTACCCTTATGGAAGATTTATTTGGGTTCTTAAAAAATGATAAAGAAACACCTTGGCTCCTTAAAGCTTGTATCTTTCATTATGAGCTTGAGTTCATTCATCCTTTTTCAGATGGAAATGGAAGGATGGGACGCTTATGGCAGCAACTAATTCTTGGTAAAGAAAATCCTATTTTCAAGTACGTAACAGTTGAAGAGCTTATTAAGGCACGCCAAGGAGAATATTATAGCGTTCTTGCAGAATGCGACCAAGAAGGGGCATCAACAAAATTTATAGAGTTCTCTTTAATGCTTATTCTTGAGGCTCTGCAGAGGTATAGAAGTGCCACCACTCCTACAGTCCATGATTCTAGATCTCGTCTTGATTATGCAAAAGATAAGCTTTCAGACAAATGGTTTTCACGCAAAGATTATCTAGATGTTTTTAAGGATGTTTCAACCGCAACAGCAAGCCGGGATCTTTTATTTGGAGTAAAAGAGGGTGTTCTAAAAAATAGAAGTGAAAAGAATCAAACCCGCTATCATTATCTAAGCTAGCTTGGCAGTTATAAGACCCTCTCATTATTATTCTGCTTATAAGCTTCATTGAGGAGCTCGCATTCATGCAAGCCTGCATCCATAAAGATTTGTTGCATTTCTGTTTGTTCTACTTTTGAAATTGCTTGTACGAGATCATCAAGCGTTTGGATAATTCTTATGGTTTGTTGTTCTGCGTTGATAGAAATACAATGCTTGATGAATTGCTTATAAGGATGATTATGAGCCTTGAGTTTTAGGCAACGTCTGTGCAAGTGAGTTGCTAACCAAAATCTTGGCAAGATAGCGGCAAAGATTGGAAGAAATAATCTTTTGTCAATTAAAGACTTCAAGAAGACAATATATTCTTTGTAAGCTATTTTATAGGAATGTTCCTTGAACTGATCTAACTGAGTACTAAGGCTACCAGCAACTATAAGAGAAAGCTGCGCATTTTGAACAAGAATTCGATTAATGCATTTTGGATAATTTAGTTTTGATAGAAGGATCATCTCCTCAGAAAGAAAACGCCAGACACGCTCTTGTTGATTAAGGAAGGAAACAAACTGTACTTGTTTTAAATCCTGATTGATTAATTGTTCATAAAAAGGATGTTTGAGGACAGCCTTATGAAGATACTGAAGGGGACTCTCAACCATATTTAGGAAAGGAGAGTTTAAATCTTTTAGATTTAAAAAACTATCCATGGCGTACTCCTGAAAGGGCACCAATTTTATTGAAAGTCTGGAGTTTATTGTTATTTCCTGATGAACAACAAAAAATCAGGGGTAGAAACTTATTATGAACATATGTTATAGTGCACATGTACATGTATCCTCTTATGGTTATGTGTTGCTGAAAGCCCGCGTTCTGAGTGCGAAATCTAAGCGCGGGTTTTTCTTTATCAATTCTAAATGGTTTTGCCTGACCTTCTTAAAAAGCTCCAGCAGCCCGAAGGCTACTGAACTGAGTTAACAGGGAAGGCTTTACGGGAAGTGAAATACTCCTCGTCATTCGGCATGGAATCCATGCCAAACTTGTTGATTGTTTGTTCATTTATTGAATCTTTTTCCTGTTTATAAGTATTATAAAGAATAGAAGGGAGAGAAACTTTTGATTTCTCTCGACCTTCTATCGTTGGCGCGGGAGGAACGCCAAACTTTATTACGGAATTTTGGTTTAAGATTGTTTGAGCTTTGATTGGTTCAAACCTATCTATTAATCTAAGTGACACACAATATGATAAATTGTTCATCAATTTTTTAGTGCTGAAATAACTATAAAACATGTTCTTTTCCCCAATTTCTCTACCTGTTTATTTCGTCTTATTATTCTAATTATTATAACGATATAATATTGATGTTTTCTTGTAAAGAAAAATAAGAAGGATAATTTCTTATTTAGAAAATAATATATAAAACAATAACTTAATTGTAGATATTTAAGGCCATAACCAATATAAGTTTTCGTTATTTTGTAGGAAATAATTCAAAAAAACACCTACAAACAAGAATTTAGTGTTGACTCGATAATTTTATCAAGGTAGATATATTTTAGAAAAATTTAAGATAATTTTTTCTTATTTAGAAAGAAATCTCACTATGAAAAAGAAAATTATAGAGTTAAGCAATATTCCTCATCAATTTATGATCTCTGTAGTTCAAAAATAATTTTAATGAATGATGCTGTTAAACATTAGAGTGTATTGGTTGATAATAATATAAGCTAATCTAGTTTTTTCTAAAAACATGAGAATCTGGCTTTTTACTCTCTTTTTCTAAAATCTCAACCATATAGTCCCCAAAGACTGTTAAGCGTTTAACATGCTCAAGCCTTTTAGGGTATACATAATGTACATCAACCATAGGTCCTTCTATGTCTGAAAGAACTTCTATGAGCTTTACGCCTTTAGATACTTCCTGAAATTTTGAAATTGATACGATTCCTAAACCAAGTTCCGCTGCTCTTGCGAGTCCTAATGCAGAGTTAACTTGCAAATAAGGCTCTCTCGTTTCGTCATTTTTTGTCCCAAGCTTTAAATGCCAATCTACATTTCCAAAGGGGACTCTTTTATCTTTAGCAAATGCAATTAACCTATGGTTATCTAAATCTCCTGGCTTTTTGGGAACACCAAACTCTTTCAGGTATAAAGGGCTTGCAAATAAGCCTAAGGGATAAGACAGCAGGTATATATGGACAAGTTCAGGGCTCTTAGGAACAAAAGGTCTAATAGCAACATCAGCATTTTGAGATCGCATATCCAAATTTTCATCATTTCCGCTAATGCTTATTCGCATCTCTGGGTATTTTTTCAAAAAGCCTGGTACATAATGAATTAGCCACGCTGCATGACCCACTGTCGTTGCTATATTAAGCTTACCTTTTGGTTCATTATGCTTTTCAGACATGAGGCTTTCAACTATTTTAGCCTCAAATAATAGCTTTCCAACTACTTCATAGACTAGTTGTCCTTCGGGTGTTAAAGAAACAGTACCATGGCCTCTTTCCAATAACAGACTCCCAAATTGGTCTTCTAACTCAGAAATTTGACGACTCAACCATGATTGTTTGACGCCGACTATTGACTCAGCCAAAGTGAAGCTTCTTGTTTTTGCAACATAATAGAATGCAGATAATTGTTTAAGGTCTAGCAATAGTGTTTTCCAATCAATAAATTAGCTACTCTTCTTCGAATGAAAGAACAGCAATAAATTTTTCTCACCATATCATGGCCTAATGTTAAATCTTTTTCTAGGAAAATTATGTATTATTTATGAAACTTAATAGGATGTGCGTATGGAATTAACTCCAAAAATTAGACGGCTAATTTTAGGAGTTTACTTTAACATTCGTGGGGGATGATTTTACTCTTTAAGCCAGCCCTGTAGGTGTATTTATTATTTTTTCTCACAACTCGCCAGTTAATCTGCTTGAAGGCTAAGGTGGCCCCCTCCCACCCATAATAACTTCAGATTAACATGAAGTATTTTCATATTTCAAGAAGAAAAGCAGCCCGTGTCTTATGCTCCTCATTATTGTGCCACAGCGTAAGGAAAGTTCTCTTACTGAAATCATTACCATTCCACTTTCCTGAATGTCCTTAAGCCAACTCATGTTTACTTCACGACACCTTTTCTCTTCTCTTTTTTGATATAGCTGTGTGTCTCAGCCTTTCATGCCCTTCATTCCCTCTTTATTGGGACTCAACCTATTCCTGACCTTTTTCCTCATGGCTTTAGCTTTGGCGTGTCTTTTTTCAAGTATCTTTGCGTCGCAAGCGGTCTCCCGAAAAGAAGCTTGAAAAACTCCCCTGATGCCAAAGCTTTTTTAATCCATGAAGGTCGGGATGGTCTCGCCTCAAGCATAGGAGAATTTAAATGAAAAACAATCAACCAACACATATTATTTATCAAGTTATTGAGAGAGAAAAAGACTTAAAGATTTGGTCAAAAAATTGGCGTTGCTTGGATGCATCAAGATGGAGAAGGTTTTAACCTTACTTTTGATGCTTTTCCCCTTACAGGAAGTGTGGTAGTTCGTAAAAAATTATCAGAGGAGAAGGGGGTTTAGCCCTCTTTTTCTTTTTAAAATTGGAAAAAATAAAATCTAAAAACGCACCATTTCTTAACCCTTATTTCTATATGATATTTTTGAAGTATTAGAAAATTCTACCTTCCCCTTAAGGGCCAGATAACTATGAGAATATTCCTCCGTTTCTTTGAGCAAAGATCTTAACTCTAGTAAAGCACCAAAGAGGGCATAAACTTGGTCTTTGCAATCAATATCTTTTTGAAGGTCAGCTCCTAATACGATTGAAAATTCATCCAGTAATCCTGCTTTATCCAGGAGTCCTCCGGCCTGTACAAGTGTTCTAGTACGTGCTTTTCGGAGCGCAGAATTAATAAAAGCTGCCTCAGCTTCTTCCTTTCTTTTTAATCGTTGAATATCTTGTCTCACACGCTTAATTTTCTTGTAATAAATTTTGAGAAGGGCGAAAGGAATTTGCCTTTTGCAACCACACTTCTTTCAGTTTAGAAGATTTATTTTCCCATGTATGAGAAACAAGCCCAACGACAAGCTCAGGCGAATATTCTTCCCCTAAAATTTTGTGGAACCTTCTATAAAGCGTGAGAGCTTCTTTGGTTTCCAGTTCAACTTCTTTTTTCTTAAGATGCTCAATTTTTTTCCTGATCATGTCGATGTTATTCATATATGTTATTCTCCTAAAATCTACGATGTTATTTCTTGCCAAAATGAAGATAGACTCTCCCTTAAAATCCCACTTTTCCCTTTGTGATATGCAACTAAAAGCATATAATAAAAATGGAAAAACAACAAGTCTTGGAGACAATTTTGTTGGGACAAGCGCGCTTATACATCGCATAAAAATGCAACGTTTGCTCCGACGCAAGCGTCTTGGATTGTCAGGATAGAAATAGGTTCGGAAGGAATAATTTTAAGATGTAGGAAACTGAACATATCAATATGGCGATTTATCACTTTAGCAGTAAGATAATTTCACGTTCTTCACGTAATACAGTACGAGCTTTGGCTTACCGTACAGGCTGCAAAGTCTATGACCACAGAATTGGCCAACTCATGGTCACCCGCAAGAAAATGTATGAGGTGCAGCATGTTGAATTATTGCTTTCTCAAGACGCGCCAGAATGGGCTTGTAAATTAAAAGAACTGATTTCTGTAGATCGACAAAAAGGGGTTCAGCAATTTTCAGATATTGTTGAAGCAGCTGAGCGTCGACGTGATGCTCAAGTGTATCGCGAACTTGAATTTGCTCTTCCCCAAGAATTGAGTGATGAACAAAACATTTCTTTAGCTCGTGAATATTTAGAAAACCAGTGTTGTAAGCTTGGGATAAGTGTTCTTGCCAACTTCCATTTTGATATTGATGAAGAAATTAGTGAGAGAAAACCTCACTGTCATGCTTTGCTCTTTACAAGAAGGTTAACAAATGAGGGACTGGCCCTCAAAAAAGAGCGCGCGTGGAATCAAAAATCCCAGCATGAAACCTGGCGAGAGCAATGGGCTGCTTATGTTAATTTTCATCTTAAAATGTATGGCATTGAGCAACAGATTGACCATCGATCGAATGCCGAAAGAGGCATCGAGATAGAGCCTCAGCCCAAACGAGGAACAAACATCAAGGATATGGAATTTCGGGGTGGGAATAATCTAAAAGACCTCTTCTCAGCTGCAACTTCAGAAAAAGCCATAGCCTTTAAAGAAACAAAACTCAGGAATGTTTGCCGTATCATTAGAAAACCTGAAATTGTTCTTGATATTGTAAGCAAGCATCACTCGACTTTTATGTGGGGTGATGTTGAGAAAGTGCTGAACCGCTATATTGATGATCGTGATCTTTATCAGCAATTAGAACAGAAGCTCAAATTTTCAAAAGAACTCGTATTGTTAAGATATAAATCTGTTAAAAACAAAGATGGTTCCATAGAAGACCATTCCATCTACACGACCAGATCCATGGTTGAATCTGAAATAAATCTGGTGCAATTGGCTGAAAGACTCAGTAAAGCAAAAAGCCATGAAGTTTATCGTCATAAAGTGAACGCTGTTATTACTCAGTTTGACCAAAAACTCTCAAAGCATGGTGGTCTCTCTCCTGATCAAAAGAAAGCCCTTGATCATATTACAGCGCCAAACCAGCTTTCTTGCATTGTAGGATACGCTGGTGCAGGTAAAACAACAGCTTTAGAGGCGGCTAAAGAAATCTGGGAAGCGGAAGGTTACAAAGTTTATGGTCTAGCGCCAACAGGACGCGCAGCACAGAACCTTGCGCAATCAGGCATCCCCTCACAAACTCTTCACAAATTCCTTAAATCTCATAAAGAAGGAAGGTGCCGATATAAGGCTAACTCTGTCCTTGTGCTTGATGAAGCAGGGATGGTGGACACTGAAAGGTTTGATGAATTCTTGCAGGCGGTGGATGATTTAAAGGTTAAGGCTGTCATTGTGTGGGATGGGGCACAATTGCAGCCCGTTGAGGCAGGTCCTGCCTTTAGACTTGTCACGCAAAAGGTAGGATCATCCCACCTTGAAAAAGTCATCCGTCAGCAAGAGGTATGGCAACAGGATGCAACAAAACTTTTTGGCACCCTTAGTACGGCAGAAGCCCTTCAAGCTTATCATCAAAAGGGATATGTGCAGTTTATTGAAGAAAAAGAGATTCCTCTTGCTGAACTGATTGAAACAAGAAATCACGCGAAGATTGTTGAAACATACAACCTTTCCCGTCGAATGGTCGGGAATATTTACCACTCGATGATTGAGGATATTAAAAAAGATAATCATGAAGAAAAGAATCCTCATTACCATCTTCATAGTCATTATGACTATGCCCTCTATCAAGAATGGGGAGATATTAAAATGGCGTGTGCTAACTATATGAAGCAGAATATTGAAGAATGCCGATCTTTGATGCAAGAGCTTGGCGTTGATCCTCATCACTTTGCAGAACAGTTTATTGATAAAAATAAAAGTATCAACGAGCAAAAACTGGAAGCCGCTGTCTTAGCTCGCCAATGGCAATTACCTCAGCTTGATCCACAGCAAAGAAAGCATATTTGTGAGCTTAGGGAAGAAACCAAGAAAGCCTTAATTGAAAAGTGGTATGCATCCTTTAAAAAAGATCCGCAAAAATCCCATTTGATTATGACCTATAGCAAGGCAGACACAGCCATGCTTAATGAAGAAGCACGCCATCTTATGAAGCAAGATGGAATTATCTCCAAAGAGGAGTACCTTCTTACCATACATAAAGAAGATGAAGACGACTTTGGGGACAAAATTATTACAAAAGAAGAGAAGAACTTTTCCCAAGGCGATCGTATTCTCTTCATGAAAAATGATAATGGTCTTGGCGTTAGAAATGGAACATTAGGAATAATTGTTGAGATTGACCGCCATAAGATCAAAGCCAAGCTTGATTCCACTGATACAATTGTTTCCTTTGCTCCTAAGCTTTATCCTTACTTTGATCAAGGGTGGGCAGCCAATATCCATAAGTCCCAAGGTGTCACGGTTGATCGAGCATTCCTTTTAGCGACTCATGAAACTTTCCGCAACCTTGCTTATGTAGGAATGACAAGGCACCGAGAGTTTATAAAAGTGTTTGGCTCAAAATTGGATTTCTGGAGAGAAGAAATCTTTTTTAATCGGTTATCATCCTCACAAGAGAAGCTCTCTAGCTTGGATTATGTAAAAGATTACGGTAGCATCAATCTTCCAAAGCAAAATTCTAAATTGCAAGAAATCCTTAATCGCCTTGGCAATGAATTAGAGGCTATTCGTTATGTCTCCAAGCAAGCGTGGCAAAGTATTGCTGAGCGGTTTTTAGGTAAAATTCCTGAGCAGCAAGAGATCCGCATTTCTCAAGAAAGCATGAGTGAGCATGTAAGGGCGAAAGAGTTACTTGAGAATAAAGAAAATACAAATTCTCAGATTCATACTATTGCCACAAAATTAAGAGATGAGATTGAGCCTGAAAAGCTTCTTTTAAAGCTTCAAATTCATCAACAGCCAAAACCAGACCAAACACCCATTGAGAGGATTAAATTACTTATGCATGAGCAAAAATTTGCGCGTACGGTTACTGAAAAAGAACAAGCAGAAGCCAATTTAAAGAATTACGCTCAAGAACTTTATAAACAAGACCCAACCTTTAAATGCATGAGAGATAAAGATCTGGAATTGACCAAACAGATTAGAGCCATCCTGTTTGAGGAGAATAAAAGTAAGCAAATTGATAAAGAATTTAAACGATAAAGACGCCTTTTCAGCAATGTAGCCTAAGAAGCATTATTTTCTTGTTATAGTGTATTCTTAAACTTCTGAACTAATTCGCGAATGGTTTTCACTGAGTTACAAAACTCTCTATATGAAAGCCTATTTTCATCAGAAAATTTCATAATTTTTGTGTCTGATTCAATATCTTTTTCTTCAAATTTAAAAATGCTTTCTAGATACTCAATCTTCTTTTTTGCTTGCTCAATACATGCACTTTGATCAGGAGATGATTGTAGCCACTTGATAACAGTTTGATAATTTCTTGCAATTACTTTACTTGCTCTGTCCAAGCCGTACCAGCTTTCGAATGTCCAAATATCGTATTTAAAACGAGCATTAAGCATTGTATCAAAAGTAGTGACGCTCTTTGTAGAGAAAAGATCGCAAAAGGCGAAATCACTACCCCTTGTAAGTGTATCCGCTAATTGGTGATCTCTCATTTCTCTTTTCAAGTTTTCAGGAAGGTAATCAAGAAATAATTGTACTGCTTTATCTTCTAAATAGGGAATGCTTGAGTTAGCCATGCAATTTATTAAACCGGTTCTTTTGCTACTGAGCAAGTTTGTCTCTTTTTTAAAAGCAGCAACATAAACGGATAAAACATATTGATCGACCCTATCGTCCTTCAGTTGTTGCGCAAGCGCAAACATTCTACAATTGTCGAAAGGGCGGAAAATTGAAGGATGCTCTATATAATCCTCTAACAAAGTATCAAATAAATTTTGGCTCCTTTCAAAAGGGTAATTATCTAACATATAGCGTACGATAACGTGAGTTTCTGGCACGCCCGACCAACTGTTGCAATACTCACCAAATAACACTGCTGGTTTTTCAGAGTAAGCTAAAGCACAGGCTTTAAAAGGAATAGACTCCCTATAGTATGCTCGCTCTCACTTGGGGTACTTCCATCAAGCGAGATTTTAAGCTGATGGAGGTGCCATGCGGCAAGAGTAGAGGCTGTATGTCGAGCAATGTCAATTAATTGAAAAAGGTACTCAGAAGAATGACGTATAGCAACTGGAAGTTTCCCCTTAAGCCCAAGGATTAAAATATTAATCTGAGCAATGATCGCATGGGTAGAATTTATATTAGATAAATCTTCGTAGGCACCTTTCGCGGTACTTTCAAACTTGGTCGTTTTTATAAGATTGGATAAAGTATCGACGTCATTATCTAAAAATTTATTTGAGGTTATACTTTCTTTTTGTCTTTTTATTTGAAGCTTACGATCCATATATTCTGCTTCTTCTTCTGTTGTCGACAGAGTGCAGAATGAGGCAGATGTAAAAGCTAGATATAATATCCCAATTAGAGTTAAATGATTTCTTGTCATCGATTATTATCTCCCCAATTCTTTTTTACCGAACCATTTCTCTGTACTGTCCTAATATGAATCTAGGTAATATGGTGCCAGTTATTGAAGTCATCCTCATAAGCTCAGTATAAAAATCTTGCTCATGGGCTAAAATTCATATTGACTTACGTACAACAAAGCAGACTTATTATTTCTGCCAATTATGGCTTAATAATTAAGGAGACAATAATGTTAAATATAATTAGGTTTCTTTCATTAACAATTTTTGTAGGACTATGTCTTTCTCCCAATGTCTCTGCAAGTTATACACTTAATGGAGCCAAACTTGAAGATATTTTATGAGATGAAACTAGAAAAACAATCACAGCAAAGTCTGGAACAGATGATGATGCAGCCGTAATATGGTTTGATCAAAAAGTAATCAATCTACGGTGGGCAAAAATTAGTATTAATCCTGATGAAGTTACAACAATGAAACTTGAAGCAGGTGGCGCGAAGTTTATAGCACCAACTATATCACTTACTTGCGGAAATTATAAAGATGAAGGAGGATTATTAGGAGCTCCTATTACTCAATCTTTAACAATTAAATCAAATAAATTCTCATTTAATTAAGCTTCATTTATGTTTCAAGAAAAAGCTTCAATTGAAGCTGACGACACTTCACCTTCCATCATTCGTTCCCTTGAATTTATCAAGAAGTCAGGTGCACAATCTATTCTCCTCCCAGGAGAGATAGATTTTACCAAGAAAGACGGAAATTTCACGGGCTCTGTCGAGATTCCTGGTCTCCTTATTGCAGGTCTTCATGAACTAGTCATTACCTTTGATAAAACTAAATTTTAAAAAATCTTTCATAGAGACCGCTTCTCTTTGCGGTCTCTATTAATCACCTAATTCACTATGAGTAGTTTAACTCAAGAAGATTCTAAGCTAGGGCTTTTCCTTCTTG
Organism: Candidatus Paracaedimonas acanthamoebae; assembly: GCA_000743035.1. GTDB lineage: Bacteria > Pseudomonadota > Alphaproteobacteria > Caedimonadales > Caedimonadaceae > Paracaedimonas > Paracaedimonas acanthamoebae. The sequence goes on from CP008936.1 coordinate 408,178, forward strand.
AAGAATAGATTGATAAGGCATTTTTAGCTTGGTAATGGGGTAATTTCCTGGAAGCTTTATGTAAGCCTCGAGATCTTTTAAATTTTGGATTTCTGTAGATAAAATAATAGGTTTCGTATGTGTTTGCTGATTTAAGGACACGCCATCCCTTATAGTATTTGCCCCATATGAGAGATTCTCAACCATCTCTGTTTCATCTTTCTCACCTAAGACTTTAGAAATCCAACCTGTCGTTTGGGGATCTGTGCTTCTGAAGAAGATGAAGGTATTAAAGAGATCAAGGATGGCTTGAGAACCAGCATTACCATAAAGATCACTGAGCTGTGGCATCCCTTGAATTCCTGCCATGATGCAGCCACCATACTTTCGCAATTCGGCCAGAGCTAAAGGCAAGGATGGTAATTGCTGCAGGGCAGGAAGCTCGTCAATCATAAACCAGAGCCTTCTTTGTTGATCAGGTAATAAGCTCATGATTGCATTAAAGGCAATCTCAAGCCAGCAAGAGATCAATGACTTTAAGGTTTCTCGCTGATCAGGTCTTGCGGTAATAAAGAGCCAATTATTCTGCTCTTCTTCTTGAACCCAACGCCTGATTGAAAAACTCTTATTCTGGTCATTGAGGTATTTTAAGCTTTTAATCTGGACAGCCAAGTTTGAGCGCACAGAAAGCGTCATCTTCTCTCCTTCTTTGCTTGTGTAAGAAGCAGCTTCTGTCTCCTTGAAGAAACTCTCAAACTCATTAAGATCAGATGTGATTAAAATACGATGCAATTCATGAATACTGTGATCACCTAAGTGATCCAATTTTTGCATGGCTGTTGAGAAGAGGGCGCGTGAGGCATTATCCCAAAAGCGATCAGAGACATACTTTTGTTGAGAGATGAATCCTGCAGCAAGCATATCATAATGGCTTGCAAAGGTACAATCCGCCCAAGGATTCCAGTTGGCTGAGCGCGTGTCAAAAGGGTTTAGGATTAAGTCCCCTTGTTGATAAAACTTAGAGATATACTGGCCTGTAAGATCAACAACAAGTGCTCTGTTAGCCCTTTTTCTTACCTGAGGTGCCAGAATATTAAAGCAATTGGATTTCCCGGATCCTGTTGTGCCTGAGATCAAAATATGGGAGTTTTCCTTATCCTTGATGAGTGGAAGATTCGCAATTTTAAGATCAGAATTTTTTCTTCTAAATTTAATTAGCCATTTAAGTTTAAAAGGCGATATAAATTTGTTTCCACGATTGTGTTTTTTCTGTCTTTGGCGTGCTCCTATTACAAGCCAAGAGAGGAGGATGATACTCAATGAAATCAAGAAAGCTTTAAAACCGTATGGGAAGTTTTTCCCCAGAATATAATTTACCTTTGAAACCCTTTTTAAGACTTGGGGAAGCCGATGTGTTGTTGTCTTGTCATCAATAACAAAAAGTAGAAAAGGGTTCAGCTCATGACTGTAATACCTAGCGTAGCTTTGCCAATAGGCTTTAGGGACTTGGTTATAAGACTTGATTGAGTAGAATATTAAGCCAATCAGCAATGAGCATAAAATGCTTACTTTCATCACCTGCCTCAGCATGGAAATGAAGTGAATATTTGTTTGCCCACCACGGGTTATATTATGGAGTATCCCCATTTACTTTCATTTTCCTTTCTTGTTTGCTAGTATGGGTTGAGAGGATATTAGATGATGAAAGCTCAAATTAAGATCGATGCACTTGAACAACGCTTTTTTATTTGCTTGCTTGCAGCTATTTTTGCTTTCTTCTGTTTTGTGGCTTGGGGAAGAGAAATCTATGACCTTTTGAGCAGCTATATTGTAATTGTACTTCTTCTTGATCAGCTCTCGCGCTTTATAAAGCCTTCTGCTATCGGAAAAAAGGAGATTTTGAAGCAGTATAAAATTACCCAGGAACAGCTTGAGAAGTATATTAAATCTAAGCGAAACTACAGGCTCTTTGCAGCAAGTGTTGCAGGCCTTGGTGGGGGTATTTCCTTTGTACTTGGCGCTCCATTTAGTCTTATCTTCGTCATAACTTATGCCTTGGTATGGTGCTTGTACCCTATTTATCGGATTCGCTTCCTTAAAATACCTGCACCACGCATTAAGCTTGAGGTACGAGAGTCGACTTTTGGTCCTAACTTTCTTAATAGTTTCTATGATGAACTCAACCCAGGCAACAGTTTGGCTTGGAATTCTGCGCAAAGTGAGAGGATACATAACCTCATGAATTCTGCGAATTCTACGGCTTCTCATTCAAAGAATCTTCATTAAGTGATTTCCTGACTTCTTCCAGATTTTTTATCTTCTGTCCTTGTTCCTTATAAACTTTTCGAGACAGATCGTTACCAAAGCTTAAAATGTTGTCTTCCCCTTGCTGGATGATCTGGGGATTATCAGCCATATTGCTGACTTCTGATCTTAGGTGGGAAATTTCTTGCTCTATCTCATGCGATTTTTCATTATAATCCTTGAAGCCAGAATTTCTTGCATGGGTGTGCACTTCTGAATAGTGGCTATTAAGGCTATCTAGCTTAGGCGTCGAGTCTGAATACTGTTGATAAGCTTTCCTGATATCTTCAACAGAGTTAATGGCAGTACGATCAAAGTAGTTATCGAGCTCTGCTTGCCTCTCTTCTAGAAACTTTCTTTGGTAAACTCTATTCATGAGAGGATCGTTAAGAGCTAAGTACTTAGCTTGATGGGTTCCCATAGGACCAGGCGTTCCCATATAGCTTTGCTGAGGAAGCCATTCCATATACTCTTGATTGACAGCGTCAGTAATTGCCCACCCTTGTTGTGAAGCTGTTGAGGCCGACTCCGTAAAGGACTTAGTACGAGCCAAAGAAGCACTAGCTTCAGTTCTATATTGATCTGATTTGTCTAAAGATGAAGATATACTTTCCGCATAACGCTGGCCAACATCGTCATTAATGCTTCCTCTGAGATCTCGCGCTGCTTGCCTTATGGTATTGAAGTCTTCTCTCAGATTGTTCTGATGTACAAAATTCTCTGCTTTTGCATAAGTATCTGTTTTTCCTGTCTTACTTGAAACATCCCCTCTAACCCCTATTGAAGCATTAACATTTGCTTTCTTAAAACCAAAAGAGCCAGAGAAACCTACTGCTGCTTCAGCAAGTAACTGAGAGGCTTGGTCGTAGCTAATGCCGGTTTGGTTTACAAAGTTCTGAGTTTTATCATGGATATGCGAAAGACTTTTACCCAAACTCCCTTGCACTGTATTAGAATATCCTGTTGCAAAATTCTTGCTTGTCGCTTGATGGCGCGCGAGATCAATCATATCTCGATAGGCTTTCGCTTCTTGCTGGCTTGCAGCTACCATAGAATTATGAGCAGCAGTCTCTGAGCGGGCTGCTTGCCTTTGGAACATCGATTGCATGCTTTCAGAAATATTCATGTTGCTCGCAAGAGAGGAAATCTTCTCATCTAGAATTTGAGCACCGTCTGCCGTTGTAATTTCTTGGATACGCCCATCATTTTGCGTAAAAGCCCCTGAATGCCAACTCCCTGAGAGCATATGTTGATTCATGTTTGTGTTATTTGCTTGTACTGTTCCTAAAGAGACATTCCCTAGAGAGTAGTTGCCTGAGGTCAGTTCATCGCCTGCTCTTGAGGCGACACTTTGTGAAACACCCCCTAAATGGGTTGCAAGATTATTGAATGCAGCAATACCCCCTTTAACAAGCCCAGCTGCTAAGAAAGGAATGCTGATCGCAGCCCAGCCTGCCATGGCAGAGAGGTCCGCATGAAAATTCATGAGTCCAAGAGAGTTCGCAATTGTCACCTCATGGCCTTCCCCAAGTGTTGTGAGTGACAAGCTATGAGACTTCCCATAAACCGTCATAATCATATTAAGGACAGCATAAAGCGGTGCCCAACATTGAATCCACACAACAAGACCAAGCCACGTCTTAAAGACCTTCCATCCCCAGGGCATTAAAACTAAGGGGAAGACCACAAGGAAAGCGACATAAATAATAGCTTCAAACAATATTTTCATGACAGGTAAGGTATCAGCTGCTATTTCCCCTAAAGCCTTATTGGTATTTCTTTGTTGGAGATAAGCCTTAGCAATTGCAGGGTTCGAAGCATTACCTAAGGCCACAGACTTATTCTCAATTCCTTCTAGGACTGAGTGGATCATCATTTGTTGCTTGATAAGCTCTTCAGCATTTTTAGCGGAATCTGTGAGGTAGCCAAATGAAAGAGGCAGATATTTAAAAATCTCTGCCTTATAATTGAGAGGGACTTTCTCCCTTGCTCCAAAAAGTCTCTTGCCAAAAAAATCTGCTGATTTTTCTATTGATTTTCCAAGAAGAGTATTGAGCTTTTCAGCACCAACCTTACAAGTCACAATTTCACTCTTCTTACCCACCTCTTGCCAGAGGAAAGCCCTTACTGGAGAGGGATTATTAGTCACTAACGTCCAAATGTCATCTGTGTTCTTCAGATCCTGAAAGGTATATTTACGCCCCAAAAGGGCATCATAAACCACACATTGGGTTACAAACCCCCGCATGTTTTCCGCAACGTTTTCATCCACGATATGGAAGATTCTTGAGTTCTTAATGAGGTTACTGGCAAACACAGCCCCTGTCTTATGATACTTAAGGTCATCAGGAAGAGAGAACACTTGCTCGATCTTTTCAGTCATGGCATGGCCTAGTTGGCTAAAGAGGCCTGCTACAAATCCAAGGCCAAAAGGAACATGGGCGACCACGTATTCTTTTCTGCCGACAAGATTATCAATAATATGAACTGTGGTGGTCGGCGTTAGGATCACAAAGAGCATCACAATAAAAGGAATAAAGAAAGACCTGAGGATCTCCATTTGATCGCGCCACATTGTCTGTACGATGGCCATCAAAAGACCTGCCATGGCTCCAATCCTCACAAAGGAATTAAAGAAGATTCCTTTGTGTCCCTCAGCCCCACTGATGAGAGAGGCAATGCCATTAAAGATTAGAGATAAGATTTCACCACCACCAAGGGTATAGATTGTTATTTCCATGATGTGTTACCTTTTTCCTGTGGCGACCATTGAGGCAGTGCTAAAAAGCTGAGCTTCAAGGGCAGATGTTTTTTCAATAAGTGAAAGAATTGATTGAAGCTGCTGAACAACGCTTGTTCTTCGTTGAACAACGCGTTCTCTGACCTTATGGATGCCATCCAAAAGTCTTTTAATGTGAGAGTCATCGACTTGAACGGTTCTCAAGTCGTCCAAATTGATAGTGACGATATCCAATACTTCCAACAGATATTGGGACAAAAGATCATAGGCAATAAGACGAGAGTAATCTCGAATATCAATAGGAGATTTCCCTCTTTGATAAGCAGTTGTCACATTGAGGATTTTATAAATCGGAAGGCTCGTTGAATTGAGGAAAGCGAGTTCTTCTTTCGTAAGAGGTTCATCCATATAAACTTTGTTCACCATAGAATCCAGGAGTGCATGAACTCTTGCTTCTAAGGGTTTAGAGACACTTACTTGAGCGGCACGGGGATTTAAGCATTTCTCCTTATCATCACATTTCCAGATCTTGGCTTGTCCTCCTTGGAGAAGAGCATTAATTAAATCTCCATGATCAGCAAGTGATGAAAGAACAGACACTGTAAGGGGAGATTTATCGCTGCTTCCTGTTTTTCGAGAGATCAGGCTTCCAGAAAGCGTCATAAAGAACTCGGCCATCTCTTGATCTTTTGTGAGGAAAGAGTTTTTCTGAATAGCTTTCCAGGCTAGGTTATACTCCCCAACAACCATGTTTTTATAGGCAACTAGATCTTCTTTATTCCCTGTTGCAGGTGGATTAGAAAGAAGTGAATCTCTTTGGCCCCCTGCGCCACAACCCTGACGTGAGGCTGCCCAATCTGAGAACACCCCAAGGTTATTGCCCATGGAAGAGCATAAGTGTTTGCTTGACGCATCCGCCCTTGGCCATAGCGCGCCTAAGGTGGTGGCTGTGACTTCACAGGTGTTGATATTGGTTTGATTGATCTTCTGCGCTACGGCATTGAGTTCATTGATTGTGTTGTAGATTTGGGAGGAAACGGTTTGCATCAAAAGCATAAAGGCATAGCTTGGCATGCTGGATCCAATGGCTCTTAAAGCACTCAAATATTCTTGAACCTTGATGAAGCTTAAGCCCCCTAAATGTAGATCAATCCCGCCACACCCTGCGCGATAAGAGGGTAAGTGAAGGGAGAGAGGTTGGATGTTTTTAGAGGAGTTCCGAATAAAAACACCCCCACCCGTATAATAACCTGCGGCTTGATCTTGGTAGACAGAGGCAGAGGTGGAATTGGTAACCGATCCCATGCTCTTAAAGAAGTCTTCAAGATCTGAATTAATACCTGCATACGCTGGAATAAAGCTAATGAACGTAATAAAGAATAAAAAGAGTTTCTTCATAATTTACCTATGAGAGTCATAATGCGGGATTCCATTTCATCTTCAGATGATATGCCGTAGCTAATGGGAAGCAGGGTTTGCGTTTTAGGATTGACCGCAATTAAAGCAGGCACTTGAGTAATTGAAAGCTTTTCTGCAATGCCATTATCAAGAAGGGGCTTGGGATATTCCTTAAGCTTTCCCCCATCAAGGCTCACAGCCTTAACAGCCCAGCCATAGCGGGCTGCAAAGCGCTTCACAATCGGGGAAAAAGTATGGCAGTAAGGACAATCTCCCTTAAAAAAGAAGAAGAAGCCATAAGAATTAGATAATGCCTTTAACTTGGCGCGCTTGAGTTTATTCTCTTCATCAATGTAGGTATGTCTTCCAACCTGATTAATAGGGTACTTGCTCGTAAAATCCAGATGAGGATTGTGATAAATGGATTGCATCCAGCGATCTGCAAAGAGCTGGCCTCTTTCCATCAAATCTTTCTGGAACTCCTGATAAGCTCTCACATTCTCAAGGGTTGGAAAAAATATGGCAAGATGAAGGCGGCGTTCTAGCTCTTTTTGATAAAGCTTCAAGAGTTGGGAGGGTGTTATATTTTGAGGCGTTTGGGGTGTTTTCTGTTTCTCTTTATACTTTTCCTCATTCTTGCGATCTTCATACCAATGCCAGCCTTCAGCCCTCCTTTTATAAAAAGAGTCTTCTGCAAGAAGAGGTCTTACCCATAGAAAAATAAGACAAGTTAATACACCACTGATGAGAGTTGCGTTAAACTTGTTAAACATGTTATACTTACTAAATAATGAAAGGAAATTTATCATGCTGGGTGTTCGGCTCCCTGAAGAATTAGAAAAGCGTCTTGATCAACTGTCGAAAGAAACACACAGGTCCAAGAGCTATTATGTAAAGCGCGCTCTTGAAGAGTTCCTTCAAGATCAAGGAGATTATTTGCTAGCACTCGCTCGCTATGAGAAAGTCCAACAAGGTGAGAGGACTTATTCATTAGAAGAAATCGAAGCCCTGCTTGAGCAAAAGAATGGCAAGCACTAAATGGGAGCTGAGATTCCAAAAGGATGCCCAAAAAGAGTTCCTGAAGCTTGATCCCCCTATCCAAAGAAGAATTTTGCAGTATTTTAAAGAACGGATTTTGGTAGCCGACAATCCAAGAACAGTTGGCAAAGCCTTGACAGGGAACCTGCAAGAGTTTTGGCGTTATCGCGTTGGGGACTATCGTATCATCTGTAAAATAGAAGATGAGAAGATTATTATTACTGTTGTAATGATAGGCCATCGACGAGAAGTGTATGAGGGATAGTGCCATTATAGTTCCCTCTCGGGTTTTTTGCCTTTAGGAAGAGCCAACTCCTTTTGAATCAGCTTAATTTGTGTGTCGATATTTTGCTTAAGGTCTGGTCTTTGGCTCGTATACGTAGAGAGATCTTTTTCCTTATAGCGGCTCATGATTTCAGAGGTGATTTCACTTAAATTAAGCTTGGAGAAATCAATGTTTGCTATTTCTTCTTTCGTGAGACCTCGACAGGTTGGATTTTGAGGAGATCCCCAGCCTAAGCCTATTTGAGGACGTCCTTGCTCATGAATGATGCGTGAGAGCTTGGAATGGAAGCAACAGTAAGAAAATTGTTTCTTAAGACAGATGCCTGTTAATTTCTCTTTTTCCTTACAAAAGGATCCCACATAAACACAAAGATTTTTACCCTTGCGCTCAACCAGCCTTTGATCATCTGCATCACAATCTGCTAACTTTAAAGAAACCCCCCAGCCTTTACCGCCTTTACAGCAATCTCTGAAGTTGGCAAGGTTCTTCTTGCAATGGTCATGATCGCCCCCAAAGATTTCTGGTTTCTTAGCTCTTAAGTCTTCTTGAATTTTCCTGAAGACTTCGAGCTTAGAGATCGCATCCAGCATCTCCGTGTTAGGAGCATAACTTGGGGTGAAACAATTGCCCGTGATGCAATAAGGGGCTTTGCCCCCTTTGATTCTTGTGACCTTGAGCTTTCTAGAGGTCGGGCATTTAAAGGTTTGCTCGTACTTAATACAAGTCTTGTTAATATACTCTAAGCAGTGTGATCCAACCTGCATACAGCCACGTGTTCTTAAAGCCTCACAATTATTTTTGGCCTGTGGAAGGCAGGAATAAGTTTTGCGCCTCTGCCACCAGTCTTTTGTTACAGCCAGACCATTAATCACTCTCGTCTCAGGCCCTTGGGTAACTTCCATTGTTTCATAAGAGCACACTTCCTTATCAGAGTTGGCCTCTAGGAATTGACATCCATCCTGAATGGTCTCAACGATATCCTTTTCAGTAGGGAGGGGCTGGTAAACAATATCAAAAGTTGCGTAATAGTAGTTAATCCAAAACCAACCCCCATTGCTGGTTGTGACTGAAAGAATATTATTAGAAAAAGAAGTATACCATTGAGGATTGGTATGCTTTACACTAATGATGGTCCCCAAAGAGGAGGGGAATGGATTTTCAATTCGTGTCCATGCTGCATACCCACCTCCATTATTCATGGTAGAGCTATCATATTTCTGCCCCGTAATGACATTTCTTGAAAGACCCCCTGACCATCCATGAGAATAAACGGTCATCGTAAGAGAATACGTTTTGGTGGGGGGTGTGTTGACGATCACTTTCCGATCTTCAAGGCAGCTTTGCTCAAAAGGATCTCTAGCCTCTTCACATTTAATTTCATCAAAAGTCTCTTCTTCTGCGTCTTCGACAACTTGCACAGGCTCGTCCGCCAAGATTTTCATGGGATCTTTGAGAAGGGCTTCGGACTCTGTAATGAGAGGATCATGGAGAGGATCAATCTTAACACTTGTGTCTTTATGGGTATGAAGCTTGTAGATGTGGCTTACATGTTCATCATGAACTGCATGGGATTCGGCTTGCTTAAGTGCGCTGTCATCAAGCTTTGCGGCCGCAACATCTTGCTTGTATTCTGGAATATCATCCTCAAGCTTAATGTTGCTAGGATTCAAAGACGTGCTCTGACTTTCGAATTTAAGTTTTTCAGCGTGTTCTGTGCCTTCCTTGGCCTTCTGATCCATCTCTGAAGCCCATAAGGGAGATACCACCATGATAAGACTCAAAAGCCATCTCATGACTTGCTCCCTGTGAGCTTCTCAAGCAACAGGTGAGTGCTTTTGATGTCACCTTCTTGCGTGACCTTCTCGAGAGCAAATCGTAGGCTGACATTGCCCGCAAGGCGGTCATAAATGAAGTGGTCGTCCTTAAGATCGCCTTCAAAGATGATAAAGGTTGGGACAGAAGTGACATTAAACTTCTCAAACAGAGTAGGATCAAGAAGGACATCTTCCCCCAACTTTTGAAGAGTTAAAGCAGTTTCTTTAAAGCTATTCTTAATAAGCCCTTGAATGACTAAAGCACCCCCAATCTTTTTAAGATCTGATGCTAATTTCTTGATCGTTGCTTGAGGCATGGAGAATGAGGCAAAGACCAAGACTGTTGGTGTTTTCTCCTCAGGCATACTCAGTTTTTGGATACGACATGTTTGGGCATGGGGCCTCTCTTTCGGGCACAGAGCACTGCTTTTTAAAGAAAGTAACAAGCTCAAAAACAAGGGAAAAACTAGCCGAGACAACAATTTCTTTTTCTCCATATTAAGTAGCCAAAATCCTCTCCACGAGTAGGAAACTCTCTGCCAGAGCTATAGGTGACTTCCGTGCGTCCCAAGGGGTAACAGCCCCGATGGGTGGCAGGGATGGGATAGGTCATTTGGGTTTTGTATTGAGACTTTTTAATGATGGGCATGGGGTACTTCCCACAAAGGCCAGAACTCCCCATATAACCCCAGAGAAGGCCAAATCGGTGAAGGCGTGCCATAAACCGTTGGGTTGTAAGAAGGGAGGCTTGTACACCGCCACCATGATGAGTGATTGGGCCCCCGAAAGGATAGAGACTTCCTTGACATCCGCCACACCAAAAGAACAAATCATTCGGAAAACCAGTTGAAGCTGCAACACAATCGGCTGCACAAGCCGCTTGCGCAATAGGATTGCCAAAAAATACCGCCTCAGGATTAATGAGAAAGCCAAGTTCATCATCATTCCAGGTGGGATCAACTTCTGTCATCCACAAAAGATCAAAGGAAGCTTTCTCTAAACAGACAAAATCAATCAAAAGCTCTAACCACCAGATAACAGGGTACACATACCAGTGCACATTATAAAAGCTATGCTTTAACCCCCCTGAGACGCTTGATTTGGTAGCATTCCCCCCTCTGTGCGTCATGCTAGTATTGCCAAGCTGTATGCCCCCCATATTGACCAAGCAATAAGGGGTTCGAGTGATGTCGACGAGCCTTACAGGCTCCCAGAAAGAAATAGGAATTCCTACTCTTGGAAAAGGGGTGGTACAATAGCAGACAAAATCTCTGGGGTTAGGCGTGTCTTCTCCACTCCTCATGAGGTTAATACCGCCTAAAGTGATGGGAAAAATACAAGACCAGCAGATATCAGTAATAGGATTGACAAACCTCCCATGGCAAGCAGCACGGCCCTCAGAGATAAAAGCAGTCCAGCAGAAAAAGAGGAGGGAGAGCTTTCTCATACTTTACTTACCTTCCCTCTCAGCTAAATCAGGCTTAGTTTCTTGCTCTTTAAGCTTTTTATTGAGAGCCTCTATATGCCTTAATTTAAAGCGTGACTGTAGATCTTGAATGAGAAGGTGAGTATGACACATGCCCACCATGAGGAGGAGGAGTGCGGCAAAGAACTTGATCACCAGCCAATCAAGCTTTGAGAGCTCTGGGCATTTAAGTCCTGCAAACTGATGTAATTTGGGTATATATTTAAAAATTCTTACGATAAATTTCTTCATGTTCTTTTCTTTAATTTTTTGGATGATTTAGCGTTTTCATTAAAAACAGATAATGAGTCGTGAGAATGTTGCTTATCTTTGAGTCGCTCTAACATTAAGGTTGTATAAACTTCTTCATAGCCGTACTTCTGACCAAGGTAATAAATCCTTTGCATCGTAAGTGGATCAGTAATTTCCTCAAGCTTTTTAAGGCGTTTAAGGTCGCGTAGAATATTTCTTTTGAGAAAAACTGCCTGCAGTATCGTCCAGACCAGAAACATAATAATTAACGCAAGAACCCACATTCTTGGTTCATTTAGGAATTTATCCATTGTTCGAACTCCTCTCTTGTAGATAATTGATATTTAATTCTTCTATTTTAAGACGTGTGCCTTCTTGAAAGACGCGAGCAGGGACTTGTTTGATACCAAGCTTAGTGCTCAAGAACCCTAATTGATCGAAATAAAAGGAGCGATTATGCTTCTCTTCCATCTTGAGAGGTTGGCCTTTAACAAGAATGATTTTTGAGGTTGAAGGGCGAGAAAGTGCCCAATTGAGCTGCTCTTCATCTTCCCCATCAATAAAGAGCAATTCCTTGCTAAGAGGAATAATCTCTAAAGGATTGGCTTTATCGCCTTGTCTACCAAAGATCCGCCCTTCATGGTCTTTCAAGTCTTCAGATAAAGTAAGTGTTGGATCATAATAAAAAGTACGCGGGATTTTCGTGTGCTGAATCTTAACAGGTTCAGGAGTGAGTGCTTTTCTTTTGGCATGATCTGCAAGTTGTTGTTGATAGGTCTCAAGCGTGCCATTCTCTTGCATTTTAAGAAGACGTTTTTTTATAACTTCAAGGAGGCTTTCTTCTTGAACGGGAAATAGTTCTCCATGACAGCCAAGATCCTTAGCTTGTAGCGAGGAGAGCATAAATAGAGAAAGACTAAAATAGTTTATAAGCTTTGCCATAGATATTCTCGCTTGTTAAAAGGCCCACTTCTGCATAACGGGAGTCAAAGCTTCTTTCATGCTCACCTGCCACAAAGTAAGATCCTTGAGGAATGATTACCTGAGGTCCAGGGGTTAATGTTCTTTGATCACAACTTAAGTTAAAAATGGGGCCAATGAGCACTTCATTTACGAAGGCCTTGTCGTTGACATGGATGACAGCATCTCCGACTATTCCTTTTACTTGCTTAATGACAATGCTAGGTACCCAAGGATGTGTGAAGGCCACATAATCTCCTTCTTTAAGCGTGAGCGGTAATCCATAGCTTTTAATGACGAGGAAGTATCTTCCCTCTAATGACTTACTTTCATTGATCGCTAAAGTTGTGCGCTCATGAATACAATTGCCAAGGCCCAGCACGAGGATAAAGACAAGAATGCCATTCACGATATTTAAGTACTTCAAGGGAAGAAAGCAGACAAACTTTGGGTTCATTGCAGGTTCTCCAGTTTCTTCCTGACAATCTCTGTCCAATCTTCACCTTTAGAAAGTAGAGTCTCTTTAGAGACAATGAGCGCTCCTGTCTCAAGCGAGAGTTGAGTGGTAATGTGCTGAATCTGGTGATGAAGCTTTTTCATCCTCAATGAAAGCTCAGCATCTGTTTGGGTGGCATTGCCCTTAAGCTCACTTAAGAGAAGAGATTGGAGATCAACGACAGCAACCTTTTGTTCTTGAGTATGAGGTATGACCTTGTAAAATAAACCAAGGACTATGAGGTGGGATGCAAGCGTTGTTCCAACCATGGTAATGAGTTTAAATGTTGCTGTTCTCATGCGGCAACTCCTGCAACTTGTTTCACAGCATTAAGCAAACTCATGCCTTGGGATTGATAATGTTTGACGGCGGCATATTCTTCAGCCTTTGTTGAATAAAGAATTCTCGTAAAAGGATCGGTAATGAGTCTTCCCACAGCTGATCCATGAGGCCCCACAATCATAATTTCTGCATATTTTCCTTGTTGGGTGGTGACAGAGTTCAATAATTCTTCAGCACCTGGATCTAAAAGGAGTCGTTCGCTCTTCTTAAGTTGTGCGATGGATTCTTTCTTTTGAGAAAGAAGACAAAGCCAATCCGAGTTTTCAAAGGCGGCTTGGGCAGCGGGAGAGGCATAAAAGTCATGAACAGATTGGGTGCCAAAGACAAGAGCACAAAAGAACTTACGGGATTGCCTCACACCCGCTTCAATGTAATGGGCTTCTTCTTTTTGCTCGCCTTTAAGGACATCCCAAATCTCGTCCATTTTAATGAGCGTGGGGGTTTTACGATCTCCCCCCAGCATCTGATTGAGAATCTGCATAAACACCGTTTTAAAGACGACACTTTGAAGCTCTTTGCGCTCTTTAAGTTCGCCAAGTTCAATCACAACAAGATTGTGCTTAAAGTTCACATTGCACGCACCATTAAAGAACCGCCCATAGGCGCCTTGAGAGGTGTAAGGAAAGAGCATGGTGCTTAAGTCTTTAGCGCGCTCATCAGTTTGGCTTTGAAGCCACTCGGCAATGTCATCAATGGAGGCCTGACTTCCTTTTTTCTCCCAAGCTGCAAAAACTGCCTTGTCAATAAAGGCATTTTCAATATCGGTGGTACCCCTTTTGGGAGCAACCATCACAGCGACAATGGGCCTTAACATCGCTAAAGCATCTGAGGTCTCTTCAGGGCTTTGGGTGGGGATCGTTGAAAAGGGATTAATGCAGAGAGGCGTGTCTGTTGTGAATTCAATAAACTGGCCGCCCAGCAAGTGACATGTTTTTTCAAAGGACCTTCCAACATCAAGAACAAAAACGCGTCCTCCTAATCCTAAGGTGGAGGTGAGCATTTCCTGCATGAAGAAAGATTTACCGCTTCCAGATCTGCCGACCACGCAGACATTATAATTGCCGCTCATATTATCAAAAGGAGACCAGGTGAAGAATTGACCTCTGCGCCCACTCAAAAGAACACCAGGGGATCTTGTGCCACACCATTCTCCTTGAAGAGGAACCAAATTAGCTGATTCTGTTGAAAGAGTTGTTTTTGTTCTTCCGTGATAATTCAAGTCCTCATGGATGCCTTCGCCCCAATTCATGGGTAAACACCCTAAAAGGGATTGGAGATGAATGATTTTATTCGCACGCAGTTTCCATTTCTTGGTTTTGTACACCGTATGAAGGGCTTGATCTGCTTTTTCTATCAAGTGTTGGGGGCAAAAGAGAGTAATTGTAAGATTCGTTCTTACAAGCCTCTCGCCTTCAGCCAGCCTTTCTCGCATATAAGAAAATTCCATGGCTTCTTCTTGAAGCCTTGGAATGAGCTTTATAAGGGAGGGTGTTGCTTGCCTTTCTGAATAGGCAGCTCTCGCTTTAAGACGAGTTGAGGTGCTGTCTTGAGGTGGTATATATACCCCATAGTGGATCATAAAGGGGCAAGGAAGTCGCAAGTATTCTCTAAATTGATCGCCTATCAACTCTCCCATAGCGTGAAGCGACCATTCATCAGGCTCACTCTCAACCGCATAGGTACGGACATAAGATTCATCTTGATTAACGACTATGTGCTTGGGTTCAATTAAGAAGTGCTGACCTGGAATGAGGATTTGTTTTGAGAGCGAGTCGAACTGATTCCACTTACGCGTGTCTTGGCAAGTTTCTTGAGGAGAGACAAACCATCCTGAGAGTGTTTGTAAGAGGGCATTGGCATCCCATAGTTTAAGGGGAAGACCTAAGTTTTGAAGGGATGCAGAGAGCTGTTCTCTTAAAGACAATGTTTCCTGCTTTAAGAGGGGGTTTAATAAACTCCCACGTTTCGAGTAAGCCATGATGAATCTATAATTGCGAAAGCAAGTGGAGCCTGATCCCTCAAAGATTAAGTTCCTTAAGTGGTTTGTTCTTTGCTCGGCAAGGTATTCTGTAATATCGCCTTTGCCTGTTCGTGCATGTAGCCAGTGATCCAAAAAGCCATCAATACGAGAGTCAGCGTACAAAATACATTGAAGGCAGGATTCTTCTGGCAAGAGGTCTCGAAAGATGCCACTGACCATCGTTTGCATTTGCTCAGAACACCCCACCAATGGAGGTGTTTCGAGAACAAAACCAATGGAATTATGATTACTAAAAAGACCAACTCCAGGATCATAGCTTTCATAGGGCATGAAATCTGAAAGGCTGTAGGTCTTTAGGACCTCATTGAGTGCATCCAAAGAAGGAGAGGTTGGGTTTACGCCATAGTTAACTCTCTCCCCAAAGAAGGTAGCAATCTTGTGTCCTAAAATCTGGGGAAGGTTTTGCAACATCATTCAGTTCCTTCAGGACTAGGATTAAGGGGCACAAATAGACTTTGAGAACCATGCATGATGCCATCATTATCTGAGTACGGGGCTATCCAGACATGCACACCTTTGGGTTGATGGGAAGAATGCGTTGGTTTGTTCTCTGCTTCTTCTCCTCCTAATTTTCCTTCATCGATCATTTTATCGACCTCAGAAATCGAGCGGCATCCCACCCCAGGGACGGCTTCACAGTCAAATCCTTCCTTGTAAGAAGTACACGCTGTAAGAAGTAAAAGTGATGTCATTAAAATTATATGTTTCATTGATTTTCTCCGATTTTAGGGAGCCAGCGGTGGATGCTCTCACTATTCTGGCTTTGGGTTTCTTTAAGAGCCTCAAATTGTATTTTGTCTCTTGATTGAGAAAGGGCCTGATCTCTGGCTTCCACAATAACTTGTTTGACGGTGGTATCGCCAAATTTAGTGCCTTCGGTGAAGACCATGTTAACTTTGCGTCCTGCTTGGACCACGAGTACTGGTTGGAGTTGTTCAGCGCGCTTGATGTAATAATCAGCGTACTTCTCTAAAGCGTTACCAATGCCGCTATAAGCGCCAGACTTAAGAAGCTGATCATCTGTGAGAGCGTTCTTCTGACCAAAGGGTGTGGTTGGAAAAACGCTACTCTGGTTGCTGGCTTGTAAGAAATTGCTGATGCCACTTGCAAAGCCGCCTAAGAGGCTGTTCCGCATGAGATCTGTTGTTTTATCAACCACAACGCCTCTGACACCAGCACGCCCATCCTCGCCTGCAATATAGCCTGCAACTTGCGTTTCTGAGATCTCGCCTGTGAGTGGTTCAGTGCATGTGAGCTTCTCCAATCGCATGTAAACGCGCTCAGAGGAGAGATCCCCATGAGCAGAGGCTAAAACATGGCAGTTCTTGAGGTCACTCTTGAACTTCCGTGGTAAAGTTCCTGGATCAACGACACGTAACAACACGGGCCTTGGATCATTAGCAGCACTCACAGAAGTGGAAGCATCAACCCCACCCAAAAGAATGGCTGAGGCATAAGTTCCAGCAGGAATGGTATCTTCAACCTTCTTTCTGTTTTGGTAGGTTTCATAGCGAACATTCTTCTTGAGATTTAAGACGATTTTCTTAGAGGCTTGTCCATCAAGGTTTGCGTAATGAGATTGGTTTGTTACCTCAAGGGATTCTTGATTCTTTTGCTCAATCTGTTGTTGAAGGGTGTTAATCTGCTCTTGCAGCTGCTGAAGGGCATTTGTCTCTGGAGAGGTAGTGCGCTTTGCATTCTCTGCAATTGTTTGATTGAGCATGCCTTCAAGCGATGAAAGCTTGTCATTGAGTTTCTTGGACTCTTCTTCCATGCGCCCAGCCCAAATCTCACGGGGATCAAGATGGGAGGTTGAGCCTGCAATTTTGGACTCTTGCGTCTTCGAGTGATGGTGTGGCTCTTTAGAGCTCGTCACGATATCAAAGAGAAAAAGAAGGGCCAAGGCCAAAAGACTTCCAACACCGCATAATATCAGGAATTGCTTCTTTTTAAGGGCTTGAGGGGTTTGATGTTCACTCATAATCCACTCCTTGCTAAAATAAGAAGCACTTCAGTTTGTGCTAAAGGTTTGAGCACTCTTCTTGAGAAGACAATCGCTAAAGGTTTAAATTTTGCAAACTGATGGGGGCTTAGAAGAAGAGTTGTTTCTCCCTCATTTTTGACGTGACAAACCTTTCCTATAAACTGAGGAGAGTGGATCTCTTTGATGCCGTGAAGAATAAGGTCAGGTGCAATCTTCTCAGGAGAACCTTTTTTAATTGCCACGACCTTATATGGCTCTTTAAAGGTTTGAGTGGTATAGGCTCTTATCAACTCAAGAAGTAAACCTTGGTAGGATTCTGAAGGAGTAATTCTTTCTTGAAATTCTTGTGTTTTTGCCCTTAACAAGATTGCTTCAGCGGGTTTACGGGTGGGCTTGATTCTTAAATCATGCGTTAAGCCTTTCTCTGTGGTGAGAGTGATAAGGAGATAGTAGCTTTCAGTCCCTGGCGCAGGTGTGATAAACACTTGACCGTTCATCTCGTCCAACTCGAATGAAAGACGTCCATCAATACCAAAGAGCTGGGCTATTCGGTCATTCTCAACGGAGATACGTGTGTGTTCTGTGCTTGAAACAAGAACCTCGCTTGATCCATGATCTTTGATAGGCAGGATTTGAACTGCATTGGCTAAAGTAGCAAGGAAAGATGAAGCTATAAGAGCAGTTTTACGCATGGCCTTGTTCCTTTCCTGTAACTTGCCTAAAGGAAGTGATAAGCAAACGCCCATGATCGTAAGAAAAGGTGAAACGATAAGTCTCCTCACGCTGAAAGATGCACTTTTGGCTTACATAACCAATCATTTCACCAAAGAGATCCACTTGCAGACCTTTTTCCTGAACAGTCACCTTCTTAGGATAAAAGGAGGTACTAAGGCCGCTTTTTTGGTATCTCTCTTCTTCTTCTCTGAGTTGATGCTTAAGCTTGCCAATGCTGCTTGCGTCGACATACCGCAAGAGAAGTTCATGAAGGTAAGGCGCACTTTGTGGTGTCTTGTTTAAAAGGATACTTCCAAAGAACAAGGCCATTTCTTCAAGGTACTGAGGAGAGACTTGGCTTCTCTCGACCCACACAGGCCCTGTGAGATGAGGGGGCACAAGCACAACGCGTTCACTCTGCGTGCAAAGGGCAAAGGTTAGGAGTATATTTGATCCTAGAAGACCTGAGACTATAAAGGTCAGGTAGTTTCTATGCCTTAAGAGATCATGCAGTCTTAAATGCTGAAGTTTTTCTTTCATGATACCCACTCCCTGATATGAGAAGGGGGTGTTAAAGGAAGCTTAGCTTTGTTATGAGGAAGATACCAGTACATCAAATGTTTGAGTGCCCCTTGGCCTGCCATCTTGCGGAGTTTCCGCAATGCCCAGCAGAATGTGAGACCAACTAAAAGTCCTGAGCCTTGATGGGAAGTGCCAAGCCCCACAAGAAGAGGAATTAAAAGGGCTGCGGCTTCATCCTTCGTGAAGATAAGCCATCTGGCAGGGGAATCGAGATGATGAAGGAGCAAATGTTTTCCGCGTTCACGCATAGCACGCTCCCTAAATCAAAAAAGTGTAACTGGCTTTAACCCAATCCACGAAGGCATGAGCTGTCACAGCAAGTCCTAAGAAAAGCCCTGCAACAGGCCAGTTACCCTTAACCCCTGCAATCACAATGCCGCCAAGCCCCCCTGCAATGGTGGCAAGTCTGAACCCGCCGCCTGTAAGGGTTTTTTCGATCTTTTCAAAAACATTCTTCAGCACCATGTCATTGTCAGCGGCATGCAAGGAACGTGACAAAAGTAAAGTTGAATACCCAAGAAGAAACACATGCTTCTTGAAAGATTTTGGGATATTTAAAAGGTCCCTTTTTTGTTTAAAATAGGGTATAAGTGTTTTGTGCATCTATTCACTCCATGTGTTGTTGGTGTACCAGAGACCTGCGCGTGAGAGGTCGAAGTCTTTGCGCGGTCTCTGTTTAATCTATTGTTCCTTCTTTCTCTAAACGTTTAAGTTGGGCTTTCATAAAGCGGATCATCTTCCTAAGGTTCCGCATTTGAAACTGCCTTTGCCCATCTGTAAGGGGCATATCCTGCTCAAGGTTTGTGCAGTGATTTGATTTAACGAGGGTTAGTTTCATATCTTTTCCTTTCGTGGTTAGTTCTAATTGTTTTGTGGTTCTTGAGTATTTGGTGGTTGTGGTGGAGGATCATGCAAAGCCTCAGGTCTATCAGAATTATATGGGTTTCTGAGAAGTGGAAGATCATCCGGAGAAACCGATTGAGTCGAAGTATGCTCCTGAATTGTCTTAGGCTTGTTTTCGGCGGTTACACCAGGCTTAGAGTCAACACTAACGTATACAAATCTAAGTTCACGCCCTAAAGCAGTTTCTAAAGCTTGTTTGATAGGGATGCTAAAGAGGTTTTTACTCACATAACTTTGAATGTAATGGTGTGGTGCTAAAAGTTCGATGCAATCTTGATGAATTTGATGGATATCAAGGACAGAGATAAAACTCTTGAAAATAGAAAATTCAATCTTTTTGAAGAGGAGTTGGCCTGCTTGAAGCCAGAGGGGGTGTTTGTTTGAGTTTTTAAATTCAAGAAGCAAAGCTTCTCTCTCTTCCATAGTAGGTTCTGCTGAAGGGCTTGTGGTATTGCGATCTCCAATGCCATAGCTGTTTCCTTCAAAAATCTTGATAGCATGGTCTTTCATCATCACCCAATCCAGTGTTGCTTTAAAATCGGATGTTTGAGCTTCGCCCATCAAGAACTTAGAACGTGTAATATTTTGGCAGACTTTCTCCCAGTTCTCGAGTTTCCCTTGAAGTTGAGAATGAAGAACATGCTTGAGACGGCCAATGCGCTCAGGATGAGGTAAAAGTTCTTGCCCTCTCAAAACAAGCTTTGAAAAGATCTCAAGCATTTTTAATCCTTCTACTCTCTCATTTTTGGATGGCTTTTGAGGTGGGGTGATTGCAGGTTTAGGGAGAGAGATTAGAGAGAGGGTTTTATTAGTAATCTCTGTATTAGTAATCTTTGTATCTATATATGAAGTTTCACTGTGCAACTTGCATGTTTCATGGGGGAACATCGATGTTTCATCTTGCAACATGGATGCTTCATGGTGAGAATTGCTGTTTTCTGCGGACTTTAATGACAATGGTGGTATTTCCATATGAGAAACTAGGGTTTTCTTTTGCAACATGCATGTTTCACCATGAGAAATCGAGGTCTCACCATAAAACTTGGATGCCTGATTTCGCAACATGGGCTCTTGTTCATGAGCTGACAAATCAGAATGTTCGTCAGATACCTCAGAACGTAATTTAGGAGGCATCCCCTCTTTTTCCCCTGATTTTAAGAGAATGAGATCAATTTTATAATTATCTAAGACATAGCCTAAGCTTAATAAGTCAGATTGAAGCTTGGTAAGGTTAACGCGATATTCATAAGTTTGATCAAACGTAGAAGTCTTGCGATGGCGCCTTTCAAGCCAACCATGCTCAACAAATGAGGTTAACATCCTAGCAATTGTCGACTTGCTTGTTCCTAACATGCATTCATCATTAAAGGCTTCATAAGACTTATAGAACCATCCGTGGCGATAAGGAACATTACAATTGGGATTATTTTCGTATTCTTCTGTTAAGAAGAGATCATAATCTTGTGTCCTTTCCATCCAGTAGACACATTGATTAAGAAGGAGAGCCGCTCTGAGGTCCTTTGTAAGACTTATGTACTCTTCGCACACAAGGCAACGTTTAGTACGACGATTGTACCCTTTGAACATATGGCTCTCTTTATAATCTTTATTATTTTTAAAATCGGTAAAATCTTTGAAGATGGTGATCCTATGATTTACATACTTTTAAATAAGGAATTTGATCAGATTCTTGCTTGAGTTTTTCATCAAGAATTTGAGCAGTACTGTGTCTTACTTTTTGTTTTTCAAACTCTTCAATATCCTCCAAACGATATAAAATGCTTCGATTAATTTTAAGGTATTTTGGTCCTCGACCATTCCATCGCCATTGTCCAAGGGTATTAGGCTCAAGGTTCCATCTTTTGGCTAAATCTTGAGGTGTGAGTAATATATCTTTCATTGGATTTAATCTCCTAGTTAGGGGGTTAGAGAGAGAAGATATCCTCAGCAATAATAAATGTCAATAAATTAGTAATATTATTAATATATATTAAAAATTAGGTAATGTGTATTTACATATTGATTGATAGATTAACATATGCCTATATAGATTGTGTGACATAAAAAAAATAATAATTATTTTCTTGGGAGCTATTAGAAATGAGTACAACACAACCGAATAAAGAAGCTGCTTTACGATTAAAGCATGCAAGAAGTCTTACAGGATTTGCGCGTACCGTCTTTTGTAAAAAGCATAATATGAGCAGTAATACAATGGCGGCATGGGAGAATGGAACAACATATTTCTCCGAAGAAGCTGTAAAAAAGATCTCTAGATACCTTCAGCAAGATGGTATCGAGGTAAGTCCTGAATGGATTATGGAAGGTAAAGGATCAGAGCCTTTTGCTGTAGATATGAGAGGAATTCATAAAACCCATTTCATACGATCAAGTCTGGCAGATGAGGAAGAGTTTATCTGGAGAACAACAACTTCCTACAAGGAATTTTATAAAGATTGCTTAGTCCTCATCATGGTTGATGATACAGCACTTCCCTTTTATAGGCCAGGTGATCATATAGCAGGGAAAATTATTACTTTAGATCAACTTCTTTTTATTGAAGAGGAACCATTAATCGTTGAACTTGAAAACGGAAGTTTAATGCTGCGTTATGTGGAAAAAACATCAAAACCTGGCTTCTATCATTTAAAATCAATTAATCAGAATACATTAATGGGTGCACAAATTAAAAATGTGAAAATTAAACGAGCTGCTAGAATTAATTTAACTTTTAGAAGATAAGTCAAATCAGTCTCGAAAAAGATTTTTAAAAGATCTTTTAAAAAATTCTAAAATGGTTTATTATGATCTTATAGTCAATGGATAGGCGAGAAATGACACACCCCATATATTCAAATCTTACAGCAAGCATCAGTGATCTGAAGAAAAACCCTATGGGAACTGTTACCAGCAGTCATGGAGAACCTTTAGCGATTTTGAATCGAAATGAACCTGTATTTTACTGTATCCCAGCAAAGACATATGAACGTATTATCGAAGCTTTAGAAGATTTTGAATTAATAGAAATTGTTAAAACTCGTATGAATGAACGTGAAATCTCTGTTGATTTAGATGACCTATAAATTAACTTTTCTAGAATCTGCGAAGAAAGAGTGGGATAAGCTGTCTCCAGATTTACAGCAATTCTTTAAATCTAAATTGTCCAAAATACTTGAGCAACCTCATATTCCTAAAAATAAACTTATCAATATGCCGGGCTGTTATAAAATTAAGCTACGAACAGTGGGGTATCGACTTGTTTATCGTGTATACGATGAGCGTGTTGTTGTTCAAGTAATTGCTATTGGTAAGAGGGACAAGAATTTAATCTATCGGATGGCTTTAAGTCGGCTTTGATAGACGAGGAGGTGAACAAAAAAAGATTTTCAGGCGACCTTGCGGTTTTTTATTAACTTTCTTGAAAACTTTTTAAACATCGTAAAAAGTAGATAATTCGGCTCAAACCGAACGGTGATTCCGGCCTAAACTGAACAACAAATCCCATTCAAACCGAATAATCTTCTAGTATAATCCGAATAAAGACTCTAAGATGAAATATAGGAATTTTTCAAGTATATTATTAACATTTATTTACACCTCAGAGAATTTTACGCGTAGAGCTAGCTTTTTTATATTGTAAAAAGCACGTTAGTTTAATGCACTTTTCAAAAGGTTCTTCATTTCTTCTGTCTTAGCTACTTCGTGTGGAAGTTTTTCACCATATACAGCTCCAGAACCTATTTTATTTGGCTTAGCTCCATGTTTAAGTAAAAGTTGTGCT
The DNA here is from genome assembly GCA_000743035.1 of Candidatus Paracaedimonas acanthamoebae. Taxonomy (GTDB): domain Bacteria; phylum Pseudomonadota; class Alphaproteobacteria; order Caedimonadales; family Caedimonadaceae; genus Paracaedimonas; species Paracaedimonas acanthamoebae. The sequence continues at coordinate 431,257 of CP008936.1, forward strand.
GCCTTAAGATCGCCATTGCGTTCAGATATATAATGACAAACACTGCCGTATTCATCTTCATCGTTCGGATTGGCGCCAGCCTTTAATAAAAGCTCTATAATATCTAAATGATCCTCTAAAGTATCTGCCGCAGCAAGAAGTGGAGTTCGATTCAAATTATCCCTTAAATGGACACTTGCTTTCTTATCCAATAGAAGTCTCACAAATTCAAGATCATTATATTTTGCTGCATAATGAAGAGCTGTACTGTTAGAGTTATCTATTGCATCTATCTCCGCTCCATTATCAAGTAAGTAACTAAATAGTTCAAGGTCTTGACTGTATTGAGCGGCAGAAATAAGAGCTGTTGCACCATCTAATGATTGATGTTTATTAACTTCAGCGCCAGCCTTTAATAAATGATAAACAATTTCAAATACTTTTTGTGAATCATTTGTTGATGCTGATTTTTCAATAGCTAAAACTAAAGGTAATTCTCCATCTGCATTTAACAAATTTGGGTTTCTTCCTCTTAGAGGATGTAAATATTTTGAATCAAACCAGGTTGGATCTAAATGAAGATGTAGTTTATCTGCTTTATCACCTCGAAATCGCGCCTGCATTCCGCGCAAAAGTTTCGCTACATCTTCATGATCATTGCTTAGAGCACTATCTTCAGGTGTATTTCCATAAAAATCATGTACATCTGGAATGGCACCCGCATCAAATAACATCATAATTAAATCTATTCGGGCGTCTTCAGCAGCTACGTGAATTGGATAAGTACCATTATCATCACACAAATTAGGATCAGCTCCATTTTTTAAAAATGCTCTTACAACAGGATCTTGATAGTTAGATGCCTGATTAACAGCATAAGCCAATGCAGAATGACTGTCTTGAGGATCTCGCGAATTAATATCAGCCCCTCTTGCAAGCAATTCTAAAAGACTGTCGGATGTAATTGAAAGATCATCAATCTGCTTCCACATTTCTAGAGTTGCTTCATTAAGTGCAGTTGGCTGAGAGGGAGATAAAATGGGTAGTAAATTATGCACAAGAAGGTAAGAAACCTTTGCAAGTCCTCTAAAGTCTTTCCTCCATAAATCATGCACTGAAAAGTTTCTTCTTTCTCTTAGGTCATTGAATACACTTTCAAACATTTTTTTCTGTGGAAGACGCATTTTTATATAAAAATCTAAATCATGCCCCTCAACCATAGTATTAAAAGTTGAAAATATTTGCGTTATAAGATTTATGAGATAAGCATATGAGCTTCTATTCGTATGAATATCTTTGATGAGTTCAATACGGTTAGGATAACTACTTAAAAATACGCTTAATTCACCAATTTCCTTCGCTGCTTGATCTATAGTCACGGTCCGATCAGAAGATTTGGCTTGCGCTTTTTTTTCCTGTTTTACAATTTGCTTAACTATTTCATTTAAGTTTTCTGTCTCTGGGTCATTTAAAAGATACGTTGGATGATAGAAGTATCTTCTAAGCCATTGTACATATTTTAATCCGATATCTTGCCAATGAGCTTGAGCTAGAAGGTCATTATAATTCTTAGGAACGTTTCCTGGTTGTGTTCCAAGCTCTTTTGGTCCAGTAAAGTCTTGTGATAAAATTTTATCAAGTTCTTTATCACATTTCTTATCACTTTGAAGTAAGTTCTGTAGAAGTTTTAGTCTATGAGTTAATGGGCCTCTTAATTTAAGCAAGTCTAAAGACAACCCTTTTAAAATTCTTGAACCTTGAGTTGGATCTTCTAATAGATCTTTAAATTTCTTTCTTTTGAAATCTAGGGGATGTTCAAAGACATTCCTTAGATATTTTATAGATGGAATAAACCTCAAGACATCTTGAGAGGCTTCTATCTCTAAAGGTGTTGAAACGTTGTTAAGAGCTTCTCCAGTAAGCGTAATCGTTTGAAACAACAAACGTCGAGCCCTTATATCTAACCGCCAATCAACCCCTGTAACATTCATTTTTTCTAATTCAGTGAGATTTTCAAGCGCTTCAATTAAGCTCTCATATTCATAACAAACACCAACTAATCTTTCAATTTTCTCAGCGCTTGCTAACTTATTTGATTTTTTTAAATCCTCTACAAGCTTTTCTTCTTTTTGTTTAATTATTTTCTTAGCTTGTTCAATAGGTTCAAGAGGAGCATTGGAGGCTTGCATATAATTTTTCAAGCACTCCATAGAAAGTTTAAATTGATATTCATGAGTATACAATGTGCACTTTTTTATTTGGCGTAGCTCGTCTTGAATAGGATGTTTTGCTATACTTTTAAACAAATCGATCATTAAAGGATCCAGACTGCTGTTGGAAGAAGCAGAAGATCCCTCTTCGTTAGAATCATCATCATCTGAAAGACTTGAAGATTCATCATCCTCATCATCAATTGGGATAACAGCACTACTACTGGCTGCCACCGTTTGGTCGATTACACTTGAAAAAGTTTTTCTTGCAAGGTCATCAGGTAACCTGGTCATCATCTTGCGAATTGTTGCTTTTTCTTTTTCTACCTCTTCAATATCTTTGAGAATTTCTGGCAAAGAATTCAAAAGAGGTACAAATTTTTGTATAAAAGCTTCTCGAAATTGAGGAGACATTATTGATAGAGAAATAGCTCTATGTAAGTATGATAACTTTGACCATATTGGAAGAAGCATAACGCTTCTGTCTCTTAAAGAGCGTTTAAGAACTGTCATCCCATCTGTTTGCCAACTAATATTTAAAAGTAAGTTATGAGGATTTATTTTATCTTTATGTCGTAATAAATATCTAATATTTCTCAGGCGAATATAATCGACATGTTCTTTTGTAAACTCATCATAATCAATTTCGCTGCTCGACTGTTTTAAAGTTGTACTAGCGCTTCCTGAAGAAATATTTACAGATTGTAACGGTTCTATTGGTTCGGTAGGAAAAGCTGGTAAAAGAACGCTACTCTGGGAATTATGAGGGGGATTATCAGCTTCTGAAGGGCTAGCTAGTACTTGTTGACTAAGACTTCCTATGGCTGAAGATAACAACAGTACCTTATGAAAAAATTTATACATACTTAAATATTCTCCCCCTAAATTGTTTTCTAGTGTTGAAATAATATTCGAACTTTTCAATTAATTTGGCAATATACTATATACAGTGATCTCCAAGCTTTTCCCCAAAATCTTCAAAATTTTTTAGAATACAATCAATAGATTCTTTCATGGCCGCCTCCTAAATAGCTAAACTATATCTGATCTTATGCAATTTTTAAATGAGGCAGCTCTGGCTTATTATCCGTTTGTTGAAGAAAGACTATAATCAGAGAGCTATAGATAGTTCTCTAGCTCTCTTTTATTTCACGCGGCTATAACTTGGGAACGTTGTATTATTGCAAGAATTTCTGCTTTTTGACATTCAATGTACACTCGAACTCGAGATTGAATTTCTGCTTGCCTCTCAGGAGTTAGGTAGGTCTCTGCATCAAAAAAATCCTTAGAGATTCGCGCCTTCATGTAGTCAATTTTCTTGTATTTTCTAAAATATTCTAAAGCTTCTTTTGGTAATAGATTGAGAAGTTCAATGCTATCCCATTCTGCTTGGATATAGTTAGATATGGTATGAGCAGTTTCTTCAGAAACTTCAGGATATTCTGTTAATCCTAAGCATGCTGCATATGAGAATAAATCCGTCTTTGCAAGCCATCTTAAATAATTAATAACCCCTAAAGTAGCTGGAATTGGTGAAGTTTGTTTAACTTGTTCTTTTGAATAACCTAGTTCCATCAGTCCTTTTAAAAGCATATTACTATGCCAATAATTACCTGTAAGTGTATTACACAATTTTTCTTTCAATTCTTGGTTGGATATGTGAGAGATAGCTTCTCCCAAATGTTCTGGAAAAGCAGAAACATAATGATAAAGCGCAAAGAGATTTTGGATCAAAACATCTTTTAGGTATTCTAAATCATCGTGGTTATTCACATTGGGGTTTTGCAAAGACTTTACTCGGTAGTCTCTCTCTGTATTCATAAGGTGAATGTAAAATGTTGAAGCAGGAACCAGGCTTTTACTGCACAATATAAGAAATCCAGTTTCATATAGCGGTTGCAATAAATGCAGAACTTCTTTTGCTGAGATAGAGAATTGACTCGCAATATCAGTAATTGTCTGCAGGCCGTTTAAATGAGAAAGAAAACCATATAATTTAGTTCCAAATTTTGGTGTAAATTCCACGGTTCTACATGAATCATCAAATCCTTTAATAGAGCTCTTAGTGCAATTAAAGCTAAATACATTAATAGCTTGTTTTGCTAATTCATTAAAAGTAGCTCTTGAAGATTGGAGATGTGGGCTAATGAAATTACATTTCATATATGGCCTCCGTTTAAAGCAAATATCTTCATCTAATTGTATAATTAGTTTTGATAGAGTTAATGTTCGAGACTCACTTTGATTATAATCTTGCTTCTCAATTAAATGAATTATTGAAGCAAAGATTGACTTAAATTGCTGCAATTTAAGTGTTTCATTAATAATGATTTGCTGATCTTCGGCAAATTGATATTGATTTTTCCCAGACATAATGTGCCCCTATTTTTAATGTTAATGGTTAACAACTACTATTGTCATTATGGCGATAATGATTAATATTTTCTCATTTGTCAATAAATATTTTACATAAGTGGTTGATATTAAATGATAATAATTGAGATAAAAATTTTATATCGCAAAAAATGCAATATATTTGACTAATTGGCGTAGAGTATTAGGCTTACACTAAAGCCATACTAAAAATTTGTGCTATAATGAAAGTGAAGTTTCTTGTCTTGATAATATATTAATTTGTAGAAGTATATGATTTTATCTTCTAATTATTATGTCAAAAATTAATAGTTAAAATAAGTTCTTTAAGCTGTAAAAAACCTATTAGAAAATCTCTAGTAGACAGCTAAACTTTTATTAGCTATAGTCTTTTAAGTAACCATTTGCTAGTTAAATAAGTGAAACTGAAAAATACGCTAAGATGGCAGATAAATCAAAATATTACCTTAAAGATCATGTAAAATTTGAACCAGCAATTTTTCATTGGCCTGCTTGGCCTCAGACAGTACCTCCTGTAAACGCTGGTCTTCATGTTAAGAACCGTTATCTAAAAATTATGGAATCTTATTTAGAGGCTCCAGAGGTTCATTATGCAGCTGCTAATGATCCTAACCTGATAGGAGGACCCTTCATCAATATTGATCCTAGCCAACAAGGATTAGTTCAGGAAACATATTTAAATATAAAACTTGAAGCTAAAGATTTAATTGAACTTGCTGATGGGGTTCATGAATTAAATAATCTTATTATCAAGGAAGCAAAAGGGCATGGAATTGAGTCATTATATAAACAAATACCTTCGTCGCTAAAAGGAATGGTTGAGCTGACCTATGATCTCAACAATTTTCCAAGATTGCGTTTAATAGAGCCCCTTCTTTATAAGCATTACTACAATGCAAAGCATCAATCTGTCATAATGAGCTTGATTGATAAAGATTTTAGGCCTTTTGTGTTAAGTACGCCTCTTATTGCTCAGGGGAATGACATTAAGATTAATATGCCTTTCCATGATAGATTATATGATAAGCTTTTTTCTGCCCGCAGTTTGCCAATATCAAAAGATTTTATTGCTGAAATTTTTGAGACGACAAACCCTCAACATATTATAGATGTATTTTTCCAGGCATCACCGTCTAATGAGTCTTCAGAAAGTACCTACCAAGGTGATGGTCTTAGGATTCGATACTTTGGACATGCGTGTGTACTTATTGAAACAAAAAATACGTCGATTTTAATTGATCCATTAATTAGTTATAGATATCCAAATGACTTAAAAAGGTTTACCTTCGCTGATCTCCCTGAACGTATAAATTATGTCTTATTTACTCATACACATGAAGACCATATTGTTTTCGAAACAATATTACAGTTACGTCATAAGGTCGATAACTTCGTCTTACCTAGAGATCGACAAGGTAACTTAGCTGACCCGTCTATACGTTTAACAATGGAACATCTTGGATTTAATAATCTGATATCACTTGAGGAATTCGTATCTATTCCAACACAAGACGGTGAAATTATAGGATTGCCTTTCCTGGGGGAACACTGCGATGTCGAGGTGACATCTAAATTAGGATATTGTGTTGTGTCCAAGAATAAGAAATTTTTATTTTTAGCAGATTCTAATAACATCGAGCCTTATATGTATAAATTGATCTTTGATGAAATTGGCTCAGTAGATACAACTTTTATTGGGATGGAATCTGTTGGTGGTCCTTTGAGTTTTCAATATGGTGGGCTTATTACGATTCCAATTGAATATGGGATGGATCAATCAAGGCGCTTATCAGGATCAGATTTCTTAAAAGCTATTAACATTGTTGAGCAATCAAAATGTAAAAATGCATATGTTTATGCGATGGGGCAAGAACCATGGTTGAACCATTTAATGGCCTTAAATTATAATGAAGAATCGCCCCAAATAGCTAACTCAAAGAAGTTTGTTAGTGAATGTAAATCAAGAGGTATTCATTCAGAATTGCTTTTTGGGCAGAGAGAATGGCAACTTTAAAACCTCTGGCCCAGGGTATAGAATCATATTATTGGAATAAAGACTTTTTTTTCTATTGTCAAAGCGTTGGAAGATAAAAAAAAGAAAAAATTTTCTTGATATAGGATGTGGCCATGGGGGGTGGATAAGTCAACTTCTAACAGTGCTAGCAGAAGGTTCAAATATCAGCTTAGTTGATATATCAGAAGAATACTTAAATAAAGCAAGAATAAATCTTAATAAGATAAAAGGATACACACTATCATATTATCTTGCAAATGGTACGCAATTGCCGTTCAAAGACGATTCATTTGATTTTGTTACTTGTCATCGCGTATTAATGCATATTGCAAATCCTTCTTTAGCTATTCAAGAAATGTGGCGGGTATTAAAACCTGGAGGGATTGCTGTTATTCTTGAACCTTGTTCTTTAGCTCGGTCAATAAGCTCTTGCTACCGTAGAGAGATAGAAGATAATCGAGAATTTGGTATGCTCGCGCGGTTTCATGAAATAGCAGAAAAGGGTAAGAAAAATCTTAGTAAAGGTGATAATTCTATAGGGGAAGAGGTTGCACTATTACTGCAGCAAACCAATTTCAAGAATATTTCAACTGTTATTAATGATAATGTTATGCAGCTTTTACCCAACTCTGGTGATGCTAAACAAATGCTCTATAGGCAAGAAATTAAAGAGTGGTTCAAGCAGCGCTTTTATTCAATTTGGGAAGAGTATGAAGCAGAAAACTTTTTCTTGGCTGGTGGTGGGACGGCAACGGAATTTAAATATTATCAATCACTCATAACAAACCTCCATAAAAAAATCTTACAGCGAGTCAATGAGAATAAAGCTCACATTATAATTAATGATCTTATCTATGTGAGCTGGGGTTACAAGTAATGGCCGAGTGGTTCATAAAATATTCTTCTGGAAAGGAACCTAAATTAAGAGTTTTTTGTTTTCCGCCTGCAGGAGGAAGTGCCTCTGAGTTCAGAGAGTGGAGAAATTATTTTTGTGATGAAATAGAAATTTTAAGTTTGCAATTACCAGGCAGAGAAACAAGGTTTTCTGAACCTTTGGTAACAGATTTTGCAGAGTTAATAATTAGATTACATGAAGAAATAAGGAATTTACTTAATATACCATATATTTTTTTTGGACATAGTTTAGGAGCCTTAATTAGTTTTGAGCTCATCCACTCTTTGAGGAGGCAGAACTTGCCGCTTCCACGCACATTTATTGCTTCAGCAAAAGAAGCGCCTCATTGCCATGTATTGCCAAAAGAACAAGACATCCATAATGACTCATGGTTGATTGAGCGTTTAAAATCTTATGCGTCAATGCCGGAAGATTTTTTCGCTTCCCTTGAGTTTAAGGAAGTATTTTTTCCTTATATTAAAGGAGATTTTTTACTTTTATCTTCTTACAAATTCAAAGAGCCTCCTTTGCTTAATCTCCCTATCATTGCTTTACATGGCAGCAATGACCTTACAACACGGATTCATAAGGTTCAGGCTTGGGAAAAACAAACTCAAAAGCCCTTTAATTTTTATACTTTTGAAGGCGGGCATTTTTTTATTCGAGAAGCTAAAGCAGTGTTCTTGCAATTCTTGGCATCTGAATTAAGCTCAAAATTCCTACAATAAGCTTTATCTGTATTGTGACTTGTACAAAGGGTAGAGGACATCATTAGGAATTCTGCAAGATACTCCTAGAAATGAAATAAAGTTCCAGTAGTGACATATAAGGCCATTTACTCTTCCTGAAGTAAAGGCTTCCATAACACTTTTGGGGGTGTGCCAGTCGATATTCATTGAAATGTTAACATTAAGCCCTCTAACATAGTGTAGCGTATAAGGTGGCATGTAAAGAACATCCCCACCTTCTAAGATTGCTTGTTGTGGTTGCGCATCCTTAAATAAAGGAAAATGATTAAAATCTGGATGTTCTGGATCTACATTTGAAAAAGTATTGCGAGGGTAATCAATGTAGCATTTATCAATTTGCTGGTAGGGAATTAAAATAAACTTCTTCTTACCAGAGATTTGAAAAAATGTATTATGTGTCCCTAAGCTATCATAATGTAGGCGGGAGCGTGTGTGCCTGTTACCATAGAAGAAAAATAGATCTCTTCTCCAATTTTTATGATACCATTTCCCAATTAAATGCTGGGGGTTTAGATCCAGATCTTCAAGAAGCTTTTCACCAAGCTTCATTAATTGAAAGTTATATAAATAAAGCTGCTGAGTATCGTCCATTAAACCTTCTTGTAACAAATCGTTATTATGGATAAGTTCGATGTACTCCTCGACAGACATAACCTTTTTTTGATTTTGATTTGTTGGGCCATAATGGACTTTTACTAGGGTTTTACCGCATACGTTAGTGATATAATTTTTATCCCAGTTTTTAACGGCTCTACTATTTAAATAATATCCCTTAATAACAACTGGTTTCTTTTGAAAATATTGTGCAAAGAAAAGGTCTTTATCATGAGAAGCTATGTAATCAACATCTGGATATATCTGCATAAATTTTTTTATTCCTCACAAGAATATAATAAATGAGATAATAGTCACCTATATTTACTCTTGTCAAACATGTGAGAATAAAATATTTGTAAAAATACAATTCTTGAGGGGAGGAAAAAGTGACTATTGCTATATCTGAGCTATCAAATGGTATCCGTCTTGGGTTGAGAGAGTCTCGTGATGCTAAGCAAGTCGTATTATGCTTTGCAATTGGAGCAGGAACAGCTTGTGAGAACGAGCAGTTAAATGGAATTGCTCATATGGTCACACATATGAATATTTTAGGTTCTCTTAAAAGGTCAGGCTGGGATATTTCCACTGAAGTAGAAGCGACCGGCGCTGAAATTCAGTTCTTTGTGCATCCCGAAAAAACTGAATATTATCTCCATCTTCCTTTCTCCAAAGTAGAGAAGGGGATAGAAATTATGGCAGATTGTCTACTTAATGCCACGTTTCCGGAAGAAGCCTTAAATAGAGAAAAAACAGTTATTGAGCAAGAGATTGTTGAAAGACATGACAACCCTTTTGTATTAGCGTCAGATTTATTCAACGAGGCAAGCTTTCCAAACCAAGGATATGGTTTTTGTCCTTTGGGGACTAAGGAGAGTATGTACAACCTAAGCTTAGACGCTCTTAAAAATTATAAGCAAGAATACTTCTATCCTAAAAATTTTGCTATAGCTGCTTATGGTAATATAGGTATGGACTATCTTCTGAAATGCGTTGATCGCTTTTTTGGTAAAGCATCTAATGGGGCCAAGACGACCTATCCTATAAGAATTAAGCCTCAGTTCATAAATGGGCATAAATATCTTTGTAGGCCACAACGTAATGAGCTGGCACATGCTTTTATGGGGTTTCCCCTTTCTGAAAATATCTCTGAGAATGTCACGGCATATATTATCGCGAAGATTCTTGGCTCAGGCACATCCTCTAGATTTTTTCAAGAGCTAAGGCAGAAACGTGCGCTTGGTTATACCATGGCTTCAAAGGTAGATAGCTTTGGAGGTATGGGGTTACTTAGGTTCTATTTCTCAGGGTGGAAGAAAACACAGGAGCATGACCTATTAGGTGAAGCTTGTAAGCTTATTAACAAGTTTCCCTATAACATAACAGAAAAAGAAGTGAATGCAGGTAAGAATAAGGTCATACATGAGATGGAATTGGCTATAGACAACCCATTTTCTAGTGTTGGTATGTTGGCTGAGCAGCTTCTTTATGGGGGTGATCCAAATCAAATGGAAGATTATGTTAATGCTATTCGCTCTATTTCTTTTCCAGATGTTGTTAATGGAGCTCGAGCTATTCTAACAAGAGAGCCATCGATATCCTTTGTTGGGTCTTATGATGCACCGCCATATAACGTACTAACGAGTATATTACATGAAAAGGTCAAAGAAGGAATGGTAGCCGCTTAGGGTAAATATTATCTTTCTATATAGTTACTAGCTAGCCTGTATATGATGCTAATAAAGGTTATGTAAAGTCTAGTCTAATTTTAACCAATTACATTTAACACGAATAATTAAATTATTATGGACTTAATGTTACATTTATCCTTTGATCAAGAAAGACTATGGTATTTACAGAAACTTTTGCCAGAGAGCTCTTTTTACCACATACCCTTTAGCATAGAGTTGAGAGGGTATGTCTGCGTAGATTCTCTTTCTTATGCGCTGCGAGAAGTGATCAACCGTCATTCAATTTTACGCACGAACATCGTTGAGCAACAAGGACAAGCCTTTCAAGTAATAAAAGCCCCTCTTTCATCTTTTAAGCTTGAGAGAGTAGATCTTACAAGTTTGAAGGTTGAAGCCCAAGCAGAACAGCTTGAAGAGCTGTTGCGACTTAATGCTCAGAAGCCATTTAATCTAGCCTCAGATTCTCTTTTAAGAGTCTTGTTAGTGGCTTTAAGCGAAGAGCGGCACGTTTTAGCAGTGACCTTTCATCATCTTATTGCGGATGGATGGTCTTTAGCTATTTTTTGTCGGGAGTTGAGTGCTTTTTATAATCATGCGGTTGCAGGAGATGCTGTTAACTTAACACCGCTTGCTATACAATTTAGTGACTTTGCGCATTGGCAAAGACAATCACCTGTTTCTCATCTTGAGTATTGGCTTAAGCATCTTGAGAATCCTCCTGCTTTGTCGACCTTCCCAACTAACTATCGTCGCCCTGCAGAGTTAAGCTATCGAGGACGCACCCTCTCGTTTACGCTTCCTGATGACCTTTTGCAGCAGTTGAAAGCATTTAGTGAGGCACAAGAAGTGACATTATTTATGACACTTCTTTCTGCCTTTATGGTGCTGTTGCAACGTTACAGTCAGCAAGAAGATTTAATTATTGGTCTTCCTGTTGCGAACCGTTCTCATCCTGATGTTGAACCTTTGATAGGTTTTTTTACCAATACCCTAGCTTTTAGATTACAAGGGTTGGAAAGTAATCTAAGATTTTTAGAAGTGCTTCAGCTAACGAAAGCCACTGTTTTAGAGAGTTTTGAACATCAAGAAGCGCCTTTTGAGCAAGTGGTTGATCATTTGCAGGTACCTCGCATGTTGAATGCAAATCCTCTCTTCCAAGTCATGTTCTCGTATCAAGAGCAATTAGAGTATGATTTAAAGATGAAGGGAGTAAAAGCTTCTTTTAATCCGTATGAATTTTACCATTCAAAGTTTGATATCACCTTATTTTGTGAGATCAATAAGGGGAAGGCTCTCATTAAGATCGAATATGCGACAGATTTATATGAGGAAGAGACGGTTGAGCGCCTTGGGGCCCATTATCAACAGTTGCTGACAGAGATTATGGCAGCTCCTCAAGGAGCCATTGGAGCCTTTGAGCTGCTGACCTCCTCTGAGCGTCAGAAGATTTTATATGACTGGAACAATACGTCTGCTCCTTATCCGAGTGATGTGTGTTTGCATGAGTTGTTTGAGGCACAGGTTGAGAGGACACCTGATGCAATAGCAGTAAGGTTTGAAGATGAGAGCCTGAGCTATAGAGAGTTGAATGAGAGATCGAACCGTCTTGCACATGCATTAAGAGCAGAAGGGGTAGGGCCTGAGGTTCTTGTTGCGATTGCTCTTGATCGTTCTTTTGAGATGATCATCAGTGTGCTTGGGATCTTAAAGGCAGGGGGGGCATATGTTCCTCTTGATCCTTCCTTCCCTGAAGAGCGGCTTAAGTTCATGGTCGAAGATTGCCAAGTAGAATATCTAATTACAAGTCTGAAATATGTTCAGAAGTTTGCTAACTTGATAGGAAAGATTTTCCGATCAGAGGAATTTGGTGAACTATTGTCCTTGCCCTCCCAAAATCCCAGCATTCTTACCAAACCAAATAATACAATTTATGTGCTCTATACCTCAGGATCTACAGGTAAGCCTAAAGGTTCTCCAAATCTACATTCTTCTTTAGTGAATCGCATTGTATGGATGAAAGAACACTGTAGCATTATTAATACAGATCGAGTGCTACAAAAAACACCAATTACTTTTGATGTTGCTGGTTGGGAATTTTTTCTCCCATTGATCTCTGGAGCACAGCTTATACTCATGCCTCCAGAAGACCACAAAGATCCGCAGAAGATTTACGAGATTATTCTAGCTCAAAAAATTACAACCCTGCATTTTATTCCATCGATGCTAGAGGCTTTTCTTAAAATCTATGATGTAAGCAATAACAGCTTACCGTTAAGAACTATTTGTACAAGCGGTGAAGCTCTTCAAAATAAAACGGCAGAAAACTTTTTCAAAATTCTATCTTCTGTAAAATTATTAAATCTCTATGGTCCTACTGAAGCAGCTATTGATGTCACTTATGCAGACTATCATTCTCATTATAGCGCGTATGAATTTAGTATCATTGGAAAGCCTATTGCTAATACTCAGATTTACATTCTAGATGATAACAAGAAACCAGTTCCTATTAATATAAAAGGTGAATTGTATATTGGAGGAATTGGCCTTTCCCCTGGATATATTAATAACCTTGAACTAAACAAAGAGAAATTCATAACTATTCCTGTATGTTTGCATTCCAAACAAGAACAAGTTCTGTTCAAGACAGGGGATATTGCGAAATTTATGCCTAATGGAAATATACAGTTTATTGGAAGAGCTGATAATCAAGTAAAAATACTAGGAGTGCGAATAGAACTCTCTGAAATAGAAGCCTTTATAAGTGAACATCCCTCTGTGGAACAGGTTATCGTCCGTTACAGCTCAGCAAGCCAAGAGCCTTCTTTGTTAAAAGCGTATATTCGTTTAAATGCAGTAAGTCTATCAGAAAGAGAAGTAAGAAAAGAATTAGAGCTTTATTTAAAGAAACATTTACCTCCTCATATGCTCCCAAATCAATATCATTTTCTCGATAACTTTCCTCTGCTCCCTAATGGTAAAGTTAATTTAAAAGCTTTGGATGGTATAGATCTTAAAGAAGAAAGGGAACCGCATGAGAGAACAGTTCCTAAGACTAATATCGAAAAAGATATTGCAGCTATCTGGTCAGAACTTTTAAGAAGAGAAGAGATCTTCCTAGAAGACAATTTCTTTGCTCTAGGTGGGCATTCTCTGCTAGCTGTTCAATCATTAGCGCGCATTAATGAAAAATATTGTGCCCAATTCAGTTTAAGGAATTTTTTTGAGTATCCTAATCTTGGTGAATTTTGCCAGTATGCGGAGTCACTCTCAGCCCTTCACAACAAGACCTTGCCTATTTTAGATCGCAGTCGACCAGGTCCTCTTTCTCCCCATCAGCGTGGATTATGGTTGCTTAACCAAATGAATCCGCTATCAAGCGCATATAATGTATCAGGCATATTTCATATTGAGGGGGATATAGATATAAGAGCTTTAGAAATGGCACTAGAGCTATTAATCAGACATCATGAATCTCTAAGAACTAAATTTATTCTAGAAAGTGGCGAGCCAACTCAGATTATCAGGCAATCGACTGATACAGTAATAAGCGTTTACCATTTAGAAGATATTACACCAATAGAGCAAAATGAGACGATACAATTCCACTGTCAGCAAGAAGCATCAGTACCTTTTAATCTTCAAGAAGATTTACTGATTAGAGGTAGGCTGTTAATTCTTTCACCAAATACCTCTAAATTGATTATTACAGTACATCATATTGTATGCGATGAATGGTCGGTAGATATTATTTGTCGAGATCTATCAGTGCTATATAATAGCATTATAGAAAATGATACGCCTCAGCTTCTTCCTGCATTACCATTCCAATTTGCTGATTTTGCGTTATGGAAAAATAAGGTACTAACAGAAGATAGGCTTAATCAACAACTTAGCTTCTGGCAAGACCATCTTTGCAAAATTGCTTCTCCTTTAAACTTGCCTTTAGACTACCCAAGAGCAGCCCGAGAAGCTTATGTAGCAGGATATTATTCCCAATCATTCCCAATGCCAGGCTTTAAGAAGTTAATGAGAGAGCTCCAAACCAGTTTCTTTCAAGCAATGTTAACGGCTGCAGAAATTTTATTTTATCTTTATAGTAGTCAGAAAAAGTTTGCTATTGGGATCCCGACGACTAATAGAGACTTTCCTGGTGCAGAAAAACTTGTGGGATATCTTGTTAGCATTGTCGCACTCCCTGCTGCTATAGAGCCTGGCGACTCATTTATACAACTTCTTAAAAATACAAAAGAAACACTTTTAAATTCTTATGAGAATAATGATGTTTCTCTTGATATGATAGTTAAAAACCTAAATTTGCAGAAGACGACTCTTTATAATCCGATCTTTCAGATTATGTTTGCTCAAAAAGAAGCTAAAAAACCAGAGATACGCTTTGGTAATACTGTTGCTACACCAACAATTAATATTAGTCATGCTCAGTTTGACATGGGTATATCAGTTTATGAAAAAGATAATGACGAAATTGAAGTCTCATTGGAATACTCTGCAGACTTATACAAAGAAACCACAATTGATTCTCTAGTGAAGAACTATCAATTTATTCTTGAGCAAATTGTACAAAATCCCAATCAACTGATTCGTAACTTTACACTATTAAATCTTGAAAGCAGGATGGTTAAACAACTGGATATTTATAGAGGTCCTCTCTCTCCTTATCCGAGTGATGTGTGTTTGCATGAGTTGTTTGAGGCACAGGTTGAGAGGACACCTGATGCAATAGCAGTAAGGTTTGAAGATGAGAACCTGAGCTATAGAGAGTTGAATGAGAGATCGAACCGTCTTGCACATGCATTAAGAGCAGAAGGGGTAGGGCCTGAGGTTCTTGTTGCGATTGCTCTTGATCGTTCTTTTGAGATGATCATTAGTGTGCTTGGGATCTTAAAGGCAGGAGGAGCATATGTTCCACTTGATCCTTCCTTCCCTGAAGAGCGGCTTAAGTTCATGGTTGAAGATACGCAAGCTCCAATCGTTCTTTCGTTTGATCGTAGTCTTTTAGGATCAGCGTATAAAGGGAAGATTATTGATCCAAGGGAGGTCATAGCACAGGAGAGTTTATCGAGCAGTAATTTGAGGTCAGATGTAAAGCCTCATCACCTTGCCTATGTGATTTACACTTCAGGTTCAACAGGTAAACCCAAAGGTGTCATGATCGAACATGAAGGAGTTGTTTGCTTGATGCAAGGGTTGCAAGATCGTTATCCTTTAGGCTTAGGAGAGACAGTATTATTACAAAGTTCATTCAATTTTGATGCTTCTGTAGAAGAGATTTTCTGGCCAATTCTTTTTGGAGGTACAATGGTTATTGCTCCTCCTAAAATCCATCAAGACCTTAAAAAATTAGCTCTATTTATAGAAGTTGAAAATATATATAACGTTCGATTCGTTCCTTCCTTATTGGATGCATTTTTTCAGCAATCTGAGGTAAGTCGGTGCGCTTCCTTACGCCGCATTTTTTCAGGGGGGGAAGCTCTTTCACCAAAGACAAAAGAGTTAATTCTACAAACATTCCCCTTAGTTGAGCTCTATAATGATTATGGACCTACTGAAATAACCGTTAGAGCAACTACATATAAATGTAATGCAAGTAGGAATGAGAGCCTTATTCCCATAGGTCGTCCAATACCTAACAAGACAGTTTACCTATTAGATGAAACTTTGGATATGGTAGGGATAGGAGTAGTTGGAGAGTTGTATATAGGAGGAGTGGGGTTAGCGAGAGGATATATTAACCGCCCTGAGTTAACAGCGGAACGTTTTATTGATAACCCTTATGCAACAGAAGAAGATCGTCAGGCAGGACGGAATCTGAAGCTTTATAGGACAGGCGACCTTGGTCGTTATCTTCCTGATGGGACGATAGAGTTTTTAGGAAGAACCGATGATCAGGTTAAGATTAGAGGGTATCGTATAGAGCTTGGTGAGATAGAGTCAGCCCTTCTTCAAGAGAAGGGAGCGAAGCAGGTATTAGTGATGGCTGTTGAGCAAGATCAGCAGAAGAGTCTAGTTGCGTATGTTGTTCCTGAAGGAGAGTTGAGTAAAGAGACTTTAGGTCGAGATTTAAGGGTTGCTTTAGAGGGAGTCCTTCCTGAGTATATGGTTCCTCAGGCGTTTGTATTTTTAGAGTCGTTTCCTTTATCAGTGAATGGGAAGATTGATCGGTCAGCGCTTCCAAGACCTGACAGGAGTGATTTAACGAATACTTCTTTTGAAGTACCTGAGACGGAGACGGAGCGAGTCCTTGCAGAGATATGGAAGGATCTATTACATCTTGAAGCTGTGGGTCGATATGACAACTTCTTCCAGATAGGCGGGCATTCTCTCCTTGCTGTGCAGATGATTATTAGTGCTAAGAAATATAACCTCCAGATCGCTCCTGGGGATATTTTTGAATATCCGACAATTCAATCTCTTAGCGCTTTTATTGATAACTCTACTAAGCAAGAAGGAAATAAAAATGAAGCAGCTTAGTATAGATTCCTCTAACTCCCTTTCGTCTTTCCCTTTAAGTTATGGTCAGAAAGGGATCTTGTTTCTTGAACAGCTATCGCCAGGAACTGCCACATTTAACATTCCTTTGGTTTTTTCTTTAAAAGGAGAATTAAATAAAAAAGCGCTTATTCATAGTTTAAAAAACTTATGGGAACGGCACACAATGCTAAGAAGCGTTATAAGTATAGGGGATGAGCAGGGCTTTATATTATCTAAAACAGATTTTGCAAGAACATTTCATGAAATATCCTTTTTAAAAAGCGGCAATGCAATAGAAGAACCTTCTGTTCAAGAGCTTATTCATCAAGAAATTTCCAAGCCATTTAATCTCAAAGAGGGGCCACTATTTCGCTGTAAATTAATTGAGTTAAAGCCTAATCTTCATATTCTGGTAATAACCCTACATCATATCATCTGTGACGGTTGGTCAGTTGCAATTTTATGTAAAGAATTAGCAAAGTGTTATAATGATGCTGTGCTAGATGTTTCATCTTACTTACCTGATAATGTATTTCAATATGGTGACTATATTGAAGAGCAAAATAAGAAAATTGCAAACGGTGATTATAATGAACATCTCAATTATTGGGAGTCAGTTTTAAGAGACTTTCCTCCCTCTCTAGATTTGCCTTATACAAAGTATAAGGGAACCTCTACAACAGCAAAAGGGGCAGTTGCAGGAAATAGTATTATTCCCTCTGAGTTGAGAAATGATTTTGCTCGTTTTTGTCATGAGCACAAAGTAACATCATTTACAGTTTTGTTGAGTGCTTTTATTGTGCTTCTTTATCGACATACTTTCCAGCGTGATATTATTGTAGGTGTTCCTTTTGCTCATAGATACGATGAACGAATAGAAAATATGGTAGGGTTTCTGGTTAACAGCCTGCCTATTCGTGTGTCTTTAGACGATAATATGGATTTTATTAAAGTCTTAACATTAGTTGGTCAGAACCTCGCAAAGGCACAAAAATATATAGATCTCCCTTTTGAATATGTATTAGAAAAAGTGAGCTCTGCAAAGAACCAACCCTTTTACCAGATTCTTTTTTTACAGGATGATGCTTTAAATCAGTCACTCAATTTAGAAAAATTAGAATGCGAGGTTCTACTATTTCATACACAAACTGTAAAAACAGAACTCTCTATAGCTGTTAATACGAATCCGTCTGCTCCTAAGATAGGAATAGAGTATGCAGAGGACTTATTTTCTCGAGAAATAGTTGAATGCATTTATGAGCATTATCTTCATCTAATAAGCGAAGCTATGAAGCATCCTTATGAGCCAATTAAAGGTTTAGCCATCACAAGCATCAATGAAGGTAAGAAACTTGTAAATAATCTGCAAGAGGCATCCTATCCAATTTACCAAAATACTTATGAACTTTTTAAAGAAAGCGTGAAAAAATTTCCGCACGAGGTAGCAACTGTATATTCAGATATTAGTCTTACTTATGCAGAATTAAGTCAGCAGGTTGATCAGCGTGCACAGGCATTTAGTGAGAGGGGTATTAATGAAGGACATATAGTTGCTATAATACAGCAACGATCTTTAGAGGCTCTCGTCAATTTATTGGCGCTTTTTAAATTGCGGGCAGTTTATGTTCCGATAGATCCTAGCGTACCTCAAGCACGACTTAACTTTGTTTTAAAAGATGCGTCTGTTAATTTCATTGTTGCCGATTGTATTTTAAGAGATAGCATTAATCCAGACCTAAATATTGTCTTTCTCTCAAGTAAGGAACTAAGTAAGAGTCCTGCTAGTATTGATAGAACCTTAGCAGAAAGAGACCGGTTTAACTCTCAGGATCCAGCATACATTTTATACACCTCAGGTTCGACAGGGCAGCCTAAGGGGGCACTTATTTCGCATGAAAGTTTAATCAATTGTGTCTTTGCTACGCGTGATGCTTGTCATATTGATTCAACACATACATTCATTGCTGTAACTTCTTTGACTTTTGATGTTAGCCTACTCGATTATTTTCTTCCTCTGACAGTGGGTGGTAAAGTCGTAATAGTTCCACAAGGGCAAGAAAAGCTAGATTATGAGGTTTGGAACATTATCAAAGACCATAAGAAAGTTGCAATACAGGGAACCTCTAGTTTTTGGCAGCTATTATTTGCAAGGTCAGTCTCTATAAGTGACAAGCTTCTTATTTTAATTGCTGGAGAAGCTCTTAAAATATCTCTTGTGAGAAAACTACTGCCGTATGGAGAGATATACAACCTTTATGGTCCTACAGAAGGGACGATTTATGCCAGTGCTCAATATATTCATGATGAGAGTCTAATCACTATTGGCAAACCTTTGGCTAATATACAGCTTTACCTTCTTGATGAAACTTTGGATATGGTAGGGATAGGAGTAGTTGGAGAGTTGTATATAGGAGGAGTGGGGTTAGCGAGAGGATATATTAACCGCCCTGAGTTAACAGCGGAACGTTTTATTGATAACCCTTATGCAACAGAAGAAGATCGTCAGGCAGGACGGAATCTGAAGCTTTATAGGACAGGCGACCTTGGTCGTTATCTTCCTGATGGGACGATAGAGTTTTTAGGAAGAACCGATGATCAGGTTAAGATTAGAGGGTATCGTATAGAGCTTGGTGAGATAGAGTCAGCCCTTCTTCAAGAGAAGGGAGCGAAGCAGGTATTAGTGATGGCTGTTGAGCAAGATCAGCAGAAGAGTCTAGTTGCGTATGTTGTTCCTGAAGGAGAGTTGAGTAAAGAGACTTTAGGTCGAGATTTAAGGGTTGCTTTAGAGGGAGTCCTTCCTGAGTATATGGTTCCTCAGGCGTTTGTATTTTTAGAGTCGTTTCCTTTATCAGTGAATGGGAAGATTGATCGGTCAGCGCTTCCAAGACCTGACAGGAGTGATTTAACGAATACTTCTTTTGAAGTACCTGAGACGGAGACGGAGCGAGTCCTTGCAGAGATATGGAAGGATCTATTACATCTTGAAGCTGTGGGTCGATATGACAACTTCTTCCAGATAGGGGACATTCTCTCCTTGCCGTGCAGATGATAAATCATGCACAGCGTCATTTTAACTGCACTCTTTCTTTAAGAGACTTCTTTACTCAAGCTACTTTACAAGCTTTAGCGTCACTTATTGAAGAGGCTATAGAGCCTCATTCTAAGAAGATTGTAGGATGGGAGTCTATCCCTCAAGCGGATCCTTCCCTTCCTATTCCTCTGTCTTTTACACAGCAAAGAGTATGGTTTTTACAAAAGTTGCTTATGCAGGAAGCTCTTTACCACATACCCTTTAGCATAGAGCTGAGAGGATATGTTTGTGTAGATTCTCTTTCTTATGCGTTACGGGAAGTGATCAACCGTCATTCAATTTTACGCACGAACATCGTTGAGCAACAAGGACAAGCCTTTCAAGTAATAAAAGCCCCTCTTTCATCTTTTAAGCTTGAGAGAGTAGATCTTACAAGTTTGAAGGTTGAAGCCCAAGCAGAACAGCTTGAAGAGCTGTTGCGACTTAATGCTCAGAAGCCATTTAATCTAGCCTCAGATTCTCTTTTAAGAGTCTTGTTAGTGGCTTTAAGCGAAGAGCGGCACGTTTTAGCAGTGACCTTTCATCATCTTATTGCGGATGGATGGTCTTTAGCTATTTTTTGTCGGGAGTTGAGTGCTTTTTATAATCATGCGGTTGCAGGAGATGCTGTTAACTTAACACCGCTTGCTATACAATTTAGTGACTTTGCGCATTGGCAAAGACAATCACCTGTTTCTCATCTTGAGTATTGGCTTAAGCATCTTGAGAATCCTCCTGCTTTGTCGACCTTCCCAACTAACTATCGTCGCCCTGCAGAGTTAAGCTATCGAGGACGCACCCTCTCGTTTACGCTTCCTGATGACCTTTTGCAGCAGTTGAAAGCATTTAGTGAGGCACAAGAAGTGACATTATTTATGACACTTCTTTCTGCCTTTATGGTGCTGTTGCAACGTTACAGTCAGCAAGAAGATTTAATTATTGGTCTTCCTGTTGCGAACCGTTCTCATCCTGATGTTGAACCTTTGATAGGTTTTTTTACCAATACCCTAGCTTTTAGATTACAAGGGTTGGAAAGTAATCTAAGATTTTTAGAAGTGCTTCAGCTAACGAAAGCCACTGTTTTAGAGAGTTTTGAACATCAAGAAGCGCCTTTTGAGCAAGTGGTTGATCATTTGCAGGTACCTCGTATGCTGAATGCAAACCCTCTCTTCCAAGTCATGTTCTCGTATCAGTCTATGACAGCTTCTCCGATAACGCTTACTCGCCTCGAGACTCATCCTTGGCATTCATCTCACACAACAGCGAAGTTCGATATAAACTTCTTCGTTCAAGAACAAGCTGATCATATAGCTATGCTTATCGAATATGCGACAGATTTATATGAGGAAGAGACGGTTGAGCGACTTGGAGCTCACTATCAACAGTTGTTGACCGAGATTATGGCAGCTCCTCAAGGGGCCATTGGAGCCTTTGAGCTGCTGACCTCCTCTGAGCGTCAGAAGATTTTATATGACTGGAACAATACGTCTGCTCCTTATCCGAGTGATGTGTGTTTGCATGAGTTGTTTGAGGCACAGGTTGAGAGGACACCTGATGCAATAGCAGTAAGGTTTGAAGATGAGAGCCTGAGCTATAGAGAGTTGAATGAGAGATCGAACCGTCTTGCACATGCATTAAGAGCAGAAGGGGTAGGGCCTGAGGTTCTTGTTGCGATTGCTCTTGATCGTTCTTTTGAGATGATCATCAGTGTGCTTGGGATCTTAAAGGCAGGGGGGGCATATGTTCCTCTTGATCCTTCCTTTCCTGAAGAGCGGCTTAAGTTCATGGTCGAAGATACGCAAGCTCCAATCGTCCTTTCGTTTGAAAGTAGTCTTTTAGGATCAGCGTATAAAGGGAAGATTATTGATCCAAGAGAGATCATAGCACAGGAGAGTTTATCGAGCAGTAATTTGAGGTCAGATGTAAAGCCTCATCATCTTGCCTATGTGATTTACACTTCAGGTTCAACAGGAAAACCCAAAGGTGTCATGATAGAGCATCATAGCGCTGCAAACACAATTTTGGATATCAACTGTCGCTATAGCGTAACAATACACGATAATATATTGGCCTTATCATCTCTGACATTTGACTTATCCGTGTATGACATTTTTGGAGCGCTTGCGGCTGGAGCTGCAATTGTTCTGTTAGAAGGGCAAAATGCTAAAGATCCATCTTACTGGTATGAGTGCCTAAGTAAGTATAATGTAACAATATGGAATTCAGTGCCTACTTCTATAGGCTTACTTGCACAAACGGTTGAGAGCTTAAGAGAAGTACATAATTTAACACTTCGACTTGTTCTTTTGAGTGGAGATTGGATTCCTGTTGAACTTCCAAATCGTATTTGGAATAAATTGGGGGAAAGCATTAAGGTTATCAGCTTGGGAGGTGCGACTGAGGGTTCAATTTGGTCTATTGAGTATCCTATTGATTCTGTCTCTTCTGAATGGAAAAGTATTCCTTATGGGAAGGCCCTTACTAATCAAGCTATTTATATCTTTAATTCTTGTGGGAAAATCTGCCCTTTTCTCGGAGTAGGTGAAATTGTGATTGGTGGAGAGGGTGTAGCAAGAGGCTATCTTAATCGCCCTGAGCTAAACAAAGAAAAATTCCAAATAGCATCATTATTTATAAGCTCCCAATCAGCTAGCACTTATTCAAATAATCTTTATTATACTGGTGATTTAGGCCGGTGCTTGCCTGATGGGACGATTGAGTTTTTAGGGCGAAAGGATAATCAAGTTAAGATTAGAGGGTTTCGAGTTGAAATTGATGAAATTAAAATTACCTTACAAGAACTACCTGAGGTAAAAGAAGCGCTAGTATTACCTGTACAACGAGAGGATAAAGCTCAATTTATTAGCTCATATATTCTTCTTAAAAGTTCTATAGATGACTCGCAGAAAACAAGCAAAAGCCAGGAAATCTTGTCACTATTAAAGTACAAATTACCAGAATATATGATTCCAAGCACACTTATAATCTTAGACGCCTTTCCTTTGAGTGCTAATGGAAAAATTGACTTTAATGCATTAGCAAGTGCTGGAATAAGAAGTGAGGAGGTAACTTCTGCCCAACCAGCATTCAAGAATGAAATTGAAATTACTCTTGCAAATTTATTTAAGAGAATTCTGAAACTAGAAAGCATCGGTTTAAAAGATAACTTTTTTCAAATGGGCGGAGACTCGCTTCTTGCAATACAGTTTGTCTCCTTGGCGCGAGAAGAAGGGCTTCTCTTAAAATTAAAAGATGTATTTATATACCCTACTATAGAGGATCTTAGTAAGTGCATTACTGTTCTTGAAAAGCCAGTACAGAGCAAGAAAAAGGAAAAAAAATCTTACAAGGAGCCTTTTACATTATCTCCTATACAGCAATGGCTCATTAGGGAGTTTAGTTCAACTATTGATAGTATAACTCAGCATCTGTGTCTAGAGCTTGAGGAACATACTGACCTTGAAATTCTGCAAAGAGCATTAGAAACAACTCTTTCTCAACAAGAAGCCTTCTATTTAGTATTTATGCAAAAAGAACAGAAATGGTTACAAGCTAAGAATGATAAAGAACAATGGGTTATTGCACATCTAGATCTTTCACAATATGCTAACGAAGACAGTGAGAATTTATTTATAGAAAAAATTAAGGCTTTAAAGAAAAAAATATCAATTAAAGGACCTCTTGCAGGTTTCTTATTAACCAAACATCGAGAGAATAAGACTTCCTTAACGCTTATTATCCACCATTTGATTATTGATGGGATATCTTGGCAAATCTTGCTTGAAGAGCTTGCATATTATTATAACCAATACAAGAAGAACAGTGGATTGGTTGAATATAGGGAGCGAAGTGATACTCTTGTTGATTATAGCAATTTTCTGGAAACATACAGCAAGAATGTTAGCAATAATTCTTCAGTCATCAGCGTACCTCAACAAAAATTTCTTGCTCCTAGAGAAAAAGAGATTCCAGCAAGAGTTGGGAGTATGAGTCTCTCGCTTGATAGCTTAACGACCAAATTACTGAGAGATCAGGCCTATTCTATTGGTACAACTATAGCGAATGTAATTATAGCGGCACTTGTGTATAGCCTTAAGAAGCTAGCGGTTAATGATTCTGTTACCTTAACCTTAGAAGGACAAACAAGAGACTTATCTTCAGAATATGACTTTTCCAGAACTTTTGGATGGTTTACAACACTGTATCCCGTAGCCTTTGATGTTCCACAAGAATTAAATTTACAAGAGTTTATCGGATTTATTACTCGTCATATTCATGCTATTCCGAATGAGGGATTAGATTATGGTATTATGAATTATTATAAAACTGTTGTGCCCTCTTCAACTTTACCAAGTATTCTCTTTAACTATGCAGGTAATTGGGGAAATTCCCATAATCTCTTCAAGAATTCATTGCCGATTGAAGCATTCGATGAAGAGTATATACCTTTGTTTCCTCTTGAGGTTAATTCGTTGATTCAAGATGACCAGTTAAAAATTAAATTCATTTTTGATGAGAGAGTATTTCCAAAAAGAATCATAGAGGAACTCTCACAAACTTTAAGAGAAACAATTAGAGAAATTAGCCTATTAGCTTATGGAAGCCTAGCAATATTCCAGAAATATTCCAGTAAAATTGACTGCTTGATACCATTATCACCGACCCAAGAGGGAATTTTATTTCATGCGCTCGCTTACCCAGATCATGAGGCTTATACTGTACAAACCTTAATAGAGATTAACGGAGATCTAGATATTGAGGCGCTTGAGCGAGCATGTAATAAGACAATAGCAGCCTATGACATACTTAGAACAGGTTTTATTTGGGATACAAGTGATAAACCTATCCAATTTATATTGAAATCTTTATGCATTTCTCTTAATCAGATGACCCTTCAGGACTACGAGAATCATATACAGGCTCTTGAGGCTATATTAGCCGCGGAACGTAAGCAATTACCTTCTTTAGATACGCCTCCTTTAATGAGATTTACTATTGTAAAATCCTTTGATAATAAATACTATTTCATCTGGACATGCCATCATCTGCTACTCGACGGGCAATCATTAGCTATTATCTTAGAAAGCATTTTCTCATATTACCAAAATGCTAATCAGAGAGTGATTTCACAGAATACTCCCCCTGCATATAGAGATTATATTCTCTGGCTAAAAAAGAAAGATGATTCAGAAGATAAATCTTTTTGGCAGAACTACTTGACTGATTTTGATAACAACTACCCTAGAATACGTTTAGATTTTAGAACAACCTATCAGTATAAGACGCATGTATTCACTCTTTCCGCTAAGGATAGAACAAGACTAGTAGCTTTGGGATCACAATATGGATTAACTCTTAGTACATTATTGTTAAGCATATGGTCGCTTGTATTGAGTATATATTGGAGGCGTAAAGATTTCTTAATAGGATTAACAGTTTCTAGTAGAAATGCTGATATTCCCAATATGGATAAGATGGCAGGGCCTTTAATTGATACATTACCTTTCAGGGTTCGCTGTCTTTCCGATATCAATTTTTGGGAGTTTGCAGCTCAAATTCAGAAAGAAATAGCTCTTCTTCAACAATACTCACATGTGTCTCCTTTAGATATACAAAGCTGGAATAATATGGATAAAGCAACCCCACTTTTTGATAGCATTTTTACATATCAAAATTTTGGGAAGCCTGAGAAAATTGTTCAGGAATTAACTGATATTAAGGCCCAATTGATAAGCAGTATAGATTATAATGAGTATCCCCTTACCTTAATGATCATTCCTGAAGATAAGATAAGCATACATGTCACGTATCTGAGCCAATTTTATACTCAAAAGCAAGCGGAGGCTTTTGAAAAAGTATTTTGTGACATGATTAACAATATTTTATCTGTTGCTAAAAGCGGAGACGATAGATGAACAATAGTTTCTTACTTTCTACACTACTAGAAAGTGCTAACTGGGATAATTCTACAGCATCTAATAATGATTGGAACAATACGTCTGCTCCTTATCCGAGTGATGTGTGTTTGCATGAGTTGTTTGAGGCACAGGTTGAGAGGACACCTGATGCAATAGCAGTAAGGTTTGAAGATGAGAACCTGAGCTATAGAGAGTTGAATGAGAGATCGAACCGTCTTGCACATGCATTAAGAGCAGAAGGGGTAGGGCCTGAGGTTCTTGTTGCGATTGCTCTTGATCGTTCTTTTGAGATGATCATTAGTGTGCTTGGGATCTTAAAGGCAGGAGGAGCATATGTTCCACTTGATCCTTCCTTCCCTGAAGAGCGGCTTAAGTTCATGGTTGAAGATACGCAAGCTCCAATCGTTCTTTCGTTTGATCGTAGTCTTTTAGGATCAGCGTATAAAGGGAAGATTATTGATCCAAGGGAGGTCATAGCACAGGAGAGTTTATCGAGCAGTAATTTGAGGTCAGATGTAAAGCCTCATCACCTTGCCTATGTGATTTACACTTCAGGTTCAACAGGTAAACCCAAAGGTGTCATGATCGAACATGAAGGAGTTGTTTGCTTGATGCAAGGGTTGCAAGATCGTTATCCTTTAGGCTTAGGAGAGACAGTATTATTACAAAGTTCATTCAATTTTGATGCTTCTGTAGAAGAGATTTTCTGGCCAATTCTTTTTGGAGGTACAATGGTTATTGCTCCTCCTAAAATCCATCAAGACCTTAAAAAATTAGCTCTATTTATAGAAGTTGAAAATATATATAACGTTCGATTCGTTCCTTCCTTATTGGATGCATTTTTTCAGCAATCTGAGGTAAGTCGGTGCGCTTCCTTACGCCGCATTTTTTCAGGGGGGGAAGCTCTTTCACCAAAGACAAAAGAGTTAATTCTACAAACATTCCCCTTAGTTGAGCTCTATAATGATTATGGACCTACTGAAATAACCGTTAGAGCAACTACATATAAATGTAATGCAAGTAGGAATGAGAGCCTTATTCCCATAGGTCGTCCAATACCTAACAAGACAGTTTACCTATTAGATGAAACTTTGGATATGGTAGGGATAGGAGTAGTTGGAGAGTTGTATATAGGAGGAGTGGGGTTAGCGAGAGGATATATTAACCGCCCTGAGTTAACAGCGGAACGTTTTATTGATAACCCTTATGCAACAGAAGAAGATCGTCAGGCAGGACGGAATCTGAAGCTTTATAGGACAGGCGACCTTGGTCGTTATCTTCCTGATGGGACGATAGAGTTTTTAGGAAGAACCGATGATCAGGTTAAGATTAGAGGGTATCGTATAGAGCTTGGTGAGATAGAGTCAGCCCTTCTTCAAGAGAAGGGAGCGAAGCAGGTATTAGTGATGGCTGTTGAGCAAGATCAGCAGAAGAGTCTAGTTGCGTATGTTGTTCCTGAAGGAGAGTTGAGTAAAGAGACTTTAGGTCGAGATTTAAGGGTTGCTTTAGAGGGAGTCCTTCCTGAGTATATGGTTCCTCAGGCGTTTGTATTTTTAGAGTCGTTTCCTTTATCAGTGAATGGGAAGATTGATCGGTCAGCGCTTCCAAGACCTGACAGGAGTGATTTAACGAATACTTCTTTTGAAGTACCTGAGACGGAGACGGAGCGAGTCCTTGCAGAGATATGGAAGGATCTATTACATCTTGAAGCTGTGGGTCGATATGACAACTTCTTCCAGATAGGCGGGCATTCTTTATTAACAATTAAATTAGCTTCTCAAATTGATAAGAAGCTTGCAGTAAAGTTGCCACTGTCAAGTATGTTCGATAATGTTACTGTCTATCAACTTGCAGAACATATTGATAAAGAGATTACCAATTCTAAAGGGTGTCAAAGTCAACTATCTCTACTACCTGAGATAACCCCTGATCCTGAAAATATGTATGAAGAGTTTCCTTTAACAAGTATTCAGCAGGCTTACTGGATAGGAAGACAAGACCTATTTGAATTAGGAAAAGTCTCAAGCCATGGTTATAGTGAATATGATTGTGAGTTTGTTGATATAGAAAGATTAGAGGCAAGCTGGAATAAAGTAATTAATAGTTTTGAAGCACTAAGAATTGTTTTCACAGATCATGGCACACAGAAAATATTGCAAGAAATTCCATATTATAAGATTTCAATTGAAGATCTATCCTTACTACGTGATCAAGAAATAGAGAAGGAATTGCTTAGCATAA
The DNA here is from genome assembly GCA_000743035.1 of Candidatus Paracaedimonas acanthamoebae. Taxonomy (GTDB): domain Bacteria; phylum Pseudomonadota; class Alphaproteobacteria; order Caedimonadales; family Caedimonadaceae; genus Paracaedimonas; species Paracaedimonas acanthamoebae. The sequence continues at coordinate 459,501 of CP008936.1, forward strand.
GAGATAAGCTATCTCATTACATGTTTGATGAAAAACACTGGCCATTATTTAGAATACAGGTCACAAAGCTAAAAGATAGTTTTAGAATACATTTGAACTTTGATAGTTTAACCACTGACGCTTGGAGTGATTCAATTATCTTTAATGAATGGGCCAAGTGTTATGCTAATCCCTCTTATGGAATTGCGCCTCTTTCATTTACATTCCGTGATTATGTACTAAGTCTTGAAAAGTTAAAAGATACTGAAAAGTTTCAATTAGATCGCCTTTATTGGCTAAATCGTCTGGATAACTTCCCGTCAGCTCCTAAATTACCTCTTATACAAACAGCAAAGGGATTAAGCGAACAAAAGTTCACCAGGGTCTCAAGCCAGATTCCTATGAACAGTTGGGCCAAAGTAAGGCAGGCCTTTTCAGGAACCAGCCTCTCACCATCAGCAATTCTTTGTGCCTTATTTGCGGAAGTCCTCGGTTATTGGTCTAACTCCAAACACTTTGCTATTAATTTAACTCTCTTTAATCGCCTGCCCCTGCATAAAGATATACACAGAGTTGCCGGCGACTTTACTTCTCTTGATATATTAGAAGTTGATTTTAGGACTAAAAATAGTTTTATAGAGCGTGCTAAGAATCTTCATCAGCAGCTTATAAATGATCTCGAGCATCATTTATTTGGAGGGGTTGATTTTTTGAGAGAGCTCTCAAAGAAACAGAAGAAATATACTGAGTCATTGATGCCTATTGTTTATACCAGTGTCTTAGGTATGGATACTATTCATTATAAAAATCAACAAACACTAGATAAACAGTTGAAGGCTAAAGAGGTATATACAATTACTCAAACACCGCAAGTGTGGTTGGATTTTAAATCTCTAGAGCAAGACGGTGACCTTTTTATTGAGTGGGATTATATCAAAGAATTATTCCCAAAAAATCAAGTTGCAGAAATGCATGCTTTGTTTTGTGACTTATTAAATAAAATTGCAGAAGATAATTCATTAGTCTATAAGTCTACTCTTCTTAACTTGATAGTTCCTTCACAACAGTCTTTTAGTGTAACTCAAACAACACTTGATAAATTATTTGAAGAAAGTGCGAAGGCTCATACCCAGCTCCCTGCATTAACTTATAAGAACCAAGATTTATCTTATGGAGAACTTTATAAAAGTGTAGAGAAGATTTCTTCTAACCTCCTAAGATTAAATCTTTCAAAAGGAACTGTTATTGCGATTGCTCTCGTAAAGAGCTTTGATTCAACTATTGCTGCTTTGTCTGTTATTAAAGCGCATTCAATTTATTTGCCGCTAGATCCTGCATGGCCGGCTGAAAGGCTTAGCTATATTTTAAAGGATGCAGAGGCTGAAGTCTTAATAACTTCAAGCGAGTTTATAGAACGCTTTCAAAAATTTAATGGTACGATTTTATGCCTTGACCAGGATATGAGCGGTTTATCTAATTCTTCAGAATCAGTTCACCATGAGAATTATCATAGAGACTTAGCGTATGTGATTTACACGTCTGGTTCAACAGGTAAACCCAAAGGTGCTATGCTTGAGCATGAGGGTCCTTCTAACACCATACTTGATATAAACAATCGTTATAATATTACCTCGAAAGACAAGATTTTTGCTTTTTCAAATCTTAGTTTTGATTTGTCTATTTATGACTTTTTTGGGGGGCTAGCGGCAGGCGCTAACATCTTTATCCCTGAGACAGAAAGAAATAAAGATCCTCAATATTGGAAAGCATGTATTCTTCAGAATTGCATTACGGTATGGGACTCTGTGCCACAAATCATGCAATCATTAATTGATAGTATACCCGAAAGTGAATATTCTTTATTTACAAATACACTAAGATTAGTTTTGTTAAGTGGCGACTGGATTCCGACAAGTTTACCAGATCGTATCCGATCAGTTTTTGGGAAAGATTGTAAAGTTGTAAGTCTAGGCGGAGCTACTGAAGCATCTATATGGTCTATTTTTTATGACATTGATATAGTTGATAAGAATTGGGCCAGTATTCCATATGGAAGAGCTCTCAACAATCAAAGCTTTTATGTATTAAATGATGACCTATTAAACAATCCTATAGGAGTAGTTGGAGAGTTGTATATAGGAGGAGTGGGGTTAGCGAGAGGATATATTAACCGCCCTGAGTTAACAGCGGAACGTTTTATTGATAACCCTTATGCAACAGAAGAAGATCGTCAGGCAGGACGGAATCTGAAGCTTTATAGGACAGGCGACCTTGGTCGTTATCTTCCTGATGGGACGATAGAGTTTTTAGGAAGAACCGATGATCAGGTTAAGATTAGAGGGTATCGTATAGAGCTTGGTGAGATAGAGTCAGCCCTTCTTCAAGAGAAGGGAGCGAAGCAGGTATTAGTGATGGCTGTTGAGCAAGATCAGCAGAAGAGTCTAGTTGCGTATGTTGTTCCTGAAGGAGAGTTGAGTAAAGAGACTTTAGGTCGAGATTTAAGGGTTGCTTTAGAGGGAGTCCTTCCTGAGTATATGGTTCCTCAGGCGTTTGTATTTTTAGAGTCGTTTCCTTTATCAGTGAATGGGAAGATTGATCGGTCAGCGCTTCCAAGACCTGACAGGAGTGATTTAACGAATACTTCTTTTGAAGTACCTGAGACGGAGACGGAGCGAGTCCTTGCAGAGATATGGAAGGATCTATTACATCTTGAAGCTGTGGGTCGATATGACAACTTCTTCCAGATAGGGGACATTCTCTCCTTGCCGTGCAGATGATAAATCATGCACAGCGTCATTTTAACTGCACTCTTTCTTTAAGAGACTTCTTTACTCAAGCTACTTTACAAGCTTTAGCGTCACTTATTGAAGAGGCTATAGAGCCTCATTCTAAGAAGATTGTAGGATGGGAGTCTATCCCTCAAGCGGATCCTTCCCTTCCTATTCCTCTGTCTTTTACACAGCAAAGAGTATGGTTTTTACAAAAGTTGCTTATGCAGGAAGCTCTTTACCACATACCCTTTAGCATAGAGCTGAGAGGATATGTTTGTGTAGATTCTCTTTCTTATGCGTTACGGGAAGTGATCAACCGTCATTCAATTTTACGCACGAACATCGTTGAGCAACAAGGACAAGCCTTTCAAGTAATAAAAGCCCCTCTTTCATCTTTTAAGCTTGAGAGAGTAGATCTTACAAGTTTGAAGGTTGAAGCCCAAGCAGAACAGCTTGAAGAGCTGTTGCGACTTAATGCTCAGAAGCCATTTAATCTAGCCTCAGATTCTCTTTTAAGAGTCTTGTTAGTGGCTTTAAGCGAAGAGCGGCACGTTTTAGCAGTGACCTTTCATCATCTTATTGCGGATGGATGGTCTTTAGCTATTTTTTGTCGGGAGTTGAGTGCTTTTTATAATCATGCGGTTGCAGGAGATGCTGTTAACTTAACACCGCTTGCTATACAATTTAGTGACTTTGCGCATTGGCAAAGACAATCACCTGTTTCTCATCTTGAGTATTGGCTTAAGCATCTTGAGAATCCTCCTGCTTTGTCGACCTTCCCAACTAACTATCGTCGCCCTGCAGAGTTAAGCTATCGAGGACGCACCCTCTCGTTTACGCTTCCTGATGACCTTTTGCAGCAGTTGAAAGCATTTAGTGAGGCACAAGAAGTGACATTATTTATGACACTTCTTTCTGCCTTTATGGTGCTGTTGCAACGTTACAGTCAGCAAGAAGATTTAATTATTGGTCTTCCTGTTGCGAACCGTTCTCATCCTGATGTTGAACCTTTGATAGGTTTTTTTACCAATACCCTAGCTTTTAGATTACAAGGGTTGGAAAGTAATCTAAGATTTTTAGAAGTGCTTCAGCTAACGAAAGCCACTGTTTTAGAGAGTTTTGAACATCAAGAAGCGCCTTTTGAGCAAGTGGTTGATCATTTGCAGGTACCTCGTATGCTGAATGCAAACCCTCTCTTCCAAGTCATGTTCTCGTATCAGTCTATGACAGCTTCTCCGATAACGCTTACTCGCCTCGAGACTCATCCTTGGCATTCATCTCACACAACAGCGAAGTTCGATATAAACTTCTTCGTTCAAGAACAAGCTGATCATATAGCTATGCTTATCGAATATGCGACAGATTTATATGAGGAAGAGACGGTTGAGCGACTTGGAGCTCACTATCAACAGTTGTTGACCGAGATTATGGCAGCTCCTCAAGGGGCCATTGGAGCCTTTGAGCTGCTGACCTCCTCTGAGCGTCAGAAGATTTTATATGACTGGAACAATACGTCTGCTCCTTATCCGAGTGATGTGTGTTTGCATGAGTTGTTTGAGGCACAGGTTGAGAGGACACCTGATGCAATAGCAGTAAGGTTTGAAGATGAGAGCCTGAGCTATAGAGAGTTGAATGAGAGATCGAACCGTCTTGCACATGCATTAAGAGCAGAAGGGGTAGGGCCTGAGGTTCTTGTTGCGATTGCTCTTGATCGTTCTTTTGAGATGATCATCAGTGTGCTTGGGATCTTAAAGGCAGGGGGGGCATATGTTCCTCTTGATCCTTCCTTTCCTGAAGAGCGGCTTAAGTTCATGGTCGAAGATACGCAAGCTCCAATCGTCCTTTCGTTTGAAAGTAGTCTTTTAGGATCAGCGTATAAAGGGAAGATTATTGATCCAAGAGAGATCATAGCACAGGAGAGTTTATCGAGCAGTAATTTGAGGTCAGATGTAAAGCCTCATCATCTTGCCTATGTGATTTACACTTCAGGTTCAACAGGAAAACCCAAAGGTGTCATGATAGAGCATGAAGGAGTTGTAAATCTTATTTACAATATCTTTCCTGAATTTGTGTCAGATGAGTATAAGAGCTTTGCAGGTTTAACAAATTTAACTTTTGATATTGCAGTGCTAGAAATCTTCTGGCCGCTTGTCTTTGGGAAACAGATTGCCTTGTACCCATCAATCTTACAAGAAGGTCATAGATTTATTACAGATTCTATAGAACCTGATTTAATTCAAGCCACTCCAAGCGTAGTCAAGCTTTTGAAGCAAGCTGGTTGGAAACCCTCCTCTTGCTCAACACTTATATGTGGAGGAGAGGAGATCCAGCAGGATTTAATAGAGGATCTAGGTGGCAACATTAAGCAGATTCTTAACGTGTATGGTCCTACTGAAGCAACGATCTGGGCTACAAAGATTAAACTAGCTAAAGGGAATATTATTACGCTTGGCAGGCCAATTGCTAATTACACAATTTATATTCTAAATGAAAATATGGAACCTAATCCTATAGGAGTTCCTGGAGAGTTGTATATAGGAGGGGTAGGGCTAGCGAGAGGGTATATTAACCGCCCTGAGTTAACAGCGGAACGTTTTATTGATAACCCTTATGCAACAGAAGAAGATCGTCAGGCAGGACGGAATCTGAAGCTTTATAGGACAGGCGACCTTGGTCGTTATCTTCCTGATGGGACGATTGAGTTTTTAGGGAGAACTGATGATCAGGTTAAGATTAGAGGGTATCGTATAGAGCTTGGTGAGATAGAACAAACAATTAAGAAACTTGAAGAAATTAAAGATGTTGTCGTTATAGCAACTGAGAATACAGCAGAAAATAAGAACCTCGTTGCTTTCTACCTGTGCCATTGTTATTCACAAGATCATAATAAAGGATCTGTGGTTGATAAGATAAAGCGTTATCTTAAGCGCACACTACCACCTTACATGGTACCAACCACTCTTATAGAGATAGATAAAATGCCTATGCTTCCTAGCGGAAAGATTAACAGGAAAAAGCTTCTTTCTCAAGTGATAGAAGACAAACAAAGAGATGTTATACAACCAGAAACTACCCTTGAGTTTCAATTATTAAATATATGGCAACATCATTTACAAAAATTAATTATTAGCATTGATGACAATTACTTTGAGATTGGCGGTACTTCTCTAACGGCAGTTGTGTTATTAAACATTATTAATGAAAAGTTTAATGTTCAAGTACCTTTTTCTTTATTTTATAAAGCTCCTCAGATACGTACTATTGCAGAATTCATTACTTCAGATACGCAAGATGTCTTGCCTGTGGTAACTATCAGTAACGGTAAGAACTCCACGTTATTTCTTATCCATCCTGCAAGTGGATTGTGTACTGAGTACTTTAATCTATCTCATGTGATTGGTGAGTTAAAAGTCATTGGTATTAATAATCCTTATTTTGGCATGCCTGACCAGAAGTTTGATTCACTCTCGAATATGGCTACAGAGTATATAAAAATTATTAAATCGATGCAGCCAGAAGGCCCATATAATTTAGGAGGGTGGTCTTTCGGAGGTAATGTTGCTTTTGAAATTGCAAGGCAATTAAGTTGCGATGGTGCCCAAATCAATAAGCTATTTCTGTTTGATAGTATTAATATGGGGCCGTATCAAATTGAGACCACTGAAGAAGACATTTATCTAGCACCTGAGCATCATCAAAATGAAGAGATACAGAAAGGAAATGAGCTTTTCAGTAGAGAAATAAGAAGAAATATGAAACTTTTATCCTCCTTTAAGCCTAGTATTTATTCTGGTCCACTTACACTATTAAAAGGAATAAAAGATGATATTACAAAAGATTATACTTTAATTACCGAGAAGAATGGATGGGATTTGGTCTGCGGTAACCAAATAGAAATATTGCCAATCCCAGTGCGACATGCTGAGTTTTTCCAGAAAGAGACAATAAATGAGGTCGGGAAAATTCTAAAAGATTCATTCGGATTAAAAGATGAACTACAGTGCTATAAGCATGTGGCATAATAAGGGGGAAGCTGTATCAATGGAACCTTTTACTCACCATAAATTTATTAGAGATTGCTTAGCTCCATATAAGTTAGGAATAAGCTTTATGTTTTTGGTTGCTGTAATTTGGGCAGCCCATGTTTCATTTACTCCTTATATTGTTAAAATACTTTTGGATCGAGCAGCATTTTCACGTAACTTCGAATCCTTATTATTACCTGCTATGGGGCTATTAGTTACGCAATTTTTTATGTGGACTATGATCCGTCTTTATGACTATTTTGTAAGTTATAAAATGATCCCAAATCTAAGGCGCAGTTTGGCCCAAAAATCGATTAGTTATATTGAAGCTCATTCATACAGTTTTTTCCAAAATCATTTATCAGGTAGCATAGCAGGAAGATTAGATGATCTTACGCGCGTGGTACCTGATCTAATTTATATTGTTATTGATAAATTCTTCAGTCATCTGCTCGCGTTAGTAATTGCAATTAGTGTTCTTTGGTTGATTTCACCTTTTTTTGCATTAGCTCTTGGGGTATGGGTAGTAGTATTTGGCCTTGTTCATTATTATTTTTTCTCGCCTAGTATTATAGAGGCATGCGAGAAATGGAATTACACTGAAGCTGAAACTAAGGGGAGTTACAATGATTTTTTCACTAATATTCTTTCTATAAAGCTTTTTAGTTCTTTCAAGAAAGAAGTCTACCTTCAAAAACTTATGGCAAATGTGGTAAAGGAAGAACAGAAATTCAAAAAGGCAGTCCTTCTAAGCTACATATTTTATGGATATAGCTTTTTTATTTACCAGACGATTTGTTTCTATTTTCTTCTCAAGAGTTATTCTGATGGCTCTCTCACAAGTGGGGACTTTGCTTTTGTTATTATGATTAATATCCAATTTGCAGACTATATTTGGCAGCTCACAAATGATACCTTACGCTTTGCTCAGTACCAAGGAGCTTATAAACAGGCATTTTTATATTTAACAGTTCCTCATGAAATAAAAGATAAACCAGAGGCATCAGACCTTTCTGTTCAAAAAGGGATGATTGAGTTTAATGATGTCTGGTTTAAGTACGAGAATAGTGATTTCATCTTTAAAAGGAAAACAGTTAAAATCTTCTCTGGCCAAAAGGTTGGTTTAGTTGGTTACTCTGGGGCAGGTAAATCAACATTTGTAAATCTTATTTTAAGATTATTTGATGCGCATAAAGGGGGTGTACTAATTGATGGAAATGATATTCGAGATGTAACACAAGAATCTCTAAGAAATGCTATAGGATTTATTCCGCAAGACCCAACACTTTTTCATCGTACGATTCTTGATAACATCTCTTATGGCAAATTAAATGCGGCTAAAGAAGAAATAATAGAGGCTGCCAAAAAAGCCTATGCGCATGATTTCATCATGCAACTTCCAGACGGTTATGATACTGTTATTGGCGAACGAGGTATAAAGTTATCTGGTGGGCAACGCCAGCGGCTTGCCATTGCTCGAGTCTTTTTAAAGAATGCACCTATTCTAATCCTAGATGAGCCTACCTCGCAGTTAGATTCTATAACTGAACATTTAATTCAAAATGCTCTTTATGAGCTAATGAAGGGTAAAACGACTCTTGTCATTGCACATAGACTCTCAACCCTAACTTTTATGGATAGGATATTAGTGTTTAATAAGGGAAAAATAATACAAGATGGAACGCATGCTAATTTAGTAGAGGAAGGTGGCTTATATCAAGAGTTGCTTAGCAAATGCGTCCTAAATCAATCTATATTACAGCACAAAGCTCCTTTGGAGAATTTTGAACGCAATACAATAAAATATTCAGGTGGGTAAGTAGTGGACGATGATTAAGTCTTAAATCTGCTTAAATCTTTTATTTATTATTTGTTGTATAAGAGCGTTTAAATTAAATATTTAAGTAGCCTATGTGATAGTTTTTTAAAAAATTATGTAGTGTAATTTGGCTTTTATATGCTTTATGCTATGTATAAATTTTATATGTTATAGTTGGGGGCAAGGATGGGAATAAATGCTATTAGTTTAACATATGACAACCTAGAGCCTATGTATAAAGAGGAAATTAAAGGTATTGCTCTTGCCTCTCTGAAGGATCAACTCCAAACATGGAAATCTATATTCCATACTCTTATGAATCACGAGGCGAGCATAAGAAATGAACTCAAACCCGAACGTATTCCATTGGTACGCTTACCTGCATATGTTGCGGAGGAGTATGAAACAAAACTTAAACAATTTTATATATTTGTCAGACAATATTTGGAAACAGATGAGCAAAGTAAGTTATGGTTATCATTTTTTGAAGAAGATATGGCTGCTGTGAAGAATTTGTCCATGACACATGAGAGCTTTATATTCTCTACTTTTCGTCTCAGCATTTTAATGGATAGAAGATCAATTCTAGATAATACAATTGTAGAACCAGAACTCAAAGAAATTATAACGAGTGGGAATTGGAATAGTATTCAATTTTATCATGACACTTTTGCGCCGAGAGTATTTCGTTTTCCAGACCCACCTATGTCCCTTGTTGCTCCCATTTTCTTACAAGAAGGCGAAATTCCCATCCATAATTTCCTAGAAGCATTTTTATTGGAGGATTTTCCTTATGGCCTTGCAGCTATTCCTCTTGATCCAACGTATGTGCATGGGGGAACGATGGCTGCGCCTGGGTTATTTTATTCTCATGATTTATTACATTGGCCTGTATTTGTAAGATTAGTAAATAGACATCCAGATCGTTGGGTAAGACTTCGAAGGTCTTTGAGAGAGCTATATATCAGAAATTCTTCTCAAGACCCAGTATTGGATTATTTTATTTTTATGATACTTCATGAGGGTGCTCTTAATGATGAATATGGTCAAGGGAAGGAGACTAGAGATCTGGAGCAAGACATCCAATTTCTCATAGAGCAAATTTATGAAGAGATGAAAAATAGATTTGATTATCACCGAAGTTTCTTGAAGAATTTCTTTCTAGCAAAGCTTCAAAACATACTCTCAAAACCATTTAAGTTATATGCAGTTGATGAAATTGATGAACAACGCTTAGATGTAATTGATTATGAAAGAGTTACGCCTAACTGTTACTCTGCAAGAGCAGCTCTGATGGCACAAAATAAAAAAGTTATGGAAATAAATTGTACAATAACAGTAAAACCTACGGAAGATATCTTTTTTAGCTTATGCTCTATTAAGGACATAAGTGTATCCTTCATTGCTCCTGAAATGGTTGAACAAAAAGATGATATTTTACAGAAGTTGCTTGGTGAGGTTCTTATTAAGAATGCTCGCTATTTCTTTTATATTGATGTAAAAGACCATTTGAAAGTTCTCCGTAAATTAACTGATTTTCCTTCTGCTCAAGATGCATGTCCAGCTTTTCTTCCCTGGGTTAGAGAGCAAGTTAAAAGGTTGATTTATGAATATACCTCATAACATCAGCTAACAAATTAAGCTGCTATTAAATATACAAATGTAGATGTTGTTATGAGGATGAGTAATTTCGTGTTTGAAAAAAGTTGTATTCTACCTTTATCTAATCTAAAAGAAGATCTAGAATATATATCTTTTTTTGCTATTGTTAATAGCCCCTTAGATCAGCTCGAAAAAGATTGTTGGCCCTGGCTTACTAATGAAGATAAAAAATATCTAAACAATTGTAGTGCAACAAGGAAGCAGAGTTTCTTGGCTGGAAGAAAGGCAGTTTACATAGCCTCAAAGATAACCAATGAAAATCCGGTTAGGCAGATACACTACGGCATATTAGGGTACCCTTTTGAGAGCACACACCAGAGACAAATAAGTATTGCACATGCGCAAGGAATAGGAGCTGCACTGCTATATCCTTATGACATAAAGATAGGCATTGATTTAGAATCTTATTCAGAACATTTAGAATCCCTCCCTATTCAAATTATTTTTAATAAGAGAGAGTTTGAGTTAATTCAATCGATCAATATATGCAAGGATACAATAGGAAAACTTATAGTATGGAGCTGCAAAGAGGCATTAAGCAAAGCATTACAATGTGGTTTAAGTATTTCCTTTGAAGCGTTAAGCATAGAAAGTATTATTTGCCTAGAGGATTCTATTTTTGAAATTAAATTTACACATTTTCATGCTTTTAATTGTTATAGTTGGATTTCTGGCAATTTATGCTTATCAATAGCGTTACCAAATATTCTTACTTTTAAACATCTAACAATGCCATCTGATTTACTTAAACAGTGCAAATGAAGGTAATAGAGGCTTAATATTAAAATATTTTATAAGATGAGATCGTGGCTTTGATAAAAAGAGAAAAATAAAGTAAAGTTAGTTTTTATAGCTTAAGAAAGAGAACTCCAATGTCTTTAAACCTAGTTTCTGAGGTATTAAATATCATTAATGAAGGTTGGGCCGTAAATGAAGCGGGACATTTATATAGAGAGTATAAGTTCCGCGATTTTAGAGACGCAATGAACTTTGCTAATGCAATAGCTACTATTGCTGAAAGTATATTACATCACCCTTTATTAACTATCACATGGGGGTTATGTAGGGTAGAACTATGGACTCATGATGCTGATAAGCTTACAGAAAAGGATTTTCTTCTTGCTGAGAAAATTGAGACTATATAATGAGTATTCAAGATAAAGTTTACGTTACTCTCTGTACACTATTCTCTGTTGTTATTGTTACGGGGAACTTAGTTTATCAGAAGTTTGTTTCTCTTCCTTTGCTCCCTTTTCATACTTTTGAATTATCAGCAGGTGCTATTCTCTATCCATTTACCTTCTTGCTAACAGACCTTATTACTGAATTCCAAGGTAAAGAGAGAGCTAATTTTTGTGTTAGTTTAGGAATTGGTATGAATATTATTGTTGTTTTTCTGATTACTATTATCGATTACCTAAGCGCTACTTCATGGTCTAAAGTTGATAGTATCACGTTTCACAATGTATTTGGGATGTTTGGAGTCTCCTTTTTAGGCTCTATTATTGCCTGCTATACAGCACAAAAAATTGATATTATTATTTATACTTGGATCCGTGAAAAAACTAAAGGACAATTTCTTTGGGTACGAAGCATTGGAAGTACTGCAATTTCATTATTCATTGATACTTCTATTGTTAACATATTCTTGTCAGTAAATGGTATTCTCCCTTTTGAGCGTTTGGGATGGATTATTTTCAATAGTTATCTATATAAGTTATTTTTTACAGTCTGGAGTATACCACTCTTCTATATTAGTGTTAATACGATTAAGCGTTTGACAAGAGTGCCTCTAAAAATATGAGTTATTTTGTTAAACAATTTTATTGAGAAAACAATTTTAAGACATTAAATTGTATATATAAATATTATTTAGGATTATAGGGGAGATAATGTTATTTAAAGGCAAAAAAGTATTAATCTGGTGTGTAGGTTTATTAATCACCGCTTGCGAACAAAAGTACGTTAAGCAAATTGAGCCAATCCAATCTTTTAGTTCAATAGATTTTAGTTCTATAAAACCTGAAAGTTTAGTCATATTTGATGTTGACGAAACTCTTATTCAACCTGAAGATACTTTCTTAATTAATGAACATACCCCTCAAGGGAAAGATTTTATACAAAAATTAATACAAACTTATCCTATTATGAAGTCTGATAACCATATTGCTAGTATCATGCTTCAAGAAGCACAAAGGCCATTGCTTGAACCGAGTGTGATCCATCATATAAATAAGCTTAAAAATAGAGGTGTGTTTGTCATTGCATGCACAGCAATGAATACAGGGCCTTATGGCATTCACAGCAGTCTTGAAGAATGGCGCTATAATCATCTTAAATTCCTTGGCTTTGAGGGGACATTCAGCAACACCTTGTTTCCAATATCTTATTTAGAACGTAAGCCTATTTTTTATAAAGGCCTATTAGCTACAGATTTGCAATCCAAGGGGCCAATCGTTGGTAAATTTATTGATGTTATGAAATTGAAGCTAAAAGATATTATTATGATTGATGATGATAACGATTGCCTTTTATCTGTTAAAAACGAGTGTGAAAAGAGAGGTATAAATTTCAAGGGTTATGAATACAAAGGTTCTAAAACTGTGCCATGGGATGAAGATCTTGTCCAGTTCCAATCAGATTACTTAATTAAGCATAAAAAGTGGTTGAGCGATAAAGTCGCCAAGGCTCTCATGGTTAATAAAGTATACAAACCGTTAGGAGCTTAAGAAAAACACAGTTTGTGTAGAGCATCCTTATTAGTGTAGCAAGACCAGAATTAAGAAAATTTAATATTCAAATTTCAAATTAAGTAACAAATAATTAATTGTCAGATTCAGGCACATCTTGAATATAAATTTTATTTATTTTCATTTGACTATGATTTGGCAAGGACATGTAATGTTAGCGGTTTTTTAACTTGGCAACAGTTCATAATTAAGATAACTTGGTGAGACTTATTTATTATGCTGCATGAAAAATTTCATGATAGTTTTTTTTTATATATCTTTTTTTAAATAAGAGAAGCTACTAACACTAACCTTATTTAAATTGGAAGATATTTGAATTTTAATTAAATAAAATATTGTAAGATATTTCTTGGTGAGAGTCACATATACATGAAAGCGCTTTCTAAAATCACCCCACAATCCCTTCGCAATCAAACGACAAAAGAATATCCAAAAGATAAAACGATTCATCAACTGTTTGAAGAGCAGGTTGAAAAGACCCCAGATAACGTGGCTGTGATCTTTGAAAACCAGCAAATTACCTACAAAGAATTGAACGATAAAGCGAACCAGTTGGCGCATTGTCTTAGAGAAAAGGATGTGAAGCCTGATACGTTTGTAGCCATTGCAATTGAGAGATCCCTCGAGATGATTATAGGGATTCTGGGTATCCTAAAAGCAGGGGGAGCGTATGTTCCCCTTGACCCAACTCATCCTCAAGAAAGAATACAGTTTATGTTGGAGGATACTAAGGCTCCTATTCTTCTTACCCAAATACATCTTAATGAGAATTTTAAAGGCTATTCAGGAACTATCATGAACCTTAGCTTGCAAAATGAAAATGAGGAATTGTGCATAGAGGAGTGTTTCCCAAATACAAAGAACACCCAAAGGATAAGCTTCCCTGTAGAAGCTTCTCAAAACTTAGAAACTTCTACAACTCCTCATAACCTTGCTTATGTTATCTATACTTCTGGTTCCACAGGTAAACCTAAAGGCGTATTAGGAGAGCATGCGCCTATGATTAATCGATTCTCATGGATGTGGTGTGCTTATCCATTTGGAAGTAATGAATTAGGTTTCGCAAAAACTTCCTTAACTTTTATTGACTCGGTATGGGAAATTTTTGGTTTCATCCTAAAAGGTATACCCATTGTTATGGTTAGTGATATTACAGCTAAAGATCCTTCACAAATTGTAACGATAATTGTCTCTCAAAAAGTTACCAGGATAGTTGTAGTGCCCTCACTTCTTTCTATTTTGTTAGATATTTGGGAAAATGTAGGTAACATTCCGAATAGTTTAGCTTTTATTACTTCTAGTGGAGAAAAATTACCAGAAACTTTAATTAAAAGATTTTTGCAATTCAGGTCAAGAACAGTACTTCTTAATTTATATGGCTCTTCTGAAGTAGCGGCTGATGTTACATGCAATACAATAACCTCAAAAAATGAAGAAGAATCATTATTCAGTATAGGCAAACCAATTGCTAATACTGATGCTTATATTTTAGATCAACATCTAAATCCTGTACCTATAGGGGTAACAGGTGAACTGTATATCGGAGGAGCTGGTCTTGCTCGAGGTTATCTAAATCGGCCGGAGCTTACAGTAGAACGATTCATCCCAAACCCCTTCAGTGAAGGCAGATTATATAAAACTGGAGACCTAGCTCGTTATCTTCCTAATGGCAATATTGAATGTATAGGAAGAACTGACTTTCAAGTTAAGCTTCGTGGCTTCAGGATCGAGCTTGGAGAGATTGAAGCTGCTTTACAAAGCGAACCACGTATTAACCAAGCAGTTGTAATATTGCGTGAAGACGAGCCAGGTAATAAGTACTTGGCGGCATATATAGTTCCTAGAGTCGCAATTACTGAAAGCAATGATAATGATAAAGAACGCCTGGAGCGAGAATTTATTGTTGCAGTAAGAGCATATCTCACAAGTAAGTTACCGGAATATATGGTTCCTACTACCTTCACAATTATGGACAAGTTACCGCTTAACACAAATGGTAAAATTGATCGCAGAGCACTACCAAAACCTGAATTGAAAGGATTAGTGGAAGGTTATATAGCTCCACGCAACGCAACTGAAGAGCAGCTGGCTCTTCTTTTTTCTGAGGTGCTTGGGATAGAAAAAGTAGGCATAATGGATAATTTCTTCCTCTTAGGTGGAAACTCCTTACTTGCTACGAAGCTAATGAATGCTCTTAAAATTAAGCTACAAGTAGAATTAGCATTAAAAGCCTTATTTGAGACTCCTACTATAGAAGGATTAGCCAAGCTAATAGAGGAAAAATTACAGCAAGAGCGCGCGTTATTAAGGCCTATGCTAAGAATAATGCCACGACCAGAGCATATTCCACTTTCGTTTGCTCAGCAGCGGTTATTTTTTCTAGATAAGCTTATCCCAAATTCGTCTATGTATAATGTTTGCCAGGCTCTGATATTGGAGGGCAAATTTAGTATACCAGCTTTAAATCAAGCTTTTCAAATTATCATCAATCGCCATGAATCCTTGCGTACTATTTTTAGAGAAAAGGAAGGAGAGGCTTATCAGTATATCGCTGATAAGGTTGAGTTTGAGTTAGATTATGAGGACCTTAGTGGAGTAGAGGGTATACAAAAAGAAAATGCAGTAAACCTCTTGATTCATACAGAAGAATTGACTCCATTTAATCTTAATCAAGGACCTTTACTAAGAGCCAAGATAATTAAGGTGAATACTAATGAGCATATATTATTGCTAAGTATGCATCATATAATATCTGATGGTTGGTCGATGAACGTTCTAAGTCAAGAACTTACAAATTATTATAATACTATTGTAGCAGGCAACAAAGTAAACACAACATCATTACCTTATCAGTATGTTGACTTTGCTATTTGGGAAAGAGAATGGTTGCAAGGAGAAGTGTTGGGTGAGCAGCTAGACTACTGGAGCCAGGAACTACAAGAGATACCAGATTTAATAGAACTACCATTAGATAAACCGAGAACCACGCAAAGAACTTATCTAGGAGGGGCTTATACTTATGAATTGCCAGAGGAAGTACTTGCTGGATTAAAAGACTTATGCCAAGAACAGAACGTTACTATATTCATGTTAATGTTGAGTATTTTCCAAACATTATTACATAGGTATACTAGCCAAGAAACTATAGTAGTAGGTGTTCCTATAGCCAATAGGCATATTCCAGGGGTAGAGAGTCTAATAGGGTTCTTCGTTAACACTCTAGCAATTAGGATGGACAGTATAAATGATCCCAAATTTACTGACATTCTAAAGCAAATTAAGCAACGTATATTAGCAGCTCATGACCATCAAGACTTACCATTCGAACAATTAGTAGATGCACTGAAAATAGATAAAAGGTTAGATAGACAGCCCGTGTTTCAAGTAATGTTTGTAATGGATCAGTGGCAAGAAGAACTTAAGCTTACTGGTGTTAAGACAAGATTGCTGCCTATAATGGAAGATAGAACAGCAAAGTTTGATTTAACATTAACTGTTACAGATAATGGGCAGTGCTTAAGTTTGACTTTTGAGTATGCTAAAGATCTGTTTAATGCTGATACTATCCAAAGACTAGCCCAACATTTTATCGTATTAACCACAGGAATCTTAGCTAACCCTAAAGCAAAGGTTGCAGCTTTGCCTTTGTTAACTGATGAAGAAAAAGAACAACAATTAGTTACTTGGAATCAAACGACAAAAGAATATCCAAAAGATAAAACGATTCATCAACTGTTTGAAGAGCAGGTTGAAAAGACCCCAGATAACGTGGCTGTGATCTTTGAAAACCAGCAAATTACCTACAAAGAATTGAACGATAAAGCGAACCAGTTGGCGCATTGTCTTAGAGAAAAGGATGTGAAGCCTGATACGTTTGTAGCCATTGCAATTGAGAGATCCCTCGAGATGATTATAGGGATTCTGGGTATCCTAAAAGCAGGGGGAGCGTATGTTCCCCTTGACCCAACTCATCCTCAAGAAAGAATACAGTTTATGTTGGAGGATACTAAGGCTCCTATTCTTCTTACCCAAATACATCTTAATGAGAATTTTAAAGGCTATTCAGGAACTATCATGAACCTTAGCTTGCAAAATGAAAATGAGGAATTGTGCATAGAGGAGTGTTTCCCAAATACAAAGAACACCCAAAGGATAAGCTTCCCTGTAGAAGCTTCTCAAAACTTAGAAACTTCTACAACTCCTCATAACCTTGCTTATGTTATCTATACTTCTGGTTCCACAGGTAAACCTAAAGGCGTATTAGGAGAGCATGCGCCTATGATTAATCGATTCTCATGGATGTGGTGTGCTTATCCATTTGGAAGTAATGAATTAGGTTTCGCAAAAACTTCCTTAACTTTTATTGACTCGGTATGGGAAATTTTTGGTTTCATCCTAAAAGGTATACCCATTGTTATGGTTAGTGATATTACAGCTAAAGATCCTTCACAAATTGTAACGATAATTGTCTCTCAAAAAGTTACCAGGATAGTTGTAGTGCCCTCACTTCTTTCTATTTTGTTAGATATTTGGGAAAATGTAGGTAACATTCCGAATAGTTTAGCTTTTATTACTTCTAGTGGAGAAAAATTACCAGAAACTTTAATTAAAAGATTTTTGCAATTCAGGTCAAGAACAGTACTTCTTAATTTATATGGCTCTTCTGAAGTAGCGGCTGATGTTACATGCAATACAATAACCTCAAAAAATGAAGAAGAATCATTATTCAGTATAGGCAAACCAATTGCTAATACTGATGCTTATATTTTAGATCAACATCTAAATCCTGTACCTATAGGGGTAACAGGTGAACTGTATATCGGAGGAGCTGGTCTTGCTCGAGGTTATCTAAATCGGCCGGAGCTTACAGTAGAACGATTCATCCCAAACCCCTTCAGTGAAGGCAGATTATATAAAACTGGAGACCTAGCTCGTTATCTTCCTAATGGCAATATTGAATGTATAGGAAGAACTGACTTTCAAGTTAAGCTTCGTGGCTTCAGGATCGAGCTTGGAGAGATTGAATCAACTCTTAATACTCATGGAGAGGTCGCTCAAAATGTTATCATAGCCCGAGAAGATGAATCAGAGGATAAAAAACTTGTCGCTTATGTCGTCCCGCAATTAGATAAACTAGAACCCTTCTTGCCACGAACCACCCTTGTTTCTTCCTCAGGAAGCTCTTTCTCTGTATTAATTGGAGAAATAAGTGCAGTCCTAACAGAAAGTCTTAGAGATCATCTTGCTCGCTCTCTACCTGATTATATGGTCCCCGCTTTTTTTATCTATCTTGATAAAATCCCTCTCAACTCTACTGGTAAGATCGACCATAAATCTCTTCCTGCCCCTGATCGTTCTCTCAGACAAGTAGTAGATGGCTACATTGCTCCTCGAACACCTTTGGAATTAGAGCTTGCTAAAATTTGGTCAGAAATATTAAAGCTGCCGAAAATTAGTATTCTCGATAATTTCTTTAAGATAGGGGGGCACTCCTTGTTAGCTTTAAGGCTCCTCCCGCGAATAAATAACTTATTAAACAAAAAAATAAATATGTTAGATATTTTTAAAAATCCCACTATTAGTTTATTATCGAAATTAGCTGAGTCGGATTTCGTTAACATATCGGAATCGCCAGTGATCTGTATTCAAGAAGGAAGTAAGCGCCCCCCTTTATTTTTGATACACCCTGCCGGGGGATCTTCATACGCTTATTTAGGTCTGACACAATATATAAAAGATTATACTATTTATGGTATAAATAATCCCAATTTTGAAAATCCAATTTTTGAATTTAGAAAAATTGAAGAAATAGCCTTGCATTATATAAATCTTATTAAAACTATACAAAAAGAAGGGCCTTATTGCATTGGTGGATGGTCTTCCGGTGGCACAATAGCATATGAGATAGCTCAGCAGTTATCTTTGGAAAACCAAGAAGTAAAATCACTGATATTAATTGATAGCTCAAACTCTATCTCTGATTCGGAGCAACAAGAGGATGAATTCGTCGTCGGTGCTGTTGACGAAAAGTTGAAAGAGCTAGTATTAAAAAATCAATATGAATCATCTAGGTTAGTAAAAAATTATAAACCTAAAAAACTTTATATGAAAAATGATGTTTTCTTAATAAGAACAAAGGATGAACCATTAGAAAATCATTCCAACCAACATGGTTGGAAAAATTTTATAGAAAAAATTATCACCGTAGATACTCCTGGTAGGCATACAGACCTATTTGAACCCCAGCATATAAAATCTACAGCGGAATCTATAAAAAAGTGTCTTGAATATCTTTTTGATAACGAAATATGTTTTTAATTTTTTAAAGATATTACAGAGAATATATAATTATTGACGCACTGCTATAAAAGGGTAATAATCCATGGGCATGTTTAAAATTATAATTAGTGCAAAATTTAAGTTTTGATCTTAGCGTAATGAATCTTTTTTAATTAATGGAAATAAAATGGTGACACGTAATTCTTTCAGGGTGAATACGCAAAGCTCTTCTTTACGCAGAAATTACAGTTCCATTGATAGCCAACTTAATGATTGGAAAACTATATTTCAATTTTTGATGTCCCACAACCTTACAAGGAATGATAATATACCTCCGCAACGTATTCCTTTGTCAGCTTTACCGCACTCTGTTACTAAATTGTATTTTAATAGATTAAGAGAATTTTATAATTTTGTATATTCTGCTTTAAAAACTGATGAACAAAAGTTTTTATGGAGACATTTCTTAAAAGAAGATATCTGTTTCTTATCAAGTTTAAAAATGACTCTGGAAGGATTTATTTTTTCAACATTTCGTCTTTCTATTTTAATGGATAAAAAGGCAATCTTACAAAATAATTTAGTGGAGCCAGAACTTAAGGATTTAATTACGAGTGGAAACTGGAGCAATCTGGATTTTTATCACAGCACATTTTCTCCACGAGTATTTCGTTTTCCTGATCCTCCTATGTCTCTTATCGCGCCAATTTTTCTGAAAGAGGGAGAGCTTCCTTTCAATATCTTTTTAGAAGCCTTATTGATAGGAGATTATCCTTATGGCTTGGCCGTAATTCCTTCGGATCCTACTTTTGTTCATGGGGGTACTATAACTGCCCCAGGACTTTTCTATTCTCATGATATTTTGCATTGGCCTGTATTTGATAAATTAGTAAATAAATACCCATATAGATGGACAAGATTGCGCCGTTCTTTAAGAAAATTATATTTAAGAAATGCAAAAAATGATGAAGTATTAAATTATTTCATTTTTATGATATTACATGAAGGAATACTTGCAGATAAATTTGGAAAAAATTCAACAAACTTTGACACAGAGAAAGATATTAAATTTCTTCTAAAGCAAATCGTCAGTGAAATGGCCATTAGGATTGATTATCATCGAACCTTCTTAAAAAATTTTTTCCTTGCGAAGCTGCAAGCAGTTTTAGAGAAGCCATTAAAATTATATGCTGCTGATGAAATTGATGAACAACGTTTAGATGTATTATTTTA
This sequence comes from Candidatus Paracaedimonas acanthamoebae, assembly GCA_000743035.1. Taxonomy (GTDB): domain Bacteria; phylum Pseudomonadota; class Alphaproteobacteria; order Caedimonadales; family Caedimonadaceae; genus Paracaedimonas; species Paracaedimonas acanthamoebae. Next base: position 480,019 of record CP008936.1, read on the forward strand.
TAAAAGACTCGCGAAAGATACATATGCTGTTAATGTTGCATTAAAATCTCGCAGTAAGAAAACTATGGAAATTGATTGCATCGTGAATGCGAAAGCTACTGAAGAAAAATTTTTTTGCGAATGTAGCATATCAAATATAAATGTTACATTCATCTCACCTAAATTAGAAAATCAAGAATCTGAAATAAAAAAAAGATTATCAGGAGCTGCTATTGTAAAGGACGCGCGTTACTTTTTCTACTTTGATGTAAAAGATCATATTGAGATTTTCAAGCGATTAGCTGGCTTTACATCTAAGTCAGATCCATACTCTAGTTTTTTGCCATGGGTTAAAGTTGAAGTTAAAAGATTATTAAGTGAATATATTTTACATGACGTATAATAAATTTAATCATGCATATTTTTATATATCTTCACATTTTATAGTTCTAAAAAGTAGTTTTCACTACTCAACTATTAAAGCCCGAATGAGGTGTAAAGCTCCCAAATTTAGTACCAGGGGGTCGTGTAGTTTTCCGTGTTTTTTATGAATAAACTATATTCATTAGGCGTCATATTTTTTTGATCTTGCTACAAAAATTTAGACATTGTGAACTGAGATGGTTTGATTTTTGTAATGATTGTATTCCCACTGATTTGGACTTTGATAGTTGAGTGTCGAGTGCCTCCTTTTAGAGTTATAAAATGTGAATATGTATTCAAAGATATCGGTTTTTGCTTCTTCTAAAGTTTTATAGTTCTTAAAATAGACATGCTCTGTTTTAAGCGTATGAAAGAAGCTCTCCATTGCAGCATTGTCATAAGCACATCCTGTTTTTCCATGACTCAGTTTTATTCCATGAGTTTGAGCTATTTCATAAAGGTTATTGCTTGTATATTGGCTCCCCATATCAGAATGATGAATAAGCCCTGAAGGAGGTCTCCTTAATAAGAGAGCTTGATTAAGTGCTGCTAAAATTAAAGAACTTCTCATGTGATCACTCAAAGCCATTCCCACCACTTTTCGAGAGAATAGATCAAGAATAATAGCCAGATAAGCCCAGGTTCTATTGATGGCAATAAAAGTAATATCTGCGGCCCAAATTCTATTAGGAAGAGGAGAATAAAAATTCTGCTGAACGAGATCCTGGGTTGGACGAGTGATATTTTCTGAACGTTTTGTTGTTTTAACAAACTTCCTATACATCTTGGCTTGGATATCATTCTTCTGCATCAATCGAGCGACTTTAACTCGAGAACAAAAAGTTCCCTGAGCACAAAGTTCTGCATGGATCCGAGGACTGCCATAAGTTTCTCGGCTCTCCTCAAAAATAGTCCTCATTCTTTTAACAGTCTCAGTGTTCTCCAGTTCTCTCTTGCTGGGACTCCTTTTAATAAAATCGTAATACCCACTGCGAGAAACCCCTAAGACTTGCGCCATCTGATCCAAGGAAAATAAAGTGGTATGATGCTTCATGAATTCGTACCTTTGCCTCGGGGTTCGGAGAAGATGGCAACTGCTTTCCTAAGAAACTCCCTGTACCAAGTCCTGCATTTTATTCTCTTGCAATATATAACCTAAAGCAGCAGCTCGCTTTGATAAGTTATCAAGAACCCGCTTTTGATATCGTGCCTCATAGTAATTGGCACCTGGATCAACATATTGCATTCCATAACGCAGAGCATTAAAAAATAATACTGCCATTTTTCTAGCTGTTGCAGTAATTGCCTTTGATTTACCAATGCGAGCCGAGAGTCGTCTATAAAACGCACCAAGAGCCGTATTTGTCTTTCCAATTGTTACAGCAGCCAATCTTAATGCTGCTGCCGCACGACTTGAGGAACGCCGTGTTCGTGATGATAATACTTTCCCTCCTGATACCTTATTCCCTGGAGAAAGACATAGCCAAGAAGTAAAGTGCTTGCTGCTCGGCCAGCGAGACATATCAGTGCCACATTCTGATATTAATTTTAAGGCTAATGAAGGTCCAACACCGTGTATTTGTGTTAAGTCCATTCCTAATGCTTGGTAAAGGGATGCTCTTACATCAAAGCTTAAGCTATTAGGTTGTTTAGTGCGATGCCTGGCTTTGGGTAGAGGTTGATCAGGCAACTTATTATCTTTTCCAAGCAAGCTTAATGTCTCTTCTATTCGACGATCACACTCATTAATTTTTTGTGTGTAATAATCGAATAATTCAACAGCTTGAGTTAAAGAAAACAAATGCTCTTCTTGATAATTACCCTTTAAGGATTCCTCAATAGTTTTAATGGATTCCTTACAACGTATGTCTCTATGTTCTGCTAATACAGCAGGGCAACGTTCACCATTCATAATCGCACGAATGATCTTCATGCCTGTGGCTCCCGTTATATCCGATACGACATGATGCAACTGTAAGTTCATTTGCATTAAAGCTTTTTGCATATGCTGGATATGAGAGGCTCTGAATTCAAGCATACGTTCACGTTGTCTAATATAAGCACGTAGCACAGTAATTTGTTTTTCTGGTCTGAAGCTAGCACGTAACAAACCAAATTGATGTAACCGTTGAATCCATTGCGCATCATTGACGTCTGTTTTACGTCCAGGAACATTTTTAGCTTCTCGTGGATTAACTAAAAATACCTCAAAACCATAATTCTCTAAGATCTCAAAAGCAGGAATCCAATAAATACCTGTGGATTCCATAGCAATGCTGGTGACCTCACAGCTTTTAAGCCATTTTGCCATAGCATGTAAATCTGTGGTAAAACTTTGAAACGTACGAACTGGTTCTTTTGCTTTATCACTCCCTACAGCAACAACGTGAAACTTAGCACCAATATCAATCCCAGCAGCATTTTGATGAATAATTGGCATACTGGATTGTCTGTTAGATTGAGTCATCACTTACCTCTTCTCCTTGTTTATCTATAGAATCAAAGAGCAGGGTAACGAATAAATCACTTTCCTAAACGGGGTTTGTACCTCCAATGCCGGGTTCGTTGTACTCCCTGGACCATGTTTTTTAACGGGGTAATCCACCAATAAGCAGACGGCCGCTCTCTTTGATAGCTCAACTTTAGCAGTTAACGAGCGCGAGTTTCTATTTATTAGGGAAAGGGGTGCCATTTAGGTGGTTTTTTAAGATATCTCGCTCCTGGCGAACAAGATAAAGCTCCCGCTTAAGCGCTCTTAATTCTTCCTCAACAACATGGCCACTGCCAGGAAAACTTCTCTCTCCCTCACGCCGGTATTGTTTAATCCAGTGCCCTAAACTGGCACGCGAAATCCCTAAATCTAAAGCGATCTTCTCAATGCTCTTGTCATTACTCAAATAAACTTTAACCGCATTAATTTTAAATTCTTTATCGTATTTCTGGGTCATGTTCTCTCCTTTCAATAACATTAACCCATCTCGGTTCCTTGTGTCCGCTTTATTGTAGCAAGATCATTCTTGATAAGATCTATAAAACGATCATAATGGACAAGCCTAGGGAATAAATGGCGATGATAACGACATAAGTCCAGATAAAAGTATTTAAAACAGGCCATTCCAGATTGATGATAAGCAATTAGAATTGTGAGAACTTCAGATAATGTTAAATGCCCTTCTCTGCGGCGCCTTATCGAATGGTCAGATAGTAATTGCTTCTTATACCAAGGCTCAAAGCCTTTACAAAAGTTATCGACACAATAAAACAATTTATCGTAATTTATCACCATTGAGGTAGCTCCCTATTTTTTCAAATCGAGTTTACCTCAATACCCCCAATACTTTAACTATTATTCCTTATCCACAGTTCGGGTTAACATACAATACACTCGATAAACCCTCTTATGATTCCATCTATGGCCCATTTGCCGAATCTTTATAAATAATTTCTTAAAACCATAACGAGGATACCTTTCTGTCAGCTCTAATAAAGTGCTCATAACATCCTCATCTTTTTTATCTGCCGGCTGATAACGATAAACTGAACGACTCAACTTAAGAGCATAGCAACTCCGTCGATAACTAAGTCCATGTGTTGACACCAGATAATCAACCATCTCTCTCTTCTCAGCCGGCTTTAGAGCTTTTTTTCAATCAAATCCTTCAAAGCTCTTGCCTCAAGTGAAAGATCAGCAAACATTCGTTTCAAACGGTTGTTTTCTTCTTCCAAGAATTTGAGACGCTTCATATCCAGGGCCTCCATCCCTCCATATTTTGAGCGCCATTTAAAATACGTGGATTCAGCAATCCCATGTTCCCGACAAACATCTTTTACTAATCGACCTGATTCAACAGATCTCAAAATCCCTATAATCTGATATTCACTAAAGCGTTCTTTCTTCATTCCGTTCCTCCTTTTCTTTAACCATACCTTCTCGGAGAAACTACACAACTTAATGGAGCTATTTTAGGGGAGAATTACAGAGGGTTAAAATAACTCTTATAAAAATTAATCTATTTCAGTTTAATCCATCTGATTCTGTAAAAAGATAAATAAAAACAAGAGGATTAGTTTATTACTTTAAGACCAAATTTAATGATGAGGAAGTGGTTCAATTCCTGTAGAGCTCACCAAGGGGTTTCTTAACCAGCAAGAGATTTTCCTTTCGTCATAAAGATTAATATCCAGTTTGCTGATTATGTCTGACAATTGGCACACAACATATTATATTTTTTAAGTGTCTCAAAAAATTTCATTTAACTTTGAAATATATTTCTCTTTGGAAAACTTTGTTTACTAAACCGAAGGAGGCTCACATTTAACAATAGCTCGAACATCACTCTGCTTGTCACTAACCATTTTTGCTAAATGCTTGATTGTTGGATTAGAGAAGCATTCACTAATTGAGAGTGAAACTCCATAATGTGCTTTAATACGTAGAGTTACTTTATTAAGTAGTAAGGAGTGTCCTCCAAGTTTGAAGAAATTATCTGTAGTTCCTACTTGTTTTACATTAAGAATCTCAGACCAAATCTTGCATATTTCTTCTTCAACCTTATTTTTAGGTTCCTCGCTTGCAACTGCATCTATTAATTCTTGCTGTTGTATAGTCGGTAGCTTCTTTCGATCAATCTTACCATTAACTGTAAGAGGGAAGTTATCAACTTGTATGAATTTTGTTGGGACCATGTATTCGGGGACTTTTTGTATAAGATAATTCTTTATGTTTACAAATAGTTCTCTATTTGATTTTTCACCTTTGGCTTCATCACGTATCTTTATGTAGGCAATTAAACTACACTCACCTGCGGCATTAGTATTGCAAATGACTGCAGCTTTTTCTATTAACATGTTGAGATTAAGCAGACTCTCGATTTCACCTAGCTCAACTCGAAACCCCCTTATTTTTATTTGATGGTCGCGGCGTCCTAAGTATTCAATTGTACCAGTACTGCAGTATCTTGCAAGATCCCCTGATCTATACATTTTACTGCTCTTATTGCAATCTGTACCAGTTTCTGAGGAAAATGGGTCAGTAATAAACCTTTGTTCTGTCAATTCAGGTCTGTTTAAATAACCATCACTAACCCCATCTCCTCCTACATACATCTCTCCTATAACTCCTTCAGGTACTGGGGTGAGGTTGTCATCAAGAATATAAATTTTAGTATTATCTAATGGAGCACCAACTGGAGAATAAGGAGATCTTGAGTCTATGTGGTTTTTAGTAAGTTTTAAATAGGTTGAGTAAATAGTAGTTTCGGAAATGCCGTACATATTTGTCAGTTGTTGGTTTTTATCATGATAAGCATTCCACCACCACTCAAGCTTAGAAACTTCCAACTTTTCTCCGGCAAGAATAATATGCCGCAATTTGAGGTTTTTACGGAAATTAGATTGATTTGCAAGTATGAGAGAATCAAATGATGAGGGGGTTTGTGTTAAGATGGAAACTTCCTCTTTTTCAAGAAAGCTTAGAAATGCTTGAGTATCTTTTTTGATCTCGGTAGGTACAATAACTAGTTCCCGGCCATAAAGCAAAGCTCCCCATATTTCCCATACAGATAGGTCGAAAGTAAACGAGTGGAAAAGGCAAAAAGTATCTTCCTTATTAAAGTTGAATAAATGCTCACATGCACGGAATAAAGAAATCACATTTTTATGGCTAATAAGGGAGCCTTTAGGAAGGCCAGTTGACCCAGAAGTATAAATAATATAGGCGGTGTTATCTAGGGAAAATGATAATTCTAGATTTTCCAATGGCTGTTTTTCTATTTCTTCGTTATTGCCATCTAGGGTTATAATGATATTTTCATATGATTCATATCGATCTTTAAAAGAATTATTTGTTAATAATAATTCTACATTAGCGTCTTTGAGTATAGAATCTATCCTATCCAGAGGATAAGAAGGATCTATAGGAACGTAGGCTGCTCCTGTTTTCATAACCGCTATCATAGCAATAATCAATTCAATAGAACTTTCTAAGCTTATAGCAATAAGTTTGCCTTTATTTGCTCTTTTCGTAATAAGGTAATGTGCGAGCTGATTTGATCGCTCGTTTAGCTGGCTATATGTTAAGGTACGACCATTAAAACGAAGACAATTCCTGTGAGGATATTTAGAAACTTGGTCTTCAAATATCTTAATTATATTTTCTTCCGGAAGATTAAAAGATAAATACTCATGATTAAACTTCTGAAGAATATTATTTTTCTCTTCCTGTGAGAGTATAGGTAATATACTTATCTTACTACCAACATTATCAACAATACTGTAAAGAAGAGTTATGTAACTCTGCAGAAGATTAGAAATAGTATATTCCTTGAATAAATCTTCTGCATATTCTGCTTGAATTTCTAGCTGAGATTCTTGTTCTTGTATAAAGATGGTTAAATCAAACTTAGAATAACTTCTTCCTTCCTCAGTTATTTTTGTCTTTATACCATCAAGATGTAAGAATTTATTCCAATCTTCTCTTGCAGTAAATAAAAGCTGGTATAAGGGGTTGCGATTTAATACACGGGGGATATTAATTCTCTTCACAAGCATATCGAAAGGAACATCTTGGTTGTCCTGAGCTGATGATAGAGTTTCTTTTAATGCTTCTAATACTTCTAAGAAGCTCATTTCTTCGCGTAAGACTAGGCGCAGAGGCAGCGTATTCATGAGCAAGCCAATTAATTTGTCAGTGCCAGCATATACTCTACCTGAAACTGGCGTTCCTATGATTAAATCATTCTGATGTGTATAACGATAAACCAATACATAGAATGCTGAGAGTAAAACAGTGAATAAACTTGTATGATATTTTTCTGAGAGCTTTCTTAGTTGATTGGTTAGTTGCTGAGGAATAGCATGAGTAATAGTTTTACCACTATACGATAAGGTTTCTGGTCGCTCAAAATCAGGCGATAAAGTAGTCAGATCTGCAGCCTGAGAGAGATGCTCTTGCCAAAAGCTAATTTGCCGTTCCATGGTGCTTGGTTTGAGAAATTGCCTAAACCAAGACGAATAGGCTTTATAAGTAAATGATGCTTCTGGAAAAGAGAGGGAAGGAACTTTTCTCAGCTTATTATATGTTTCAGAGAGCTCATCCAGAAATAAAGTTATTGATTGCCCATCAAGAATAATATGATGAAAATTTAGAACTAAAATATGATGATTTTCATCTATTTTAATAAGGCCTGCTTTAAAAAGAAATGGCTTAGTTAAATCAAACGTATGAAAAATAGTTTCATTAATTAAGCGCTCAAGAATTTTACTTTTAGAGCTACCATTATAACTTGAAATATCATCATAGAAAATATCAATTGGTTCAATTGAGCTAAAATCTTGTATAAGTAATCCTTCGATCTCTTTAAAAAAAGTCCGTAAAGCGTCATGCTTGATAACAAGAGCTTTTATAGAAGAAATTAAAGCTTCAGAGTTTAAATCACCAAATAAATCAATGCTGAAAGGTAAGTTGTATACTCTTTTTTCTGAGAGAAAAGAATCTAAAAACCACAAACGTTGCTGTGAAAAATTGGCTGGTATAGAATTAGAACCTTGAGGCTGGTTTGCTAAATTAAGCTCTTGTTCTACCCAGTTTTCAATAAGATAGTTAAGTGTTTGAGCTATTGAATTATTAGAAGAGAATACAATAGAAGATGGAATTGTTTGCAATAAATCACGATGGATTCTTGCTAAGAATAAAGTCAACTTTACAGAATTGAATCCTAGACTAGTGAGACTCTTTTCCAAATCTTGTTGATTAAGAGAGATACCCAAAATATGTGAAGCTAACTGAAGAAGGTAGCTGCTCAACAATTTTTTTCTAGTTTCTAAAGTACAGGTAAAAACATTAGAAGATATCTGAGGTTCAGGTATAAGCATATCACTGCTAAAGCCGTCTTCTTGCGCCACAATAGAAAGCTTATGCTCTAAATAAAGTTTTTTACATAATTGTCTTTGTACCTTCCCGCTAGAAGTTTTTGGGAGGCTTCTCTCACGAAGTAAAACAATTTTATAAGGCACTATTTCATGATTTTCATAGAGTTGCTTTCTAATTAAATTATAAAGCTTATTAAAATCTCGAAAATGGCGATGGACTTCTTGGACAACAATTATGTTCGCTTCATGCCCATCATTTTCTATAGAGAAAACAGCGCAACTATTGCTCAATAAGGCAGTATGGCTATTTGAGGTTGTTTCTTCAATATCTTGGGGGTATATGTTTTGGCCATTTAAGATAATTAAGTCTTTCAACCGACCGCTAACATAAAGATTATTATCAGCGTCTAAAAAGCCGAGATCTCCTGTTTTTAAGTATTGCTTATTATTTTCTACTAGAGTAGCAAAGAAAGTCTCTTTTGTGATCTCGGGTTTTCCCCAATAGCCTGCGGCGATGCTTGATCCATATAGCCAGATCTCTCCTTCTTCATAAGGTTGGCATATTGCTCTAGTGGTAGGATTTACGATAATTAATTCATGATCTTTAGCAGCTTGGCCACAATTTATAAGCCCCTGTGGATGTTCATCTGTTTTATGTAGACTAATTTTCTTTTTAGATGCAACAAAAAGTGTTGATTCTGCAAGGCCATAGGCAGGATATAAAGAGAAAGGGTTAAATCCTGCTGTAGCAAAATTTTGGATAAAGTTCTCCATAACTTTATTACTTATAGGTTCTGCACCGTTAAAGACAACTTTGAGAGAACTTAAATCTAATTCTTTTATTTGCGAGTCAGTGATAACTTTTGAGCATAAATCAAAAGAAAAATTTGGTGCTCCTGTTATAGTAGCTTTTTGCTCCGTTATTATTTTTAGCCATTTAAAGGGTTCTTGCATGAATGATTGGGGTGACATGAAGCAGCATTTAAATCCACAAAATAAAGGAAATAATGTACCGAATATAAGCCCCATATCATGGTAAGAAGGTAACCAGCTAACCATAACATGTTCATCCAAAGGTATTTCATCCTGAATAACATCCTTAATAAGCACAAGGTTTGTCATAATATTTTCGTGTGAAATAATAACCCCTTTTGGTTCTCCTGTCGAACCTGAGGTATATTGTAAGAAGGCTATTTTATTTTGTCTGTCTAAGGTTAGAAGATTGGCTTCGGTATCAATGAAATTCAAAAAACTAACATCCTCAATAAATATCAAAACTTCACCACGCGTTGTTAACAAACTAGTATCAAAATTATTGAGAGATTTCTGAGTAATAATAAATTTGGCTGCGCATGAGTTTTGGATAGCTTGTACTCGTGTTGCTCGTTTGTTATTAGTTGGTAAATATACGGGGACAGCAACTGCATTTGCGGCGAGGCAGGCTAGGAAAGAAATAATATAGTCTATACCCTGAGGCAATAAGATTAAAACTCTTTCATTTGCGCAATTATTATTTTTAAGCTTGTTTGCTAATATTGAAGTTCTTTCATAAAGCTCTTTATATGTAATGGTTTGTATTATGTTATCATGGTTATAAAAAACATATGCTTCTCTTCGAGGTGTATGTTTCGCATGATGGTGAAGACTCTCTAAAATTGTTTTTTTTAATGTATTCATATGGTTGTATAATAAATCATTTGATAAAATATTTTCAAATTATAAAAAATATCTCTTACGCGCTATATTTTTTATTTTTCTTGTAATTAACAATTTATAGTACTCAACTTTACAAGATTTCCAAAATAATAAATGCTTTCCTCAAAATTTAAAATATGGTTAAGAGGTGTTACTTATGCTTTCATCATAAAAATAAAGAAGCTCCTAAGGCTTTCAACCGATTTTATCGGGTTCTAATCAATTTATGCTAATATGCATTTATATTTATGCATCCATATTTTATTCAAATAGCGACTATTTTTTTAGCCTCTAAAAAACTATCACTATTTAATCTATTTAAACACTCTTGCATTAGTAAAATACCAATTTCTAGATCATTTGTAATATTAGAAGAGCCTCCTTCACGTAAAAGGTTAATGAGGTCATCATATCTGAGATGTTTCGTTTGAGATAAACTTTCCATTATAATCACTTCGTCTTCTTGTACTTCCTTCACTTTTGAGTATGGGGGAAATATACTAAAATAAGGTCTAATAAATTCTCTAACGGCGAGTAGGCCAAAACAAAGGCTTTTGGCAACAAAAAAGTATGATTTATTGGTTTGAGAGAATGAAGAACCAAAATATTCATCAAGCATTTTGCTATCTTGTATGTTGGTCAAGCGGAATTTTAAGGATAATGCAGCTAATTCCAAGTAGATGTCACCCATACCAGCACAATCCCAATCAATGAATGTTGCTAATCTTTTGTTATTTATAAATATATTTTCCTCATGCAAATCAAAGTGGCATGGTTTTACACTTTCCGCATTATTTAATAGGCTAGCTAGATAATCAAAATATTTCAAAAAATCTTGGTATTCTCTTGACGTTGGGATTTTACAAGTCTCAATTAAGGTGAAATGCTCTCTTCCATAATCTATGAGTGTTGTAGCGGGTGGAAAGGTTAAATTTGAATTATGCAACTTTTTAGTGGTTGCAAAAATTGATGTCATGATTTCCCAATCGATCTTTAACCAAGTTAAGAGCGTTGATAAAGGGCGGCTCTCTAAAAACTCCATAACCATAAAGTAGGTGTTGCTAGTTTTTCCTGACAAAAAAACACAAGGGCCGAGCCCCTTTATCCCAGCATTTTCTGTCATCATAACTTCATTGGCGCTAGATTTTTCTAAGGTTCTTAATACTTTAAGAATATAAGGATATTTCTTCTCTAATTTAAAAACATCATTTCCACTACATGAATTTTGAAGTTTTTGGCAATGGAAGCCTTCTTTTTTCAATTCATGTTCTAAGTCTTCTGCTAAGGGGGTCTCATTTAATTTTAAGACTCGAGAAAGACTATCTAGTTCATCTGCTGCAAACTTGGATTCACAAGCTAATGCACAGTTATTGAAGAATTGTATAAGAAGTATAAGAAAGATATATATATTTCGAGACAGATCATGGGTGAGATTAAGTTGGCTAAAATATTTTATCATTTAAATTCTCAAAGTTAACATCAGTTGAACTATAGCTATATAAGATTATTTATTGCAATAACGCAAAATATTATAAATGGTTTTCATTCTTTTGAAATTCTTTCCTTCTTGAGATAAAAGATACTGTATTTTCTTGATAAGCAGTCACTTGAAAAAATGTTGAGACGATAGCTCTTGTGTTTACAATTTCATATTGGAGTATGTTAAGTAATGTAGATGTCTTGTCTATTAGCATTTTTCTTGTATGCTAGTAAAAGTTTATAAATTTAAAGAGTGGAGGATATTTTATTGTGGCGTTTAAGCGGAAAGAACAACTTTCAATAGCAAAAGAAAGCTTTATCGAATTTTTTAAATCTCTTATGTCAGCAATTTTAGTTATTGGTGCTATTCAAACTGTTGCATATCAGAATTTTCATATACCTTCCGGATCAATGAAACCTAACTTACTCGTTGGAGACTTTCTCTTTGTTTCGAAGTTTGCTTATGGTTACAGTCATTATTCTCTTCCTTTTAGTCCCCCACTCTTTAAAGGACGTATTTTGGCCCAAGAGCCTAAAAGGGGAGATGTTGTGGTTTTTAGGCCTCACTTTGACACTAAAACGGATTTTATCAAAAGGTTGATAGGGCTTCCTGGTGATCGTATTCAAATGCGCGATGGCATCCTTTATATCAATGATAAAGAGTGTCCCCTGGAAAAAGTACAAGAAGAATTTTCAGACCATTTATATATTAATTATTTTCCTGCAAATATTGAAGAGCGCGTTTATGATGCGGAAGGAGTGAAAATTCCTCAGTACATAGAAACGCTTCCTAATGGTGTTAAGCATCTCATTATCAAAGAAAAGCCGTTTGGTGCAGGGCGGTTTGATAATACTGATGTATTTATTGTTCCTGAGAATCATTACTTCGTGATGGGCGATAATCGAGATGGCTCTGATGACAGTCGTAACATAAACCGGTTAGGATGCGTTGCGCAAGAAAATCTAATTGGCCGTGCTGAGCTAATTTATTTTTCTACTGAAGCTCAGTGGTGGGAAGTCTGGAAGTGGTTTACACATTTGCGTTATGATAGACTTTTGAAATTTATTCGTTAACTTATTCCTTGGAGTAGTGATCCAATAAATGTAATTCAATTTGACCAGAAGTGCCCTAGATAACATTATAACTATTGTTGGAAGCTGCTAATCAAGGGCCAAGGTATAATTGTTTATCCATAATTACGGTTGTAATTATAGGTTGTCTTGGTTTGAAGTTAACTTTTTAATCTTACCTCCAAAAAACTCTGTCGCTTGTCTTAAAGACTCATCAGCCAAGTGAGCATATCTCTGTGTAGTTGAAGCTTGGGTATGACCTAAGAGTTTGCCTACAATATGCAGGCTCAAACCGCTAGATACCAAATGTGAAGCATGGGTATGTCGTAAATCATGAATGCGAACATTTTCAAATTCAGCTTCTTTTATGACTTTTTTCCAAAAAGTTTTAATTTCTTGTAAGGGTTGTCCTTCAATTTTGCTTGGAAAAAGATATGGTGAATTTTCTTTCTTAAATTTCTTAATATCGTGAAGAACATCAATGGTTTTTTCTGAAAGGGGCAAATATTCTTTCTTTTTTTGCTTTGTTATGTGTGATGGTTTTGTCCAAATGCCTTTTTCAAGATCAAACTGGTCCCACGTAGCTTGAAGAACTTCTCCTTTTCTGGCGCCAGTAAGAAGTAAAAATTTGAAGACGTAAGTCGTGAGGTGATGATTATATTTGTTTAATATAGACCATAGTCGTTGCAATTCTGTATCATTAAGCCATCTGTCGCGTTTTTCTTCTTGATATTTCTCAATGTCTTGAGCTGGATTATCTTCGCGCCAACCCCATTCTTTAGCAAGGCTAAACATTTTACTTAATAAAGATCGTACTCGATTGGCGAGGTACGGTTTATTTTTTAAATCACGGTGTAATTTTTGAAGTTCATACGAGGTGATTGATTTGATACCTTGTTTTCCAAACTTGGGTAATATGATAGAGGAAATCATATGAATATCATCACTAACACTTTTAGTGCGTTTGTTTACTTTTGCATGTAATTCTAAATATTCTTTGGTAAGGTCAGTTACGGTAAATGCTATTTTTTTCTCTTTAATATTGGTGGCTGGGTCTTCACCTAAACTGATTTTTAATGAAAGGTGTTTAGCTTTTTCGCGTGCTTCTTCAGCTGTTATATTGCCATGAACTCCTATTTTAATTTTATGAGTCTTATGGAATTCATTACGATATTGAAAAAAATAAGTCTTACGTCCTGTAGGATAAATTCGTAAATTAAAGCCCGTAATTTCAGTATCCCACACAAAAAGACGTTTAGTAGAATGGGCTGTCGCCGCTTCAACAGCTCTCTTTGTGAGTTTTATCTTATTAATTGATTGCATCATTTACTCATTTCTTACAGGTATCCAACATAACATTGCTTAGGGAGGAAGGAAAGAAAAAAAGGGGAGCATATGGGGAGCAATAAGATTAGATTGAGAGCAATTTTTATAAATTCAGAAAGAAGAATAAAAATTAAAAAATTAATAAAAACAATATAATAATTATATTAATATAGGTAGGTAGATATAAAAACCTTCTGACTACGGATCAGAAGGTTAGGAGTTCGAATCTTCTCGGGCGCGCCAATGAAATCAACGGCTTAAAGTCTATTTCTTTTTTCTAGAAAAATAATTGTCACCAAATTGTCACCACTAAGCAAGGTTTTAAATTGGTAATTTTAGTACATTATTGAAAATTAGTTAATTGCAGTGGAGAAGATTGATTCCAATGCTTATCCTCAGCCTTCAGCTTTTTTATTATCTTTATAATACATATCAATTATTAACCGAGGAGAAATAAGCCTTCTCTTTGTGAGCTAACTAAAAATAGCCTCTAAAATGTCGTTAAGGTTAATTTAATCTTTTTTTTAAAGTTGTCTGAATCCTTTCTTTCTTTATATTAATCTTAGTCCAGCTTCTATTATTTTCGTATTAAGAGTGGTTTTAATAAAGAGTTCAACTATAAATGCTTCAATATTTTATAAATAGGTAGTGTAATCATGAAACTCCTTCTCGCATGTTTATTATTGAGCCAGGTTGCTCAAGCCTCTTGGCATAAGGATGAAGAAGAACGGTGTAAAGCAGCCAGAACGACAACGATTTGTAATGATCTTGCGCTAATTGAGAACTTACCTGATGAAATTGATGCACGCTAATCTAAATCTCTTAATAAGAAAGACATCTCCTTTGCTACAGCCGTGGACAATAATTGGGCAAAATTAATGCATGATAATCGGCTTTGGCATAGATATGGTGTCAACGTTAAGTACAGATGTCCCCTTTATAATTCTTTAGAATTGTCACTAAATAGATAGAAGAATCAGTTTTTTAAAGATAAGACTGAGGTTAAAACTGACATAAATTCTTCTTCTCAAAATGATATTTCATACGTTCCCATTTAGTATGCTTACTGATTGTTCTTAGCTGGCCCTCAGGATCAATCATGTAGTAACGCTTTCCTGGAACTAATGGTTGGTCAGTATTGCTTTTTGCTATATCGAAAAGCTTTAACAATTCTGCTTCCATTGTTGTTAATGACTCAAATTCTTTATGATCATAATCAATAATTATTTCAGTTGATTCTAAATTACACTTGGCAGCTTCAAAACCTGTTTTTACAAGGATTTTCCAAGAGGCAATATTAGAAGGGCTCGCTGTAGCATCAATTTGCTCGAGAGGTTTACTATCAAAGCATTGAAAAGCTTTAATGATATTAGCATGAGCATTAGATTCTAGACCTATGCCTCGACCTATTTTATACACTGCAGGGGCCCATTCTTGAACGATCTTAGTAACGACTTTCTCTCCATACTTTTTTCCCCAGTATTCAGGTAACATTGCATAGGCTAACTCGGAAGTCCCTGGTCGATCTCCACCTCCAGCAACCACATGCATAAAAGGCTGTTTTTCTTCATCAAGAACAGTTAAAAGGCCATGAGGACTACCTTTTCCAAATCTTTCTTCAATAGAGTTTTTAACTCTTGCAATGACACTTTCAGCAGACCTTATTTGTCCATCTGCAAATCCAGCCATGACAGTAGAATTGCCAAAAAGATTTATATGCAACTGAAGATGATCAGGTTTAATATCTTCTGCATACCAGTTATCCTCATTTAAAGTGACATGGAGACCTTTGGCATTGACATAATCATCATAAGAAAAAATTTCTGACGTAAATTGTGATGCATTTGCTGTTGTTATAAATAATATTGAAATACTAAAGATGAGTTTTTTTAAGAAAGCGGCCATAATTTATCCTTATAATTAAGTTATTTATTGTTTCCATAACATTATAAAATGCAGAACAAGAAAACAAAGAGAATTATAGAAAATATTTCAACTCTAAGAATTCCTCATAAATGTTCTCCTGTTAAAATAAGTGATGAATTAGAGGATAAGAGTAGAGCCCTAGCGAACTTAATTTGAATTTACCTTACTCCTTTGTCTTTTAACAGCCGTTGCATGAGCAATTTCAAGATGACTATAGCTAGGCGCTTCATTAGGATTTTTAGTCCAGGAAGGAATAAGGCCCCAATGAGCTAAGTGAAGGTGCTTATCATGAGTTCTGTATCTTGGGAGATAATTAAAATACTTGAGAAGGCGCTATATTGTAAGAAGAGGAGAAGGTACCTTCATCTTTTAGGTTAAACTCAATCTTAAGATCTTCAGTTTTAGCAAAAAGAGTAAACCTGCCGCACATATTCTTACTTTCTTAAGGAGAAAGCTTAGGCAACAGTATTAATGGATAAGCTCAGAAACTTGCTCTTTAGATAATCCTGTGATTTCCATAACCATTTGTGTATCAAGGCCTTTTTGTAACATAGAACGCGCAATTTCTAGACGCCCTTTTTCTAAGCCTTGTTGGAGGCCTTTTTCTAAACCTAGTTGTAAGCCTTCTTGTTTCCATTGTTCAGCGAGTGTCATGATCTTATCCTCATCTATTTCAGTGAGACCTCGTTTAATGGTCTCTATAAATGCCTCTTTATCTTTAATCTCCGCTGCTTCTACAATATAAGACAAAGTGACGTAAATATATTCTTCAATATACTGCTTTTCACCAAGGTTTTCAATCTTTCTAAATAGATCGATCGCAACCTTCAAAGTTGGCAGAATATCAGGGTCTTTAATGTGTTTTGCAATAAGAGCAGCGGCTCCAAACCAAAAGTACTTCTTAAGCTCTTCATCAGAAGCCTGTGCCAAGTCAATCAGTTGGGTAGGTCTTCCCATGATTTCGCGTGCGAGATCCTTATTAGCACCATAAAGATCAAAAAGATCTGTTGAATAAGGAAAAGGCTTTTGCCCTGTATAAAGAACCAAAGGGTAGATAATTGGGAGTTTGTTACCTTCAGTCTTTTTGAGATGTTGCTCAATAATAGCTGACATGTATTTCAAAGCCGTAAGGGAAGCATCTTGTCAGGGGTTGAGGCATGCTCCAGCAAGCAATAAATGTAACCTTCCTCATTATTAAATTTAGTGGCAAAGAGAATATCTGATATTTGCTGTCTTAGTTTGTCATCAATGAAGGAATCTTTTTGTGGTTGAATAGTATTAAGATCAATAGTTTCTTTAACCTTTTGGGGAAGATGAGTTTCAAAAAACTCTCTGACGATTTTTGGATTCGTAAAGACAGAACGGATAAAACGATCATGCGGACTTAGCCTGCTTTTGGACATTTCTTATAGCTCATAAATAATTAATAATTATAAAATTTATCTTACTAAATTTACTAAGAATTGTCTGCTTTTTCTTGGCTAAAAGATTTATTTTTATGATGTTTTTTAGCCTTCATCATTTGAAGAGTTTTTTCCAATTTATGTTGGGCATAATCTTTCTGTTCTTGGGTGATTTCTTCAACTTCTTGACCTTTTAAATCATATCGATGAGTACCACTGATAACAGCTTTTAAATAGTGTATGTTGCTTGTGTAATAGGTGAGGGCGTCTCGCAATTTAGCTTTAGAAGGGGAGCCTGCTTGTGCGAGAAAAGTAAATAGATCTTGATCAATATTAAGCTTAAGGGGCTTTAAGTCTTTCAGATTAAAGCAAGTAGGGAATTGTTCGTAAAGCCATGCTAAGGTTACTTTAATTTCTTCTCTCTTCTTTTGCCTTGCTTCTCGTTCTTTTTTGGCTTGTTCTTTTACTTGTCTGCGTTTTTCTTTTTCTGCTTGTTCATGAAGCGGTTTGAGCGCTTGAAAGAGCTGGGTTTGCTTTTGTAAACTTAAAGGTTTCTTTAATGTAAGTTTGGGTTTTACAGTCATTTATGATCCTTTTTGTTTCTGGTCCTTACTATGAAAAAGTAAGATAGAAAGAAGTTACTATATTTTTGCTTTATAACTTTGAAATTGATCCATATCTATACACTTATTATAAAATTTGTAATGCCGCTGGACTCTTCGTTATATCTTTTCTTTCTTATAAAGAATAAAAGAGGCTTCAGCTTTTATTTCATGCGTAAAAGGTTCACCTTTATAAAATTTCTCCAGATTTGTAAGGTTACTTGAAATAACCCCTACAACATCTTTTAGTGTTTCATGTTCAGACGAAAATTTAACTTTCCCAAAGAAAGCTAAGTCCTCATGGTCATCCTTGTGTTTACTGGTGGTTACAATATATTTAAGAGTGAGCTTGTGGCTTATCCAAAATGCTGTTTTGAATAATTGGTGGTAAAATTGCTCTACGAGTTGCTCAAATCTCTCTATATCCTCATGAATGTCACTATCTTCGCTGAGATGAAAAGCAACATCCTTAATACCTAGTGCTATGCATGACTTGCTTGTGCGTATTGAGGATAAGGTGGCCTTTCCGCAGATGCCTTCTTCGTCATCAATAAATAAAAGATGGAGATCATTTTCGAGTAACGTTTTTGCATCAAAATCCTCAATAGACTTAAGCACAAGGTGATCAAAGTTTATAAGTTCGTCTGCAGCAACTATTCCCCAGATAGATTCATGAAATTTATAGTCTTTTATAATACAAAACATTTTGTCCCTCTATTTTAATGTTTCTTACGGTTCTCTTTTCATGATTCTCTTAATAAATATTGCTTAACTGCTACTCCCCTGCTTATAAGCCTCATTAAGTAGTTCGCATTCATGCAAGGCCGCATCCATAAAGAGTTGTTGTATTTCTGTTTTTTCTGCTTCAGAGATTGTTTGAATGAGTGCATCAAGCGATTGGATGATTCTTATGGTTTGTTGTTCTGCATCCAAGGAAGTGCAATGCTTGATGAATTGCTTATAAGGATGATTGTGAGCATTGAGTTTTAGGCAACGTTTGTGCAAGTGAGTGGTAAGCCAGAACCTTGGCAAGATGGCGGCAAGGATGGGAAGGAATAGCCTTTTTTCAGTTAAGGTGTTTAGGAAGGCTATATATTCTTCGCATGCAGCCGTTGCCTTGTATATTTTCCCCTTAAATTTATCCAATTGAATGCTTAAACTTCCTGCTGCCGTAAGAGAAAATTGTGCATTTTGAGTAAATAGAAGGGTAATACATCTTGGATAGTTGAGCTTTGATAGAAGAATTAAATTTTCAGAAAGAGAACGCCAGACACGCTCTTGCTGATTAAGGAAGAAAGCAAAATGTACTTCTTTTAAAGCCTCATTAAACAAATGTTCATAAAAAGAGTGCTTGAGAGCAGCCTTATGAAGATACTGAAGAGAACTCTCGACATCTTGTAGGAACGGAGAATCAAACTTTACTACTTCTAGGGAGTTATGCATCAGATACCCTCTTGAATATGAGGTAAGTGGATGCACAATACATAGTGTGGTTTCCTGAAAAGATTCTCTCTTTTAAGTAAAAAAAGGGCTCAACCAACCAAGAATGGTTGAGTGAAGTTAAAGGAAAAGTTTTGTGGTAAGAAACTCTTGGTCTCTTATGACTTTGTATGTAAGGGATAAGAAATTTTCCAAAAATGTTGAGGAGTGAGAGTCTAGTCACTCTAAAGCAACTAGACTCTCTTTGAGGGGAGAGTTTAACGTGAGGAGTGGGGGAAGCCTCACGATTTGGCGCAATGAATGCACCAAATTCCATGATACTGTTGTTCACAGTTTTTATTTCAAAGAGGGATATATTTGAGCAATAGGAATTCATGATCATAATGCAAGTTTCCGCTTATCGTCTTGCTTATCTAGAGAAAACCCATCAAGAGGATATCCTAAAGCTCTTAAATCTTGTTGGAGTTTTGAAATATTGCACCTGAATTGCTTTGACTGATCCCATTTGTTAAAAGGGTTCTTTCTTTCTTCAAGCCAGCCATTTTTAACAAGCGTAGAGATGCATCTTCGCATGGTTGTATCTGATGTATTCAACATCGTGTCTGAGAGAAGATCACTAACTCTTTTATAAATCCAACCATAACGAGGAGAAACATTAATATCCAACATCTCCTCAGCAATCGGGCCTATAACACGAATACGACTTTCTTCTTCAATCATCTTGTCAAAGTCTTTTGCAGATCTTGTATACAAAAGAAATTGATTGAGAATAATTGCAAGAGTTGGGTCTTTAGTTAGCTCGACCAGTTCTTCACAAACTGTAACTCTTTTTAAGGGGCGTGGTAGCTTATTCATCTCGGGTGCTCCCTGATGCAGAGAATAAGGAATTTATCGATTCGCCACCTGTTGTGGGTCGAGGATATCTATATAATTTATTGAAAAATATAGAATAAATTTCCTTTAAAAAGTTGATCTTTAATAAAAAAGAGGTCAAGAGGTTTTAATAACCTCTTGACCAGGTTAAGGAGGATATTGGAGTCTTTATTTGGGGAGGGAAGACAAAAAGACTCAACAGTTTCCTCGCTTAGAAAGGAGAAAGCTTTCTTCAAAAATGTAGAGAGTAATCTTTTAATGTAATATAAATTAAAATATTGTGCTTTTGGTGAAGCACTAAAACAATTACGGCTTTTTGAAACGCCAGAAGTTAGACGGGCTAACAATAGCCCATAAGGATAGTATTTTTTATTCATTTCCCTGCTCCATTTATGTCGAGCAAATGATATCAATGGTAAATTTTTTAAATCTTAGCCAATAACGTCACAATTTTAATACACTTACTATTTATAACAAGCTTTCTTTCATAGTGCAAACTTTTTTTCCCTAAAACTTCATTTTTTTCATTATTTGCACTTTTTGGCAATTTGAGGTATAAGTATGACCTATTCATGTTTCTTATATTAAGGAAAAACAAACTCCAATGGATGCTCCCAAGCGCTTAATGTATACACGGCAGCTTACAAATATGCCACGTACTGTATTCTGTAGAAAATATGACGTGAGTCCAAGTTCTTTAGCAAAGTGGGAGCTAGGTGCAAAAGAATTGTCCCTTAGGAGTGCAAGAAAGTTATCCTTAATTTTTGAAAAAGAAGGGATTAGCGTAACTCCTGAGTGGTTATTGAATGGCGAGGGAGAAGCTGCTCGCAAAGCTAGAACTATTTCTAATAGAAAAGGCGCAGAGGCCATCGCTACTGAAAAGGATTTAATTGAAGAAGAGCTTCAAAAATTTGAAGCCTTCCATGAGAATATACTCTCTTTGAAGATTTATGATGATTCCTGTTTTCCAATTTATATCCCCGGGGATTATGTTGCAGGTGTGGCTTTAGAAGGGGAAAACATGCTCACGCTCAGAGAGAGGATATGTATCGTCCAATTACTAAATGGTGTTATATGTGTAAGAAAGATAATGGATTATCAAGATGTAGATAATACGTTCGATTTAGAATGCATCAATCCATATACTGAGATAGCTCAAAAGACACTTAAGGCTGCCCAGCTAATTTCTGCGGCACCTATTACTTTTTTTAGAAGGGTTTCTTCATAATTTGATACGCAGCCATAGGGGAATGAAAAAGAAGGTAACTGCTGCTCCTAAGCTAATTAAGCATAAACTGTTAAAGAAGTTTGTGTAAAATCCTAGATTCTCTATACCTGCTGTATCCCCTTGAGAGGTAAGTGTCGCAAGCTTACCTGAAAAATACTGGGCTATTCCGATGGAAAAGTACCAGATCCCAACATAGAAAGAAGCATATTTTTTAGGCGCTATCTTAGTAATAGCAGACATAGCGGTAGGCATTATACATATCTCTCCAATAACAAAACACATCAATGCTAAGATTAAAAACCAGGGAGACACTAAACCTTGTGTTGCTAAGCGAGTTGATATCCATAAAACAAGAAAGCCAATACTTACCATACCAAGACCGGCACTCATTTTAGTAAAAATGGAGTATGAGATTTTATACTTTTTTAGGTAACGCCATAATAAAGCTAATATGAATCCTAGCATTAAATTGAAAAGTGGATCAATGGCTTGGAAAAACGTTGTTGGAATAGTAGTGATGCCAATATTAGAGAATCCCTTGAGGGTGCGGTCTAGATAGTTTTCTGCAAATAAAACAAGGGAGTTACCAGATTGCTCATAAAGGATAAAGAATGAAACAGTGATCAGAATCACTAGACCAAAAACTTTAATATTTTTAGTCTGATTTTCTGCATGAAATAGGGTCGCTAATGCAACGAGGATACCACTTATTAAAATGAAACTGATAATAAAGGTTGGTTGGATAGTAGCGTAGTTGAAAAAGAAATAAACAATCGCAATAATAATAGGCACCGATAATAATTTCAAGAGATCTTGACCTAGTTTGGCTATGCTAAGCTTTATGTATTTGCCAAAGAAGCCTAAGAAAAACAGTGCCAAGCAATCTGCAATGAGCATCATAAGAAAAGAAACTTTCCAATTAAGACACTCTCCTAAAACCGCACACATCACAGTACCAAACAGGGTTGCCAAATTCATAAGGGCATAAAAGAAAGTGAATTGTGCATCTCGGTTGAGAGAGTCTTTACCAATTATTTGACTTAACAAGGGTAAGATTGAAGGACGGACTAAACCGCGCCCAACAAGAGCAAAGCTTGCTCCTAGGAAAAAATAAGTAAAGTCTAAGTATAATAAAAGAGAGCCAATAGCTGAACATAAAAATCCTATAAAAATTGAATTTTCTTGCCCTAGGTATTTGTCAGAAATCCAACCCCCAACTAAGGGAGTCAAATAGGACAGCATCATTAAAGATCCATAGGTTGCAAAAGCATTTTGATTTGAATAAAGAAGCTCTTTCACAAGAAACAGGACAACCATAGAACGTAGGCCATTAAAAACAAATCGCTCAATAGCGGCTAATAGAGTGATTAACGCAATATTCTTACCTCTAATGAGAGAGATCATTAGCAATATTCCTTATGCTTGGGGGCAATGTAATAGCAAAGATATGAAAAATTTCTTCAACCTGACGCTTACTTATATTAAGCAGCCTTAGTCCATTTAAACTCAAATTTGATAAATCCTTAAACTGTTTCCAAATATCGGTAATTTGTAATAAATGCTTACAAAGAGGCGAGAGATCAAGAGAGTCACTACTTTTCTCTAAAGCTTTAGGAAAGTATAAAAGATGCATTGCAAGATTTTGTTGGAGTTGGTCTTCGATTTCTAAGGGTGTGTCCTTATTAAGATTTAAATGCTTTTCAAAACCAAAAATTCGGGCACATTGAAAACATACCATAGCAGATGGATGAGCCAAAAAATCTGGACTTTTAAGAAAGGAAATATAGCCTTCTTCAAGAGGTTGCTTAAAATTGTCAATTTTAAGAAAGAGGAGAGCAATAAAGTTTTTGAAACACGTAAAATCTTCTTCTGGTATGGGGAAGTGAGAATGGATAAAGTTAGAAGAAAATACTTCCACCTCGTTCAAGAATTGCTCCATTGTAATACCAAAATAAGGATCAAGTTTATAAGCCTTGTTTGGCTGTTCTAGTAAATAGCCGTGAGACCTATGAATAAGCTCAGTATTAATGCCATATCTGTTCCAAGCGCCAAGAATTTGTCTCCAATGGTGTTCTTGGCGATTACCAATAACATATATAATTTTGTCTGCTTCTTGCTTATAAATGCGCTCATAAATGGCGGCCATATCTATGCTTGAGTAAGCGAGAAATTCATCATTTCCTTTTAAGAAAACAGAGTAAGAGTTTCCTAAAGGAACCATGATATTGCCCTGATGCGTTTCAATAAGATTTTTAGCTTTAAACAGAGATATTACTGTTTCTATATGAGGGATGTAGCGACTTTCACCACTGTATTGATCGAAGCTAACATGTAAAAAGTCGAGCATTTTTTGAATTTCGGAAAGGGTAATGGCGGATATTTTATCGCGCAAAGAAACATAATCACCTTGAGCTTGCTGAAGAGTAATTGCTTCTTGACGAACTTTAGCATCTAATTTTTGATCTTTTGCTGCGCGTAAAGCAACATCCTTCTGAATTTCGAATATTAGCTTAGGATTAGCTTGTAAGCTCTCAACCACTTGATGAAGATTTTGAGAGCGCTCTTTTAAACCATACAATAAACAGCCCATTTGAGGTCCGTGATCGCCATAGTGAA
Source organism: Candidatus Paracaedimonas acanthamoebae (assembly GCA_000743035.1). Lineage (GTDB taxonomy): Bacteria > Pseudomonadota > Alphaproteobacteria > Caedimonadales > Caedimonadaceae > Paracaedimonas > Paracaedimonas acanthamoebae. Next base: position 503,949 of record CP008936.1, read on the forward strand.
TATCGCCGATGGTCGTGAAGCCGCTAAATTTTAGAAGCCTTTTTAGACTTTCGCCAAGAATTGTTGTCCTTAAGTGCCCTAGATGCATAGGTTTAGCAATGTTAGGCCCACAGTAATCGATGATTATCTTTTTATCTGTTTTGCCTTTAGTAAAAAATTGCTGTGTTCCTTGCTTTTCTAACAGCTCAAGCTTTTCAATAAGGTTATCCCCCATCTGTCATACCTATATCTCTGTAATTTTTTTTAGTTCTTTATAAACGGCACCTTGTAAAGAAATAAATTCTATTATTGTTTTCTCTATACTTTTTTGGTGTTCAGGTTCAATGAATTCATTTTTGAAGGTAAAGTTTTTAGAAAAATCACCATGACCAAATGCAAGATCTGCTTCTTCGTGCTGTCGAAATACTTTGAGAGCGTCCCTCGGAATAAGATTAAGGTCTTCCATTCTTTTCCATTCTCTCAATCTTTGTTTTATATATCCTGGAGAATTAGAAGGGCTTTCAGTAATACTGATGCAAAGGCTGTAACTCGTGAAATCATCCTTTGCAAGTTGGCTCAAAAAACTTATTAAATTTTGAGTTTCTTTTAAAGGGCCGGTTGCTTGTATTTTTTCTTGTGATATTCCAGCTTTCCGGAGACCGTAATATAAAAATTGTCCATGCCAACGTTCTTCTTCTAAGTAGTCATCCAGGTAACTGAGTTCCTCAAAGCTGAGATCATTTTCTAATGCTGGCATGATATGAGCGACAGCAGAATTAATAATATGGTATGATTCAAATAATGATCTTAGGAGAGTTTCTTTGTTTAAATTTGGTGCTGTATCTAACCCCTGCTTCTGTAACATAGCATGACGCATGGCTCTCCCGGTTGCTAGGGTATGCTCATGGTAACTGTTCCATGGTAAGGATTGTGCTTCCTTTAATTCCAGAAAGCCAAGTTCATATAAATATAATAAAATATCATCATGCTTGGCGCTGAAAGCTTGATCTGTATGACTTTTAGCGTTATTTATTTCTGCAGGTTGGTTAATTTGTTGAAGAGTCTCATTGATTGAATTAACTGCATTTTTAAAATGGATGGTGCGCCATCCAGAGTTAAAACCGATAATTTGGTCATCCTTTAATATAGGTAAACATAAGCTGGAAAATTCAAATCTCAGAGCCATCCACTCCCCCAATAAATAGAACTATCCCTGTGTCTTACCTCTCCCTAAAGAGGATTAATATTAGGCTGTATCTTATTTGATGAGGGGGTACTAAGTTTTGCATAAAGTAGGCTAGTACCATCAGCGACCTCATATATCATTTATGTCATATACAAGCTAATGGTACCTAGCCTAATAATAAAGCTACTAAACTGTCAACATTATTGTTAGGTCAATCCCGTGCTAAAGGATCAAAGAATTCTTTCTCTACACATATTTCTATTTCAAACGGCTTAGTATTTTCTTTAGGTTGACAAGTAGTTGTATTAGATATCTTCATAACTATTCTCCTTTTCTAGTTTGGTCATTCACATGTTAGCAATGATCTTTTATATGTCAACTCGTTCGCATTTTAATAAAATTTAGTTGACAAGTATATGTGTATATTTGGTGGCGTTGAATATGCGTATTTAACATGAATTAAATGCTTTTTATTGTACTTATTATGTCAAAATTATAAAAGGAAGTAGATAAGTCCGATTTGAAGATAGATTATTAACATTTGCTTGGTTGTAAAACAGCTACTTAAATGTTTTTTTGAATTAAAAGAGCAAGGATCGTGGGAGTGATCAGAGTAATCTTTTAGTCGTCCTTGTCAAACTTTGATGTACTAGTATCTAAAGCGTCCCCTAACTTACTATATGGATCTTTAGTAATGACTATGGCAGCCCCCTGCTGCCTAAAGAAATGCTATCAAAATATTACTATATAATTCAAGGATATAAGATTAATGGGTTAACTATTCTACGATTGAGTGACTATCAATTTTCCACATATGACCTAAAGCAAATCTATCTTTGCTTCCCTGGAGAAAGCGCATCTATCTAAATTATAGTAAAACTCTATTGATGTGCGTGTTCAACTGTTGATTCCTGAACTTGCATTTTTCTTCTTATTACTTTTTGGCAGAGTGGCCCGAAGAATTTTTTATCATTCAATCTCCTTTATTGGAATTCAAACAATCCTGGACTGTTATTTCATGGATTTAGCCTTGGCGCGTCTTTTTTCAAGCATCTTTCGACGTTAAAGCGACTCCCGAAAAGAAGCTTGAAAGACTCCCCTTATGCCAAGGCTTTCTTAACCCATGAAGGGTCGAAATGGTTTCGGCCTCAAACATAGGAGAATTGCAATAAAAAAGAATCAACCCACACACAGTATTTATCAAGAGCTTAAAAGCAACCTCTTAAATGGGTCTAATGGTAAATTGAATTCTATGAATATTCATGATCAATTTTAGAAGGTGATTTCTTTATTAGTCCATCATTGATTATGGTTGCATTCTTAAAATACTAAGCTTTATGCTTATTTGTAGCTGAATAGAGGAAGAAAATATGAGTCTCAGCATAAGGTTCCATGGATCTTATATTGCTTTGTTAGCAGAATTATTGCTACATTCCCTATCTTTTAGCTCTGGCATTCATAAAGATCTTAGGGAATATGAGTGGGAAGATATCTATCAAATAGGACTAGTCTCAAACGCTGCTTATTATTACTTTAATTGTGCAAACGATGTTAAAACTAGCATGGAAGAGTTAGAGCAAGCTGGTTGGGCATGTAAATTGATAGGAGATGGTCCTTTTCATGTCATACGAGCGGAGTATGGTCCTCTTGTTGTTTTAGGCTTTAAGGGCACAACTAAGACAGAAGATTATGCCTCCGATTTAAATGCAATCAGATTAACTGTCACAGAGAGTGAACAACAAGGGGTCGCCCATCGCGGAATTTATTCTTATACAAAAAAATTACCTGCTTCTATTAATGCTCTTTTTAATCCAGATGATGGTGATGAGCTTCTTGTTCTTGCTGGGCACAGTCTAGGTGGAGCAGTAGCGCAATTAAAGGGATGATCTTGCTACAATAAAGCGGACACAAGGAACCGAGATGGGTTAATGTTATTGAAAGGAGAGAACATGACCCAGAAATACGATAAAGAATTTAAAATTAATGCGGTTAAAGTTTATTTGAGTAATGACAAGAGCATTGAGAAGATCGCTTTAGATTTAGGGATTTCGCGTGCCAGTTTAGGGCACTGGATTAAACAATACCGGCGTGAGGGAGAGAGAAGTTTTCCTGGCAGTGGCCATGTTGTTGAGGAAGAATTAAGAGCGCTTAAGCGGGAGCTTTATCTTGTTCGCCAGGAGCGAGATATCTTAAAAAACCACCTAAATGGCACCCCTTTCCCTAATAAATAGAAACTCGCGCTCGTTAACTGCTAAAGTTGAGCTATCAAAGAGAGCGGCCGTCTGCTTATTGGTGGATTACCCCGTTAAAAAACATGGTCCAGGGAGTACAACGAACCCGGCATTGGAGGTACAAACCCCGTTTAGGAAAGTGATTTATTCGTTACCCTGCTCTTTGATTCTATAGATAAACAAGGAGAAGAGGTAAGTGATGACTCAATCTAACAGACAATCCAGTATGCCAATTATTCATCAAAATGCTGCTGGGATTGATATTGGTGCTAAGTTTCACGTTGTTGCTGTAGGGAGTGATAAAGCAAAAGAACCAGTTCGTACGTTTCAAAGTTTTACCACAGATTTACATGCTATGGCAAAATGGCTTAAAAGCTGTGAGGTCACCAGCATTGCTATGGAATCCACAGGTATTTATTGGATTCCTGCTTTTGAGATCTTAGAGAATTATGGTTTTGAGGTATTTTTAGTTAATCCACGAGAAGCTAAAAATGTTCCTGGACGTAAAACAGACGTCAATGATGCGCAATGGATTCAACGGTTACATCAATTTGGTTTGTTACGTGCTAGCTTCAGACCAGAAAAACAAATTACTGTGCTACGTGCTTATATTAGACAACGTGAACGTATGCTTGAATTCAGAGCCTCTCATATCCAGCATATGCAAAAAGCTTTAATGCAAATGAACTTACAGTTGCATCATGTCGTATCGGATATAACGGGAGCCACAGGCATGAAGATCATTCGTGCGATTATGAATGGTGAACGTTGCCCTGCTGTATTAGCAGAACATAGAGACATACGTTGTAAGGAATCCATTAAAACTATTGAGGAATCCTTAAAGGGTAATTATCAAGAAGAGCATTTGTTTTCTTTAACTCAAGCTGTTGAATTATTCGATTATTACACACAAAAAATTAATGAGTGTGATCGTCGAATAGAAGAGACATTAAGCTTGCTTGGAAAAGATAATAAGTTGCCTGATCAACCTCTACCCAAAGCCAGGCATCGCACTAAACAACCTAATAGCTTAAGCTTTGATGTAAGAGCATCCCTTTACCAAGCATTAGGAATGGACTTAACACAAATACACGGTGTTGGACCTTCATTAGCCTTAAAATTAATATCAGAATGTGGCACTGATATGTCTCGCTGGCCGAGCAGCAAGCACTTTACTTCTTGGCTATGTCTTTCTCCAGGGAATAAGGTATCAGGAGGGAAAGTATTATCATCACGAACACGGCGTTCCTCAAGTCGTGCGGCAGCAGCATTAAGATTGGCTGCTGTAACAATTGGAAAGACAAATACGGCTCTTGGTGCGTTTTATAGACGACTCTCGGCTCGCATTGGTAAATCAAAGGCAATTACTGCAACAGCTAGAAAAATGGCAGTATTATTTTTTAATGCTCTGCGTTATGGAATGCAATATGTTGATCCAGGTGCCAATTACTATGAGGCACGATATCAAAAGCGGGTTCTTGATAACTTATCAAAGCGAGCTGCTGCTTTAGGTTATATATTGCAAGAGAATAAAATGCAGGACTTGGTACAGGGAGTTTCTTAGGAAAGCAGTTGCCATCTTCTCCGAACCCCGAGGCAAAGGTACGAATTCATGAAGCATCATACCACTTTATTTTCCTTGGATCAGATGGCGCAAGTCTTAGGGGTTTCTCGCAGTGGGTATTACGATTTTATTAAAAGGAGTCCCAGCAAGAGAGAACTGGAGAACACTGAGACTGTTAAAAGAATGAGGACTATTTTTGAGGAGAGCCGAGAAACTTATGGCAGTCCTCGGATCCATGCAGAACTTTGTGCTCAGGGAACTTTTTGTTCTCGAGTTAAAGTCGCTCGATTGATGCAGAAGAATGATATCCAAGCCAAGATGTATAGGAAGTTTGTTAAAACAACAAAACGTTCAGAAAATATCACTCGTCCAACCCAGGATCTCGTTCAGCAGAATTTTTATTCTCCTCTTCCTAATAGAATTTGGGCCGCAGATATTACTTTTATTGCCATCAATAGAACCTGGGCTTATCTGGCTATTATTCTTGATCTATTCTCTCGAAAAGTGGTGGGAATGGCTTTGAGTGATCACATGAGAAGTTCTTTAATTTTAGCAGCACTTAATCAAGCTCTCTTATTAAGGAGACCTCCTTCAGGGCTTATTCATCATTCTGATATGGGGAGCCAATATACAAGCAATAACCTTTATGAAATAGCTCAAACTCATGGAATAAAACTGAGTCATGGAAAAACAGGATGTGCTTATGACAATGCTGCAATGGAGAGCTTCTTTCATACGCTTAAAACAGAGCATGTCTATTTTAAGAACTATAAAACTTTAGAAGAAGCAAAAACCGATATCTTTGAATACATATTCACATTTTATAACTCTAAAAGGAGGCACTCGACACTCAACTATCAAAGTCCAAATCAGTGGGAATACAATCATTACAAAAATCAAACCATCTCAGTTCACAATGTCTAAATTTTTGTAGCAAGATCACTCATCCCCAGCCCATAGAGCCCTAAGATTTTATTATCCAAAGAAGCATTTAAAACAGTCTGGCGCTTCTTCACAATTTGAGGAAAAGCTACCTTCGCGATCTCTTGGCGTCTCAAGCTCAAACGATCCCACAGGGTTTTGCTCTTCCCATTCCGCCGATTCTGATTATCAGGCTCCTCAAGGCAAGCTGCCATATGAGAAGTCATCTCGCCTTCCAGAGCTGCTTCTAAAAACTCCTTTATTAAAGACGTGAGAATACCATCTTTCCCAACAAGACTCTTACCTGCTTTTAAATCAGAAATCGCTTGATTCTTAAAATCTTCAAAGTTAAATGAAGTCTCTTTCTTCTCTACTCACATCTGTCAATCCTTTCTCTATAACAATTACATCATTATCAGAATTGACACAGTTGTCTAAATACTCCCTACTTAATTTCTGTATATAAAAATAACCAACCTCCTTGAGGAAAAGGTTGGTTATTTCATTACTTGTTATGACTAAATTTTTTTAATCTCTTTGAAAGATACTGTTGAATAAACGTGCTAGGACCTCTTTGAGAATGTTAGATTTCTCTGCTCCTACTAAACTGGCACGTTCTGTTTTTACATCATCCTCACTTCCATCTTCAGAAATAAAGACATTATAGTGATCTTTATTTGTACTATCTTCATAAACAATATTCATTGATAGAGTTCCTGGAACATAAGTGAGGACACGGTGAATGACATCTGTTGACATTATGACAACAGCATTCTCTCTAGCCTTTTCAATTTGATCTTGATGCAAATAAGTTTGGCCAGAAACATCAAAGCCTTTTTGAAGCTTATTCACTTTAAAGATGGTGTATTTGCTGTCATCCTGAGAGGCATCACTTTTAATATAAAGAGCATGTCGATAACCTCCATTAACAATATAGCTCTCAAATAACTTTGGATGGTCATGAATACTTTCCTCTAGTATTTGTGTTGAGCTGTCTATTGGCCAATAATGTAGTCTTAATTTTTCAGCAGACTTAAGATAACTAGGTGCTGGTATATTTATACGGTAAAAGCCAGATTCATTCTTCTCAACAACAAGTTCATCTTGATGTTCTTGCATGTACTTGTGAGAATAATCTATTAAAGCGAGCCATTCTTCTTTGCTTTGTCTGCTTCTAGTGACCTCACTAATGCTGTGTTCTTCAGTGCTAATAGGGCTTGCTGTTAATGTACTTGTGTTAAGAAGTAAGCTTATATAAACAACAGCTTTTAAGATGGGTTGATATTTAAAATTACGCATAATATAATCTCCTTGTTAATAATCAATTTAGAAAGGTTGCAGCCTTTCTGACGTTGTAAGAGAAGGCCACCATGGTCTTCTCTTTTCTTGTTTTCTGCTCATGCACTTTTCACAGAACACTCACAGTAACAGCTTGATGATGTTAAGAATTTTTATGTGGTTCTATAGGACTGTAGACATAGGACGAAGTCTGAAAGGTTGTCTGATAATATATTTTAGTCTATCTTCTTTCATGCTAGCTTGGTCATGAGATAAGAATGTCTAATAAATAGAACCTTCCCATTAGCCTAATGGTGGTTATTTTATAAAAAGGGTCGTCTAAATTATGCGGAAAGATGAAATTGCCCTTACGCATGAAATTTATTCAGAACATTTAACAAAAATTAATGGTATCGACGTTTCTTATAGAGAAATAGATGTTATTGCATGCTTGGTAGCCTCTAAAACCCCAGGTGAAATAGCGCAGTTTTTAGATATTGATAAAAGAACTGTTAGCACTCATATCAAGAATATCAAGAAATCATTTAATCTAAATTCCACAAAACAAATTGAAGCTACTATTCGCAACTCAGATAAATTTGAACTAATTCAAAATAAATATCTTCAAAGTTTATGCATCCGTGCAAAATTTGAATCACAACTAAAGAAATTTTCTCGTATTATAAAAGGCGAAAAAACCTTCTGTTATGAGTTTAATCAGCAAGACAAGAAAAATGTAAGCCTTCTTATTAATCAACTTAAAAGTCATTTAAAATATGCTGGAATTTCTGCAAGGGAAAAAACAACACAAGGCTATAAGCCTTTCTATGAGATCTTTCCGAGTGTAAATGAAGACACAAACTATACACTGTATCTTATTGCTCAAGGTTTAACTAACGATGTTATTAAAATTAGGCATTCAATAAGCTTGGAATCAAAAAATGGAACTGGAGAAATAATTCTTGTTCAACAAAAGGATTCCATCCCTAATGATGTTCCTAAGCAATCACATAAAGCTCAACAGACTTTATCTTTAGAAAATGAAAACTATTATTTTGCGATATTCTCAGTATTGAGAGAGCTTTACCCTTATGTAAACGCTAGTCAATTAACTTCAGATTTTAAAGAAGCACTTAAAAAATTATCGAGCCTTAATGAAAATAACTCTGGTATTTTTAACAATGTACAGCATGGTTTTTTAAAAAGTTTTCAGCCGTATAAAAAGTGGGTTTTTGGTGGAGGGGTTATCTGCGTTAGTATTATAGCTATTTTAGCTTGCACGCTTAACGACAAAAAAGTAGGTGAACTATCATACAATTATCAAGCGCTCGGAAAAAAACAGATAGAAAAGACTTGGAATTTACCTGCGTCTCTTGATTATTACACAGAAAGAAAAGAGTTAACTGCTAAAATTTGGAGTATCTTGTCAAGCTCTGACAGTAAACAAGCATTAGTTAGCCTTTATGGTTTAGGCGGGGTAGGTAAGACCACATTGGCAACAAATATCATCCTCAATCCCCAGAATAACTACACATTTAGAGGCTGGTTTAGTGCAGGAACTGAAGATTTATTAAAGGCTGATTATTTCTTGTTGGGAGAAAAGTATCATTTGTTTTCTAAAGATATGTCAGATGCCTCAAAGATTAGAGCTGTTAAAGAGTGGCTAGATACTCAATCAAGTTCTCTTCTTGTTTATGATAATGTGCCAGATATAGAGATGTTAAAAGAATTCCTTCCTTATAAAGGACATATTCTAATAACTTCAACAAATTATAGACTTCCAAAAGCTATAGAAGTTGATAGCATGACGGAGTCAGAAGCTCTAAAGTTTGTAAGCAAAATTATTCCAAAATCATTCCAAGAGAAGAGTAATTATCCTTATGAAATTAAGAAATTAATAGAGATGCTCGGGCGTCTTCCTTTAGCTCTATCTCAAGCAAGCTATTATATTTATGAAAATAAGCTTAGTCTCACAGAATATTTAAAGCTTTATGCTACACGCCATGATGCCCTTCTTAGATTAAAGTGTTTACCACCTGGACATTAACATGAGTCCGTCTATGTCACTTGGGATATAAATATCAAGAAAATTCAAGAGCTACCAGGTGGGAGAGAAGCGTTAAATCTACTTGATTTTATTGCGTATTGCTATTCAGAAAATATTCCTACAAGATTACTAATGCAATATTTGTATAAAAACACAGAAGATGAGATGTTAATTTACTTTCACAAAACCTTAAATATATTAAGGCGATATTCTCTTATAAAAGTTTTACCTAATTCTGTATCTATCCACCGGCTAGTACAACAATTTATCAGGAATAATCATGATAAGGTTTTAACTAGTAAAATTATTACCTTAGGTACAAATTCTATGGCAGCCATCTATCCCTTTAAATCAGAGCAGAAGAAGGATGTTAGATTAAAAATATGTTTTCTACCGCATATTGACCATATATCTAAATTTATAACAAACAAACGAATGGATTACGAGAAAGACTTTTTGATTTTAATGAAAGCAGATGCATATCAAAGTACAAGCGATTATAGAAAAAGTATAGAGTTGTATAAATTATTAGATTCGCCCACGACAGACATTTCGAGAAATTGCTTTTTTTCTCACCAAGTATATAGTGGACTAGGTTATAATTATCGAAGGCTTGAAAACATTAATGACGCTCTTTCTTATTATAAAAAAGAATTAGCCACAAAATTAAGATGTTTTGGAAATAATAACATTACAGTTGCTGATGCTTATATAAACTTAGGTATTACCTATTTTCATCTAGAAAAAAGAAAAGAATCTCAAGAAGCTTACTATAAAGCAAAAGAGATATTTTTACAAAATAAGGTCAATTCTGGCGCTTCTTATGCTCGCATGATAAATGGGCTAGGCTTATTAGATTATGCAGATAGAAAATATGAGGATGCTAAAGAAAATTTTGATCAAGCTTACCATATTGCTAAAAAATATTATGGGGAGGAACATAAAGATACAGCTTTATATGCACACAATAGAGCAACAGCATGTGCTATATATGGAAGCTTAGCAGAAGCATACAATTTATTTAAATATACTTTGTACCTTCATGAAAATGAATATGGTGCAAATAATAAAATTACTTCGTGGCCATTACATAGCCTTGGTGAAATTAGCTATTTAATGGGTAATTTAAAAGAAAGTAGAAATTATTTTGATAGAGTTGTACGGATTGTAAGGCATAATAAATTGGAGTTTTCTCCAAATGAACTTAATAGTTTAGCTGTCATTGATTTTCTTGAAGGGGAAAAAGAAAGAAGTCTAGAGAGATTAGAAAAGGCTTATAAGAAATATTTAGATAAAAATGGAGTAAAGAGTCAAAATACTTGTTTCGTTCTTCTTAATTTGAGCGTAATTCACAGAAAGCTAAATAACATCAAAGAATACAATCATTATTATAATAAGGCTAAAGAATCTTTTTTAATAATTTATGGTAAAGAGTCAATCAAAGCTTTTGAAGAAATACAAAAACAGGGATTACTTTTTGCTGGAATAATTTGTCTTGACAGAGCAATTCATAATATTATGATTAATAATGTAAAGTAGGAGGATAACATGAAGAAAGTATGGATGTCTCTAGTTTTATTAACAATTTCTTTTGCAAACACCAATTCTATAAATGCTAGTGATGTAGTGAATGAGGATGTATCAGGTCCCTCAGGACCAACAACTGTATCAAGTGATCCAACTCCACTAGAAATCTCAAAAATGGGACCAACTGGGCCTAACGGATAAGATACAAGTAGATAGAAGATAAGTTTGGCTACAATTTGGCGTCATAAATGATCTAGTAAAAATGGTTAATGATTTAAATTAGATAGTATTGACGTCGAATTGCTAGCTAAATGTAGGTTTAAGTTCTTTTCAAGCACTCAGATAAGGGCATAAATGTTTCTTGTGAGGATGAGAATAGCTTTAAATTTTCCTTTAGCTCTTGAACATTTTTGCGAAGTGAACTCGTTTCTTTCTTGAGATCCTCACTCATAAGCAAAAGCTTATGATAAAGGGATTGTTGTTCTTCTTGCAGTTCAGACATGATTTGTTCCTGTAGTTACAGAAAGATCAAAAGTTTTGACTCTACTCTGTGGTTGAAGCTGGTAATCCATTTTAAGCTTAGTGATAACCCGAACTATGGATAAGAGATATTAGTTAACATATTGAAAGTATTGAGGTAGTCTCGATTTGAAAAAAATAGGGAGATACCTCAATGGGGATAGATTACGATAGATTGTTTTATTTTGTCGATAACTTTTGTAAAGGCTTTGAGCCCTGGTATAAGAAGCAATTAGTTTCTGGCCATTTGATGAGACGCCGGAGGGAAGGTCATCTAACACTGTCTGAAGTATTGACAATCTTAATTGCGTATCATCAATCTGGGATGGCTTGTTTTAAATATTTTTATCTGGACTTATGTCGTTATCATCGTCATTTATTCCCAAGACTTGTGCATTATGACCGTTTTACTTCTGTTATCAAACAAGTCTTTCCAGCACTAATTTGTTTCCTCAAGAGCTTAACGGGAGAGAGTACAGAATACTTGTTTATTGATTCAACTCCTATGGCTGTTTGCCACAATTTACGAGAGAAGAAGCATAAGGTTTTTAAAGGTCTCGCTGCTAAAGGCAAGACTTCCACAGGATGGTTCTTTGGCCTGAAGATTCACCTGATCCTTAACACCCATGGTGAAATTGTTCGTCTCGCGATCACGCCTGGCAATGTTAATGACAAAACTCCTGTGGCAGAGATGGTCAGAGGGATTACAGCCAAACTCATTGGCGACAAAGGATATCTCTCTCAAAAGCTCTTCTCTCAATTATTTGAAAAGGGCATCACCCTCATTACCAAAATTAAAAGAAATATGAAGAACATCCTTATGGAAACCGTAGATAAATTGATGTTGATGAAACGGTCTTTTATTGAAACTATATTTTCTTCTCTCAAGTCTTTAAATACCTTGATCCATCATAGACATCGTAACCCTATCAACGCTTTCACTCATCTCTTAGCTGGGCTTATCAATTACCAAATCAGACACGACAAACCTTCCTTACATTCAATGCTAAAACTTAATCCTTAAACGTAGTTCGGGTTATCTTAGTATATCTCAGTCATAACCAATCTTGCATTTATTCCGGCTTAATGTTTTTTTGAGTTTTATCCTCATAAAATTTTAGCATTCATTTGGTGCTTCCTTCCATAGGTTGGATATGAGCCAGAGAGTACGGGCTTTTTATGATAGATGTTAAAGCCCTTGAATTATGTAAAACGTCAGTTTTGGATTAAGAAAGAACGTTTACAAGAAGTTTAAGTCTCTTTTTTCTAGATTTAGAGATTTATCTGGGAAGAGACTGTATGAAGAAAGATATTACAAAACTATTCTGCGTTGTTGATGATTCTTGCTGTGCTGTAACTGAATATATGAAAGCTTATCTTATTGAAGGCTTTAGAAAATTCTTCTATAAAATAAGACAAACTACCGTAATCTATCATTGAGATTATCCTTTCTTTACTTCCTTGGATAATCTCACCTTTTAACTCATTTCAAAACTCTCTTATTTTTAATTTTCTTAGGAAAAAATTAGTATTTTGAATATACAATGGATGAAAATGCTAAAAGGAGCACAAAATGAAAAAAACAACAGCTTTAACGATGGTGATTTTACTACAGACGTTTTCTTGGACGGCAGATGCTAGCAAATCTTTAACAGAACAATCAGCGGAAGTAATTGCACGTGGCGTATTAAACAATACCATTCCCATTAAGAAATTAGAGACGTTAACTGAAAACGCGAAAACTGAAGTGGACACCCACCTTAAGAAGATGAGGACATGCCCTGCAATTTCAAAAGCGGATCTTCTAACAAATCAAACTTTTAATATCTCACTTCCTGTTCAGCAAACACATACAAACTTTGCAAATGGTCATATTACTATCCATGGCTTGAATTATAATATTAAAGCAACTGAATTTTTAGTAAATGGAGCAACTGCTCACAGTGTCGATAATTTTCTTAACGGGAGATTTTATCCTTTGAATCCTTCTACTCATAATCCAACATTTGAGAATAAACCTATTCCTGGGGCTATCTCTGTAACTCAAGAAAATTGCGTGTATTCTTCTGTTGATCCTGACTATGGTTATTTTTATCTAGTCGTTGAGAAACCAGGAATTCAATAAGGCTAAGGGGGACTCCACTTAAAGCATTGTAATAATAAAAAAAAGGTCCTCATATAATGTTGCGAACTTTATCCTCCACTGAAGAAACAGTGGAGGATTATAGTGAACCAAAAATTATTCAATACGCCCTACTTCTTTTGAAATATCGATAGGGCTGCCATATTTTTTCTCTTCAAACTGGTCAAGAACATGCATCACATCAGAGGGCGCAGAATTTCCTTTAGCCCTCTTAATGAAGTCTTGTTTGTTTGCTGGAAATGAGACGCCTTTTATATGACGTTCTACTGCAGCAGGGCTTGCTTTTTCTGGGGTGCCTCTTTCTCCTTCACTGGATTTTTGACCCCCGATAGAGCGACTGTTTTGTCTTGCATCAACCATGATATCACCCTTTATTATGCCATTTAAAACTAATAGACACTTAGATCTAAGAACGATGGTTAAATTTTATAGAAAAATTAATACTAAGAGTTTTTTTGAATTTTAATTACCAAAATAAGCTTTTCATTCTGGAACTAAAGGTCTCAAAGACAATAATAGGGAGAGTTTTGAGATAGTTTAAGTTTCAAATGAGCCCTTATTTCTACTCTTGTTAAAATGCGACCAAAAATCTTGATGAGAGATACAATTTAATTAGTTTATCCTTTTTCAACTTAAATTCACACTTTCTATTCTCTACTATGAAACTTATTAACTCAACCTAACTCAATATCTTCACACCAGCATCATGCTTTGCTCAAATTTTTTAAAGGAGGTGAAAGATGGGAATTGAAGTCTTGAATAAAGATGCCCAGCATGTTCATGAATGGTTAAATGAGATCATTGATGTGAGCGGATTGAGTAATAAAACACAAGCTCTGGCTTCGCTGCGTGCTGTATTACGCGAACTTCGTGATAACATAAGAATTGAAGATTTAGCTCATTTCTCGGCGCAATTACCTATCTTTATCCGAGGGCTTTTATTTGAAAATTGGAGACCCGTAAAACCGCCTTTAAAAGAAAGACATAAGGAAGAGTTTTTAAACTCCATACAAGAAATTTTGGAAGGTATGGGGCATGGGGAAATAGAAGCTTTGTTAGCGGCAAAAGGCGTTTTCAGTGCAATAGAAAAGCAGGTTTCTCAAGAAGAAGTTGATAAATTATTAGATATTGTTCCAAAAGGAATTTGGGAAGTTTGGAAGCCTTAAATTTTCTTTTAAGCACTTTTATTAAATACTTTTATAAGGGGAGACTTTAGAGACAAGGCCAAATGATCTTGTTTTCAGATAGCTTGTTGGGTTTGTGTAAGTGGTAAACCATGATAAAGATACTGTCGATTAAGAGGGGCCACTTGCAGGTCTTTCACCATTTGTATTTGGAAGACCATATATCCCCTTAGGCGAAATGTTATTTCGCATCCAGCAAGGTAAAATTCCCACATGCGACAAAATTTTTCTCCTAACATAAGTTCTATTTTTTTATAATGGTGTAAAAAGTTTTTTCGCCATTGATGGAGAGTCTCAGCGTAGTGATGATGTAAAAGTTCAATATCAGTCACCAGTAATTTAGAGGGCTCAAGAGCGGACAATGTTTCCGAAAGTGCCGGGCAATATCCACCTGGAAAAATGTACTTTTGGATCCATGGCCCTGTCGTTGAGGGGCCCGTTGAACAACCAATTGAGTGAAGGACGGCAATTCCGTCTTTAGCGAGAAGAGAGTACACTTGCTTAAAAAATTGTGGATAATATTTCACGCCAACGTGTTCAAACATACCAACAGAAACAATACGGTCATATATTCCTTGCTCTTGTCGATAATCACGCAAATGAAAACGGACTCGATGAGATAGACCTGCTTTTTCAGCTCGTTCATTTGCAACTGCAAGCTGTTCTTGAGATAAAGTGAGCCCCGTCACATCAACATCTGCTTCTTTTGCGAGGTGGATTCCTAATCCCCCCCAACCACTTCCAATATCCAAGATTTTTTGGCCTGGTTGAAGTTTTAGCTTAGCAGCTAAATGTTCTTTTTTATGTTTTTGAGCAGACTCAAGAGACTCTCCAAGATGATGAAAATAAGCACACGAATATTGAAGGTCTGGATCCAGGAAATGTGCATAAAATTCCTTATTAAGGTCATAGTGATGAGCCACATTCGATTTTGCTTTAGAAATAGGGTTATGTTGGTGAAAGGCTCGGAAAAAGTAGGCTATTTTATTTCTGAGGGACTGGAAGCAAGAGAAAGAGCACTCCTGAAGATTAAGCACCAAGAGATACAATAAATCGTAAATACTCCCATTCTCAACGGTGATTTCTCCATTCATATAGCCTTCTCCAAGGGCTAATTCTGGATTTAAGCAGAGGTGCCTTGCGATTTTCTTAGAGTGCAGGCGCATGACAATCGCAGGGGTTGGCGTTTTTGAATAAATAAAGGGGTTTCCTTTATCATCAATAACAGTCAGTGTCCCAACTTGAATGAAACGGCTAAAAAAATAATTGAGCATCTTCTTGTTCTCAACTTAAATTTTTGCACAAAATTTTAATTCTCAAAAAGTTGGCATGAGCAATTTACAGAGGGGCTCATCCTTCTTAATTCTTATCTATGAGACTATATTTTTATATGGCTCCTTATAAGTTGAAAAGATTCTCAATATGCAACTTTAAAACGATAATCTTCATATTAAATTTAACAATTATCGTCCTCTATCCATATGTTAAGGAGAGTCATATGCCACGAAGAAGCAAATCTAAATACACTGATAAACAGAAACGGGAAGCTCAACATATCGAAGAGGGGTATGAAGAGAGAGGTGTTTCTGAGAAAGAAGCAAAGAGAAGAGCGTGGGCAACCGTGAATAAGATGCATGGAGGCGGCGCAAAGGGAGGGGCGGGTAGTAAGGATATTAAGGATGTCTCCCCAGCGAAGAAAGGCGGAAAAAAAGGCGGGCGCAGACAAGCAAGCCGCCCACCCGAAGAATGCTCAGCCTCGGCTAAAAAAGCAGCAAGAACACGCAAAGCAAGGCAGGATTTTTAATCAAGCAAACTGAGATGGATTATTTCGTGAGAATATAAAAGTGGTCCTGTTGCTAACGTAATTTTTTGTTGTGATTTTAAGTTGAGTTATGTTGGGCTTTAGATTATGGCCTGATTTAAGCTTTAAAGCGGCTTGTTTTTGTCTAAAAGTCCGAGAAAAGCCAATTTTGGACAGACCTATCCTATGGGCTCTCCTTGGAAAGGTGTCGCAATAACAAGCATCCTCTTAAGATTAAAACAGATGGCTTGCATAAAGGCCGCAAACTGATTCTTAACAATTCCCTTGTACCTTACTCTTTTTGGATCTTGAGAGAAGCCCCTCTCATAAGGAGCTCTGATCTTTGTATACCAGTGATCTTGGTCTCGATTTTTATTCTTCCTATTATTCTTTTTAATAACGGCTAAATGACATCCTTTAACAGCAGATGTTTTTCTGGCAGAAGTGGTACAATAACCTTTGTCTGCATAAATAGCGCCTTGCTTGGGGCAGACATGTTTAAGGCCCTTCGCATCTGTTTGATTCGCAGGCGTTACAGCCACCTTATTAATCAACCCTGATTGCATATCAACACTCACATGCTTCTTATACCCATACCAGTATTTATTCTTTCCCTGACAGCCAATACGAGCCTGCTTATCAAAAACAACCTTAGGTAAAACTTCATTATTAAGCTTCTCGTACTTCTCTTTAATGTCTTTATCTCTTTCTTCCCATAAAGTGGCTTTGGCAATGAAGTGGTTCGCATCCACAAAGGTAAAGACCTCATTCATATAACCTTGGGATTTTAGTTGATCTCTCAACTCACCAAAAAGGCGAGATAAAAGAGATGTCCCTATCCTCTGGCGCGCCCGGGTAAAAACAGTATGATCAGGTGTCGATTCAGTCAGAGAAAATCCACAAAACCATTTGCCTGCCATATTCTCTTGCAAAAAGATCTCAAGCTCTCGATCACTCAAGTCTTCTAAAAACTGAAGTAACAAACACTGAAAAAGAAGAGTTAATCCATAACCTTCATGAGGGTTATTACGCCTTGCTGTTAATAAAAGCCTATCAACTCCTTTGAAATCCCAAACCTTTAAAAACCTCGATAGCGATGGTTGTCAGACATAACCTTATCTAAACAAACTATCTCCACCTGTTCCATAAATCCCTCCATAGACCTTGATCATAGAAACATTACAACAATTCTAAAAATATGTCAGTCCGCAACAGTCCCTTTAAGGCAACAAGAGGAAGACAATCCCAAAAGGTTAACAAATTATTAATATAATATTAATAATACATTAACAAATGTTTAAGGAATTTCTAATAATATAAAAAATAGAGATATAAGTATATTATCTCAAAATTTAATATATAATACAATAAAATCAATAACTTTTTACTTGATATTTTTAAAATGATTCTTATATACTACATTTAGTAAGGGCAGCAGGGGGCTGCCATAGTCTTCAGAAATACAGTTCTAGTAAGCTCATAGGGGAGGGAGCTTTAGGGAGAATAAAAAGAAATAATAAAAATTACCTAAATAGAAGAACTCAGAATATATTAAACAGGAAAGGCTTAAAGATTCGCAATCACCCCCACTAAAATTATGCTTAATTTACTCTTTAAAGTTAAAAATTGATTCTATTTTCTTTATTTAAAGAACTGCATTCTTAAATTAAAGTGAAAATCAATATAAAATTCAACTAGTTAACGCCTTGAAATGAATTTAATGCTTGGTATTATGTTAATAAGGCAGGTTATTCTTTCATATGAATGCTGCTTTTGACCAATTTCAGAGGGAGATCATTGTTGAGAATACAAAGGCGGGCTTAAAATTTGTATGTAAAAATGGCCGCATTGGGGGAAGGCCGCTTCTCATGACCGATGAGAAACTCCGCACAGCAAAAGCCATGCTTAAAGATACAGAAAATTATCCTTTTATTTCTGACATTATCAAAACACTCAATATCGGAAGAACAACTTTCTATCGCCATTCCCCACCGGAAGAAATTCAAAAGATCAGACCAGAATCCTAATTCCTATTAGTAGTTACGTACCTTTATGGGATTTGACCCCAGGTTGTCAGATCGATTATCTTATTCAAACGCGATTCAATACTTTATTTGCTGTTGAGATCAAATTTTCACAAGCTGAATTAAAGCCAGATATTGTGCACGAGATGAAAGATAAATTAAGTCGTTTAGTACTGCCGCGTCGGTTTTCCTGTTGGCCTATACTTATTCATGTAAACGGTGTTCATGAGAATATAGAAGAAGCAGGATACTTTACCAAAATTATAAATTTTGGAGATTTTCTTGCTAATGAAGATCCGCTTAAAATTAAGCATAATTTATGAGACAGTTAAATTAGAGGATTATTCCTAACACTCATATTAATGACAGCTTCGCTTTTCATTCTTGCTTTATAAAGATCATACTCAAGTTGCAGTTCGAGCCAAAAGCGGGCAGGGGTTTTAAAATACTTTGCAAGCCTTAAAGCCGTATCAGCTGTGATTGAGCGTCTATTATGAAGAATTTGCCAAATTCTAAGAGTATCAACGTCTAGATCACGCGCTAATTTGTTCTGAGTTAGGCCATTAGGTATCATAAACTTGCGCTCTAAGTAACTTCCTGGTGATTCTGGTGCAATATTTGTATTCATTTTATTATATATTTTGTGCCATGTATAACACAAAATAAAAAGCAATAAATAAAATGTCAACAAGCAGGTAACAAAACTTCCTACCTAAGTAGATTTTACTCATGGAAAGAAAACGGATAGTTTCCTAAGTTTTAATTGTTGCTTAGATCTCAAAATAAAACCTTAATAACAAGGGGATAAGTGGTGTTGAGATATTATTATCATCTATTAATAATTTTATTTAGTTTAAGCATCAATTGTAACGGATTCGCATCGAAAGAAGAGTTTGATTTAACGCGCTCTCCTTCTGTTTCTTCTCCAACAGTAAGTGAAGGTGAACAACGAAAAAGAACGAAAAAAAAGGGAATCTCCCACACCGTTAAACTCTCAACCCAATAAAAAATGTAGCCCTCCAGAATCACCAAACCAACGTAAAATAAGTGAATATTTTTCAAAAACTTCATCATCAGCAAATTTACTTCAATTTTCTGGTATGGGTGTTGATGCGGCCGATTACGTAGCATCAACTCCTAAAACTAGTATACCAGATATTGATAGTGGAACCGTTTCGGAATCAGCAATCGTATTGCAAAATGAACAATTATTCGATGAAACTTTGTCTCAATTTTCAATAAGATCCGTCGAGAATTCTTCTCAAATAAAAAGTGAAATATCCGAAATTCTATTAGATTTTGATTCGTTACCTTTTCATATGGCTGGACCTCCAAGATACACTCTTTTAATGGTTGATCCAAAACGGATTAGTTCTACAACCCCTAATCTAGAAGATTGGAAAAAGAATGGTGAAGATTTTGCATATATAGGTCCAAGTTTTTTGAAGGCAGGCTTAATAACTGATGGAGACATTAATTTTGACATTAATGTGAATAATGAAAAATCTAGATGGATTAAAATTCATAAAGACCAAACGAAAGAACAAAGAAATTATTACATTGTTCAGTTATTAAAAAAAGAGCAACGTTTGAGAACTTTAAATTTTGTAGAATCTCTTATATCAGACATCCCACAACGAACTCATGATTTTACATTACAAGCTGGTCTTATAATTTTTCCTTATGGAGATCGAGCGATGGTTTATGGCTTACATCATTGGAATATATTGCTTAATCCTGCATTCACTACCCAACAATGGGGCTTGCGTATACTAGCCTCTAACGATGTATTTAATCCAAGAGGTATTAAAAGTATTTCAGCTACTTACTATAGAACTGCTAATCCCTCTTCAAGATATGAAAATAAAAATAAACTGGTTCCTATCGAAGATTTTATGATTGAAATCGGCTCTGAAAGCTTAGAATCTATGAGGGCCTTGCCTCATAACTCATATAAAACATCGGGGGTTTTTGAGGGAAAAGATTTTTTAAGTTTTAAAATTGGTCCGAGAAACCCACGAACTGGCACAGTTAAGGAAACTCTTGAATCTTTGGAAAGAATAGCAAATCATTTTTTTAAAATGTCAAGATCAAGAGATTTCCAGATTCATGAAAGAATGCGAGAATTCATTGATGAAGAAGTGAGAGATCTTAAAGTTCTGGAAGTACTGAATGCAAAACTTCTTAAAGAAATAAAATCTTCTGATAATAAAGCAAGAGTTTTTATTGATGATAGTTTGTGGCGTGAATATAAAAATCATTACATATCTTTTGGTGAACAAGGAAATAAATCACTATTTAAGATAATAGAGAAAAAAAAATTTTATATCGTTAAGTCAAACTGTTGAAATATGGTGTGGACGATCTCTTTATTCTCAAAATGTAGTGATTTCAAACTATTTGTTTTCAATGCCTATAGAGCATGATGATAAATTTTATAGGTTTTACAGAGGACACTGGTATGAAGTTGATGCATCCAGATTTGAATCTATAAAACGAATAATGAGAACATTTAAGTTACCCCAAGAAGATTTACAATTACCAGATTATTTGTTTCAGGATACTGAACGTCCAGAACAAACAGCATTAACTGCAGGTGTAGATTATAAAGAGGCCAATTATAATACTAGAACAACTAGTACTGTCAGTACCTCTAGTGGATGGGAAGCACTACTTCTTGATAGATTGTTTATTTCTTTAGGAAAAAAGGGGAATATTAATAAATTTGAATTCGCTGATCTTTTATTAAAACATCAAAATAATTTCTATATAATCCATATAAAAAGAGATGGATCTAATGCACTTAGTCACCATCGGGAACAAGTTGAGCGTTCTGCCGATTTTCTAGCATCAGAATTAAAAAGAAATAATGGCCAAGATCTATTATTAAAAGGAGTGATTCATGGTTTATATCAATCATTTTCTTTATCAACCAAAAAAGAGAAAAATCAAGGCAAGCGATTAACAAAAGGAAATTACTTTCAATCTTTACCAAAAGAACGATTCCCTTTTCTTGAATCTGTAGATTCTGATGAAAACAACTTAAGTATTTTTAAAAAAAACGTATCTCAATTAAAGATAGATTCTGATTTCTTTGAGGAGCATAAAAGCTATTTTTCAATAGCTTTAGATGCTCTTTACGATTGTGTATTACAAAAAATTCCCATGGAAAAAATAATAGCTATAGCTGAAGGTTTTTTTGAATCTGTTAAACAAGCTGTAAAAGCTCAAAAATTCCTATTTCCTGATGGTGTATTAAGCCAAGAGTTTCTTAAAAATATAAAAATTATATTAGCTGTAATTGATGATCGTAATATTGAGCGTCCTTTAAAAGAGTTAGAGAAAGTCAAAACAAAATTAAAGACAGCACGTAACAATGAAGAAGGTGAAGAAATAAAGGCGCTAAAAGAAGAGGAGAAAAAACTAACAGATGCTCTAAAAATCGTTGAAACTAACAAAAAAAATAAAGATCCTCTTTTTAAAAATCAAGACCTATGGGGGCTTGATAGAACAAGAATGGCTGTTCAAAAATATGGCTTTGGATTTAATCTCGTTATTATAAATGAAGATGATGACAAAAATGATGGTAAGAGTTGGGATGCGTTTGGATCAATTGTAAAAAGAGAAGAACAAGAAAATTCTATGATGATAGATGATAAGCAAGAGCCCATCCTTAGGCAGTCTGAAGAAATAAATTTTCCTCCTTCATTATTACCCAATGTATTTCAAGAAAATTCACAACAGATGCGATCTATAGAAGAATCATCTCAAAGTTTTGGTCCTAATACAGTAAAATATACGCTTCCAAGCGAAGAGATTTCAGAATTCTCAATATACCCAACAATCGGAGATGGAGATTGTTTCTTTCATGCTGCCTTTACTGAAGTAGGGGAATCAGAAGGGGCTATTAAAAAAAAGGCTGCAGAAATGCGAAGTGCTTTATGCGAGGTTGTAAAAGAAGGCCAATATATTAATGAGCTGAGACACTTAGTTTATGAACATTACATAGATCTATTGGTGAACAAACCTAATCATCCCGACTTACCACAAGCAATCAAGGCCATTATGATAGAAAAAGATGAATACACAGCAACGTATAATGGCATGCAAAAGTTTGGTCTTTTAACAGAGACAACTCCTAACCCTGAAGACCGATATTCAGTTGATACCATTAAATCCCTCATATCACACGATCATATTAAAAGTTACATGGAAAGATTTCGTACTGTAGGGGGAGATGAAACATATATTCCTTTCCGATCTGGGATTATATGTCCTGCTGAAATACTTGCCATATTAGGGGAAAGACATATTAATATTTTCACTTTTGCTTCTGAAACCAAAGATTCTGAAAGTAAAGAACTTAGACTTATGAAAATAGCGGGAACAAGTGGTCCTGTGGTAAATGTCTTACATATAGGAGATCATTTTGTAAGGCTAAGTTGCAATCTAAATGAAAGCGATGACACAAAGCAGGCTGAACAGATAGAAAATAATTATAATTCATGGATGCTGTTACGGAAATAAAGAAACTATAATATACATGTTATTTATTGATAATTGATCAGGGAGAGAATTTAAGAAATGTACAAGATTAATTTTAGGATAATTTTATTGTTTTTAATCTTACCCATAACTAATATAAAAACAATTGCGAGCTCTTCAGAAAAAGAAGAACTTCCTATTCGTTCATCTCCTTTAAATAGGTTTGAGGATCTTCAAGAAGTTTATACGATAAATGGTCAAGAACTCAGGCGTCAGAATGTCTCAGGACAAGGTATGCGATGCTTCTTTAATGCGATAGGATTAGAAGCTGATATTGAGATAGTCAAACTAAGAAGTAAACAAGAAGATCCCCTTGTTCGTGGGATGATTGCAAATGAAATTATCTCAGCTGCTGTAAATCCAGAACAACTTCCGCGTGAAGTTAAGGATGCTATAGATTATAGCCTTTATGAAGCACAACGACAAGAACTGAGTCATCTTCAAGAACTTCGTTCAGATAAGCTTCGTGCTCAAAGTGGTGATGGAGATAAACAAGACCCAACAGCTCTTCCTCAAGCACTTCAAGTTTTAGGACAAACGGAAGAAGATATATTAAAAGACTTCAGAAAAAGAGCTTCATCTATTGAAGCCTTTAATGCTTTTCTTGATCATCATGTTGGGAATGAACAAATGATGGTTGCACTTCATGATGTTCAAGGGGATGAAGGAGGCAATGAAAATGCTAACCTTACATCCATTGATGCGATAGCTCGCATCAACAAAATTGCATTAAGAATCTATCAACCAACTCCAGATGGTAAATTACATCTCGCTCATCAATATATTCCGAATGGAGCGACGCAAATTGCTTATCTTTATCATCAAGGGATACACTTTCAGGTATTAATACCTTTTAACGAATCAGAAGAACCTCAAACGAGAACTTTTGAAACCACATTGGAGTCAATGCTTAGGATAGGTGAACAAGAGCACTCGCAATATTTTGAAGATGTAACCACTTCTAATGTTTCCATAAAACAAGCCCATGATGCTACTGAACATCAAAGCGCACCTTCTCACATTCTACTAAAATTAGAAGGAAATCAAGAAACCGACGAAGAAAGTAATATACCAGAACATCTAAGAAATGCTGAGGTTAAAGAAGAAGCTCAAGATTTATATAATAAATCAGCCCAAAAAGGTCATATTCTAGCGAAATTAAAATTGAAAGAGAGGCACTATAATTTTTTAAGAAGAAAGATAGAGAAGAATCAAGAATCTCTTCTTAAGAAAGAAAATAATTTTGACGATACAATAGGAAAAGGTGAAAAACTAAGCGTTTTATCAATGCTTGAATGGGATCTTTTTCAGTTAGATGAAGAGGTTGCTCAACTTCAAAATGATATTGGTAGTTTACAATCTTTAATCAGACAAGGATTTGAGTTTTATTATGATATGGAATTTTATACGGATAATGAACTTTCGCATTTTGATTTCGATGAAACACAAAGCGAGGCTCTAAAACGTTATCGCGAAGAATATTCAGAAAAAGAACTCTCAGAAAGTGAGAAGAGATCATTAAAAAATGATTGCGAAATTGGATCATGATATGGAACGTGCATTTTTGCAGGATCGTGAGGGAGCACGTCAACGTGATTCAGCTTTATCTGTAGCCGGGCGCTATAATTATCGCGCAGATATTATGGTCTTTGCTGCAGCTTTAGGGTTGATTGCGTGTTTAGTTGCGCTTGGCCTTTATCAAGCCGAGCTGCCCGGAGAAGCGGTGGGAATTATCTCAACGATTGCTGGAATTTTTGGTGCTTGCCTAAAGGATGCCTACGCCTTTGAGTTTGGGTCTTCACGAGGATCTAAAACAAAGGACTTTGCGTTTATGGTTGAGAAGATGCGAGGGTAAATAGGGGATTATAAAAATCCCCTTCATCTTAGAGATCTTTAATAAAGTAGAGATTCGACCAACGAGACTCAACCCTCAGTATCTTGATTTTTCCAATAGGTTTCAAGAATGGTCATAGCTTGAGGAAGTCCTTCAGAATTAAGATGTTGAAGGATACCTGTTTTTTCATCTATTCTATAGAGCACAGCAAGAATATCGGAATTATTATTAAGAGCAGAACGTAAATACCATCTTGCTGCACTCTTATAGTCTTTTTTGCCTAAATAATAATGTGCTAACTGGTCTTGATCAGCCATGCGATCCCCTATAGCTGCCAAGCGCAAACATATAAATGCTAATTTATCATCTCCTGTGTGCTCTGCTTCCCATCCATAATTGGATATTGTAATGAAATCATCGTCTTTTAATGTTGTTAGAATAAGTTTTTCATGATCTTCAGTTAAGGTATCTTTAGATAAGTCGTTTTTTATCACGTTCCAAATTAATTTGGAAAATTCAATATTTCCTTTTGACGCTTCTTCTAATCTTTGAACAAGTAAGCGGGAAAGAGAATCATCCTCAGTCATGGTGGGTACTCCTGCTTGAAATCCGGAAGGTATAGGACTACCTCTATGATCTTCCAACATAGTACTAGCATGAACTAAATGAGAAGAAACTGAAAATAAAATCAAGAAAATGGTGGATATGGCTCTCATAGGTTAAACCCCTTAAACCCTTCAATAAAATAGAGATTCGACCAACGAGACTCAACCCTCAGTATCTTGACTTTTCCAATATTCTTCAAGAATACTCATGGCTTTAGAGAAATCCTTAAGCGTAAGGTATTCAAGGATCTCCACTGTCTTATTTATCCTATGGAGCTCAGAAAGAACATCATCATTATGGTTAAGAGCAGCACTTACATACCATCTTGCTGCACTCTTATAGTCTTTTCTGTCTAAGTAATTATAAGCTAATTTTTCTTGATCAACGGGTAAATTTCCTAAAGCTGCAGCGCGCCGATAATAAAATGCTTCGGTGAAATTTCCAGTTTGTTCAGCTTCCCATCCATGATTTGATAATGCTATAAAATCTTTTTCATCTGTAAATATTTTTTTGATCCTGTTTTCATCATCTTCAGTTAATATTTCTTGTGTTATGAGGGTGGTTAATTTTTGAGTAAATAATTTAGCTATCAAATCATCGTCAGACATAGCAGGTACTCCTGTTTGAAATGGGGAAGGTATAGGACTATCTCTATGATCTTCCAACATAGTACTAGCATGAACTAAATGAGAAGAAACTGAAAATAATGTTGAGAAAATAATTGATAAGTTTTTCATTGTTTGGACTCCTTTTTCGGTGTCGATAAGTAATGTTGCGCAACTGTAGGATATTTATAGTTTAATAAATCAATGCCATTCTGCTCACTACTCTTGACTATACCAGAAATACTAGATGTTTTTTGATCTTCATTGTCTCTTAATATAATACCATTATCAGGATATGCTTGAAGGCCAACACATGCAACGAAAAAACGAATTCCTTGAGGTGGAATTGTATACTCTTTCTTTATAGCAGATTCCCATATGCTTGTGACGTTCTTTCCTTCTATTGCTCGGAAGAGTGTATCACCACATTTTTCACACATATCTCTAGAAGAGATGATATTTAGCAGAAAGGTAGTGATGGTTGATCCTTTTGTTATTTGAGGCAAAAATTGGGATAAATATTCATCTGATTTTTGCATCAGATAGATAAGAATTGCTTGTTCGCTATGAGAATAGTTAGATGAAAAACTTTCCCCCGATGGGTCGTTTATTTGTTGTTCTCTCTTTTTTATTCTTGTTTTTATTAAAGAACTTTCGATGTTTCCTGGTAAAGAAATAATATTTTTTAAATGTTCTTTAAATTGTGAATATTGGTTTTTCCATGTGTAATTTTTTCCTTCTTTGTCTTTTCCGTTACCGACATGAAAAGCATTATAAGTCTTGTAGGGTTCAGGCATTTCTAGTTTGGCAGCTGAAACTGCTTCATTAATAACAGGTTTATCAAAGTCACTAGGAAATCGACTCAAAAAAAGTAAGGAAGCATAAAATCAACTTTAAGTATTTTAGAGTCAGTTTCATAGAATAAGCTTAATTGTGCTAAAGCAACATTAATAGTTTTTAAACTATGGTTTTTAAATTTAGCCTTTAAACTTTCTAAAAATTTGGAAGAAAGAGTAGAGATTTCAATTTCCCAATCGGTGAAATCAAAGTACTCATCTTTATAAAAATAGGCTAATGTATTGGTCTTTACCCTGCTTTCTTCAAAGATTTGCTCGGCATCTTCTGGTTCTGTTTCTTCTTCTGGAGGTTTTTCTGAACTGGCGGATGAAGGGGTAGCGACTAAAGAAGAAACACGGCTCCTTTGTGGTTGTGGAGCACTTAGGATGGCCCCTGGGCTCGAGGAAGCTTCTCGAGAAAGTTCAATTGCGAGAAGGGGAGAAGGCGTTGAGGGCTGAGCGGATAAAATTCCGTCAGTTATTGCTGCGTTTGAGGGTGTTTCACCTTCTTTTAATTTTCGATTTTTAGAGGGAGGCTCTTCTAAAGCTTCGCCATCATTATTAATAGGAGAAGAAGAGGTGTCTAGTGAAATTCCTGTTAATAAGGGGTCGTTTTCTGATTCTAATGATCTAGCTCTTTTTTTATTTATATTTTGAGTGTTGTCAGTGTGATCATCTGACGCATAAATACTGAAAGTGTTCCCGACAGCAAAAAGTAAAATAAGTAAGAAAATTTTCTTTAGTCTTTTGTCCTTGTTAGAAAACATTCTTTTTTCTCTCTGTTTAAAAAACTTGGGTGCAAGTAATATGTAAAGGTCAAAATCGGCAATTTCAAGCGCTATTGCAATAATTCCTATACTTTTGATTAAAGCAGCGTAGCAATTTGCCTTTTATAATCAATACAAGACGCCTGTTTAGATTGATCTAATTACTTGTTAATACATTTTAATGAAGGAGTTTAAGTAAGTATTAACCTTTTTAAGGTGAAATAATGGAATCGTTTTCTAGCATTCATAAGTAATGATTGAAGAAAGTAAATATCCATTTAACTTATTAAGGAAATTATCATGAAGAAGAAACTAAAAATTGGCCTCATGCTTTTAAAATCTTTTGTATTGCCTCTCGCCACCTTATCGCTTGATTCCCCCATTGAAGCCGCACCTCAAGGGGGTCGAGGGCATAATGTTCCTATTAATCTCAAAGACTTAAGAAAAGCGACTATTAATAAGGAAGATGTGTTTGAGTATCTTTTAAGTAGAGATCCACATGCAACTCATATTGCAGGGAGGATTTACACACTACCTAACCCAGTGACACAACAACCATCAAGCGAGATCCAATACCGAGCATCAATTGAAGGATATCCTCTTCTTGACGCAAATAGAGGTTCTTTAAGATTAGATATTAAGCCGGATACAGATTCTAACGGGGCTATTTTAGAGTTTCAATTGGGAAGAGGGACAGTTGCAACAGTGCTGCTTAAGCCAAATGGTCCCAATCGTTCCTTTACTGTTGAGCAGATAGTCGAAGGGCTTTATAAATCTGTAGGTAGCAGGCAACAAGTAATAATAAATGCCCGGTAACACTCACTTTGATGTAAAAAGATAACTTTACAAAGAGAGAAAAACAAAGGCGCAAAAACCATAGATCCTTTAACATAATAGTTTAAAGGGTTTATGGCTTTTTTTTAATCACTTTAATGATGTTGATGTTTGTTGTGTAGGTATCATTCTAATAGATTATTTTTCATCTATGCTTTGCCTTCCTTTCACTAAGAGGTATTGTCCTTGTTGGTTGTTTAGGGGGATTTTTACATCCGTTTACCAACTTCATGTCCCAAGAAGCCGCCAGCACCAGCCCCAATCACAGCGCCAACTACATGCCCACTACCTCCACCAAATATAGAACCAATAGCAGCCCCACCAGCCGCACCAATAAGCGTTCCTGACAGCTTTTTCTCATTCGTTGTACACGCATTTAAAGAGACTAAACTGAGAGCTGCAACTAAAATAAAGGGATTCATTTTAAGCTTCATAGGATCCTCCATTTATTTGGATTCTTACAAATCTATTATATCCCAAATTTTCTTAATTATAGCTTAATTTATTTTCTAACAGGCATTTTTTTTGAGGTAGAATCTGCCCTAATATTCCTTTAAAAAATTTGCATGCACAGCTTGATAAGGAATATGCTAGATATAAGGAAAATCCAGATCGCTTTATAACTCAAGATTTTCTTAATATCTTCTCTTTTGCTTTTGGACTGCAATTTTGTATGGCGCGAAAGGTGTCTACGTATGATGTAACTTCTTTTAGCTTAATGGTTTTGAAAAGGTTGCTTTTGCGGTAACAGACAACCCTCTTAATGGACGTAAGAATGCGTGGATATTTACAGCCTATCGAAATAATCAACCTATTTTAGATTAAAGTAAAAATTATTTCTTAGCTTCTTTTTGGACAGGATCTTGACGATTTATCCGAGGCTGTGTGCTCAGTTTAAGCATGATCTGGCGTTCTTCTGGTTTGCCCCATGCATATTCACAAATCATCTTTCTTCCTAAAGGTGTAGGGCCATTCACTAATTTAAGGGAAGGGCCTTTTGTGCGCGTTATTAGAAATGCTTGCAGGGATTTTTTGTATTTAGTCACCATGCTAATGGTTCCAACATAAAGCTGATCATTTATTTTTAAAGTAATAAGTCTCGTCGTCTGGTCTTTTCCGGCAAGATCCGGCAACGCCTCTGCATAGTTTTTTAAATCTAAAGTTTAGGGCATATGCTTGCTTGATTGTTGGGCACGTTAAGGGCAAGACTGACCGGTGTGACGCTTAAGAACCCGCATATTATCACGCTAGCTTTGCAAAAAAGCGATAAAGGATGTTTCATTAGGATGCTTTCCATGTAACGTGCCTCTATATATTGCTGTGCCTGACTTTAGGCAAAGATTTCTCCCAAATTTTTTAAAAATTAAATCTCAACTTGGTGTTCTTTTAAGGGTGCCCCAACTGAATGCCAGCCATTAATCGAGACATTTGTTTTCGCAGAAACACCCAAAAATTGTTCCATAGCTGTAATGTTGGTTTCATCAGCCGAAGCTTTGATTTCAGATCCTTCTACCCATTCATTTGATCCTGGGGTTTCTTCGTTACCTCGATCGCTTTGTAAGAAAGAGCGTGAGGCGTAAGTATCATTTTGAAGTCGACCATATTGTAGCGCGCAAAAAGCAAGTGCGAGTATAACTAACTCATATTTAAACATTTTTAACATTTATTATTCTCCCCGTTCCCTATGATAGCGTTGCAGAAAATAGTTAACAAATGGTTTAAAAACGGAGGGTAATTAAAAAATTTAATTACTGTAACGCTTTTATTGATATTTGTAACTATTTTTGATAGAATATAAAAGTAAGCTTAGAGAAGAACTTTAGGTTTACAATGATAAAACGTTTTACATCTGTCCTTTATTGTTAGTAAAAGCCCTCACTTAAGAGGGGAGCTTTAAATCTGTTGGGAATATAAGATTATTCTTAAAGGATGAGCTTAAGATCTCATTTTTGGGGGATGCCCCCGCATGTCCAAAGATTGGATATGATGTTGTTGAAAGATCTTTGGCGGCCATTGTCGAGACACCATAGATATTTCAAAACAAGGAATAAGGTGGAAAGGCAGAGCTCTGCTGTTAATAGCGTTCTAGGAGCTGAAGGCAACATTTTTCGGACACATGAAAGGGTAGATAGAAGAAGGTAAGAGAGATCTTCGTCTTTTTGTCAAGGATGGCATGGAACTTATCAGAGGCGAAGTGTCATTTTAAGAGAGTCAAGATCTTCTTTTATCTTCCTCTTTATAAAGCAGAAGAAGAATGTAAAACCTGCAATTATAGAAATAAAAAGAGAATAAAAAAATAGGAGGTTTAGGTGGCATTAGACATGACTGAGAATAAACAATCTCAAATGGAAAATAAATTGGGAGATAGGACTTCATGTGAAGAAGAGCAGGAGATTATAGATGCGCTTGAGCATTATTTAAGTCGCCGTTCATTGGTTCAACCGCATCCTCTCTTGCAATGGGTAATGTGGTAAATGAAAAGATTGCAACCGACAGTTTGGAGAAAGAAGATAATAGGGATTTTCGAGTGCCCGATTTTGTGGCGAAAGTTTTAGGTTTTTGTTAATCATGAAGGTTTGAATAACCTGGTTTAATGAAAAAACTAGAAGGCCTTAAACGTGAGTGGTATCCACCTTTCTCATTATCCTTGACTCTTCCCTTTGCCATCTCCGCTAAGCCGTAGATCCATAAAGTACTGGAAGAAAGGAATCGATTAGTGTTCGAGAGAAATCTTTCGGTCGCTTGAGATTCTCGGGACAAGCCCGAGAGTTTAGGTGCGAAAGCGCTCGCAGGAAAGGATACTGGAAAGGAAAATAATAGGATAAGCGGTCTCTCCATCGTCATTCCCACCTTGTGCTTGTGCCGGGATCTCATGCAACCAAGAGATGCTAAAAGGTACTAGAAAGTCCTCATCATGCGTGAGAGGTGAGATGTAGGAGAGAAGCAAGTGTGCGGGGGAGGTACCTTTCCTTCTGTCATCCCCGCGAAGGCGGGGATCCAGGAAAGACTGAAGGGAAACGAAAGGTGACATGAGAGATCTTTTGGTTGCTTGAGATCCTAGGCACAGGGCCTAGGATGACACTGTTTGAAACCTATCGTTTGTCATTCCCGGCCTTGTGCCGGGGATCCCAGGCAGCCAGAAGGTGCCAATAGGTGCCAGAATGGTTCCAACCGTGTGTGAGAGACACGGTGAAAGGTGAGTATGAAAGATGCCAAAAAAATCCCTAACCGCGCGTGAGAGGCACGGGGCAGGGTGGCACCAGAAAAAGACATGATGAGATTATGCTCGTTGTCTTGCTTTGGGAGTGCAAAATATCAAAAGAGAGAAAAAAATTGTAAGAAGCTCATCTAATATTACGAAAAAGATAAGTAATTTATTTGAGTTTGATTTAGAAAATCATCATTCTGTTTTGAGTTCTATACCCGATTACCTTCCTTTAATACTTTTTAAAGAATGATGGAGGGCTAGAGTTTGCACTCTCATTCTTGCGCGCAAAGTTGTTAGGGGCAGGGGTGAGGAACCGTTTATCAATCAATATTTAACGATCTATTAATAATTTTTTAACGGAAAATTAACTTAGATTAATAGTTGGTGAATATTCTGGCTTTAAAGTGTTCATTTAAATGCCTGTGAATTCTTTTAGAGAATCACTTTCTCAATAACTAACTAATCTGCAATATTTTTAATTAATGATTTGTTTTAAAAGGAAAATAATTTTTTATCTTCTTGTTGTTGTGCTGTGGATAACTCTGTGGAAACGATAATTTTCCCAAAAAAACTCCATTGACTCCCAGTTGATCCCATGCTATCCCATGTTTAACCAGGCAACGATAACTTTAACTTTTATTTGGCAAGAGAAAGTATTGAGTAGAAGATGGCTCTGTTTCTCTCAACCTATTTGAACAAACTTGATAAGAAGGGACGAATTTCAGTTCCTGCTTCTTATCGTGCGGCGCTTTCTCAAGAAGGTTATTCTGGGTTTATTGCTTTTCGTTCTTATAAATTTCCCGCAATTGAATGCTGTAGTTTTGCGCGCATGGAGCAAATGAGCAAAAGTGTCGACCAGCTTGATATTTTTTCTGAGGCTCAAGATGATTTTTCTGCGGCAATTTTTGCGGATGCTGAGCAAATCCCTTTTGATGGGGATGGTCGTATTGTTTTGCCAAAAGATCTCGTGATGTTTGCTGGAATTGATGATACGGCAGCTTTTGTTGGTCGAGGGGCAACATTTCAAATCTGGCGGCCGGATCGCTTTGGGGCTCACCAAAATAAAGCACGTGAGCGAATCCATGAGCGCCAGGCTACCCTAAAGCTAGCGCCTGGTTCCTTACATGAGGAACGTTAAATAATGTCGTCTATGACTTTGTCTTCTCAAGCCTCACAAAATTTGCATTTTTCTGTCATGCTTAATGAAGTTCTCTCCTCTCTTCATCTTCATAAGGATGGAATTTATGTTGATGGAACTTTTGGGGTTGGAGGATATTCACGTGCCATCCTTCAGCAAGCTTCCTGTACAGTTTTGGGGATTGATCGGGATCCGCAAGCTGTCAAGCTTGGTCATGTCTTAGAGCAGGAAAATTCACATTTTAAAATGATCTATGGACGTTTTAGTCAAATGAAAGAGCTCCTTGAAAGTCAAGGCATTAAAGTGGTTGATGGGATTGCTTTAGATCTTGGGGTTTCGTCTCCGCAACTTGATCAAAAAGAGAGAGGGTTTTCTTTCCGCTTTGAGGGGCCACTAGATATGCGCATGGGGCAAGAAGGAATGACGGCTGCAGAGGTTGTCAATTATTATTCTGAGGTACAATTAAGCGATATTATATTTAATTATGGGGAAGAAAGATATGCACGGCGTATTGCGCGGGCTATTATAAAAGCTCGTGCAGAAGAAGTGATCAATACAACCTTACAGTTGGCAAATATTGTTCGCTCTGTTGTGCCTAAGAGCCGAGATGGAATTGATCCTGCAACACGCACTTTTCAGGGACTTAGAATTTATATCAATCGCGAACTTGAAGAACTTTCAGAAGGATTAAAAGCAGCAGAAGCTCTGCTTGCGCCTGGAGGGCGTTTGGTGGTGGTGTGTTTTCACTCGCTTGAAGATCGTATAGTCAAAGATTTTTTTAGAAAAAAATCTCAAGCTCCAAAACACGCTTCCCGCCATCTACCTATGTTACCAACGCTTAGCAATCCAACGTTAAAAATATTAACAGCAAAGCCTCTTCAAGCCACTCCAGAAGAGATCAGCGTTAATCCGCGCTCGCGCTCAGCAAAATTGAGAGTGGCCGAGAAACTAGAGAATGCGTCACAAGAACAAGGAAAACTTCCAATATGAGAAAATCGACACTCATTTTTACATTGATAGCGCTTGTACTAGGTGTCGTAAACTATACTGTAAAGCAGCGTGTCATTTCCATTGAACAAAGTTTAATTCTTGCTCAAAGTGATATTCGTAAAACTGAGGAAACACTTCAGCTTTTAGGGGCAGAATGGAGTTATTTAAATGAGCCTAGTCGCTTGCAAATGCTGGTTGAGACTCATCTGGGTGCTATACCATTAAAGGGAACGCAGCTTGTCTCTTATGAGCAGTTGCCAAGCCGGACTTTTGAAGGGTCTGAGCCTCTTCGTCTTGCTAATTTTTCTGATTCACGATGAGATCTTAAATGGAGATTCGGCCTTTCTCATCCAGTTCTACATCATTTAGTCGGCACGGAGCCATCTCTCCTCTTAAGGGGGCTTTAGATTGCGCTCGCACAAGATTGCTTATCGCGTTAGTTTTCTTTTGTTTTGCGACCTTAATTATTGCAGGGCGCCTTTTTATGGTGACGGTCTTAAGAGATGGTGCTGAGCCGGCCTTGGTCGAGCAAGATTTATCGAAGCCAATCTATATGGGACGTGCAAATATTACGGATCGAAATGGCGAAATATTGGCAACAACAATTATTACTTCTTCCCTTCATGCCAATTGTAAAATTATCTCGAATCCTCAAGCAGTTGCCGACAGAATTCTGACGGTTTTACCAAATTTAAAGCGGGATGATCTGATTAAAAGACTTTCATCAAACCGACGGTTTATATGGATTGCTCGTCACTTAACACCGGCGCAACATCTTAATATTTTACGCTTAGGAATACCAGGGCTTAGCTTTATGCGTGATGAGCGTCGTATTTATCCTCAAGGCCGCCTTGCTGCTCATGTTTTGGGCTATACAGATGTTGATAATCATGGGATCTCTGGTATTGAGAAGAGTTTAGATACGGTACTTAGAACGAAAGCAGAACCTATCCAATTAAGTTTGGATCTTCGCTTACAGCATGTTTTGAAAGATGAAATTGCTAAAGGAATTCAAGAATTTGGAGCTCGTGGTGGCTGTGGGGTTATTTTTGATGTTTCATCAGGTGAAATTCTTGCGATGACATCTTTGCCTGATTTTGATCCCAATCATGCTTCTCAAGCAACCCAGGATGAGCTTTTCAATAAAGTAACCCTAGGAATTTACGAGATGGGTTCAACAATGAAAATCACCAATACAGCGATGGCTCTAGAAACTCAAACAGTAACATTAGGTTCCAAGTTTGATGCAACCCATCCCCTTCAAGTGGGAAGATTTAAAGTAACTGATTTTAGGGGAAAAAACGCGTGGCTCAATGTGGCAGAAATTTTTGTGTATTCGTCGAATATTGGGGCCGCTAAAATGGCCTTAATGGCTGGGTCTGAAAAGCAAAAGAACTTCATGCAGAAATTAGGTTATTTAAATGCGCCTCAATTTGAGCTTCCAGAAATTGGATCGCCACTTCTCCCAAAAATGTGGAACGACCCAGCAACAATCACCATTTCTTATGGATATGGCCTCTCT
Organism: Candidatus Paracaedimonas acanthamoebae; assembly: GCA_000743035.1. Lineage (GTDB taxonomy): Bacteria > Pseudomonadota > Alphaproteobacteria > Caedimonadales > Caedimonadaceae > Paracaedimonas > Paracaedimonas acanthamoebae. The sequence goes on from CP008936.1 coordinate 539,238, forward strand.
ATTAGTCCTCTTCAGTTGGTCACGGGGGTAGGAACGATTGTTGGTGGAGGTTTACGAAAATTTCCAACCCTGCTTAAACGTCAAGGGCCACCTCCTCAAGGAGAGCAAGTGGTCTCAGAAAAAACATCGCGCATCATGCGCGAATTGATGCGTTTAGTCGTGAAAAATGGCACAAGTAGGAAAGCAAATGTGCCTGGGTATATGATTTTTGCTAAAACCGGAACAGCTAACCTGCGCGCGGGGCGTGGTTATCAAACAGACAAAGTTATGGCGAACTTTATTGGCGTTCTTGGGAATGGGTATAATGAGCCTCGCTATATTGTTTATGTGATGCTTGATGATCCAAAACGCTTGCAAAAAACCTACGGATTTAATAATGCTGGATGGAATGCGGCACCTATTGGGGGGAGAATTATTGCCAGAATGGCCCCAATATTAGGATTGGCTCCTAGCGATAAAGAAGATGAGATGCCTGATACATTTTTACGTAATGTAAAATTTTAGAGAGTTTTATGAAGCGACTTGTTGATTTTTTAACCCAAGAAGAAGTGAGAGGAAAATCTCTTTCAGAGTCGCTTCTGTTTAACGCACTTTGTGTTGATTCACGTCAAGTACAAGAAAAAAATCTTTTCCTTGCTATTCCTTCATTTTCAGAAAATAGTACGGAGCCTCATATTTTAGAAGCTATTCAACGAGGCGCAAGCATCATACTGATGCAGCAAAACACAACTTTAAGTCCTCGAGTTCTTGAATTGATTGAAACTAAAAAAGTCGCAATTTTTGAAATTCAAAATAGTCGTTTGATGGCTAGTGCAATTGCAAGTCGACTATTCTCAGCTCACCCGAGTATCGTTGCAGGCATTACAGGCACGAATGGTAAAACGTCGGTTGCTTCTTTTACGCGGCAACTGTGGGAACTCTTAGGGGCTAAGTCAGCTTCGCTTGGAACGTTAGGAGTTCAAGGAACAAAGGTTGAGAAAAGTGGGCTTATTGATTTTTCTTATTCGACGCCAGATCCCTTGATTCTTTATCCCATCCTTGAAAATTTAAAACTGCAGGGTGTGAATCATCTAGCAATGGAGGTATCCAGCCATGGGTTGGATATGTATCGTGCCGAACATGTTCAGTTCAAAGTAGCTGCTTTTACAAACCTAAGTCATGAGCATCTTGATTATCACGGAACTATGGAAGCTTATTTCCAAGCAAAGGCACGCCTTTTTAAAGAGGTGTTAAGTTCGCAAGGAATAGCTGTTGTAAATGTTGGGACGAATTTTGGTCAAGAAATTGCAAAAATTTGTGCGCAAAGAGGGTTGAATTTAGTCACCCTAGGTCATGAAAATAGTGATATTCATGTACAAAAAATTGTGACTGAATTGCAAGGAAATCAAATCTTTTTTAAAGCTTTTGGAAAAGCTTATAGCGTTTTTTTACCTTTGGTTGGTCAGTTTCAGGTTGAAAACGTGTTAACTGCGTTTGCTATTGCGATAAGTACCGGAGCGCATTGTGAGGAAGCTATAAAGGTTTTAGAGAACCTTCAAGGTGTGAAAGGTCGCATGGAATTTGTAGGTGAGTCGAAAGCCGGGGCTTCTATTTTTATTGACTATGCACATAAGCCACTGGCACTAGAAACAGTGTTAAAATCTCTTCGAGCACATACCCATGGGCAAATTTTCGTTGTTTTTGGGTGCGGAGGAGATCGAGATCAAGCTAAACGTCCGATGATGGGAAAGATAGCAACTAACCATGCTAACTGTGTCATTATCACGGATGATAACCCACGTTCTGAAGATCCTCAAGCAATCCGCCGCCAAATTTTAGAAGGTGCGCCTCATGCATATGAGATAGCTTCCAGAGAAGAAGCGATAGCCTATGCTATTCAGAAGGCTAAAGCAGGAGATATTTGTTTAATTGCTGGAAAAGGGCATGAACAAGGCCAAATTATTGGATCTGTAAATTATCCCTTTTGTGATCGAAGCGTGGCACAAAATATACTCGCAAAGATGGAAGGAGATAGCAGATGAAGACAGTATGGTCTGCCCAAGATGTGGCGCAAGCTGTTGGAGCTGAAGCAAAGGGGAATTGGGTGGCAACAGGTGTAGGGAAAGATTCCAGAGAGTTGAACCCTGGAGATCTTTTTGTCGCTTTAAAAGGCCCTAAAGTTGAGGGAATTGAATACATTGAAGCTGCTTTTAAAGCAGGAGCTGTAGGAGCACTTGTTGATCAAGTGCCCGTGGGTTATGAAGAAGATTCTCGCCTTATTCTTGTTAAAGACACCTTAAAGGCGCTTAATGATTTAGCGAGCGCTGCTCGTGCTCGCTCGCAAGCAAAAGTTGTTGCAATTACAGGAAGTTTTGGCAAAACAGGGACGAAAGATGCAACAGCACTCTTATTAGGTCATTTTGGTTCCGTGCAAGCAAGCGAACGGAGTTTTAATAATCATTGGGGTGTTCCTTTTACTGTCTCAAATATTGCACCAAACCTTGATTTTGCTGTCATTGAGATGGGTATGAATCATGCGGGTGAGATTGCGCCCTTATCAAAGGTTTCGCGTCCTCATGTTGCCCTCATCACAACAATTCGAGAAATGCATATCGAGCATTTAGGGTCTCTAGAAAACATTGCGGCTGAGAAGGCTGAGATTTTTGCAGGGATGGCAGAGGGAGGGACCGCTGTTCTCAATCATGATGATCATATGTTTCCGCAAGTGGTGGCCGCGGCTAAAGCTAAAAAACTTAAAATTATTACTTTTGGATATCATCAGGATGCAGATTGCCGTTTAATAAAATGCATGATGGATGAAGGATGGCTTTGGGCTGAAGCGATGATTGATGGTACAATTTTCTCCTATCGTATTCCTGCGGCTGGTGAACATTGGGCGCTTAATAGTTTAGGTGTTCTTGGCGTGATGAAGGCTTTAGATTTAAATGTCATAGAAGCATCAAAAGTATTTTTGAACTTAATTTTACCTGAGGGACGAGGTGTGCAGCATCAAGTAAAATTAGAACATGGCTATATTACAGTGATTGATGAAAGTTATAACGCAGGACCAGATTCAATGCGAGCAGCTCTTAAAGTGCTTGGTACTTTAGTGCCCCAAGGGACAGGGAGAAGAATAGCAATCTTAGGGGATATGCGAGAATTAGGGCCTAAAGCCCAAGAAATTCACGAAGGGCTTAAAACAGATTTAATCGCAAATAAAGTTGATCTTGTTTTTACTTGTGGCGAGAAAATGGAACATCTTCACCGTAGCCTTCCTGAGGGGATGAGAGGAGCGCATACTTTAGAAGTTGCCGATCTTGTACCTACTGTTACCAGGTGTGCGCAAGTAGGAGATATTTTTATGGTTAAAGGTTCTAAGGGGCAGTATGCACATCGAGGGCGCATGTATGCTTTTGTAGAAGCCCTCTTAAATCTTGGTCATAAAGCTACTGCAATTGGTATTTAATCATGTTTTATCATTTCCTTTATCCTTACGCGCCAATTTTCCAACCATTTAATATTTTCCGCTATATTACTTTTAGGACTGGCGGGGCTATTTTAACAGCTCTTCTTATTAGCTTTATTTTTGGTCCCAAATTTATTCGTTGGCTTAAAAGTAAACAGGGTGAGGGTCAGCCCATTCGTGAGGATGGTCCAGCATCTCACTTAGTGACGAAAAAAGGGACACCCACGATGGGGGGAGGGCTTATCCTTTTTGCTATTAGTTTTAGTGTCTTATTATGGGCGAATCTAACAGACCCTTACATATGGTCTGTGTTGTTTGTAACTTTAGGATTTGGAATATTAGGTAGTATAGATGACTACTTGAAGTTAACTAAGAGAAATTCAAAAGGACTTTCTGGTAGAAAGAAGCTTGTGTATCAAGGGCTTATCTCAAGCATTGCTTTAATCCTTATCTTGCGGGTTAGCCCAGATGAATTAACGACAATTGTATCCATACCGTTTTTTAAAAATATAGGGTTAGATCTTGGATGGATTTTTATTCCTTTTGCACTATGCGTGATGATTGGATCTTCTAATGCGGTCAATCTAACAGATGGACTTGATGGTTTGGCAATTGGTTCAGTCATGATAGCCGCTTTATGTTTTACTCTTATTACCTATTTAGTTGGGAATCATGTATTTGCTAACTACCTTCAAATTCCCTATGTTTCAGGAGCCGGTGAGCTTGCTGTAATATGTGGGGCTATTGTTGGAGCAAGTTTAGGATTTTTATGGTTTAATGCACCTCCTGCTCAAGTTTTTATGGGAGATACAGGGTCTCTGGCACTCGGAGGCGCTCTTGGTACAATAAGTATTATTACAAAACATGAACTTGTGCTCTCTATTATTGGGGGCCTTTTTGTTTTAGAAGCTGTTTCGGTCATTTTACAAGTTGGCTACTATAAAATGACAAAAAAACGTATTTTTCTTATGGCACCAATTCACCATCATTTTGAAAAAAAAGGATGGACTGAGCAAACAATCGTGATTCGTTTCTGGATTATTGCAACTACTCTGGCTCTTATTGGTCTTTCTACATTAAAGTTAAGATAAGATGATAAAAGTCACAGGATTTGAAAATCAGAAAGTTGCCATTCTTGGTCTAGGGCGGACCGGGAGTTCTGCTGCTTTAGCTCTTAAATCAGGAAACGCTCAAGTCTTTTCTTGGGATGATAAGATCGATGCGCGTCTGCAAGCAGAGACTCATGGAGTGCCCATTTTTGATTTAGCAGCCCTTGAATGGGATCAAATTTCAGTGTTGCTCTTAAGTCCAGGAATTGCTGCCTCTCATCCATATGCTGTGAAAGCAAGCCAAGCAGGCGTTCCAATTATTTGTGATATTGAATTGCTTGTGCGTACGCACCAAGGATCTAATTTCATTGGGGTTACCGGCACGAATGGTAAATCAACAACGACATGGCTTATTTTTCATCTTCTAAAGGCATCTAACCATCAAGTTGAAGTGGGTGGCAATATCGGTAAAGCCGCATTAGACTTGAAAGCTTTAGGGAAAAATGAGACCTATGTACTTGAATTGTCTTCTTACCAACTTGAAAGAATTTTCACGCCTTTCTTAAAGACAGTGGTTCTTTTAAATATTACGCCAGATCACCTAGAGCGGCATGGTGATATGTCTGGATATGTGAGAGCTAAAAAACGGATTTTTGAGCTTCAAAGGGGGGGGCAAAATGTTGTCATTGGTGTTGATGATGAAGAATGCTTATCTCTATATCACAAGCTTTTAGAAAAGAAAACGCATGTGATTGTCCCTGTCTCTATAAAAACACGAGTTCCAAAAGGGGTATATGTTCTAGATGGGATCTTAATTGATGATCGAGAAGGTAAGGCAGAAAGAATTTTAAATTTAAAAACACTTCATGCTTTGCCTGGAAGCCATAATTGGCAGAATATTGCCGCTGCTTATGCGACAGTCTGTTTTGAAGGAGTTAGCAAAGAACAGTTTATAGAGGCTCTTCAAACATTTCAAAACCTTCCTCATCGTCTTCAGGAAGTTGCTGTCATTGATGGGATACACTTTATTAATGACAGTAAAGCCACAAATAGTGATGCGACTGCAAAAGCGTTAGCTTGTTATAATGAAGATATTTTTTGGATTCTTGGAGGACGGGCAAAAGACAATGGTCTTGATGGGCTTGAACAATACTTTCCACGCATCCAACAGGCTTTTTTAATCGGTGAAGCAGAATCTCAATTTGCAAAACTGTTAGATGGAAAAGTTTCGTATCTTCGGTGTCACAACCTTTCAACAGCAGTTCAAGAAGCCTATTTCAAAGCGGTTTCTTATGAGAAGCGCCCTGTTTATATTTTGCTTTCTCCAGCTTGTGCAAGCTGGGATCAATTTAAGGATTTTGAGCATCGAGGGGAAGTTTTTAAAGCTTTAGTAAGCAGATTACCTAGAAAGTTAAGTATATCATGACGGCGCCCTTTGCACGAACAGATAATAGCTTATTAGGTCGCTGGTGGTGGACGGTTGATCATTGGTTATTAGCGACAGTTAGCTTTTTGCTTGGGATAGGATTTTTTTTGACCATGGCTGCAAGCCCTGCTGTGGCTGAGCGCCTTCATTTGGACTCTTTTTATTTTGTAAAGCGTCATGCTCTTTATTTAATTCCTGTTTTTGCGATTATCTTTTTTGTCTCTACAATGAATATTCAAAAAATTCGTCGTTTTTCTTTTATTGTTTATGTTATAGGCATCCTTTTTTTAATAGTTACATATTTTTTTGGCGTTGAAATTAAAGGAGCACGCCGCTGGTTAAGTTTTGGAGGTTTTTCAATTCAACCTTCAGAGTTTATTAAACCAGCTGTTGTTGTTTTAAGTGCTTGGATGTTAGCAGAGCGTGAGGTTAACTCGCAATTTCCTGGAAATGTTTTGGCTTTGTTTTTTTATGGGTTTGCTGTTGTTTTATTGCTTTTACAGCCTGATATGGGGATGGTTGTTTTAATGACAATCACGATGTTTGGGCAGCTTTTCCTGGCAGGACTTCCTGTTTTATGGGTTTTAATTACGGCTATTTTAAGCGTCGGTGGGTTATTTGGAGCTTACTTTCTTTTCCCCCATGTTACTCAGCGAATTGATCGATTTTTAGATCGTGATACTGGTGATAAATATTCTGATCGTTATCAAATTACACAATCCTTAGAAGCCTTTATGAATGGAGGTTTTTTAGGGCAAGGTCCAGGCGAGGGAACCATCAAAAAACATTTACCTGACGCACATGCTGATTTCATCTATGCTGTGGCTGCTGAAGAGTTTGGGTTTGTTCTTTGTATAGTTATCTTAGGGCTTTTTGCCTTTCTTGTTTTAAGAACAATTAGTCGTATGCTTAATGAAAACAATTTTTTCATTGTGATTGCCGTGTCAGGACTCATTATGGAGTTAGGAATCCAAGCAATGATTAATATTGCCTCCACTTTAAGTCTTATTCCCACCAAAGGAATGACGCTTCCTTTTATCAGTTATGGAGGATCTTCGATGTTGGCTCTGGCCATGGGGTTTGGGATGGTTCTTGGCTTAACGCGCCGCCGTTTACAAGGAGAAGACCAACTATGAAAAAACCCATTATCATTATTGGTGCAGGAACAGGAGGGCATGTATTTCCAGCTATTTCACTTGCCGAAACTCTTACGGCAAAAGGAGAACAAGTTTTTATTTTAACAGATTCTCGAGCTTTTTCTTATTGGCCTGAAACTTGGAAGAATATCAAACTTCTTCCTATTCGACCTTTACGAAAGAGCTTAAAAGGCATTTTTACATTTATTATTTCTCTGCTTACTTCTTTCTTTTTATGTTTTCGGTGGTTTTGGCGTATTAAGCCTTCAGCTGTTGTTGCTTTTGGAGGTTATCCCACTATACCAGCTCTTGGTGTTGCATTTTTTTTAAGATCTCCCGTGGTTCTACATGAACAAAATGCTGTGGTAGGACGAGTGAATTATTTATTTTCGCGTTTTGCAAAATGCCTTGCGTTTTCTTGGCCTGAAACCAAGAATTTACCTTCATATTCTTCTTTAAAACTTTTGATGACCGGTCTGCCGGTAAGGCGTACCATCGCTGAGCTTCATAAGCGCCGTTATCATCCACCTCAAAAAAATGAAACTTTGAAAGTCTTAATTCTTGGAGGGAGTCAAGGCGCCCAAGTGTTTAATACACTCATTCCCGAAACAATAAGTCTCTTATCTAAAAATTTTCAGCGTCGGCTAGAGATTTTCCATCAATGTCGTCAAGAGATGTTACCAGCCGTAAAGTTAGCTTACCAAAAAACCAATGTTAGCGTTGATCTTCAATCTTTTTTTAGGGATATTCCAGAACTTCTTTCAACGGTAAATTTTGTTATCAGTCGCTCAGGTGCTTCGACACTTGGAGAAGTTGCAACGGCAGGACTTCCTGCAATCTTCATCCCTTATCAACAAGCAAAAGATGATCATCAAACAGCGAATGCTTTAAATTTTGGGAGGAGAGGAGCTGCTTGGGTCATTCCTCAATCACAGTTTACCCTAAGTAGGCTTAAATATATGTTTGAAGCAGCGCTAGAAAATCCAGAAATTCTTCTTGCAGCGAGTGAAGCTTCAAATTGTCTTAAAAGTCATGAAGCTAGCCAGAAATTAGCAGATTTAATTTCGAAAATGATCTTAACACAAAATATAGCAAGCAAAAGGACTAAAATTTTATGAGAATGTGCCCACAGTCAGTTGGAGTCATCCATTTTATAGGGATTGGCGGTATTGGGATGAGCGGTATTGCTGAGGTGCTTCATAGCCTTAACTATTCAGTACGAGGCAGTGATTTAACCGAAAATGCCAACGTGCATCGTTTAAAGAAGCTTGGCATCCCTGTTTTTATAGGACATGCAGCGAATCAAGTCGAAGATGCGGCGCTTATTGTTGTGTCCTCAGATATAAAGCCAGATAATATCGAGCTACTGCAAGCGCGAGTTTTATCTTTACCTGTCGTGCGGCGGGCAGAAATGCTTGCAGAACTGATGCGCTTAAAACCTTCAATTGCTGTTGCTGGAACTCATGGGAAGACTTCAACGACTTCGTTAGGGGCGACAGTGCTTGAAGCTGGAGGTCTTGACCCCACCGTTGTCAGTGGAGGCATTATCAATGCTTATGGAACGAATGCTCGGCTTGGTTCTGGCGATTGGATTATTGTTGAAGCCGATGAATCGGATGGAACTTTCACCAAGCTTCCTGCAACGCATGCTATTGTCACCAATATCGATCCTGAGCATATGAGCCATTATGGTTCTTTCTATGCTCTTAAAGAGGCTTTTTATAGTTTTCTATCAAATATCCCTTTTTATGGCTTAGGGATTGTTTGCATAGATCATCCTGAGATTCGGGCAATGTTACCGCATCTTACAGATAGGCGTGTTGTTACTTATGGATTATCTCAAGATGCAGACATTAGAGCAGAGCATATTGAATTTAATAGTTTTGGTTCTCAGTTTGATGTTCGTATTTCTGAGCGGTTTTTAACGATTTGTAAGAATGCTGTACGCATAAATCATCTTCCTCGTATACATCTTTCGATGTTTGGTGAGCACAATGTTCAAAATGCCCTGTCAATCTTGGCGCTTGCTTTAGAGTTAGGAATTGATCCCACTGCAATTAATAAAGGTTTTTCAAACTTTGAAGGGGTTAAACGGCGTTTTACCAAAACAGGGGAAGCTCATGGGATTACGATTATTGATGATTATGCTCACCATCCTATAGAAATAGAAGCCGTTCTAAAAACAGCTCGGCAAGTTTCGCAAGGAAAAATTATTGCTGTTTTACAGCCACATCGTTATTCGCGATTAAAAGAACTTTATGAGAGCTTTTGTACTTGCTTTAAAGATGCAGATCATGTGATTGTAACGCCTGTATATGCAGCTGGTGAAGAGCCTATAATCGCTTTACATCATGTACAATTAGCAAGTGATATCATGAAACAAAGTCACAAGAAAGTCGTTGCCATTCAAGGGCAAGAGGAGCTAGCTTCTACAATTATGACGTTAGGACATTCAGGAGATATGGTTGTTTGTTTAGGAGCGGGAAGTATTTCTTCTTGGGCACAAGCTTTACCTGAAGAATTAAAACAATGGGATAAACAAGATTATTTAGCTGATATATTGACTAAAAGGGGAGATATAAATGGGTAAGTTGAACACTATTATAGAAAAATTACCTTCTATCCGAGGCCGGTATACGGAAGGGCCTGAGCTTTCAAGACTCACATGGTTTCGTGTTGGAGGACCTGCAGAAGTCCTCTATAAACCTGCTGATTTGGAGGATTTAAGTTTCTTCCTGAAGCATAAAACTAAGGAGATACCGGCTTTAACAATTGGAGTTGGTTCAAATCTTTTAATTCGAGATGGGGGTATCCCAGGCGTTGTCGTTCGATTGCAAGGGTTTAATAATATTGTTGTTCAAGGAAATGAAATTGAAGTTGGTGCTGGTGTCCTAGACCGTACGCTTGCTCTTGTCGCTCAAGAAGAAGGTTTGCAAAATTTGGAATTCTTAGCGGGTATCCCAGGCACTATTGGCGGGGCTTTACGTATGAATGCAGGTTGTTATGGAATAGAAATAAAGGATATTCTTGTTTCAGCTCTTGCTGTTGATAACCAAGGAAAAATTCATAAATTGACGCCTGAAGATATGGGCTTCTCTTATCGTCACTGTAAGATCCCTCAAGATTGGATTTTTGTGGGGGCAAGATTTAAGGCAAAATCAGGTGATTCCCAAGAGATTGCAGCACGCATGGAGAAACTTCTCACAGAACGTGAAGATGCTCAACCTGTAAAATCTCGAACTGGAGGGAGCACTTTTGCGAATCCCGAAGGATATAAAGCATGGGAACTTATTGATAAGGCTGGGGGGCGTGGCCTAAAAATAGGTGGAGCTCAAGTATCTGAAAAACATTGTAATTTTCTTATCAATACAGGAGACGCAACAGCAGAAGACCTGGAGCTTTTAGGAGAAACTATAAGAGCCCGAGTTTTAGAGAATTCTGGCATTGATCTTCGGTGGGAAATTGTACGCATGGGTTTTAACAAAAATTATGAAGTGAAAGCAAAAGCTGCATGATTAAAATGAAGAAGAGAGTTGCCGTCTTGATGGGCGGATGGAATGGGGAGCGCGATGTATCTTTATCGAGTGGTCGTGGGGTTGTCACGGCTTTGCAAGAACGAGGATATGATGTTGTTCCTATTGAACTGACTCGTAATTTACCTTCCCTCCTTGAGTTGCTGGATCCTAAGCCTGATGTTCTTTTTATGTGTGCTCTCCATGGGAAGTGGGTTGAGGATGGCTGTTTGCAAGGTATGCTTGAAATCATGGGCATCCCTTATACAAATTCAAGTCCTTTGGCATCAGCCCTTGCGATGGACAAGCCGATGGCTTTAAGAATGTTTCGAGAGGCTGAAATTCCCTGTCCAGACGGAAAAGTAGTAAAATTAACAGATCTTCTGAAAGGGGACATTTTATCTTTTCCTTATGTGATTAAACCTCTTCGAGAAGGTTCAAGTTTAGGGGTACATATTATTCACAATAGAAAAGATCTCTTAAAAGCTGAAGAAACATGGCAATATGGTGATCAATGCTTGGTAGAGCCCTATATTCCTGGTCGAGAAATTCAAGTGGCAATTCTAGGTGACCGTGCGATAGGCGCTATTGAGATCCGGCCAAAAGAGGGTTTTTATGATTACAATGCAAAGTATATTGACGGTTATACCGAACATATCATGCCTGCAGGAATCCCTGAAAAAGATTATCAAAAAGCTTTAGAATTAAGCCTAAAAGCACATAGAACGCTAGGGTGCGAGGGTGTGACGAGAGTAGACCTACGATACGATGATACGCAAAATCCTGCTAAATTTTATGTTCTTGAGGTTAACACCCAACCTGGGTTGACGCCTTTATCATTAGTGCCTGAAATTGCGGCATATCATGGGATGAATTATGGAGACTTATTAGAATGGATGATCGAAAATCCACGATGTCCTCATTAAGTTCTCGTTCCAATCCTAGAGTAGTTACAAAGCCGCGGTTGGCAAAAAAGCGAGCTTATACATCTTTGAGCATAAAACAAAATTGGAAACTTTTATCTATCGTTGTTCTTGGGTTAAGTATTGTTCTAGCATGGGCTCCTTTCATGAATGCTCTGGATATTTTTGAGAAAAGCATAGCATTAAGAGGCCAGACCTTCTTAAAACAAATTGGCTTTCAAGTTAATGATTTAATTGTTGAAGGTCGTAGCCTGACTTCTCAGGAAGATATTCTTAAGGCCGTTAATATTCAGCGGGGGGAATCTCTTTTTGCATCAGATTTAGAAGCAATAAAAAAACGCCTTGAAGCTCTTTCTTGGGTTCGGACCGCGACGGTACAAAGACGTTGGCCTTTTACAATTTATGTGCGTCTTGCTGAATATAGACCAATTGCTTTATGGCAACAAAAAGCCAAATTCTATTTGGTAGATGACCAAGGTCATTATTTTAAAATTCCAAAGAATAATCCTTTTCAAAGTTTGCCTATTTTAACGGGGGAAGAAGCTCCTAAGAATGCACCTCAGTTATTTTCTATTCTAAGGGACTTTCCTAGCATTATAGGAAGAGTAACTGGCGCTATTTATCTAGGTAAGAGACGATGGGATCTTATGTTAGATAACCGTTTGAAGCTCAAACTCAGCGAAGAAAGAATTAAGCAAAGCCTTATTCAATTCGTAAAAATGGAAGAAGGTCGTAAGATTAGTGATAAAAATATTGTTGCGATTGATTTAAGATTTGAAGATAAAGTTTATTTTCAGTTGGCTCCTGAAGCCGCTGAAATTAAATTGTCGTCAAAACAGACATGAGCGTAAAATGAGTCTTTTTTCTTTTCGTAAAAATCACAAGCTAACAGTAAAAGATATAATTGCTGGTTTAGATATTGGAGCCTCTAAAGTTTCTTGTGGAATTGCGCGCTTAGATGCGAGCAGAAAACTAAGAATTATAGGCTATGGCCATCAAGCATCCCGCGGTTTAAAAGCTGGGATGATTATAGATATGGAGGCATTAACTTCTTCTGTTGTAGGGGCTATTCATGCTGCTGAAGAAATGGCAGAGGAGACTCTTCAAGAGGTTTTTTTAGGAGTATCACCTGCGATTACAAAGTCTCATTCTTTACGCATAGAGGCAAATATTTCTGGTCATGCTATTGATGCGACTGATTTAAAAAAAATCTCAGCTCAAGCATGTCATGAAGTTGAGAGAGCAGGCAATCATGTAATTCATATGATTCCTATGACTTATGATATTGATAATGCACATGACATTAAAGATCCTCGGGGAATGTTTGGTGAAACTTTACGTTCTTCAATTTCTCTTATTTCTTCCCAACCCTCAATCTTGCGTAATTTTGTAGCTTGTATCGAAAGATGTCACCTTGGGGTCGCTGGTTTTGTTTCTTCTAGTTATGCATCTGGCCTTGCAACGTTAGTAGAGGATGAATTTGAACTTGGAGCAACTGTGATTGATATGGGCGCTGGAACCACATCTATTGCTGTTTTTCATGATTCTAAGCTCTCTTATACAGATACGATTTTAGTTGGCGGGGCTCATGTCACAGCTGATATTGCGCGAGGTTTTTCGACTCCTATGATTCATGCTGAGCGCCTTAAAGCGCTTTACGGAAGCGCAATGGTTTCCTCCAATGATGAACGAGAGAAAATTGTTGTGCCTCAGATAGGAGAAGATGAAAATCATAAAGGCAGTCAAATAACAAGAGGTGAATTAGTGCGAATAGTTCGTCCTCGGATAGAAGAAACATTTGAGCTTATAAGAGATCGGATGAAAGCCGCTGGTGTTCATAAAAATGCGGGAAAAAGGCTCGTCATAACAGGAGGGGCGAGCCAATTGGCAGGTGTTATTCAGCTTGCTAATCTTGTTCTTGAAAAGCAAGGACGTCTTGGAAAGCCCCTCCATCTTTTAGGATTGGAGCAAGGCTCAAGAAACCCAATGTTTTCAGCATGTGCCGGATTAATGATGTATGGTAAAAATACTTATGACAGTTTAAGAGAGTTTCCCGAAAAGCAAGGCCAGAGTAATATAAATCAATTTTTTGGTCAGATTGGGTACTGGTTGCGCGAGAATTTGTAGCATTTGATTGAAATATCCTTTAGACTGCACCCATAAACTAAATTGCGATAGAATTGACAAATTGGAGAAAAATATGAGTAGAGCGATAAATCCATCAACATTACCGAACTTAGAGTTAAAACCAAAGATTACAGTTGTTGGTGTTGGTGGCGCTGGAGGCAACGCAGTTAATAATATGATCCGATCCAATTTACAAGGTGTTGAGTTCGTTGTGTGTAACACGGATGCCCAAGCTCTTGAACAGGCTTCAGCTTCTCATAGAATCCAATTAGGCACAAAAGTTACGCAAGGATTAGGAGCAGGATCCAGGCCTGAAGTTGGTCGTGCTGCCGCTGAAGAATCACATGAAGAGTTATCTCAACTCTTAGCTGGCAGTAATATGGTCTTTATTACTGCGGGAATGGGGGGAGGTACAGGGACAGGTGCAGCTCCAGTCGTGGCCCAATTTGCTCGCGAACAAGGTATATTAACCGTTGCCGTCGTTACAAAACCTTTTCATTTTGAAGGTCGTCACCGTATGAGAACAGCTGAGTATGGCATTGAAGAACTCGCTCAGTTTGTTGATACTCTTATTGTGATTCCCAACCAAAATCTCTTTCGTGTTGCAAATGATAGAACAACTTTTGCTGAGGCCTTTAAAATGGCGGATGATGTATTGCAATCTGGCGTACGAGGAATTACAGACCTTATGATTATGCCAGGGCTTATCAACCTTGATTTCGCTGATATTCGAGCTGTGATGATGGAAATGGGGAAAGCCATGATGGGGACGGGTGAGGCTGAAGGAGAAGGTCGGGCTATTGCAGCAGCTGAAGCAGCTATTTCCAATCCGTTGCTTGATGATGTCTCTATGAAGGGGGCGCAAGCTTTGTTGATCAATATTACGGGTGGGATGGACATGACTTTAGTTGAAGTTGATGAAGCTGCAAACCGTATTCGTGAAGAAGTTGATCCAGATGCAAATATCATTTTTGGTTCAACATTTAATGAAGAAATGAATGGCCGTATGCGTGTTTCTGTGGTGGCCACAGGGATTGAGAGTGAGGCTATGAAGGTTAGAAAAGCAGAAGAAGCAAAACAAAAGAATAATATTTCTCTAACAGCCCAAGCTGAAAAAGGAGTTGTTCAAGGTTTCTTTACACGTCGAAAAGAAGAAGAAAATGATCTTTTTAATCCAACTTATAAACCAGACACTTATGATGTAGAGCAACCAGTAGAAACACAAAGCCATGAAGAGGCTTTTACTTCAGAAGAACCTAAGCCTCTTATTCTTGATACAGAGGAAGGACATTTAGCTGGAGAAAATAAGGAGATGGCTGCTGAAGCTCCAAGATCACGTAAACTAGGCTTTTTTGAAAGAGTTGCAGAAACGATGCGAGGATCTAAATCTCAACGATCTGAAATTGAGCCCATGATTATTACAGATTCAATTGATAGTGAAGATCAATTGTTATCTGCTCAAGAGATGGCAGCTAATACTGAACAAAAGGAATTAGAAATCCCGACCTTTTTAAGGAGAGGCGCTAAGAAATAAGGGTTTATTCTTTTAGAATTTTGTTCATGATAAGTTTCAAAAAATGCCTTATTTTAGTAAGGCATTTTTTTTGAGTTAAAAATTACCAGAGTAAAAAATGACATTAACACTTCTTGAAACACCTCGTCTTTATTTACGTTCTCTAATGCTTGAAGATGTTGAGGATGTTTACGCTTATGCTAAAGATCCTCAAGTGAGTAAGTATGTCACTTGGGAGACTCATAAAACTCAAACAGAGACATATGAGTTTATACAAAATTTCGCGTTTAAAAAATATGCGGAAGGCGAGCTGGAGCCATACGGGATAGTTCTTAAAGAAGAGAATCGTATTATTGGCACAGTAGGGTGCAGCTGGCAGAAGAAAAAAGACAATACCATGTCAATGGGCTATGTTTTAGCGCGCGAATATTGGGGAAAGGGATTGATGACTGAAGCGGCTCAAGCGCTTTTGGATTATGCTTTTAAAAGTCAAAAACCTTACCTTATTATGGCGTGGTGCATTGCTGAGAATAAGGCATCTTCACGCGTTATGCAAAAACTTGGAATGACGTTTGAAGGATGTCTTAGAGGTCGGATATTTCGTTATGGTAAGCATTGGGATATGGATGTCTATTCAATTCTACAAAAAGAGTGGTTAAAAGGACTTTGATTTAAAAGGGTGTTTCAGTTTTATAATAGACATGTTTTGTAAGTTTTTATTCTCTCAAAAAAGAGTTTATTTTGTGCAACTATATGAGAATAATCCTATAGTGTGTATTTCAAACATAGTGTGGACTATAGAGAAACAACGCGCAGATGTGATACGCTCCTCATTGGCTGAGTACAGAAGATGTTCGCATGTAGCAATATTAGAAGCTATAAGATAAATTTTGTTTTCAGTAAGATATGTTTATCAGTTGGGACAGAACTGCCAATATGAAAGCTAATATTATTAACTTTTTTAACTTTTGAACGATGATGTCTCATAAACTTTCTGCAACGGTCACTCAGATTCTTAATATTCTCAATGATGGAACACTTCACACAGGTATTGATATTGGAGATGCTTTGGGAATTTCATGTACGGCTGTTTGGAAAGTTATCAAGCGGCTACAAAAGTACAACATTGATATTCAATCTCAGCATTAAGGATATCACTTAAAAGAGCCATTAATTTTTTCTATGGTTAACGAATAAATTAATATTAAGATAGAGTGCTTAGAAATAAGCTCAATTCCTAATCTTTTACGAAATGGTAAAAATACTTCTGGCCTTGAGCAATTAGTGCTGAGAATAAATAGAATACTTGGTATGAAAACCAGCGGCTTTAAGGCTTCAAAACATGGTGATGTAGAGCATTATTAATGTCTCTTTTTTAGCTAGATGTTTTTGAAAACGTAAGGTTAAAATTATCTTTATATTTGAATAGTGACAACAGTAGGATATAGATGTCTATGCAATTTTAACACAAGAGTGGTTGCATCCTAAAAAATAAAAAACTTTTTTTTATTCAAATTGTTGCGTAGCTTTTTATCGATGTTTCTACTTAAAAGTAGAAAGCTATAATTCTTTTAAACTTCAATTCACCTGCTTCATTTCTTAATTTGTTCATACGGGTTTACTAATTTTATTGCAGGAGGGGGCTGCACGAGCTTTCAAGACTTGGAAAGTATAGAGGAGAGGGAAGCCGAAAGTCATTTATGACGACCCCCACTAATGTAGATATTAAAAGTGAAGAATTTTATCCTGGCGAGGGCTAAATTGAGGAGAAGTTCTTTTATTGAATCAATTAGTTAACAACTAATTTACGTCTTTGTTAAAGGCGCAGCTTGAGGAAATTACTCCTTTAAAAGCTGCGCTTTTTTTCGTTCTTCTTTGCCCTTTAAAAGATTTTTCTGATGCTCAGATTTAAGTTTCAATTCTTCTTGAGTGTGAACTTGTTGTGGGGTAAATTTATAACCTTCAGGAACAGAGTGTAAAGTTTCAAAAGGCTGCGGGTCTTCATCTTGGAAAACAAGATAAGATCCAATACAGCCGGAAAGAGTTAAACATGACAGAGTTAAAATAATTTTCTTCATTTTTTTAGTAACTTAGCAACATCGCATGCACCATAGGATAGAATACCATCGGCACCAGCTCGTTTAAATGCTAGCATAATTTCAAAAAGAGTTTTCTCATAATCCACGATTCCTTGAGTTGATGCAGCTTTAAGCATAGCATATTCCCCACTGACATGAAAAGCAAAGGTCGGTACCATAAATTTTTGCTTCACCTGGTGGATAATGTCTAAATAAGGAAGCCCTGGCTTAACCATGACAGAATCTGCACCTTCTGAGATGTCTAAAGCAACCTCGCGAAGAGCTTCACACGCATTTGCTGGATCCATTTGATACGTTTTCTTATTTTTGACCCCTAAACATTGATCTGAACCTAAAGCTTCTCTGAAAGGATTATAGAACGCGGATGCATATTTTGCCGCATAGGACATAATAGCAACATCTTGATAACCATGCGCGTCTAGATAGTGTCGTATCGCGCCAACTCTTCCATCCATCATATCTGAAGGGGCCACAATATCTGCGCCGGCTTCTGCTTGAAGTAAAGCGTGCTTGCATAAAGCTTGCACAGTTTCATCATTGGCGACATCATCTCCGCCTTTAATAAGTCCATCATGTCCATGACTTGTGAAGGAATCTAAGGCTGGGTCTGAAATAATTCCAAGATGCGGGTAAGATCTTTTAAGTGCTCGAATGGCTTGCAACAGCACATTCTCGGCGTTTAAAGCTTCCATTGCATGTTCACAACGCTTTTCAATGGGGATAACGGGAAAAAGAGCTAACGCTTTAATCCCTAACTCTTGAGCTTTTCCTGCTGCCTCAACAAGCTCAGTGACGGTGAAACGTACAACACCGGGCATTCCTTTAATTGTAGGTGAGAGAGTTTCTTCTCGGACAAAAGTTGGCCAAATAAGATCATTTGAACTTAAAACTGTCTCAGCAACAAGCTGGCGCATCCATTCAAAACGGCGATGGCGACGTAGTCGTGTTGTAGGAAACTGTCCAAGGAAATAAGAATTCGCAGTGCTCAAGCAAAACCTTTAACTTTTGTTTTTCTTTTCACTACCTTGATTTTTAATTGGAAACAACTTAAAAAATATTGCCAGAGGAGCTCAGGTAAAAAACTTGGTTGCATTTCATATACGATTCGTTAGGATCATGCCACGTTTTAGTTTAAAAAGGATAAAAAATGTCCATCGCCAAAGCGATAACTCAAGATATCTATGAGACTTTTCAAAAACTTGCAAATGTGGAAAAGCATAGCTACCGCTATTGGCGGATCCGCATTCTTTATTCTACCATCATTGGATATGCGGCTTATTACCTTGTGAGGCAGAATTTCTCCATGGCTATGCCTGGTTTGATGGAGGAGTTTGGATATTCAAAAGTTGAGTTAGGTTGGATAGTAACAACTTTCTCAATTGTCTATGGGATTGGAAAGTTTTTTAATGGATACTTGAGTGATCGCTCAAATGCTCGCTATTTTATGTCAATTGGCTTATTTTTATCTGCCATTGTTAGCGTCTTTATGGGATTAGGCTTTGGCTTAGGAACAATGGCATTTATATGGGGAATTAATGCTTGGTTTCAGTCCATGGGATGGCCTCCTGCAGCACGTATGCTAACGCATTGGTTTAGCCCTAAAGAATTAGGGACAAAGTGGGGGTTATGTGCTTCTTCGCATCAGATTGGAGCTGCGGTAATTTTGGTTTTGGCAGGATATCTTATTGATATCTTTGGATGGCGCTCGGCCTTTATTGTTCCTTCTGTGTTGGCATTGATTTTTTCTATTTATTTATTTAATCGTCTTCGAGATACGCCTCAAGAGGTTGGTTTACCACCTGTTGAAGAATATAAAGGTGATGGCGTTAATAATGAATCCAGTGAAAGAATTACCATCCGTGAAGTTTTATCAGAGGTTTTTGGAAATAAACTTGTTTGGTATATAGGAATCGCAAATATGTGCCTTTATATCCCACGTATTGGTGTTTTTACCTGGGCTCCAACGTTTCTAAAAGAATTTAAAGGCGTCACTTTGCTTGTTGCTGGTTGGCAAACTGCAGGTTTTGAAGTCGCTGGGTTATTAGGAGGAATTCTTGCTGGTTGGTTTTCTGATAGAATATTTAGTGGTAGAAGAGGACCTGTTGGCGCTCTATTCCTTCTAGGTCTTTCTGTTTGTCTCCTCGCTATTTGGCTTATCCCTAAGGGGCACCCTTTCTTAGATACCTTGGCTCTGATGGTTGCGGGTTTCCTTGTTTATGGTCCGCAAGTTCTTGCAGGGGTTGCTTGTGCGGATTTGACCTCCAAAAGGGCTGTTGGGGTGGCTATTGGTTTTACAGGAAGCTTTGCTTATGCAGGTTCTGCAATTTCAGGGGTAGGAATTGGTGCTATTGTTGAAACATATGGTTGGCCTGGTGGTTTTCTTCTGTTTATTATAACATCTCTTATCGGCGCATTCTTCTTTTCCTTAACATGGAATCATCGTTCCAAGAATTTAAGTCCTGAGGAGAAGACTGAAGCGACGGATTAATAAGGTAAGTGAAAATTATTAAATTACCCTATTTATAAATATTTTAGAATGATTTCTGAGAATATGAAAATATCTCATTGCATTGCTCAATGATCTTATTAAGACGTATTTGAAATTCTCCTTTTGATGGCCGATACAAAGCAAGTATTCGATAATGAGAAGGCACAGGCTGCCAAGAAACAGGCTGCAATGCCGCTTTCTTTGCCAGAAAGTCTGGAAGAAATCCAACATCATTTGAGCAAGCACATATATCTGCAATAAGAGACCAACTTGGAATACGAGCTTTTATTTGGAGAGAGTAATCATACATTTGATTCCATCTCTGAATTAACCTTAAGACTTCTATCTGATTCTCAGGCAAGAGGACAGGACACAGAGGAATATCTGAGTGTTTTGCATAGAGTTGAAAAGAACCTAACCCTACTTCAAGAGAGGCTAATCCCTCCCATGGAGCATTATCTGGCACAAGAGCAATATCTATTTCATCGCGTAAGACCATTCCATAAGCTTTATCAGGGCGCATGAAATGGAGATCTATTGTTTCACTCTTTAATAATGTAGGGACTATAACGCGTGCAATAGCATGTGTAGTTGCAAGACGGATAGGTTGAGGACCATGCATTGCTACGGTCTCTCGAAAATGCTTTATCCATTCTTCAAGTTTCGAAACAAGTGTTGTTCCTTTATGTATTAAACGGAATTGCCTTTTTTCATGGGTGCATAAGGATTCATTAAAAGCGGCCTCAACACGCAAAATTGCTGCACTTGCAGCGCTTTGACTTAAATTGTGAAATGAGGCTGCTTTACTTAAATTTTTTAAATGAGCAGCAGTAATGAAGAGTTCGATATCTGCAAGACGTAAATGGCGGAGAGCTTGATTCAATTTATATCATTTTTTCCGATTAATAATATCAATTCTATCGGAGATACAAAAATAAACCAATAGTGTAAAGTACCGCAACATGTTGAAAGGAGATATTGATGCTTGGTTTATTGATGAAGTTATGTAGCTTTAACTTTGGAACTTTTGAAAAGGAAGAGTTCAAGAAATTTTTACGTATGGGACTAATATTTGCTTTTATTATTGGTGTCTATTGGACTCTCCGACCTTTAAAAGATTCTCTCTTTATCCAATTTGTTGACAAAATGCAGTTGCCATATGCAAAAACCATATCCGTTTTAATGCTTCTTCCTTTAGTAATGTTTTATACAAAGCTTTTAGAAAAAACCTCGAGAGAGAAGATGCTTTATATATTTCCAGCATTTTATGGCTTTGGGATTTTGTGTTTTGGAATATTAATGCTGCTTGCTCATGGTACATCAAATGAGATTAATTCTAGAGCATTGCTTCCCTTTATTGGTACGAAAGTACTTGGATATGTTTGGTATTTCTTTGTTGAAAGTTTTGGATCTCTTGTCGTCGCCCTCTTTTGGGCTTTTGCAACAGATACAACTGAACCCTCATCTGCAAAAAGAGGCTTTCCTTTAGTGGTTGCTATTGGACAGATGGGCGGAATTGTGTGTCCTTATGGTATCGGCGGCCTTCCTCATCGTCTCGGACTTGAAACAGATACTCTTTCAATGATCATCTTAAGCCTTCTTACTTTCTCTATTATCGCACTTGTTCAATATTTATTGAAGGCAACCCCAAGCTCTCTTCTTAAATCATTTCAGGGAGAAAATGACCCCAAAGAAAACGTTCAGCACGAGGCTGGTTTTTTGGAAGGATTAAAGTTGTTATTATCACATAAGTACCTTATGGGAATATTTGCGTCGAATTTTATTTATGAGTTGGTTGTAACTATTTTTGATTTCAACTTTAAACTCTCTGCTAGCACTCATTATTCCGGTGTAGCACTCACTAATTATTTAAGTGTATATGGCTCTAGCGTGAATATTGTTTCTCTTTTTTGTCTTCTCTTCGGTATTAGCAATGTGACTCGCTTCTTAGGTGTTGGTATTGCCCTTGCAGTTATGCCCATTATTATAGGACTTGCCTTATTTAGTTTCTTAACAATTGACTCATTATCTTTCTTATTTGCATTAATGGTTGGGTCTAAAGCAATTAATTACGCTTTGAATGGCCCAGCTTTAAAACAGTTGTACATTCCTACAACAACAGATGCTCGCTTTAAAGCACAAGCTTGGATCGAAACTTTTGGATCACGAGCATCTAAAGAAGTTGCTTCTGTCTTTAATATGACTCTTAAACCATTACAAAGTATTTTTGGAGAGCTCGCTGGTAAATCCTATTACCTTGCTCTTAGCGGATTTATAGGCTTTCCATTGTTGATTTTATGGTTCATAACTGCTCTCTTTTTAGGAAGAAAGTATCGCACTGCAATTAAAGAACAGAAGGTTATTTGTTAATAGCCTCGGAATTTTTAGTAAATACACTATCAATAAACTTTCATCAATTTATAGGTGCAAATTAATGAAGTATCAAATGGTACCATAGCTCTTTTTTTTTACGGGACATTAAAAAAATCAAAATGATGGCTTGAAGACTGCCTTCAGTTATTTTGATTTCTTTCTTTCTGTTAATTCTAATCAAGAATCAACATCAGTTACTTCATATATTAATTAGTCTTGAGCATAAGTAAATTCCAGGCTGGTAAAAAGGTGAGATTTCCTCTTGGAAAACATATAATTCTATACTAAATTCAACAAATAGTATGTTTTTTTAATGATATGCTTTTTTAGAGGAGGGGGGGTGCAAAAATTATGCTGCTCATTCTTGACGAAAAGTACTACAAAAAAACATTGAGGGTTTTTACTCTCTAAAAGGTTTTTGAGTTTTCGAGCGCAAAGCTTGAAAAAGGGGCAAAGACAAGCTCTTTGGTCCTACGTCTCCCAGACGTGAAGCCTCCCTGTTTAAACTTGGCCGGGGTTTTTAACCCCGGCCCTTTTTTTTTATCTTAGATTTCTCTTAGTAATAAAGAAAATTTGCGATCTGAGTAATTTGCTCATCGAATTCTTCATGTTGCCACCAAATGACTGGTGCAATGTCGCCTGACCGGAATTCGCGATACATAGGGGCTGCATACTTAAGGATCATCACTTGGTTATTAGACGGGGAAAACCAATCTTTATTGCGCATTTCAAGCTCAGTAAGATTGGTGGGGACATCAACATTTGGATTATTAAAGGTTTGTTTGATATCTGCCATATTCTTTTGATGAGATCTTGGTGTAATTAAATATGTTACCGACTTACGCACGCTATTCGTTGTCTCTCGTGAAAATAAATACTGAATTCCTGGAATATCTTGAAGGAGTGGAAAACCAGATTTTTCGGCTTGATCTTCATGAGAGTTAATTCCACCAAGCATAAGCGTTTCACCCAGTTTCATTTCAACTGTGGTCTTCACATGGCTGGTCTGGATAGGCGTAAAGGTTTTCGTCACATCATTTGAGACGTCTGGTGTTAAACTACCGTAGACTTCAATTTCAAGCAGGACGCGGTCTCCTACTAGAGAAAGAGGAGTCACTTTAACTGTAATACCCGTTGGCGTCTTTGCAACGTTACCCCCAAACTGGCCTGTAAGACCTAAGGCGAGATCAGTACCAGCATAAAACTCTGCATGCTTGCCAACAATAGTTGTTACAGAGGGGCGATCTAGAACTTTAATGCGCTTCATTACAGCATTCGCAATATTTAAACTGTAACTAACGCTTCCAAAAGAAACACCTTGGGTAAAGAGGCGGGAGACTGAAAGAGGCGAACCACCTCCTGATATTGTTGCGGATAGATTTTGAGCCCCAGGAAAAACAGTATGGGATTGAAAATCAACGGCAGTTCTCGTCAATGTGCCATCACCATTATTAATAGTCGATGGAATGCCATGCCCACGCGCCCTCATATGGGTGCCTGGAGCGAGTGTTAAAGAAAAGTTTTCAAGGATATTGTTTCCTTTAGCTGTTGAGGCTTCTTCACTCACTCGCATCACAATCGCATCAATGGCAACCATTTGTGCAGGAGCTGCTGGTGCTTGAGGGGCTGCTGCAGCGGTTTGCTGTTTATTTCCATCGGAAGCACTTGCTGCATCACCACTTGTAGCAGCGTTTGGATCTGCCGAGGCATCATCACCAGCGGCAGTATCCTCAGCTTGAGCAAGCATAATAAAGCCGCCATCGTATAAACGTTTCCATTCATCAACACGGCGCTTTGCCAATTGAGCTTGGGACTTATTCTCAGCTAAGCTCTCATACTTTTTTAAATAAGTATCGGCTTCTTGGGATTTTCCTGAGGCGGCCATAATTATGCCTGCAGTGCGATACGCGTCTGCTTTGTTGGGAGCCGCTTTAATATACCGTTCAATGGCAGCTTGAGCTGTTTTGATGTCACCAAGATAATATGAAGCTGAAGCCAGTTCATATAAAGCAGGGAGGTTATTCGGTTCAATCAATAGAACGTTGGCAAACTCTTCTTGGGCACTTTTGTGATCTTTTTGCTGTCTCTTAACACGACCTAGCTGTAAGGAAGCAATACTGTTTGAAGGATCAAATTTGAGAGCTTGGTTATAACCTGCTTCTGCAATTTCAAGCTGAGACACATCACCTTTACGAGCGATAAGTTGATAGGTCATGGCATTAAGCGTATGGAGCCAGGAGTTGGTAGGATCATCTACAAGAGCAATATTAAAGGCTTGTGAAGCTTCGGTGTAGTTTCCAGCCATTAAAGCTTGAATTCCTTCTTTAACAAGCACTTTTTCTTCTGAATGAGACTTCTCAGCAAGGATTTGTTCCAGAGATTTTCCTTGAGCCATTGATTTCTCATGAGAATTTGATGCGGGCTCATCCGCGCAACCCGCAAGAACAAGCACAGCCATAGCGGTTAAAGATAAGTGTAATTTTTTCAAGGTCCCCTCCCTTAATTAAGAAAAATTAATTAAAATTTTACATAAGCCTAAAGAAAAAAAAGAAGTTGTAAAGAGACTTTTTAATTATTAGTTGTTTTTTCTAGAAATTTTTGCGCAACAAAAGGAGAAACAAAAGGCGTTACATCGCCACCTAATTGGGCAACTTCTTTAATCATGCTTGAAGAAATAAATTGATATCGTTCTGAGGCCATGAGAAAAATGGTCTCAAGTTCAGGTGAAAGCGAAGTGTTCATGCCAACAAGCTGTAATTCATATTCAAAATCTGAAACGGCTCTTAATCCTCGAATGAGAGTGCGAGCACCGACTTTCTTTGCAAAGTTGACGAGTAAGGTATCAAAAGTTTGAACTTCAATATTATTGAGGTTTTTCTCTGCAGAGAGCGCCTCAACTTCATGTTGCACAAGTTGAAAGCGTTCTTGTAAGGAAAAAGTGGGATTTTTTCCAGCATTTACAGCGATAGCAATAATAATTTTATCAAAAAGCAGGGCAGCGCGCTGGATAATATCTCGATGACCTTTCGTGATGGGGTCAAAAGTCCCTGGATAAACAGCGATTTGTTGAGGAGATTTTTGTGACATTCAACTTATTCTTTTTTTAAAGATGACGTAAGCTCAACATTTCCTTGAGGATCTATCGTAAAAGTTGCACCTTCTATAAGGTTAGGATTGTCTCTTAGTTGGCCTGCAGACTTGTTGAAATTAAGAGTCAAATTAGGATCATAAGATCTATTTGCTCGATTATTGCGATAGTCATATAAAACATGAGCAATGAAAGTAAGACCGTCCTCTAGACACTTATTAATAGCCATTTTTCTAGGAAGTCCTTGTTTTGTATGCTCCCCCATCAAGTTAACGAGTATAGCTGGAACGTATGTTGGTGTCTGTTCTTTCCGATAAATAAGAGGATCATATTCAGATGAAATAAGGGCTTTTTGAGTTGGGGTAAGGCGCGTAAAGGTGTCTTGAAGAGCTGCACCATCTTCTGTCGTATAAAGCCGCATCATTGCGCCCATGCGCGCTAGTAGAAATGTCGTATTTGAAGTTTTGTCTAATCCTAACCATTCAGCGCGCTTGGATAAGTACCTCTTCAGGGCTTCTTGTTCTGAATGGTCTGCAAGCTCATGCAAACCATCTTTGATTGCAAAGATAGTTTTAAAAGTATTTTCTGTCATCACCTTAGAGCCAACGTTATCTTCATGTCCACGCGCAGCACTGACATCACAAATATGGGTCAAAATTTCAAAGTCAAATTCTTGAGGATTATCTGCGAGAATGCCAGATTCCTTTAATTTTGTTAGAATTTCAGGGCCACCCTCGACATGAGTAACATGCCCTAGATGAACAAGACCTTTTGTCTTCTTGATGTGCTTTTGTTGTGTTGGTGTCAATATTTGAAAGGTAGAGAAAATTTCTGGACATTTTTCCAGGCATTCATCTAAGAAAAGATCATGATCTGCTTCAGTAATGTGGTATTTTTGAGCTTTTTCATGAGCCACTTTGGTTTTACCCATATCTCCTAAAATAAGATTAATTTCAAGCATTTGCAGCACTTGAGGATCTTTTTGAATAATTGTTTGAGCAAAATGGTGCAGCTTTTGAAAGGAATCGCGCGTAAGTTTTTCGGCTGTAGGTTGTAGACTTGTAAAGCGCTCATATGCAATATCACTGCCATCCGCGATTAGATAGAGGCAAACAAGACTTAAAATTGTTCTTTCAAATTCAGGATAGTGAGCGCCTGTAATTTTCTTTGACCAGCTATGTGGGAATTGTTCAATTTTTCCTTCTTGAGTGTGCTGAACATTTTTATCTAGCAACCATTCAAGCTCAGGATATGTTGTGATTTTTGATTTTGCCCATTCTTCAGAACCCAGAGTTTCTAAGCTTGAGAGAGGTGACGTCGAAGATGAAGAGGGATAAGTGGGTTGAGATAGAAAGGAAAACAGAAAGAAAAATGAAGCTAAATAAAGTTTTTTTCTAAAAGTTTTATACTGCATCAGTAATCCCCCTTAGTACAAACGTTTACCACTCATAAAAGCTATAAATGTTTCTGAGAGGGATTACAATGCCTTTTCTTCTCAAGGATTAGAAGAGGTTAATTCAACATTTTCACTTTCTTCATTCCCCGAGACGTTCTCGTCTTCCTCTTCCTCATTCCCTTGGTTTGGAATGCGGGCAACCGAGACAACTTGTTCTTTATTATCCACTCTGAAAAGCATCACGCCTTGGGCTTGACGGCCGCAAATACGAATATCTTTTACAGGAAGACGGATAAGCTGACCTGTATTCGTCACCAGCACAAGTTGATCATCTCCTTCAACCACGAAGGAAGCAACGATCTTACCAGTTTTTGATGTGAGTTTGGTATTCGTTACCCCTTGAGCTCCACGATTAGTCACGCGGAATTCATAGGCTGATGTCCGCTTGCCCATCCCGTTTTCTGTGACTGAGAGAATGAATTGTTCATTAGCCTCTAGTTCAGCAAATCGTTCAGGTGAGAGGTCAAAGGTTGAGCCTTCTGAGATTTCTTCTGTTTCTTCTATTTCAGTTTCATCTCCACCACGTAATTTGCGTGATTGGCGAATATACGCATCCCGTTCTTCAATTGTGGCGCGGGCACTTTCAAGGATGCTCATGGAAATAACGCGATCCCCTGATGCAAGGCGAATTCCGAGCACGCCTGTCGAGCTGCGGCTTGCAAAGACGCGGAGGCTTTCAACAGGAAAGCGGACGCTGCGTCCTTCTTTTGAGGATAGCAACAGATCTTGATGATTATGGCATGCGCGAACAGCAATGAGTTGTTCACCATCCTCCAGTTTCATCGCAATTTTTCCGTTGGCTCTGACGTTTAAGAAATCATCGATTGAGTTACGACGTACAGTTCCTGAAGAGGTTACAAACACAAGAGACATATTCTTCAGTTCTTCTGGATCTTTAGGCAACGGAAGGACGGTGGCAATCGTCTCACCTTGCTCAAAAGGCAGAACGTTAATAATGGGCTTTCCTAAAGATTGAGGTGTGCCTTGTGGAAGTTGATAAACTTTTAGCATGAAGGCTTTTCCGCCTGAAGAGAAGAAGAGAACAGGTGTATGCGTATCGGCCACCACAACATCACGAACAAAATCTTCTTCTCGTGTGGACATTCCAGAACGACCGCGGCCACCGCGTTTTTGCGCCCGATAGGTGGAAAGAGGCACGCGTTTAATGTAGCCATTTTGACTGACGGTGACGACCATATCTTCGCATTGGATCAGGTCTTCAATATCAAATTCACCTAAAGCCTCTTCAATTGTTGTGCGGCGAGGGGTGGCAAATTGCTCTTTTACTTCAGTAAGCTCTTGGCGCATAAGGGCATAAAGCTTGTCTCGTGAGGCAAGGGTAATAAGGTATTCTTTAATCTGATCAACAATTTGTTGAAGTTCATCAGCAATTTTATCGCGCTCAAGACCTGTTAAACGATGAAGTCTTAAATCGAGGATCGCTCTGGCTTGGGCTTCTGAAAGGCGATACGTCCCATTGCTAAAAGTATTCCCAGGCTCAGCAACCAGTTCAATTAAAGGAGCTACAGAAGCCGCAGGCCAGGTACGGTTCATCATTTGCTCGCGGGCTGTTTGAGGGTCTGCAGCATTCTTGATAAGGGCAATCATCTCATCAATATTGGCGACCGCAATGGCAAGACCAATTAAGAGGTGCGCCCGTTCACGTGCTTTTTTAAGCTCAAACTTAATGCGGCGAACAATAACATCTTCACGAAATTCAATGAAAGCCTTAATGACGTCTTTTAACCCCATTTGACGAGGTTGGCCTTTATCAAGCGCAAGAGCATTAACCCCAAAAGAAGTCTGAAGCGGAGTATGGCGATAAAGTTGATTGAGAACGACGTCCGGTACAGCATCTCGTTTAAGCTCAACAACAACGCGAACACCTTCACGATCGGATTCATCGCGAAGATCTGAAATACCTTCAATAGTTTTCTCTTTGACGACCTCAGCCATGCGCTCAATCATGCGCGCTTTATTCACTTGATAAGGAACTTCAGTGATAATAATGGCAGTACGATCTTTACGAATTTCTTCAATTTGAACGCGTCCCCGCATAATAACTGAACCACGTCCCGTATGGGCAGCTTCCCGAATTCCCGCACGCCCTAAAATCACAGCCCCCGTTGGGAAATCAGGCCCAGGAACATAGTGAAGAAGTTCATCCACCGTAATGTCAGGGTTATCAATATAGGCAAAACAAGCATCAATAACTTCCCCTAAATTATGAGGGGGAATGTTGGTGGCCATACCCACAGCAATACCTCCAGCTCCATTGACCAAGAGGTTTGGAAAACGGGACGGTAAAACGCTCGGTTCGGTTGTGCTGCCATCATAGTTTGGCTTAAAATCAACGGTTTCTTTTTCAATGTCTTCAAGCAAGAATTGTGAAACTTTGGCAAGGCGTGCTTCGGTATAACGTTCAGCCGCAGGAGGATCGCCATCCATGGAGCCAAAGTTTCCTTGACCGTCAATGAGCGGCAGACGCATGGAGAAATCTTGGGCTAAGCGTGCTAAGGCTTCGTAAATTGGTGCGTTACCATGCGGGTGATATTTCATCATCACATAACCAACCGCACTTGCGGATTTACGGTAGGGGCGATCAGGATTATTTCCGGATTCTTTCATCGCGTAAAGAATGCGTCGGTGGACAGGCTTCAAGCCATCACGTACATCTGGAAGAGCACGGCTTACGATCACGCTCATCGCATAATCGAGATAAGAGCGCCGCATCTCCTCTTCGAGCGAAACGGGGGTAATGTCTGTGCTTAAGGGACTAGTGGCTTGCGTCAAGGCCCAACTCCTTATTCAAGAAATAGTTCATTATTAAAAAGGGATCTCGTCGTCAAGATCTGGTTCAGCGTGATGATTTTGTGATGTCACGGCACTTGGCTCATAAGAGAAACCGCCACCATAGGAAGGCTCGCTTAAGGAAGAGGTTGTTGCGCCACCCTCTGAGCGGCTATCAAGCATGGTGAGCTCACCTCTAAATTTAGGGAGGACGATTTCTGTCGTATAGCGTTCTTGACCGCTTTGATCTGTCCATTTGCGTGTCTGAAGTTGGCCTTCAAGAAAGACTTTGGCCCCTTTACGCAGGTATTTTTCACAGACTTCAGTTAAGCGATCATTAAACACAACAACGCGATGCCATTCAGTCCGGTCTTTTCGTTCCCCTGTCGCACGATCTTTCCATGCTTCAGAAGTCGCAATCGAAAGCTGAACAATCTTTGTGCCGTCTTGAGCATGACGCACTTCAGGGTCTCGCCCAAGGTTGCCCACAAGAATGACTTTATTTACTGAACCTGCCATAAGAAACCTCATCAATGAATGGTGTTTCTCTTTATAAGACATTCAGACGTGGTTGGCTATCGTAAAATGCAGTAAAAGTTTAGATTATTTGAACTTAGAGTATTTAGCGTGATTTATAATTATCATTGAGCATTGTATTCCCCACGGTCCCATAAAATATGAAGTAAGAAGAGAGGGATATTGTAAAAACGGGTAATATTATTGTCATCCATAAATTTTAGAATTTTGTCTTCATCCCAACCATACAGATGACCAACTTGAAGAGCGTCAAGAACACGCGTCTTGCCGTAGCCTTTATATTCATCTGAAGCCGCATTATTTTGCGCATGAGGAGGTTCAAAAACGATGCGAAAACTTTTGCCATTCCCAAAATCAATGACAATGGCCCGTTTTCCATGTTTTAAGTTCTTAAGAGAGGCTTTTCTCTTAAGAGAATCATTTGTTAATATCTTTATAAGTCCTTGAATTTCTTTATTAATTTCGGATTCCTTGATCGTTGTTGCTTGGCGATAAGCTTGAATGCGGGTTAAAGCTTCCTGACGTTCTAGATCTTTTGGAGTTGGCTGAGGCGCCGGTGCAGGTAGCTGCGGATGCAGAGGAGCAGCCGCATGATGAGGAGTCTGGTGTCGAGGTCTCCTCGTCGCAAGAGGTTGCTGAGGCGCCGGTTGAGGTACCATGTGCGCAACAGGTAACGGTGCTACTACTGCTGCAGGTGGTTGTTGGATCTGAGGAGCAGCTGCGTGATGAGGCTGTGGCACCTGCAGCAGCTGTGCAGGTTGAGGTAAGTGAGCTAAGAGTGGTTGATGCCCTTGTGGTGCTCCAGCCTGGTGGGATTGAGGTGTTGCTGGTTGTTGTAAAAGGCGCTCAATAATCTGAGAATTTCTTTTTAAATAAGCTTGAGAACCACTGATAATATTGCTGAATATCTGAAAAACTCCGTTAATTGCTTGGGCATCTCCATGCATTTGAAGAAAACGATAAATTGCCCACTGAGTAGAGGTTAAAGATTGATGATAGATAGGTAGAAAAAAACCAGGCATAATTTCAAGCCCTGGCCCCCGCCAGTAATGAAAAAGTTTATTTGCAGCCGTGACTTCGCACATCCCATCAAGAATTCCTAAAACAGGAATATCGCTGCGTGCTTGCCCAGTCGTATAGGTGTGTCTGAGCTCATTTAAATTGTAGATGAGGCCTGCTACATACATGCTTGCAACGAATGCCGTATTCAATGGCTCATCTGACAAATTGTGTTGGAAAATCGTGTAAATTGCCCCTACCTTTAAAGCAGCATTGATAAGGCTTTGAGTTTGTCTTAAAAAAGCGCGTGTTAGTCGAATATTTTCTTGGGCAGCGCGTTCAACTTTTTCTGACTGTTGTAACGCCATTTTTCCTTTTTTGTGTCCTCTGCCTGTCGAAATGTGTTGAGCTTTTGCAACCGATTCACCATACCATTCCAGGCAGTAACGACCCAGAGTCATAAGGCTTGAAGTGAGATAATAGGTGCTTAGCACATTTATAGCATCTGGAATATCGTCATTCTCAGTCAGCGAAGATGCTGCATAGGAGGTACCAAGTGCGACCAGTCCATACCCAAGGCGTTTAATTTCTCGAGTCCAGTTTCTAGAACTTTTTTCTATTTTTGTTTCATCTAAAATTTCTTGATGAGAAGCTTTTGTGAGAGGGTTAAAACAAAATGCTATCATTAAAAGAAAGGGAAATATTTTTTGCATGGAAGTAATGCCTTGTTTGAAATTTGAAGAAATTTAAAATATAAGTGCTAATTAGTCAATAAATTTTTCAAAAATTACCAGCAAATGAAAAAATATTGTCTTTAACACCTTCTTTATGGGCAAAAAACAACGAGGCGCTTCTGGAGCAGCAACAAAAATTTAAGCTTATTTCTTTAAGACACCTTCTTTAAGGATATGTGAGGCACGAAATGAAATGGTTTTACGCGGCGTAATCATCACTTCTTTGCCTGTTTTTGGATTGCGTCCGATACGATTATTTTTTTGACGGACATTAAAGCTTCCAAAGGACGAAAGCTTAAGCTCGCCGTCTTCAACAAGGCCCACAATCATTTGCTCAAGGATCTGTTCGAGGAGCTCCATGGAACGGTGGCGTGGGAAGCCCACATTTTCTGCAATGGCTTCACTAATCTCAGCGCGTGTAAGAGTTTTTTCTGGCATCCTTCTCTTCTCCCAATAGTTATTTTGATAACTCATTGTATCTACATGGTATTATAACGTCAAATAGAATCTTAAGTTTTGGCAGATCGTCAAGCTTTTGAAATCTGTTGTCGGGTATTGATTGCGAATGAGATTGATGACGCCATCCAAGAACGTCTACTGATTCCTTGGCACGCTCTTTCTAATTTGTAAAATCTTACAGGTATTTCCTAAGCTAAAAAGCCTGTGCAAGAATGAGCATTAGTTTTATGCAAATTTATTGATTAATAATTTGATTTTTAACGATTAATTTCCTCTCTTTTAAGTTGAATTTTCTTGATTTTTGTACGCGTTTATGGTAGTCTTGTAAGTAGATGGTAAGAGATGAAAATGACTTCCTTGTCGGTCTTTAAAAAAGTCCACAATCCTCTTCAAAAAATTCTCTAAATCCGTCCATTAAAAATAAAACTTGAGTCTAAAAACTCATTTAAGACCAATGAACGCTCTTTTTGAGCGAATGCCCTTTCTTTGCCGGGTGAAAAGTCAGAGGGTGGGCACGGAAAAGGAGAGGGGTTGGTGGAGGATAAAGAGGATTGAAAAGTTTTGGTTTGTTATTCCCAGCCTCTCTCTTGTTATCCCTGCGACCCAGGCTACGCCAAAGGCTTCTCCGAGGTGAGAGGCGGGGGGCCAGGTAGGTCCAAAAAGGATCGGATGGTGGTGGGAGTAATCTTTCGGTCTCTTGAGATCCTTGGGACAAGCCTGAGAATGACAATCTAAGAAACCTGTCGCTGGTCATCCCGCGAAGGCGGGGGCCGAGGAAATGCTGAAGGGAAACGATTGGTGACATGATAGATCTTTCGGTCGCTTGAGATCCTTGGGACAAGCCCAAGGATGACGAGCCTAGAAGCACTCAAGACTTATTGGCGAGGATTATTGGAAATGAAAACAAATAAAGAAAGGATCAAGAATTGTTGGGAAATAAAAGATTAAAACTAATGAGCTTGAGGCCTACCACCCACAAGGTCATCCTTGGGCTTGTCCCAAGGATCTCAGGCCACCTGAAAGCGTAAATAGGTGCCATGAGAGAGAAAAAGAAAATAAATAAAGAAAGGAAGAAATAACAAAAATTCTCACAAGGTTTAAGCCTTATTGAGAACAACTTAAGAAGCAAGGGAGGAGGATTTAAATGAAGAGGAACTAACCCTTGATCCTTAAGAAAAAAAAGGAAGTCTTGTGTTCGGAAAGAAGAAGAGGAACTCATGATTTCATCAAGGTGAACAAAACAAAAGAAAGAGAAAAAAAATGATGTAGGGAACTAAGAAGAGCAACACGAGTTATGTGGTTTATGGTCCAGTAACTCAATAAAACAAGATAAAGAACAAATAATTTAAATAAATTAAACAGGAGGTTACATGAAAAATTATTTAAAAAGATTAGGGAACGTATGGCCAAAAATAACGGGTCGAAAGAACAATGAACAAAAGGCAAGCAGCGTTGGTAAGATGATTGCCTTAAATCAAGTGGGCCGCCCTCAATGGACGCCCCGACAGTATGAAGCGCTCACAGCCGAGGGATATCAAAAGAATATCATCGTCTATCGGGCGGTGAGTTTGATTGCCCGCGGGGCGGCCAGTGTGCCTTGGCGACTTTATAAACATCATGAAGAGCTCTTGAGCCATCCCCTCTTGACGCTCTTGCATCACCCAAGCCCGCGACAGGGAGGGTCAGCCTTTATTGAAGCCGTACTGTCGTATCTGCTCTTAGCCGGTAACAGTTATATTGAAATTGTGTCAGATATGAAAGGTAAGCCGGCAGAGCTCTATCCTTTAAGACCTGATCGCGTGCAGATTATTCCTGGTGCATCAGGTGTGCCACAAGCTTTTGAATATACTGTTAACGGGGTAAGGCGGCAATTGAATGTCGACCCCACAACTGGATGGTCGCATGTGCTGCACTTAAAGTTGTTTCATCCCCTCAATGATTGGTATGGGATGAGTCCCATTGAAGCAGCAGCATGTTCCATTGATCAACACAATACTGTGGCAAGCCATAATCTTGCCTTGCTGCAAAATGGAGGACGCCCGTCCGGTGCCCTCATGGTAGGGCGGAATGATCGGTCATTAAACCTCACGGATGAGCAGCGGCAAGAATTGCGCGAGGATGTTCGCGCGCTTTATCAAGGCAATGATAATGCCGGGCGCATTTTGGTCTTAGAGGGCGACTTTGAATGGCAAGAGATGGGACTTTCGCCAAAAGATCTTGACTTTATTGAAGGCAAAAGTATGACGGCACGTGAGATTGCTCAGGCCTATGGGGTGCCGCCAATGCTGGTGGGGGTGAGAGGTGATGCCACTTTTTCCAATTATCGCGAGGCGCGCTTTCATCTGTGGGAAGACACCATCTTGCCTTTATTGGATTATTTGACCGATGAGCTCAATCGATGGTTAGCGCCTCAGTTTGAGCCAGGGTTACGCTTAGCTCATGATGTCGATCGCATTCCAGCTTTGGCCCAACGACGAGAAGATGCGTGGTCTAAAATTGCCAATGCTTCTTTCCTCACCATGAATGAGAAACGTCATGCCGTGGGGTATGTTCCCATTTCAAATGGCGACCAGCTTTAAGATCGAATAAGGAAAGGAAGAACCCATGAGACTCAATAAAATTTCTTATCCGATTGAAGTGAAATTTCTTGCGGAAGAGGGCGTTTTTGAAGGCTATGCCAGTGTGTTTGAGCATCTGGATGATCATGGAGATCGTGTGTTGAAAGGCGCCTTCATCGATTCTTTGCAGCAATGGTGGCAGTCAGGTCAGGCGCCAAAAATGCTCTGGCAGCATGACCCAAGCCAACCAATTGGCGTGTGGGAATCTTTGGAAGAAGATGGCTATGGATTGCGGGTGAAAGGTCGATTGTTGCTCGATATTCAGCGAGGTCGGGAAGCCTATACCCTCATGAAGGCAGGCGTTTTGGATAGCTTATCTATTGGCTATCGCGTGCTTGAGGCACGGCCAAGTCATAAATCTGGTGAGCGACTTCTCAGCAAGCTTGAGCTGCATGAAATCTCGCTCGTGACCTTTCCGGCAAATAATCGGGCAAAGATTACTCAAGTGAAGAATCTGTTTAGCCAAGACGTTGATGTGATTCAGCGAATCTATGCTCTAGTGTCGTTGTTGAAGGAGTGGAATTAGGGGAGAACAGTTATGCAGATATTCATGAAAATTTTTGGGAAATCCCCTAACATTAAACAGCATTTTAAGACAATAAACTTTCTGATCATCGGATCATTTTTGACATGCTTTATGAACTTTAGTATAATTAAACTAAACTTAGCTAAGGTTAAAAATATGAAGCTCGTCAATATTCATGAAACCAAGACACATCTTTCACATCTGCTTGAAGAAGTTGCGCAAGGAGAAGACATCATTATTTGTAAAGCTGGACACCCGATAGCGCGGCTTGTCGCCTATCAAAACTTGCCTAAAGAGAGGATCCCCGGCTATTGGCAGGGGAAAGTGGAGATAGCTGAAGATTTTGATGTGCTGCCTTCCTCTGTTCTTGCTGCCTTTAAGGGAAAAAGTGAGTGAAAGTTCTCTTAGATACTCATATCCTTTTATGGTGGTTGGGGGACCCTCATCAGCTTCTTGAGAAAGAGATGAGTCTTATAAAAGAACCCCGCAATACAATTTATGTCAGTAGTGTCAGTGCATGGGAAATTTCCATCAAAAAAGCCCTTGGGAAACTTAAAGCTCCTGATAATTTGGAAGAAGCCATTCGGGCAAGCGAATTTCAGGTTTTGCCGATGACAATGGCGCATGCATGCGGGATTGAAAAGCTTCCCAATCACCATGATGATCCATTTGACCGGATGCTGATTTTTCAGACATTATGTGAGGGACTCACGTTGCTAACGCGCGATCAGAGAATAAAGGAATATGGTGTAAGAGTCTATAAAAGTTAGCGTAAGTGAGATTTTAAGCTACATGAACTCTCCTCGTGGCTTTTCCAGCGAATGCGCGAGCAAAGATCTTGCAGGTAAAGAACTTGTTTAACTAAGACTACGATATTATTCAACGAATGTATGCCTTGATGTCGTTGCTGAGAGATTGAACAGGTGGAGATGAAAGAGAGAAAGAATAAAGTTTTATTTTGTTGTGTTGAGGTCTTAAAAAATAAAGTGTTTTATTCTTATTCTGTATCATTAGTTAAGAGAGAGGATTTGTGTGAAACCCTGAGGTGTTATCGTTAAGTCGACGTCTTCTCTCTTTAAGGAGATTAAGATGTTTGCTTAATGGGTTCCTCTTATCAGAGCTGCATCCTCTCTCTTGAATGCTTTTCAATATTATTTATTTTTATCTTTAGGGAAATATTTGTTAATTGTGCTCTTGACTGAGTTTCCAAGCTCCTTATACATATCTTTGCGGAGTTCTGCTGCCTCATTCTCACTAATCCCGCTTGTTTTAAGGCAACGTTCATAGGACCCGATGTTTTCTTCATTACTAATATGTGTAAAACATTCCACATGTTTTGCACGTTGTTCAACAGTGGGCTTGTTATCACTTGCCTGGAGGGACGCACTCCCAAAGCCAATTGTTGTGACACATAATAAATAACTTAGTTTAGTCTTCATTTTTTGATTCCTCTTGTTCGTTTGATATATGGGGACCATTCCCCATTGCTAAAATTGTACACATATTGATTTAACAAACGGTAAAAAGGCCTATTTTAAGTTGAAGTACACCTGCTTATATGGGCAACTACAAGAATATAGTTCATCTTGTTGAAAGACATTTTGGGTTTTAAGTGGCTGTGGTTTGATTTATAAAAAATTATTTTCAGATTTTACATCAAATTAAGTAGAAGACCTTTCTTTCTTTCCGACAACGCCTCTATTAACACCCATCTTCAAGGAATCAACAAGTCAAGCAAAGTTGATGACTTGGGAATAAGGTGATCTAGGAAAGGATATCACGGCTTATATCTTCAGGGTGATTATTGAGAGATAAAAAAGAAAGAATAAACATTTTCTTTAAAATTAGAGAGTTTATTCTTTCTTCATAAGGTTAAATATTTTGAGATTTATTTTGACGTCTTATTTGTTATAAAGTCTTTAATTGCTGCTACTTGTGCTTTCCCAGATGCTTTGACGCAATCAAGGGGATATTTCGCGAGTTGAAGCTCGTATTGTTGCTCTTGAACCTCATCACGGCTCGTATGTGATAAATCTTTTTTCTGCTGTAAATCTTGTATTTCGAGCATTGTTTCACGGGAGCATTTTGGTGAAGAGTCAGAAGCATTAGCTACTCCACTAAACAAGCCTAAAGTTGTCACACCTATTAAATAAGTTAGTTGAATTTTCTTAAGCATTATAGTTTCCTTTTGTTGAGTAAAAGATGGGACCAATTCCCATCTTTAAAGGATACTTTGAACTCAATTAAAAATTAGTAAACAATTGAAAATTAATATTTTTTTAAGAAATTTTTGAATTTCTGAGAAATTTCCCACAAAAGGAAAGTTAAAAGATATCCCAAAGTTCCTGAGGCAAATGAGACAATGAATACGCCTAAAATATAAGGTTTTCCTAAGGTCAAAGCCCAAGATATAAAATGTTCAAAAAAGGTCATGAGATGAGCTATTTCTAATTTAAATTCTGGCAATGTGAGAAGTTGAGGGGCTTCGTTAAGAACAAAAAGGCCGACCTTATAAAGAAAGTAATTAATGGGGATGAAGGTAAAAGGATTATTGATCCATGTGAGTGCAACAGCAACAGGTAGGTTGGTTTTAAAATAAACGCAGAGCAAAGAGGCCCACAAGATTTGCAATGGGATGGGTAAAAAGTTCACAAAAAGCCCAATAGCAACACCACCTGCAACGTTATGTCGGTTAAGTTGACCAAGTTCTTTGAAAGAGAAGCGTTGGCAGTTTTTTGTTTTTAGTAAAGTATGCTTCCTAAACCATTTTGCATTGGACACCCATTTTTGAAAAGATGTATGAATCATTAAATGTTCTTCATTTTTTTAAAGTTATATTTTCACATAATAGCCTAGAGATTATTATAGGTAAGAGTCGTTTCTGTTTTCTTAATAATTTAGCTGCGTTAAGGAAGGTTTTACGATTTTTAGGGTATCGTTGTTTTATCAAAGAAAAGGAATTTGAGATGAAAACAACGAAAATCGTGTTAGCACTAGCGTCGACACTTGTATTAACTCAAAGCGTCTTGGCCTCAGACATAGGATTAATGACACCTTCTGAGCATTTGAAAGTAATATTTGAAAAAGGCGCAGACAACAGTAAGAAGCCT
This sequence comes from Candidatus Paracaedimonas acanthamoebae, assembly GCA_000743035.1. Classification (GTDB taxonomy): domain Bacteria; phylum Pseudomonadota; class Alphaproteobacteria; order Caedimonadales; family Caedimonadaceae; genus Paracaedimonas; species Paracaedimonas acanthamoebae. The sequence continues at coordinate 577,646 of CP008936.1, forward strand.
AAAGATATTCCTCAAATTCTAGAGGATTTTAAAGGAAAGCACACGAAAGAAGAAACACAAGCTCTTTGTAAAGAAATTAAAGATTCAAGTTTTTATGCAAAAGCTCAAAAAGCTGGCGTAGGGATACTTAAGAATAGAGCGATGGTGACTTGGTGTGAGGGGGCGACGTTTGAAAGAGCAAAGCTCGGAAAAATTGTTCAAAAAGAAAAAGCACCAGAAGTAAAGCGTGAAATAGTCAAGCTTAAGCCTGTTAACCTTGGTGAAAAAGGGCAGAGTGTTGAAGGTGAACAGCAACAATTGGATCAGGCCGAAAAAATAATATCAGAAAATTTAGTCGCTTTGAAACAAGATAAACACTTAACTATTGAGCAGCAGAAGAAAACAGAAGCGCTTACAATTCGCCTAGAGGAGGCAAAGAAAATATTAAAAGAATCTCAAGAACATTATGATAATTTATCTGTTGCGATTGTGAGTCTGCGGGAAGATTTAAAGCATTTTAGTTTTCGACATTTTAAACCAAAAGCACATGAAAAAAGCACACCTGAAGTATATTTAGATGCTCTAAATCAATCTTTGACTAAAGAACATGAGCATATTCTTGATTCACAGTCAAAAGACCAATTAACACAGGCAACGAAGTTACTCAAACAAGCGAATGAGAATTTAGCAAATGCCCGTAAAGATTTGGAAGCTATCAACAGAGAGATGCTGGAATTAACACATTAATAACATTTTATTCTGTTCATAAAAAAGGAGAGATGAGGGACATCAACCTCATCTCTTGACATTTTAGTCCTGCATTTCGTCTCATTAAGAAAGCTTCAAGCATACAGTTGCCTTTTTTGTTTGATTTGGGATCAAAATTCAATGATAATAAATTATATTAACAGAAAGGGTATAATAGTGGAGCGATGCGTATGGGCGGTAAAGACGTCTTATGAACAGGACTATCACGATGATGAATGGGGAGTGCCTCAGCATGATGACCGAATTCTTTATGAATTTCTCATTCTTGAAATGGCGCAGGCTGGCTTAAACTGGCGAACGATTTTACAAAAACGGGAAAATTATCGCAAAGCCTATCATGGATTCGATCCTTTAAAGGTTGTAAGCTTTGGAGCGCAAGAAGTTGAGCAGATGCTTTTGGATCCTGGCCTTATTCGTAATCGAGCAAAAATTGAGGCGTCAATTATTGCGGCAAGCATTTTCCTCGAAATTCAAAAGGAACATAGCAGTTTTTCAACGTATCTTTGGAATTTTGTTGATGGAAAACCCATCCATAATCATTGGGCATCCTTGAGTGAGGTTCCTGTTACGACACCTTTGTCAGAACAGCTCAGCAAAGATTTAAAGAAACGCGGTATAAAGTTTTTTGGGCCAACCACAGCGTATGCTTTTTTGCAGGCAATTGGGGTGGTCAATGATCATGTCGTGACGTGTTTTCGTCACCAAGAGCTTATGAAGTTATAGGGCCGATCATCGACGCTGGTTGGACCCAAGAGTTAAACTGCTCCGCAGTCAGATAACCAAGGCTGAGGGCGGCATCTTTGAGCGTCGTTCCTTCATAATGAGCTTTTTTGGCAATCTGCGCGGCTTTATCATATCCAATATGCGGATTCAGGGCGGTGACTAACATCAAAGACTCATACAGAAGTTTATGAATGCGATCTTCATTTGCTTGAATGCCATCAACACAATGGTCAACAAAACTATGGCAGGCATCATTGAGCAATTGAATCGATTGCAAAATGTTATAGATGATAACGGGTTTAAATACATTCAGCTCAAAATGTCCGTTTGAACCTGCAATGGTGATGGTAGTGTGATTGCCCATCACTTGCGCACACACCATCGTGAGAGCTTCGCATTGAGTTGGGTTAACTTTGCCGGGCATGATAGAAGATCCAGGCTCATTCTCAGGCAAGCTGAGCTCACCAAAACCACAGCGAGGACCAGAGGCTAAGAAACGAATATCATTGGCAATTTTCATGAGGGCAATGGCAAGCGTGTTTAAAGCGCCTGACATCTCAACGAGGGCATCATGGCTGGCTAATGCCTCAAACTTATTGGTAGCCGTAATGAAGGGAAGGCCTGTTAAGGCAGCAACTTCTTCGGCAAATTTTTGAGGAAAAGTGGGAGGACAGTTTAGACCCGTCCCCACAGCAGTACCCCCTTGAGCTAGTTCGTAAAGGCTGGGAAGCGCGCGCTTGATTCTTTCGATGCTTTTTTGAATTTGAGCTGTATAGCCTGAAAATTCTTGGCCTAGAGTAAGAGGGGTGGCATCTTGAAGATGCGTGCGACCAATTTTAATGATGTCTTTAAACTGAACCGATTTATTCTTAAAGCTGAGAAAAAGCTTTTCTAAAGAGGGTAAAAGCATGTGATGAATCTCAAGCACCGCAGCAATATGCATAATCGTCGGAAAACTATCGTTTGATGATTGGCTGCAGTTGACATGATCATTGGGATGAACCGGTGTTTTGTTCCCAATCATCCCGCCCAAAAGCTCAATCGCGCGGTTGGCAATGACTTCATTGGCGTTCATGTTGGTTTGGGTTCCTGAGCCGGTTTGCCACACAACAAGAGGAAAATGGTCATTCCATTGACCTTCCATGACTTCTGTGGCGGCTTTAATAATCGCCTCAGCAATTGTTTTCTCAAGCTTGCCTAGACGCATGTTGACGGCAGCTGCGGCCCTTTTTTGTAGGCCAAAAGCACGGATAACAGGAAGCGGCATACGCTCGGTACCAATCTTAAAATTTTGAAATGATCGTTGTGTTTGCGCGCCCCAATAACGTGACGCCTCAACTTCGATAGAACCAAAGGAGTCAGTTTCGGTGCGTGTTTTTGAGGACATGAAAGCTTCCTTGCATAAAAATTATAGATCGATATTATCATATGTATTTAAAGGAAAACAGTTTGTTATCTAAAGGAAATAAGCGAGAGTTCTTGCTAAAGATTAGAAGGTTAAATCCTTCTAGTCTTTAGCTTTCCTAAGCAGATTTTTAGAAATTACCATCGACAATTTGTTGTGCGTGATGTTTAGCTTCTTTAAATTCTTTTTTGCTAACTAGGTTAGGAACAGGGTTAGCGGTCATCGCCGCAACTTTATGTGCGAGAGCTTCGACTTCACCAAAATCAAATTCCATCTTTCGACAAAATGTATAAAGATCTTTACCTTTGTGGTTCTTATTCAACTTACCCACAGGACTATTTTTATCACACGCAAGACGATGAAATTCCCGGGAAACTTCTAGTCTATTTCCAAGTTGGCTTGGGGTCAGAAAACTAAAAACTTCAAGCGTCATTTCATCTGGTAAACCACTCGCAGAGGTTACGGCATATGAAGATAGCGTAAAGGGATTAAGAAGGGGTAGAAGATTGGTCATAAGCATTAAGCTTTTGATTTTCATATAAAACTCCTTTGAAAATTAAAAAGTAGAACTTTAAGTAAGTTCATTATAATTTACCCTGCTTACGCTTAAAAATAAGTTAAAGGTTTGTATTTATATTTTTTACTGAGAAAATAGTTTTATGGATGCACAAGAATTTTCATTTTTCCAAATTGCCTTCCAAGAAGCACAGCAAGCTGCTATTGCAGACGATGTGCCTGTGGGCGCTGTAATTGTCTTGGAAGGGCAGATTATTGCGCGCTCAGGCAATCGTGTTGAGCGCAACCATGATCCTACAGCTCATGCCGAAATTCTAGTCATCCGTGAAGCAGCAGCACTTCTTAAAACACCGCGTTTAGTAGGATGTGATCTTTATGTGACCCTGGAGCCGTGTGCGATGTGCGCTCAAGCAATGGCGCATGCACGCATTAGATGTCTTTATTATGGAGCTTATGATCCTAAAGGAGGCGGGGTTGAGCATGGTTCACAAGTATTTTCTCAAAAGACGTGTCATCATCGTCCCAAAGTGACTGGAGGACTTCGGGAACAAGAATGTGGCCAGCTTTTGAAGGAATTTTTTCAGGCACGCCGGTAAGATGTTGGAAATTTCTTTTTAAGCTTTCGGCCTATACGTGTGTGAGGTAGGGAGTACAAAAAAGAATTTAGTCATTTATTAAAAAGTAAGAGTGCCACTATGTAGTTGAATTGTGCGATCCATTCGTTTTGCAAGCTCTGGGTTATGTGTGGCAATCAGCGCAGCCATTTTATGTTTGCGCACAAGCCCAACAAGCTCATTGAAAACAAGCTCAGCCGTTGCTTCATCAAGATTCCCAGTAGGTTCATCAGCTAACAGAATTTTCGGTTGATTAGCAACAGCTCGTAAAATAGCCACGCGTTGTTGTTCTCCGCCTGAGAGGCGAGAAGGGCGGTGAGTTGCGCGGTTTCCAAGATTAAAGCTTTGAAGCAGGCGATTGGCATGGATCTCGGCTTCATTTGTTGAGCATCCCGCAATGAGTTGAGGCAACATAATATTTTCGAGCGCATTAAATTCTGGTAAGAGATGGTGGAATTGATAAACATAACCAATCATGCTGAGCCGTAAAGCAGTTCTCTCGCGATCATTCATCTTTCCGCAGGCATTACCTGCAATATAAACCTCGCCCTTTGAAGGAAATTCAAGTAACCCAGCTAATTGAAGCAACGTTGATTTTCCAGAGCCAGATGACCCCACAAGGGCGATAATTTCGCCGGCATTAAGGCTAAGATTAACATCGTTAAGAACGTTTAATCTTTGATCACCTTGAATAAAAGTGCGTTGGACATTTCTAAGCTCAAGAACAGGATTACTCATAACGAAGGGCCTCCACAGGATCAAGGCGGGCGGCTCGCCAAGAAGGATATAATGACGCTAGGAAAACAAGCAGTAAAGCAATAGAGACCACTGTTATAACTTCATAAGGATCAACCTTTGAAGGGAGTTTCGTGAGAAAGTACACCTCAGCACTAAAAAGTTGAGTTCCAGAAAGATTTTCAAGCCACTGCCGAATGGATTCAATATTCGATGTAATTAATAGGCCAAGTAAGCTTCCTGTTGCTGTTCCAATGATCCCGATTAAAGAGCCTGCGAAAAAGAAAATGCGCATAATCATGCTTTGACTTGCGCCCATGGTTCGTAGGATAGCAATATCGTGAGTTTTATCCTTCACCAGCATAATCATGCTCGAGATAATGTTAAAAGCGGCGACAAGAACGATAAGTGTTAGAATGGTAAACATTACATTGCGCTCAACTTGAAGAGCAGTTGTAAAGCTCGAGTTTGCGCGTTGCCAATCAATAACACGAACGCTAGGGCCTAAATTCTGATTAAGGAGGCGGCTTATATATGTTGCTTGATCGGGATGATGAAGAAACACTTCAATGCCATTGACCGCCTCAGGAAGACGAAAGAAGTTTTGAGCTGCTTCAAGAGGAATGAACACAACACTACCATCATACTCTTTCATACCGACATCAAAAATAGCAACGACCTGAAAGCGGCGAATGCGTGGGACGGTTCCAAACGCTGTGCTTGTCCCCTCAGGTGCAACAAGAGATAAGCTATCACCAGGGAAGAGATGATATTTTTCGGCGAGCCTCTTGCCTATAATAATGGCATTTTCCTGGTCAAAATGATCAAGCGTCCCATGAGTGATATGATCTGACACAAGTTTACGATCAAGAAGATCTTTAAGGCGGAGTCCATGCACGAGGGCGCCAGACGCCATGCCTTTATTGGTAATCATGACTTGAGACTCAATCATTGGTGTCGCAGTAGCAACTTCAGGAATATTCTTAAGTTCGGTCACAAGATGGTCAAAATTCTTGAGGCCTTCACGATAAACAGAAGCGACACCAATGTGTCCATTAAATCCTAAGATCCGATTGAAAAGATCCTCGCGAAAACCATTCATCACAGACATCACAATAATAAGTGTGGCAACGCCCAGCGTGATCCCCAAGAAAGAAAAACCTGCAATAACAGAGAGAAAACCTTCTTTTCGGCTAGGCTTTAAATAGCGCAGAGCAACTTTCAGAACAAAGGTATTTGCCATTCTTAATGACTCAATTGTTGCACGAGGTAGGAAAGCGCGGAATCAATTGAGAGTTCTTGCATTTCTCCTGTGCGACGATTTTTAAGCTCAATAAGGCCTTTTTTAAGACCTTTTGGACCGACCCGTAATTGCCAAGGAGCCCCCATTAAATCCATTGTCGCGAACTTCGCGCCAGGTCGTTCTTCACGATCATCATATAGAACACTTATCCCTTGATTTTGTAGGGTTTCATAAAGATGGCTACAAGTCTTTGTTGTCGCTTCATCATCGGTACGAATGCTAATAAGCCCAACTTTAAAGGGCGCCACGCCCTCAGGCCATATGATGCCTGCATCGTCATGATTGGCTTCAATGATGGCACCCACAAGGCGAGAGATACCAATGCCGTAACTGCCCATATGCGGGATAATCATATTGCCTGTGGGGCCGCTAACTTTCATATTAAAAACCTCAGAATATTTCGTGCCAAAATAAAAGATATGTCCTACCTCAATGCCACGCGCTTGCTTAAGTTGTGCTTCAGGAACACTACATTCTTTAGGGTTATGGAGGGTTTCTTCGGCAGCATAAATATTCATCAATTGACCCACATCAATGTTCTTGGGATCTTGGAGCAACTTATCAAGTTTTTGATCATAATAAATAAGGCTTTCCCCTGTGGATGCTAAAACGTGAAATTCTTGCGAGAGATTTCCCCCAATGGCGCCAGGATCAGCCTTGACAGGAATGGCGGTGAGCCCCATGCGAATAAATGACTTTACATAGGATTCAAGCATGAGTTGATAAGAGCGAAGTGCGCCTTCATAATCAATATCAAAAGAATAACAATCTTTCATTAAGAATTCGCGGCCTCGCATCACCCCAAAACGGGGGCGGATTTCATCGCGGAATTTCCATTGGATCTGGTAAAGCATTTTCGGAAGATCGCGATAGCTTTTTATATGATGAGCTGCAATGTCGGTGATGGCTTCTTCGGCAGTTGGTGTGTAAAGGATTTCGCGTTCATGACGATCTTTAAAGCGAAGCATTTCTTGACCATAAGCATCATAGCGACCAGACTGCCGCCAAAGATCTGCGGATTGAATGGTCGGGAGAATGACTTCTTGCGCACCGGCGCGATCTTGTTCTTCACGGACAATGCGTTGAATGTTCTCTAAGACACGCGTTGCCATTGGTAGCCATGCATAAATCCCAGCACTTGTTTGATAAATCATTCCAGCGCGCAGCATAAGGCGGTGCGAGACAATTTGAGCTTCTGAAGGCGTTTCCTTCAGGGTGGGCATAAAATATTGAGAAAGAAACATTTATTTACTCTTGTGTGGTTCTATTTCCGGGCGTAATTCTCGCAGATTCTCATCCAAACGCAAAGAGGAAATTTTTGATAGTAAAAGTGAGACAGAAGTGTAAAAACTTAAATTTTAAGCTATAAAAAAATAATATAAGAAAGTAGGTCTAAAACAATATCAAATATAAAAATAATTTTAATCCTTAATTTTTTAATATCAAAAAAATTTATTTATTTTTCTATTATATATTTAAATCTATTAATTTTATATATAAATTTATAAATAATAGAAGCATTAGATAGATTGATTTATTGTTGGTATGGTTTCTTTTAAGCTTTTAAAGGCCAATCTTGATGTCCTCAATGCCCTGCATAAGCACCTTAACCTAAATAAACAGTTAATCGACTTCTTCCATTAAATTATCATTTCTTTCAGTTCTTAATAGCTGGCTTATTTCAGAAGAATTGAAGATTATTCCATTAATGGAAGTTAGGTTTGGTAAGCTTGCGATGACAGATGGGATATGTGAAAAAGTATTATGCCGGTAATGAATGTCAGTTAAGGATATAAGGTTAGATAAATCGTCTGGTAAGCTTTTAAGGTTACATAAACTCACATCCAAGACTCTTAAATTCCTAAGCTTAAATATAACCGGAGGGCATTCACCTTGAAGAAAAAAATTTCCATTTAAACCTAAAGCCGTAAGATTATTTAAAGCAGATAAACCATCTGATAAAGTTAAAAGGCGGCAACTTGATAACCTAAGAGTTTTTAAACTGGTTATTCTAGTAACAACCTCGGGTAATAACTGATTGGCGAGCGTATTAAGGCTTAAATCTAAAAATTCAAGATTCGTAAGATATGATAAAGAGAAAGGTAAATAAGAACAATCACTAAACCTAAGGTTAAGAGATTTTAGACGTGGTAAATTAAAAAAAATATCAGGTAATGAGGTAAGAAATTGGCTGTTGCACTTAAAAACTTCAAGATTAGTGAGGCTTGAAAGTCCTTCAGGTAAAGCCATAAGAGAATTTCCCTTAAGCGATAATTTTTTCAGTGAGGTTAACATTAAAATAAACTGAGGAAACTTTGTAAGCTTAAAATTTTTGATATTAAGTTTTGTAAGATAAGATGAATAAGAAGAATATAAAGGAAAATCAAGTTCTTTTCCTATAGAAGTTGTCTCAAAGTAAAGCTCTTGAAGAGAACAAAAGTCTAAAACAGATGTTGGGAATTTGTTAACATTTTTTTCCTGGCCTGCTTTAGAAAATTCAAGGATTTGACAACGGATTTTTACTTTACTGCGGCAGTTTAGAGCGAAGTACATAATTTTATCTTCAGTAAGATATTTCCAAATATTTGCCCAAATTTCGGGAGGTAGAATCGAATAATATTCTAAATCTTGTTCTTCTTGGAGTAAGGCACTTTTGTTAGTACCTGGAACTTTTTCCATTAAACTTTGTTCTGTTGTCCTATGGGGGACTTGGTGATGAAAAAAAGCTTTCGTTTTTATTAATAAATTATAAGCTTCTTCCAACTTTTTTCGTAAATTAAAGCAGTAATATCTTTTATTATCTTCTTGCTTTTCTCTAAAGCTATCCGAAGCCTCAAGTTGGTTAAAACCAAGACAGAGAAATAAGAAAAGAGTAAATTTTGACAGCATTGAAATTAAAATTTACTTTTGAAGTAACCCATAACTGTAAAAGAACTTGTTTATATCATTTCCCTGATAGTCAGTAAAGATTTTTAGGATTGCCACACTTTATAGGGACGTACCATATTTGCTTCTAGCATTAATGCTGTCAGGGCCCATACAAGGGCATCGACGCGGTCGGGCGAGGTCGTCATGCCGGGTAGGAATTTACACATCTGATCTTCAAGAAGTTTGAGGCCTTGGCGCGCATGGTGAACTTTCCCTTGTTCATAAAAAGCAGCGATAGGTTCTGCTCGTATATATTTTCCCCTGCTTGCATGAACCCCTTGATAGCTGATGTGAGGATCAAGCGACCTTAGAAGGCTTTCAACTAGATCGCCTCCTTGATTGACTTCAGCCACAATACGATCAGCTTTCCAGCGATGGTAAGCTTCACATGCGATCTTGCCCCAGGTCGTTGCAGGATAACGACCACTTAAATCTTCAAGAACATAAGCATGATGATCTTTTCCTAAATCAACAACAATGATACCAGTTTCATCGCTTTCGTCATGATGGGTGACAGCTGGATCGATTCCAATGATGACTCGTTTAAGAGGAGAAGGCTCAGCTTCGCGATATTGATCAAGCAAAGCAGGCGGCCACAATGCACTTTCTCGTGCCTCAATAATTTCGCCTAAAAGCTCTTGGGCTCCTAAGCGTGTTCCTGCAAAACTCTTTTGCATTGTTTCAATAAAAAGAGAGGAAAGATTCGCTTGGTTCTCAAAAGTTGTCCCACGTGTGAGCACGATTTCTTGCCCAGCTTGCGCGACAAGTTGTTGAAGCAAAGGCAATGGGCGCGGTGTTGTGGTGATTACCATTCTAGGGTGAGAGCCAAGTCGGAGCGCAAAATGGATCTGTTGCCATACTTTTTCCATTTCACGAAATTTAGCAAACTCATCAATCCAGGCATGATCAAATTGAGGCCCTCGGAGTTGATCATAATTTTCAGCACTATACGCTGTCGCAATCGCGCCATTTTTCCATGTTAAACGCCGCTTTGAAGGTTCATAGTGAGGACGGTCATCAGGGGGGTGAATTGCTAAAAGTCCACTTTCACCTTCAACCATAATGTCGCGGACATCTTCTTGAGTATCGCCGATAAGAGCAATGCGACGCGCTTGGTTGGTTTTAACCCAATGTCGGATGGTTTCAGCGCCCGTACGGGTTTTCCCAAAACCGCGGCCAGCGAGAACGAGCCAAATGCGCCAGTCACCTTCAGGAATTTTTTGACTCGGTCGAGCGTGGAAATGCCAATCATAATTTTCTAAGTTTTCAGGGGCGAGGGTGAGCGTTCCTTTCATTAAAAAAGGCTGACTTTGAGAGGGAACAGAGTGAGGATAAGAAGAGTATTTTTCCATTCTTTTAGTATAGCAAAAATCTGTTCCTTTTTCAAGAAAATAGTGGAAAAATCAAAGTTAAACTTAAAAAATAATTACGTAAAATTAAAGAGTTAGTTGATGTTTAATTGCCTCATTGTTGAAGAATTTTAACTTCCTATAATCAATACTTTCCTTGCCAAATACTCTGAGGCGAGTACTTTTTATGTTCATCAAAACTTAATTTAATTGAGAGAAATAGCTGTAAGCTAAGGCAATAAAATCTCAAAAATACAAGTAAGGATATAATTATTATTTTATTATAAATAGGAAAAAATAATATTTTTAATTTATTGTTCTTGCCTGATAAGGACTGTCAAGAGAAAAAGCGGGAATTGTGACCTCAATTTCTTCACCAATATTATTGATCATGACGTAATACCCATGCATCACACCAGAAGGCGTTGAGAGGGGGGCTGAGCTTGTATATTCAAGAGCATCACCTGGCTTAAGGGTGGGTTGTTGTCCAATAATCCCGTCTCCTTCAATTAATTGCTTATGACCATGCGCATCTAAAATTTCCCAATGGCGGCGTTTAAGTTGGACTTCATGGGGACTTAAATTCTCAATGCGGATTTGGTAAGCCCAGAGATATTGGCTTTGCTCATGTGAAGATTCTTCTTCAATAAAAAATGGTGTCGCTGAAACGCGAATAGCGTGCGTGATTTCGCTATAAGTCTTTGTATTTAGGGAATCCATTCTTCCAGCCAAGTTTGTTGTTATGTATTAAAGTCTATCGAGGAAATTCTGAAAGGAAAAGAAATAGTTTAGGTCTCAAGGCATTTTGTTATTGAAGTGCTTGATAAATTAGATTTGATCTAATTGCTTCCATTTCTTCAAGTCCTTTTAGATTCTTTGAGGAGCATTCAAGAGTATAGATACTTTTACTAAAAGTAAGAGGAGGGGTTGCCTCAAATAACTCTAACCTAGGTATTTCGAATCTAGCAGAAATATGGAAGAGGCTGGTCTTCCAATATAAAGGTTATTTGGCGGTCAATTACGATTTTCGTGAAAATGAAGTTGAAATATGTTATGACACATGTGTAAAACTATGGGATCAAAAGATGGTAAAGGTATGCTAAGGCATTTATACTCAACGTATGTTTATATGGATGATACGGATTCTGGAGGGTATGTTTATCACGCGAACTATCTAAAATTTGCTGAAAGAGCACGAACAGAAATGCTGCGAGATCAAGGTATTGATCAGCGGTTTCTTCAACAAAGTAAGAACATGTTTTTTGTTGTGCGAGAATGTAAAATCGATTATCTGTTGCCGGCACGGCTTGACGATTTTTTAGAAATTCAAACAGAAATTTATGAAACAACCGGCGCACGCCTTATCATAGGGCAAAAAATTTTAAAAGATCATATGGAAATTGTAAATTTATTGATAACGCTTGTTTTGGTGAGTGAAGGGGGACGCCCCTTAAGGATTCCCGCTTTCTTGAGAGAAACTTTAAGCGGAATGGCAACGAATTAAAGGATTAAGGAACTATATTATGGACAATACAGCAATTGACGCTACAACCATTGGAAAATCAGTCGCCACCACAGATCTTTCTGCTTGGGGCCTCTTTATTAATGCAGATCTTGTTGTACAGCTTGTCATGCTTTCATTAATTGTAGCATCAATTTGGTGCTGGACAATTATTTTTTCAAAAGTGATGCGACTTAGAACTTTACAGAATTTGGCTGAAAAATTTGAAGAAGCCTTTTGGTCGGGTGGTTCACTTGACAGTCTCTATGATCGTGTCGGGACGCGCCCAACAGATCCTCTTGCGAGCATTTTTGCTGCGGCCATGAAAGAATGGCGCCGTTCTTTAAAAGGAAAACCCGCGACCCGAGAAGCTAAAGCCATGCTCCAACAGCGGGTTGAGCGCATTATGCATGTTACTGTTGATCGTGAAATGGATCAGCTCGAGCGGCATCTTCCCTTCTTAGCCTCTGTAGGTTCAACGGCGCCTTTCGTTGGCTTATTTGGGACTGTTTGGGGAATTATGCATAGCTTTCAAGGTATCGCAAGCTCACAAAGTACGAATCTTGCAGTTGTGGCGCCTGGTATTGCAGAAGCTCTTTTTGCCACAGCTATTGGCCTTGTGGCTGCTATCCCCGCTGTATTAGCGTATAATAAAATTTCAACTGAGCTTGGCCGTTATGGTATGCGTCTGGATTCTTTTGCAAGCGAGTTTGCTGCCATTATCTCGCGTCAGCTAGAGGAGGTTGAATAAATGGCAGGTGATCTTCAAGCCTCTGCTTTCTTAGGAAAGCGTAAAACTCGGAACCGGCAGACACTCAGCGGCCTTAAAAGCGAAATTAATGTGACGCCTATGGTTGATGTCATGTTGGTGCTTTTAGTTATTTTTATGGTGACAGCACCCTTGATGACGGTTGGAGTCCCTCTTGATCTCCCAAAGACAAAAGCAGCTGCAATCAATGAAAAAACAGAGCCTTTGACTATTTCAGTGACGGCTGATAACAAGATTTATATCCAAGAGACTGAAGTGAAGCTAGAGACCTTAGTACCTCAACTCCAAGCAATTACTTCGGCAAAACCGGATACGCGCATTTTTGTTCGAGGAGATCAAAAAATTGCTTATGGCTTTATCATGCAAGTCATGGGCACGCTAAGTGCTGCTGGATTTGATAAGATCGCGCTTATGGCAGAGCTTCCTCAAGGAAATCCAGAGGTAAAAGCAAAAGGCAAGAACCCTAAATAAAGTTGAGAGCCGATCAATGATGCAGAAACCTTTACTCTATTCTTTATTGCTGCATCTTTTTTTATTCATATTGTTTATCTTTGGGCTTCCAAATTGGCGTAAAAGCAACCCGGATTTGCTTTTACCTATCCCTATTGATGTGGTTGAAATTGGATCTAAGACGCAGGCGCCTAAGCCAACACTTCACCCCAAAAAAGAAGAAACTAAGAAAGACGAGCCTAAAAAAGAACCTCCTAAAAAGGAAGAGCCAAAGCATCAACCAAAACCTGAAAATAAGCCAACGCCGGAGCCAGAAAAGCCTAAGCCAGAGCCAAAAGCTGAACCCATTGCGCCGGCACCAAAGGCAAAGCCTAAGCCACCCACACCCCCTAAAAAGGCTCAAGAGAAGAAGGCACCTGAAAAGAAGCCAGAAAAGAAAAAGGTTAATGCGTTTGATTCAGTGCTTAAGAATCTTGAAGAAATTGAGAAAACAGTGCCTGATGCCATTAAGGATGCTAAAAGCGACGATAATGCTCCTGACCAACAAGTGGGAGAAATTGGAGATACGTTAACGGTTAGTGAGATAGATGCTCTTAGAAAGCACTTTGAAAATTGTTGGATTGTACCAGCAGGTACGAAAGGAGCGCATGAAATGTCAGTTATCCCCATTAAAATTTATTTCAATATTGATGGATCGGTGGTGGATGCTAAGCCTGTAGAAACGGTCAAAATGAGCGACCCAGCTTATCGTGCTATTGCTGAAAGTGCTGTGCGATCTGCTAAAGGTCCTCAGTGTAGTCCTGTCCCTGCAAAATTATTGTCTCCAGAGAAGTATGAGCAATGGAAAGTTTTGAGCTTCAACTTTCATCCAAAAGATTTGATGTAAACAAAGATTTCAATCCTCTTTTCTTAACGTCCCTTAGTTAAGTACCTCTTATTTTTTAGGGAATTAACAAAAGTTGTTCTATAAACTACACTATACTTAAGTTTAAATAACAAAATGGACAGAAAAATGCATTGCAAAACGTGAGGATTACTCTTTTAAGAAAATTTCACGATAGTTCATAAGTAAAAAATGGAGGCTTTACAGTAAAAAAATGATTATTAAAATTGAAGGCAAAATTTCTGCGTCTGAATTTCATAAAGTTGTTGATATATTATCATCTTATTTTCAAAAGCATGGCGTTGAAGAATTTATAGCAGTCGATATTGATTTGAAACCATTCCATAAAGAAATACAGTTGCCAATTTCTCTTTCTGGTGAAACAGGGAAAGAGATAAAGTCGTTAGAAATAAGAAGGTCAAAATCAGGCGAGCTAAAGCTGACAGAAACAACGGTAAATAGTTCTTGGATGACAGTCCCCTTTGGAAGCGTTTCTCCAGGGGAGCTTATGATGCGCCTATGGCCTTTGTATCTTGTTGGGTTTGGCTTGTTAATTTTATATTTAATGTGGTTTAAAGCTTAATAGTAAATTGGCTAACTTTTTTACTAAGTCTCATATTTTTAGCCTTTATCAAACAAGGAGCTTTTTTGTAATGAAAAGATTTTTTAGGAAGTTATTAGTATAAGGGGGGCTTCCCTCACTTTCTTTCATAATATTTTTTTGAATAACTCAAAAATATTTGAAATTTGCGCAAAATTCTCTTGATATTTGTAACCTATTGTGGTAGTCTGATAATAGATGGTCAGAAATGATTTTCTTCCCTTATGAAACCTTAAAACAGTCTCATAATTCTTTCAAAAATCCTTTCCGATCGTCTTAATAAAAACAATAATAAGGCAGGGAGTTTAAAACCTAAATTATTAGAGAAAAAAAGCCTTTGAGCGCTCTTTTTGAGCGAATGCCCTCTCTTTGCCTTTTTTCAAAAGCCAATTTCCGTGGTGAAAAAGAGAAGAAAAAGGAGTGATAAGAAAGGATTAAGAAGGATTTTCCTTCCAACTGTGGATCCCTGCCTGCGCGAGGATGACAAAGGGAGGGACGTGATGATGACAAACTGGGGAAGGTCTCTAATCATGCGTGAGAAGTATGGTGGAAAAGGTCACTATGAAAGGTCCTCACTATGTTTGCGAGGTACTTGGTGAAAGATGAGCCAGTGTGTGAGAGGCAACTTTCCTTCTGTTATCCTCGCAAAAGCGGGGCTCCAGGAGTGCAGGAAAACAATGAGAGGCGATAGGAGAGATCTTTAAGTCGCTTGAGATTCTCTGAACAGGCCCGAGAATGACACAGGGGGGGATGAAAGGGCTCGTTGGCAAGGATACGGGGGCGGGTGCGAAAGCACTGTCAGGAAAGGGTGTTGGAAAGGAAGTCATAGAATAATCATCCTCTCCATCGTCATCCCCGGCCTTGTGCCGGGGATCTCAGGCAACCTGAAGGCGTGAATAGATGCCATGAGGTCTTCATCATGCGTAATAGGGATGGTATGAAAGAGAAAAAGCCGCATGGCGATAGGAGAGATCTTTAAGTCGCTTGAGATTCTCGGAACAAGCCCGAGAAGGACAACATTTAAGGTCTAAAGTCCGTCATCCTTGGGCCAGGGCCTAAGATAATGAGAATGGAAAGATTTGGAGCTTGCGTATGAGAGCTAAGTGAAAATAAAAAAACAAAGAAAGGGAAAAAATGTTGAGAAATAAAAGGTTAACACCGATGCGATGCAAAAGTATCATCTATATAGGGAGATCTTATAGGGACAAGGATCCAGAGAATGAGGAGATGCTGAAAGACATTAAGAAGGCTTTTTTCTTAAGACGGGGAAGGAGGTTGCTAGTTTAATGATGAAAGTACTTCTTTCCATTTTTATCCAAAGGTTTTATAGTGCGCTTTTGAACAAGATAAGTCTTTAAAATTTATATAGAAACGCTTTTGCATAATTAAGGTGTGGTTGCTGAAAAAAGGTCATAATCATGAGGAAAATGAGGAATTTAGTTACTTTAATTTTAGGTGGTTTTCTTGTCGTAAAGTCCCTTCACGCAGAGCTTGTGATTGATGTGACCTCGGGCCGAGTCGAGCCTATGCCCATTGCCGTGACAGATTTTTATGGAGCAACACCTCAACTTGCTGCACTTGGGGCTCAAATTACGAAGATTATTAGTGACGACCTTGAAAGTTGTGGGCTCTTTAGGCCTTTGGATAAAATGTCGTTTATCCAAAGTCCTGCCCAACTTCGAGACCATATCAGGCATGCAGATTGGCGCCTTATTAATACGCAAACACTTGTGCGTGGTGAAATCAGACAACTCTCCGATGGACGTTTAAGGGTTGAATTCCGTCTCTTTGATGTGATCTCAGAAAAACAAATGGAAGGTCTAGCTTTTCCTTTTGATCCCAGACTCCAGCGTCGCATTGCTCATAAGATTGCGGATGCCATTTACAAGAGAGTGACGGGAGATGAAGGATATTTTGATACACGCATCGTTTATGTATCGCAAACAGGGCCTTTAACAAATGCACGCAGACGATTGGCAATTATGGATCAAGATGGGGCAAACGCGAGGCTTCTTAGCACAGGGGATACAAGCGTTTTGACACCGCGTTTTTCACCTGATGGACAGGAAATTGCGTATTTAGAGTTTGCGCGTCAACGAAATATGGCACCTCATGTTTATCGTATGCAGCTTTCAACACTTCAGCGTCAGCTTGTGGGAAATTTTAAAGGAATGACATTTGCACCTCATTATTCGCCTGATGGAAAAAATGTGGTGATGAGTTTTTCTGCGGGAGGACGAACCTCTCTTTATAAAATGAATATTCTTACGCGAACAGTTCAACGTTTAACAGATGGCCCTCTGATCGACACCTCACCATGTTATTCGCCTGATGGTACGAAAATTGTTTTTAACTCCGATCGTGGTGGAAAACCTCAACTTTATATCATGTCTGCGAATGGCGGAGATGCTCAACGAATTAGTTTTGGTCATGGGCGCTATATGACACCTGTATGGTCACCGCGAGGAGATTTAATTGCTTTTACGAAACAGCATGCCGGTAATTTTTACATCGGAGTGATACGTCCTGATGGAACAGGAGAGCGCTTAATTGCACAGGGTTATGTGGTTGAAGATCCGTGCTGGTCCCCTAATGGGCGTGTGATCATGTTTACACGGATGGAACGTTCTGGAAAATCAAAGATTTATACAGTGGATATTACAGGGTATAATGAAAGGATATTGCCTACACCTGCAGGAATAGATGCTCGAGGGCCTTCTTGGTCTCCCCCCTTGAATTAACATAATTTTTAGGTTATACTTACTTTACGTTGAGGTCAAATTGTAATATTGTGTGGAAAATTTTAAAATTTTCTGCAAAAATCTAAACACCCTTAAAAAGGACAAAGAGGACAATGAAAAAAGTATTAGCCGCTCTCGGCACAACACTTCTTCTCGCAGCTTGTGATACTTGCTGTGAAGACAAAGCTGCTACTGGTGGTTTTGATATCAATAGTGAAGCAACACCAGGTTCAGCTGCTGAATTCCATCAAGTTATTGGCGATACAGTACACTTTGGTTTTGATAAGCATAACTTAACGACTGAAGGACAAACTGTACTTCATAAGCAAGCTGATTGGCTTAAGAAGTGGCCACAAACAAACGTTGTTGTAGAAGGTCATTGTGACATTCGCGGAACAACTGAATACAACATGGCTCTCGGTGAACGTCGTGCTCATGAAGTCAAGAAGTTCTTGGTTGGTCAAGGCATTGATACAAAGCGCGTAGAGACTGTTAGCTACGGTAAAGAACACCCAGTTGCACAAGGTACAACTGAAGCAGATCACGCTAAGAACCGTCGCGGTGTGACAGTTCTTCGCTAGTTGCGACTTCTTTTTGCAAATAAAATAGCCGGCCAGAAGCCGGCTATTTTTTTTGTTCTCTTTCTTGCTTACCAAGACATATTTTTTAAGAAAGCATAATCTCAAACTTGTAATGATTGGGCTTATTTGTACGAGCATAGCTTTCTAATGGCTTTGAAAAAGGTTAACAAGTGCTTCATTGAAGACGAAAATAACTTGTAATATACATTGTTGTTAAACAAAGTGTGATTACTTAAAAAGAAAATTTAACTTCTAATAAAATTAAAAAAGGAGCTAGAAATGATTTTTCCAAGCTCCTTTTAGGTATTAATAAAAAATAGGCTTACTGTTTTGGAGCTAGCACCATAATCATTTGTTTACCTTCAAGCTTAGGATGTTGCTCAATTTTAACTTCCTCACCAAATTCTATGCATACTCTCTTAAGAATATCCATACCGATATCTTGGTGATCCATTTCACGACCGCGGAAGCGTAAGGTAACTTTGACTTTATCTCCTTCTTCAATAAATCTTTTCATGTTTCGAAGCTTGGTCTGATAATCATGCTCTTCAATCATAGGGCGAAGTTTGACTTCTTTAACCTCAATGATCTTTTGCTTTTTACGTTCTTGAGCTTTCTTTTTCTGGGCTTCGTATTTAAACTTACCATAGTTTAAGATTTTGCAGACAGGTGGGTCCACATTCGGAGAAATTTCCACAAGATCAAGGCCAGCTTCAGCTGCCATGTCAAGTGCTTCTCTGACATTTACAATGCCAACCATGTTGCCATTTTCATCGATTAATCTAATTTTTGGGGTCCTGATTGCTTCATTGACACGATGGCTTTCAGACGTTGGGCCTTTCGTTGGGCCAAAAGGTCTATTGATGGTTGTATCTCCTTTTTTTAAAATCATAATTTACTCTCACCCTTTTAAGCAGGTGGTTGTGCTTCTGCTCTTAGTTTAGCAATTGCATCTTCAAGTGCAAGTATTTCTTGCATTTCACCGCCTAAACGACGAATCGCCACTGTGCGTTCTTGTGCTTCTCGTTTACCAACAACAAAGATATAAGGGACTTTAGCAAGACTCAACTCACGAATTTTATAATTAATTTTTTCATTTCTTAGATCCGTTTCAACACGTAAATCATAAGACTTAAGCAACTCAGAAATTTCATGTGCATAATCATGGCTCTCATCTGTAATGGTTGCAACAGCTATTTGTGTCGGAGCCAACCAAAGAGGGAATTTTCCGGCATAATGTTCAATAAGGACGCCAATAAAGCGCTCTAAAGACCCTAAAATAGCTCGATGTAACATGACAGGGTGGTGTTTTTGACCATCTTCACCCACATATGAGGCCTCAAGACGCTGAGGAAGCACAAAATCAACTTGGAATGTTCCACACTGCCATTCACGACCAATAGCATCTCGAAGACAAAATTCTAATTTAGGGCCATAAAAAGCACCTTCTCCAGGGTTGAGGATAAATTCAAGACCTGTTTCTAAAGCTGCTTCTCGTAAAGCTTGTTCTGCTTGGTCCCATACTTCATCTGAGCCAGCCCGCTTTTCGGGGCGATCCGAGAATTTTACAAATACGTGTTCAAACCCTAAATCCTTATAAACACGTTGTAATAATTGGCAGAAGGTCTTAGTTTCTGATGTAATTTGTTCAGGTGTGCAAAAAATATGCGCATCATCTTGCACAAAAGCCCGTACGCGCATAATGCCGTGCAGGGATCCTGAGGGTTCATTGCGATGACATGATCCAAATTCAGCCATTCTTAAAGGTAAATCGCGGTAACTTTTGATACCTTGGCGAAAAATTTGGATATGGCAGGGACAATTCATAGGCTTGACCACCATAACTTTTGTTTCATCATCATGCGACGTAAACATGTTTTCACGGAATTTTTCCCAGTGACCTGAGGCCTCCCATAAGGAACGATCCACCATAATGGGCGTATTTACTTCAACATAGCCGCTTTGCTTAATAAGGCGACGAATATAGTTCTGGAGAGTTTGATAAATTTCCCATCCTTTGGGATGCCAAAAGACAGAGCCAGGTGCTTCCTCATGAAGATGGAAGAGATCCATTTCACGGCCAAGCTTACGATGGTCCCGCTTTTCAGCTTCTTCTAACTGATGGAGGTAATCTTTCAATTGTTGCTCTGTGGCCCAAGCTGTTCCATAAATACGTTGAAGCATGGGGTTACGGTGATCTCCACGCCAGTATGCGCCAGCAAGCTTCATCAATTTAAAAGCTTTACCAATACGAGCGGTGGAAGGAAGGTGAGGACCTCGGCAAAGATCAAGGAACTTTCCTTGTTTATAAAGGGTCACTTCTTCGTCTTGTGGAAGATCTGAAATAATCTCAGCCTTAAAATGTTCACCAATTGATTTAAAATAGGCAATAGCGTCATCTCGTTGCCAAACTTGACGTTCAATAGCCTCATCCCGATCTACAATCTCAGCCATTCTTTTCTCGAGTTGCTCAAGATCAGCTGGCGTGAAAGATTCTGCGCGGTAGATATCGTAGTAAAAACCATTATCAATGGCAGGGCCAATTGTAATTTGGGCTTCAGGATAAAGTTCTTTAATTGCTTCCGCTAATAGATGCGCGACATCATGGCGAAGGATTTCAAGCGCTTCGGGTTGTTGACGAGTAATGATTTCAATCTTTGCATCGGCTGTGATGGGACGGTTAAGATCCCAAAGGTCTTCATTTACCCTAACGACAATTGCTTCTTTTGCAAGCCGAGGGCCAATGCTACTTGCAATCTCATGACCTGTAACTTCTTTTTCATAAGAACGAGAAGAACCATCAGGCAGTGTTATTAAAACCATTTTAACCTCTTAAAAACTGTGTCTTGGAATTTACAGAAGGAGCCCTCAAGGTGCAAGCACAAGTTATTTCTTTTATTTAAGATTTTTGCTAAACTGTTACTTGGATGTAAATATCCAAAAATTATGTAGGAGAAAGATTATGATCCAGATTCAACCAATTAGCTTTCGATTTAGTCACTTTATATCAAAAACAAATGATCAAAAAGTTAAACGATATAAAATGGAGCCTAAAAATGTTATTAAATATCAAGAGAAATCAATTAAATAAACGTCATCTAAGAATTCTTCTTATTTCTGTTCTTATTCTTCTTTTTCCTAATTTATCATTTTCCCACTCTGAAATTCCTTTGATTGCCATCACTCAAATCGTTGCGCACCCTGCCATTGATGCTATTCGTGAAGGAGCTTCAAAGGCTTTAGAAGAAGCTGGCCTTAAGAAAGAAAAAGATTTTAAGTGGATCTATAAAAACGCTCAAGGGAATCAATCAATTAATATTCAAATTGCTCAAAAATTAATTGGCATGAGACCGAAGGTTATCTTAGCCATTTCAACGCCAAGTGCTCAAGCGATCATGGCCAATATGAAAAGTGAGGGGATACCGCTTGTCTTTGGGGCTGTTTCAGATCCTGTTAAATCTAAAGTGGTGTCAACTTTAGAAAAAAACGCGGGAACAGTCACAGGTGTTAGTGACGCACCACCTCTTACAGCCCAAATTCTTCTTATTCAAACAATGGTTCCTCATCTCAAGAATTTAGGGGTTCTTTATAATCCTAGTGAAATAAATTCAGTCAATACCCTCAATACCTTAAAACATCACTTGGTTGGTAAAGGAATAAACTTGATCGCAGCGCCTGTCGTTAACTCTTCTATTCTCTTGGGAGCGGCTCAGAAGCTCGTGGGGCAGGTTGATGCCATTTATATCCCTCAAGATAATATGATTATCTCCGCCATAGAGGCGCTTATTCGGCTCCAAGCTCAACATAAACTTCCTATTTTTACGAGTGATCAAGGCTCTGTTCAACAAGGTGCTTTAGCATGTGTTGGAATAAATTATTTCGAATCTGGTAAAGTTGCCGGAGAAATGATTTTAAAAATTTTAAATGGGGAGAAGGCGGGTTCTATCCCAACCCATTTTCCAAATAGCGTCGAAGTTTACCTTAATATGAAGGTGCTTCATAAATTAGGGTTAAAGTT
Source organism: Candidatus Paracaedimonas acanthamoebae (assembly GCA_000743035.1). Taxonomy (GTDB): domain Bacteria; phylum Pseudomonadota; class Alphaproteobacteria; order Caedimonadales; family Caedimonadaceae; genus Paracaedimonas; species Paracaedimonas acanthamoebae. Next base: position 599,510 of record CP008936.1, read on the forward strand.
ACCAAAGTTTGAGAAGCTGAGAGTCATCCCCCTGACTTAGCTCTAAGGAATGGGGCCTTTTTTACTAGCCACATCGATGAAAACTGATTATGAGGGTAAGGAAAACAATAGGAGTGCAGAGTGAAGCCGCCGTTCTATATTACAACCCCGATTTATTATGTGAATGATGTACCTCATATTGGTCATGCGTATACGACAATTGCATCAGATATGATGGCCCGCTTTGCAAGAATGGAAGGCCGAGAGGTCTTATTCTTAACAGGAACGGATGAACATGGCCAAAAAATCCAAAAAGCAGCGCAAGCAGGAGGGACAGATCCTAAAGCTTTTGTGGATCAGGTTTCTGAGAGGTTTAGACAATTAACACCGTTATTTCATTTATCCAATGACCAATTCATCCGAACGACAGAAGAACGCCATATACAGTCAGCCCAGGCTTTATGGGCCAAAATGAAAGAGCGAGGATTCATTTATAAAGGAGGATATGCAGGATGGTATGCTGTCCGGGATGAAGCTTTTTATGCGGAGTCTGAACTTATTAATGGCAAAGCGCCAACAGGAGCAGATGTCGAGTGGGTAGAAGAGCCCAGCTATTTCTTTAAACTTTCTTCTTTTCAAGAGCCTTTGCTTGCATTCTATCGGGATAATCCTCATTTTATTGGGCCAGAAACGCGACGGAATGAAGTTATTCGATTTGTGGAAGGAGGTCTCAATGATCTTTCCATTTCACGTTCTTCCTTTAAGTGGGGAGTCCCCGTGCCGGATGATCCAGACCATGTCATGTATGTGTGGGTTGATGCGCTTGCAAACTATATTACAGCTCTTGGGTATCCAGATGAAAATGCGGCTGATTTTAAAAAATTTTGGCCAGAAGCCCTCCATATTATTGGAAAAGATATTCTTCGTTTTCATGCCATTTATTGGCCTGCCTTTTTGATGGCCGCTGGTTTAACACCTCCAAAGCGCCTTTATGCACATGGATGGTGGACCAATGAAGGACAAAAAAATCTCAAAATCTGTGGGCAATACAATCGATCCTGTTGAGCTTGTGGAAACTTATGGGGTGGACCAAGTACGTTATTTCCTTTTGCGTGAGGTGCCTTTTGGCCAGGATGGAGATTTCTCCCGCACCGCTCTTGAGCAGCGTATTAATTCCGATCTTGCAAATGATTTTGGAAATTTAGCGCAACGCGTTCTTTCATTTGTTTATAAGAATGCTGACGCAAAAGTACCAACACCATCTTCTTTTACCGAGCAAGATGAGATGCTTTTAAAGGCTGCACAAGAGCTGTTGCCACGCTTGTGTGAGAATTTTGAAAAACAAGCACTTCACCGCATGATTGAAGCGATTTGGGAGCTTGTGGGAGCGGCTAACCGATATGTAGATGCTGAGCAGCCTTGGGCTTTAAAGAAATCAGACACTGTGCGGATGGCGACAGTTCTTTATGTTCTCTTAGAGGTTTTGCGGCATTTGGCATTTTATGTGGCTCCCATCATACCGCAGACATCTGAAAGATTGCTGGCATTACTCGGTATTTCAGAGGCAAGCATTTCGTTTAAAGATTTAATTGAAAAGAAGCTTCAAAGTGGTGTGCAATTGCCGCAACCAGAAGGATTATTCCCCCGGATTGAAAAGGAGCGCAAAGAATGAATCAAAAAAATGAGAAATTGATTGTTGCAAACTGGAAAATGAATGGGACACTAGAATTTTCTAGGGATTTAGCTGCTGATCTTGCTGAAAAGTGGCATACAAGTTCATCTTCTCATCAAATTGTTGTATGCCCGCCGTTTCCTTATCTATCAATTACCTTAAATCGTTTATTTGGAACAAAAATAGCGTGTGGGGGGCAAGATTGCTCGAGACATGAAAAGGGGGCTTATACAGGAGAGGTTAGCGCTCTTATGCTGAAAGACATTGGGTGCAGTTATGTGATTATTGGGCACTCTGAGCGTAGACAGCATCATCAAGAGATAAACGAGCTTATTCATCAAAAAGCAGAAATTGCGCTTAAGTCAGGTCTAAAACCAATTATATGTATTGGTGAAACTCTCGCTGATCGAGAAGGGCAAAAGACTTTAAGAATTCTTGAAGAGCAGCTTCAGGAATCAGTACCTGATAGTGATCAAGAGTTTGCCATTGCTTATGAACCTGTGTGGGCGATTGGCACTGGTAAGACAGCAACGACAGCTGAAATTTTAGAAGTGCATACTTTTATCCGGGCATGGCTTCAAAAAAACCGTAGGAAAGCTTCAAGTACGCCAATCCTTTATGGAGGATCGGTGACTGAACAAAATGCACAAGAAATTCTTTCTCTTGAAAATGTCAATGGCGTGCTTGTGGGGGGTGCTAGCCTTAAAGCAGAGACTTTCTGGCAGATTGTGCGAGCAGCCTAGTACTGGGCTCTTTAAATGTGCAAAATAGCCCTAATAGCATTATGATGCTTCATTTGGTCTCAAATTCTTTTGTCTCCGTATTAGGGATAGCTGCAGAAGTTGAAGTGTTTCTTGTTGCAAGATAAGTTCTAATTTCTCCTAGGGTTTTATCACTCGTATCAGAATAACCTAAGGCACGATTACGTTCAATGATGACAAGGATCCTATAATTTTCTAAATCTTCTTCATCTAGGTTAAAATTATCACTAGCAATACTTGGTGAGAAAAAAAATAAAGCTGTTGCTATAAGGAGAGAACTCAAAATAAAAGGTGATTTTATCACGCGTATTTCCAATCATTAAAGCTAAATAGACTAAATGACATATTTAGGGGATAATAAATATGCTCCTTATTTTTTGCAAGAAATTTATACGCTAAATGCCATTTTAGTGACAAAGTCTCCTTAAAATAATGGAACATTTTACTTATTTTGAAAAACAATTCATGGTCAGCTAAATAATCTCATTTCCCTCTAGCATTTTCTGAAAACTCTCTCTAAAATGCCGGCAACGCACATTATTAAGGATTTAATTTAACATGACAACAGTCGTACTTGTATTTCATATTATTCTCGCCATTGCGATGGTGGGGATTATCTTGCTTCAAAAGAATGAAGGTGGGGGGCTTGGTATGGGAAGTGGCACCATGGGGGGCCTGATGTCAACACGAGGAACAGCCAATTTATTGACACGGACAACAGCAATTTTAGCCGGTCTTTTCTTCCTGACAACGCTTTTGCTCGCAATTCTTTTTAAAGGAGCGCATAAAGCGCAATCCATTCTTGATCATCCAGATGCCACAAAACCTGCAATTGTAGTTCCTGTCGAGCCCGCAACGCCTCCTGTTGCAACTGAGAATAAAACCCAACCAGAACCAGAAAAAAATGTTCCTGGGGCTGAAACAAATAAAGCTAAAAAATAGAATTAATAGCACAAAGGAATGACTCGATTTATCTTTGTAACTGGTGGCGTGGTTTCTTCTTTAGGGAAGGGCCTGGCGGCTGCGTCTCTTGCTGCTTTGTTGCAAGCTCGTGGATACAATGTTCGACTTCGGAAATTTGATCCTTATTTGAATGTTGATCCAGGGACAATGAGTCCTTATCAGCATGGCGAAGTTTTTGTGACGGATGATGGGGCTGAAACAGACCTAGATTTAGGACATTACGAGCGTTTTACGGGTGTCTCAAGCAGGCGCAATGATTCATTGACCACCGGCCGTATTTACTCGACGGTGATTGCGCGAGAACGACGAGGGGACTATTTGGGGGCCACTGTTCAAGTTATCCCGCATATTACGGATGCGATTAAAGAAGCAATTCGGACTGATTTAGATTCTGATTTGGACTTTTTACTATGTGAAGTTGGTGGGACAGTTGGCGACATTGAAAGTTTGCCGTACCTCGAAGCCTTTCGGCAATTTTCCAATGAAGAGGGCTCACAAAGAGTTCTTTTTATCCATCTGACACTTGTGCCTTATATTGAAAGCGCAGGCGAGTTAAAAACCAAGCCTTCACAACACTCTGTGAAAGAATTACAGCATGTTGGAATTCAGCCGGATATTTTGCTTTGCAGGTCCACGCGAGAAATTCCTGAGGATGCTAAGCGTAAGTTGGCGCTTTTCTGTAATATTAAGCCAGAATGCGTTATTGAAGCTCCTGATGTTGAGACGATCTATCAAGTACCTTTGAGCTACTCTAAAGCAGGACTTGATATTGAGGTTTTAAAGTATTTTGGCCTTAGAACAGAGGGAACTGCAAATCTTGGGCATTGGGAAGAGGTTGTTAACCGAATTAAAAATCCTACACATGAAGTTAATATTGCGGTTGTTGGGAAATACGTCAAACTCAGGGATGCAGATAAATCATTATCAGAAGCTCTGACGCATGGTGGTATCGCGAATGATACGCGGGTTAATATTGAGTGGATAGAAGCGGAATCTTTTGAAGAAAATCCTGATACGATTGCAGAACGGCTTATGGATAAAAAAGCGATTCTTGTACCCGGAGGCTATGGAGAGCGGGGCACCGCAGGCATGATTGCGGCCATTCAGTATGCGCGTGAAAATCAGATTCCTTATATGGGAATTTGTTTTGGGATGCAACTCGCAGTCATTGAAGTGGCACGGCATGTGGTTGGCATTGAAAAAGCGAATACCACTGAATTTGGAGCAACAGCAGAACCCGTTGTAGGATTGCTTACAGAGTGGTTAAATGGGGATATAAAAGAGCGTCGAAGTGCAGAGGGCGATTTGGGAGGAACAATGCGTCTTGGCCTTTATCCGGCGACTTTAGCACCTGGAAGCCTTATTCAAAAGATTTATGGGACGACTTCGATTCAAGAACGCCATCGGCATCGATATGAGCTCAATATTGAATATCGTGAAAAGTTGGAAAAAGCAGGGCTCAAATTTAGTGGGCTTTCGCCTGATGGCTTATTGCCCGAAACTGTTGAACTCGACGGACATCCTTGGTTCATAGGAGTGCAGTTTCATCCTGAGCTAAGGTCACGTCCTTTTGCCCCACACCCTTTATTTAAATCTTTTATTGAAGCTGCTCTTAAGATGAAAGGAACTCAAAAATGACTTCTCAGCGCCATATCACCATTGGAACCAAAGATGTAAAGCAAGTCACTTTTGGCAATGATTTGCCCTTGGCTGTTTTTGCAGGACCTTGTGTTTTAGAAAGTCGGGCTCATGGTCTTGAAATGTCCGCGGCGATTCGTGAAATTTCTGATATGCTGAATATCCCCATCGTCTATAAAACTTCTTTTGATAAAGCAAATCGCTCAAGCAACAAGAATGCGCGTGGCTTAGGGCTTGAGAAAGCTTTACCCATTTTGGCCGAAATTCGCGAAAAGAGTGGCCTGGCAGTCATTACTGACGTTCATACCGCAGAGCAATGCGCGATTGTGGCAGAAGTTGTTGATGTCTTACAAATTCCTGCATTCTTGTGTCGTCAAACGGATCTTTTAGAGGCCGCCGCAATAACAGGCAAACCCATTCATGTTAAGAAAGGTCAATTCTTGGCCCCTTGGGATATGAAGAATGTGGTGGCAAAGTTCGAGAGCTTTGGCAATACGCAAGTGCTGTTATGTGAGCGAGGTGTTTCCTTTGGATACAACACATTAGTATCAGATATGCGATCATTGCCTGTTTTAAAGGATACAGGTTATCCTGTTGTCTTTGATGCGACTCATTCCGTCCAGCAGCCAGGCGGTCAAGGAACCAGCAGTGGTGGGCAACGTGAGTTTGTTCCTGTGCTGGCGCGGGCCGCAGTGTCGGTTGGTGTGGCAGGTGTTTTCTTAGAAACCCATCAAGATCCAGATCAGGCACCAAGCGATGGCCCTAATATGGTTTATCTAAAGGACTTACCGAATCTTCTTAAAACATTGATGCAATTCGATCAGCTTTCAAAGTCTTTACTACCGTTGTCGGCTTAAAGAAAGTATTGAACTTTTTCAGAGCAAGGAAGCAAGCTTAACCTAAACGTACCGTTTCTCTTTCCTTGTATCCATTTAAAGGAAGTCTCCTTCCAAAGAAAGCTTTTTATGAAGCGCTTTGAAAGGAGCTTTTATAGAAAAGGAGTTAAATCATCTATGATTGTTTTTTGTAATAGTATGGTATAGTAAGTTTTTTAGTCAAAGTTTCAAAACCAGCTGGTAAACCTTTTTCAAAGCCATACTTAGGAAAATAATGTTGTGTTGCTCCTGCTCGAAGATCGGAAAAAACATAATCAACAGATGTTTGCGGTAAGATAAAATGTTTTAAAAAGGCATCTAAGCATACTTGAGCATAGCCTTTTCCTCCAGCGTTGAAGCCTGAGTTAACACTTTCAATAACAATGTAGTCTTTTTGGTCTTCTTGTTTAGGAAAATATTGATATGTAGCTGTAGAGAGGTAGCAAGCTGAGTCTTTTCTGACATCTGAGAACCCTGTTAAACCGCTCAAGCAAATTTTTAAGGGATTCGTTTTTCCATCATAAAGGGCAAACTCACCATAAGGTGAGGATTTCCGACAAACATTGGCGATAATAAATTCTTCTTCTTGCTTAGTTTTAGGGTTTATACATGAAACCTCTTTTAAGGTGATCCAAGGAAAATTTTGCTCAGGTGACGCAATATATTGCTCAAGGTTGAGATCTGGTTGTGAGGCCCGATTCCTTGCAGCTATTACAGTTTCCTCATCAAGATAACCAAACCAGTTATTATCTTCTCGAGCATTGGTCGCAAATGCATGCCCAGTTAATGTAAAGGCTAATAAGATGGCAAAGTTCCTAAATTTCAATTTTTTCTCCATTGTCTAAAGAATAAGTTATTAAACAAAAAGGTTAACAATTATTTTGTCTTCCCTTAAGGATAAGCATTTTAATAAAAATAGACTTTTTGTCAAATAAAATTTGTTTAGCTTTATTATAAGATAATTGAGCAAATGGTTAGGCCGCAGCTACATTAGTCATTCGAGAATTGTTAAGAAGAGTTTTTTATTTCTTGAGAAAAATAGTGTTTTAACTATTTCCTTTATATAAAAAACTTGATTTATGAAACTAAATATGGTAGCCTGATAGTATAGATGGTTAGATGATTTTCATCTCTTATGAAAACCTAAAAGATCTTCATAATTCTTCCATAAAATCCAACTGTCTCATTAAAATAATAAGGGAATTAAAAAAACCTAAGTTATTAAAGAGAATAAGCCTTTTAACGCTCTTTTTGAGCGAATACCCTCTCTTTGCCTTTTTCAGAGGTCGATTCCTCTGCAAAAAGAATAACTGAAGCGTCCTGATCAAACGCTTAACCCAGAAAATTTCGAATCTCTGGGGAGAGAAAAAGGTATGCCAACAGTTGAGTAAATGAGGATAATGATAGGCATGTCGTGAAATGGAAGAAACGATCTGTCCTGACCTCAACCTCTCAAACAAAAGCAAAAGGCTTCCCAATTCCTTCCTGTGCACAAACTGCACAGGAAGGGAGAGGGGAAAACAATAAAAACAAGAAACATAAACAAGGAGATATAAAATGATAAAAACACATGAACAAAAACCAAATGGTAAGAAAGAACTAGGGGCACAAAAACGTCTGGACCCATCAACAATCAAGAAAAGGGTGCTCAGTGCTGTTTTGAGGAGAGAAACAGGTTGTTTCAATCCCTCTCAAAGAGACAAACGTATGAAGGTCTATCAACAGAGCTTCAACCGCTGGTGGGACCTAATCTTCGATCAGAAAGAAAAGCATCGCATGGCGATAAGAAAGATCTTGAAGTCGCATGAGATCCTAGGCACAGGGCCTAGGATGACGAAAGAAGAGAGTACTTTGAACTTATTGGTAAGAACTGAGTGGAAATGAAAATGAATAAAGAAAAGAAAAAAAATGTTGGGAAATAAAAAGTTATTAAATGACGAGCTTCAGGCCTATCACCCACAAAGTCATCCTTGGGCTTGTCCCAAGGATCTCAGGCAACCAGGAAAACGTTGAAAGGTGCCATAAGGTTCTGAGCGTGCGGAAAAGGTATGGACCAAGGGGAGACGTGTGAAATGGTTGGGACTGTAGGGTGGATAAAGAAGAAAGACACTTTTAGGGTTCTTTTTTGGCAAAAAAATGGAAGCATAGAACTTCATCGAAAAGTCTCAAGTATGTACAGGTATAGAAGGAACCAATAGGATGGCTTGAAATTAGAAAACAAAAAGAAAAAAATTAAGATTTAAGGGCAGTTTATTAATAATAATTTAAAATTTATCAAATAAACAGGGAGAAGCATAAAGAGCAATTTTTTAAAAAACATTTAGGGGGAAAGGTTTCACCTCTTGACCCTTTTAAAGATTGTTTTCTATGCTTGGCTGGAAATGGAGACGTTATGACATATATTAAACACGCCTATAAAGCAAGGCTCGCAACCTTAACATCAGAAAAGTATGGAGAGCTTTATACGCAATCAATTAAAAATACTGAAGTATTTTGGCGCGAGCAAGCACAGCGTATTACATGGATCAAGCCCTTTACCAAAGTTAAAGATACTTCTTTTTACGCTGAAGATTTTCGGATCAAGTGGTTTGAAGATGGCACTTTAAATGTTGCTGCGAATTGTCTTGATCGGCACTTAGTAGAACGTGGGGACCAAGTCGCCATTATTTGGGAAGGGGATGATCCTCAAAAATCCCAAAAGATTACCTATCGAGAATTATATGAACAAGTTTGCAAGTGCGCAAATATTCTAAAAGGATTGGGTGTTGAGCGAGGCGATCGGGTGACGATTTACCTTCCAATGATCCCCGAGGCTGCCGTTGCAATGTTGGCTTGTGCACGGATTGGTGCGATACATTCTGTTGTTTTTGGGGGATTCTCGCCTGAGTCATTAGCAGGTCGGATTGTGGATTGCGATTCTAAACTCGTGATTACAGCCGATGAAGGCGTGCGTGGTGGTAAGCTTATTCCGCTGAAAAGAAATGTGGATGAGGCGTTAGCAAGGCCAGAGGTCACTTCAGTTGAATCTGTGCTTGTTATCAAACGTACGGGAAATGTCGTGCCTTTTATGCACGTAAGAGACCATTGGTATAACGAATTGATGGCCAAAGCTGCACATGAATGCGTGCCGGCTGAAATGGGAGCCGAAGATCCTTTATTTATTTTGTATACGTCGGGGTCAACAGGCAAACCTAAAGGGGTGTTGCATACAACGGGTGGATATTTAGTGTTTGCGTCTTTAACGCATCAGCAGATCTTTGACTATCATCCCGGTGACGTTTATTGGTGCTCCGCCGATGTAGGGTGGATTACAGGTCACAGCTATGTTCTTTATGGCCCGCTTGCAAATGGGGCAACCACCTTAATGTTCGAGGGTGTGCCGACCTACCCGGATGCATCTCGCTTCTGGCAGGTTATTGATAAACATCAGGTGAATATTTTTTATACTGCACCTACAGCCATTCGGTCGTTGATGCGAGAGGGGGATGAAGCGGTCAAAAAAACGAAAAGACGTTCTTTAAGGCTTTTGGGGTCGGTTGGTGAGCCCATTAATCCTGAAGCTTGGGAATGGTACTATCGCATTGTGGGTGAAGAACGTTGCCCCATTATGGATACATGGTGGCAAACGGAGACGGGCGGTATTTTAATTACACCTCTCCCTGGTGTTCATGACCTTAAGCCAGGCTCTGCAACACAACCTTTCTTTGGTGCAAAGCCAGCGATTGTTGATCTTCAAGGAACCATCCTTGAAGGTGAAGCAGAAGGGGCTTTGGTTATGCTTGATTCATGGCCAGGACAAATGCGTTCCGTCTATGGGGATCATCAGCGCTTTATTGATACTTATTTTAAAACTTATCCCGGTATGTATTTTTCGGGAGATGGAGCGCGCCGAGATCAAGATGGCGATTATTGGATTACCGGACGAATTGATGATGTGATCAATGTTTCGGGGCACCGGCTCGGAACAGCTGAGGTTGAAAGTGCGTTAAATACGCATCCTAAAGTGGTTGAAACGGCTGTGGTTGGTTTTCCGCATGAGATTAAGGGGCAGGGGATTTATGCCTTTGTCACGCTTCATAAAGGTGAAAAACCTTCTGAAGAGCTGAAAAAAGAACTCATCCAAGAGGTCCGTAAACATATTGGGGCGATTGCGAGCCCTGACATCATTCAGTGGGCTCCAGGGCTTCCTAAAACTCGCTCAGGTAAAATCATGCGGCGCATTTTGCGGAAGATTGCTGCGAATGAAATTGATAGTTTAGGAGATATCTCGACATTGGCTGACCCTGGTGTTGTTGAGGAGTTGGTAAAGGAAAGAAATTTAAGATTTTTATAGGAATTTTTAATCCATTTAAAGGAATGCCATCTATATTAATATGATTAAATGACATATATGTATGTATGTTGTATTTTCTTAAAAAATACGCTATACAAAAGCATCTCCTTGCCGGTATTGCCGGCTTTGTTGAGTTTTCAACCCATTAGCCATGAGGAGCTGATATGAATAATTATGAAATCGTTTTTATTGCGCGTCAGGATTTAGCACCCGCGCAAGTCGAAACATTGGCAGAGAAGTTTTCTGGCATTATTAAAGATCAAGGTGGCCAAATTGTTCGCAATGAATATTGTGGTCTTCGAACACTTGCGTATCTTATTAAGAAAAATCGTCGCGGGCATTATGTTGTCCTAAATGCCACGGCATCTGCTGCAGCGGTTAAAGAAGTTGAGCGTGTGATGCGGATCAATGAAGATATCCTTCGTTTCCAAACGATTGCTGTTGAAGAACATGAAAAGGGGCCTTCAGCTATTTTAAAAGCATCACGTTATCAGAGAGACGATTACGCGCCTTCTCATGAACGTGAGGGCCGAGATGCAGAAGAATCCGATTCCGGAACCGAAGAAGAATTAGAAAGCTAAGGAAGAGTATTATGAATGATCCAATGTCAAAAGGTGGTCCTCGTCGTCATTTTTTCCGTCGTAGAAAGAGTTGTCCTTTTAGTGAACCAGGTGCGCCCAAGATTGATTACAAAGATGTGCGCCTTCTTCAGAAGTATATCTCTGAACGTGGAAGAATTATCCCAAGACGTATTACGTCTGTTAGCGCAAAACACCAACGTGATTTGGCAATTGCAATTAAGCGTGCGCGCTTCTTAGCTTTGTTGCCTTACGTTGTTCGCTAAAAAGCCGTTATTGTGACGACCTTGTCGTCAAAAGACTGGCATCAAATTCTAGCAAGAGGAGTGCTTACAGCACTCCTTTTTCAAGGATTTTTAACCAATAATCCCTTGTGGATTGTTACAGCTATTTTTCATCAATTTCCTTTATTTTCTGTCGGGCTTCAGTATGGGGTACGCCCGCTTTTAATTAGTTCAGGCTTAAGTTTTTGCTGTATTACCTTATTAAGTGGTGTAAAACCAGCGTTACTTCAAAGCTTGTGCTTCTTGACACCATGTCTATTGGTTACCTCTTTAGCTTTGCATTATCGCCAGGCATCAAACAAGCAGGTTAAGTGGTATCCTATCGGTCGTCTTGTTGCATCTTTGACAGCGTATATTCTGGGTCTTACCGCCTTTCTCACTGTCACATTGCTTACAAATGAGAATCTTCAGTCGCTTCAGCAAACTCTTCTAGAAGGAATAGGCAAGTTTAATCACAATCTAGAAGCTCTTTATCGGCCTTTCATCGCGCAACTTGTGATGATTTTGCCAGCTTTCTTTGCAAGTTTCTTATTTTTATTTACATTGATCAATGGAATATTAGCGCAGAGTACGTTGCAAAAGTTTTCTTGTAATCTGAGGCCAACTCCCTCAATGAGCCGTTTTGAGCTTCCTTGGTGGCCTTGGTGGGCACTCGCTGGAATCGGTATTTTTGCTTTTTTTGGGAATGGAACAGTTGGGATGGTCTCGATAAATATGTTGTGGGTTTTGCTGAATGCATTTATGCTTGAAGGGCTTGCCATAATTCATAGTTATTCAACAAAATACGAACAACGAAATTTGTTTCTTTGGATTTTTTATACGCTTATGGTAGTGTTCGGCTGGTTAGCATTGCCCGTCTTGATTTTGGGAATTTTTGAGCCATGGCTCAATTTAAAAGAACGATTGTGTAAGATTTAGGAGAAAAATATGGAAGTGATACTATTACAACGAGTTGAACATTTAGGACAAATGGGTGATATCGTTCGTGTTAAGCCAGGCTATGCACGTAATTTCTTGTTGCCTAGAGGAAAAGCAGAAAGAGCAACGACGAATAAGATTGAAGAGTTTAAGCAAAAACGTGCTCAACTTGAAGCTCACAACCTGCACCTGAAAAAAGAAGCTGAAGCAGTGGCTGCAAAGATGAAAGGCCTTAGCATTATTATTTTGCGTCAAGCGGGTGATAATGGTCTTCTTTACGGGTCTGTTCGTCCTCAAGACATTGCGGAATCGGTAACAGCTGCAGGTTTTACTGTGACGCGCGCTCAGGCTGTTTTAAGTACGCCAATTAAAGCATTAGGATTGCATCAAGTGCAAATTGCGTTGCATCCAGAAGTTTCAGAAACAGTTATTGTTAACGTCGCTCAAACACAAGAAGAGGCTCTTGCGCAGGCATCTTCTAAAAACTCTCAAGAGTTAGAAGGAGTCAGCGCTTAAGATTTAATTAGCTCTTGTTCATAATGCCAAGGCAGAGTACAAAATAGAGAAGCTGCTCGCTTTGGCTGATTATGAAAAGCTTTCAAGTTACGTCCTTTTGAATGTTAAGCCCTCAACAAGAGAGTTGTCATGACAGGAAACGTTGTTGCACTCACAGAAAACCGAAATCTATTGACCTCCACAACTATTGAACAGGAACGTATTCCCCCTCATAATTATGAGGCTGAGCAAGCCCTTTTAGGCGCTTTATTGCACAATAATCAAGCCTATGAGAAAATTTCTGATTTCTTAATGCCTGAACATTTTGCAAGTGCTGCCAATGGGCGTATTTATGCAGTTATTTCCAAACTTATTGAGCGTGGGCAAATTGCAGATCCCATTACGCTTAAAAGCACATTTGAGCAAGATAACTCTCTTCAAGAAATTGGAGGGACGCAGTATCTTGCGCACCTTGCAGCTTCTGTGGTCTCAATCATAAGCGTTCAGCATTATGGAGAGCTTATCTATGACCTTCACTTAAGGCGTCAATTGATTGATTTAGGGGAAGAAGTTGTTATTAATGCTTTTACGCCAGATGTTGAGCATGGCGCCCAACAACAAATTGAAAGTGCTGAGCAACGTTTGTACGATTTAGCCACTATTGGCCAAGCAGATCGAGGATTTGTTCCTTTTTCAAAAGCACTTACAGAATCTATCCAAATTGCCGAGCTTGCTTTTAAGCGAGAAGATAAAATTGTTGGTGTCACCACAGGTTTTAAAGACCTAGATGGTCTTTTAGGAGGACTCCACCCTTCGGATCTTATCATCCTTGCAGGTCGACCTTCGATGGGGAAAACGGCGCTTGCAGCAAACATCGCTTTTAATGCGGCGGAGGCAGGTCTTGAGGAGAAGGTGTATGGAGGAATTGTTGCATTCTTCTCACTTGAAATGTCATCTGAACAGCTAGCAACACGTCTTTTAGCGCAAGAATCAGGTGTTGCATCTGATCGCATTCGTCGGGGTGATATTCCTCAAGCTGATTTCCAGAAATTTTTTGAGGTAAGTCGTCGTCTTGCAAATTTACCGCTTTATATTGATGATACGCCAGCCTTGACCATTTCAGCGTTGCGAACCCGGGCGCGTAGGCTCAAGCGCAAGCATGGCCTTTCAATGATCATTGTTGATTATTTACAATTGTTACAAGGGGCGCCAGGCGCAAGAAACTCGGATAACCGTGTTCAAGAGATTTCTGAGATTACACGAGGGCTCAAAACGCTTGCAAAAGAGCTTCATGTCCCTGTTATCGCTCTTTCTCAGCTTTCGCGTGCTGTGGAGCAGCGTGAAGATAAGCGCCCTCAATTGGCTGATTTACGTGAATCTGGATCGATTGAACAGGATGCGGACGTCGTGATGTTTGTTTATCGTGAAGAGTATTATGAAAGCAGGCGTGAGCCAGCGCCTAACTCTGATAAACACGAAGAGTGGTCAACGCGCATGAAACAGATTTATAACTTAGCTGAAGTGATTGTGGCGAAGCAGAGACATGGTCCTATTAACAATGTTAAATTGTTCTTTGATGGCGCTTTAACTAAGTTTGGTAATTATGTTGAATCGGAAAGGATGCCTCATGGAGTGCGCTAAGCAGGGACCTGTGAAGAATTGTTTATTAGAAGGAGTGCCTGCTACTGCAACATCAGTCATGATGATTGATTTGCACGCTATTCAACATAATTATTTATTAACTCAAGCTCATCTTAAGGCTGGATGCCAAATCGCGGCAGTTGTAAAAGCAGATAGTTATGGGCTCGGGATGAAGCAAGTAGCTCAAGCTCTTTATGCGCAAGGCTGCCGTATTTTTTGTGTGGCTTTTATTGAAGAAGGAGTGCGGCTTCGTCAGTCTTTACCTTTTTTGGATGCAAAAATTCTGGTCTTTTGTGGAGTTTTAGCCGGTACAGAAAACTACTTTTTTGAAGAAAATTTAATTCCCGTACTTGTTGATCGTGAGCAAATTAAGCGTTGGTCTGAGTTTGCGCGATTAAAAGCTCAAACCTTACCTGCCGTATTGCATATTGATACAGGAATGACAAGAAATGGACTTTCTTTTCAAGATATTATGAAAGTAAGCCAAGAGATTGGCATGCTCAAGACTTTTTCACTTGAAATGATTATTAGCCATCTTGCCAGCAGTGATGAAAAAGATAATTCTCAAAATGAAGAACAGAGGCAAGTTTTTGAGAGAGCTCTTAAAATCTTACCAAAGGCTCCGGCATGTCTTGCAAACTCAAATGGAATTTCTTTGGGTGAAGCTTATCATTATGACTATGTCCGCCCAGGATTAGGTCTTTATGGATATGCCACTCCTTATCCTGAGGTTCATCATCTTCAACCAAGCGTAACTGTTTATGCGCGCATTATGCAGGTGCAAGACGCCCATCCTGGCCAAACTGTTGGTTATAACGCGACATATCGTTGTACCACTCATAAGCGTTTAGCCACCTTAGGAATAGGGTATGCAGACGGTATTATGCGTGAGCTCTCCAATAAAGGGCATGTTTATATTGGTGGCATAGCAGCTCCTATCATAGGGCGAATTTCAATGGATTTCATGCTAGTTGATGTAACAGATATTCCAGAAGCTCTATGCCATGTAAATGCTTGGGCCACGCTTTATCCAACAGCACAAAATCTTCGAGACATGGCTTATTTAGCGGGAACGGCACCTTATGAGTTACTAACGAGTCTTGGGTCAAGGGGCCATCGTGTTTATTCCCAGGCGACATGTGAGGCAGGGGATTCTTCTATTAAGTCTGTAGCCATCATATAGCCTTAAAAGAGATCTAAAAAAAATTTGTTTTTTAGGTGCTTATATGTAAAACGATGTAGATCTCCCTTATTTCTTCTTTTCCTGAGACTTCTGTTGAAAAGGGGATGTTGATTGTTGTTTCAATATTTTCGGTGGTGCCTCATCTGTCCCTTCTTCTGGGCTACTCGCTGAGACTTCCTTTAACTTTCTTTTTGGTTTTCTGGTTAGTGCGGCTGTACTTACTGTTTTTTCTTCCTTAGTTGGTGTAGCAGCACTTGCAGCGGTATCTACTTTCATTGCCTCTTCAAAAGAAAGCTGTATAGGAATAATGCCTGATTCTCTCCCTCTTCGATCTTGGGGTAAGGGGCCTTTTTTAGCAGACAGAAGTATCCCCGTAGGGCTGTCTGTAATTTTTACAACTTCTACAGCTTCTTCTTCTTTCTTTTCTAAAGTAGGGGCAATTTCAGATGTGAGGTTTAAAGTTGTTGGCAACAGTTCAAGCGTTAGATCGCCGCTATTTAGGGTAGAGTAAATAGCCCAAGGGGTTGTATGGAGACTTCCTTCATAATAATCTTCATGTTTGTTGGTTCCTTTTCCGACCAATACATGATGCAAAGGAACACGCTTTAAACGAGAGGATTTCTTAAAGTTCTCATAAGCTTGAGCTTGAGGGTGGCCATATTTATGTCCATGGCTAATTAGGACATACTGGGGGTCGACTAATTTAACCCACTCTTCGCCATTACAACCATGCTCTGCAGAGCCATGATGGCTGGCAAGCAGGACCGTTGATTTTAAAGAATCAAGGTTACCTTTGTAATTCTGCTTGATGCGTCTTGTTGTGGCTTGAGTGGCATCACCTGTGAGCATCACAGAAGATCCCCCATGGCGGACTCTTAAGACTAGGCTATCCTTATTGTCGTCGGCATCATCATCGGCTAAACGAACGACGTTATCAAGATCACCACTATGAAGGGGGTTCAGCGCCAAAAGTGAGATCTCAACCTTATTCCCAAAATTAAAGGCTTTGGCAAGATCTAACCCTGCAAAAGACAGTGAACCAGAGAAAATGTGGGGGCAAATTCTTCTTTTTTTTCTTTTAATAAAATTTCTTGTAGAGGGTTAGCCTTATCTTGAGGAGCTAAAGCTGCATATTGAATGGCAGGGAAGAAGATTTTAGAATGGGTTGCTAAGCGTAGGGAAAGCCAACCTTTAAACTTTTGTTGATCTTCCGGCTGGCTATAATAATGGCTAGGAAGCCCTCCAAAAATAAGAAACTCTATTTTATCTTCTGGCTGAGAAAATAAGTTCATCAACCAACCATAGTGATCCGTGTCAGGATGAGTCACCACAACGGTTTTAACGGAAATCGGTGGGACTTTCTTTTGCTTAGTTTTTTTCTGCTGTTCTGAACTTTGGTCTTGCATTAACATTTTACGCATTTTTTTAATAAATTGATCTCTCTCTGTTTCTTTAAGTTCAGCAATAACATTTTTATCTTCTTGGGTTTCATCCCAGTTAGGAGATTTTTTAGTACTTATTGGTACGGTTACCTTAGATGCTGGTTTAGTTGGTGTTGAAACGTCAGCTGTAGGTCGATTTGTGGTGGTTGTACTCTCTTGTGGAGAATGTGAGGACTGAACTTGATGATGTTGCCTATAAGCAGCTTCAGCTGCAAAAGACGTTGAGCCAATATCCAGCAGCATGAACTCTGATTTCTTTGTAGCAGCGTCCCTAACCTCTAAGCTCGCACAATTGCCTTGCCCAACCGCATAAACCTTGAGCGTAACTTTAGGATCTTGTTCAACCTCACTGGCACTTGAGGAAACAAAACTCAATAAGAGGCTAAGCGATACAGCAATATGATAAATAAAGTGGGTACTCATAGCTCAAGACTCCATAAGAGATCGATTATATATATTCCTTTACTTCTCATATGGGGACTGGGTTTTAAAAAATCAACCCTCAGAGGTCAAGAATTCTTCAATAACTTCACTTTGACTTATTAGCATCTCTGGAATAGTTTTAGGAGTAACGTAATTCATCCTGATATCACCTTGGGGTGGATAACCATATGCCTGAACGTTCTTTAAAAAGGATTCCTTTCCAAAATAGATTTGAGCTTGGCGATAAGCGTACGCTAAACCTATTTGCATGCCATCTTGAATGGCATCCACAAGTTTTGGCCAGTAAATATGCATCTTATCTTGATCTTTCTTGGCTTTTGCAGCCTCAAAGCGTCCTTCCCAAAGACTAATGAGATATTCCCATCCGTCTGGGTCTTTAGCTTCTGCAGCTTTTCTAAAATATGCTGCAGCTTCCTCAATTAAACGGTTAGCTTCTTCTTGAGGAAGGTCTGAGAGATCCTTTTTCCACTCTTTCATATAAGGTCTTGGATCTCCAACGAGCGCCGTTCCCAATACAATATAGCCCCATGCCATACCATATTCTTCGGCGGCTTGCTTAAAGAAAAAATCAGACTGTTCATCCTTTCCTTGTTCATCATAGAGATATCCAAGATCTAAAAATGCAGGGCCATATTTTTTCTCGGCAGCTTCTTTAAGGATCATCTCCCTTTCCTGAGTGTCCTTAGTAAGTTTTGTGGCCTCAAGATAAGCAGGGAAGTATCCTTGGCGTGCAAGCGTAAGATAAACATCTGCTGGCGGTTTTTGATAAGTATCATAGTCATCTATTTCGTTAAGGGCATAATACTTATTTCTTAAATGATTAGGATGACGGCTAAAAAGCTCATATCCAGACAAGGACAAGGTGTTATCATATCGCGAGACAAGCCAAGGATAGACTCCTGTTTGGCCTCGTCCTAATAAATAGCACGCATCAGGATGATCTAAGCACTGTTTTAATTCTGTGATCACATTACCAAGGTAATTCTTAAAGAAAGGTGTTAATTGTGGAACCTCCCCCAACCAGCGTATTTTGTGGAATGTATCCACAAGTAAATACTTGCCTAGCGAGTGATTAAACTTGGCACTGATGGCAAATCCCCACAGGATATCAAACCGTTTAGCAAGGTGGCTTCTATAAGGGCAATCAAACCATTCAAGGGCTTGAGGAGGGAAAAAAAGATGGGCGCCAACACGTTCTTTCCAAGTTGTCTGAGCAGGCCAAGAATCAACTTTTAATTGGTGAGCATATGCTTGCCATACGTCATCAGGGAAAGCCAATTCCTTAAAGGCATAATAGGCCCTGCGTAACCTATTATCCTTGGCTTCAGCATACCCTCCCTTTATTATCTCATGAATCCCCTGAATAGAATTAGAAGCCTGTTCAAAGATATCAGAGGGGGTAGAGACAGCTGTGCTTGCTGCTTTAAAACTTTGAGGTATATAAGAAGCAAATTGTGGTTGTAAGTTAGCCGGGTAATTCTCTTTCTCAACATCCATAAGATCTGAAGCCCAGCAAGAGACTTCTTTCCCTATCAAGAAGCATGCCAGACTAATAAATACCAACTTTTTCATGATTGCCCCCCTTTAAAGGCTGCAGCGCATTTCTTTAAAATTTTCTTAAATTTATTGTGACAATTAGCACAAAAAAATATAAATTTTAAGTAGAATTGTAAGAGGATATCGATAAACCATTTAAACCTTAAATATGTCATATTTTGTGTTAAGCTATTTAAATTATCCTGTTTTTTTGACCGAACTATTTGCCATCTAGAAGTTGCTCATTTTTTTTTACGGCTTTTTATGCTCGTTTAAAGTGATCAAAAACCCATCTTTGAGAGACATTAAATTATTTAAAACTTATGACTTAAGTCGGGCGATTGCCAGTTGAAAAAAACCTATTTTTCCTCTAGAAGGCGAGCGTAAGATTTCTAAAGTATATATACAAAATAAAGAAGGTAAGCTAGCCTTCAAAGCTAGCTTACTTTTCTTATGTAAGGAGTAGAATTTTACCCTAGAAGTGGTTTATTCCCCTCTACGGGATTTGCCACCTTTGTGTCCCATCTCAGCATAGCCTTCTGGCCCAAGCTGCTCTTTACGAGCTTCACCACCTTTGTGGCCAAGGTCTACGTAGCCTTCATGCCCTAACTGTTGTTTCCGGGTTTCGCCACCTTTGTGTCCCATCTCAGCATAGCCTTCTGGCCCAAGCTGCTCTTTGCGAGCTTCACCACCTTTGTGGCCAAGATCTACGTAGCCTTCATGCCCTAACTGTTGTTTCCGGGTTTCGCCACCTTTATGACCACGTTCAGCCATTCCTTCGTGGCCAGCCTTTTCAGCACTGGCTTTTCCCCCTTTAGAGGCAATTTCTTGTACCTTTTCATGGGGCATAGAAGCAAAGCCTCTGTTCTCTGTACCTGAGGATGAGGATCGTCCTTGATTTTTTCTATTTTGTGCCATTGTTAGTCTCCTTTCTTAGCTTTGGTTATGACGTTAGTACAAACCACAGTGAGCCTATAGATTATGGGAAATATATGATATATATTAATTGGCACGCTCCAATCTTGTCATATACGGCGCCCTCGCAAAATTATTTGAGGCTTAGTAAGTTGTGTTGAGCGACTCAAACTATTTTGCTTTTTTTGATCAAACTAAGGCTTTTCAAAGCTTCTATTTGTTGATGGCTTCTCAGGTGCGTTTAATTTGATCAAAAACCTAACTCTTACGAGTTATTTAAAACTTATGATTTGAAATGAGTGATTACCAGTTGAAAAAAGACTAGCTTTGCTTCTAAAAGTTTAGCATAAGCACTTTAAGACATGCATTAAAAGTAGACGAAAGACTTCAGTTATGTTCAGGTTTTTGATGTGTCCACCAAGCTTCGTGAAGATCATGAAAGTGACACATGATTTTTTCAACATGTAAACAAATCTCGCATTGATCTGAAAACAAAAGGTGGATTTCTCCATCTTTGTCTCCATGAATCGTTAAAAGATTTAAAGTTTTAGTTGGATCCTTAATGTCGATCCCTTTGTGGCGAACATGATGGACATGAGTAAAATGGAGGCCTGCATGCACTCGTGAATAAAGAGGTGTTCCAGTATGAAGTTGAGGACTTACTTCCCAACAAAAACGGTTGGCAAGAATACTGAAATGCTTACCTTCTTTATTATAATAGAAAGCTGTCATTGGAATGAGGCTATCTTGAAGATAAGCCCCCATAATTTTGAGGTCTTGTTGATCCTCAGCCCGCAGCTTTAAGGGGGTGTGTTGTTGTTGAAATGTCATATGTAGAGCCCTCCCTGACTCGTTCAATAATAGCACCGCAAGCACCAAGCTTATTTTCCAGTTCTTCATATCCTCGGTCGAGATGATAAACGCGGTTGACTATTGTTTCTTCAGAAGACGTTAACGCCGCTAGAACCAAAGAGACAGATGCCCGAAGGTCTGTCGCCATAACGGGTGCGCCTTTTAAGCTATTCACGCCTTTAATAATCGCTGTATTTCCTTTGATTGTGATATCAGCCCCCATGCGAGCAAGCTCTGGGACATGCATAAAACGATTTTCCCAAATTGTTTCGGTGATTAAAGACGTGCCCTCGGCAACACATGCTAATGCCATGATTTGTGCTTGTAAATCTGTTGCAAAGCCTGGGTAAGGATCTGTGGTCACTTCAACAGCTTTAAGTTTGTGTGAAGGGCCTGTGGCAATAAATCCTTGAGCGGTCTTTTTGAAAGTCATTCCCATAGCTTCAAGAGCTTGAGAAGTTGTTGGAATCAACGCTAAGTCAGTCCCAATAAGTTCAACTTCACCGCCTGTAATCCCTGCAGCCATAGCATATGTGCCTGTCTCAATGCGGTCAGGGAGAACAGAATAGGTGGTACCATGAAGGCTTGAAACACCTGTAATGGTTAAAATAGGGGTGCCAACACCTTCAATTTTTGCTCCCATAGCTTGGAGACAGTGCGCAAGATCTGTGATCTCAGGTTCAACTGCGCAGTTTAATAAACGGGTGGTTCCCTGGGCTAAAACAGCTGCCATAAGAATATTTTCGGTGCCAGTAACAGTTACCACTGGGAACGAGAATTCTGCTCCTACAAGACCATTTTGGGTTTGAGCAATGACATACCCATCTTCAAGAGTAATCTTAGCTCCTAACGCTTCTAATCCTTTGAGATGAATATCAACAGGGCGACTTCCAATAGCGCATCCTCCTGGAAGTGAAACTTTAGCATAGCCAGTTCTCGCTAAAAGAGGCCCCAAAACAAGGAAAGAGGCGCGCATTTTGCGCACAAGGTCATAAGGGGCTTCGGGAAGGATGGGACCTTGAGCATGGAAAGTTGCCTGGTGTTCACCAATAGCTTGACCTTCATAAGTGGTTTTGACGCCAAGATGGCTCAGAACACTGCCAAGCGTGAAGACATCCGCAAGCTGCGGCAGATTTTTTAAAACCAGAGGTTCTTTGGTTAAGAGACTTGTGCACATTAAAGGAAGAGCTGCATTTTTAGCGCCCGAGATGCGAATTTTTCCAGAAAGTGACTGACCGCCTATAATTTTAATCTTATCCATTTGCTTTTATGACCTGTGGTAAAGTTACGCCAAGTTGACCCATATATTTTCCTGACCGATCTTTATAAGAGACTTCGCAGGCTTGTTCTCCTTTAAGGAAAAGGAATTGACAGGCGCCCTCATTCGCATAAATTTTAGCAGGAAGAGGGGTTGTATTTGAAAATTCTAATGTTACATGACCTTCCCACTCGGGCTCTAAAGGCGTCACGTTGACAATGATACCACAGCGTGCATAGGTGGATTTTCCAAGACATATCACCAGAATATCGCGAGGAATACGAAAATACTCAACCGTACGCGCTAGAGCAAAGCTATTTGGAGGAATGATGCAAACATCAGTGACCCGATCAACAAAGCCATTATGATCGAAATTTTTCGGATCAACGGTCGCACTGTCAACATTGGTAAAAATCTTAAATTCATTGGCAACACGGGCATCATATCCAAAAGAAGATAAACCATAGGAAATCATCCCTCGGCTTTGCTGGCGCTCAACAAAGGGTTCAATCATTTGCTGATTGAGGGCGGCGTCGCGAATCCACTGGTCTGATAAGATGGGCATATGGTTCTCTAGTTACTTAGTCAATATTCTTGCATGCTAATAGAAGTTCGTCAAAAAGTGGAGAAAAATTTGTAAGAAGTCAGAATTTTCTTGATTTTTGTATCATGATATGGTAGCCTGGTAATAGATGGTCAGAGATGATTCTCTTCCTTATTAAGACTTAAAAAATCTTGATAACCCTTTTACTCAGTTTCTGAATCCATCCCATAAGAAAAGAAGAATAAGACAGGGATAAAAACCTCAATTATTAAACAATAAAAGACCTTTTAACGCTCTACTTCAGCGAATGCCCTCTCTTTGCCTGATGAAAAGGCGGGGGTAGGCATAGAAAAGGAGGGAGTTTAGTGGAGAACATCGAATGGCGATGGGAGAGATCTTTCGGTTCCTTGAGATCCTAGGCACAGGGCCTAGGATGACGAGAACAAAGGAGCTTGGAACTCAGAGGTGAGGTCTGAGTGGGAATTGAAATGAATAAAGAAAGGAAGAAAAATGTTTGGCAACAAAGGAATGAAAACTGACGAGCTTCAGGCCTATCACCCACAAAGTCATCCCCGGACTTGTGTCGGGGATCTTAGGCAACCAGGGGATGCTGAAAGGTGCCAAGATAATCAATTTTTAACATGATAATGATTAAAGAACGTCAAGAGGAAAAAATGGTGAGAAAAATAGAACAAAAAACAAATAAGCTTTTATTGGATGAGTTTAGCTTCATCCTCAATAACGCTTTAAGAATTAACCAAAAAGCAAGCTGGCTTTTTGAATGAAGCCAAGGTAAAAATAAATGCAGGATGATTCAATTAAGGTCTTAAGAATGAAAAAAAAGCAACTGAATGAGCGGGTCGAAACAATTACTGAACTTGTTCAAAGAAAGGCAAGCGATTCTATCAAACTATCGATCAAGCGTTTCACACAACAATTTTTTTCAACGCTTGCTTCAGATGATATGCGGAAGATCCCTCTTGAAAATCTTGCAGCAGGCGTCCTAGACCTTTGGGAGTTTTTTCAAGAGCGTGAAGTTGGAAAACCAAAAATTCGAATCTATTATTGGAGGCCAGACGCCACGTTGCCTTTGCCTTTGGCTGAACGTATTGTGATTGATATTGTGAATGATGATATGTCATTTCTTGTCGATTCTCTTATTCAACTCTTGCAAAAACATAATCTAAAAGCCAAGCGAATTGTTCATCCTGTGATTAAAGTAAAACGAAATGCTGAAGGAAAGTTAACAGATGTATTTGAACTCACTGAAGAAGCTTCGGAAGCCCAGTATGAATCAGTAATTCATTGTGAAATTGTTGAATCCATTTATCCAGAGCTTGTGGATCTTTTAGCAAAAGAACTTCAAGATGTTTTACAGGATGTGAGGTATGCAACTTCCGATTGGAAAAAAATGCTTGATAAAGTTTTAGTTGCGCAGGATGACCTACAAAGGACCTGCCCTCCAACAGCTCTTGATCAGCAAGGAGAAATCCTAAATTTTCTCGACTGGATTCGCGAGGATCATTACACATTTCTTGGTTATGCTTATTATGATTTCTTAGAAGCCCATCATGAAGGAATTAAAAAAATTCAATGTTCTCATGGGCTTGGGATTATGAAACTAGAATCGTATCAAAGTCTTGCGAAGATTTTTGATGGAGTTGATTTTGAAAACCAAACATTTCACTATATTTTAGAATCGACACCTTTAATTATTAATAAGGCTAGCCAAATTTCTCGTGTCCATCGCGGGGTAACAATGGACATTATTGGCGTCAAGCACTTCTCATCGAATGGTTCGGTGATTGGCATGCATCTTTTTATGGGGCTGTTCACTTCTGTTGCTTATGATAGCAGCGTTCGAGATATCCCTTTATTGCGTCGGAAGCTAGAACATATCTTAGATTATGCTGGTTTGGTTCCTGCTTGGCATGATGGAAAGTCTTTGATTCATATTCTTGATTCTCTACCTCGAGATGACTTTTTTCAAGCAGATATTGAGCAATTAGCAGAAATTGGGCTTGCTGTGTTAAATCTTCAAGAGCGTCAGAAGTTTGCGCTTTTTATTCATCAAGATCAATTCAATCGTTTTTTGTCTTGCCTCGTGTATATCCCGCGTGAGCGTTTTGATTCTGAATTATGCGATCAGATTGGTGAGACACTTGCTAAAAACTTAAAGGGTGCCTTGTCGGTTTATAAAGCTCAATTTGGATCTTTTGCACTGGCACGCGTGCATTACACGATTCATATCCCAGGCGGTATTAAAGAGACTTATAATATCAAGGGTCTTGAAGAAAAAATTGTTAAGGTAGCCCGTTCTTGGAAAGATGACTTACGGTTAACTCTTGTCTCTGCTTTTAATGATTATGAGGGGCAAAAAGTCTTTCAGCGTTATTGTGAAGCCTTCACGAAAGGGTATCAAGAACGTTTTCATGGCGCCGATGTTAAAGCTGATATTGAACAAATAGAATTAGCCTGCCAATCCAATACGCCTAAAGCTCGTCTTTATACAACTGATGGAGCTCCAAGTCACCGTTTACATCTGAAAGTTTTTAATCCAGGTGATCCTGTTGCTCTTTCGGATATTCTCCCAGTTCTTGAAAATCTTGATTTTAGAGTGATTAAAGAGATACCTTTTGTGGTCTCACCCCAAGGGGTATCTAACCCTGTGTGGATTCATGATTTTGAAATGATTACGCAAGATAATTACGTTGTTAATCCCACAGAGATTCAAGCAAATTTTTTCAGTACTTTGAAGGGCGTAAAAGAAAGATTGATTGAAGATGATGGTGTTAATCGTCTCATTTTGAGAGCTAATATAACACCACGTGAAGGTTTAATTCTTAGGGTTTTAAGCAAATATTTACGGCAACTTCAGTTTTCATTCAGTCGAGAATATATTGAGCAAACACTCTTGAAATATTCCGATATTACGAAGCAACTCGTGACATTTTTTGGGAGTAAATTTAATCCAGAAATTGCCCTTGATGATCAGCTTTTGAAACAAGACATCTTAAAGAAGATTGATAAAATTCAAAATCCCGATGAAGATAAGATTTTAAGAAGATTTTTAAATCTCATACAGTCAGCGTTGCGAACAAACTTTTACCAAAAAGATGCACAAGGCAATTTTAAGACTTATACGTCCATTAAGTTTGATTGTCATCAAATTGATGAATTGCCTCTTCCCAGGCCAAAATTTGAGATCTATATTTATTCTCCTCACTTTGAAGCCATTCACTTGAGAGGTGGAAAAGTTGCACGAGGAGGCATTCGTTGGTCAGATCGCCTTGAAGATTACCGAACAGAAATTTTAGGTCTTCTTAAGGCTCAGATGGTTAAAAATACGGTCATTGTACCTGTTGGTTCAAAAGGAGGATTTGTTCTAAAAGCAATCCCTCAGAATGCAAGCCGTGAAGAAGTTCTCAACGAAGCCATAACCTATTATAAAAAAATGATTCAGGGTTTATTGGATATTACAGATAATTTTAAAGATGGAGTAGTAATTCCTCCTCAAGATGTTGTTCGATGGGATGAAGATGATCCTTATTTGGTCGTTGCGGCGGATAAAGGAACAGCAACATTCTCAGATTATGCCAATGAAGTTTCGAAAGATTATGACTTTTGGTTGGATGATGCATTTGCCTCCGGAGGATCCAGTGGTTATGATCACAAAAAAATTGGAATCACAGCCCGAGGCGCATGGGAATCTGTCAAGCGCCATTTCTATGAGCTGGATATTCCTATCGAGAGGGCACCGTTTACTGTTGCCGGTGTAGGGGATATGTCAGGGGATGTTTTTGGGAATGGGATGCTTCAATTTGAGACAATCAAGCTTGTAGCTGCATTTAATCATCAACATATTTTTATTGATCCAACACCAGACTCTCAATTGAGTTATAACGAACGGAAGCGTCTTTTCAAACTTCCACGCTCAACATGGAAAGACTATGATCCTGCTTTTATTTCAAAAGGAGGTGGTGTGTTTGAGCGGACAGCAAAGACAATTCCTGTATCTCCTGAGATGCAACAGCTTTTCAATTTGAATGTGACAGAGATAACCCCCTCTGAATTGATCAAAGCAATTTTGAAATTAAATGTAGATCTTTTGTGGTTTGGTGGCATTGGAACTTTTATTAAGTCTTCTAAAGAAAGTCATCAAGATGTTGGCGATCGTACCAATGATGCTATACGGATCAATGCTAAGCATCTTCGCTGTAAAGTCATTGGAGAAGGAGCTAATTTGGGTGTTACCCAGCTAGGCCGCATTGAGTATGCAACCTTGGGGGGGCGCATTAATACGGATGCAATTGATAATTCAGGTGGTGTGAATTGCTCAGATCATGAAGTTAATATTAAAATTCTTCTCAATCAACTTGTCATTGCCGGAAAATTAAGTTTAGAAGCACGCAATAATTTATTGGAATCTATGACAGATGAGGTTGCCAAGCTTGTTTTACGGGACAATTATAAACAGGCACAAGCCATCAGCTTGCTTGAGGCTCAAGGACCGAATCTTCTTGATGGACAGATTCGAATTATGAGAACGCTTGAGGCTAAGGGTATACTCAATCGAGCAATTGAGTATTTGCCGGACGATGCCACGATGCTTGAGCATCAAACATTACAAAAAGGTCTTACAAAACCTGAAATTGCAATTTTGTTGGCCTATAGCAAAATTGATTTTTATCAGGAAATCCTTAAGTCTTCTTTGCTGGATGATTTCGTTTTTGAAGAAGATCTTTTAAATTATTTCCCAGAGAGTATGCGCAAGAATTATCGGGCTGAGATTTTAACACATCCGCTTAGGCGCGAAATTGTGGCAACAAAGATCACAAATGAAATTGTCAACCGCATCAGTGCTAGCTTCATTTATGATACCATGACAAAATTAAACTGTCGCCTTGAAGATGTTTACCGGGCTTATATTATCGTTCGGAATGTCTTTGATCTTCGTGCGCTATGGCGACAGTTAGAGAGTTTGGATAAATTGATTCATCCAACAACGCTTATAAAAGTCATGATTGATATTCTGCATATGGTGCGGCGTACGATTAAGTGGCTTATTCGTCATTATAAAATGGCGGATAATATTACGGCATCAACTCAACTTTTCAAACTTGGGACAAGCGCCTTTTTAGCAGATCTTCATCATTTCCTCGATGAACAGAGCCAGATTAACCTTCAGCAGCAGATTACATTCTATGAGAAGTTAGGTCTTCCTCAAAAACTTGCGCTTGAGATTGCGTATCTTCAAGTGGCTACATCATCGCCAGATATCATCTTAATTGCTTCACAAACAGGCTATAGTATTGCACAGATTGCCATCTTTTATTTTCTTGTGGGGGCGCGTCTTGGCATCACTCACTTAAGGCAAGAAATTGAAAAAATTAAATCAAATACGTCTTGGCATCGTTTTGCAATTCTAGGAATTCAAGAAGATTTATTTAATATCCAGAATGAGGTCGTACTGCAGGTCTTAAGTTTTGATGACAAGAGTCCGAAAAATGATCAGCTTAAAACAACGATGTTAATGGAGCTTTGGACGATTGCATCAAAAGATAAATTAGCGTCTCTTGATGCTTTGCTTCAGGAAGCTTTTTTGCAAAATTCATTGGATCTGGCAAATCTAACCGTTATCACGCGGGAATTAAGAAATCTAACAACGGAATTAGGGTTGAAGGGCTAAGTAAAAGAATCAAAAAACAATTGAATTCAAGCATAGGACCGGATGGTTTTAGCTAATAAAGGGGCAATCGAAAGCTGGCGAAGCTTTGTGCAACCTTTTCTTGATATGGAAGAGAAGATACTATCGGTAAACACAACTTCTTGAAGAGGGGAGAGGGCGATTTTCTCAAGGGAAGTCCCCGAAAGAATGCGATGAGTACAGTAAGCATTCACTGATTTTGCACCTTTCTGCATAAGGAATTCAGCAGCCTTACAAAGTGTCTCACCTGTATCAACGATATCATCAATAATAATGCAGTTTTGATCAATAACAGAGGTTTTGAATTGCATGTTGCATGTACCCGTAATCTCGTCTCTAGCCTTATGCAGAGTAATAGCTTTTACATTTAAATGGTGAGCTAGTACTTGAGCTCTTTCATGTCCTCCAGCATCAGGAGAGACAATGAGGAGATTTTCTAATGGATAGGAAGCAAGGATGTCTTCACAAAAAAGAGTGGTCATCGAGAGATTATCAACGGGAAGAGTAAAGTATTTTTTGATCTGAGGTGTATGTAAATCAACGGTTATAATTCTATTGACACCTGTGACTTGCAGAAGGCGTGCTGTTAATTCTGAGGCAATTGATGATTGGGGGGTTGTATGCCTATCTTGACGAGCATAACCATAATAAGGAATGACCGCTGTAATAGATCGAGGCGAACATTGTTTGATCGTATTAAGTGTGATCACTAATTCCATGAAGTTATCGTTGACAGGAAAAGAAGTTGATTGGATAAGGAAAATATCCTCGCCTTTTAAATCATCAAAAATCTCAACAAAGATTTCTTTATCAGGGAATGTTTTAAAAGATGCCCTTATTAAGGGAAGGCTAAGAAAAGAGGCAATTTTCTCAGCGAGAGGCTTGTTACTATTGCCGCTAAAAATTTTCATAAAGACAGCCTCACCAACAATTCAATTTTGTAACATTAGTTCAAGGCGTTATACCCTGACAGTTTCTTTTCTAAAGTGTTTACTGTCGTGGGATCTTTTGTAACTTTTGCGAGTTGATGAAGATATTCTTCTGTCGCGCCCCAGAGTCGAGCTTTATGAGCAGCTTCCGCTAAAACAATTAAAGAAATTTCATGCTCTTGATTTTGGGCCGTTAATTTTTGGATTGCTTCGTAAGCCTTAAGAGGCGTTTCAGGGTTTATTGCTTGGATATACAGCTGGCATAGTTCTTGATCCGGCGATAGCTTCCAAAGGCGTTTGATTAAAAATTGAGCCCGCCATCGATGGTTAAGTTTTACATGAAGCTCGGCCAAGATTTTTCCTTCTTCTACTCCAGGATGAATTCTATAGGCTTTTTTTGCACGTGACAGAGCTTCTTTGTGAGATTGTTGGCTGTCTAAAGATTTAGCCCAACCTGCAAGTAATGCTCCTTTTTTCTCTCTTAAAAGATCTTCCTCAAAATAACCAATTTTCTTGAGTTGACCTAACGCATGTTCTGCCTTTTTATAATCACCTAACGCTTGGGCTTGTTCATGGATCATTTTAAGGGCATAAGGTGAATTTGGGAAATATTGGAGAGCCTTCTCTGCATAAGCCTGTGCTTGAGCTGGTCGATCATTTTTTAGACTAAGACGAGCCAATCCTTGCCACCCAAGATATTCAACTCCTTTGAAAGTCGTCATGATTTTAAAAATAATTTTTGCTTGTTCATCATCATTCAGAGCTATTAAAGCCAGTGTCTCAAAATATTCTCCAAGCCCTGCAGTAGGGCTGTATTTTTGGATAAATTTGGCTTTTTCTAGAGCAATTTTAGGAAGACCACGTTCTAGAGACGTAAGGATAGTAAGAATTACTTCAGGAATTTTTTTACGGTGCCGTGCTTGATTGTATTTTCGCCAATTGAAGGTAAAATATAAAATCTGCGTTAAAATCTTGAAAATGCTTAGGGAGATAACAAGCATTAAAAACAGAATCCCAACCGTTGTTTCAAGTTGGTAATCTCGCCAACTAATAGCGACAAGTCCGCCTTGCCAATGCAGATAAAGTATAAAAGTTCCTAAGAATAAACTTGCCAGTAAAAAGGAAAACATTTTTTTCATGACTAATCCTCACTAGAGAGCGATTTTTGAAATATTGTTGCTTTTTCAAGCCATAGGTAAAGAGATGAGGATGGGTCATGCGCTAATGGCCGAAGGAGTTCAATTGCTTGTAAAAGATTTCCTTGTTTAAGTAATTCATAAGCCTTGCTATATTTTTGATGGTAGGGAGTCTCTTTAATTTGAACATAGCGTGTAAACCACTTAAATAATCTTCCTTCTCCCAAGAAAGGTATAGGAAGTGGCAAAGAAATTTCACTTTCCATTAAAGACTTAAATTCACTTATAAGTTTCTGATAGGATGTATCTATTTCTTGTTTCGTGGATTCGTTTTTATGAGAAGAAAGGGTTTCTAACTGACTATTAAGAGTGAGAAAATATGTCTCGTACAATTTTATCTTTTCTTCTGCAAGTACGACTCTTTTTTCTAATTTATGCAGGTCATTTGTAAGGGTATTGACAAGTTGAGTAGGGTTTAAGTGACGAATGACAAGCGTAATACCAATGAGAACAAGTCCAAAAATAATTACATTCGCTATAATTGCTTTTTTTAAAAAGTTAGAGCCAGGATACTCGGATTCTAACTCTATTGAGGCTTTTTTTTCTTGAGCTTTCACGGGATGTCCCCCTTTTTTAGATCCCTTAGAATTTTAATGACCTCCTGTCGAGTTGGGGATGTTGCTATATAAAGTTCTTTCCACTGTATTTTCGAAACAATATTCGCAATTTCTGAACTTAAGCAAACCCCATAAAGAAACTGACATAAGCCTTTACTATTCTCAACCAGCTTAGCAAATATTTGTGCGTTGCGGGGAGAAAAAAATGATACTGCTGAAATTGTTTTATTTTCTAATAATTGTTGAGTTTGATGGCTGAGAGATGAACATTCAACAGTATTATAAGCAATAATTCGTCTTGCAGAGAAACCTAGCTCAATAAGGGGCAATATAAGGTCTGTGTGGATATGATCTCCTGTGATATAAGCAATTTCTTTTTTTGTATGAGAGCAGACTCCTCGTATAAGAGGCAAAAGAGAGAGAGCAGTTCCATTCCCTTGGATAATTTCTTTGAAATGGAGAGAAGAAGCTAATTTCATAGATTCTTGTCCTACGACAAAGAGAGGAAGTGATCTTTCTTGGCTTTGTGCCGCGAAACAACGTATGCCATTGATGCTTGTAATAACGAGAGCTTGGACATGCTTTAGGTCATATTGAAAAGGCTTTGATTCAATCTTAATCAAAGGATTGATGTGACTTTCAATACCGTAAGCCAGTAGATCATTAGCAAGCTCTTCGGAATCGTATTGAGGGCGTGTAAGTAGAACCTTCATTTCATTAAGTTAAGCTCATATAATATTGATAAATAGGTTTTACTAAAGTTAAAAATATGTAAAATAACCACTATTTCTAATTTACTTAAGGATAATGAGCTTGCTTTTAAAGAACTACAAGAAAATTCTGGTCATTAAACATGGGGCTCTTGGAGATTTAATAAATGCCATGGGAGCGTTTGAGGCTATCCGGCATAATCATCGTCAAGCCCATATTATCCTTTTAACGAGCCCAGCTTACATCAACTTGATGACTGAAACAGGTTATTTTGATGAAATTGTAGGAGATGCACGGTCCCGAAATCCTTTAACAACATGGAAGCTACGGTCTCGTCTTTTAAAATTGAATGTCGAACGAGTATACGATTTACAAAATTCAGACAGGACCGCTCTTTATTTTAAGTTGTTAGGTCCTGGAAAACGACCAGAATGGTCGGGCGTTGCTACAGGATGTTCGCATCCTCAAATGCGTAAAGATCATAAGCAGCTTCATGCTTTCGTGAGGTTTGCTAAGCAATTAAAAATAGCTGGACTTGATCTTAAAGGACAAGATGAACTTTTTCCTGATCTATCGTGGTTAAAAAAAGATGTAAATCATCTTAATCTTCCTGAAAATGCAGTACTTTTAGTGCCTGGAAGTTCATTGAGAGGAGCTTATAAAAGATGGCCAGCTGAAAAGTATGCTGAACTAGCACTATGGCTTAAAAATGAGGGATTTAATCCTGTCTTGTTGGGTGGACCTGATGATATTGAAGTCGTGAATCGTATTATAAAAATTTTCCCAACTATTCATAATTTAAGCCAAAAAATTAATTTCTTTGAAATAGGAGCATTGGCTTGCAAAGCACTTGCTATTATCGGGAATGATACAGGGGCAATACATTTGGCTGCTGCAATGAAATGCCCAACCTTGATTTTGTGGCCGCATCCATTGGCTCCAGAACTCTATGCGCCTCGAGGAAAGCATGTGAAAGTATTACGTTTGCCGAATTTGTCTGATTCAAATCTTAAAGAAGTCCAAGAAGCGGTACGAGAAATTTTAATGCATAATTAGCTGAATGATAGGAAAATTCAAAAATTAAGTGTGTTTACTGTTCATGTTTTTGAATTCTTAGATCTTAGTCTAAAAACGCATATCATGCGTAATCGTAAAGTTCCAAAAAGACTCAAGACGAGCAAGTAAAGAGTTAAGATTTTTTAGATCTTGTTCAGCAATGCCATTATGTTTCATGTTTTTAACATGTTCAGAAAGAATTTGATCAAATCTTTGATACAGCTTTAACCCTTTTTCTGAAAGCTGAATGTGGCTTGAACGACGATCATGAACGGATTTCTCTTGCATTAAATAGCCTGTTTCAATCATTTTTTTAAGATTATAAGTTACATTGGAACCAAGATAATATCCACGATTAGAAATTTCACCTACCGTAAGGTGGCTTTCCCCTATATTATAAAGGATAAAACATTGAACGTTATTAATATCTTTAATTTTTAAACGGTCTAGCTCAATTCGGATGACTTCAAGGAAAAGGCGATGGAGCCGTTCAATCACCATAATTGAGTCAAAATAGATATTTTTCATTAGTTTATCCCTAACCTATCTCATGTTAATTTTAGAATAATAGAAGATGAGTTAAATTTTAATTAATGTAATGCTTTTTCTTGATATAAATTCTCCACAAATTTTATAAATTATTGAAAGAGGGGGATCAGCAAACAAGCATGCTTAATCATTTCATGTAACATCTTGGTTTTTGAAGGAGGATAGCAAGTATCCCAGCTATTCCTAAGGTATAACAATAATAAACATGGGGAATAATTTCTAAAGGAGAGAGCCCCGCGATCGAGCCAGCTAGTAAGATTTGTGCACTATAGGGTAGAATGCCTTGAAATACGCATGAAAAGAGATCAACAAGCGTTGCGGTGCGGGCAGAGCTAAGGTTGTATTTTTTTGCAAGCTCACAAGTTGCGTCCCCTGTAAGTATGATTGCAATCGTGTTATTCGCTGTGCAAATGTCACCTACACTTACAATTGAGGCAATAGCTACTTCAGCAACTATTTTTGTCCTCTTTTTAGAAAATTTGTGTACAAAACGACTTGCTAGATCTATTAAAAAGCGCAATCCCCCTTGAATTTTTGTGAGATGACTTAAGCCTCCAATAAGTAAGGATAAGACAAGGATTTCTTGCATGCTGCCATATCCTTGGTAAATATTTTTAGCATAGGTAACAAGACTATAGTTGACAGTAAAGCCAAGTCCAATAATGCCAGCTGATAGAATCCCAAGGATCAGCACAAGAAATACATTAACACCTGAAATGGCAAGAGCTAAAACAAAGAAATAGGGCGTACTTACAATCCATTGAGACTCAGTTATCTTGACGCAAGATTGACATGGGGTGTTAAAGCCATAGGCTATCAAAATGATCAAAGTTATAAACATAGCTGGTAATGCTATTAAGCTATTGATTTTGAATTTTTCCTTAAGAGTTCCTCCTTGAGTTTGCACGGCTGCGATGGTCGTATCTGAGATTAAGGAAAGATTATCACCAAACATTGCGCCGCCGACAACAGTTCCCATTGTAAGGGGAATTGAAAGGTCGGTGGCGTGAGCAATTCCAAAAGCAATAGGCGCCATTGCTGCAATAGTGCCCATTGATGTTCCCATCGCTGTCGCAATAAAGGCGCTAAGAAGAAAAATCCCAGGAAGCGTGGCTTGCATTGGAAGAAAGGAGAGGGTTAGATTAACTGTTGCTTCAACGCCGCCGATACCTTTTAAAACTTCTGTGTAAGCGCCAGCTAATAGATAGATCATACACATCGTAATGATACTACTGTCTCGAACTCCTTCGATAAAGTTGTCGAGTTTTGTTGTAAAATTTCCTTGGCCAAATCCAATCGCTAGGATGATTGCGGGTAGAATTGCAACGGTTGCTGAAACTTGATAAAAAGCAAAAGGGGTTCCTTGAAGACTAAAGTAAACGCCGCTGCCTATAAAAAGGATGAGAAATAGGAAAATTGGAAAGAGGGCATAACCACCCGAAAGTTTAAATTGGTGAATGAAGGTATTCCTCATCTTTAACATTCTATCATCATCAGAATATTATATCTCATTTCATCCGTTTGAATGTAAATAACTTTTTTAAATCCAGCTCTTCCATAGCATTTGACTGCGCGCTTATTTGCGCTATCTGGGGCGACCATAATTTTATTAAATTTTTTAAAAGCAATATCTTTTAAGAATTGTTGAATTAAAAGGATACTATATCCTTTTGAAAAAAATTCTAGATTACCTATAAAAAGGTCAATTGAGCCAAGTATATTTTCGGGTGCTACATATTGTTTAAGATTATAATTATCTCGAGGAACGTCAAAAGCATTATAGAGTTGAATGTAACCAAAAGGAACTTTTTCATCGTAAACAAGCATAGCTTGAATGGGCTTTTTTACACCGTTGACCAATTTGTATCCTTGAACATAAGAAGTGTATTTTGTTGTGATAGTAGCTAATGTTGATTCTTCTTAAGCTCTATACCATTGTTTTACATGAGGTTTATTTAACCAACTGTTTAACAGTTGAAAATGTTTTATTTCTAAAGGCTTGAAATGGATTAAGTCCAAAGTGAAATCCAATTATTTTCAGCAATCCAATAGACAAATGCCGATAAGATAAAGGCAATCACAGTGGTGATCAGTGATTTCATGCTTAGATCATGGTTGGAAGGCGCTCCTCTATCATGACCTTTAAGAGGATTATTTTCTTTTTTGAGTCCTAAGGGAAGAAGAGAAAAAAAAGCCAGCCACCAGAAAAGCGTGAAAACGATAATAAGGGAAATAAAGCTCATTTGAAGCCTGCCTTAGGTTAGATTTTGTTCTTCTGCTAAATCTAGATTGCTAATAAAGTTTTTAAAATCACCCGGGACATCGAAATCTTGATAAACTGAAGCAAAACGAACATAGGCAACTTTATCAAGTTCATAAAGAGATTGCATCACAATTTCACCAATTTTAGTTGAGGGAATTTCAGTCTCACCACAAGATTCAAGTTGCCTAACAATACTGCTAATGACGCGTTCTCGTCGTTCTGCATCAATAGGGCGTTTGTGAAGCGCTAATTCCATCGAATGGCAAAGTTTCTCACGGTCAAAAGGTTCAAGCTCACCATTTTTTTTGATAATTTTTAAAGGCAGAAGCTGAATGCGCTCAACGGTGGTGAAGCGGGCGCCACAATCTGTACAATGTCTGCGACGACGAATGCCTACGTTTTCTTCAATAGCACGTGAGTCTTTGACGGCAGTATCAGGATGACCACAAAAGGGACAGCGCATTAAAAATCCTTATAAAGTGGAAAAGATTGACAAAGTTCAGCAACTTTTTGGCGAATCTTTTGTTGCGTGGTCTCAATATCCTTATGTGGAAGACTTTTGAGAAGTTCAGCAATCATAAAACCAATTTCTTCAAATTCTGCTTCCTTCATGCCCCGCGTGGTAAGAGCAGGAGAGCCTAAACGGATGCCTGAGGTCTTTAAGGGAGGCAAAGGATCAAAAGGAATACCATTCTTATTGCATGTAATTCCTGCATGCTCAAGTGCATCACAGGCTTCTTGACCTGTTAATTTTTGTTGTTGCAAATCGACAAGTAAGAGATGGCAATCTGTTCCTTGTGTGGTGATATTGAAGCCTTGCTCGTTCAGTGTCTTTACGAGAGCTTTAGCGTTTTTAACAACTTGCTCAGCATATTGTTTGAAAGCAGGAGAGAGGGCTTCTTTAAAAGCAACAGCTTTTGCCGCAATAATATGCATCAAGGGGCCGCCTTGAGCGCCAGGAAAGATGGCTGAGTTAAGCTTTTTCCCAATATCAAGGTCATTGGAAAGGATCATCCCACCCCGTGGACCACGTAAAGTTTTATGCGTCGTAGTTGTAACCACATGAGCATGGGGAAGGGGGGAGGGAAGGACGCTACCCGCAACTAAACCTGCAAAATGAGCCATATCAACCATTAAATAAGCTCCAACCTGATCGGCTATCTTTCTAAAACGGGCAAAATCAATAGTGCGAGGGTAGGCGGAACCTCCTGCAATAATAAGCTTAGGTTTATGCTTAAGGGCGAGCTCTTCGATCAGCTCATAATCTAAAAGATGGGTCTCTTTATGAACGGGATAACTAACCGCATTAAACCATTTTCCTGACATATTAACGGGTGAGCCGTGCGTCAAATGCCCGCCACAGTTAAGATCCATGCCTAGAAAAGTATCGCCTGGTTGCAAGAGGGCTAGAAACACTGCTTGGTTTGCTTGAGAGCCAGAATGGGGTTGAACATTCACATAGGTACAATTAAAAAGTTGTTTAGCGCGCTCAATGGCAAGCGTCTCAACCTGATCGACATAGGTACATCCTCCATAATAACGGCGCCCAGGGTAACCTTCAGCATATTTATTCGTCATAATGCATCCTTGAGCTTCTAGAACGGCAGGTGAAACAAAATTTTCTGAAGCGATCATTTCAAGTTGATTTTGCTGGCGATGGAGTTCCTGCTCAATGGCATTAAAAACATTTGCATCTTGAAGGGGAAGAAATTTAAATTCCGTCATTGAGGGGCTCCTTTTCTTGGTGGCCAAAGACTAACAGAGAAAATATAAAGCTTCTAGAGTTTCTCTTCCTTTTTTAAGAAAATTTTCGTATACTATAATTGTTAGGATTTCCTAACTATGGCGATAAACGCGCTACGGAATAGGTGGGACGGACCCGGGGGCGGTACCCGGCGCCTCCACCAAACCTGTGAAAGGCTTGAAGCGCACAGCTTTCATGGGGGCGAAATAGGATCGACGTACGCTCAAAGGTAGAGGCTTTCGCTCGACATGGTACCGTCGTAAATGGACTAAAAATAGTAAATGGCAAATCAAAATTTGCTCTTAATGGTAATGTACCTCAAGCCATCAATAACAATGGTGTAGGGGCTGCAGTTGCACAAGCTGCTTAATTATCGTTAGCGGTTCGAGGGGCACCGGGCAACAGAAGCCCCTCACTTTAATTATCGACCGATTTTATTTTTTAAGTTCTTGAATATAAAATTTGCTTACGTCATTTTAAAAATAATAGCGCTTTTTTGAGCGGCATTAATTTTTTTGAAATGGTTTCAAGATAAGATGGTGATATAGCATGACAGATATAGAGAATAAGGAAAAAGACGTGAGCCGCAATAAAGCTTTTGATTATGATGAAATGGTGCAAGCTGCCTTAAGAGGGGTGGTTCGTAACGCGTTGCAGAAAGCCAGCAAAGAAGGACTTTCAGGAAGACACCATTTTTATATTACCTTTGAATCCAGTCGCCCAGATGTGAAAGTGCCAGAATATCTTCGGAAGCAGCATCCCGAAGAGATTACGATTGTTCTACAACACCAATTTTGGGACCTTAAAGCGGATGATAAGGGATTTTCAGTTTTGTTGAGTTTTAATGAAGTTCAAGAACGTATTGAAGTAAGTTATGCAGCGTTGATTAGCTTCTTGGATCCTTCAGTGAAATTTGGATTGCAGTTTGAGCCAAGTCCTCCTGTTCTTGCTGAAAAGAGGGGTAAGAAAGAAAAAGTCAGCGACACGAAGAGCACAGAAGATGGCGCTAAAAAAGTTGTTGCTTTGGACACCTTCCGTAACAAAAAGTAAAACGACTTTTTAAAATTAGTAGGCAGAGGTTCTCCGTATCTTGAGTGAAAAGAGAGGTAGCTTTTTTATAGGAAGTTTGCTATAGATTAGCCATATTTTATGGAGGGCCAAATGCAGACATCTCAAAAAATGAATCTTTTAAAGGCAAGTATACAATCAAATAGTCTACAAGTGGCATTGGGTGTTATGCTCCTTTTTGCCTGCTCTCAAATTCAAATTCCATTAAAGCCTGTCCCCATTACATTGCAGACCTTAGCTGTTATATTGATTGGTTTAACCTATAAATCCCGACAAGCATTTGAAGCTGTTTTTGCTTATCTTTTGTTGGGGGCTGTTGGAGCACCGGTTTTTGCTCAGTTTTCAGGAGGGCATGCTAGCTTATTTGGTCCAACAGGTGGTTTTTTAGCAGGTTTTTTGGTGGCTGCACCCTTAACCGCGTGGGTATTTTCAAAGTTTACCCAAAAGACGTGGGGCGCAATCTTTGTAAGTTGTGTCGTTGGTCAAGCAATGATTTATGTTCTTGGTGTGCTATGGCTTGAAAAATTTGTAGGATTTGAAGCTTCTCTTAAAGCAGGAGTGCTGCCTTTTATTTTGCCAGGGGTTGTTAAGACAGTAATCTTAGCAAGCATTATTAGAACCTTAAGAGGTGTTTTGCAAAGGTAGGGAAATAGCTAACATGCTGAATTTTCGCCCTCATCACTTCATGTGTACGCTAGGGTTTGTTGGAGAAGGCTATTCGCCTAATTTCATTAAGAATTATGCAGCGATCGCTAATAGGCTTATAAAAGACGAAAATACGCCTATAAAAGTTAACTTCGGGACGGATTCTATTTGTGTGGCCTGTCCTCATAAGCTTGCACGTGATTTGTGCACCAGTCAAAAAGTGGTTGATCCGTTGGATCAAGCCCATGCCAATATTTTAGGCTTGAAAGACGGAGAAGTCCTTACTTGGGGGCAAGCGAAAAGACGCATTGTGAGAAAAATGACCTTCAAAAATTTCTATCTCGCCTGTAAGGGATGTTCTTGGAAAAATATGGGGGTTTGTGAGAGAGCCCTAAGGAAACTAAAAGCTGCGTCTTCCTTAAGCTGAATATTTATGGAATTCTCTGCAATTTATTTGTAAATCTTTTCTATAAAGGACAGACTCTCATAGAGAATTTTCATAAAATCAAACCATTTTGATGCCATTAAATTCATCTGTTTTAATTTGATTGATAAAGAGTATTAACCATAGTTTTAATTTCTCTCTATTTATGAAGGAGTAGGTATAGCTGCTATCCGCTCTTGATTAAGCGCCAATCTTTTGCAAATGCATCTTTTCAAGATTTATGATTGCAAATAACATTGAGTGCCAAATGGATAACATTGCTCATTTATATCATCACGCTATGTAATACATTAGAAGAAGAGCTCTTTAACCATAGTGGGACAAGAGTTTTAAAGGGCTCAGCCCTCAAATCAATCTCAGCTATTTGGGAGAGCGGCATCCAAACTAATTCAATATGTTTTTCAAGCTGAGGAAGCTTATTACAGACCGTTAAGGTTTCAGCTTCTGCTTCGAAAACGAAGTTATACTCATGATTATGACACTTGCTGTTATGCCCTGGGGTAAAGCTATATTCAAGGCATCCTAAAAGTCTTTTAATGCAAGCTTTAGCACCAGTTTCTTCATCTAATTCGCGCAAGAGTGCTGCTTCAGCTGATTCTTCATGCTCAATATGTCCTCCTGGAAGAAAGTAAAAATTGACAGAAAGATCAGCTGTTTTGCATAATAAGAGATGATTTTGATCGATGATAACTGCTCGGCTTAGAACATGAATGTTATTTATGTTGCTCATTTTCTGCGCCTCCCACAAGTTTAATCACGCTACTATTGATTATTTATAATTTTATATCAAGAGCTCTTTCCTTCATTTTTTTGTAAGATTCATTGAAAGCTCTTGACTTCCGCCTACAAGAATTATACTGAAAAGTATCGTAAGCCGAATATAGGTTTAAAAATTAGTTTTTACTTGGTGCTTAAGTGTGTTAAAGAAGCACGAGCTTATAAATTTAAATAGATGGATTGAAAATGTTTGCAGTCATTAAGACAGGTGGAAAGCAATATAAAGTCTCAAATGGAGACGTCGTTAAAGTTGAGCGTTTGGAAGGTGAGGCAGGAGCAACTCTTCATTTAAGCGATATTTTAATGCTTGGTGAGGAAAACAAGATGACTGTCGGTGCGCCCGCCGTGCAAGATGCAGCAGTTCGCGCAACCATTTTAGAACAAGCGCGTGGCGATAAGATAATTGTTTTTAAAAAGCGCCGTCGCCAAGGATATCGTCGCAAAGCTGGTCATCGTCAAGATTTAACAGTGCTACGTATTGAAGAAGTAATTGCTTCTGGTGCAAGTACACTACCTGAGTATACTGCCCCTAAAAAAGCTGCTGTAAAGCAAGGTGATGAAAAAGCAACAAAAGGTGCTGTAACACTAAAGGCGGCTAAAGAAGAAAAAGTAGCGCCTGTTAAGAAACAAGCTGAAGCGAAAGACGCAACAAAAGCAACTGCAAAAGAAAAACACGCAGGTGAAGAGAAAGCTAAAAAAGCCCCTGCTAAAAAAGAGACAAAGAAGTAGGAGATTTTAGATGGCACATAAAAAGGCTGGTGGTAGTTCTCGGAACGGACGTGACTCCAAGGGACGTCGTTTAGGCGTTAAAAAATATGGTGGTGAATCTGTGATTCCAGGGAACATCATTGTTCGTCAAAGAGGCACGAAGTATCACCCTGGTAAAAATGTTGGGATTGGAACGGATCATACTCTTTTTGCTACTACTGAAGGTAAAGTGAAATTTTCTTCAGGAATAAAAGGTCGCACTTACGTTTCAATCGTTACTCAGTAACATATCTACGAATAAAGATCATAAGGAGGGCTCAAGTTATGAGTTCTCCTTTATTTTTGGTTAAATTTTATGAAATTCCTTGATGAAGCAAAAATCTTTCTTAAAAGTGGCGATGGTGGACCCGGATGTGTTAGTTTTCGTCGTGAGAAATTTATTGAGTATGGGGGGCCTAACGGCGGCGATGGAGGGCGCGGTGGGGATGTTATTGTAGAATCCATTGAAAATTTAAATACGCTAATTGATTATCGTTATCAGCAACATTTTAAAGCAGGTCGTGGGCATCATGGGATGGGCAGTAACCGAACCGGCGCAAATGGTTCAGATGTTATTTTAAAAGTTCCTGTTGGAACCCAAATTTATTATGATGATAAACAAACCTTATTAGCCGACTTTGATAAGCCAGGACAACGCCTAGTTTTATTAAAAGGTGGTATTGGGGGGCGTGGTAATACGCACTTTAAATCTTCAGTCAATCAAGCACCACGGCGGGCGGATACTGGAATGCCGGGTGAAGAATTATGGGTTTGGTTACGCCTTAAACTTATTGCTGATGTTGGATTGGTTGGACTTCCTAATGCTGGGAAATCAACTTTTCTATCTATAACCTCTCGTGCTAAGCCAAAGATAGCAGATTACCCTTTTACAACGTTACATCCCCAGTTGGGCGTTGTTCATGTTGACAACCATGAATTCGTGCTTGCCGACCTGCCAGGTCTCATTGAAGGGGCGCATGAAGGCGTTGGTCTTGGAACGCGTTTTCTAGGGCATGTCGAACGGTGTAAAGTAATTCTGCATCTAGTTGATAGTACTTTAGAAGACCCTATCCAAGCCTATAAAACAATTCGTGCTGAGCTTGAAAATTATGGTCATGGCCTTGCTGATAAAGAAGAGATTGTTGCCTTTAATAAGATAGATGCTTTAACTGAGGAAGAACTACAGACTAAAAAAAGTGCTTTAGAAGAGGCTTTAGAAAAACCGATTTACTTTTTATCTGCCGTGAGCGGTACAGGAGTTCAGCCAATTTTACGCCTTCTTTATGAACATATTCAAGCTTCTAAGTCTGTGTTCGAGCAAGAGTAATTCTATAAATTCATTTTTGTTTAGGTCAAGATTAGAGTATAATAAAAATATAGAGCATAGAAGATGATGAAAATAAACTCGAAAATAACTACCCATTCTCAAGTTCTTGATACAAATCTTATTCATTTCATTATGGCTTTTTTAGAAGATCATAAAGTTGAGAACCTTGTTACAATTGATCTCTTCAATAAATCCGTGATGTCTGACTATTTAATTATTGGAAGTGGGCGTTCTCAAAAACATGTAAGAATGAGCATTGAGATTTTGCACTTGGAGCTCGCGAAACAAGGATATAAACAAATTATTGTTGA
Organism: Candidatus Paracaedimonas acanthamoebae; assembly: GCA_000743035.1. Taxonomy (GTDB): domain Bacteria; phylum Pseudomonadota; class Alphaproteobacteria; order Caedimonadales; family Caedimonadaceae; genus Paracaedimonas; species Paracaedimonas acanthamoebae. The sequence goes on from CP008936.1 coordinate 641,853, forward strand.
AGGGTTACCAAATAGCGAGTGGGTGCTTTTAGATGTAGGTTCGGTCATTGTGCATCTTTTTACCCCTGAAATGCGAGGTTTTTATAATCTTGAGAAAATGTGGTCAAGTGATTTCAGGCCATCTCATCATCAAGAAGAAAAGATGGGGGCTTAAGCTAGAATGAGTGATTATGAAAGCAATCCTAGCGTTGAAGAAGAAAATTCTTCTGAACAAAAGGGATATATCGATACTGAAGGTAATGAAAAGTGCCAAAAAGAAAAGAAAGCACAAATAGCATTTTTAAAAGAGCGAGATGAAAAAAGGAAAAATGCTAAAGCGTCTTATCAAGCTTATATAACCAAGATTACAGAATATGTTGCGAGTCATGATGCTGATTGTACCAGTGGAACAGCAACTTCTACATCTCGGTCGGAAACGTGTTCAAACGCTCGTCTTGGAGAAGATGGAGGAGATATTGAAGAGATTTCATCAGAAGGAGCTGGGGATCCAACCTCAGAGGAATAAGCAGGCGAGATTAATAAGGAGCCAAGTAAAATGAATAACTCTTTTGAAATTGGTGAGCTTAAAAAAATACCAGAAGCGAGGTATGTGTATGCGGGTTTCTGGGTTCGTACCATGGGATGGGTTTTAGATACAATAATATTAACACTTATTTTAACACCAATTTTTATAAGTTTAATGACCTTAGCTGGCTATAATAATGAGCTATCAAGTCAAGCAAAGCAGATTTCAGCGCCACTACAATTGATAGCGAATTTTTCATTCATCTTTGTGGCTTATATTATTCCATTATTTATTCAATGGTTATACTTTTCTCTTCAATATTCTTCAAAGCACCAGGCAACCCTTGGTATGAGGGCACTCGGTCTTAAAATAATTTCAGAAACTGGAGGAACCGTCAGTTTTAGTCGTGCAACAGGCCGATATTTCGCTTCATTCTTATCAGGATTAATTTTTTTCATTGGTCGACTTATGGTGGCTTTTACGCCACGTAAACAGACTTTACATGATATTATGGCGGGCACTTATGTGATCCGTAAAGTAGAAATTGAAAAAAATTGATTTGTTAAAGTTGAGAAATAAAAAAGAAGTTGATAGAAGTAAAAAGAGACTCGAAGGTCGGATGATCGCTTCTAATAAATTTAGAGGAGGAAAGTCCGGGCTCCACGGAAAGAGGATGCTGGATAACGTCCAGCGAGGGTAACCTTAGGGAAAGTGCCACAGAAAATATACCGCCAGCTTTTGTCTGGTAAGGGTGAAATGGTGCGGTAAGAGCGCACCGCACCTCTGGTAACAGAGGTGGCAGGGTAAACCCCATCCGGAGCAAGACCAAATAGGGACGATAGTTAGGGAAACCTAAAGGCGACTTTCCGCGTTATCGTCCGGGTAGGTCGCGTGAAGCTTTTGGTAACAAAAGCTCCAGATGAATGATCATCCCTGGTCATACCAGGACAGAACCCGGCTTATAGACCTTCGAGCTTATATTTTGTTTGTAGCCCAAGATACAGCGCAGGCTTAACCTATAACCTCATGGTATTGATGAACCAACTCTCTGTTTTCAAAACAGCTTTTTCACCACTTCGTCCAACGGATACGGTGGCTGTTGTTGCTCCCTCTTTTGGTGCTGTTGATGGGCTTCTTGAGAAGGCACGTTTATTTTTATCTAGCTGGGGATTACGTATGAAGGTTCACTCTGATCTCTATGGAGATGATCTTCTCTATGCTAATACCGATGATAAGCGCTTTCAATGCTTGATGGATGCCTTTTATGATGAAGACGTTAAGGCTGTTTGGTGTCTACGGGGCGGGGCCGGATCTAAACGTTTGATCCCACTGCTTGAAAAAGTAGAACGACCTTCTACAGAAAAGCTATTTATTGGATTAAGTGATATTACAGCACTTCATACCTTTCTTCATCAAGTCTGGGGTTGGATGCCAATTCATGGATTTACTTTAAGTCATCTGGTTAAAGAAGACGCGAATCCTACAATAATAAAAGAGATGCAAGATATTCTTTTTGGGAATCAACAGCAGGTTATTTTTAATAATTTAGTCCCTTTAAATCAACAAGCTCGAAATCTTCAAGACTTAACGGCACCTTTGGTGGGGGGGAATCTAGCCGTTTTGCAATATAGCCTTGGGACAAGTTGGCAGATTCAAACCAATGGGAAAATATTGCTGTTAGAGGATGTGAACGAGAAACCTTACCGGGTTGCTGAGTATTTAGAACATTTTAGGCAAACTGGCGTTTTAGAGGGGCTTAAAGCTCTCTTTTTAGCTGATTTCACCTACGACATGCCTGAACAAAATCAAAGTTCTTTGTTACAAGAAGTTTTTAAAAAGTTCGCATCTGAGGTCCAATTTCCTGTTTTTCGGATGACAGGTGTCGGTCATGGGCTTATCAGTCGACCTTTTATGGTTGGAGGGACTGCAACAGTAAATGGACAGGAGCAAAAACTGATATGTTTTTTTCCTACAATCTCATAGCATATAAGGTCTATCTCTTAAGAAGCAAAGGCTCTATTAGGATTTTCAATTTTCAATAAAAAGGCTTTGGTCTCAAGCCCTCCTGCAAACCCAGTTAATTCACCATTAGAACCAATAACGCGATGGCAAGGGGCAATAATGGAAATAGGATTTTTCCCATTGGCAGCGCCAACAGCACGAACAGCCTTTGGATTGCCAATTTGTTTGGCGATTTGAGCATAACTACGCGTCTCTCCAAAAGGGATCGTTAATAAGGCTTGCCAAACCTTTTTTTGAAATTCAGTGCCTATAAAATCAAGTTTTAAAGAGAATTCTTTTAGTTTGCCAGTGAAATAATCTCTTAATTGTTGTTCAGTTTCAAGAAGGAGAGGGTGGTTTTTATCTTCTGTCATGGAAGTAAAGGGGGTACGTTGAGGAGAATCATTTTCCCATAAAATGCCTGCTAAACCTTTATCGCTAGAGATTAACTTTAAAATGCCGACCGGCGAGTTCATTGTTTTATAAACATAGGTCATGATTAACTTCCAAAATATAACGAAAAAATAACAAAGCCATCAATTAATAGGTATTATAGCTAAGGAGAAAATTTTTTCAATTTTGAAGTAAAGATTCAATTGGATGTTTAAGTAGGGGAGATATTTCTAAGTATTACCAAGAGCCACAACTTTTTTAAATCATGGCTCTTTAAAAAAGATTTTAAAGTTCTTTTTAAGGATGATGGTGCATCATTTGTTGAATATTAATATCAAGTATCAAATCACGCATCCTTACTCATTTTCATCTTTATCACGGTGCTCTTTATCAATAAGCTTGCCAGAGATAAGAAAAACATGCGTTCTTGTTCCTTTGGGAATTGTATGCTGATCAGCTCTTGTTGTAATTTTAATTCTTAATTCTTATTAAGTTAGGTTCTATCACTGAGCTAAACTCATCTATTAAAGCTTGATAAGTCTTTCGCTTAAAAGAAATGGCAAGAACAGGTAACTCTTCAATACGTATCCACTGCCAATCACAGAATTCTGGATGTTCGGTGGCAATATTGATTTCTGTGTCTTCACCGAGAAAGCGCATTAAAAACCATTTCTGACGTTGACCACGATAGTTTCCCCCCCATAATTTACCGATTAAATATGGGGGAAAATCATAGGTGTGCCAGGTGTGGGATGCAGCCAAAATTTGAACGTTATTTGTCCCAATTTCTTCTTTTAGTTCCCGAAAAGCAGCGGTTTCAGGTGTCTCTCCTTCATCAATGCCTCCTTGAGGCATTTGCCAGGCTTTTGTCGCAGGAACAATGCGTCTTGCTACAAAGACTTTATTTTCTTTGTTTAAGAGCATAACTCCAACCCCGTTACGATAGGGGGGAAGAAATTTTTTTGTATGCTTCATTTATTTTTTCTTCCTGCCTCAGTCAAAAACAGCCATTTTTGAATTGATGAATCTTTTACTTACCTTTCTTAAGCTGATCGATGTATTTCCCTGGTTGAAGTTTCTCGTAAAGGCTCATTGCTTTTAAAAGGCTGAAAGCTTGTTTAAGTTGATAGTCAGGAACATCCTTCAGGATATTTTCTTCTTTCTTGTTTTTTTTATCTACTTTTTGAGGAGTTGTGGGCGTAGGGGCTCCAAGTTTATCAGAAATGATCGAAGGTAACGCTCCAATTAAATTGTTTTCTCTTAAACGTTTATCTTCATTAACTGTTTTAAGATCAATATGCTGCTCAATTTTAATATCGGGTGCGATACCATTTTTTTGAATCGTTTTACCTGAAGGTGCGTAGTAAAGGGCAACAGTCAGTTTAATAGCGCCTTTATTGGTGAGCGGGATGACACTTTGAACAGACCCTTTTCCAAATGATTTTGTTCCAACAATGACAGCTCTTTTATTATCCTGAAGGGCTGCCGCAACAATTTCTGCAGCAGAAGCAGTTCCGCTATTAATAAGAACCATTAAGGGGGCGCTGCTTGTGAAATCACCTGGGTTTGCAGTAAAATGGAGCTCTTTTTTGGGGTCTCTTCCACGAATAGAAACAATCTTACCACCATTCAAAAAGACATCACTCACGGAAACAGCTTCGTCAAGTAAGCCACCGCTGTTATTACGTAAATCGAGAATATAGCCTGTGAGTTCTTCCTTATCTATTTTTTTCTTAATTTCTCGAATTGCCTTTAAAAGTTCTTTCGTTGTTTCTTGGTTGAAGGTCGAAATGCGGATATAGGCAATATTATCTTCAATGTGCCATTTGATAGGACGAGTATTGATGATAGCTCTTTGTAGAGTAAGGTCAAAAGGCGCTAATTTTTCACGCTTTATTGAAATTGTAACTTCAGTACCAGGCTCTCCACGTAGTTTTTCAGCAGCTTCAAGGGACTTCATTTGGTAAGTAGCTTCTTTATTAATCGCAATAATTTGATCTCCTGGTAAGACACCAGCTTTTTGAGCAGGAGACTCATCAAGAGCTGAGATAACATGAATAACACCATCTTCCATCACCATTTCGATTCCAAGGCCTCCATAATGACCTTGTGTTTGCTTCTTAATATTTTCATATTTTTCAGGGTCGAGATAAGCTGAATAAGGATCTAAAGAAGACAAAATACCGTTTAGGGCACCCTCTAATAATTTTGTATCATTAACCTTTTCAATATATTCTCTCTTAACACGATCAGTAACGTAGCTATAAAAGAGTGCAGCCTCCTTAGCAGAGAGGGAAGAGGGATTAGTGCTGGTTTTATCTTTATCTTTATCTTTGGCGGCGCTACATCCTGTAACCAAGATGGTAAACGAAAAGATCAAACAAGCCCACAATTTACAGCAATAAAATTTAGGAGAAATAGAGGCTAACATAACTTTCCTTTATTCTAAGTCAACTTACCTTATAGTTTATAGCAAGCTCTGTCTTTATTAAATACATTAAACTAAAGATTTTTTAATAAAGATTTTCCTGTCATCTGCGGTGGTTTAGGCAATCCTAATATCTCTAATATTGTTGGTGCTATATCCGATAGTTTTCCATCAGATAAAAAAGCTCCCTGGAGGGCATTGTTGATACACAAAAAAGGGACAGGGTTCATGGTATGAGCTGTGTGCGCTTCTTTTAAAATCTCATCATAAACTTGTTCAGCATTACCATGATCTGCAGTGATTAGAAGGGTTCCATTAAGAGATAATACTGCTTTTTCAAGCTCTCCTAAGCATTGATCAACGCATTCTACTGCTTGAATAGAGGCTTTGAGGTCACCTGAGTGCCCAACCATATCGGTATTCGCATAATTCACAACGACAAGATCGTAGGATGTTTTATGTATAGCAGAAATAAGTTCTTGCGTTACTTCCTTAGCAGACATCTCTGGCTGTAAATCATAAGTGGCAACCTTTGGGGAAGGCACAAGGATGCGATCTTCTTGAGGGAAAGGTGCTTCTTGGCCTCCATTAAAGAAGAAAGTGACGTGCGCATATTTTTCTGTTTCTGCAATACGCAGTTGCTTAAATCCAGCATTTGCAACTACTTCGCCCAAACTATTATGAATCTCAATAGCAGAAAAGAGCGCAGAACAGTAATTATTTAAATTTTCAGAATACTCAACAAGGCCTAAAGCTGCTGAGAATTTAACAATCTTACTTCTCTGAAAATTTTGAAAGTCTTGCAACACAAGAGCACTTAAAATTTGACGGACTCGATCGGCACGAAAATTTGCGATAAATAACCCGTCTCCATCGTGCATTCCTTGATAGTCTTGGAAAAGAGCAGGAGGGATAAACTCATCGGTGATCTTAGATGTATAGTTTTCCTCAACATAGGTTAAGGGGTCATTAAAGATAGGTCCTTGTGCTGCTGTTATGACTTGATAGGCTTTTTCAACTCGATCCCAACGCTTATCGCGATCCATTCCAAAGTAGCGTCCCCCTATTGTTGCAATTTTAATAGAAGGAATAGTATCAATTTCGTTCACTAAGTGCTTTAGGTATTCTTTCCCTGAATTAGGGGATGTATCTCGTCCATCAAGGAAAAGATGTAAATAAATAATCAACCCCTCATTTGCAAAAGCCTTTGCTAATGCAATGATATGGTTTTGATGTGAGTGAACGCCTCCGGGAGATAGAAGACCTAAAAGGTGCACCACACCGGTTCCTTCTTGTACTTTTTTGGTAAAATTTTGAAATTCGGTAAGATGTATGATTTCATTATTATTAAGAGCTGCATCAATGCGTGGTAGGTCTTGCATGATAATGCGTCCAGCTCCGATGTTCATATGTCCAACTTCAGAATTGCCCATTTGGCCTTCAGGAAGTCCAACATCATGGGCTGATGCCTTAAGGAGTGAATGAGGATAATTTTTTAGAAAACGATCAAAATTAGGGGTTTTTGCTTGTGCAATTGCGTTATGATTTATTTCCTCACGATGTCCCCATCCATCTAAGATGCATAAAATTATAGGGGAATGATTATCTTTCATTTAAAACTCCATATGGTCAGGCCTTTAAGCACTTTTATAATGGTATTATTATTTAGGTTTTGTGAGTGAATATCCTAAATTTTTTGCAACTTTATCAAGATAACTATTAACGAATCCTGGTTCTTTCCCTTCGAAAAAACCATGAGTAATATCAACATATTCTGAGATAATAACCGGTGCAGGAATTGTTGTTAATTTTCCTAAGAATTCAGCTGTAGCAACTTGTAAAATAGCTTTTAAAATTGATTCTAAGCGTTCTATAGACCACTCTTGGCTAAGATTTGCGAGAATGAGATCGGTGATATCTTGTCGTCTTTCATGAGCTGTTGTTATGAGATTTCTAAATAAAGAGATATCTACACTGACAGGGTAATCACCTGAATTAAAACGGTGAAGGATAAATTCCTCTATCACAGCAGAGGCTGTTTCTTCTGTCTCAGAAATTTGGTAGAGCGCTTGAACTGCCGCAAGTCTTGCAGCGCGGCTTTTTTCAAAATGATTACGATGAGGTTGTGCCATTCTTCATTTTCAAAGATGATTAATTAAAAAATATTAATGCCGATAGATGGAAAGAAAGGCAAGCATTCTCTGAAGATGATAAAATTTTATTGTAAAAAAGATTCCCGGAGACTCAAGTCTCAGGGAATCTTTCTTGCTCACTTCCAACCTATATGAAGTAAACATGCTGCTGAATAATCAATCTAAAATCTTTGGAGAAACTGTACATTGTCCCTAAGGTTTATACTTGAGACTTAGTCCAAGAACCTTTCCCCTTTGTCTTATTATTTTTTTTATTACTTACAAGATTATTATATTCAAAAAAGGTTAACAAAGAGTAAAGGCTTCAAGAAAATCTGGTTCTTTTGAATTTAATTCTTAAAAAACGAGATGGCTTCTAAGCATCCAGGACGCTTTTTCATGTTCTCTAAGGCGACCAACAAGAAAATCGATGGTTCCTTCGTCAGGGATAAAGTCCACCAGATCTTTATCATTATTTAAATTGAGATCTTGAAGAACTTGACGAAGCTGTTCTATAAGTTTTTCATTATCATTTAGAAGGGCTGTAATCATCACTTCGGCTGTTTTCATATCATCATTTTCGGCTAAAGTAGCAAGCTTTAAAAACTCATGAAATGTCGCAGGAGCTCTTTCTCCCAACATTCGAATTCGCTCAGCAATCTCATCTATAGCGTCCGAGAGGATCTCATATTGATTTCCAAAAAGCTCATGGAGCATAGAAAAATTAGAGCCCGTAACATTCCAATGACAATTCTGAGTTTTAAGAGCAAGTAAATAAGTGTTTGCAAGCAATGTTTTTAGGTGCTCTACAGATTTTAAGCAAATTAAGCTATTCAATGTAACCATCCCCATCTCCTTTAAATCAATAATTTATCATATATCAGATAATATTTATGAATGGTAAAAAGCAGGTAGGATTAAAAAGACTTTTTATAAAAAATGGCCAAAGATCGTAGGAAAATATCATTAATATCATATAGTTAATGTATTTATATTTTAATATACTAATATTATTAATGATCAGATGTCAAAGGAATTTCTGTTTCTGTCTCTTTAGCCTTTACTTTATCATGTGATAAATTTACTGGGTGCTTATTATTACCAAGTGTTGATAGTGTTTCATGAAGTAGATCAACATGTTTATGATATAAGATATCCTGTTGTGAAGGAAATAATGGTGACTTTAAACCATATGTAGAAGGAAATTTAGTACTAACTTGTCTAGTCCTTGAAAAGTCATCTAGAACATCACTGATCTCTCGAGTTTTCTTTCCTTTTGATTTAGATTGGCCATGAGAAGTAAGTTTGAATGTTGGAGGTGAATCTTCTAAATCAAAGGCAGGTTCTAAGCTTATGCTAGTTGCAACGTAAGCGGTGCTTACATCATCTTGAGCCAGTGTAGGAGTAGCAGCTGAACCATTTATAGCTTGTTTTCTATAGTAGTCAAAGTCTGTATCTGCGATACTTTTTTGCAGCTCAGAAGGTTTTGGAGTCCGTCTTCTCTTTAAAGGCGGTTGGTTAGGAGAAGTTGAAGCTTGGTTAGAACTTGAGGAGGCGGCCAGCCTTTCTTCAGCTATAGACTCATCTACACTAGAGGCAGTTTCTGATGCATCAGAGTCAGGTTCTGAGCTTATGCTAGCTGCAACGTAAGTGGTGCTCATATTATCTTGAGCTAATGGAAAAGCAACAGCTGAACCACTGCTAGAGCTTACCCCAGCTTGTCTTTCATAATAAGCACGCTGAGAAGCTTCGAGGCTTGTTTGAAATTTCCGAGGTATTGGAGTTCGTCGTCTTTTTAAAAGTGGTCGACTAAGAGAAGTTGGGGCTGAAGTTTGGTGAGGGCTTAAGGAGGTTGCCAGTCTCTCTTCAATTTCAGCACAAGAGATAGAACCTTTTTCCAATGGAGAGGTAGAGCGTAAGTGTCTCTCCATATAGATGAGAAAGGGGTCCAATGTTGATTTCATAGAATCTTTAGAATAAGTCCATCTATCATCTAAAGTTGGGTTATAACCTCGAACCAATGTGGGGGGCACTAAAGAACTGCTTATAGAAGTTATCCCAGCTTGTCTCAAAAGGGAGTCATATGTTGTTTGTATATGACCTTTAGACTCAACCCATCCATCTAAAGGTGGGGCGCTAGAAGAAGTTGTTGTAGATGTTGGGTGATGCTTTGAGCTTTTTCCAGCTTCAGCAAGAGAAGAATTTGCATCGCTACTTTGATCTGCCATGGAAGAAGGAACAGCAGCTTGTATTACAGATACTGCAGAGAACGGTGTTGCTGCCATAGTACTATGAGTGCTTGAGCTGGTTGCTGGTGCAGGAGTTAGAGTACTTGTGCTACTGTTCACAGGCACAGAAGGAAGAGCAGGTGTTGGTATGGTTAGGGCTCCACTATTAAGTGGTGACGTTGACTGAGTATTGCTAGCAAGTGGATTGGCTACCGTTACTAAAACCTGGGCATTTGTGCTACTGCCTCCAACTATAGGAGAAGGAATAGTTACAGGTAAAGTTGCAGTTGCTACGTATCCTGGAATATTGCTAGCTATCTGTATTGGAGAAGTACTTGTCCTACTGCTCACAGGTGTAGAAGAAAGAACAGGTGTTGGTACCATAGGTACAAGATTAAGGAGTGTTGCTGCCATAGTACTATGAGTGCTTGAGGTGGTTAGTGTCACCGGAATTGGAGTGCTTGCACTGCTGCTTGCAGGTAGAGAAGGAAGGACAGGAGTTGATGAGATTGGTGCGCTACTATTGAGTGATAATGTTGCTTGAATATTGTTGGTGCTTGAGATGGTTGCCATAGCAACCGGCGCGCTTACGACTCTGTCCTCTGGTATAGAAAGAAGAGCTAGCTCTGGCACAACTGGTGCTATAGTAAGGGCTGGGGTTTCCTCACTATTTTTAGCGATTGAGCCGGGTATGATAACAGGAAACGGCGTATACGTCCTTTCTTGGCGAGGCATAGAAGAAAAAGCAAGCTTGTTTTGCGAAATCTGAGGACTAAAAGTTTTTTCTTTATCTGAGCATACATTTTCTAAATCCAAAGCCCTCTTTTTTTCTAGAGAGAATGCTTCTTCAGTCTTGTTTACAGCATTAAAAAAGAATGGATTATCAAGGGAAAAAAGGATGTTGTCATCTAAAGACAAAAAAGAGGGTGTAAAATCAGTATGTTCTTCCATATTTTTTGTTGTGAGTTCTTTCTCAAGTTTAAAAGGAGGTTGAAAGTTTAAGTAGCTGATAATTCTTCTTTTTATTTTAAAAAATGCAATCTTTTTAAGGGGATTAAAAACAATATTTCTACGTAAAAGTCGAAAGTGAGAGTCCTTGAGCCATTTAAATTGAGAAGTAAAGCCGAAATTTATCTTATGAGGCCTGAATTTATAAGACTGAGGTAAAAATAGAGAAGTATTTTGATAAAAAAAATGGCGTTTAGTTCCTTTTAAATTAATCGTTTCTCTTCTCGTAATTAAAAAAGAAATAGGTTTTTCTTGAGGTAGAAGATTGAACGCGGATAGTGTCGAAGAAGTTTGGTCAGGGGTATTTAACCCTAAAACAGCGATAAGAGAAAGCAACAACTTTGTTAGCACCTTATCGTACCTCTAATGAATGGCTTACCTAAATGAACTATTTTTTCGTAGATGAAAATCGCCTAAAAAGCAAGAAAATTATTAATATTCTATTAATAAATAGTATCGTTTTCAATGAATTATTACTATAGATTTTTGTCTATTAAAGGTTGTAGTCGTATTGTTTTTTGCCTATTATCTTGCCTTTTAAAGGACTTTTTTAAAGAATCTTCGTTGAATTTCAAATTTATAAAATGTTGAAAATGAATAGATAAAAAGAGCAAGAAAATTGTTTTCTTGCTCTTTTTATAAGCTTGTCTTTAAGCTACCTTTACGTGGTCTTGACCTTTTTGCCAGTTGCAGCCACAAAGCCCCTCGGATTGTAAACCATCAAGAATACGGAGCGTTTCTTCAACGTTGCGACCAACTGAAAGATCATTAATCGACACGTGACGAATAATGCCATCTGGGTCAACTAAATATGTCGCGCGCAAACAAACACCTTCTTGTTTATGAAGAATCCCTAAAGCATGCGAAAGTTCTTTCCGAATATCAGAAAGCCATGCAAAAGGACTATTGTTAAGGCCTTCATGATGTTTACGCCAGGCAACATGAACAAAGTCAGAATCTGTGCTGCATCCATAAATTTCACAGTTTCTTTCTTTGAATTGCGTATAGAGATCACCATATCCCATAATTTCTGTAGGGCAGATGAAGGTAAAGTCTTTTGGCCAAAAGAAGAAAAGCTTCCACTTCCCGTTATCGCTTTGATCTGTGACGAGAGGGAAGTCACCAATCTCAGAAGACCTAACAGCTTTTAGCGAAAAAGCAGGGAATTTATCACCAACAGTAAGCATTTTAACGCTCCTTTCGTTTTTAGTTTCCAGTTTGTAAACGTTCAATAAGTTGTTTAACCGTAGGTATAAAGCCATCGGCATAAAATGGATCAGAAGCAAAGCGGTAGGCATTGTGCCCAGCAAACATAAGCTGCTGGTTAATATCGCCACCGTGTGAAATTTCTTGGAGCGTCTTTTGAATGCAGAATGAGCGAGGATCTGCCTTTCGGCCCGTTGTATAGGGATCAGTTTGTTGCCAATTACTAAAGAGACAAGCGCTTAAACAACCCATACAATTAATTTGATCAGTCAGAATTTGGTTAGCATCTTCAGGCGTTACAAAGATAAGCGTACTATCAGGAGTCCTTAAACCTTCGGTAAAGCCTTGTGCAACCCATTGTTCAACATGCGTAAGATCATGTGCCGTCAGGTAAACAAGCCTTTTCCGTGCACCAACCTCATAAGGGCGTTCATGATCACCAACAGGGGCAGTTGTATAAGCAACCTGGCGTTGTGAACGTGCATGAAGTTCATTTAAGAAGTCGTTTTTAACCGCAGAAGAATAAAAACCGGTTGGGCTAAAGCGATTTAAGAAAACATCGCCTTGCTTTAAGGTCAAAAGCTTCTGTTTCCATTCCGATGAAATTGGACTTTCTTGGGTAAGAAGGGGCCTTGTTCCAAATTGAAAGGCAATAGGACCAAGGTCAGGATTATCAATCCAATCTTCCCATTCCCTTAAGAACCATACGCCGCCGGCCATAATAATGGGTATATTATTGAGGCCAAATTCAACCATTTGTTTCCTTAAAGCAAGAACACGCTCATAAGGAGGTTGGGGATGGGTTGGGTCTTCACTATTACTTAAACCGTTATGCCCTCCAGCAAGCCAAGGATCTTCGTAAACAACCGCTCCGAGTTTGTCGGGGAATTTGTGATAAGCTCTTTTCCATAAAGCATTAAAGGCACGTGCAGAGGAGACAATTGGATAATAAAATATATTATAACGTGCTGAAATTTCAGCGACTTTATAAGGCATCCCAGCACCACATGTCACGCCATGAATAAGGCCTTGGGTGCCTTCAAGAACGCCATGCAAGATTTCTTCACAAGCAGCCATCTCCCATAAGACATTCATATGAAGACGGCCTTGTCCATTTCGCATCTCATGCGCAATCTTTGCCTGTGCAATGCCACCTTTTATGGCGTAAGCAACAAGTTCATGATGTCGTTCGCGCCTTGTTTTCCCATGATAAACAACTGGGATCAAATCTCCATTTTCATCGTAGGCATCGGCATTAACACCTGAAAAAGTACCAACACCGCCTGCAGCAGCCCAGGCACCTGAACTTTCACCATTGGAAACAGAAATCCCTTTCCCTCCCTCAATAAGAGGAAGAACTTCTTGACCAGACATAAGAATAGGATTAAGGGACTTCACTAATTTCTCTCAAAGTTAACTTAGGTTATACTCTATTTTTTATAAATCTTCTAACTAGCCTTCAATTTCTTGACCAGACTCTTGTTCAACAACTTTCATGCTTAGTTTAGCTTTACCACGATCATCAAAGCCTAATAGCTTAACATAAACAGTATCGCCAACTTTAACGACATCGTCAACTTTCTCAACTCTTGTTGCTGCCAATTGACTCACATGAACAAGGCCTTGACGCTCGCCATAATATTCAACGAAAGCACCAAAATCCATGATTTTAACGACAGAAGCTTTATAAATTGCGCCAACTTCAGGGTCGCCAGCCACAGCTTTTATTCTTTCAATAGCGGCTTCAATATTAGCTTGATTGGAGCTTGAAATATCAACCTTTCCATCTTCAGCAATATCAATCTTAGTTCCTGTCGTTTCACAAATCTCTCGAATGACCTTGCCACCTGGTCCAATAAGGTCACGAATGCGCTCTTTATTAATTTGGATACTGACAATCCGAGGTGCATTGTCTTTAACTGATGTCCTGGATTGATTAATTGCTTTTTCCATTTCTTTAAGGATATGAAGACGTCCTTCATGAGCTTGCTCAAGCGCAACTTTCATAATGTCTTCAGTAATGCTGGTGATTTTTAGGTCCATTTGAAGTGCAGTGATGCCACGAGATGTTCCTGCAACTTTAAAGTCCATATCTCCTAAGTGATCTTCATCACCTAAAATGTCTGTCAAAACAGCAAACTTATCTTTTTCTTTTATAAGCCCCATCGCAATACCTGCAACAGGTTGATTAAGAGGAACACCTGCATCCATTAAAGCAAGAGAGCTTCCACAAACTGTTGCCATTGAAGAAGAACCATTGGACTCTGTAATTTCAGAGACAACGCGAAGAGTATAAGGAAATTGATCTTTTGACGGAAGAAGCGGGTTTATAGAACGCCATGCAAGCTTCCCATGTCCAATTTCACGGCGTCCTGGAGAAGAAACGCGTCCTGCTTCGCCAACTGAATAAGGAGGAAAATTATAATGCAACATGAATCTTTGACGACTTTCACCTTCAAGGGCATCAATGATTTGTTCATCTTGTGCAGTGCCAAGCGTCGTTACGACAAGCGCTTGTGTTTCACCTCGGGTGAAAAGAGCACTTCCATGAGCTCTTGGGAGAAGACCAACCTCAACTTCAATAGAGCGGACAGTTTTTAGATCTCTTCCATCAATACGACGGCCTTGTTCTAAGATATCGCCGCGGACAATCTCTTCTTCAAGTTTCTTAAACTGCGCATTTAAAACATCTTCAGGATGTGCATCCGCACTCAGAGCTTCAAATGTAGCGTGACGAACGCTTTCAATTCCGGCGTAACGGATTTGCTTCTTTGTCTCTTGATACGCCTTCCGTAGATCATTTTTAGCAAAATTTTTAATTTGGGTAAAAACTGCTTTTTCCATCACACTATGATCAACGGTCTTCCATTCAGGCTTTCCAGCATCTTTCTTAAGCTTTTGGATAGTGTTAACAACCTTTTGAAATTCACTATGACCAAACATAACAGCATCAAGCATGGTTTTTTCAGAAAGCTCATGAGCTTCAGATTCAACCATAAGGACACCTTCTTCAGTTCCAGCTACGACAAGCTCAAGAGCGGATCCTTCGAGGTCTGCATAGGTGGGGTTTAAGATGAATGACCCATCTTTATAACCAACCTTAGCAGCAGCTAAAATTTGGTGCACAGGCAAGCCTGAGATGGCTAAAGCTGCAGACGCACCGATAATAGCCACTATATCGGGATCATTCTCAAGATCATGGCTTAAGAGCGTACAAATAATTTGTACTTCATTATAAAAGCCTTCAGGAAAGAGAGGGCGAATAGGGCGATCAATCAGTCTTGAGGTTAAAACTTCTTTCTCGCTTGGTTTGCCTTCACGTTTAAAAAAACCGCCAGGAATTTTACCTGCTGCAAAAGCTTTTTCTTGGTAATGAACGGTCAAAGGAAAAAAATGTTGTTCCTTTGAGACATCCTTAGCACCGACGACAGTACAAAGAACACTTGTCTCGCCATAAGTTGCAACGACAGCTCCATCTGCTTGACGAGCAATTTTTCCTGTCTCGAGAACAAGCTGACGCCCTCCCCAATCCAGTTCTTGGCGGTGAATTGTAAACATACTTTTATTTATTCCTTTCTGAAGCCTTATAGAGGCATTTTTTAACGGCGCAATCCAAGGCGCTTAATAATCGTTTCATATCTTTCAAAATTACTTCTTTTTAGGTAATCAAGCAGCCGGCGGCGACGGTTGACCATGATTAAAAGTCCACGACGTGAATGGTGGTCTTTGACGTGGGATTCAAGGTGCTTACTTAATTCTTTAATCCGGGTTGTTAAAAGAGCAACTTGTACTTCAGGAGATCCTGTATCATTTGTAGCAGTTGCGAAGTCTTTAATGATTTGTTGCTTTTGTTCATTTTGTAACGACATCGTGCATTCCTTTCTTTCGTTAATTTAATACAAATACGCGTTTGGGCAGAATCCTTACGCCCTTTATATGTGCAATCGCAATGGGGTTCTCTGCGGTATGAAGGCAAAGAAGACAAAGCTCGCCAGAAAGTGAAAGAGAGGTGTGGAGTTCTTGACCACAACGAACTTTCTCAACTTCCTGTTCGTTAATCATTACAGCCGGGATGTCGTCCAGCCCTGCAATGAGATTTTGCACATGGTCTCTTTTTAGAATCTTTTCATCACAAATTGCAAGCGTTTCATACGATAAAGCTGTATCTTTATAAAAAGAGCCGACAGCCGTTCGATCAATCATGCTCGCAAACCCATATGTTCCTAGGGATTTTGCCATATCGCGTGCAAGGCTTCGCACATAGGTTCCTTTTCGGCATTCCACTTCAAATTGCGCAATATCAGAAGATTTAACCTCAAGCAGCCTCAAAGAGTAAATTTGAGCTGGGCGAGGAGGAAGTGAAAAATCTTCACCACTGCGGGCTAAATTATAAGCCCTTTTCCCTCCGATTTTGATGGCAGAAAATCGCGGCGGAGCTTGGCTAATTTGACCGGTAAATTGCGGCAAGATCGCGATTATTTCTTCTTCAGAGGGGCGATAACATGAGGTCAGCATGGTATCACCTTCCGCATCATCTGTGGTTGTTTGCTCACCCCAAGTCACCTCAAAACGGTATGTTTTCTTTTGCTCTGAGAGATAAGGGATTGTTTTTGTTGCTTCTCCTAAAGCAATAGGCAGAATGCCTGTTGCTAAAGGATCTAACGTTCCAGCATGCCCCACTTTTGTTTTGGGGAATTTTCGTTTAATTGTGCGCACAACATCGGTTGATGTCATGTTAAGCGGTTTATCAATAATAATCCATCCGTGGACAGACATAAAAGCCTCCATTATTAAATTGTTTTTATAATTATTTACTGTTCAAGGGAAAAGACCCTAAATTTATGTTATTGGCACTTCTGTATCTCCTTTATTTATTCTGTTTATAATCTTCCTTCAAGCGCTCGTATAAGGAAAAGAATTCAAATACTTATGATGATTTACGTTTACCTTTATAGAATAACACAGTATGTTACTTTTTTCAAGAAAATTTGATAAAAAAAGGGTTTATTTTCAATAAAAAATGCTCTTATTAGTTAAGAGAAGAATAAAGGTTTTAGACGAGGTTAGACCGCCTAACGAAACTCTTGAACTTGCGCTTAAGATATTCAAGAAGGTTGTTCGGTTCTTTATGTCCGCTTTATTGTAGTAAGATCATTTATCATACTGATATACTTGTTTGCCTATACCACGATTTTTTCACCCATAAGCATTCTACCGTTAATTAATGCTTTTTGGAAATTTGTATCCCCAAAAATGTGATCATGTCTAGTTTTGAGTAACGTACAATCAGTAATACAATTGGATTTTAATTGTAACTTACGAAAGGTACAATGCTAGAACGAATCGATTAGGAGAGCTTGTAATGTCAATAAAATCGGATCAACCAATTACTTCGGATGTGCCACACACTTGGCTAGCACTTCTCCTGCTTTGTTTTCCAACTGCAGTGCTCACTCTTGATATGAGTGCGTTATACGTGGCCTTACCTCACATTGCCGCCTCTTTTGGCACCACAGCGGTAGAAGAGTTGTGGATTCTAGACATCTATCCCCTAATGATCGCTGGATTCCTGATACCGATGGGCGGAATGAGTGATCGATGGGGAAACCACTGCGTCTTACTAATTGGTGCTGTTGCTTTTGTCGTACTTTCGGCAATAGCGTCCATGGCACCGACGGCCTCTACGCTGATCATCGTAAGGGCTGCACTTGGTATTGCTGGTGCAATACTTATGCCTGCGACCCTCGGATTGATAAGTGAACTATTCCAAAGTCCGCAACAGCGGAGACTAGCGATTTCAATATGGACTTCTGCATTCATGGCAGGATTCGCTCTTGGGCCAATAATTGGTGGAGCTTTACTGGAGTTTTTTGGATGGGGTGCAATTTTTCTCTTGGCCGTTCCTGTCATGCTTCCTCTGCTAATGGCTGGTCCGATGGTTTTTCCAAAGAATCTCAAGCATGAGGGGCAAAAACAGTACGATTGGCTTAGTAGCATACTTTTTCTTGCTGCTATACTTCCTTTTGTTCATGGACTTAAAGAACTTGTCAGCGCTGAAACAAAGTTTAGTGCTGTGTTAGGTTTAGCGTGGGGATTGCTCGTCGGAGGAGTGTTCGTTGTGCGCCAACTTAAAGCGAGCAATCCTCTCCTGGATCTTAACATGATCCTATCCAATTCGGCGTTAGCGACCGCCTTGACGGTACTTTTATTAGGGCCGGCCATTGTCGGCGGCTTAACCCTTTTTGTGCCGCAGTATCTTCAGCTTACTTACAGATTAAGTGCTGTTGCAGCGGGCACATTAATTACGCCGGCATCTCTTGGGCTAATTATCGGGGCGCTTATATCTCCCATTCTTTCAAGAAAAGCAAGAAGTAGTGGAGCGATTATTGGAGCAGGGTTTCTTGTGATGTCAGTAGGTCTTGTTACGATAGCACTTGGCGTTCACCTAGGTCCAGTGTGGGTGGTAGCCGGTCTTGTCATAGTATATTTTGGTTGTGGTCCTTTTGACGCACTCGCCACTGACATCGTGATTTCCTCGGCTCCTGAAGGCAAGAGTGCTTCAGCTGGTGCGGCAGCAGAGACAGCAACTGAACTCGGCATGGGGCTGGGCATAGCCCTTTTTGGTACGCTAGGAACAGCTGTCTATCAGAAAATTTTGACAGGTCGCCTTATTAATGGCGACATTGAGAGTTCTATTATCGAACGGGCTAAGAATTCGTTTTCGGTCGTCATGGCAGAAGCTTCCTGATTGGGGGGAACTAAAGGTGCATATCTCCAAGAACAAGAAAGTGAAGCCTTCACGGCGGGCCTTGCGACAGTGGCGGGCTCCACTGTAATACTTACCATATTTTTATCCATACTATCTTTTGCTTTTCTTCGAAGAACTGCTTGAGGCAGCTTACCCTCTCAAAGAAACATACATATGGCTGAATTTAATCCTGAATTTGGAAAATAAGCATACGCAAAGCTTTTTCACATAGGCTCTTAAATAAATAAGTTTTACCTTTATCTAAAAATTAGACTTAATCAACTTAACTGATCCTTAATACAATCCTTCTACAATAAAAATGATATCTATTAATCAGGTGAGGTTCCTCATAATGAGGAAAAAATTTAGTAAACCACTCCGCGCGTTTTTCTATCAATTGCGTCAAGAAGAAGGGGCATCAATTGTTGAATTTGCCCTCATAGCGCCGCTTTTTATTTTTTTTATCTTTGCACTCATTCAGCTGAGTGCGGCATTAATTATTGATAATGCTTTAGAAGCCTCTATTCGTGAAGCGGCTCGTTACGGAATTGCTGGTCAAGGATCAGGCGCGCGCGATGACGAAATTCGCAGCCGCATTCAAACAGTTGCCAGAGATTATAGTGGAGGCCTTATAAACCCAAGCAATCTCACGATTATGATAAATGCTTATCCAAATTTTCAAGCTTTGGATGCCAATACTTCTGGGGAAAATGGTTCGGGAAGAGGGAATCAAGCTGTTAAATATCAAGTCCAATATACTTGGGATACCACGATTCCTATTTTTGGGGCTTCGAACTTGCTTGTTTTAAAGGCCCAAACGCCAGTAATGAACGAAGGTTTTGAAAATTAAAGAGGGTGAAGTGCAACTTTTAATTAATTTTTTTCGAAAAAATAGAGGAAATGTCTTGATTGAATTTGCGGTTATTTTCCCTCTGATATTTGTGCTGTGTGCAGGCGTATTTGAGTTGGTCATGTTTACCTTGTTAAACAATAAGTTAATGCGAACAGCAGGTTCCTTAGGGGATGCTATTACCAGAGAAGATATTAAAAGAAGTGAAATCACAGGGATTTTAAATACGGCACGATCGTTTTTAAAGCCTTTTGACTTTAATCCGGGTGGAAGCATTGTCGTTTCTCAGGTACGCAATGACGGTTTCACAACGGATCCCAGTAAGATGATTATTTCTTGGCAGGTTAACATGAATGGGGCAACGAGCCGATTAGGAGCCGTTGGCGCTCGTCCAGTAAATATGCCTAATAATCTTACGGTTCTGGATGATCAAGCCGTGGTCATTACGGAAGTCTTTTACCAATATCAACCAATGATTTTTAAAGGTTTTTTCCCGAATAAGACACTTTATCATGTGTCTGTTTTTGTTCCTAGAGTCGGAAGTATGACTTCTTTAAAAGATGAGTGATCACCAAAAAATGGGTAATAATGATGAAAGAGATTAGAAAGAATATACAAGAAATAAGAGAAAATGAAGAAGGAGCTGTTTATGTGATATTTGCTTTTCTCCTTATTCCTTTTATCATTCTTGCTGCAATCGCTATCGAAGTCTCACGTGCCTCTTATATTAATACTCAATTAGCGTATGCCGCAGATGCCGCAGCGCTTGCAGGGGCACGCTACAATGTTGCCGATGCGCAAGAAAATGCACAAAAAGTATTTTACGCCAATTTTCCGAATGGTACACAAGACGTATTCGTCACACCTCAAGTGACTATTTCAAGTGATCAAAAATTTGTTAGCGTTTCAGTTTCAGGTTCAATGCCAACCATAATTGGAAAATTTGCCGATATTCTGTCCCTACGTGTTAAGGCATTTTCGCAAGTTCAACGATCATTTGAAGGGTTAGAATTAGCTCTTGTCTTAGATGTGACAGGATCGATGGCTTCGAATAATAAAATTGGGGGGCTTATCTCAGCAGCTCGAAACCTTATCGATGTTATCTATGGCCCTAATAATACTAAAGAAAATATGGCAGTCTCGATCGTTCCTTATGTGGCAACCGTAAATATAGGCTCTCAGCGTACGTCATGGCTTTTAGATCCATCAACCTTAAGCAAATTTCCTAAAAACGTTCCTTGGGAAGGATGTGTGAAAGCTGTTGATACGGGGAGCGTAATGGATAAAGACGATGCTCCTAGTTCAAGTCGTAAATGGCCTGTCTACTTTGCTGAATCGACTTATAAAAAATATGGTTCTAATAAAAGTGATAATGATTGGATAGAACAACCTGCCGGATCGGTAACAGTAAAAACACCTATTACGAATGTTAAGATTGGCCCTAATAGAAGTTGTGGTCCTGCAATCATGCCCTTGACGAATAATCGTGATACTCTAAAAGCTAAAATCAGCACATTCACGCCCGTTTATGGGGGTGGAACCTTTGGTAATCTAGGGCTTGTGTGGGGGTGGAATACGATCTCACCCAAATGGAGTGGGTTGTGGGGAAATATTAATCCACAACCTTATGATAAAGTATCAAAATATTTGTTGATCATGACCGATGGCGAAAATAACTGGTTTGATGAAAGTGGATACCAACCGACAGGGGATCCAACAGCTTATGGTCGTCTTCAGGATGGTCTTCTTGGAACCACGACGATTTCACAAACAAGAGGCAAGATAGATAGTCGCTTATTAGATCTGTGCACCAAGATTAAAGCGACAGGGATTCAAATTTTCACGGTAACCTTTCAAGTTTCTGATTCTCAAGCAAAAAATATTTATAAACAATGTGCCAGCAAAGATGAATGGGCTTTCCAAGCTGAAAACTCACAACAATTATATACGTTCTTCAGTCAAATCGGAGAAACCGTGAAGAAGATCATTATTGTTAAGTAATGATTCTTTTGACGGTGGATTAAGGTGTTTATTTGTCGCAGGAGTTTTTGGTTGGGCTGAAGAATTTTCAGGATTTTTTTGAGGGAGACTCGGTCCTGTTTTAGAAGAGTCTGTAAGCTTTTTATTGTGAGTCTTTTTCTTATTTTTAAATTTTTTTGTTGAGGTTTTTGAAATTTCTCGAGATTCAAGCTTAGATGACTTAATGGTTAAAGTAGAGGCTTCTTGACTATTAAGAGATGATAAAAAGTTAATATTTCTTTGAATGGATTCTTGATCAAGGCCATATTTAAAATACTGATTTGCTTTCTGGTTATCGCCTGCCAGAGCATAGGCAACAGCAAGATTATGTTTGACATTCGGGGTTGCTTTAGGATGTTGGCTTAACTTGGTAAGATAATTAATACCTTCTTCAATTTTTCCATCCAAAGCCAAGGATAAACCTAAATTGGATTGAATGTTGATATTGTGATGATCTATTTCAAGCGCTTTTGTATACCACATTTGTGCTTGAGTATGTTGGCTTTTAAGGTCTGAGCAAATTCCCAAGCCGTTGAGAATAAGGGCATCTTCAGGTTGCATTCCATACATTTTTTTATAAATAATTTCACATTTATCACCTTTATTTGCTGCAATATAAGCTTTTCCAAGTGCTTTTAATACGGGAAGATGTTGAGGATGAAGTGTTGAGGTTTCCTCAAGTAATTGTATAGCTTCATCTCTTTTTCCTTCTTCAGTAAGGATAGCAGCAAGGCCAAGCCGTGCCCCGACATGATGAGGAGAGGCATCTAAAATTTGTTGGTAGAGTTTTTTTGCAGTTGCAAAATCCTGAAACTTTTGCATTGATTCTGCAATTCTTAATAAAGAAGCCGAAGAGCTATCGGCGTAAATTTCTTCTTGGTCTGCACAGCTACATATAAATACTGAAGCCAATAATACGGGTATAAAATTTGTGATCTTAAGCTTCATTTATTTAGCCTTCATTTGTTACAATAAGTTAACAATACGTTCTTTTTATAAACAAATTTTACTATTCATATAATTTATTGAATTAACAAAAATTTAACAAATTTAAGGATATGGTTAATCACAATTTAAGTCAACGTTAATTAAAAGTTTTGTAAGTTGTGAGGAGCTGATTGAAGTGCAAACATTTTATATTATCTTTAGTCTGTTAGCATGTTGTGCTGCCATATTTGATTTTCTTTTTTATCGTATACCCAATATTATTTGTATTCTCATTGTATTGTTCTTCTTTATAGGGAGTACCATTTTTTATCCTGTTGAAAAAATTACAGAAGCTCTTCTTTTTGCTTCAGGAACATTAGGGGTGGGTTTTTTACTCTACGCTGTTCGAATCTTTGGGCCAGGAGATGCAAAACTTTTAACTGCATCTGTTTTGTGGGTAGAAAGTTCAAATTTCCTTGTATTTATCCTAGCAATAAGTGTTTGTGGTGGCCTATTAGGTATCTTCTATCTCTCATTATCCGATGAAATAGATAAAATTCGTTTAAAAATAAACATATTTTTAACTAAATTTCTTCAAGATAGCCTTCTATGGACGTTTTATAAACGTTATCAAGGCTTACCTTTTAAAAATAGTCGCTCAACAGAAAGCAAAAAGGTAATCCTTCCTTATGGTATCGCAATATGTGGGGGATGTTTAGTCATAACCTACATAAAGATTTGGGGGGCTTAAAAATGAGATCTAAAAGTATATTACTCGTTCTAGGGTCCTTAGTTCTTGCTGTTTTATTGTCTGTATTATTACAAAGTTTTTTTAACAAAAATGATAAATCTGCTGAAAAGAAAGCCCAAACCGATACGGTTCTTGTCTTGACTGCTCCCGCTGAATTACTTCCAGGCATGGTTATTTCAATTGAAAAACTTGTTTGGAAAGAGTGGCCTTCTAAAGCTTTAAGCCCTCATTATATCACGAAAGACAAGACAGAAGAATTAAAGTCTATAAACGGCGCTACTGTAAGGTTTACAATTTTAGCAAATGAGCCAGTTAAGCTTTCAAATGTGGTTACACTTCAAGGGAAAAGTATCCTATCCGCAATTATTCGCACAGGCATGAGAGGTGTTACCATACCTTTTTCAAAGGTCGCAAATGCTCCAAGCTTTTTAGCGCCTGGGGATATTATTGACGTTGTGATTCCAAAAAGAGCTCAGGAAACCGGTGAAGGGTATTTTGGGCAAACAATCATTAAAGGTGTCCGGATTCTTGCTGTTGATCGTTCTTTACAAAAACTTGAGGAAAATAAGTCTGAGCAACCTAAAACAATGACTTTAGAAGTGACTGCAGATCAAGCAGAAGACCTCGCTGCTTCAATACGAGGTGGAAATATTGTCATCAGTTTGCGAAGCGCTTTTAATGAAACAACAGAAGTAAAAACCTCTCCTGTAAAAGTGGAACAAGTATCAGAAGATAATAAAATAAAAGTTGTGACTATGATTCGTGGAAAAGATAAATCACAAATCACTTTAAAAGAATAGCAGAGATGAATTTAATAAAGGGATGGAAGATGTATAACTTGATTAAGACTAAAATAAGGCTCTTTATTTATGCTCTTGGTTTAATATTTATTGTAAATGATGCATATGCAATGAAAGAAATGACAATTGAGCAAAATGTTGCAGAAACAGTTCATCTTGAAGATCAAGTTGCTGAAATCTTTGTTGCAAATCCTGAAATTGCTGATGTTCAGCTCAATAATCCTAAAGTAGCTTATGTTTTTGGCAATAAACCTGGCGTGACAACTGTATTTGCAACAAATAAAGATGGTAAGCTTATTTTGCAACTTCACTTGAAAGTCACGCATAATCTAACTCAACTTAATCAAACCTTGAAAGCGCTTTATCCTTATGAAGATATACAAACAATTTCAACACCAGGCGGTGTGGTTTTAAATGGAAAAGTATCGACACCAGCGACGGCAAAGAAGATTGTCGATGTTGCAGCAAAACATATTGGTTCAAAGGATAATGTGATCAACAACCTTCAGATTGGAACTAAAACCCAAGTTTTATTAAAAGTGAAAATTGCAGAAGTTAGAAGGTCTACACTCAATAAATTAAATATTAACTGGTCATCTGTTGTTAATTCTCCTGCTCATTTTACGTATGGTTTGATGACAGGTCGTGCCCCTATCGTAGGGGGTACTTTCCAACGTCATAATGGAATTCCCCAATTAGGAAGCATGGGAGCGGCATTTAATGATGGAGTCAGTAATTTTAGTGCCTTGATTGATGCCTTGGATCAAGAAGGGCTTGGTACAATTTTGGCAGAACCAAACTTAATCGCTGTCTCAGGTGAAACAGCGAGCTTTCTTGCAGGTGGTGAATTTCCTTTCCCAGTGCCTCAAGATACCAATATTACTATTGAGTTTAAACAGTTTGGTATCAGTCTTGCTTTTACTCCCACTGTTCTTTCATCAAACTTGATTAATTTGCGTGTTCGTCCAGAAGTAAGTGAATTAGACGATAGCAATGCACTTGCTATACCGGTTGGGAATTCGTCAATTCCTGTTCGTGTTCCTGCTATAAAAACAAGAAGAGCCGAAACTTCGGTCGAGCTTGGTAGTGGTCAAAGCTTAGCAATTGCTGGTCTTATTACAGCTAATACAGCAAATACTTATTCTCAGCTTCCAGGATTTGGTGATATCCCCGTTTTGGGGGCTCTTTTCAGATCAACTGATTTTCAACGGGAACAAAGTGAGCTTGTGATCATTGTGACGCCTTATATTGTGGAACCTAACTCAGATCCTAAAGCACTTAAATTACCGACAGATGGGGTAAAACATGCATCTAACCTAGAAACACTTTTTATGAAAAGGTTGAATCGTAAAAATGTAACACCAGATCAAGTTATTGAAGAAGCGCCTGATTATCGGCTCTTTGGTGTTGCTGGTTTTAATGTAGAGTAAGAGGAATAAAATGTTTAAACAATTAGCAGCCCTACTATTAGCGTCTTCTACTATATTACCTGGGTGTTATCTTGAGCGCGACATAAATTACGTACGTCCTGAACAGCCTTTAGTAAAGAAAAAAACGGTTTCTCAGTTAATTCACTATAAATCAAAACAGAGAGTTAAGCTCACCACGAAAGAGGTTTTTGATCTCAAAGTTAAGGTTAAACAAGCTCAGAAAGCACAGGATATTCGAGTAAACATTATAGGTCATCACTTGAAGACAATGCGAGAAAATGCTCAAACAAAGGCTCGTATAAATCATTTAATTCGAGTTCTTAATCGATTAGGTGTTCCAAGTTCTTCAATCCAAATCTTTGATAAAATTAATGCGCCCAACGCCCAGTTAAAATGGGAACCTGATATGATAGCTATTGAACTAGAGTGGTATGATCGCCATGCTATTCAATGTCCTGGATGGGATCAAGTGATGGATGGTCATGTTGCCCCCGAAGGAGAAGAAAATTTTGGCTGCACAACGCAATCTAATTTAGCGCGAATGATTGTTGATCCAAAAGATTTGATAGTTGGTAAGAATTTAGAAAGTACTGATGGTCAATATAGTAGTATGAGTATTGAGCGGTACCAGACTGATAAAATGAAAACAATAAAAATTGAGAAGGTCGGCAAGGGGAGATAGAGGAGAAAATGAGGTTTTAACGTGACTAAGGACAATAATTTGAATTCTTTACTATGTTTTTTATCTGATGATACTTCAATCGAAGCAGTTCAAGCGACATCCTTGAATAATTTAGGTATCACTCTTGAGGTCAAAAAAGGAGGCATAGAAGAGTGTCTAAAACATCTTAAAAGCAACCAATCACCAGATATCCTATTGATTGATATTAGTGAGTCAAAGCTTCCAATGACTGATATGATGAAGTTAGCAGAAGCTTGTGAGCCTGGTGTTGAAGTTATTACGGTTGGCAATCGTAATGAAGTTGGACTTTTTAGAGATTTAATGCGTTTGGGAATTAAAGATTATCTTGTTAAGCCACTGACCTCAATGCACATTTTTAAAACACTAGAGCATATCCTTTTTGAAGAAAAAAAGGTATCTCAACCTGGAAGATTTAATAAATCTGGTAAGTTAGTGACATTTATTGGTTCACACGGTGGAACTGGTGTATCAACTTTGGTCGCGAATAGCGCATGGGCGCTTGCTGAGAAGGAAAGTAAAAAAGTTGCTATTGTTGATTTAGATATTCAGTTAGGAATTATTCCTCACTTTTTTAATCTAGAGTCCTCGATAGGGCTACAAAAGCTTTTTGAGACTCCAGAGCGTATCGATGAAACTCTAATCAATAGATCAATGACACATGTCGGGCAAAATCTTATGATTTTAAGTTCTCAAACATCCTTACAAGATCAGCCAAACCTCAGCTTGGAAGCTATTGAATCAATAACTCAAGAATTGCTATCAAACGTCCACTTTGTTTTCGTAGATTTACCAAGAAATTTCTTGACACCTTCAAATACATTTCTTTTGCAAAGATCAAATATTGTCGTCGTAACGACAGATTATTCTCTTATAGGGCTCAAAGAAACATCAAGGTTCTTAGAGCTTTGTAAAGATCGCCTTGTTCCGGATCAGGAAATCATTATTGTTGCAAACAAACTAGGTCAGTATAAAGCCGGAGAATTAACCCGTGAAATGTTTGAAGAAGCCCTGCAACACAAAGTTACACTTGAAATAGCTTTTGATCCTCTCAATCCTTTGGAAGCTTTAAGAGATGGTACTCCTCTCGTTAATAAAGCGAAAGGTTCGGCTTGTACGGGGGTTTTGGCAATAGTAAATCGTCTATTAGGAAAAGAAATAAAATCTAAAGAGTTTTCAGGGGTATTAAATTATCTTAAAAGTTTAAAATTTTAAGTTTTTCTTAAGCCTATTGTTATATTTTCTAATTGTAGAGGAATAAAAGAGGGAATAATGTCAAGATTTGGGCGTAAAGACATACCAGAATTAGTTGATACAACGTCCCAAAAGGCTCCCATATTAAGCTCGGACCTTACGGGTCAGGAGAAAGGAACAAAACAAGGGTTTCATAGTTCTCAAGAAAATAACCATTATAAGACAAAAGTGGTTAATCAATCCCAAAATGTTTTTGTTTTTAAAGAAAAAGTTTTTGACCGCATTATCAAGCATATTGATTTAGTTGCGGCGGCAAAAATGCCGAGCTCAGAATTAAGGCATGAAATTGAGCATTATGTATTAGAATATTCAGAGGAACATCAAGCACAAGTAAGTCGAAAAGAACTTCAAGATATCATTAATGATATTATGGATGATATGGTCGGATTAGGACCTCTTGAAATTTTGCTTAAAGATTCAACAATAAATGATATTCTTATAAACTCTTATAACCTTGTTTTTGTTGAAAGATTTGGAAAGCTCTTTAAGACAGATATTTCTTTTCGAGATGAAAAACATGTTTTGCAGATTGCGCAAAGAATTGCAAGTCAAGTCGGGCGCCGTATTGACGAACTGAGTCCCATGGTTGATGCACGCTTACAAGATGGCAGCCGTGTCAATATTATTATTCCTCCTGTTTCTTTAGGAGGAGCATCCATATCTATCCGTAAATTTCAACAACAAAATATAAAATTAAAGGATTTAGTTCAGTATAATAGTCTTTCTTTAAAGATGGCTGAATTCTTGAAAGTAGCAGCAGAGGCTCGTCTCAATATTATTATTTCAGGTGGAACTGGAGCTGGAAAGACAACTTTGTTAAATGCATTATCTGGGCTTATAGATCCTTCAGAAAGAGTCATCTCAATTGAAGACTCAGCAGAATTAAAATTATTATTACCTCATGTTGTAAGATTAGAGAGCAGACCTTCAAACATGGAGGGAGCCGGTCTAGTTACAATTAGCGATCTTCTAAAAAATGCTTTACGAATGAGGCCAGATCGCCTTGTTATTGGCGAGTGTCGGGGAGCGGAGGCATTTGACATGTTGCAAGCTATGAACACCGGACATAATGGTTCAATGTCAACTCTGCACTCTAATAATACAAGAGAGGCTCTTCATCGAATAGAAAATATGCTGCTTATGGCGGGTCATGACTTTCCTAATCAAGTTGTGAAAAGCTATATTGCTGATGCTATTGATTTAATAGTGCATGTCGCACGTATGAAAGATGGTGTGCGGCGAGTCACACAAATAAGTAGTGTTACAGGGCTTGAAGATAATAAGATTAATATTCAGGATATCTTTCTATTTAATAATGTAACAGAAGAAAAAGGAAAAATTAAAGGGAATTTTGAATTTCAAGATTTACCAAAAATGCTATGCGAAAAAATAGAAAACCATGGTGCGGGCAATGCTTTAAATAACTTCTTAAAATTGGTCTCATCATGAGTCAAAATATCTTTTTTTATACAAGTTTAATTTTATTTTTCATTATTCTAGGATTGGCGTATAGTATTAACCAACTCCTTGAAAAAAAATCTAATTTACAATCTCGTATTAATAAAGTTTTAGAAGGGAGAGATATCTCTTTTTTGAGCCAAGAGGGTTTTAAAAAAGTATCTACAAAGCAAACTCTTATAGAGAAGAAATTAAAACAATATCTTTTACGGAATCCTAAAAAAGCAGAACAGTTTAATTTGTGGCTTCACCAAAGCGGACTCAAGCTAGAGATGCGAATATTAATAACCATTTTCTTACTGACATGGTGCATCACTTTTCTTGCTGTGAAATTTTTCATATCTCTCAATATCTTTCTTGCAATTATTGGAAGTTTCATAGGTCATCTTTTTTTATTTTATATATTTATAGAATATATGGTTTCAAGGCAAAGAACAAAAATCATTAATGAACTCGCGCATGCTGTAGATATTATTGCGAGAGGTATTAAAGCTGGTAGTACTATTGAAAAAACTTTCCCTGTTGTTATACGAGAAACAAAACCACCATTAAAAGAAGAGTTTATTCGTATGGTACATGAATTAGATTTTGGTATTCCTTTTGAAAAAGTTATCCATTCTGCAGCTCACAGAATTAATGTCCCTGATTTCTTTTTTTTCGCCAGCGCACTTATTATTCAACGGAGATCAGGGGGAGGATTATATGAAGTTTTAGAAAATATCGTGACGATGTTACATAAAACAAAAGAAATCAGAATGAAAATAAAAGTATTTTCAGCAGAAAGTAAAGGAAGTGCCGTTATTCTTACATCTATTCCTTTTGTTGTCTGGGCTATTGTAATGAGAACAAATTCTAGCTATTTAGAGTTTTTTCTTCATGATCCTTTAGGGAAAAAGCTTCTAATTTTAGTATTTGGGCTTGTGGCTGCGACTGTTATATCTGTTAAGAAAATCATAAAATTTGAGGTTTAAATTGAAATGTTTGTGGATCTGATAAGCAATAATTTTAATTTTATCCTTATAATAGCTATCCTTCTTATTACTTTAGTTCATTTTCTCACTAAAATGGCAGCATCAGAAGATGTAAAAGATCGGATTCAAAAAGTAAAAAATTTTGAAATGTTTTCTAAAACTCAAGAAAACGGCAACGTATCGATTGGCAAGACAATAAAGTCTCAAAAAATTTCGGACGCAAGTTTTATCTTGGTATTAAGAACCAGGCTACATGGAACAATTGATGGTTATAAGTTGCGCTTAGAGCAAGCTGGCTGGAGCTCTGAGAATGGTTTCCTTATATACATTATTTCTAATGCCAGCGGCTTTGTTATAGGAACATCATTATATTTCTTTTTAATTTTCTCAGTTCCAAAAATACATGAGCAAAGCTGGATAATTAAACTGGCTATTTTCATGTTATTTCTATTTATCTGCATACGTTTTTTTGAATATTTACTCGATTATACTATTGCGAGACGTTATGTGAGGATCAAGAAACATTTGACTTTTGTTGTCGATCTTTTAGGAATTTGTGTGCGTGCAGGTTTAACAATTGACGGGGCTTTAGAAAAAATAGCAGAAGAAATTGCGACAATTAACCCTGACTTATGCAAAGAGCTTACTCAAGTCTCGATTGAGCTGGATCTTATCCCTGATCGTCATATTGCTTTTCGTAACTTAGCGCGCCGTGTTGATATTCCCTTGGTTCATATCCTTATCTCGAGTATCATTCAAGCTGAAGAGCAGGGGGCTTCTATTGGCAATACGCTTACTGTTCTCTCACAAGAATTTACAAAACATAAAATTTTAGAAATAGAAGCAAAGGCTGCTCGTCTTCCTGTTTTATTAGCTTTGCCTTTGGCGCTTTTCAGTTTTCCATGTTTGCTCATTATTTTATTAGGGCCAGCTATTGTAAATATCAGCCGATCTGCTATGTTTCAGTGATGAAACAGGCAAGAATTCCTTCGGTTCAATTTATTGCTAAACTTTTACCAAAACTTGTCAAAGCAAGTTTTGAGAAGAAAGGATTTATTCAGGCTAAAATTCTGCTGGAATGGGGTAAAATTGTTGGACAGGAAATGAGCGAAAAATGCATCCCTGAAAAATTAGTTTTTCCCAAAGAGAAAAAGATAGACGGGACACTTTACCTGAATGTAGAAATATCTGCGGGTCTTTTAATTGAGTATGGGGCTCCTTTAATTATAGATAAAATAAATAGTTACTTTGGCTACCAAGCTGTTACTCGACTTAAACTTAAACAGGTTCTTTATAAGAAGGACTCTGTCCCCTTTTTAAGCAAAGAAGTTCTTAAGGATACTTCTTTAACCCCTGAAGAACTCAATCATTTGAATCAAATACCTTCTCATGAGTTAAGAGAAGCTCTAAAAAGCTATTTAATACAATATAAAAAAAGTGCTTTTTGAATGAGTTAAATTTTGCGTAACTATAAAGTAGTTCAGTAAGTTGATGCAGGAGAAGAATTTAAACTATTTTAAAAAACTCTTAAATAGACATATTAGAAGGTCATTGGTGGTTTAAAAAGAGTAGTATCATGGAAAAAATCCATATCGTTTCAGGGGCAAGTGGAAGCAGAAAAACATCTATATACCTTCTTTAAGAGAAATATTAGGCGCTTTTTTTTCTTTATATGATTTTGATGACATAGGTGTGCCTAAGGATCCAGATAAGAGATGGCGCCAAAAATCGACAGAACAGTGGTTGCAAAAAATTCTGCAAGAAAGAAACACAACTTGTTTACTAGGGCAAGTAGTTTTAGGCGAGGTTCTATCTCGTCCTGCTGCAAAATATATTGACAGAGTTAAATTCTGTTTGCTGGACGTGTTTGACTATAAGCGGATCTTAAGGCTAAAGAAGCGTAATACCTACGGAGTAGATCAGCACATGCTTAATTAGGCTGCTTGGATTTGAATGCATTTATTTGATCCTCAATGGAGTGCAACATGTAATCAAGGGTGAATGTTGGGATGGTTTGGGTTTTACTCAATGAGATCAATTGGATAATTGGAATTTTCTTGCAAATATAAAGCTTCTAGATACAACTAACGTGCCTATAATAAATGTTTCCGAAAATGTTGCTCGTTGGATTTTAGAAATAAGTTAATAGGGCCTGCTGCACAACTCTTCTATATCTAGTATAACTAGAAATTTAAAAATTACTCTTTAAATTTATCAAATTGGTTAAAGCTATTTGGATGTATAAACAAGGTATGCTATGAGAAAGTGTGTCACATCATTTTTATTATCGTTAAAGTGCTTAAATGATTTCAAATAAAGGATTACAAGCTTCTTTCCAGGAGTTTCAAGGAGAAGATATGAACGAGCAGCATCTCGATGACCTTAATGAGGCGCAACGCATTGCTGTTGAAACCATAGATGGGCCAGTGTTGGTTTTAGCTGGCGCTGGAACAGGAAAAACGCGCGTGTTAACGACGCGAATTGCTCATATTTTATTGCATCGCTATGCTTGGCCTTCTCAAGTGCTTGCTGTGACCTTTACAAATAAAGCATCTCAAGAAATGAAAGAGCGTATTAGCCGTCTTATAGGGCACTCAGCTGAGGGTTTATGGTTAGGAACATTTCATTCTTTGTGTGTTCGTATTCTTCGCCATCACTCTGAACTTATTGGTCTTAAATCTAATTTTACAATTTTAGATACAGATGATCAGCTTCGCTTGATTAAACAGCTGTTGAAAGCTGAGGAGCTAGATGACAAGCGTTATCCACCTCGGCAGGTGTTAGGTTGTATCGGACGTTGGAAAGATAGGGGATTGTTGCCTGAAAAAGTAACAGCTGCTCAAATGAGCAAATCCGGCTATGTAGGGGATGAGAATACACTCAAAATTTATAAAGACTATCAACAGCGTCTTCAAATCCTGAATGCGGTAGATTTTGGCGATTTGCTGCTTTTGGCGGTCACTCTATTCACAACGCATCCGAGTATTCTTAAAACATATCAAGATCAGTTCAAATATATCCTTGTGGATGAGTATCAAGATACTAATATTGTTCAATATTTATGGCTTCGACTTTTAGCTATGGGGAATCAAAACAATCTCTGCTGTGTCGGAGATGATGATCAATCAATCTACGGTTGGCGTGGTGCTGAGATAGGAAATATCTTAAAGTTTGAAGAGGATTTTCCTGGTGCTAAGATTATCCGTCTTGAAGAGAATTATCGTTCTACTCCCCAAATTTTAGGGGTTGCTTCGACTCTCATTGCTCATAATAGTAGTCGTTTAGGAAAAACACTTCGTACACAACGGGATGTGGGAGATCCTGTTCAGGTCCGAGGAGTTTGGGATGGCGAAGAAGAGGCTCGTTTTGTAGGGGAAGAAATCGAAAATTTTCATCGAAAAGGTGAGACCTTATCCTCTATGGCAATTCTTGTCCGTGCTAGTTTTCAAATGCGCGAGTTTGAGGATCGGCTTATTACATTAGGGGTTCCGTACCGTGTCATTGGAGGGCCACGTTTTTATGAGCGCCAAGAAATACGTGATGCGCTTGCCTATTTGCGTGTGGTGATGCAGCCGAATGATAGCCTTGCTTTTGAGCGTATTATTAATACGCCTAGAAGAGGGATAGGAAATTCAACCCTACAAACCTTACATGCATATGCTAGAATAAATCTCATTTCTTTAGTTGAAGCCACACGTATTCTTCTAGAAACAGACGAGCTGAGAGGACAGGCTAAAGCAGCTTTAAATTCTCTTCTATTGGATTTTGATCGATGGCGCAGCATGTTAGAGAAAGTTCCTCCTAAAGAATTAACAGGTATTATCCTTGATGAATCAGGGTATACAGCAATGTGGCTTGAGGACAAATCTCCTGATGCACCAGGGCGTCTTGAAAACTTAAAAGAGCTCGCTGCGGCTGTGGGACAATTTGAAAACATAGCTTCTTTCCTAGAACATGTTAGCCTAATTATGGAAAATAGTGTAATCTCCCAAGGCGATATGGTGAGCCTTATGACACTTCATGCGGCTAAAGGGCTAGAATTTAATACTGTCTTTTTAGCTGGATGGGAGGAGGGGGTTTTTCCTAACCCGCGGGCATTGACGGAAGCTGGTGAAGGTGGCCTAGAAGAAGAAAGGCGCTTAGCTTATGTGGGACTCACTCGGGCAAAAAAACGTGCAATTATTACTTTTGCAGTAAATCGGCGCCTTCCAGGCGAATGGCAAAGTTCAATGCCTTCTCGCTTCATTGATGAGCTTGCACGTGAACATGTAGAGTTTATCAATCAACCAGGAATTTTTGGTCGTAGAAGGGGGGTGTGGGAAGAAACTGTTGCTCTACAAGAACGTCCTCATTCAGGTCTTCTTTACGACCAATTGGCGCTAAAAACCACTACATCGCTATTTTCTTTAGGAGACCGCGTTTTCCATATTAAATTTGGTTATGGACGCGTCACAGAAATCAGTGGTGATAAGTTAGATGTTCATTTTGAACATACTGGTCCCAAGAAGGTCATGGCTTCTTTCGTTGTTCGTAAATAGATTTAATGAGAAGTAAGAAATGCTTTATAAACTTGAATTCTACTGTCATAAAACGCACATTTCCTTATTTGAAGAGATTTTAGGAGAGGAACACATTGGCGTATCTACTTTTGAGCAAAAGGGGAACCCAGATCAATGGAATATAGAAGCCTTATTTGATTTTAGCCCAAATTTACAAGTCTTAAACTATCTCTTTAAAGAAGAAGCAGAAAAACAAGGGATAGAGGCACCCTATTTAAGTTTGTCATTGGTGCCAGAGATTGATTGGCTCTCAGAAAATCGCAAGGCATTTCCACCACTGACAATTGGGGATTTTTATGTTTACGGATCTCACCATGAAGGGTCTATTCCACAAGACAAAATTTCTTTTAAAATCGATGCAGCGACTGCTTTTGGCACTGGGCAGCATGCCACAACTCAAGGATGTCTTTTAGCATTAGAAAAACTTAAACAAGAAGAGTATGCGCCCCTTAATCCTTTGGATCTAGGTTGTGGGACGGGCATCCTTGGAATGGCAATAGCTCGTTTATTCAACATAAATGTGGTCATGTCTGATTGCGATATAGAAGCCGTTGAGAAAGCAACTTTTAATGTTGTTGAAAATGACCTCAGTCCTAAAGTAACTTGTTACTTATCAGGAGGGTTTCAATCTGAGACTCTTAAAAGTAAAGCACCTTACGATCTTGTGACTGCCAATATCCTTGCAGATCCTCTGATTCAATTGGCACCAGAGATGTATCAATATGTAAATAAAGGTGGGATAGTTATTTTATCTGGACTTCTTGCAACACAAGCTGAGGCTGTCAGGGAAGCTTATCAAACCTTTTCTTTCAAAGAAATAGACCGTTATCCAATTGATGAATGGATGACATTGGTTTTGATGAAAACGCAATGATTACACGACTAAATCACATTAACTTGTCCGTTAAAGATTTAGAAGTATCCTTTTCTTTTTATAAAGACGTGTTAGGATTTAAACCACACGTAAAGTGTGGCAGAAGGTGCTTACTTTGAGGTTAGAGCTTTATGGTTTTGTTTATTTCTTGATCCTAAAACAAGAGTTGTACCTTTGCGGGAGTATACTCACATAGCCTTCAATGTTAGCCAAGAACACTTTGGAAATGTTGCAGAACAAATTAAGGTTTCTGGAGCCGTCATTTGGAAAGAAAATAAATCTGAAGGAGACTCTCTTTACTTCCTTGACCCTAACGGGCGCAAGCTTGAGTTACATGTTGGAAATATTGAGACAAGAATAAAAAAGAAAGAAAATCTAGGTAATTGGGAGAATGTAGAGTGGTTTAGTTGAGAATACCTTATATTCAATTTTTCTTGCAAATATAAATTTAAATTGTTTTTAGATTAAATAAATTATACAAAGCATCAACACCAGGGGTGCAAGCTTCAATAAAGTTTGCTGAGAAAAACCCTTATAACCTGTTCAGGATAATGCCTGCGAAGGGAGAGTGAAATGAAATTCAAATCAACTGCACAATCATCATTTTTAAAAAATAAAGTATTTTTATCGACTGTTGTTGGCAATAGTCTTGATCATTATGATACAGCTTTATATGGTTTTTTAGCGCCTTACATCGCTCCTCTTTTTTTTCCTAATAATGATCCTGTAGTGGCTCTGATTTATGCATATAGCCTCATATCTGCTTCAATCCTGACTCGCCCATTGGGAGCCTTATTTTTTGGAAAATTTAGTGGTGAGAAAGGTGGGAGGCAAGCTTTTATCCTTTCATTATGGGGTGTTGCTTTAACAACTGGGGCAATGGGGATTCTTCCTTCTTATGATAAGATTGGTCTGTTTGCGCCGTTAATTCTTGTATTTCTAAGGGCAGGACAAGGTTTTTTTGCTGCTGGTGAATCAACCGTGGCTCCTTTGCTTATGTTAAAGAATGTCCCGATTATAGTTCAAGGCCAGGCAAATGGGATTTATCAAAGCTCAACAGTCGCAGGGATTCTTTTGGCTTCCCTAGCGGCAACTCTAGTTTCCTTCTCAAATAATTCTGATTTATATTGGAGATTTCCATTCTTCTTAAGCTTTTTAACTGGGCTTGCTGGTCTTTATCTCAGGTATCAAATCAATCAAAATATTTTTGAAGGAAAATTTACTACTCTCCATTCTTTAAAAGTAGTCATAACATTAATAGAACGTAAAAAAGATTTATTAAGAATTATCGCTGTTTCAAGCCTAAGTTATGTGACGTATGCAATCCCTTTTGTCTTTATGAATGTCTTTATTGTCCAAGTAACAGGATTAACTCTTAGCGAAACATTAGGATTTAATACAGTATTGTTGGCTTTAGATATGTGTCTTTTGCCATTATTTGGAAAGCTCTCTGATATTATGGGTATCCGAAGACAGATGACGCTTATGGCTTTACTTCTTGCTACTACAGCCATTCCACTCTTTGCAATCATCCCTTTTGGCAATGTATTGAGTATTGGATTAATGCGGGTGTGGATTGTTCTTTGTGGGCTTGGCTTTTCTGCTCCATTGCATGCTTGGTTTACTCAAGCATTTAAAGGCCGAGAAGCTTATCTGTTGACAGGAGTGGGATATGCGCTTGGGTCTGAGTTATTTGGTCGTTCAACCCCAGCAATTTGTCTCTCGCTTTGGCATTTAACCAACTGGGCTATAGCCCCTGCTTTTTATATTATTACGATAAGTATTGCTGCAATTCTCGCGCTCCACGTAACTCTTTCAAAATAACATCTTTCATAAGATAAAATTTATAAAGAAGGTAAGCAAGCTTTTGCTTGACGTTCTTTAAATTTTAATTAAAAATTAATTCTTGATGGTAGGTTGTTAGAAAAATAAAGGTTAGTTATTTATGAGAATGCGGTGGGTAGCACAAACATTTTTAACAATCCTTTTTTCACTATTCTTTTTAGCAAATAAACCTCTAACAGCTGCCAAATATGCCGCTTATGTTATGGATGCCCAGACAGGACAAGTTTTTCATGCGGAAAACGCACATGGGCGTGTCCATCCTGCCTCCTTAACAAAGATAGCAACTCTGTACATGATATTTGAAGCCCTGAACCAAGGAAGAGTTAAGCTTGATACAAAGCTCAAAATCTCTGCTCATGCAGCACGTCAAATTCCAACGAAATTAGGAATACCTGTTGGATCAACAATTTCTGTTAAAGATGCAATTCTTGCGCTTGTGACGAAATCAGCAAACGACGTTGCTGTTGCTGTTGCTGAACATCTATCTGGTTCTGAGGCCGCTTTTGCTCAGCAAATGACCAGAAGAGTTCGTCAACTTGGGCTTAAGAGTACGCTCTTTAAAAATGCTTCAGGTGTCCCCAATAAACAACAAATTACAACAGCAGCTGATATGGCAAAGCTTTTACAGATTGTCATTCGTGATTTTCCTAACTATTACAAGCGTTTTTTTGGGCAAAGAAGCTTTACCTATAATGGCGTTGTTCATGCAAACCATAATAAGCTCTTAGGGAAAGTTGAAGGTTTAGATGGTGGGAAGACAGGGTTCATTTGTGCTTCTGGTTTTAATATTTCAACTTCAACTATTCGTAATGGGAATAGGCTTATCACCGTGGTCATGGGAGGTGAGACTTCAAGGTGGCGTGATCAGCGCGTTATTTCTTTAACAAATAAGGGATTTTCTAGATTCAAAAAACGGCGTTTGGATACTGAATATATTGAACAAAGCGATCTTCATGAGTTACCTAACCCACGGATGACTTCAGAGGATTCTTTGCAACAAGAAACGCAACAAACGGACAAATTTTCTCCTGACGAATTACCTCAGGTAAAACGTGCTAGTTTCTCACAATCTGTCCAGGGGATGAGTGCTCGCTATGCAAATAAGCCTTTCAAAAATACAATTGATATAAGCCCACACAAAAAAAAGACAAAAGAGGAAAATCGGGGAGAGTGGGGTGTTCAAATCGGATCTTTCAAAGATGCAAACCAAGCGCATATGACGGCGGCTCGTCTACTCGCAAAACTTCCCGAAGATATTGAAGGCCAAGTTTCTATTACGAGGGCAAACCGTAAACAAGGAAATCCTTACAGGGCTCGTTTAATTGGCTTTAGTAAAGAAGCTGCTCAGCGTGTCTGCTATATTATTGAAAACGAGGGGACACCTTGTCTTCCTTTTCAAGGGTATCGTCAAGAAAAGATATATACAGCAATGAATTCTCGCTAAGGTTAGAGTAATTCTGCTCAAATTACAGTAAAATTTAATTTTAAAACAAAGTACAAGGTTTAGGGTATTTCTTCTTTTTTAAAGAGAAATACGCTTAATTTTTAAATTTTACTCCAATAAGCTTAAGAGTTTTTAATATATAGTATATTAAGGAGCTCAAAAAGATATCCCCTAAATTAAAAAGAAATTAGACATAAAGCTATATTGTAGCTTTGGAGGATATTCTGATAATTAATCAGAGGGCTTGTTTTGATAATGTTTATCCTTAATAAATCTAAATTTATAAGATAAAAGATTTTAGGGAGTAATAATGGGGAAGACAAAAACCTATAAACCTTCGTCAAAGCAAGAAAAGAATAAAAAATGGGATATAATCAAAAATACTTACCCTTGGCGTTATGGGGTTGATTATAGATTACATCCAGAAGAATATCGTGTGGGGAAGGGTGAGCAAGGAGTGCTGATTTGTGAGCCTTTTAAATCAGAAATACTTCCATTGTGGAGGTTTAGGACACCAGAAATTGCTCAAATAAGTAGCATTAAAATTTTTGAATTATTCAAAGAATATCTAAAAAAAGAAGAATTTGTTGGAGCAGATATGGCTCGAAAATTTTTACAGATGGGCTATACAAGAGCTCGAAGATATGTGAATCATAATACAGGAAGAAAATACGATAAACTAACAGGAAAAGAACTTCCTTTAGGTTTATCTAACTTATCAAAGGCTAAAAGTGCTCGAATTTTTTATAAAAAATGGAAAAAAGCTGAAACTGATTTTCAATATAAACAACTGAAAAAGAGTTGGAAAGAGAAATATGGTTGAAGTTTTTAATGCTAATTTTTAATATTATTAAAATAGATATCCTTAAATATAATGAATAAATTTATTATAATAACGCAGTGTGCAAGTTTTAAGGCTTAATGATGGCCTGTAATTGTAACGGTTTGTTCGGGTTTTGGCTTAAATTAACAAAGAATGCCATAGTATGGGCCAAGATTTTCCGAACTACCTTGGCCGTTAAATGCCACAAGTCCTTAGCCCTGATTTTCTGAATATTAAACCGTTCCACAAATTGCCCTATCACTGTCTCTACCTTCCTCCTGACCGATTTGATTTTTTTGATGAACCACGAAGGTCGTGTCTCCTTCATGTTGTCCCTTAAGGGCGTTTCAAGGGATAAACCCAATCTCGTTAAAAACCCTTTAAGCTCTGGCCTGATAAGGCCCTTGTCTGCTACAAGGAGGCCCTTCAACCCTTCCACCAGTTCTGGCAAAACATCCCTCTCGTCAATATTGGCCGCCGCCATTGTAAAAGAAAGGGGGACGCCATGGGAACTCATCAACAGATGGCCTTTGAAGCCAAAATATTTTTCATCCTTGGCGGCGCAATAGCCCACAGATCCTATCCCCCTGAAAGGGTTCCTTTTTCTCCATGCCCTTTTGATGTGGCAAGTCGGTATAGGGAAGCCATCAAAAATAAACAAATCATCTTGGGCAGGGTAAAGGAGACTGACAAGCTTCTTTTGGATCCTCCCTTTCAGATACCATGTGTTCGCGCATTGGCGGATAAAGCTTGTCCGGCTCCCAAGCTTTGGAAACCAGTCCTGTCAATGCCACTTGAAATATTCCCAGATTCTCTTGTCGCTTCCCAAGCCCAGATGCTCCCCTACGAGTTCCATGGTTATGACCTCGGCATCTGTGAGTTGGGGAGCTTCTCCACGGGTACGGATTGACGCTCCTCCTAATTCATCCCGAAGAAAATCATCGACAAGGCAAAAAACTGTTGTAATATACATCTCAAGGATCATGGGTTCCTCCTTTGTTTATAGGGTGTTTTCACATATTCTTATAAACAAGGGATCCATGACCCTTCAACAGCTTAACACCCATTTGTCCTGTTTTTTCTGGTTACAAACGGAAAATGCTTCTGTTAATAGCCTATAGGCGCTCAATGCATTATCTTACCTCCCCCCCCGCTCTTTACCATGGATGACCTTGCCAGCGCCTATCAATGGATCAGCAAGCTCCGGCGTGACTATTCCCCCAACTCCGACATCTGGAACTTCCGCCGGGACTGGAACACGATGAAAGCGGAAATGCTTGCCCAACTTAATGACGGATCGTACCAGTTTGGGGTTGATCGACCGCCTGGAATTTGAGGATGCGACCATTTCCCTATGGTCTTCATGCGACATGGTTGCCCTCAAGCTTATCTCTCAATCCCTGGGGCGGCGGATGGCAAAATACATCCCTAAGTCCTGCTGCCACGTCAAAAACCATGGCGGACTTAAAAAGGCGGTCCGGCAAACTTATGAAGCTTTACACGAATATCAATATGTTATGCGTTCCGATGTTAAAAGTTATTACAGCTCAATCGATTTTAGCGTCCTAATGGAAATTATCGGGTCTTACGTCACCCACCCCATCCTTTTAACCTTGGTTCGTAAAGCTTGCCAGCGAACCGAAACCTGTGGAGGAACCTTCTATGATTATGATACAAAAGGCATTCCAAAGGGCAGCCCGTTGTCCCCATTATTGGGCGCAGTCGCCTTGATTCTCCTTGATAAAGCCATGGGGAAAATCAAGGGCGTTTTTTACCAACGCTACATGGATGACTGGTGCGTGCTGACCAAAAGCAAGTCCGCCTTGCGTAAGGTCGTCAAGCGTACCCATGAAGTCATGAGGGACTTAAAGTTTCAGTTGCATCCCCTAAAGACATATATTGGCAAGATCAGCCGAGGCTTTAATTTTTTGGCCTATTACATGGATTATCAAAAAATCTTGCCCTCAAAAGAAACAATCCGGCGTTTCCACGAACGCGCCACCGCTCTTTACGAGACCCCGCAATCCGGTCACAACCACACGCCACGCCGCTGTCGGCACACGCCAAAGATAGCTGCACCGCGCGACATATCGGAATATTTGGTTAACGAGGCAGCTCCCACCAATGCATACCTGGAAGGTGTGCTCCAGAATCTCTTGGCTTTGGCTGCACGATCACCGGACTCCCTTGCGGCGATGCGGAGGCGCTTCGACCTATGGAAAAGCTGGCTGAGATTCGGTATAGCCACAATCGGGGAGTTTGCAACATCCGTGCAAAATTTCCTGCCCTGCATGTTTTCATGTTTCATTCAGGGTTTCGCCGCGCCCGCCACGGGCTCGGCAGTTGTTGGCTAAGCTTTATTTCAGTTCACAAACGAAACATGAAATTTTCCATGCGCCCGCGTCCGCGACACACCACCAGAATACCACCTCCCCCGCAACCCCGACGGCGCACTTTTTTTCCAATTTTCATATAAATCAATTTTAGATAAATTATCCGTATTCTCCGTCGTCAAATAATCCATATCATGATCATCAGCAGCCCAACCCCCCCCCCATGTCCAGAACAACCCAACTGGTGCCTGTTCCTGTTTCCAGTTATCCATGATTGGCTGGAAGTGCGCCGCCGTGGTGCTGAGTTCCCTTTCAATCAAAAACCTTGGGGCAACCCATATCTCGACCTTAATGGCATTCTCTTCTTTCTTCCCCTTGCGGTACCCTGTGTTGATGCTCAGATATCTTCCCGCATCGTCACAGTTTGATAGGTTAAACGTCCCTTCGAGAGGGTTCGGCAATGCCGAAATGAATAAGTTAATTCGTCCCACATCGTTATCGGGATTAGGCTTATAAATGAGTGTGTCTTTAAAAAAGCGCCAAAAATCATCCTTATTTTTCTCTCCTATATTAAAATATTCGCAAACCCATCTTTTCGCATTCTCTTTGATGGTTGCGTGCCAATCTTTACAAACAAGTGATAAGTTTTTACAAACCTCCTCGAAACTCTTGTTTTGTAGCCTATCTAACATAACAGATTCTTCTAGAATGCCATGAGTTAGTTCTGCTGGAAGCTGCGAGACGTAGCATTTTTCGCCCTCTTCATTTTCCGTTGCCTGGGTTGTCTGGCAGCCTAACGCCAGAAAGGCAAACAGCGCCCATAAAGATTTTCTAATAAAATTCATACTAGTTCTCCTTAAATACTTTTATATCATTTTTCCAAAAAACATCTTCAGCTTTTAGTTGATATTTGTGTCATTCATATATCTAAGAACTCAAGGATCAAAATACAAGACACTACCCAACTTTTTTGCATTTCTATTTGAAAATTATTTTAATTTGTTGATACTTAATGATAATTATTATAATAACTTCAGCTCGAATTGCAAAAAAATTGATTACGAGATGATCAATAGCACGATTTATGAAGGTCAAAGAATTCATAATGTTGCAGGAGATACTGCGCTTCCAATAAGTAAAAGGGCAACCTAGAACTTATCTTCTCTCATAGAGCGTGCAACCTCATCTACGGCATCCAATAAAACTTGCACACGGCGTTATAATAATATATTAATAAACATCAATATTTATAATATGATTATTGAAAAAAACCTCTTTTAAATTTTTTAATGAGATATATTTTTGA
The DNA here is from genome assembly GCA_000743035.1 of Candidatus Paracaedimonas acanthamoebae. Taxonomy (GTDB): domain Bacteria; phylum Pseudomonadota; class Alphaproteobacteria; order Caedimonadales; family Caedimonadaceae; genus Paracaedimonas; species Paracaedimonas acanthamoebae. The sequence continues at coordinate 684,846 of CP008936.1, forward strand.
ACTTTTTATATAAATATTTGAGGCTATTAGAATGCTTAATTAAAAACTGTGCAGGCATTCCTGAATCATACCTATCATAATTTTTTAAAGTTTTTGTGCTTATAGTATGCTTTCTTTCTCTTCTTGCTATCATCTTATTATTTCCTAAATTTAAGTTTTATTTAATAGACAATAGGATGATCGCTAGTTACTTTACGATGTGAATTATTAGAAGTTTTTAACCAAGAATAAATATTTATAACTTAAATACTTGAAAAGTAATATTATTTTTATGAAAATTCATAAAGTTTAAAATCATAACAAATTATCGACTTTAACTCAAAGATTTCAATAGCTTAATTTTAAGATGTCTAGGATGACTAAAGCAATTTTGCTAAACAACATTTAGAGGTAATAATTATGGCAAAAGATAAAAAGAGTACACGCCATTCCCATGATACACAATATGGTAAGCAAGGATTTGCTTCATGCCTAAAGAACAAGCTAAAAAAATTGCCAGTAAAGGTTGAAAATCGCATGGAAAGCCCATGATAGAGATAACGATCGTTCTAGGTAACTTATCAGCTTTAAGTTAACGACTTAAAGTACACTTCCCTACCTATTTAGATTCTTACTAAATCCTATAAATTTAAATTATAATATTAACTTCTTATGCTCTCTCAATTTCATCCTATTTTAAACTTAAAGAAAAATTTATAGCTAAATACCTACTATTGCTTTTTCTTTATTTCCGAGTTATTAAAAGTCAATACAAAGCAATTCTTATAATTATTAAAAAATTTTGAATTACTTGATTTAAGCCAAGAGTATACATTTAAAATATAAGGAGAAAGACCACTAATTGAATTATTATATTTCCAGAAGTGATTTTTATAAAGAATTTTATGATAATGCTCCTGATATGTTTATATGTGTCGATCGCATTTCACAGAAAATTATAGAATGCAACCAAGCCTGTTCTGATAAACTTGGGTATACTAAAGAAGAACTTCTAAATATGGAGTCTGTAGCTCATATATATCACCAAGATTGCTATGAAGATAGATTAAGGATGATAGAGTTATACGATCGTACAGGGAGTGTAAATGATATGGAACTTATTTTAGTAAATAAATGGGGAAATAAGTGTTACGTTTCTTTAAGTATTAAAGCCGTTAAGGATAAAGATGGTAAAGTTTTATATAGCCGAGGGATATTTCGAGATATTACAAGGCTTATTGAGAAAAGAAAAAAAATAAGAGCTCTTAACAAAGAGCTTAGTATAAAAAACCAAGATTTAGCAACGCTCTTTCATATTTTATCGCATGACATTCAGTCTTCATTAAGAATTATAAAACATTCCTCAGAATGGATTACAGAGGATAAAGAAAGCAATTTATCAACTGATACATTCAAATATTTATCTATGCTTAAGAATGCAGTTAAGCAAATTTATGATACAACTCAGAAAGTTTTAAAATTATTTATGAGCGATTTCGTTGAAGAGCCATCCATTATCCACCTACCTCATCTGCTTACAGAGATTAAAAATAGATTACTTTTAGAAAATAATGTTAATATTACTTTAAACACAAATAGAGATTCCTATAGAACCTATAAGCATTTATTGACAGAGGTTTTATATAATTTGATTGGAAACGCAGTTAAACATCATACTAATTCAAAATATATAAAAATAATGTTGAATATTACAAGTCAAGAAGATTCAATACTTGTTGAAGTTCAAGACGATGGGCCTGGTATTCCTAAAACGCTTCAAGGTAAGATTTTTGAACCTTTCCAAAGCTTTAATAAAAATACCAAAGAACAGGGGTTTGGTTTAGGCCTTACAATTGTAAAGAAGATTCTTGAGAAGCTTAATTCAAATATTGAAATAAAAAGTGACGTAAAGCATGGTACAAGTTTTAACTTTACATGGCCAGTATTTGAGCAAGAATTCCATTATGAGAAAATTGAGAAATTTTAGATGCTTTATTTTATTCTTAACTGAGGGTTTATTAATTAAGCTAAGTTTTCTCTAATGCACTTTTAAACTATAAAGGAGGTAAAGAAAACATTTTTAAAAATGAGTTTAGGAATTTCCTTTCTACTTAATGTTAGATAATGCATGAGATTGAGCCCAACTATTTTTTAATTCTTCGTATTCTTGAGTAGTCGGAGGTGTGATCCCTATTACAATTCCACCTTCTTTAATACCTTGTTCATACTTATTTGCATCTTCATTAGATATTCCTGTGCCGATTAATGCTCCTACTAAACTGCCTGTAGCTGCTCCTGCGCCTATGCCAGCAAATATTGCTGCAAGCGAACCAACGATTGTAATGCCTAAACCAGGAACCGCTGTAGCGCCTATTGTAATGAGAGCTGCTGCGATAACGCCTACGGCTCCACCAATAGCACCACCAGCACTGATCTGTTGAAAAGATTTAGCAACCACTTTATTTTCAATATTATGGTTCTTCGTGAAATGAGTCTCATGGGTATTATTAGACATGATAAGAGTGATATCCTCTTGTTTGTAACCCTTATTCAATAACTCATTATAAGCACTTTCTGCCTCATAAGGATTTTTAAATAACGCTAGTAAAAACTTAGTTTCATTTGGGGTTGAAAGCATATCTTGCCTACTTTTTTAAATTAAAAATTTAATTACCTAAAAATTATATTCAACTATGCGTCTCTTCTGAGAAAGTAGAGGAAGAAAAATAATTTAAACTAGAAAATTTTAAGAAGGGGAATCCCATGATTAACTGGAAGTTTTCCTTATGGGACATTATACATAATTACTACCAACTGATCTTAATTAAAACTTAGATAAAACTTTAACGAATCTAATTGATCCAAAGTTACCCTCTCAGGAATAGATAGTTCTTTAAGTTGTGTTGCCAATTCTAAAGCATGATTAAATTTAGATCTCTTTGGATCATTTATATTACTAGGATACTTTTAGTTTAAGAGATCAAGTTGTGTAAGATTCTTTAAGGCAAAAGTAAGAGGAGGCAGTCCTCTGCCAGAATGATGCATATTAAATCTAAATATTTTAACCTCTATAATGAAAGTAATTTCGATCATCCTTCCTTAATTGTTAAAGCTGAAACCAACTATATTTTAAAGAAAATGCTTATATTTTAGATAATTAATAATGAAAAGAATTATAAATGGTGGGCGCTACTGGGATTGAACCAGTGACCTCTACGATGTCAACGTAGCGCTCTCCCGCTGAGCTAAGCGCCCTCACCAAAAGGAATATAGGTATATAGCATTAGGCTTGGTATTGAATCAAGTGTTGAATGCTAAGTACGAATTCTTTTCTTGAAGTCCTGGTAGGTTTTCTTTGAATGAGAGAGAAAAGATTGTGAAATGAGCTGCTAGAAGATGGAGATGTTGTCCTGATTTTTGGGAGAAAAGCAGCCACTATCTTTGTCCTGTGGGCTAACACTTATTGTGAAGAGGTAGAAAAATTTACGCGATGCTCATTAGATATATGTCTTAAACCAAACCGACAGTAATCATAGCCTGTCATTAAGGTTAAAACGGCAGAAACCCATAATCCAAATATTCCTAGAGCATGGAGATATAAGAAATTTGTGATGGGGGTAGCTGCGATAAGAATTGTGAGAGAGGTCATTTGAAGGGCTGTTTTCCACTTCGCCAATGGAGTCACGGGCATGGACATCTTTGTCTCAGCTAAGAATTCTCTAAGGCCAGAGACAAGAAGCTCGCGACATAAAATAATAATGGCTGGAATAAGTGAAATTCCCTTAATGCGGTCAAATCCAACTAAGAGCAATAGGGTTGAAGCGATTAATAATTTATCGGCCATAGGATCTAAAAATTGACCTAATTGCGTTGTTTGTCTTAACGTACGTGCATAGTAGCCATCTAAGTAATCTGTAATGCAGGCAATCACAAAAAAGAAGCTTGCAATCCAATAGCCTAGATCTGAGTTTAAATAAAATAATGCAGCGACGACAGGAATAAGAGCAATACGAAAGAGCGTTAAATAATTTGGTAAACCTGCTAACACTTACTTATTTCTCCTTCTTTAAACTTATGCTTTGAATTCATTTACATTCTTTAATGAAAATAATCATATATTTTTTGAGCTAAACTTGCACTAATTCCTTTTACAGATTGCAAATCCTCAATACCAGCACGAGCAACCTCACGCGTTGAACCAAAATGACGCAGTAAAGACTTTTTGCGATGTGCCCCAATCCCAACAATATCATCAAGCATAGAACGTTCAATCATTTTCGCTCTTTTTTGTCGATGAAATGTAATTGCAAAACGATGGGCTTCATCGCGCAATTGTTGGAGATAGAAAAGGATGGTTTTATATTTCTCCAGTGAGAAGGGAGCACGACCAGGTTGATAAAAAGTCTCTTTTCCAGCATTTCTTTCTGACCCTTTTGCAATGGCTACCACAGGGATGGAAAGCCCAATATCTTCAAGTGTTTCATAAACAGCATTAAGGTGACCTATTCCTCCATCAATCAGAAGAAGGTGTGGAAATGGATTGCGAGATTGCTCTTGAGATAAAGAACCTGAAAAACGTCTTTGAATGACTTCTCTCATCATACCGTAATCATCTCCGGGATTAGGGGCGCCTTTCTCGTCTAGTTTGATTGTAAATTTGCGATAGCTTGCTTTATCAAAACCTTGAGGGCCTGCAACGATCATCGCTCCAATTGCATTGGTTCCCTGGATATGGCTATTATCATAGACTTCAATGCGTTGAGGCATCTCCGTAAGCCCAAAAACGTCAGCTACTTCGTTTAATATTTTCAACTGTGATCGATTTGTTGAAAGATAACGTGCGAGCGCTTCTTCAGCATTTTCAATGGCTTGCCTCAAAATTCTTACGCATTGTCCCCGTTTTGGGATACTAATATTTACTTTTCGTTGTGCTGTTATTGAGAGAGCTTCTTCAACGAGGGACTGTTCATTTAAAGGATGGCTTAAAAGAATTTCTTGAGGAGGAAGTGTGTCTTGATAAAAAAGTGTTAAAAAGCTGGTCAATATCTCCTCAACCGATAAATCTTTTATGTGTTCAGGAAAAAAACTATGACTGCCAAAATTACTGCCATGCCGAAAAAAGAAAATTTGAATACAGGTTGTTTCGCCATGAGAAGCAATCGCAATAACGTCTGTATCTTCTTTCAACGCCGTATTAATATTTTGTTGGGCTTGAATCTGGGTCAGGGCGCGAATTTGATCTCGGTAGAGAGCGGCTTTTTCATAATCTTGGTGTTCACTGGCTTCATGCATACGTTGACTTAGGTTTTGTTGAAGTTCGTGCGATTTTCCTTCAAGAAATGCCTTGGTTTGATTAACATATTCTTTATAGTCAGGGGCATTAATGTAGCGGGTACATGGAGCAGTACATCTCTTAATATGGTATTGTAAGCACGGCCTTTTTCGGCTTGCAAAAAAACTATCACTACATGAACGCAGCTTAAAAATTCGATACATTGTGGTGAGTGTTTGATTTACAGCATAAGTAGAGGCAAAGGGGCCATAATAAATACCGGAAAGTGTTTTAGCACCTCGATGTTTTGTGAGGCGAGGCCATGCATGATCTGTCAATAAGATATATGAAAAAAACTTATTATCCTTCAATAGAATATTATAGCGAGGTTTAAGGCGCTTAATCAAATTGGCTTCAAGAAGTAGAGCCTCAACTTCTGTGTGTGTTGTAATAAATTCCATTGTGTGGGTTTCAGCCACCATACGTTGTAAACGATTGGGAAGGCGGTATGCTTGTATATAGCTAAGGACTCTTTTCTTTAAGTTTTTGGCTTTCCCAACATATAAAACTTCTTCTTGTTGATTAATCATGCGGTAAACACCGGGAGAAGACGTTAATGTCCTGGCATGCGTTGCAATGGTAGAAATACCTTGCTCTAAAGAAGTATGAAAAGCAGGAGAATGTGTCATAGGACCATTGTGTAATAGATCACCCTAATGTCAATCAAAAGATTGACCTCTCAACGCCCAAATAATATTTGGTTAATATAAAAGTTACAAAAATGAACCTTAAAGTCATCCCATACCAAGCAATATTTTCATCCCCAAAAATTGTGAATAAGTCTGTGGATAAAGCGTAGTATAAAGGCAAAATTCCTTGAAAGGACTTCAGCTAGCATTAAGTTGCTTAAATTTTATGCAAATCAAAAAAAGGTTGGAAACCTTAAGTTTCTTTTTAAATCAAGTAAATTTTTTTCTTATGATAAAAAAAATGTGTTGACACATAAAAGTATACAACAAGGCTTGTGCATAAGTTTTAATATTCTTTAGTATTCAAAGAAAAGTTGAAGAAGACTCTTGTAATTCTAGGATTAATAAATCTTAACCTTTTTTCACTAATAACTTTTTTATAAGAGTTACGAGTTGGGTGCCGTAATAGGGGAGGTTCTTTGTCCAGGCGCTTTATTCTCCAGTGTTGATCGCTTCTCATAAAGAGTTTTATATTGTTGATCAATTTCCTCTTTATGCATCATAAAGTTTTTCAGTTCTTGTCCTATCAATTTGCCGGTAGGTAACATTTTGATGCTTGAGGGATTAATCTGAACATTATGACGTAAGAGCTCATAATGGAGGTGAGGACCAGTTGTACGCCCGGTTGCTCCAACGTACCCAATAATTTGCGCTTGCTTAACGCGTTTTCCAGGACTAATTCCTTTCGCAAATCGGCTTAAGTGCGCATAAGCAGTTGAAAATTCGCTATTATGCCGGATACGAATGTAATTTCCATAGCTTGCCCATGGGCCAGCTTTTTCGATAACACCATCACCTGAAGCCATAATAGGCGTACCAGCAGGAGCGGCAAAATCCACACCTTTATGTTGTTTTGTGTATCCTAAAACAGGATGTCTCCGGTTTCCATATCCTGAGGAAATACGTGCACCATCAATAGGTGTTCGTAATAACCCTTTTCTCACGCTTTCACCTTTCTCATTAAAATATGCATAATCTCCACTTTCGGTTTTAAAACGATAAATAGAAATTTTTTTACCTTGTAAAGTTAGTGTTGCATAAAGAAGATCTCCTGCTTCCTCTCGGTGCGTATTGGGGTCAGAATAAAGATCAAATACTAATGCATACTCGTCGTTAGCATGGAAGCTTCTTTGAAAATCAATATCATAACTAAATGCTTTAAGGGCTTCATGTAATATTCTTTTTGGAACGCCTTGTTTTCCTGCATCGACATAAAAACTGTCATGAACTTTCCCTGTTACTTCTTTGACAACGTGATCAAGTTTTACAGGAAGCTTTTCAACGATAAAAGTGCCGTTATCAGTGCGTGTTATCCAAATTTCTTCGTCAATTGAAGGCCGAAAATAAAGAGATTGTAAATCATAGAACTTTTGTTTTTCGGGAATTGGGATAAAAGTTATATAGATTTCATGGTCGGGACGTAAATCTTTGGGGTTAAAAACTTTTCTTAAAAGTTCTGCGATCTCATGTGCCTGGCTTTTCTCAATACCAGAAGTAACTAAGACGGATGTTAAGGTATCACCTTTATGAATGAAAAGAGTCTTTTCTTTTGGGCCTTTTTCTTCATCGGGGACAACTTTTTCTTCAGCAGAAGGAAGAGGTGTCGATTCAATAGGAATATAATTTTCAAGTTTTTCTTGACGATGAAGCCAGAAATCATGCACAGCTATTGCAATAGCTAGCATTAAACACAAAATTGCGGCAAAAATACGTGCATTAATACGAAAATTCATTCATTCTTCGGAGCTTTGAATTAATTATTAGGAATTATTGATACTCTGAACCAAGCATGGAGTCTATGAGAAAATCATGACTGAGGTCCGTAAATATATTATTGAATCCCAACATGCAGGTCTGCGCTTAGATCGCGTATTGGCCCAAAAATTTTTAGATCTTAGTCGTACGCGAATTAAGAGCCTTATTGAACAGGATAAAATTCTGGTTGGAGGGAAGCTCTGTCTCCCTTCATCTAAAGTAAAAGAAAATGATGAAGTCATAATTACCATTGAGCCCTCAGTCGATGCTGTTCCGAAGCCTCAATCTATTCCTTTAGATATCATTTACGAAGACCAAGACATCATTGTAATTAATAAGTCTGCAGGAATGGTTGTTCATCCTGCCCCTGGGAATTACGATCAAACCTTAGTTAATGCTCTTTTATCTCATTGTAAAGGATCGCTTTCAGGTATTTCTGGAGTTAAGAGACCTGGCATCGTTCATCGTTTAGATAAGGAAACAAGTGGGCTTCTTGTTGCTGCCAAGCATGATAAAGCCCATCAAGGGCTTGTGATTCAGTTTGCTAAACGAGCGTTAAAAAGACAATACTTTGCTCTTGTATGGGGAGTACTCAGTCCCTTTGAAGGGCTGATAGAAGGGAATATCGGCCGTAGCCCTCGGAATCGTCAAAAAATGGCATTATTAAAGGAAGGCGGTAAGGAGGCTAAAACTGGCTACAAGATTGAAGAGTTCTTTGGGCGATTTGCAAGTTTAGTTGAGTGTCAATTAGAAACAGGACGGACTCATCAGATCCGCGTTCATTTAGCGGCTAAGGGGCATGGAATTATTGGTGATCCTCTTTATGGACGATCCCCTAAGGGATATGCAGATATTGTTCAAAAAATGAAAGATTTGACAAAGCAAAATTCTAGGCCTCTGCTTCATGCTTATTGCTTAACATTTGTTCATCCAACTACGCAGCAAGAAATGAAGTTTAAATGTGAACTACCGAGCGACTTTAAGGAGGCACTCACTATTTTAAAGAAAAATACTGATTTTTAGGGTAAATTTAATAATTTCTTTAAGTACTAAGCAAGATTATAATTCGTCATAATACGGAAAAATTCTTCTATTGTTTTTTTATATAAACGCGTTATCCTGACTTGCAAAAAATGAGGTGCGTGTGTCTCCATCAAGCCAAAAAGAGTCTCAGGGTTCTCAAAATTTCCGTTATTTAATCCCTAATATGAGTGATGAGAATAGTCTTTCTCACTTTGTTTTACTAGCTAAAAGGTTTCCTATTTTAGAGTCAGGTGAAGAATTTAAACTCGCGAAACGTTGGCATGAAGAGCAACATGAAGAATCTGCTCATGCTCTACTACAGAGCCATTTGCGTTTAGTAGTAAAGATAGCTTCAGGTTATCGCGGGTATGGGCTGCCTGCACATGATTTGCTTGCAGAAGGGAGTATAGGGATGATGCAAGCATTAAAACGTTTTGAACCTGATAAGGGGTTTCGATTTTCGACGTATGCGATGTGGTGGATTGATGCAACAATCAAAGAGTACATTCTGAAATCTTGGTCCCTTGTAAAAATAGGCACGACAGCAAGTCAGAAAAAACTTTTCTTTGGGTTAAGAGCTCTCAAAAACAAATTAATGGGACAAGGAAGTGAAGAAAATCGAGACGGTATTTTGTCAGAAGAGATGATACAAGAAGTTTCGCAAAAAATGAATGTTACCCGTGAAGATGTGATCATGATGGATCAGCGAATGCAAGGACAAGAATTTTCATTGAATTCAGTTTTAAATATAGACACCGGGGGAGAGTGGCAAGATTGGCTTTTAGATGAAGCGGATAATCAAGAAGAACGTTTTGCGCATCAACAGGAATTTGAGAAACGACACGCATTGCTTAAAGAAGCTTTCAAAACACTCGAAAAACGAGAATTTGATGTTTTTATGGCTCGTCGCCTCGAAGAGCCGCCTAAAACTTTAGAAGAACTTTCTGAAGTCTATCAGATATCCCGCGAACGTATTCGTCAAATTGAAATGAAAGCCTTTGAAAAAATTCAAAAAGATGTTCATAAGTCAGCTAGGAAAATAGGGATTTTAAATTAAAGTAGCCGCTATTCTTGATTGCTGAATCTACCCATCTTGAGATATAAGCAAAACAGATAAACTATAAATTTTGGCAGACAATGAGCTTTAGTTATATACCTTTACGCAATCATTCAACTTATTCTCTTGCAGAAGGTGCTATCAAGTTTGTTGAGCTTATTCAAAAGTGCCAAGAATTAAAACTACCTGCAATTGCTTTAACGGATACGGGAAATTTATTTGGGGTTGTTGAATTCTCAAAAATAGCTGCTAATGCAGGTATTCAACCCATTATTGGTTGCCAGCTATTAGTTGATCTTTATGATCAAGATCCTCGGGCTCAAGAAACACGGCTTCCAGGAATAGAGTCAGCTTTAGATACACTTTTGTTTTATGTTCAAAATGAAAAGGGATATAAGAATCTTTTAAAGTTAGTTTCTTACTCATATTTACATCATAAAATCGGTTCGAAACCCTATGTGCCTTTTAATATGCTTGAGTCGTATAATGAAGGATTAATCGTACTATCTGGAGGCATGAAAGGAGGGGTTAATCAACTTCTTTTAAAAGGGCAGGGAATAGCTGCCAAAAATCTTCTGTTGAAGCTAAGTGAGATTTTCCCTAATCGGTTTTATGCCGAAATTACAAGGCAAGGACTTCGTGAAGAAGAAGAGATAGAACCTTCTCTGCTTGAGCTCGTATTTGAATCTAATATACCTTTAGTTGCTACTAATGAGGCGTTTTTTTTAAATGAAGATATGTATGAGGCACATGATGCCTTATTGTGCATTGCTTCTGGTCGGTACGTCAATGAACTTAATCGACCACGTCTTACTCTAAATCATCGGCTTAAATCCCCTGAAGAGATGAAAGCTTTATTTTCAGATCTTCCTGAAGCAATTGAAAATACTTTAAAAATTGCGCAACGCTGTGGGTTTATGGTCGAATCGCAAAAACCAATGCTCCCACCGTTCCCATCTGAAAAACCTGAACCAGAAGAATTACGTCTTCAAGCTGAGCGAGGACTCGAAAGTCGCTTAAAGGCACTTTTTTTTAAGGGAGATATCCCGCCTCAAGAAGTAGAAGCGATACGCCAGAGATATTTTGATCGCTTAGAACAAGAACTCAAAATCATTATTGGTATGGGGTATGCAGGCTATTACTTAATTGTTGCTGATTTTATTCAATGGGCAAATTCACAAGGAATTCCTGTAGGGCCAGGCCGTGGCTCAGGTGCAGGATCGCTTGTTGCATGGGTATTAACAATTACGGGAATCGATCCTATTCGCTTTGGTTTGATTTTTGAGCGTTTTTTAAATCCTGAACGTATTTCAATGCCTGACTTTGATATTGATTTTTGCCAGGATCGGCGAGATGAAGTTATCCGCTATGTTTGTGAGCGTTATGGCAATGATCGCGTTGCGCAAATTATTACCTTTGGAAAATTACAGGCACGGGCTGTTTTAAGAGACGTTGGGCGTGTACTTGGGATGCCTTATGGCCAGGTTGATCGTATTTGCAAGCTAATTCCTAATAATCCTGCAAATCCAATTACTCTTAAAGAGGCAGTTGTCCAAGATCCACAACTGCAGGGGATGGCAGCACAAGAAGAAATAGTTGCGCGTCTTTTAGATATAGGAATGAAGCTTGAGGGGTTAAATAGGCACGCATCAACTCACGCGGCTGGTATCGTGATTGGGGATCGCCCTTTAGATGAATTAGTTCCTCTTTATTATGATGGTAAAAGCACAATTCCAGCAACACAGTTTAATTTGAAAGATGTTGAAACTGTTGGTTTGGTTAAATTCGACTTTTTAGGGCTAAAAACCTTAACAATTATTCAGAAAACAGTTGATATGATCAAAGCACGGGGAAAAGAAATTGTTATCTCTGAAATACCTTTAGATGACTCCAAAACTTTTGAAATGCTGAGGCGAGTTGAGACTGTAGGTATCTTCCAGCTTGAAGGATCAGGAATGCGAGATGTGCTGCGCCGCTTGCAACCCAGTCGTTTTGAAGAAATTATTGATCTTAATGCACTCTATCGTCCAGGACCTATGGATGATATCCCTCGTTATTTGGCTTGCAAACATGGAGAAGAAACAATCGACACTCTTCATCCAATGCTTGATGATATTCTGCGGATTACTTATGGCGTTATGGTTTATCAGGAGCAAGTCATTAAAATTGCTCAAGTCATGGGAGGGTATACCCTCGGAGGTGCAGATCTTCTTAGACGAGCAATGGGTAAAAAAATTAAAAATGAAATGGATGCGCAACGGCAGATATTTTTAAATGGAGCTCAACAAAAAGGTGTTGACGAAGCAACAGCTTCAAGAATTTTTGATTTGATGGCCAAGTTTGCGGGTTATGGATTCAATAAATCACACTCAGCTCCTTATGCTTTAATTTCATATCAAACAGCCTTTCTAAAAGCAAATTACCCAGTCCAGTTCATGGCTGCTACAATGACATATGATATTAACAACACCGATAAGCTAAGCTTTTATAGACAAGAGCTCAAGAGGATGAAGGTTGCTTTATTGCCTCCAGATATTAATGCTTCTATGCCATGGTTTTCAGTTGAAATAGATCATAATGGCCAAGAAGCTGTTAGGTATGCTTTAGCAGCAATTAAAAGTGTTGGTGAAGCTGCTATGCAAGAACTTGTAAATGAGCGTGAACGTGGAGGTCCATTTAAAGATATCATTGATTTTGCAAGGAGGCTTAACTCAAAGGTTGTAAATAAACGCTTATTAGAGGGGCTTATTCCCGCAGGTGTCTTTGATTCTTTAGACCTTAATCGTGCTCAATTGATGGCAAATGTAGATGTTATTCTTCGATATGTAGGTGAAGCACAAGCTGCTCAAAATAGCAATCAAGGAAGTTTATTTGCTCATGAACAGCCCGTCACAGCTTCATCGGTAAAATTTCAAGAAACTGACCGTTGGACCCGTTTGGAAAGCTTACAACATGAATTTAATACGATTGGTTTCTATCTTTCTGCTCACCCATTAGATGTTTATGGAGATAGTCTTGAGCGCTTATACTTGATCTCTTCATCAGAATTTTATGACAATGCTCAGCGGCAAGAAGGTACTTCTTTCAGCGCCGCTGGAGTATTAATTAGTAAAAAGGAACGCATCAGTAAGAATGGAAATAAATACGCGTTTATTACATTTTCAGATGCTACAGGTGTTTATGAAGTGACTGTTTTCTCAGAAGTATACCTCTCAGTACGAGAAAGTTTAGATATTGGTAAAACTTTTTTTATGAAACTGACAAGTCGTATTGAAGAAGAAAATATCAGACTCACAGTCACTTCATTAGAAGAATTAGATAAAGTACTTGAGCGTTATCCTAAAACGCTTCAAATTTATATCCAAAATTCTATGGCGCTAGATAAGTGCAAAGTACTTTTGTCTAAGTGTGATCAAGGAAATGGAGCTATTCAAATAATTGTGAAGCCTGCTGATCGAGAAGTTCATTTAACGCTCGATAAGAGATACGCTATTACGCCTCAACTTAAAGACGCTTTGGCACTTATCCCCGGGATTGAAGCCATTAGAGATGTATAAAAATTTTTGTTCATTGAATTATAATGTTAGATCCTCTCAGGCATCTATTGAATATCTTATTTATCATTATACTGCTTGCGATTTTGCAACCTCGTTAAAGATTTTATGTAATGATAAAGCTGAATACCCTGTAAGCGCTCATTATTTAATCGATGAAAATGGTGATATTTATCAGCTTGTAGACGAAGATAAAAGAGCGTGGCACGCTGGAAAAAGTTCTTGGGAAGGGCGTGAAGACATTAATAGTTGGTCAATAGGAATTGAACTAGTTAATCCTGGTCATGGGCCTCATTATAGGCCTTTCCCTAAAGTTCAGATGGAAGCTTTAGCTCATCTTTCTTTACAGATAATTGATCGATATAAAATTAAACCATGGAATGTTCTAGGGCATGCAGATATAGCGCCAACACGTAAAATCGACCCTGGCGAGCTTTTTAATTGGAATTGGTTAGCATTACAGGGAATAGGTATAATGCCATCCCTAGGAATAGTTTCAGCATCGAACGACTCACTAGAAATGATACAAGAATTATTAAAACAATATGGTTATGGTATTGATAGCCCAGATGGAAATGATAGCCATATTCAAGCTGTCGTCCGTGCATTTCAAATGCATTTCACACCATCACACATCACAAAACAACCTAATGTTGAAACATGCCAAGCTCTTTTAAGCTTGTTAGAGAAAAAAAATAAGAAAGGTTAATTCCTCTTTTTTAATATTTTTGTTCGCCTGGTTCTTTAAGATCATTGGGATAAGATCAATGATGATGAAAAGGAAGGGATGAGTCTCCCGTCACGACTTCAAACATTTGACTTCCAATATTCATTTTTTCTGAGACTTCCGCTTACGCCAAGAATCATAAAAACATCCTCTAAAGTCCAGAATCGAAATCTCTAAATAATTTCTTAAATAGAGGAAATTAAGGGTTTCTTTTAAAATGCTTTCTAATTGCTTTAATTGCTAGTTTCCTCATAAAGCCCTTATTTTAACTTCTTCACAATATCAAAGATCCAATTTTGATGTTTCTCTCTTTCCCTGGTACCAAGGGAAGGTAAGAACTTTTCCCCCTATCTTCAACCTGAGTGAAGAATCAGAAGGTGTGGTGTACATCCCTGGATGTACGAATAGTGTTTCACTAAGTCATTTTTTTGTTTTTCTCTCTTTCTTCCTGTTTGTTCTTAACCTTGTTTTAGGGCGCAGAAACTCATTCGCTTAAATCTTTAAATCCAAGCCTCTTAAAACCTTTATTTCTTATCTTTTGCTAATAATTCTATTCTTCTTTATTCTTTTTCTTATCTATCGCATCTTAGCTTTCTCCCATGTTAAACGTTAAACCTACCTGTTTTTTATTTTATCTTACATCGGGGTGATCAATCCCTTAGGCTCTCTCGAGAAGAATGTTGAAGGGCTTGCCAGCCATTCAACCCTCTCCATTAATAGTAACAAATTTCATTTAAAAACTCAACCTTTTTCTGTTATAAATTTCAAGGAATTAAAAAAAGAACGCAAAAATAACTTCGATATGTCTAAACACCAACTTTTAAAATAAAGTCTAAGGCTACGCGCTCTTGTTGAGAGATTTCCACATTAACCGCCAGTTTTTCACACAGCATCCGTGTATAAATTGCTTGTATGCTATGAGGTGACGCTTCATCCTCAGGGAGGTGGCTTTTTAAAGCACTTAAAATAATAGGCCGTAAAGGCACTAGATTACCTGTAAGTTTTAAGTGAATTTCTTGGAAATCTTCTTTTGTAAATTCTATCGTT
Organism: Candidatus Paracaedimonas acanthamoebae; assembly: GCA_000743035.1. GTDB lineage: Bacteria > Pseudomonadota > Alphaproteobacteria > Caedimonadales > Caedimonadaceae > Paracaedimonas > Paracaedimonas acanthamoebae. The sequence continues at coordinate 700,009 of CP008936.1, forward strand.
AATTGGCCACCAGAAGGGGATATTTCTGCACAAATGAAGCTTAAATTAGCCAAAATTTGCGCATAATGAGGAAATTTTGGGCAAATGCGCGAGGTTTGGTCAGTTTGATTCTCTTCTTCCCAAAAAAGTTCAATTTTGTTGATCATGAGAAAGTCTTGAATAAGTTTTTTAGCCTGATTAAAAGTTGAAAAATGGGAATCAGTAGAATATCCAAAGGCTGCACGATAGAAGATAAGCTTTCGAATAGCTTTTTCAGCACTTTGCTTTGCTAATTCTAAGAGTTGTAAACGATTCTCTTCATCGGATTCGTCAAAAAGCTCAAAACTGGTGTTAATGGCGCCAATAGGCGTGATTAAATCATGACATAGCCGCGAGCAAAGCATTTGAGCGATTTTTGTTGTATTCATAGGATGTATTTTCTCTCTGTGGATTATTTACTATACGAGGCACTCTTGAACACGTCGTTGGAGTGCCGGTAAAACATCTTGCGTAAACCAAGGATTTTTCTTTAGCCAAGAGTTATTACGCCAGCTTGGGTGTGGTAAAGGGAAAAAGTTGGGCAGACACTCTTTCCAAGAGCGAATAATATTGGTTGAAGACAATTTTTTATATGGCCTCAAATAATATCTTTGTGCATACATTCCCACAAGCAAAGTTAATTTAATCTGCGGCATAAAATTAAGAAAAAGGTGATGCCATTTGGGGGCACATGCGGGACTTGGTGGTAGATCGGCTCCTTTAGAGTTTTGACCAGGATAACAAAGTCCCATAGGCATTATGGCGATTTTAGCTTCATCATAAAAGGTATCACGGTCAATATTGAGCCATTGGCGTAAACGATCACCGCTGGCATCATTAAAAGACATACCCGTCTCTTGTACTCGTGTCCCTGGTGCTTGGCCAATGATAAGTAGTCGCGCTGAGGGAAGTCCACGGATTACAGGACGAGGTTCATGCGGAAATGTTGAAGCACATAACTTGCATGTTTGAACCTGCTTTAAAAGAGAATTAAATTTTTTTTGAGAGAGCATTTCTTTTTATAGCAAAACTAGTTAGCTTTGGCGAGAAAAGAAAGGATGTTTTTATAAATGTCACGCACGGATCTTTTATCTGAATTTTGGCTTGATCGTTGGTTGCCTTCGTGGATGAAACCTTATACTCGGCTTGCGCGGTGGGATCGTCCAATTGGTATTTTATTATTACTTTACCCAGGGCTTTGGGGATTAGCGCTTGCCTCCACAAGCCTCATACCACTTAAAGAAGTTTTGTTATTTGTTATAGGTACAATCTTAATGCGGGGCGCTGGCTGTACATATAATGATCTTGTTGATCACAAGTTTGATGCTCGTGTTTCTCGTACGGCAACTAGACCCTTACCAAGTGGAGAAATCACCCATCCTCAAGCCATTATTTTTCTAATCATCCACCTTTTTTTAGCCGCTTTTATCTTATTTTCTTTTTCAACATCTGCAATTCAAATAGGGTTTGTTGTCTTGATTCTTGTAGCGCTTTATCCTTGGATGAAACGCATTACTTATTGGCCTCAAGCTTTTTTGGGATTAACCTTTAATTGGGGCGTTCTCTTAGGTTGGGCAGCTTTAAATGGTCAAATATCTATAATACCTTTTCTTTTTTACAGTGCCGGATTCTTTTGGACACTATGCTACGATACGATTTATGCCCACCAAGATCGAGAAGATGATTTATTGCTAGGTCTTAAATCAACGGCGATCACATTGGGGGATAAAACGCGTCCAGTTTTAAGTTTATTCTTTTTATTGATGATCTTATTTTTGATTGCTGGTGGGATCAAAGCTGATCTTAAATGGTCTTATCATTTGGTTGTGGCGTTAGTTATTCTCCACGCGCTTTGGCAACTTAAGAAATTAAATATTAATGACTCTTCTAGTTGTTTACAGCTCTTTAAAGCCAATCATTGGATCGGTCTTATTATTTTTATCGGAATTATTCTTGGAAAAAAATAGGTAAGGCTTTTATAAAAGCCTTACCTATCATATTATGGATAAACTTCTTTTATAGTAGCGACTAAAACAGCTGCAGTCTTTAGTCCTGGTTGAATTATAGTTTCAATTCTTTTCCTCATTGTCATAAGCTTTGTATCTTTAGAGGTCAAGGCCGCATATGCAGAAGCTAGAATTATTTCATCATTTATTTCGAGCTCTTTCTCTTTGGTTTTGAGCTTATTTTGAATATCTTTAGCTTTGTTTTTATTCTTATTAATCTCAGCTTGAATTTGTATTTCTCGACCATGAATCGTAGCCAAGATATTATCTTTAAATTCTTTACCTCCTTTAATTCCTGGATTCAAAGGGATTTCGTCCCCAATTTTGTAAACTTTAGCTTCAAGGACATTGCCACCACCGAGAACAGGAGCTTTACCAATCCCGGGAGGAGGGGGAGGAACTCCAGGCCCAGCAATCGGCGCAGGTGTTTTATCTTTTATACTTGTAATTGCGCCACGAGTAGTTTTTTCTGTAGCAGCTGTTAATGCTGGTTTGTTCTCTGATTTTAAAAATTCATTAATGCCAGCTATTGCTGCGCTTGCCTTTTCTTGAACTGAAGCAGCAGGTTTTGTTTTAAGCTTTTTCATGATTGCATTAGCACCAGCAATTACAGCTTGTCCATCAAGGAATGTGAGCCCTTTTAATGCATTAAAATATTGTAAAGCCTGTGGTGATGCATCAAGTTCCAAAGCAGCCTTAGGTGCCTTTACTGCCAGCGTAGAACCTACAGCTACCAGTTTTTTAAGTTCTTCTTTTAGTTGAGTATCTGCGATGTTGTTAATAAGGTCTACTAACGATTGCCTATCGACTTCAACAAGTTTTTTAAATTCATTTTCAGAAAGTTCATGGGTTCCTTTTTTTTGAGGATCAATCATTTGACTTATGGTCTGCATTAGCGCAGATGAGTTAGAGGTTCTCATCGGATCTATACCAATCTTATGAAAATAAGAATAAATTGCTTGTATATCTGACTGAGAAGTTTTCTTAAATAAGCTAGTAAGTTTAGAGAAAGCTTTTTGAACAACGGAAAAATCAAGAGTATTTTTATTCATGAAAACTAAAATAGTCAGGGGGGATTTTTTAAAGTAAGCTGGATCGCTTTTAAGTAGGGTTGTTAACTCAGTTAGTCTTTGTTGCCCAAAATCTGCCAGACTATCATAATGGGCTTTCGCCTGCCGTTGATGCAGCTCTTTAAGAATATCTGATTTTTCTAGTATAATATTGATACCCTCCAGCCTTCCTGCATTAGGTGATTTAGTGGTAAGCTCTAAAATCTTGTTTTCTAAGTCTAAAAGTAACTGGGTACTTCCAGTATTTTCTATCTTTTCAAGCAATGTTTTGAACGTATTAACCTCGATTATACCACCCTTATTATTAAGTTCTGAGGTAAGTTTATGAGTGTACGTAGTCACTTCTTCACGTACTTTCTTTTCTGCTTCTGGATCTACGGTTAGCGCTCCTTTTCCACCTTGGGCAAGTTGCAATCGAAGTTTTGCTATTTCAGCTTCTAGTTTTGAGATGTGAGCTTTAGTTGTCGGATCTTGGGAAGGAACCATCGTTTTTTTGAGTTCAGTATTCTTTTTCTTAAGTGCTTCAATTTTTGTTTTCAATCGAACAATCTCTGATTCAGGCGTATTATCACCCATTTTATTAATGCTGGATTGAAGCCCAGAAACTTCTCTTTGAAGAGAGGAACCATTTAAAGCTTGGTGTAACTTTAAAATTTCTGTTTTTAATTGAGAAATTTCTTTCTTTAATTTTTCTTCATTTCGAGTATTAGCTGTTGGAGAAGGATTATTCCCAACATTAAGTTTTTTCCAACTTGAGAGAGCGTCTGCATGAAGGTCTATAAAACTCCCAAGTCCTATCATGAGTGTGAATAAAGAAACTGAACTTCTTTTCATATTATTTTTCCCTACTTATTTTAATAGAATCGATATGTATAGCGTACAACAAGAGAATTAATCTTTGGTTTAAATCGAGTCGTTGTGATAGCGCTTGTTGAGTCTGCCTTTGATAAAGTCATCGAAGAGAAGCGTGTCTGTTTCAGATCAATGCCAATGGAAGAAGAGTTGTTCCAAGCATATTGATAGGTTAGACCATATTGGAAGCCCGCTTTTTGTTTTGAAACTTTATGAAATTCTTTTCCTACACCATCTTCATGAGAGCGTGTAAAACGAGCAGATTCAAAACCAAGGATGGTTCCAATAAAATGTTTTTTATGAATAATTGGGCCTAGTCTGAAGCTTCCGCCAAAAGATCTTTTTGTTTGTAATCTCTCTGTAAGATAAAATCCAATACCTGGTTGAATCTCTAAATCGTGGCGAATTCTATGGTTAAGAGATGAAAAAGCATAAAATCCTTCAAAACTTATTCCTAATTTATCTTGGTAGAAAGGGAGGAAATAGCCTAGAAAGGCTTCGCCTCTCTCTGAAGTATTACTAATGGAAGCACCTTTGCTGAATTGGAACATTGTTCCATCATTACTTACATGCCAGTCCGAACGCTTTCCTTTAAAAGAGGATCCACCTAATGAAACGCCTGCATAAAATCCTTTTTGAAATCCTTCGTTAGCATTTGCAGTATAGGCGATACAACTAATACCAATTAAAAGTGATAGCATTTTATTTTTCATAATTATCTCCTTAAATTAATTCTTTTGATTTATTTAAGCAAAAAGTTATTAACAATTAGTTTCTACAACTTGATATCTGAAGATAGATAAAACTGATTTTTTGAATAAGTTTTTAGTTTATTAAGAGATAAGCTTATTTTGCTTTGACTTTTTCTGCTTTTAGTTTGAGCTGCTGTTGTCCAAGTTTTTTTAACTGTTTTCCAAGACACTTGAATATAATGGTCTAATTGGCTGCTTAGTATTCTGATTTCAAGGTATGATTTAGATCCTTAGATACGATCTTGATGCTTAAAGTTGTCAATGACCAGCTCTCCTGAAGGTTTTATTTCTGGTAGCCTTTTCTGGATGCCAGCTAATTTATAGTGATCCATGTCTTTAAAACAGAAAGAGGGACATAGATACGTATCCTCTAATTTAAGACTGCAGATACAACATTTTATTTTCATACTTATAGACATGAAAATCTTCACTGTTTATCGTCATCTATTAATCAACTTGCTGAATAAGGGCAAGCCATTGATCCTCTGTTAAAAGTTCAATCCCGAGTTCTTTAGCTTTATCTGCTTTGCTCCCCGCATCGGCTCCATAAACCACATAATCTGTTTTAGAAGAGACAGATCCGGCTACTTTGGCTCCAAGAAATTCAGCACGTGCTTTTGCTTCTGCACGAGTTAAAGTTGTTAAAGTCCCTGTAAAAACAATAACCTTACCACTGATAGGAGAATGACCGAGGGTAGGAGAAATACTATCGGTAATAGTGATGTGTTGCTCAAGCTTTTCTAGAATCTCAATGTTGTGTCGTTCTTTAAAGAAGCTTAAAAGATCTTCTCCAACACTTGGGCCAATCCCATCAATACTGAGAAGATTTTGACATTCTTCTTCTTGTCCCTCGGCAGCTTTTTGCATCGCCATTTTCCACTGAGGGTAGCTTCCGTAATGATAAGCCAGTAATTTAGCCGTAGTTTGTCCTATTTGTGGAATACCTAAAGCATAAATAAAGCGCTCGAGAGAAATATGGCGGTGATTGTTAATTGCTGAGAATAGATTCTTGGCTGACTTTAAGCCCCATCCTTCGCGGGTCGCCAGGGAATTTATGCTATTGCGATCTCTAGCTTCAAGGGTAAAGATATCAATAGGTGTTTTTAAGAGGCCTTGTTCAAAAAAGTGTTCAATATGTTTTGCACCTAATCCTTCGATATCAAATGCATCGCGTGAAACGAAATGTTTTAACCTTAAAGCGGCTTGAGCTGAACAATAAAGGCCTCCTGTGCAGCGGCGAGCAGCTTGTTCAGGAAGTCGTTCGATATAACTTTCACAAATAGGGCACACATCCGGAAACTCAAAAGGCATAGAGCGATCAGGTCGATCAGGATTCAAGACTTTGACAACTTGCGGAATGACATCACCAGCGCGCTGAATTAAGACATGATCTCCAATGCGAATATCTTTTCTTTTAAGCTCATCTTCATTGTGCAAGGTTGCTCGAGAGACGATGACGCCACCGACATTAATAGGTGTTAGTTGGGCAACTGGCGTCAAAACGCCGGTTCTGCCGACTTGTAGGATAATATTTTCTAAAATGGTCTGCGCTTGCTCTGGAGGAAATTTATGAGCAATTGCATATCGTGGTGCGCGTGCAACATTTCCAAGCCGTTGTTGTAAAGCCAAAGTATTTATTTTATAAACAACCCCATCAATATCATAATCAAGCCCAACCCGGAGAGTTTCCAGTTTCTTGTAAAATGACAGGATACTATTTATAGATGGGCATAATTCAATAAGAGGGTTAACAGGGAAACGCCATTCTTTTAAACGTTCTAGTCCTTCTAGATGAGTTTTTAGATTTGATGGGTATTTGCTGTAACCATAGGCAAAAAACTCTAATGGGCGTGTGGCAGTAATGCGCGCATCTAACTGCCTTAATGAACCTGCTGCTGCATTTCTTGGATTTGCAAATTGGGGTTCTCCAGATTTTGTTCTTAAAGAATTAAGTTCATTAAAATCACTATGCTTTATGTAAACTTCCCCCCTTATCTCTACAATATCAGTATAAGGGATATGATGTGGGATCTTTTTAATAGTTTTAACATTTTCAGTTACATCTTCGCCTATTTCACCATCGCCTCTTGTTGCTGCTTGTTTTAAAAAACCATTTTCATAACGAAGTGAGCATGAAAGTCCATCAATCTTAGGTTCAGCGATAATTTCAATAGCGTCTGAGTTTAAATTAAGAAACCGACGAGTGCGCTCAATAAAATCAATTACATCTATTTCTGTAAAAGCATTATCTAGTGAGAGCATGGGAGTTAAATGAGTGACTTTGGCAAAACCTGGGGCGGCTTTATAACCTACTTTCTTAGAAGGGCTATCTGGGCGTATTAAATGCGGAAATTTGATCTCTATAGCCGTATTTCTTTGTCGTAAAGCATCGTAAGTTGCATCGTCAATTTCCGGTTGGTCTTTTTCATGATAAAGAGAATCGTGATAGGCAATCTCTTTTGCTAAATACCTAAGTTCAGCTTGAGCCTCAAGCTCTGTTAACTCCTCGATACGGGTGAGTTTTTTTAGTTCCTTCAAGGATGAGTTCCTGTTTTGAGAAGCTGTTCTGCTGCAGCTCTGGCTTCAGCTGTAATTGAAGCCCCGGCAAGCATACGAGCTATTTCTTCTCGTCGCTCATTGTCGTCTAAGACACTGACTTTAGTTTGAAACCCACCAAAATAAGATTTTTTATGGGCATGCATATGATAATGCGCATAACTTGCAACTTGAGGAGAGTGCGTAATAGCAAGTACCTGGAGCTGATGGCTTAGTCTTTTTAGGCGCTGCCCTATGGCTGAAGCAACTGCACCCCCAACTCCGGCATCAATTTCGTCAAAAATTAATAAGGAATTTTGGGTGTTGTTAGCTAATAAGACTTTTAAAGCTAACATTAAACGGGAACGTTCGCCACCGGAGGCAATTTTAGCAAGTGGCCCGAAGGGCATTCCAGGGTTTGTTGAAACATTAAATTGGACATGGTCATAGCCTGATTCATTCCAATTACTTTCGTCAAGCTCTGAAAAAAGAACTTTCAATTTTGCATTCTCAAGCTTAAGAGGAAGGAACTCTTCGGTAAGCTTATTCTCGAGCTTAACAGCGACTTTTTTTCTAGCATTACTTAATTCTTCTGCATTTTTTTTAAACACTGATCGCGCTTTTTGTAATATTTCATCTAGATGTTTAAGAGTTTCCTCTGAATCCTGAATGAACATAAGATCATTCTCAATTTTATTTTTTATGGTAGGTAAATCTGTGATGCTTACATCATGTTTTCTCGCCAATGATCTAAGTTGGTACAATCGATCCTCAATTGACTCTAAGGTTTCATTGCTTTGGGTATCTAAAGAAAAAGAAGTTTGAAGCTGTCTTAAAGCTTCGCTTGTCTCAATAAGAGCACGATCTAAAACAATCAAAATTTTATCAAATGTTCCATGAGTTATTTCATTGGCCTTATGAATATTTTTGTATGCTTGTAATAATAAGAATTCTGCACCTCGTTCATGGCTTAAGGCTTCCAAAGAAGACTTATAAATATCTTTTAATTTTGCAGAATTTTGAAATTTTATTCTTTTGTTGAGTAAAATTTCTTCTTCATTTTCTTGCAGATTGAGGTCGTTAAACTCACTGAGGCAATATTGTAAATATTCTTGATTTTTTAATTGCTTCTCAGCTTTCGCTTGAGTGTTTTGATACGTTTGTTTTGCAGCTTTGTATGCTTTAAATGCTTCCTTAGTTTGAAAATTTAATGCTTCTAAGCTACCAAAGCTATCAAGAACAGCTCGGTGGGTTGCGGCATTTAATAAATGATCAAATTGCCCATGAATTTCTACTAACATCTCACCGATTGTTTTTAAAAGATTGAGAGAGACTGTTTGATCATTAACAAAGGCTCTTGAACGGCCATCTTTTGTTAAAGTACGTCGAAGTATTATTGTATCACCGGCTGAAAGACCTTGCTCGTTCAAAAATTTATGAATAGGATGTGTTTCGTTAACCAAAAATTCTGCCGTTACAATAGCTTGATCTTCTTCTGGACGAATAAGGCTTGTATTGCTTCGTTCACCTAGAGCAAGGCCAAGAGCATCAAGCAATATAGATTTTCCAGCGCCAGTTTCTCCAGTGAGGGCTCCAAAGCCAGGTTTAAATTCAAGATTTAATTGATCAATTAAAACCACGTTTGTAATAGAAAGAGTCTGAAGCATAGGTTACTTTATTATTTATCATTCCAAAGTTTATTGTACCAAGATAAATACTCCTCTGAGTTCTTTTTTCTAAAATCTTCTCCTTTCATAAGGAGATAAGTCTCAGCATACCAACTACTAGTTGGAAAATTATGGCTTAAAATTGAGGCTGTGGATAAAGCTTCTTCTTTTAGATTAAGAGCCAGGTAAACTTCCACAAGGCGATGAAGTGCTTCCGGAACATGTGCTGTCGTTTGAAAGTTCTTTATAACTTTACTAAAACGATTCATCGCAGCTATATATCTTTTGTGTGCTTGATAATAGCGCCCAACATACATTTCTTTAGCAGCCATCATATCTTGAAGTAGGCTAAGCTTTAGTTTTGCATCTTTTGCATAATTACTTTCAGAGAATCGCTTTAAAATTTCTTGGAAAGCATCCATTGCAAGCTCTGTCATTTTTTGATCTCTTTCTACAGGGGAAAGTTGCTCATAATAGCAAAGGCCTTGCAAGTAATAAGCATAAGAAATATCAGGATGTGCAGGATGAAGTTGAATAAAGGTATCTAATGCGGCTAAGGCTTTCTCATATTTCTGATTTTGATAATAAGCATAGGAAGACATAAGTTGTGCTTGTGTTGCCCATTGTGAGTAAGGGTGTTGGCGTTCGACTTCATCAAATGCACTTGCTGCTTTATTAAAATTTCCTTTTTTAAGCTCTGTCAAACCTGTATTATAGAGTTCCTCTACGGATCTTTCGACATATTTTTCTTCTTCAGTACTAGAGCAAGCAGATAACACCAAAAAGATACTAGTGATGAGTAAAGTAGAGTACTTTTGAAAGCGAATATAAGGCATATTAACCCCTAAAAAATTATAATCCTTTATCCTGATTAACCTTCTTTCATAAAAAAGCCAAGAGGAAATGATAAGAACATAAAAAACCTCCTGGATGCTTTATTCAAGTATGTTGTGTGTTAAGCAGAGATAGAGTGAACTTTTGATAAAGAATAAATAGTAGGATGCCACTCGGTTGAATCTCCTAGAGACTCAAATCTCCAGGCAGATTTATCCGATAAAAGCGCTTTCACTAATTTATGGTTAAGGGTATGGCCGCTATTATGGGCTCTATAACACCCAATTAGAGGATGGCCAATAACATATAGATCTCCAAATGCATCAAGAGCTTTATGGCGAACAAATTCATTTGAATATCTGAGGCCTTCTGGATTCATTACTTGGCCATTATCGATAACAACTGTGTTATCAAGAGAAGCCCCCAGCCCTAATCCAGCTGCAAAAATCTTTTGTGCGTCTTCATAAAAACCAAATGTTCTAGCTTTAGAAATTTCTTCTCTAAAGCTCTGAGAAGAACTCTCAAAGACTATTGTTTCCGCACTTAACCCCTGACGACCTTGAAAATCAAGGGTACAATGAATTGAAAACTCCTTAGCTGGCTCTAATGTTGCAAACCTATCTTTTTCTTTAATGGTAATTGGCTTTAGAATACGAATGACGCGACGTGGCGCTTTTTGTTCTCTTATGCGAGCACTTTCTAAAAGATTAATGAAGTCAATAGAGCTTCCATCTAAAATAGGAACTTCAGGGCCATCAATCTCAATGTATAAATTATCAATTTCACATGCAGCAATAGCTGCCATTAAATGTTCAATAGTTGCGACACTGGCACCGCTGGCATTCGCAATTTTAGTGCTGAGGAAAGTATCAACAACATTTGACACAGTTACCTTGATGATATTGTTATGTGTTAAGTCAACTCTTTCGAACACAATACCTGTATCGGCTGGAGAAGGGAATAAACTAATAGTAACATTTTTTGCTGAATGCACGCCAATCCCCCGATAAGAAACAGGATGAGAAATTGTTTTTTGTCGCATTATAAATGAAGAAGAATTGTCTATAGAATTAGCCTTATTCTTTAACTGAGATAACACAATTATCCTCTATAATTTTGTTAATTTAAGTTAATTATTACGCGGCTTTTGAACTAACGGCAAATCGAGCTTTATTACGAAATATTACTGGGATGGTATTTTAAACGATGGATTAGTTCTTGCAGACAATCAGCATGGTTCGGTAAAAAATCCTTTTTAATCCACCAATCTTCAATTTCATGAAGATATTTTCCTATTTGTGGTCCAGCAGGAATACTGAGTTGAAGAATATCTTCACCTTTTAAAGGGAAAGAAGGTCTTTGCCAAGTTTTTAAGTGAGCAATAAAGGCTTCTATTTTTAAATTATCGTTAGTTAAGGCAGCTTCTATCAAACGGCAATCTAATACGAGGTGTTTTGGATAGTGGTAAAGTAAAATAGCATCAGTTAAGGATCTTTGACCTAAAAGAGTATCTAAAGTTGTTAGATAATTTTTCTCTTCTTTAGAAAATTTAAAAAAATCTTGTTCTTTTAGAGGAGATAATGAAAAAGAAATGCATAGCAAATAAAAGCGCCTTAAGGGATTTTCATTATTTGATGGGACATATTTTTTTTCTAGTTGGATTAATCGACTTAATAATGCCTCATTAAATGTTTTATTTGTAGAGAAAAGGAAGTCAAGAATCTTAGCTTCATGCATTTTTTGTATAGCAAATACAGGATTAGTTGCAGAACATAATTTTAAGAATTCTTTATGTACACGTTCTATTGATAATAATTTTAAAGAAGAAAAGAATTTTTTGCAGGCTTCATAGGAAGAATGGTCAATTATCTCATTGCCAAAATGAGCAAGGAAACGAAAGAAACGTAAAATTCTAAGATAGTCTTCTTGAACACGTAGTTCAGGATCTCCAATAAATTTGATAAAGCCTCGTTTTAAGTCTTCTTGACCTTCAAACGGATCGTAGAGTTCTCCTTGGGGAGAAAGATAAAGCGCATTGATTGTAAAATCACGTCTTTTAGCATCTTCTAGCCAATCATCTGTAAAAGCGACTTTAGCATAACGTCCAAAAGTTTCTACATCTTTGCGTAAAGTTGTAATCTCAAAAGTTTGTGAATTTATGATGGCAAGTATTGAGCCATGTTCAATACCTATAGGGATGACTTTGAAATATTTCTCTTTAATAAATTTAAGCATTTCCTGGGGAGTATATATTGTTGCTATGTCAATATCTTTTACAGAAAGCCCTAGAAGCGTATCTCGAATGCAACCTCCAACAAACCTAACTTTTTCATGAGCATTGGGTATGCAACTGAGTAAGGTTTGCGTTGTTTGGCTTTGAAGCCAGCCGGGCAAAGGAATAGTTCCAGCTGGCTTCATTAAATTAGCTCATCCAGGTTGAAATATATGTTGGCAAGTGTTGAATTAGTTGTTTAGTCATTTGCTTATCTATATCATTGATCATCTCTTCTTGGAATCGTTTGAGCTGATTTTCTCTTTCCGCAAGAGAGAGATCAACAGGAATTTTAAGGGTGCGAGCAACAGCAGCATGTGCAGAACCTATCACGAAATCACGTTCATCGCGTAGCTCTAATTTGACACGAATTTTTCCATTATATTGTTCTTGATGGGTGAGTAATTTAGCATCCTCGATTATTAAAATTGCCTTCTTATCATGTCCGTACGTTACAAAACGAGAATCCCCCCATTTTTCAAGAGCAAGGCGAAGGTTTTTAGTTGTTTGTGTTTCGGTACCGACTGGGGTGTTAATGATCCGCAATTGTTTTACATTAAGGTGAATCGGTTGTTCTTTTGTGAATTGATAACCTGGAGCTTCTTTTAAGTCATATTCTGCACAGCCTGAGAGTGAAATAATGCTAGCAAGACTTGAGAAGGTGAGTAATTTAAACTTCATAATTGTTCTCCATTTCTTAAAAATACGTCTATTATATTATATTCCTTAACTTTTAAATTTTATTCATTTCCAAACATTAAATCAAGCAAGGAGCTATAGTTTAAAGCTTTAATATCTTTTAAATTTTAAACTGGTGTGATGTTTTTTATTTGAGAATTAGGGCTTCTGAAATATAGAGTGTCAATTAAATAGACTTTTTCAAGCACAGTCTTAACCTTGACTTTAAACAAATTTTATCCTACATTACAAAAGTCTATAATGGTTTAGACTATATAACTAAATCAGAGTCCAGGTCCAGTCGTATAGCCTTCTTGGCAGTCCAAAAGCCTTGCAGGGAGCGTTTGTAGGAAATGGTTTTTGGAATCTGACTGGAGAAAAAGTATGAATAATGAATTGTTTGTTGGTAACTTGTCTTTTACAACATCTGAGCAAGACTTAGCGGCTTATTTCGAAGCAATAGGTCCGGTTGAATCTACAAAAGTGATTAAAGATCATCGCACAGGTCGGTCTCGTGGCTTTGGCTTCGTAAAAATGGTTAATGAAGCTGATGCAAAAAAGGCAATTGCTGACTATGATGGCAAAGATTTCTCAGGTCGTACCTTAAAAGTAAATATTGCAGGTGCTGGAGGTGAGGGAGGTGAACGCCGTAATAGTGGTGGTCCTCGTTTCAATAATAGAGGTCCTCGTGAAGGTGGCGGTCGTTCCTTCTCAAGAGGGGGAGACTTTGGAAGCCGCGGTTCTTACTAGTTAGAGCTTCAATTTTAGAAAGCCAGTTGTGAATTCCTTACCTTTTAAAAAGATAAGGTTTATATCAACTGGCTTTTATTTTGAGAACTAAGTTCGTAATATTTAGTCCTTAATTATAAAATGGATCTTTGGAAATATCATCTTCTTTTTTAATTACCATAGAAGCACTTAGGCAAGTACCAATAAAATTTGGGACATGCTGCATTTATACGCGGCTAACTTCCTTTTTAAGTGACAAATTAGTGGAGTACCTTAGCCGATATGTACGTTACGTGAGATTCCCAATAAGATTAGTTCTTCTTTAGAGATTAAAGTTTTCGTAAGAACTTTAAAGTTAGCGCAAGAAAATAAAAAATTGCATTTAACTTACTTTTGTGTATTTTATTTTCCATAATGTTCATTATGCGATTTAAAAATGTTAGCGCTAGATAATAATGTCGTGTTTTAACAAAGTTAAAATATCGCCATTTATTTCGAATTGCGTTTATGGTAAGTGAAACATGCACAAAAATCGTAATTAAAAAAGAAAAGATGAGATTGAGAAGTAAGTAGGCGACTATAACCTTATAAAGCCGCGCACTGTTGAGTCTTTCTGTCGTTTAAAGATGCCTGCGCAATTATGATAGTTGCCTTCAGACGTGATAATATAGTTTTGATGAATTTCAAGCAATATACCTATATGATCCAATTCTTTATCTTTTATAAGCTTATCAAATAAGACTAAATCTCCAGCCTCTGAAGGGCATGAACTTTCTATAAATATATCTTCTTGAATAGCCCAATTGTACCAAGTTCTCACTGCAGCTAAGTGCCATATAGAACTTTTTACAGGCATAAAATCTAATTCATAACCAGCCTGTTTCATAAGATAATAAACATAAGCACAGCACCAATCATAACCTATTTCATAATTTTTATATTTGGGATCTCTTGCTGAGAGAGCTTCTTTAAATACTGATAAATATTTTTCAATTGTAGGACCTGCTTTAGAGGTATTTCCCTTTAATGCGAGCATTCCCTCCTGTCGTGCTAAACTTACAAGCATTTGTTTCCTACTTAATACTTTAGGTTTTATCATCTTAATAAAGATTAATTGTGAGTTCCATTTAGGTAACGATAAACACTTGCCTTGGAGAGATCAAGTCTCGTTACAATAAGGGTATCCCCTTCCCTTACATATTCTAAACATTGCTTAAGGATGGGACGGTCATAATTGGTTGCACTTTTCTTCTCTTGAAAAACCTTGGAACAATTTCTCAACTTATCAAGTTGGACGTTTAAACTCTGTCCTAAAGAACTTACACGAGCATACCATATTAAAATGGTCATTTTTTGTCTCATAATATTTAAAAGGTATATTTAAGAGGTTGTGAGAATATAGTTATGAGACATGTCAATGCAACACTTTGCTGAATATCTCATATTGTATACTTTTTGGTACATTTGAGGGACACAGCTATATCAGTTTATTAAGCAATAGTATTTCACCTTCATTAATTCCAGCATAAACCCTAAAGTATATGAATTGTTAGATTATGGAGGTATGTGCATGACAGAACAAACTGATGATGATTTATCCATTGCTTCATTCAAAGATCAAGATACTAGAACTCTTGGCTTGGAGCAGTATAAACTGGTAGTTGAGTCAATCAATAAGAGTAATGATATTCGAGAACTCTCTAACAGCTATTGGATAACTGTTAATTCCTTAGGAGTATCAGCTGCTGCTTATATAAAAGACGCGAGCTCTCTTTCTCATAACCATAAACCTTTAGTTTTATGGTTCATTATAGCCTTAGGTATAGTTCTATGCTTAAGTTGGCTTAACTTTCTTATGACAATTAAAAATAGTATTGAACTGCGAAATAATCTTCTACTTGAAATGGAGAAGTACTTTCCTTTCAAAGCTTTTACAAAAAGCATTGCTGTATCAGGACGCCAGCAAGGTAAAGGATCTCTTACAATAAAAGAGATGATTCTACCTTGCTTATTCTTAATAAGCTATTTTGCTTTAGGATATTTTCTACTGTTTTACCAAGGTGAAGTTATTCGAAGTTAACCCCTTAACGTGAGGAAATAACATGGACTATAATAAGAATGTTGGTAAGATAGAAAATCACGCTCTCTTAATTGCTAATAGCTCGGTTGCTAGAGTTTATGAATTAAAAGGTCTTAAGCTTGGTAAGCTCATTTTTAACTTAAGTGCTTCTGAGACTATTATTGAGCATCAAAATGAAGGGCGAAGAGATAATTTTTCACAGAGAATGAGCACTCCGGGTAGTTTTCTGGACCCTCATCAAGAAGCAAGAGAGATAAATAGAGCTAATTTTTCAAAAGTAATTTCAGATAAATTACTTACGTTATATCAACATCATCCTTTTAACGCTCTTACTATAATCGCAGAACCAAAGGTATTAGGTGACTTAAGATCATACCTTAATAAAGATATTATTTCACTTGTACATGCTGAAATTGTAGAAAATCTTTCTCATTATGACGCGCAAGCTATCGAGAAGCATTTAACGTCTTTTCAAAGACGTCAGTAGAAAATACTAGAATTGGATATGATGAAAATAGGTTTAGATTTAACCTATTTTTAAAAACATAGATTACGAAGAGGTTCTAATCTTGTAGTTTAGGTCAAGAATTAATACTTAGGAACTCTTGACTCTAAACATAATATACACTCACCCGGATTCTAAAATTCCTATGATCTGGTTTTCAAGGGGTTGAAAACGAGTATAAGAAAAAGTATGTAGCATAAGCACATAAAAGTGTTTAGATTAATTAAATTATTATACTTTTTTATAAAGTATTTACCATAATTAGATATTTAACTTAAAAATGGTACTATTAAGTTAACTAAAGAAAGTTAGAATTGTGAGTTAGAGAGTTTAAATGCCCATTTCTATGACGTCTTATCAAATGGCCAGAGAGCAATGGCCTCTTATACCAAGGCTCAAAGCCTTTACAAAAGTTATCGACAAAATAAAACAATCTATCATAATCTATCAACATTGAGGTAGCTCCCTATCGTTTTACAAATAGAGAATATCTCATACCCTTTTTAGCTTAAACACCCCTCTTAAAATAATAATAAAATAACCAATAACGCTTGCTACAATAATTAAGCTTTTCTAAGCTCTACTTAGTATGTTTTCCTTTATTTACATTCGAGTTAAATGAACAAAATCAAGTATTGCAAATCAATACAATTTAAAACCTTCTCTTAAAATTTGTTATGCAATAAATAAAGTAGAATAGTTGTCTCTCTTTAACCTTAAAAATATTTCTTATTGATGGTTACTTAATAAGGTAGTTAACTAATCGAAAGGTATTACAATTGTTTCATCAAAATAAGATATTCCCCCTAGATCCTAAAAAATTTGAGATTAAAGAACTCACCTCTCAAGAACCCATCATCCCTCTTCAACCTGAAAGCCGTCAATCCATCGATGAAAAAAGAAATCTCAATAATCCTAAACCAATTGATGGCCAAGAGCCTCAAGATCGAAGAAAGAAAACGTCAATTTTAGAAGACATACCAAACCCTAATCCCAATAAAAACCCTAGGGATAATTGGGATGAAAACCATCCTATTCATCCTCTTATAGATTAAATGATTTCAATAAATTTTATGTATGGAGGTTAAAATGATTACTGAAAATTATAGACGTTCTATTAATACGAAATCAGGAGAATATTATTTAAAGTTAGTTGCTAACATATTAACTCTTATTGGTGCCTTAAATTGGGGCTTAATTGGGATCAATAACTTTAATCTTGTAGCCTACCTTTTTAATCCCACTTTAAGCCGTATTATATATACGATCGTTGGTATATCTGGAATTTATCTTTTAATTAAATTATTTATAATAAGGAAACTATAATGATAAAAAAATTACTTATAATCTCATCAATTGTTACGCTCGGCTGTGTACCAATATTGAAAGCAGGGGTAATTAATGTCCGAAATGAAAATAATAAAGAACTACTAATAAAAATTGAAGCTGTTGGAGATAGCTCAGCTGGTTTAAAACAAACAATTCCAGCTGAATATATTTCTTCTTTCACCATCAATTCAGATCAACTGAACGGTAAGACCAACTTTATAATAAAGATTATACAGTTACTTTCACAACAGATATAGTAGGAATAACATGTATCGCTGAAGAAAGTTCTTTAATTAGAAATGTAATTAAGTAAAGCAAGTTTGTGCTGCAATTTTACGCCTCACTGTAAAATTGCAGCACAATTACTCTTATCAATTAATGAAATTTGATCAATTGCCAATGAAGTTAAAAGCTTTATAATTTTTATCACTTTATTTTAAAAAAGCCAAATGGCATTATTTAGAGAATCCTTTTAATTTCTTTATAGAAATATTTTAAGCTATAAGAAGATTTATTTAGTATAGTTTGTGGTTTTTCAGCGTCATATCTATCATATTTTGGATAAAGTCTGTGTAAACTTTTAGTAGTTGCATAATGTTTTTTTTCGCTATTTCCTATCATTTTTGAACCTTTCTTATTGAATATGGCACCTAACTATTCAACTATAAGTAAATAGACAAAATTTTATGATGGGAATAATTAATATTTTTTAACAAAATAGTTGAATATAACTATTTGACCATTGAATTTTAATAAAAAAATTAATAATGTTATTATATGTTTAATTTTATATTAAATTATCAACTTTTATTGATGTATATATCATCATACTTTTAAATTGTTCAGACTAAATTTGTTCAACTACAATTTAAAGGAATTAATCATGACTACACGTAAAGACGCTACACAAAATTCTCACAATAAAGAACATGGCAAGCAAGGATTTGCTTCTATGTCTAAAGAGAAAGTAAAAGAAATTGCTAGCAAAGGCGGTCAGTCACATGGAAAAAAACAGGACGAAAATAGCTCAAATAGGAGCAGCTCGTCATCTTCACACACAAACCAATCACGTAATGAGCATCATGGCAAGCAAGGATTTGCTTCTATGTCTAAAGAGAAAGTAAAAGAAATTGCTAGCAAAGGTGGTCAATCACATGGAAAAAACCATGACTCAAATAATAATCGTGATAGATAATTTATCATATTAATTTTAAAAAGCGTACCAATAATAAGGTACGCTTTTTTTATTGTGTTGTAAGAACTTAATTTAACCTGAGTTGCGTTTAAGAGGGGTGTTTAAGCTAAGAGATGTATGAGGTATTCTCTATTTGCAAAAAGATAGGGAGCTACCTCAATGTTGATAGATTATTTTTGTTTGTCGATGACTTTTGTAAGGGTTTTGAGTCTTGGTATCAGAAGCAATTGCTATCTGATCGTTTGATAAAGCGCCATAGAGATGGACATCTAAAATTATCAGAAGTACTGACAATTCTGATTGCATACCATCAATCTGGGATGGCTTGTTTTAAATACTTTTACTTGGACTTAAGCTCTTATTATCGTCATTTGTTTCCAAGGCTTGTTCATTATGCTCGTTTTATCAAACTCATTAAGCAAGCCTTCCCAGCCCTTGTTTGCTTACTCAAAAGTCTAGTAGGAGAGATCACAGAATATTTATTCATTGATTCTACCCCCATGGCTGTTTGCCATAATTTGCGAGAGAAGAAGCACAAGGTCTTTAAGGGATTGGCTACGAAAGGAAAAACTTCAACAGGGTGGTTTTTTGGTTTGAAGATTCATTTGATCTTTAACACCCATGGTGAAATTATTCATCTTGCTATCACCCCTGGAAATGTTAACGACAAAACACCTGTGGCAGAAATGGTCAAAGGTATAACAGCTAAACTCATTGGAGATAAAGGATACCTCTCTCATAAACTCTTCCAACACTTATTTGAAAATGGGATCACACTCTTACCAAAATTAAGAAAAATATGAAAAACATCCTTATGGATACAGCAGATAAACTCATGTTGATGAAAAGATCTTTTATAGAAACTATATTTTCTTCTCT
Organism: Candidatus Paracaedimonas acanthamoebae; assembly: GCA_000743035.1. GTDB lineage: Bacteria > Pseudomonadota > Alphaproteobacteria > Caedimonadales > Caedimonadaceae > Paracaedimonas > Paracaedimonas acanthamoebae. Next base: position 719,410 of record CP008936.1, read on the forward strand.
CAAATCATTGAATACCTTAATCCATCACCGACATCGATGCCCAATCAATGCTTTTGCTCATCTTTTTGCTCGGCTTATTAGTTATCAACTCAGGACTGACAAGCCCTCTTTGCATAATCTCACAACGCTCATCACTTAAACACAACTCGGGTTAAGTAAAGATCAAACAGCTCGTCAAAAGAAACGAGGTAACCCAAGAGATGGGTAGGTCCTTGTTGTGTTTCGTCAATTAACGGATGAACGGCCCACTTATGGATATTGGCGCATCACAGCGCTGCTCAGGAAGAAACTCAACAAGCCATTAACGCCAAAAGTGTTTATCGGATCATGAAAGAATATGGCTTACTTTTACAAAAGCATGATAAGAGGCCTGTTTGCGTTCATGACGGTAAGATTATTACCTTGAAAAGGAAAAATGATTAACTTTTTTTATTTTCAATTGTGAGCCAAGGATACATCTGCTGCGTAATGTACTTTTCTAATAGTTTTCTTACCTCTTCAGAAAATAAGGGAGATATTTTATTTAATAGAGCTAAGGGAGATTCTCCATACATAGCACTTAAATATTCTAATGAGTCAATAAAGTCATGAGAAAGCCTTTCCATATCATATATATCTATATTATGGAATAATTCTTCTAACTGAGGCCTAACTTGGTCCCATTCATTTTCAATTTTATTAATTGCTATTTTATCAATATTCATAATTCTAAAATGTGTTTATGTTTCTTATTAAGAATATTCATAAATATCAAACTCAAACCAGTTAACAATTTGAATAATTTTAAATATTTGGCCGTGAACATAGTATAATTAATCAAGACTTATTTATTAAATAGTTAAATGATAATACGTTACAAATTGGCGTAATTTAAAGCTAAGCGCTTATAATCTTTTAATATACTAAGATTAATAAAGAACTTTGGTCTATCCCTTGCCTATATAGACAAGGGAATAAAACAAAAAAGCATCATAAGTCTAACGATTGTTATCATGCTTATCATGAGTGTCTTGTTCCTCATCAATGTCGCCTGTATCTTCATAATGGTTGCCTGAGAGCCAATCACTAATCTTCTCTTCAATAGCTTCTTTTGTATCTCCATACTTCTCTTGAAGGTAACCTACAGCTTCTTGCATCCCACCCTTCATCTTATCTAATTCTAAATCTGTAAGGTCGCCCCAAATTTCTTTAAGATTTCCTTTAATCTGATTCCACTTGCCTTCTAATTGATCTGTATTCATCATGGCCTCCTTCTTATATAGTTGATAAGCTTTTATAAGTTGAAGAATTCCACTAATTTTATACAGTAGAATTTTACTTAAAAATTCTTCTTAAAAATATGGACATAGCTAGTATATCAGTGTTTGTTAAAGCTCCTATATCATGCTTGCGGCCATTGTTTATTTACGTTGATACTATGCTGGTTTACATCGCAATCTTCTGCTATATATGTGATTGAAAATATAATGTTTTCCGTATACTCCCCTCCCCTTTCATATACTCAATGATTTTCCTCAACAGTTTGCTGTGCTAAGGTCTCAAGTGTTAAATGAAAGGAACAAAAAATGACTAAAGCTGAATTAGTTGCAGAAATTGCAAAAGTAGCAGGATCAACAAAGCAAGATTCTGAGCGTGCTCTTAATGGCGTTTTTGATTCAATCAAAGAAGCGCTGAGTAAAGGTGAGGAAGTCCGTCTAACAGGTTTTGGAAGCTTCAAAGTAAACGGGAGAGCCGCCCGCACAGGAAGAAACCCAAGAACAGGTGCAGAGATTAAGATTGCTGCAAGCAAAGTTCCTGTTTTTAGGCCGGGAAAAGAACTGAAAGACGCTGTTAACAAATAACAGCTCAAGCTATCAGTTAAAAGATAAGGTTTTCACGTTAGATTCTGTGCAACCCCCAATTAAAGATCCAGATTTAGGTTCGCATTTCAATTAATGATTTTGCATAGGTGGTATAAAAATTGATGATTTTTAAGATGTTTATATTAATAGGAAATAAGCCAGCTCTTAAATCTTTTATTAATTAACAGGATATAGCCTTGCTTTTAGCCACCTTAACCAGAAGTCCCAACATCTGGTATTGATGGTATTAACAATTCTTGGAATGTATTGATGCCAGCAGTATCTTCATCATCTAAAATTTGTTGATCAAATAACTCAGCTCGTTTACCACTATAAAGTAATAAGTTCGCTTTGGAGAATGCCCCCTTCAAAATTTGTAAACGCTCATTTAAATGAGGATGTATTGGAGTTAATTCTAAAAGATTTTTACTAAGATTAACTTCTTTAATTTCCTTTAGAGAGTTAGGCATATCATCAATTGCTGGTTTTAAGTGGTGGCGCCATTCAAGACCAGTATTCTGAAGGTTCAGCTTTTGAAGGTAAGCCATGTCTTTCAAGCTAGAAAACACCAACTTTAAGTCATAGATTAAATTATGGTTACTTTGTAGGTTTAATGTACGAAGCCCTTTCATCTTTGACAATGTTTTTGCAAGTTTTTTAGCATATTTATTATCTTGTCGCCATGCAGGAAGAGTAAATTCTTCAATAAGATGGATATCTTCATAGCTTCGTATCTCTTTAAAGCGTGCATGCTCTAAATTTGAGCCAATTTTTAAAGCCATAAGAGATCTAGGTAATCCATTTAAGAGTCTTTCCAAAACAGATGGCTCAAATCCTTCAAATTCTAAAGATAAAAAGCTAAGATTCGCCATTTTAAGTAAAGGCATATAAAGTGAATATCCGAGCTGAGAATCTAATACTTCGCCTGTGAGAGATAGAAAGATAATTCTTGAGAAATCAATACTCTTTAGCCCTTCCGATAAGTCAACCTTTTCTAATTCTTGGCTAGTTTCTCTAGTGAAACTAATGTGCAAAGAGTTTTCATGTTGCGCAATAACTGAGGACCTTTCTTCTTGCTCTGAAAATAAGACTTGAATGTTGGGGTATTGCTGTTGGATGCAAAATATATCAAATGATGAAACTTCAGAATTACCCCTTATATCTAGCGTCCTTAAAGAAATATGGAAAGGAAAAGAAGCAATAAATTCACTCAAATTGATGCTATTTAAACCGATATTCCTAAAACTTAAATCTTTTAGATTATGGTTTGTGCTCATAGCAAGCCCTAATAAAATCATGGCTGAGCTTATGTTGGTATTATCAGATACATCAAGCTTTTTAAGGTAGGGGCTTTTTAACAAAACAAGATTAAGGGCTCCCATGTAGTTTTGATGCTTTTTCTTGCTTTGGATGGTTAATTGTTCAAGCTTAATACCATCGAGAGGATTTAAAAGCTCTTTGAGCGTTTCACTATCAAGATCACTCCCTAATCCTAGAGTGGTTAAAGGACTGTTTAAAGATGCCAACAATTGTCCCAAAGCTTGAGGCTCAAAGCTCTCAAAATCTAACGAGAGGGCAGCTAAGTTTTTCATACGACCTAAAATATCTAGCTTAAGGCGCTTAACCAAACCTAAGTTAAAAATAGAGCCTGTTAATGATAACGAGCGAAGCTCAAATAAATTGAAATCTTTCAAGCCATCTAACTCTTCTTCAGTATTGGTAAGGCAAATTTCAGTGGGAGCTACTTTTAAAGATTTTTCCTCTAGAGTTGAAAAATGCTCATCTAATTGATTTTCTTTTAAGGCAGAGTCAAGCTCTAACGAGAGGGCTAAAGCTCTTTGATATTGTTTAAGTAAGCTTTGTTCTTTTTCAGCTTTTTTAATACCTTGGTAGGCTATAAGTAAGGCGTCTAACTCTTTATCTAAGCTATCATCTGAAAAGAAATTCTTAGAAAAAATATATTTATGTAAAGGGGAACCTAAGCTTTTATCTTTCTGTTTAATTAGCATCATGAGTTCCTTGATGACTTGATCCATCAATTTTTTGGGTGGAGAACTCTTCTGCTGCAAAACTATACTCTTCTCTTTTAGAGGTGTTCGGGGTAAAGTATTTCGATTAATAATTGATAACTTTAGGTTGTCACTAAGGTTGCTTTCCACTTCATCTTGAATTACTGTTTTGCTTGAACCAAAACAGTAATTCAAAAAACTTCCTATATATGAGGTTGTAGGTGCTTGAGTATCTTCCTTAGATTTCCTCTGAGCTGCTAATATTGCTCCCTTAATTGCATTATCTTCTTCTAATTTTTTGATTTTTAACCTCAGCAATTGAGTGAGTATTCTAAAATCAATCAGGTTGGCTAATTTTTCTCGTTGTGCTTGCGAACTTGCATGTATTTCTTGCTGGGCTTCTAAGCATTTAAAGGGATTAAAATTTTCTTTTGCAGTGGAGAGATATTGAGTTATTTCTATAAGATAAAAAACGCTGGGCAAGCTAAAGCGTATCATTGTTTCATACTTATCCTCTTCTATATCCCTGAGTTCTGAGCATGCAATAAGATTTTTTCCTGAATCGAGGTCTTCTTCCTCTTCACTCGCCTTGATTGGCAAGCTATTAATGATAAAGAAAATCTTTAGAAACAGAAAAGAAAATTTCAAGATATTGTACTTCATGCTTACCTTCCTAAATTATAAGCCAAGTATATTGATCAATATGTCTTGCGACATTCAAGAAAATTTACATAGGCTGTGCGAATCTTAATTATGTACTAAACAAGCATTAAAATGATTAATAAAACATTAAGATTTTAAAATTTCTAATTTTCTATGGCATTTATCATTTATGTTGCATCAATTGAGAAGGCTCATTGAGGCCCAGCGTTAAGGAAGCTAAAAAACCGCCACGGAGATGAGGTCTTATTAAAGACTTAATTGTTAAAGGCGATTTCTCAGTATGAAAATGAGATAAGAACTGAAAAGCAGAAAGAGTCAATCTAAAAATTCTTAATATGGTTTTGATACTATGTTAGAGATCAAGGATTATTTTTAAGAATTTGAGGGTTAAAATCTGTTTTATATTTGAGGACACCAAAGCATATATGAAGAAGCCTTCTCATAATAGCTTCTATAGTCATCATAGTATACTTTCCTTTTTTCTCTAATTTTTTTTACACAAGGTTGAAGGAGCAGGTTATGGTTTTTAGCTGCAATGGCTGGAAAGTAAAGCACTTTCCTTAAAAAAGAAGAACCTATTTTGGAAAGACACGATCTTTCTTTAAGAGAAGTTCCTGAAGTTCTATGGAATGGTATAAGCCCTGCATAAGCAGCCAATTTTCTGGAATTTTCTAAAGAGGAAAGATCAGGGATTTCAGCAAGAATAGCTATGGCTGTCATTTTACCAATGCCTGGAATACTTTTAAGATTCTCACAATCTTGGTTTAAACTCTCTTTTGAAAATACTACTTGGTCCATAGCAACATTGACGGCGTTAATCTGCTTTTCTATATGCTGATGAAGTTTTAATAAACTTTCTCAACACTTTTTGGAAATCAGTCTTTGTTCTCTAAAAAGTTAATAACTTGAGTCTGTTGTTGCTTCAGGTTTTGCAAGCATCGATAAAGAAATCTGTTAAATAAGGAAAAAGCTTTTGGCTTGTGTACAAAACCAACGGGTAAATAATTGGGGGTTTATTGCCTTCAATCTTTTTGAGATGTTGACCTTCAAGTCTATTCTCTTATTTTAAAGTCGCAATACAACAGGGAAGTAAACCTGTATAAAAAGCTTAACAAAGTTTGAAAAATATTAAGTTCAGTATACAGTAATAAACTTGCCATTCTATGCAAACAAGATTAACTTATGCTTAATCAAAGAGGAAGAGTTATGATCAAGTACTTTATAAGTATTTTTCTATTGTGTAATGATTCAATTATAGCTTCTAACCCAAATATAGAAGAAGACATAAAGGAAAGATTTTATACTTTTGGAGAAGTAGTAAAATATATTATAGATAAGAAAGATCCTAGTACCCATAATCCACCTGCATTTTATATGGATTACCAGAAATCAATAAATTACATTATGGATCACCTTGATGAAATGCTTTTGAAGCGAGAAAGTTTTTCTAAGCTTGAGAAGCAAGGCAATAATAGTCCTGAGACGATTATCAAGCGTAAAACGCTTGAACCTGGAGAGATTATGGATTTTTTAAATTTGTATGAATCTTCCTACAGCAGGGATCATAAAAAATTTATAGAATATGCTGAATACTGGCTTGAATTATCTGAAAATGCCCCTGACAGGGAAAATTTTAGCGCCTATGTAAAAGCAGTCGTGCACTTTTTAGCACTATATACGCTTGAAGATTTTAAGAAAAAAGACAAGCTTGACGTATTATTGCTCGATACCTTAAAAAATCGAATACTGCAAATACCAAAGCCAATACATTAGAAATTCTGGTTGTATTGCAGCTTTGAGGTATGATTATAATTATAGTAAAGAAATAAAGGATTTTTTAAATTTTAGATACAGCTGAAGTATAGATGTGAAAAGGCACTGTTGCAAAAACTTTTTAAAACTGCAACTAAGGTGTGGACTGCTTTAAATTAAGCAGTACGGATTTCTCCCCTGAGCCCTTTTTCCAAAGATCCATCTGCCCCTTTTTAAACATCCTCATCACCTCAAATCCTTTAATAGTCGCATAAGCTGATTTTAAAGACTTGAATCCAAGAGTTGGCTTAACCAGTCGTTTGAGTCTACCATGATCTGCTTCAATAAGGTTATTAAGGTATTTGATCTGTTGATGCTCAAGGTCTTGAGGACAGACACCTTCGTCCTTTAACTCTTTAATGGCAACAGAGTAAGTGGTGGCTTTATCTGTTATTAATTTTACTCGGAATCTCCCATTCCTTAAACTTCCTTAAAGCCTTTGAAAGAAATCGTTTAGCCGCATTCACGTTTCTTGTGGACGAAAGATAGAAATCTATAGTACGCGCTCGTTTATCAACAGCTCGATAAAGATGAGCCCATTTGCCTTTTACCTTTACGTAAGTTTCATCAACTCTCTAGCTTATCCTAGTCCTGGTTTCCAATACCATCTGAGGCGCTTTTCAAGTTCAGGAGCATATTGAATAACCCACCGATAAAGAGTTGAGTGATCAATCTCAATACCCCATTCTTCCATCATCTCTTTAAGATCAGGATAGCTAATACCATACTTACAGTACCACCTCACATAAATATCTTCCTAAAAATGCCGCCACTTAAAATCTTTCATCCAATAATTCCGTGCTTTTTAGAAATCCTGAACGAATCCTCAACTTTTTGCAACAGCGCCGCAATTCTCAGCTAGTAAGCTATACTGAAGGGCACCGTCAACTTAACTATGGCATTTTCCTATTTGACAATATATACTCTTTATATATGAGGAGGTTAAGGATAAATTACAAGTACTCAATTAGTTCAACATCAATTATAAAAATGATGCTCCTTATGTCGAATTGGCATGAGATGAGGTCGAGCACCTTTCTGTAAGTTCTAATAAGATGTCTATAACATCCTTATCTTTCTGATAACGACAAACTGAACGACTCAGCCTAAGTGCATGACAACTTCGCCGGTAACTAAGTCTATAATTTAATACTCACTATGGAGTTGCCCCTATAAAAGCGGACAAGTGTTGAAAGCTCCTAAGACATAGGAGTTATGACCAGTACTAGAGAAAAAGACTTTGTTGCCTAAATCGTTTTATTGGGGTAGATCTGCCGATTATATAACACCTAATTTTATATATGGTTGCGTTGAAAGGTGTCGGAATAGTTACTGTTATGTGATGCGCCATAACTATGGCTACATTTGAGCTCATGATAATATATAGCAAATACTTGATGTGGTATAAGCATATAGAAAGCTTGCCACCTAAAGTTGCGAATTAAACAGATAATGAATATTGGATTTATGATATAGGATGTTCGACAGATGTTAGTTTGCATTGGAAACTTACGAATTGGTTAAAAGTATTCAAATTTTTTAAAATCATCCAAAAGCTAAAGCAATTTTTGCTGCTAAATACGTAAATAATAAACTTTTTAATTTTAACCCTGAAAACAAGATAAGAATTAGAGTTAGTTTAATGTCAGCAAGAATAAGTAGCATATTAGAGCCAAATACCAGCCAAATTGTCAAAAGAATAAAAGCTATAAACACTTTTATTGAATCAGGGTATGAAGTACACTTGAATTTCTCGCCAATTGTTGCTTACGAAGGTTGGCTTGAGGATTATGAAGATTTATTTAAAGACCTAAATATTTATATAAATGAAAATTATAAATCATTCATTAAAGCTAAATGTATATTCTTAACTCATAATCATAGAGAGCATGAGAGGAATTTATTATCAAATAAGCTTGAAAGCGAGGCTCTAATGTGGAAACCAGAAATACAGGAAAATAAAATAAGCGAATATGGTGGTGAAACTGTACGTTATAAATCTGCGGTTAAGAGTAACTTTATTCAACATTGGACAACTTTGCATGATAGAGTGATTCCATGGAATACAATACGGTACATATTCTAATATTCAACCGAGTTTAAGCCGCTTTGGCTATTTATTTTGATTGATTTAATTGTTTTTTGATCTCATCAACCCATCTCTTAGCTTCATCTCCACCCCATAATAGCCAAGCTATGTAACCTTTAGAAGGATTAGATTCATCTCCAAAGTTAGCACTTTGCTTATCAACTTCATGCCGAGCAAAGTAGCTCGACATTCTTTTGATAATAGATTCTCTTAAGGGGAGCCTTTTGCTCAATTGTTCTGCGCGGCTGATTCCTACTTCTGTCCCTCCGCGCCCATATTTTTTCCTTAATTCTAATCCTTTTTTAGCATTCTTTGAAATTTGTGGGGTTGGGATATATTCTTTTGTTTTATCAACCATAATTATCCTCCATTTACTTTGTACGATGTTTATACATTTTCTCTCGAACAGAAGATGGATTAGCTACATTTTGCTTATTCTTAGAACCTCTCTCTTTTGTCTTAATAGCTTGCTCTTTCTCCTCGGATGTTAATTCTCCCCATACATCATGTGGAAGATAGCGTGTTGTCTTGTCTGATCTAATGGCTCTATTTTTATCTGATGTTTCCCATTTTTCAGCCGTCCACTGTTTCAAACTCTTTTGAGAAAGTGTTTTTGTACCTTTATGCTTATAATCGCCGCCTTGTCTTTCATACTCGCGCTTTAACAATTGAGATTTCCTGGCAGACCATTCACCTGGTTTTCCGCCTTTTGAGCTCTTCTTGATTTCTTCTTTTAGCTTAAAACGGAGTTCAGGATTAGTATAATCTTGAGCGTAATCATTTACTGATTTAGTATTCATTCTCATAACTCCTTTCTCTCAAAGCTTAATCCAAGGCTAACTTGTTATCATATTTTAAATTATAGAAATTATTCTCCTTTTCTAATTAAAAGTTGATTTGATGGCTCTGTTGCAAGTTTGACTAATACGTGTAATTTAGCTACTTAAAGATGCTGCCTTTTCTCACGGTTGAGAAGATCCAAGAATCTCAGGGTTGGATGACTTCTAGAATTAGGTATTACCCAAAATTTCAATTCTATATTTTCTCTAAGTTCATCTCCCATTTTTATTGCTCTCACCACCAGATCATGGAAGATAAGGAGGTCTTGTATCGATATCAGGAGGGCTTAGTTGACCTCGCCCTGTTGTCTCATCATCAGGTTGAACATCCAGTAAATCCTCATTAGATGGATTAAAATCTTGGCTGTCATCGTCCAATGAAGATTTTGAGTTAATAGGCATTGTACTAGTGGTTGGGATATGATCTGAGGTAGGAAGCCAGGCGATCTGTTTGGCTAGAAGCTGAAGGGGTATTATCTAAGATAGATTTTACATTCTACTGCTCGTGTTCTCCTAAATTCAGGCACTCTTGTGCATATTTGAAGACTATTGACTCTTCCTCATCAACACTAAGAAAGTTTTCTAGAATTTGGTTTGATTTCTTAAGCAGCTCACGAACATCACTAATCATTCTTTAAAGTAAATGTTTATTGATAAAGCTGCTAACTGTAAGAATGCAGTTCCTGATTTGCAGCATGAAATAGTTCACTTAGGTGTTAAGTTTGAATATAGTGGCAGCCTCTTAGGAGCTTTGGTTATAGACATTATTCACTTTCATAAGTTTATACTTTAATAACAGAATAACAAAAATATTGCCTCTCGTTAAGTTGATGGCGCCTTTTAAAGTGGACAGATCTATATCATTACTTTATTGAATACTCCTTCGAAATAATCAAGGCTTAAATTTTACATTATTTTTTAATATCTCAAAAATTGTACCAAAATAATATTTGGGATTTTGTTCCTGCTGTTGTTTATAGGTATTTATTAATTTGCTTATTCTTTTTTCAAGAGTTTTATAATTTTTAAAATCAGTTTTATATTTTTCAAAAAATATCGCTAATTCAGTTGGATCTGGATAATCATTATGCTCATTATCATCCTTTATTTTGTTTAACCTTTTTGCAGGAGTTAGTATTCTAGAAAACTTATCATCTTCTTTTTCTTCTTGGCTAGTAGCTAAACAGAAATTTTGAGACGCCAGTATAAAAATTAAAAAGAAACCGAAAGTAGGTACATTTAATAAACTCATAAACTGTTTCTCCTGTAAATTATTAATCAATCAAGCATTGGTATTCTCAAAGCATTTATTAAAAATATCCTTTTAGGAACCAATTTTTTCTTTTATGCTTATAAGGAAACCTATCGTTATCATTCAATTCTAAAAAATGCTTAGCTAATTTTATCTTAAAAAAATATATAAAGAAATATGTAGTATTTTTAATATAGATAAGGCGATCCTAATGGTATGACCAAAGCGCCATTTAGAATCATTCATCCCATCATTTACTACTTTCTATAGACCTTGGATGAATCTATCAATTTTTGCAACACGGCCCCTGGAATTGTGTGAGTTTTTCGTTCCATGGTTTTGTGCCTGATTTTCAAGATGCCTGCTCACTAGCCTTTTCATAATCTATTGCAATACTTTCTCATTTAATAAATATTCTATTGAGAATAAGTAAGTTTGACTTTAAGGTAATTATGGGATAACGACTTGCTGTTAAATAATTTATAATAAAAGGACACTCATGCAATTCTTACGCCTTCTTTCTTTTGCATTGATGCTCGCTGCTCAAGGCATCATGCAGAATCCTTGCCTCGCCTCAGCTGATGAAGAAGAAACTGAACCTGCGAAGAAACGCCAAAGAAGAACCCGCGCTCCTTTACTTAAAGAGCTTTTGTTAGAAAGCCAGGAAGAGAAAAGTTTGCCTGATGAAGTATGGATGCATATTTTTGATTCATTAAGCTTTCGTGACCTTGGTAGAGTACGACAAGTATGCCGCCATTGGAATGCTCTTGGCCAAGATGAGTGGCTTTCTCTTCCTAAACAGATTGAAATTAAGCCTTTATCCATTTTATGGGAAAAGCTAGAAGGCGCCTCTGATAAGCACTATCAACAGTTTTTTTCTTTTCCGCACGCTCTTGAGAAAGTCTGCGCAGATCCAATTGTTCTTGAAGAAATACTTCAAACCCCTTCTTTCCTCCCTCTCTTCTTTCAAAGTAAGATTACAGCAGCAAGAATCTATGAAGCTTTATCGAGAGAGACATTAGGAGCTAAGCAACAAACAGCCTTAGAAGCTTATGCTGGAGTAGCTCCTATCTTCCCACCTGATAAAAGCTTGTTCTCCCAAGACTTTATAACCTTTGCACAAGCGCATGCCGCTCGGTATAAAGCCCTTTATCTGTTATCCTTATTTAAATTTCCAGATAGAAACCCTATAATAGAATTATTCAGGCGAGCTAATAACGAGGTTATTGCAGAAGATAATTTTGCAATAAAGGATGAAGAGGAGGCGATCCTTCTTCCTAGAGCACTGACCCACTTTCCTAATATTCCGCATGAAGAAGCATTCAATATTGCAGAGTTTTGCCATTCATGGGCTGAGAAAGCATCTAAGGATTTAAAAAGTGAATGGCTAAACTTGGCAATGATGTTCTGCCAAGAATCGGCCAGGCAAGGCGATAGGGACGCACTCTTCAAACTTAGTCTCTTCTTAGATGAATGTTATCAATTTAAAGAGGCAGAAATTATTTGGCTTCATCTTGCCAATCACGGAGATAAAGAGGCTCAATGTAATTTAGGGATACACTACGAAGCTCAAGGCGAGGAGGATAAAGCAGAGTTCTATTACCGCCAAGCTGCAGACCAAGGAAATATAGAAGCACAAATTTGTCTGGGGAGTCTTTTGGAACGCAAAGGAAACCCTGAAGAAGCTGAAAGCCACTATCGCTCTGCAGCTGAACAAGGAGATGCACTCGCCCAAAATAATCTAGGTCTCTTATTAGAAAAGAAGAATGACTTTGTCGGGGCCTTCAACAACTATGGAATAGCTGTAAATCAAGGGATTAATTTTGCTTGCCTCAATCTAGCTTATCTTCTTGAGCAACATCCTGAGGTTTTCTCAGGCTCCCAAGCAGAGAGAATCAACAAGATTATGCAACTTCGAAAACAAGGGGAAGAAAAATTTGAGGAATGGTCCCAAGCTCGAAGATAAAAATTTTCCTCTAGATTTCATGAGGTGATGGGAAGTGTTACAAATTTGAGCTAAAGGAGTAGGCTTGAAGGTATAAATAACCTTGTATGCTTAGGATGAAACCTTAAGACTTTCACTATTGACAATTTTTGCCTATGATTTCCTTTTGAAGCATGTTTTTAAGGTCGTACTTTTTACACGAATGGAGTTGATCCCCTAAGTAAGTCGCCTTTAGAGCTAACCAAACAGATACATTAAATGTACTCACATTTATAATTTCCTTTGAATAATCTGCTTTTATAAGATTTTATAGGCGCTTAAAGGTGTTTTTGATTATAAATTATAAGGAATACTCATGAAAATACTATCGTCTCTTGAATTTTTTGATAATTCATTTATGAATAGATGATAAAGAATAATATCTTTAAAATAATATTAGAACTATACTTGTATGTCTGATTAAGCCCGACCATTCATTAATAGTCATAAGAAGATTTATAAAATGCAAGAGATAAAAACTTTAAATGAAGCCCTTTAAGATCATCTTTACTTTTATCAGCCTATGGGGCCAGCATCATCTTGGATATGCCACAGAAGATTCTCCTCTTCCAGCTGGAAGAATGCCTTCTATAGCGCTTATTCCGCAAGCTCAAGAGTCAGACATTGCGCGTTTTCTAACGCGTAAAGGTGTGCAAACAGGGCCGAGTGGCAGTGGTACAAGCACCCCTCCTCCTAGAACCATCCCTGAGCTTTCAATATCTGAACCTTCTGAAGAGCAAACTCCCCCTCAAGAAGGAAAGAAATCAAGACGCAAGAAAAAGAAAGGATCAAAAAAACGCCACGGCGAGCTTGCTCCTTTAGAAGATCCTGCCAACAATTTTTACATGCCCAAGGGAAATTTTTATACTCCAGAAAGAAAGACCTTACATAAAGCACAAGGGTTACAAGAAGTTGGCGGTATCATTACTATAACAGAGGGAGAGCAACCTGATTTACCTTCAGTTAATTTTATTCCTTCTACAAATAGCTTCCTTGAAAAGGCACAAGATGTTAAGGGGATTTTACCCCATAAGAAAAAAAGAGGCAAAAAAGAGATACCAGATCCTTCTTCAGCTGATTATTATAAGTCTTTGAGAAAACAAAATTTCCCTGTATCTGAGGAATTAATGAGGATTAATGGCAATACTGTCCCCGTGCCTGGCAAGATACTTACGACAAATGATAAGCTTTAAAAAAGAGGAGCTAAGCACTCTTACTAAAAACTGCATTAGAAAAGCAAAATAATTATTTTTTAGCAGCCTAAGTGCGACAACATTTTCCTTTATTTAATATAATTTTATTGATGCTTTTTATGTAAAAAAACATAGATAAGAAAAGATAATGCTTTTAATAAGCTTCTCCTTCCTCTCAGTTATGCGGGTATATAAGCCCTTGCAGTGAAGACAAGTAATCTCTACTCTATAATAGCTTTTTAAATTTATAAGGCTTTAACTTCTTGGAAGGAGACAAACCACATGCGTACTTCAATTAATGTTTTAATATCATCGGTTGCTCTAATGACTGTAACTTCTACACAGATTCTAGCAAGAATACTTCCAGAAAAAGACGACCAAGCAAGTAGACGAATTATTAATTACAAAGTTGAGTCCTTAGACCAAGGATATAGAGTTACTGAAGATTATATGACAGGAAGCAGAAGAACTGTAACGGTTGTGCCTGGCTTACTCTCTAAAGATCGCACCGTTCATCGCGACCAAAGCGAATCAACTTATCTTATTGGGGCAATGTATTTACCTGTAAAGCCTCTTTCTAAAGAAGCCCGTGAAGAGCAGGATGAGCTTCTAATCAAGAAAGTCCACCAAAAAAGAAGATTGCAAAAATGGTTAGGACACGCCCGCGAATTCAAGCGCACAGGAAAAATGCCTTCTAAAAATAAAAGCCTTCTACTCATTCCTTCTCATGATGGGCTCGACAGCCAAGAGAGTGATATGTCGGTTGATTGGGGTCTATAAATAAAGCAAGGGTTCTCTAGTATTAAATCAGGAAGAAATATGCCATAATAAAAGCTGGGCTTAATAATATGCTTGATTATGTTTGTAATGAGAGTCCACAAGCAGCCCATAAACTGAATGAAGAAATTCAGACCAAAATAGAGATGCTTTCAGACTTCCCTTACGCTGGAAGAGTTGGAAAGGTATATAGTACAAGAGAATTAATACTTTCAGATTTTAAATACACCGTGGTATACCGCATACATAATAAGAATATTCAGATCTTGAGATTACTGCATGGAGCCCATGCAGTGGACGTAAAACAAACTTTTGTTTAACTCTGATCATCCTGCTCGTTTTGAGGATTTGTAAAAGTCAGAGTTATTTCTGTTGAGTTATTCACTTTGCCTACAAGTAAACTTCTACAACCTTAATTTAGGCAATTACGACTTTTTCAGAGTGCTCATATGTTTTCATATACCCCCCTTTCCTACCCTGAATCATTTTTCTCACCAGTTTAGACTGATCTGTGTAATAAAAGACTTAAGTCTCAGATGATAGAGTTTGTTCATTGGGGATAGAAAATGCTTATTATCAGAGAACCAATAGTCATGGTACTGGTAGAATAGAATTATGTAGTACCGTCAATGATTTATCCCCTCTTTCGACTGCAAGATTTTTTGATATTGTCTCTCATGAAACAGGTCATAGCATTCTTGATGCTTTAAGAGCATACTTTTATGGTCATGACTCACTTTCACCTCTTGCAGCATTCCATGAAGCTTTTGGAGATCTTTCAACATTTTTTGCTTCTGTAAGACTTGCAAAAATCCTTGGGCATAATGATCAAGTTGTGACTTTATTAAGGAATCCAAGCATTAGTATTAAGTTAATAAATTCTGCCGTAACAAATCAATTAGCTCAGACAACAACCTCATTGCAAAGTTGCATGATTAAACAGTCTGGTACTACTCTTTTGCCTAATTTGAGTAGGTTAAGTTTAAATCCCAATAATTACACTTAAACAGATTCATATTATCTAGGGTTCTAAGAACCCTAGATAAATATTTCAAAGGATTATTTGTTGCAAAGCAGTGTTGCATGATTAAAAGCAATTGCAACAGATTTTCCACCTTTGCAAGTGATTTATTAGAGGCTATGAAATATCTTACGTAAAGTAGTAAGCATGGTTGGATACCTAAAGTTATCTTCTGTAAGTTCATCTATGTGAAGAAACTTTACCTTACTTATTTCTTGTTTGGATGAGTTCAGGATAGGCAGCGGAGAATCAACATTAATTTCGTCTAATAACATTCCCGCATACACATGGAAGAATGCCTTATTATAATTATTTTCAGGGATTTTCGCCAAGAGATTTCCAATTTTAATCTTTATTCCTGTTTCTTCATAAGCCTCTCTGGCAGCCGTTTCTCTTGGAGTCTCACATTCCTTGGGTGCCCCAGAAGGAATATCCCATTTATTGTTTTTCTTCAAGCAGACCATAAGAATATATGAGCCCTTTTTTACAATACATCCAGCATTTGCTTGATATCGCTCATTATTACAAGTCATTCTATCCTTATATATTATTCTATGCTGGCATCCACAGAGATACAACAGCAGTAAGCTAGTTACTAACGTCATATTTTTTGAGCGGCCCATTATTGAAATCCTTCTTTTACTTTGTAGTATACAATATCTGTCGCTTTTATCCTTTGAATACTTTTAGACGAAGCAGATTTAGGTATTATTGATTTCTTTAGAAGAAATATACTAATCATTTAACTGTTATTGGATTAATGGCTCATTAAACGTTCGTTTGTTGAGGCAAACAATTAAAGATGTGCATTAATTAACTTTTAATAAATGAGATATGCATTGTATTAGAGATGATAGAAACTGCTCATACTTTCGAGGAGAAAAGCCCAATGAAGTAGACAAGAAATTATCAGGTGCTACTTCTCAATATAATTTGATTAAATAGAATCAGCCTTACACTGACATGACTGAAGAGAAAGAATTACATATAGGACATTGTTGGTAATATAAATGGATTATCATTTGTAACTGGGTTCCATTAATGACTAATGATTTCGTAAGAGGAACCCATAGTTGTAAGTAGTATAAGCTAATTTTAGTAAATTTATATCCTTGCTGATTTTATTCTTATTAATTTTTAAAATTTATGTCCTAATTTGAGAGAGATTTCGTGAGCTTTGTATTTTGCACTGAATTGAGCATCATAAGCTGCTGAGATGAAGAGTCCTGAGTTAGCTTTATAATCAAGGCTAAGTCCTGGAGAGAACTGATGCTGGGTTTTGTTGGAACCTGCGGCAAGGAAAGATCCAGGTTGGCCCACAAGGTTAGCGGTGATTTCCCCCTTCTTCAGCGGATGCTTATTCACATAAGAGAGCTTCACTTTTGCTGTGAGGAGGCCTTCTTCGAGTTTATAGTGACGGTAGAAGTTAAGACCTGGTTCTGTCCGAAGGGAAGTATTTGTCTTGCTTCTGATATGAAGGTTAAGGGCGCCTGCATCTTTTTCTTGATAACCTTTTTCATGAATGTGCACATAATCTTCACGGATGAATGGCACAACCTCGATGCCATTGATTAAAGTAAATCCATGCCCAATCTCAAGGCTTGGAGCTAAGACATAGCCGTTATGGCGACTGCGTGCTGTTCGATCAATAGTCGCAAAAGTCATGCGGCGACGGATATTATAACGGTTATAGGCTCCTGTTATTGAGGCATTGATATAGAGCTTATTGTGGAACCAAGTACTATAGACACTGGCGAGATAATCTCTAATCCTTCCTTGAGAGACACCTCCGGTCCATTTGATGCGACTTTGATCATATCCAATGCTGGCACCGACAAAGAGATCAGGTTTGAACTTATAATCCACCCCAATTAAGGATCCGCCTACTCTATTGCGATAGCCTAGATCTCGGGCTGTTGATTTTTGTTTGGAGTAATTACCGAAGCCTTGGATCCAGATGCCGCCTTTAGGTCCCATCATCAGAGCATTGTCTTGCATTTGCTGCCCAATATTGAGCGCCATGGAAGAGCCCCGTGCTTGTCGTCCATCGGCTTTCATTTGTCCAAAAGCTTGTTTGATATGATTCATGAGGGAGGTAGCTCTTTGGTTTTTCGTTGTGGTAAAGGCAGCGACGGCCACAGCAGAGGTTGCCATATCTCGCAGATAATGCATTCTAAACCCATTGATCTCATTGATGAGCGTTGCAGTCTCTTCAGTCTGAATCTGTAATAACTCGTCTGGAGAAATCTCTGAGAAAATATCTGTAATTCCATGTGCTTCTGGTCGTGAGTTAAAGATAGATATAATATTGCTTAAATCAGAACCTGGAACAGGTGAAAGATTATCAAAATAATGAGCTGAAGCTATATAGTTTGGATTATCGCTTACAGAACGGACGATCTCTTCAAAGAGAACATGCCCATCAAACTTTAGGAATACTTTATTGGGATCCATGATATAATCAGCAACCCATTTATAACGCACATGTGAACTTTGAATAGCGCCAAATTGACCATCAATGAGATTATCAGAGCTTAAGACTTCAAAAGGAGGATGGTTTTCATAAGCATTGTTATCCCCTGGTGTCACCTGCACAGAAAGAATACTGTTATTAAGATGGGCAGTTCCTTCAACATGAAGTTTATTGGATTGCTCAGAATTGACAGCAATTTGAGTAATACCTTGGGATGAAGGAAGATAATCTCCTCTTATCGTAAATATTCCCACAGGATCACTTGGCGTTACAATACTATTGTTGACCACTGTTCCTACAGAGCTAGTTCCTGTTAAAGTAGCACCAGCATCTACAGTGACATTTCCAATAGAGCCATCAACAACAAGCGTTCCTCCTTTAACATGGGTGTCGCCTATGTATAAATTAGCCTTCGTGAGGGTCAAAGAACTACTTCCTGTTTTATCAAATCCTCCTGCCCCATTGATCATGCTAGCAATTGTTGTTGGGGAATCTGTTTGAAGAATGGCTCTCCCTCCTTGAAGTGTTATAGGATTCGTGAGGGTCAAAGGTGTTCCAATGTTTAAGGTGGTTTGATCATGAAGCGTGATAGGTCCTGAGCCTTGAGCTGTTAGAGAAGAGATACGAATGCCGCCTTCTTCAATAGTCAATCCTCCACTAAATGTATTGTTGCCTCTGAAGGTCAAGAAAGCAAGCCCACGCTTAACAACTTTACCCCCATTACCCTTAATCTGACCTGCAAAGGCTGATGGTTGAGCAGCGTTTAGCATATTCACAGTGAGAGTCTTATCGCCAAGGTCAATTTGGCTATTTGTAATCTGTGAGTTTGTTGAAAAGATTGAAGCCACAGTTTGGTTTTGAGCGCTCATATCAAAGACAGAATCATTAGTCGTAAAAATAAGTGAGCTATTGGAAGGAAGAGTACTGCTAGCCTTCATGGTAAGCTTAGCCTCATTAATTGTCCAAAGAGGCGTCTTAAGGTTCTCTCCTCCTAAAGTAAGATCCGCATTAAGAATAACTTGAGAGTTTACCCCACCTTCAAGAGTTCCATCAACGACAGAAGATCCATTCAGCATCAAGGATTGATTCCCCCATTTAAAGGAGGTATTTGCACTTCCTTGTAGAGAAGAAAGGATAAGATTATTCCCAGAAGCACTTGCATCAAAAGAGGCGTTTTCATCTGCAAGAATGATAGATGTTGTTGCAGCTAAGCTGGCCCCTTGTGTCAAAACAACTTTCCCGTTCTCATTAACCTGAAGGGTGCCTAGTGCACTATTGGCTCCTCCCAATGTCAATGTCGAGCTTCCATCTACAATCACACGGCCACCAGAACTACTGTTGAACACGCCCTTAAAAAGTGAATTTCCTTTTAAGGTAAGTTTATTGTTGCCTAGAATCACACGGCTATTGGTTTGGCCATTTAATTTTCTCAAGGTCACAGGTGCAGCAAGGCTGATGTCAAAGGTGGTGCCTTGATCTCTAAGCGTTACATCACTATTGTTAGGAAGACCTCCACCTGTACCCAAGGCAAAAGTTGCGCTATCACAAAGTTCGATGCCCCCTGTTAAGAGATTTTGAGCCTTGCTTATGAGAGTCCCTGAGCCTTTGATAAGAAGTTTATTAGCGCCTTCTATAACACCTGTTAGAGTGGAGAGGAAAGTTCTTGTATCAAAGCTAATTCCTTGATGAGGACCTGGGGCCGCTGCATTGAGTGTAAATTTATTCCCCACAGTTACATTTGCGCCCCAGTAAAGGGTGGTGTTATCTGCCATGGCAACAGGGCCAGCGCCTAAAGCTGTATTTGTAGAAAAGGTAACAGCGGTATAACCATTTGGCAGTTCAAGTCCACCTGTAAAGGTATTTTGACCGCCTAAACTTAAATCATTTGCCACAATCAGTTTCCCGCCTCCACTGATTGAGCCATTGAGCGTTCCTAAATACCCTCCTGGTTCCATCGTCACAACTCCATTAAGTGAGAAAGGGTTGCTTAAGGTTCCATCCGCTCCCCATGAAAGAGTTGTGTTGTTACCAAAAGTTGCTGCCCCTGTTCCAAGAGCGCCATTCTTAAAAATGGCTATGGTACTATTGGGAGCGAAATATGTTTCCCTACTATAGGTATTGGGAGATTGCTGAGTTGCATTTCCTAGCCATATCTCGCCTGCCATAATAAGTTTTCCAGGGCCACTGATGACTCCAGCTAA
Source organism: Candidatus Paracaedimonas acanthamoebae (assembly GCA_000743035.1). Taxonomy (GTDB): domain Bacteria; phylum Pseudomonadota; class Alphaproteobacteria; order Caedimonadales; family Caedimonadaceae; genus Paracaedimonas; species Paracaedimonas acanthamoebae. Next base: position 739,564 of record CP008936.1, read on the forward strand.
TCCCCCACTTGTTGTTGTTCCATCGAATGTAATGCCGACAGGATTATTCGCAACTGTATTGAGGATAAACCCATTATTTAAAGTGTTGACGGATCCCCATTTAAGCATCGTCCCATCAGCCATCGTCACAGGTCCTGTCCCTAACGATGTAGAATTGTCAGAGATGGCAATAGTCCCCTTTTCCAGAGTGGTGCCACCGCTGTAAGTATTCTGACCAGAGACAAACCAAGTCCCAGTCCCTTGTTTTACAACTTTGCCACCTACCCCTTGAATCACACCCTCAAAAGTTGAGTCATTCCCTGTGCCAAAAGTTAAAGTATTGCCTCCAAGGTTAATGATGCTGCTGGTGTCCCCCGTGAGATCACTCAAAACTTGAGACCCTAAACTCATATCAAAAGTAGACCCAATGCCGACAAGTGAGAGAGATTTGTTAGGACCCACAAAAATATTTGGGAGGCCTGCTTTAAGGGTTGTCCCTGCTTGGACTGCAGTGCCTCCTTGATGAGACATAACACCCCCCAATGTTAAGATACTGCCGCCCTTAATAATGAGATTTGTGAGAGTGCCAACAGCTTGTGAGATGGCTCCGCTCAGTGTACTTGCATACCCTCCTGTATTGATTGTGACGGTATTTCCATTTAAAGTCATTGGATTTGTAATGGTTGCAGGCGCCCCAAACTTTAATGTTGTGGCATTGGCCATCGTCACGGCACCTGTGCCAAGCGCGCCCGATTTAAAGAGGGTAACAGCTTTATTGGCGCTGATGTCTGTACCGCCAGAATAGGTGTTTGCTGGACTCCCTGCTTGGCCTAAGGTTAGATTATCAGAAATAAGGAGTTTACCAGCACCTAGAGTCGCATCTGAAATAGCCCCTTTTAAGGCTCCATTAAACCCATTAGTATTTGTAGTCACTGTGCCGCTTAGCTTAAAAGCATTCTCAAATACTGCATCTGCGCCCCATTTTAAGGTTGTTCCACTCCCCATTGTTACAGGACCTGTACCGAAGGATGTATTGTTTCTAACTTCAACCCCTCCTGAAGAAATGGTGGTTCCCCCAGAATATAAGTTCTGAGCGTTAAGCATAAGATATCCTATCCCTTTTTTGGTCAAAGAACCATTTCCAGAGATCACCCCACTCAATGTCACGGGATTATTACCTATATCAAAAATACCTCCTCCTTGATTAAGAGTAATAGGACGATTTAATGTCAAAGCAGGCCCATTGGTGAATTTTAGCATTCCAGAGGTATCATTAAGCCCTGTATTTGTTCCTAAGGTAATAATCGCATCCGGTGCCGTAACAGGATGATAAGCCTTACCTAAATTACTATCACTGCTAATGGATATAGTTCCATTTTTAACTTCTGTGCCTCCCTCGTATATATTAGCACCATTAAGGACCAGCGTGCCTAATCCATTTTTGGTCAGAGGGACACTTCCATTAGGAGATGAAATTACATTATTGATGCTTTGAGTGACACCTTGGACAACAGAAAGAGTGATACCTTGAGAGCTTACGAAGTTAGGATTAAGCTCAATATTATTGTTAAACTCAATTCCAGGCCCATTAAATAGCGTCGTTGATCCTGACAATCTTAGAGAGCCTGCCCCAGACCACTTACTGTTGGCATCTAAACGGAGTAAGTCAAAGTTGAAAAAACGATCATTGTTTATAATTTCTCCAATATTGATGAACGTTTTTCTGTTTGAAATTGAGCTTGCGTCTATCGTTATTGTACCGGTGTTAGTGAATTGATTGTTATTTTCCAATATGGTTGCGTACTCTAAAGTCATGGCACCTGAATTCGTAAGCTGAGTACTTAAGGTAATTAATTTATCTGAAAATGTACCCTGTCCTGAGAGAATAGTTGTGCCATTTTGAGCAACTGAAGAATCAATAAACTCTAAAATACCTTGACTAGCGCTTGAAAAGTCGCCTGAGAAAGTCAACGTCTTTCCATTATTATCAATTGTACTAGAAGCCCCAAGAGAGATATCATTGTCAAGTGTGAGAACATTCTGATCTGCTTGGAGGGTTCCTCCTTCTAAACTAACCACCCCTGTGCCTAGAGCTGAATTATGTCTAACTTGAACCGTTCCTGCAGAAAGGGTGGTTCCGCCAGAGTAATCGTTATTCCCAGAAACACGCCAAGTGCCCTCCCCTTGTTTGACAATCTTACCATCTACTCCTTGAATCACACCCTCAAAAGTTGAGTCATTCCCTGCGTCTATATCCAGGGTAAGAGTTTTGTCTCCTAAATTAATCTCACTTCCGACATTGCCATCCAAGGAAGCAAGGGTTTGTGGTGCATCAGCCATATTGAAGATTGCCTTATTAGCCCCTGAACTGATAAGAGAAAGAGAACTTTCAGCTGCCAAAGAGCTGCCTGCTTCCATCTTCACTGTCACTGGATTTGCCGTGGCATCAGCTGTCAAAAGACCTGTATTTGTATTTTGTCCTCCTAGTGTTAGGTTATTCTTGGCGGTAATATTTCCTCCAAGCCCCGAGAAAATACCATCAAAGTTTGAAGGTTGGGTTAAAGTTAAGGTACGAGTATCTAGAAGAACTTGACTGGTATTTCCCCCTTGCAAACCTCCTAGAGACTGGTCAGCTTGCCTCATATCAAAAATAGTGTTCTGTCCTAAAAGATTGAGGTTACCCGACACGGCATTGGCAATACCTGCTTTAAACGTTGTATCATCCTGAACTTCAATCCCTCCTGAGTGGGAAGCAACATTATTTAACGTTAGGACATTTCCTCCTTGAATAATGAGTTTCATCACACTGGCTCCAATCTGTGTGATAGCCCCCGATAAGATGCTGGCAAATCCTCCTGTATCAATCGTAGCTACCCCTGGATTGCCTGAGCTCCCTGAATCAAGCACCAAGGGATTGTTGATGACGAGGCCACCTATTCCAAACTGGAGTGCCGTATTATTTGACAGCTTAATTGTTGAAGTTCCAAAGCTGGTGTTTGACCTTGCAGTTACGCTTCCTTCTTGAAAGAGAGAGTTGCCTCCATAAGCATTCGAATATAAAGTTAAGTTCCCATTCCCCGCCTTAACAACGGAAGCATTAACTCCTCCTTCAATTGTTCCCTTATAATCTGAATCATCATCACTTTCTAAAGTGAGTGTTTTATCACTCCCAAGCTTAACCTTACTTGTTACTGCGGAGCCATTAAGATCTTTAACTGTTTGAGATTGATAGGATAAATCAAGAACTGAATTACTCGCGATTGAAATTGACGGTGCTTTGGTAAAAGGACCTTTTGTCGTTAATTGTGAATTTGCCTCAATCCCAATTCCTGTAAGATTAACATTTCCCTCAGTCGTAAGATCCCCCCATACATGCATTGTAGAGGCACCAGACTCTCCAATAGAACCTGTAAGAATGCCTTTATTTGTCACGTTATTGCTCACAGTATTAATATTACCACGCGTACCGATAACAAAATTGTTTTGAAGCGTGGCATCGGCTTCAAGCGTCAGAATTGCATTAGATCGAAGCGTGACAGTATTCGTGCCCAAAGGTTTTGGATTGGATCCTATCATAACAGTGGCTTCGTCGACGTCGAGAGGACCAGAAAAGGCAGAATTATCAGCTGTTAGCTTAAGGATACCTTGGGATGGAGAGCTACTTGTTACATTTAACCCACCATTCCCGCTTAGAGGGCTACTGATTGTAAGGTTTTTTCCTGATTGAATATCAAAGGTGTTATTCTCAGCTAATTGTAAACTAGGAATATCTGCAGGACTAAAAGTCGCATCTTGATTAACGATAATAGTTCCATTATCGAGTTGAAATGCCCCTACCTTAAGAGCACCTCCATCAAGCCAAAGCTGCGCACCATCTTCAATAATAAAACTGTCGGCTTCGAGAGGTTGTCCCATCGTTGATGGTAAAGATAGCTGGCATAAAGGTGATATAAGCTTAAAGATACCAGAACCACCAATGGGATTATTATCATCATCTGTTGTCGAGACGCGAAGGCTTCTGCCATCACTGATCGTGTAATCACGATCAAGCGTAAGTTGTTGAAGGATAGACCTACCTGGTTGCGTCCAAGCCTCTGGGGCGAAAAACATGCGTATACGCCCACCGCTCCCTGTTTCTAGTGCATATAATTGTCCTGTGCTCTCATTTAATGCTAAAGCAATAGGACGATTAAGCTCACCTATAGGAGTCTGGTCTTTATATTGGTAATTTGGTGGATTAGTATCAGTAGCATAATATTGGATATTGGATAATCCTTTGTCAAGAATCCACACTGGTCCAAAAGTATTTGTATTGAGAGTTACAATGCTAACTGGTTCAACTAAATTTCCATTAAGATTTGAAAAATCAAAGGCATTCAAAGTTGTTGTATCTATGGCGCTAACTCTACCTTGATCAGTAACTTGATTCTTAATTGTTGTATAAAGAATGCCTTTTAAAGAATTAACACTAAATCCTGTTGCAATTTCATTAGCATTGAGAGGAATAGAAGCACTATTTGATGAACTTCCAACATTATAAACTTTTATTTCTGAATCTGGGGTTGTTAAGTAAATTGAGTTGGCTGTCCCATTGACGTTTGTACGAACTGTTATGTTGGTAGGTGTACTATAGGCGGTTGACGAAGTAGATAATAAGGATCCATTTGAGAGAGCATATTCACTTATTCGGTAGTTAGTATCGGTTCCATTTGGAGTTCGCATGATCCATATATTGGGGCTACCATCCGATCTTTTACTTGTAGCTATCCCTAATGGCTTGGAATTGGGAGCACTAAAAAAAGAACTTTGACCAATTCCTGTAGACTTAAAAGAATAAACAGTGTTTGCTATCGTGTCGGAGACAAAAACACGTCCGGTGATAGGATCAACAGCAATGCCAGATGGCTGTTGAAAAGCATTGTTTGTCGCGAAGCTATGAATATAAATTGGACTCGTAGAGGCCGGGGAATTTATAAAACACAAAAGAAGAAGATAGATGAATCTTTTAAACAATAAGTTCTTTAGTAATTTTCTCATTCTTTACCCGCTCCCTGTTAGCAAATAAGTTTTCTTATATTTTTCTTAAAGTTACGTTGTAATAGTGAAAAAATTATTAAAATTTTTATTAAAGTTTAAGTCTAAATTTTGTCCATTTGAGGAAAATACATAGATTTTTAATAAGGTGGATCCACCTTATTAAAGGCTGTATTGAATTTTATAAAACCGCGGCAAGAAACAAGAAAATAGATTTTAGATACAGAGAATTTAAAAGAACCAGTGAGATTAGGGGGAGAAAAAGGTGTCACTGGTTCTTGTAATCATATTATGACGCCTTAAATAAAATGACTAATGCTAAATCAAAACAATAGATATGATTAAATGTTAAATCAGGATGGGCTAATAAAAATATTTATCTTTTAATTGGTTAACTGTAATTTTCCCCTGAAAAATGAAATCTATCTTTCTTTTTTAATATTAATTACTATATGGTAATTAAAAATTGTAATAATAAAATAAATGGGGTGGAAAATGAATCTTAATTTATTGAAAATGTTCTATACTATCGCAAGTGCTGGCAGTTTAACTAAGGCAGCACAAATTTTGAATATTAGTCAGTCCGCCCTAAGTCGCCATATGCAAATATTAGAATATCAGCTAAAATTAGAACTTTTTAAAAGGCATCCACGAGGGCTTTATTTAACTGTGGATGGGGAAAGAGTTTTTAATTTAGCCAAGAGGATAGTAAATGAAAGTGATAACTTTATAAGAGAGATAAGAGATAATAAGACAGATGAGGGCGATTTAAAAATCATTACAACACCAGGGATGGCGTCTATATGGTTATCTGAATTGCTTCCAAATTTCTTGGCTGAGTACCCTAAAATTCGTTTAGAAGTAATTTGTTCTTTTCTAGAGTCAGATCTTAATCCAGATGACAGTGACATTGTAATTAGAACACATATCGATCATCATTTAGATCTTGTTCAAGAATTAGTACTAGAGTCACACCATAAGATGTATGATAGTTCTGTATATCTAAAACAATTTGGTGAACCTAAAACAGTAAGTGAATTAAGTAATCATAGATTAATTATTTTTGATAGACCTAAAATCAATAACTTGGCAAATAATCATTGGATTATTGATGTAGGAACTAGCTTGAAGGAACGGCGTGAACCTTTTCTTATTCTTAATTCCCTTGAAGGCTTAATTCATTGTGCCAGAAGAGGATTAGGAATAATTGGTATGCCGAAAGAATTAATAGATTTGAGAAATCAGGATAATGAATTAATTAATATTCTTCCTGAAATTTTGGGACCTAAAACGGATATTTATGCAATCTACTCAACTAAAAAGAAACAATCGAAAAAAATAAATTTATTTATTGAATACTTAAAATCGATGATTTTTTAGCAATTAACACTGTCATATTTGGAGGGGAAATTGGCTCTAAATGAATAATATTCATGATAATCCTCTAATGTTAAATAAATTCTGCTATGCAAATTTTGGATATCATAACCTTGCTAGTAGGACAAGATTAAATAATTAATTTTTTATAAACTTCTAGTTATTTTTGGATATTACATTTGGGTAATGATGAAGGACAGCCAAGAGAACCTTTTTTTCAAATTACATCCATTGAAGGATTACATCAAGCAGCTGTCCAAGGGTATAGTGCATTTAACAGAAGAATATGTTAAGGATAAAGGTAACCAACTTTTTCCTATATTGCCAGAATTACAAGGCCCAGAAATAGATTTGTATTATATATTTCCTCAGCGGTTTAAGAAGTCGAAGAGTGTAATGACTTTATATGAGTTTCTGTTAACTAAATTTAATAGTACTGAGTGAAGCAACAGTTATGCATAGTACAAGATAAATGGGCTGATATTTATTTGCTAATCTCCTCATAATGCATATCCTTTCAGAGTACATGCCAACAAGTACTTCTTAACTTCTTACCTAACGTTTAAAGAATATTCAATATCTATTATGCATTAAAGTCATAACGTCATGAGAGATGGTAATAGCGTTAAATTAGTGAAGGTAGGGGGAAGAAGAATCGGTGGGTAATAGGGGGAGAAAAAGGGTAACCGATTCTTCTTTGTTGGTCCTAAGTTGCTTTTGGGCAACCTCAGAATACTTTAACCATATTAAATGCTTTAGGAGATGACTACTTCTCATTTGATATATGAGGTTTGCATATCTGAATACCTCACGCATTATAGCCCATGTTTTATAATTAAATAGAATTTTTCCTTTTTAAATCAAAATGTAATCCTATCGACTATTGATATGTCCTATAAAATCCCTATATTTTTAAAATAAACAGAAAAATAGTGAAGTGGAGGCACGATGGATCTTGCGCTAGGAAGTTAAATACTTTCTGGCACGTTTGGATTTTTGAAAATCAATGCTTAAAGCTAAGTTGCATTCCTAAAAGAATATCCAGAGGCCCGAAGGCCACTGGATTAAGTTAGGGAGGGAAGACTAAATGAGGAGCATTTATCTCCTCAACATCTGGTGCTTAATAGGGGAGCACCAAATTTCTTTTCTCAAGTCCCCATAAGAGGGTGAGAGAGCCTAAATAGCTCAAGGCTGCTAAGCTCTCTCTGGGGAGGGACTTTGAACTTTGTTGTATAAACATTTTATGATTCATGCTTCTGTTCAATGTATTTTATTTCCCTATTTTGCCTTTTAACTCATTAGGGCCTTTGTATTTAAAGATAATATAAATTATTTACATTATATAAAACAATTATTATGTTTCTATATAAACTATATAAAAAATATATAGTAATTGTAAATTACGGAGAACCTATGAATTTAGAGAGGCTGAAAGTATTTTATTTTATTGCTAAAAATGGAAGTTTTACTAAGGCTGCTGCAGCTTTAAATATAACACAGCCTCCTCTAACGGTTGCTATTAAATTGCTAGAACAAGAACTGCAAGCTAAATTATTTGAGAGGTCTTCTAAAGGGGTTACTCTTACTTCTGAAGGGGAAAAGCTTTTTGAATTTGCAAAAAAAGTTATCGAGGAAGCTGAAATAACTAAAAAATTAATAAAAGATAATGGAGAAGAACCACAAGGGGAATTGAAAATTGTATCTACTCCTTATCTAGCCTCAGTTTGGATACCTCACCATCTTTCTTCATTTTTTAATAAATATCCTAAAATACACCCCTGTATTACAGGAACATTTGAAGATATTACAGTGAATAGAGCAGATATTGCTATTCGCACCTTTATCCCTCATCATCCGCACCTTGTTCAAAAGCATTTTTTATCTCTTCATCACAGGTTATGGGCAAGTCAAGATTATCTTAATAAGTATGGGGTACCTCGATGCGCGGAAGATCTTGATGATCATCAACTGATAACATTCGATAATAAATCATATGATATGTATGGTAGTGCTCATTGGATTTTGAATGTCGGTGCCCATAAGAAGCCACGCAAGCCTTATATAACATGTAATTCAGTAGAAGGGCTTATAAACATAGCTGAAAAAGGATTTGGTATAATCGAAACCTCAGAAGAATATGTTGACCTAAAAGCGCATAATCTTGTAAAGGTCCTGCCTGATATAACTGCCCCTACCGTTGAAATTTATTACATTTATTCAACGCGTATGGAAGAATCCAAAAAAATACATGCTTTTGAAACTTTTATTTATGAAAATTTCAGTAAGTTCGTAAAAAGTTCTACCTAATAAAACTAACGCTTGGAATTTCTTACAATAGCTATCATAAAACCAGGGTAAATATTGCCACATGTTTCAACTTTTAATTCTTTCATAGAGATCTATCCTTAATTTTTTTCTTATTAGCTTAAAATTTTAAATAAATAAAGTTTAATTTAAAAATTATTTTGCGCTAGGAATGGCACATGTGAATTTTTGAAAATCAATGCTTAAAGCTAAGTTACATTCCTGAAAGAATATCCAGAGGCCCGAAGGCCACTGGATTAAGTTAGGGAGGGAAGACTAAATGAGGAGCATTTATCTCCTCAACATCTGGTGCTTAATAGGGGGGCACCAAATTTCTTTTCTCAAGTCCCCATAAGAGGGTGAGAGAGCTGAGAAATCTTAAAGTTCCCAGACTCTCTCTGGGGAGGGACTTAGTTAATAAGAGTTTTAATTTCAAATTCCCCTTTATGCATAAGTCTCAGGCTTAACTCCCTTATTATTTTTATAAGTAAAGAAGGCTTATTACCATTAAAGTACCGCAATAGTAATTACATGTCAATAAAAAATTATCAATTATTACAACGACTTATAATGTTCCAATAAAGAATTATTTACTAAAAAAAGTTCTTTACAGGTATTATTAAAAAAATATGAAAAAGGTTAAAATTGGAAATAATGCTCAGATGCCTCAGCATTTATTGCTAATTAAGCGTAAATAGGGCATTTTAGCTGGTTAAATAGTTGGGAAAGCAGGGCTAGCTTTAACTTAAATACTTAGGGTATACTCTCATTCCAGCATTATCTGGGTGCTTGCTTTCTTTTTCTAGGGCTTCTACAAGATATTCTCCTAAAGCTGTTATCCGTTTTTGATTTTCCAATTTTTTTGGATATACGTAGTGAATATCTATTATGGGGCCTTCTATGTTTGGAAGGATTTCAATAAGTTTAGAGCCCTTAAGCACTTCATGATACTTTGACAATGAAACTATACCCATTCCGTCCTGTGCAAGCTTAGTGAGACCCAAGGCAGAATTAACTTGGATAAAAGGCATCCGTGTTTGGCCAGGTTTACACCCTAAGTTTAAATGCCAATCTACATTCCCAAAAGTTATCTTCTTGTCTTTTGAAAATGCTAGCAATCGATGGTTATCTAAGTCTTCAGGTTTCCGGGGGATGCCATATTCTGCTAAATATTCTTTGCTCGCGTATAAGCCAAGAGGATAAGATAAAAGATATAAATGTACCAATTCTGGATTTTTAGGGACAAAAGGTCTTATAGCAACATCAGCTTCTCGCGCTTGTAAATCCAAACTTTCATCGGTACCTACAATGCTTATTTTCATATTAGGGTATTTTTTTAGAAACCCTTTCATGTATTTAACGAGCCACACAGAAGCATGCCCTGTTGTCGTTGCAATTTTTAAATTTCCACTAGCTTCCTCGCTATTTGTAGGTATAAAAGTTTCAATAACCCGAGCTTCATATATTATTTTTCTTACAGAATATATTATTTATCTTACAGAATCTAAAAGCTGCTCACCTTCCAGTGTAAGCTTGATACTTCCATAATGCTTTTCTAAAACCTTAAATTTTCTATATCTTTTATCTGGCGACTAATTTATGGGGAGTAACACCAATTTGCTCTGCTGCAGCTAGATAACTTCCAGCTTTTACAATTTGATAAAAAAGAACTAGCTGATTTATATCGATCAACGATTTTATCTCTATAATTAATTGCCCTTAATAGCGTATTAAGCTAAGGGTTTATTGATGTTTTTTAAAGATAAAAAATTTTCATTGCTAAAAAATGATTTTTAAGTTTATTGCTGCTTAACTGGACAAAATGCATAGGGGGATTTAATTAATGCGGTCTATTAAAGTTTTAGCACTACTCATTTCAATTGTTTCTTTTCAACCACTCCAAGCAAGTTCTTCGACACCTCAACAAAATTCTTTAGAATCTTCTTTGATCGTAAAGTCGGAACCTTCTTCAAAAGAATCATCAGGCTTGTGGGGACAAACAAAAAAATTCATTTCTTTGTGGTTTTCTTCATTTAGATCCTCTTCTTCCAGCCCAAAAAACCTTTTGGAGCATACAGAAAATCCGAATTGGTGGGCTGCTTCTGAAAAGGATGACCAACCTTGGGCAAAAGAATGGAGTAAATTGGTTGGACATGTGGCAGAAGAAAACGCCAAGCAAACAAGAATACTTTTAACGCAAATGGTGTATCGAAAAGGTGAGTTAGAACAAAGCTCGGACGAATATTATCAAGAACTTGCCGAATCTTTCAAAAAAACGCCTGACTTTATTAAAGGGCAAGATATAAATCTTATCAGTAAGCTTGGAAGTACAGGTTTAGGAAAAAGATTAATTTCCTTAGTAAATAGATCAATAAACTATTTAGAAGATCAACATACAGCAGAAGGAAGATCAGCTCTTATTGAGTATACTCGTCTTCTGTCTGATTTCTACCTTAGTATTGAAGCAGAAGGCATAGATGATGATCATTTTGATCAAGATTTATTTCAACAAGGTTATGATTATAAAAATGTATTAGTTAAGATTAGTAAACTTAAAAGGCATCCAGGAAACCTTGCTTCCCTTAAAAAGCTCATTAAGGATCTTTATATCAAACTTGATGGCGGTAGATTAAGTGAGCTCTCTCATGATACATTGAGTTCTCTAGGAATAGAATTTGGTCAACCTCACAGAAGATCAAGCTGGCTTTCAAGTCAGAAAGTAGGCACAGGGCTTTTGTTCTTAGTTGTTTCCAGTGGGATGATTACCGCCGCTGCTGCCGCAAGGCCTCCGCTTTTAGATGCTTTCTGCTCCACAAATGAATTCAATTATGGGACTTGTGAGACATCATTTAGTACGCCGATTGGATTTGACACCGAAATCGCTAGCCTTAAAAGCAATTCTTTTTTTCAAGATATTATTACGAATACCATTACTCAGACAAGTCGCTCCAGTAGCATATCTGACACACTTGATAGGCTTAGTTCTATAGGCACTCAATTTTATGGAGAAATTATTACCGCAAGAACAGGCTCTTTTTCGGGTGGGAATGTTACTTCAACTATGTATTTTGACATTCCACCCTATTTAGGGATGAGAGATGCCCCTATATCAAGCACTCAGTATGATCGCATTACTTTTAATATGACAGCCATGAGTGATACAACAATGCAAACCATCAACTCTTACACACGTACAGGCCCGATGGGACCTTCTTACTATGGACAAATCCCAAATAGCGAGCGGATGATTCTAGCGATCACCGATGTCAACCAAACCTGGCCGATCTATGGGGTTGTGATAGATCGTCCTTCTGGCGGAGTACCAACTATTATAAGAGAGGGAATTATCACATCAACTGTACAGGCCGTCTATCCTGACTCTCTTTCAATAACCCCCGTGAATAATGTGAATCCGAACGGTCTCCTTCCGGTTGAAAGCGTTGATAGCTTTGTAAGCAGCCTTTATAGTGGACAAGTAGCAGGACCAGATGGTTTAAATCCCCGTCCTATTGCTCAATATTTAGAGGATATTGGTTTTTCAACTTCAAGCTCCTTTCTTGCAGCCAAAAATTGCCTAGAAAGCCCCGGGGTAAGCCCTTTGGCCTGTAGCTCTCAGTTTGCTCAAAACTCTGGTTTTACCACGGCATTATATGTTTATGCGACACAACCTAATTCGGTTGTCACTCTCTCCCGTAATCTTTTGCAGGGGACGAATTACACCGAAGGAACCTATCAAGCTGGCAGTGGAAATGTTCTGGAAACATTGATGAGCTATACGTGGAATCCTGCTTTAGGGACAGCAATGCGGACAAACTCAACCCTTCCCATCCCTTTTAGTACTCTTCGTGGGACCTTACCTCTTAATCAGATTGAAAAGATTTGGATCTATAATCCTGATCCTGCGAATTCAGAATTGGGGTATGTGGTCAGAACAACTCAAAATGCGTCAGGGACAGCAACTTCTTACTATGTTGTTCCTGGAGAAGGGATTACGACATTTGTCCCTACCCCCTCTCCAACCCCAACATCTTCTGGCCCTACGCCAACAGATCAACCCTCCTCAGGTCCATCATCTTCAGGCTTAAGCGAGACCGCTAAAATTGGAATTGGTGTGGGGGCGGGTGTAGGAGGCGCAGCTCTCCTTACAGCTATAGGCGTAGGGGTCGGTTGTGGCGTCCTTAAGCATAAAATTAAAAAATCCAAACTAAAAGATCTTGAAGCAGGAAATAATGATATCCCTCTTGGTCCTGTGACAAGAGGAAGCACTGTGACAAGAGAAAATTTTGCCCCGACAGGAAAAGGAATTGTCTCAGGTATTTCAGTGACAGGTACGCTTAATAAGAATCAATATGTTTTGTTTTTTACAGTTACTGAGGAAGAATTTGATGAAATTGTCAGAGAAACTGGGCTTAAAATGCAGTTTACGCCTGAAGAAAAAGAGCTGAAACCAGGTGAAAAGCCCAAAATGAATCTCATTTTAGGGGGAGGAAATTTTGGTCAAGTCCGTATTGCTAAAGACCTACAAGACGAAAAATTTGTGGCCGTTAAGATTATCTCTGGCAATGAAAAAGTTAAAAGTTCTAGGAGAGAAGGAGATATGCAATATCGCCTTAGGGATGCATTTCATGTTCTTCCTTTAGATGATTATTTATATTATGCCCCATCTACTGACAGAGCTGCGAGTACAAAGCTCCGAAAGAAAGCTTTTGGCAATACAGACCATGCAGATGAAGATCTTCTTTTGCAATTCACTCCTTTAGCAACTCTTGGGAGTGGGGAATCTTTAAGCTATTACCTCTCATTCTTAAAGGGGAAAGACGATGAACTGAGGGATAAGATTGTGGCCTATGTTGGTTACTGTTTATTGACAGGCCTCCTGAAGATGCATCATTCAGGTATTGCCCATCTTGACGTCAAACTTGATAATTTACTTCTGAGCTGGGATGGTGATGTTTGGGTAGCTGATATGGGATGTGCCGTTCAAAAGACGATTTTGTCAGGGGGGATTGGCGATTTTAGGAATTTTGATTTGGCGCGTTTAGAACATTTACGCCATTTAGGGAAAAAGAAAAAAGGAGACCTTCGTGCAACTTTCAATGGTCATGCATCAGATAACTTTGCCGCGGGTCTCGCCATACTTCATTTAATTCTTGGGGAGGAACATCCGTTTCAAGAATTGTTTGATCCGGTCATAGAAAAAAGGGCCAGCATTCCAAATTACATGCTTAACAAATGGACTCAAGAAACCTATGAAGCTGCGCTTGAAAAGGCTTTTGGTAAATCAAAAAATAATGATACCGGAATTTTCAAGGTGATTCGTGGATTAACTTTTACTAATCCTCAAGAGAGATGGTCAACTGAGAAAGCTCAAAAAGCACTTGAAAAACTTCTCCCTGAAGAAAGTGGTAAAAAGTTGTTTTCACAATTCGAAAAGAGGTGGCAACAAATAGCAAGCCAATCGCAACAGGTAGAAAATCCCGAAGAAGGAAGTGATCTTTCTTCTAACTATCTATATAAGAAAGAGGCTATCTATTATCACGACATCTTACAGGAAGAAAACCATTCTAGTGAATTTTATGGAAAAGACCTTTCTGTTTATGAGACTATGCAAAAGCCCTATGAAGAGGAAAATAAGCGTATTGGGGCGGCGAGTTCCTCAACCGATGTATATGTTGACACTCTAGAGAAACCAGAGGGAGGAGAACCTACTACTTATACAATCATTCCAGATGAAGAAGATGGGGCTACTTATACAATCCCAGATGCTTTTAAAAGTTCCCCTCCTCCGCGCCGTAATGGAAACCCAAGCAATACCCCCAACGAATGGGTCTATCAATAAGGGACATTTTAATCGCGAGAGCCAGATTTAGTGGCTCTCGCTAATCTTTATTCTCCTTATTTTTTGCAAAAAATACCTCCTTCTCTGTACAACGTTATTGCTGCTTAAAACATTTGAACTTTCAGCGTTAAAAGATACGGAATACGAGCTACCAAGTATTAAAAATATGCGAGAAAAGGTATGGTAAAAAGCTGAGGATATTTCTTTTTGAATTACTATAACCTATTAGCTTTTTCTTAATTTTCAAAGTCTATTCTAATCAAAATAAAATAAAAAAATTAAAAAAATGATAAGTAGAGCTGGTCGTCAATTACTCAAATTAGCTATGATGTGTTTTCTTCTAATACAATCTTTAAACTGTTTTGCGTCTGATGCGTTGGAGGAAGAAGAAAAGTGGGAAATGATGATTCCTAAAAAAGAATTTCCCTTGGTTGAAGAGAAAAGACAAGAAATTAGTCTGAAAGAATTAAAGCATCTATTTCAAGATGGTCTTATAAACCTTCAACAAACCCCGCTCAGTATAGTCCAAAAGTTTCCTTTCGCGAAGAGAACTTTTCGCAAAACTCCTCAACTTCACTTAACCTTTGAGTATGAAGAGTTTAATTGGTTAATATCAAATGATCGAGATAACCAGATATTTCATTTATTTAGAGCTGGGGTTGAATGCTTAAAATACGTTTATGGTCAGCAATTAACATTCTCTTATTCTAAATATAAAGATCATTCTCTGGGGAGCATGATGCATTATTTTTATGATATAGGTATTCAAGGAGAAAATGATCAAATATTTTTTAAATTTAATGCGGTAGAGTGCATTTTTGCATCCACATATGAAGAAATTCTGTCTTATAGTAAACTGTATTCTAGAAAAAAGAGAACTTCAGAAGAGTCCAAGATAGAAAATATTCAAAAAGCGATGTGTCTTTATCAAGTTCCTGTCATTGTTGCTTTATCGTTATCTAATGATCTCAATGAAACCTCTTGTAAAATATTAGTTCTTTATCATTTTGATAATGATACTAAAAATTTTATAGGTAAAGATCTGTACTCAAATAACGAGATAAAAATTCCTTATGTGGCAATTCAATTATTAGCTCTTGAAGCTTGGGTTGGTTATAACTCAACAGATTTCACCTCGCGAAATCAAGGTCTATAAATCTCATTTGATCTCTTCTTACTTTCAAATTAAGCTTACCTTTTAAGATTAAAAAAGAGGCATTAGATGCAGACTTTATTTCCTCCTATTGAACCTTATGATTCAGGTATGCTACAAGTTGATGAAATTCATACAATATACTGGGAGCAATCAGGAAATCCTCAAGGTGTGCCTGTGGTTTTTTTGCACGGCGGGCCGGGGTATGGAGCTTCTCCTAAAAGTCGACAATTTTTTGATCCTGCTCATTACAGAATCGTCGTTTTTGATCAAAGAGGAGCAGGAAGATCCCAACCACTTGGAGAAATGAAAAACAATACAACACCTCTTCTCATTGAAGATATGGAGAAACTAAGAATCCTTTTAGGTATCGATAAATGGATATTATTTGGTGGATCATGGGGAAGCACGCTTGCACTTGCTTATGCTGAGCATCACCCCAGTAGATGTGTTGGGTTGATTTTAAGAGGTATCTTCTTATGCCGTCCTCAAGAAATTAAGTGGTTTTTTAATGGAATGAAGAATATTTTTCCGGAAGTGTGGGATCGGTTTGCAAATTATATTCCTCTTGCCGAAAGAGGAAATTTATTAGCTGCTTATAGCAAGCGTAATCTTGATTCAAATCCCGAAGTATACTTACCAGCGTGTAAAGAATATTTTCGGTATGAGCTAAGTCAATCAATGCTTGATCCAGCGCCTGAGACGGTGGAAGAAATTTGCAAGGATGAAGGGGCTGCAATCGGACTTGCACGCGCTGAGGTCCATTATTTTTCAAATAATATTTTTCTAGAAGAGAACCAACTTTTGAAAGATATCCATAAGATTCGTCATTTGCCATGTATCATTGTTCATGGTCGTTATGATGTCGTTTGTCCTATTATTACGGCATTTGATCTCATTAAAGAATGGCCTGAAGCTGAATTTCATCTCATCCAATTAGGAGGGCATTCAGCGTTAGATCCAGGAATTTTAAATGCTTTAATGAGAGCAACTGAAAAAGCAAAAAATTGGAAGTAAGTCTTTGATTTATAATAAATAATTTTAGGTACATTTTCGTTAAATGTAACAGAAATAGCTTGCAAAAAGACGCCTGTTTTGGTAGAATAAAAAGGTAAGGTAATAAAAGAATTTGAATAACTTTTCTTAAGCTCTCCTCCCTAAAAAAGTTTTTAATTATTCTTTCATTACAAGACAGATATCTTTGTTAAAGAAAGGTGTATTTTATTAATATGGCTTTAGATAAAACTTTGCCTGAAGGTTTTGCATATCTTGATGTAATAGACCCTAGTATTCAATTCTCGTTGAGATACTACAGTCATGATAATTTTATTGGAAAACCGATTGAAGGTTACCTTGCGGAGCGCGTTATTATGACTGAAAATGCGGCAAAAGCTTTGTGTAAAGCACAAGCATTATTTAAGAAGGATGGTTATTCGATTGTTGTTTACGATAGTTATCGCCCCCAAACAGCGGTTGATCATTTTTCTCGTTGGAGTCAAGATGCTACAGACCAAACGATGAAAGCCTTATTTTATCCCCGTATTGATAAGGCTGATGTTTTTGAATTGGGGTATATTTCTAAAAAATCTGGTCACTCACGTGGCAGCACAGTCGACTTAAGTCTTATTCATGAAAGTGTGAACCTTAAAAAAATAACCCCTACTTCCCGAATTTTAAATGGTAGCGTTGAGATTCTCTTTTTAGATGATGGAACGCTTGATATGGGGTCTTCATTCGATTTATTGGATGAAACATCTCATTATCAAAATAACCTTATAAATGAGGAGCATTTTAACAGGCGAACGTATCTAAAAGAGGTTATGGAAACCTGTGGGTTCAAACCCTATGCGAAAGAATGGTGGCATTTCACTTTAAAAGACGAGCCTTTCCCAGATACTTATTTTGATTTCCCCGTGAGGTAACTTATTTTTTAGGTTTATTAACAAGCTGAAAATCATAAAAATAGAGCCAGAATAAAGATAGAGATATGTTATTAAATTTTATTTACAGATGAAATTTTGGAATTAGAAAATTTTTATTAATAAACAATATGTAAATAATTTAGATATGCTTGTAAGGAGATCGAATATGTTGTGGCATAAAATTTTTAAATATTTTGTACTTAAATTTTTTATCCTTTTTATTTTAGGAAATTCATATACTGTCTTTTCTTCTGCAGGCGTTGATATTGAAACTCTTAAAAAAGATAAAGAAACTTTACGGTATATAGCTTCAGTTGTTTTTAAGCGTGAAAAAGGTATAACTTACATACCAAGATAAAATTTGTACACACAGCCCGCAATTGTTTGACATTTGGAAAGGAAACAAATGGCAAAGCATTGATAGTAATAAAAGAACAAGTCTCTCAACTACTTTAGAAGAAAACTATAAGATAGTTCCAAGTCAAACAAGGCGGCTTTTACAACGTGATGATTTCTCTTTATTAGATCAAGAAATCATAGATAAGTATGCTTTATATGGAAACAGAGCCATTAAAGAAGCGAAAGACGAGGATATTACTCTAATTCAGAGCCCAGGTAACAATAGATGGTCTATTAAAATCTTAATAGATTTTAATGAAATAGAAGTTGGAAAGCTATATCAAAGATCAGATTTAGAACACTTAATCTCAACACATACGCTTAATATAGACATTGATGTCCATGATATTGTTCAGAAGATAACAACATCGGGATTAAAAGCTTGGGATGTTGCAGTCGATGGCTATGCTTCAACGATGTGTGCGACGAAAAGATAAATTAATATTTATTGAAGATTCGTAACAAAATGGTTATTTTAAGAGTAACCGCAATATTAAGGAAACGTTATGAAAGCTAATTTATTATTGTTTTTAGGTGCGACCTTATTCCTTACTTATTTCAATGATCAAGTATGTGCAACTTGTTTAGAATCCTCGCAGTTATCAGAATCTCACAATTATGTAAGGTTTGTCCCGTCAGGCAATACTTCTCCCTCACAAGCGACTGGAATTGTTATTGAATTAGGCAGAGAGGAAGAATTCGAAATAAATTTAAATCTTCTCAAAAATATATCATTTGATATAGATCTTGCTGAACAATCCGACATAGAAGGTAAACTTATAAAGCTACAAGCTTATGCCTCTCTCATAAGTAGTCTTGATGTGTCTGATAATTTTCTTGATAACTCAACTTTAGAACTGCTTCCTACAATTTAGTAAGCTAAGGAAATTAAATTTAGCTAATAATAGATTTGATGATAACGAATTAAAGGCTATTGCACTGCTATCAGGGATTACGGATCTTAGCTTGTATCATAATAAAATTACAGCAAATGGAATTCGTATGCTTGCAGATTTAAAAGAACTCACAATACTTGATGTTAGTTGTACTTCAATGGGAGTTTCAGGAATTAAAACTATCCAAGAAACATTTCCTCATCTTATCTCTTTAAAAGCTAGAGGATGTGAATTAGAAGATCAATCGTTAGAGTATATCTTAGCTATGTCTCATCTCAAAAATATTGATATTTCTTCAAATAAATCTCTCAGTTCAAATGCTATGCAAGCATTTAGCACAAAAGCCTCTGAAAAAGGATTAACCATTGTCTCCAGTGGAACATAAGCGCACTATGTTCCTATAATAGGAGACTTCACATTCACCTCACATTCTTAGGATCTCCAACAAAATTTTCTTGAGAATATAAGCAGCCTTGAAAATAAAGGGCGTCTGCAGTTAATAATAGGTTCAAAGGATTCCTGTGCTCATTTTTCTATTTATTCTTTAATTAGAACACGTTACTCTTGCTTGTATGAATGGAGGAGCTAAGGGATGCACAAAACTCAACGACATGTTTTTATTGATTATTTGAGAGGTTTTTTGGTTGCGCTTGTGGTTTTAGATCATGCGTGCCATGCCTATACAGAACACTATTCTAAGTTTTGGTTTTTCCCGGATTTTGAGCACAGTATTATCTTTGATATTTTTCATCTACATAATGACAGCTTTATGATGCCGTCGCTTTTCTTTTTAGCCGGGCTTTTTATCCTTCCTTCTTTGAAACGAAGAGGTTATTTAAGCTTTGCAAAAGAAAGATTTTTGCGCCTTGTAATTCCTTATATTGTAGGACTTCCGCTCATTAGTCCCCTTCTCTCTTATCCTCGTTATGTTCTGAATGAAAATCCCAGCATTGGCTATTGGCAGTATGTTACAGAAGTATGGGTTCATCGTTTACAAGCTGGGCCATTTTGGTTTTTATATTACTTAGTTCTCTTAAGTACGATTACGGTTGTTTTATATGCGGTAGTTCCTAAGATCTTTACTTTTCTTGGGAAATTTGCTGAATGGCTTATTGCAAAACCGCTGCGTGGCTTTGCTGTTTTTTGTTTTATTAGTTCTCTTATTTTAAGCATTAGTGACCTCATTTGGGGAGCTCCTTGGTGGATTGGTTGGTGGGCAGACTATAAATTTTTTTATGTTCGTGGTTCTCGTTTTATTCTTAAGGCTTTCTATTTCTTTCTTGGGGCTGGTTTTTCGCAAATTGTCATTCTTGACAATGAAGCTTTCTGGGAACAACTTAGCAATAATTGGCAAAAGTGGGCTCTCTTTACACTTGGAGTTGCGGCTTGCTATATGGGCTATACGTTAGAGTTTTTTGATGAAGGCGTTTATAGTGATCATATTCGCTACTATATCGCAGAGCAAAGGGCCTATAATGCTGACTGGGCTGACGTGCTAGTCGGTTTTTGGCCGATTTTCTTTGAACATGCTCCTAAAGTTTTACTTCGAACAACGCTGCTGGGGATTTTTATTTGTTCTCAACTTGTTACCTATTCAGCCGTTTTTTATCGTTTTCTGAATAAAGGCAGTCTTCAATGGGCCTCATTGGCTGCTGCAGCTTATGGGATTTATATTATTCATGAACCCTTTGTCGTCTGGTCGCATTGGTTCTTTTATGGAGGGCAAGCTCCGCTTATTATCCGTTTTATTGTATCTGGATTCGGGGCACTTTTTATTTCATGGTTGATTGTAAACAAAGTTCTTCTGCGTCTTCCAGGTTTTAAACGTATTTTATAGCAAGAAGGGAAAAGCTTGATGCAAGGACAGCGCTATATATTTATTGATTACCTGAGAGGGTTTATTTTTGCACTTATGGCAATCGATCATTCTTTGCATGCATATGCGCAGAATTGGGGACAATTTTGGTTTATTCAAGATCACGATCGTAGTCTAATTTGGGATGCTTTCTACCTTTTTGATCAAAGCATTATCATGCCAATGCTTTTCTTTATTACAGGGCTTTGGGTATTACCTTCTCTAAAAAAATATGGATTTCAAGCATATCTTCGTCGGCGCTTTGTAAAGTTAGGCATCCCTTTTATTATTTG
Organism: Candidatus Paracaedimonas acanthamoebae; assembly: GCA_000743035.1. Classification (GTDB taxonomy): domain Bacteria; phylum Pseudomonadota; class Alphaproteobacteria; order Caedimonadales; family Caedimonadaceae; genus Paracaedimonas; species Paracaedimonas acanthamoebae. The sequence goes on from CP008936.1 coordinate 760,615, forward strand.
TATTCCTTTAATTGTACCTTTAATGACGTATCCTCGCTATACCCTTACTGTAGATTCCGATATTAGTTATCTTGATTACTGGTTTAATGTTTTCTTGAGCGGAAAAAAGCTTCAAGCAGGCCCTTTATGGGTTATGTATGGCATGTTTTTATACAGCATGATTTTAGTTGGCCTCAGTGCGCTTCCAGGCATCATGAATAAATGGAGTAACTTCGTTCGCTTGCTCGTTAACCGACCTCAGTTTGGTTTTATTTTTCTTTTTCTGCTAAGTGCTCTTATTTTAGGTATGAGTGATCTTACTTGGGGGGCTCCTTGGTGGATTGGTTGGGGAGTTTTCTATCTTCCAGGCGCACGATTTTTGCTATATTTCTTATACTTTATGCTCGGAGCAGGCTTTAGTCAGGCGGGACTCTTAGAGGACCGTTTTTTTTGGAAGCGACTCTCTGATCGACTGCCATGGTGGGCGGGTATTATGGGGCTGTCTGCTTTAGCATATGTGGGATATTCTCTTATTTTTATGCATGATGGAGCTTATAGCGATGTGATTCGACATGCTTTTCATGAATTCTTTGCTCTTGGTAGTTCTTGGAGTGAAATGCCTGAATTTGTAAATCAACAAGGTTGGCAATTAATTGAGAGTCATGCGCCTCGTGTTTTAATTCGAACAACTTTGCATGGAACTTTATGCCTTTTCCAGGTTCTAACTTTGTTGGCTTTTTCTTATCGCTATTTTAATAAAGAACACCCCGTGTGGAGTTCGCTTGCTCGGAGCTGCTATGGCATCTTTTTAACTCATGAAGCCATGGTTATTTGGCTTCAGTATTTTCTGATTGGCATTGAGCTTCCTCAGATTTTAAAAATCATCATTATTGCTGGCCTTGGTTTTGGAGGCTCCTGGCTCTTAACTGAGAAATGGTTGCTTAAAATCCCCGTTTTAAAGAAGGTTATTGGCTAAGGTAGAGAGATTTTCATTCCTTGGCGTGCCATAAAGCATGAAGCCCACACCTTTTGTGCTTTTTCTTCAATTTTTAATAAGATGTCATCCGTATGAATTGGATCATGATGGTATAGTGCGAGCCTTTTAGCACCGGCCTTTTGAGCGAGCCTGAGACCTTCTTTCCAGGTTGAATGCCCCCATCCACTTTTTTGGGAAAATTGTTCTTCAGTATACATGGCGTCATAAATGACGAGATCTGTATTCTGCATAAGCTTTATAACATTAGAATCATCATGACCTGGGACGTGTTCTGTATCACTGATATAAGCGATTGAAGGTCCTTCTGGACAATGTAACTGGTATCCATATCCACCTCCAGGGTGATTGAGAGGGGCGATATTTAGACGATAATTTTGGAAAAATGTTAAGCTTTCGTTGCGTGGGCAATCAATATATTTAATATGAGCTGGGACCTGATCTAGCTTTACAGGAAAGAGAGGGTCATTAAAGACATAATTTTCTAAAAATTTTCTTAACCCGCCTTTTTCATAACAATGAGCAGAAAAAAGTGTAAGTTGAAAATTCGGATTCCAAATAGGAGTAAAAAATGGAAGACCGATGATATGATCAAAGTGCATGTGCGAAAGAATAAGAGTGGCTTGATTTACGCCTGTTTTTTCCATTTCTTCGCCTAAATCTCTAAGACCGGATCCTGCGTCAAAAATAAATATATTTTCCTTATGCGTGACGCTTACACAACTTGTGTGCCCCCCAAAATAGTTGTGTAACGATGAACTAACAGGAATGGAACCCCGTACTCCCCAAAATTCTACACTTGCGCTCATATTCATATTTTTTCTATTAAAGTTGTGTTTTATGCTACACTTTTTCATGAAAATAAAAAAGAAGGCACATAAGAATGCATACAATATTGATGGTAGATGACGAACCAGATCTTGATATCCTTATTCAACAAGGGTTCCGCAAGGAAATTAGAGAGGGAATTTATAATTTTATTTTTGCGCGGCACGGTGCTGCAGCTTTAGAACTCATGGAGCAGAATCCAGATATTAAACTCGTTCTGACAGACCTTAATATGCCTGAGATGAATGGACTTGAGCTACTTGGTCGTCTTAAACGCCAATATGCAGATTTAAAAGTATTAATCTTATCAGCCTATGGGGATGAAGAAAGTCGGTCAGTTGCTCTTTCTTCTGGAGCCGTGGACTTTCTGACAAAACCTATTGTATTTTCTGAGCTGCAGGCAAAGTTAAAGGCTCTGCTTTCATAGAAGGCGGGCAACCGTTAAATAGTGCTTGCAACTTGCTTAAAATATTCGTAATTTTGCAGCGAATAAAGGGGTCATAGCTCAGCTGGGAGAGCGCTACAATGGCATTGTAGAGGTCAGGGGTTCGATCCCCCTTGGCTCCACCATATTTAACTTTGTTTTTATGAGATTTTTCCTCCATAATATTTATCTTCTGCAAAAATAAAAAAAATGGTTTGTATATGGTTTTATGTGAAGAAGACTTTCCTCTTCTTACAGAATTATGTTTTTGACGTTCCTATAAATAGGATCACAGAACAAAAGAAAACAAGTAGAGCGGCTACAATAACCAAAGCTGTCTTACTCGTACCACTCTTTTCAACCCCTTTAGAGATTTTTCTAGAAGCATGTTTTAAGTAAAGATAATCAGCATACCTCATTACAAAAACTATAAACAAAAGAGGAATACCTATTTCTAACATATTCTCCCAAACACCTAAAGAAAAGTGCCTAACTACCCAATTTGTCAGTTTTCCAGAATAAAGCGAAAACATTCCTACCCCAAGTCCATCCCAATACATACGCCGATAAAAGAACCAAATAGGCCAAAATGTTGCCCAATTCCAGTTCCCCTTTTTGCCCGTTTGCTGATATTGATCAAAATAGTCTAAATAATGTTGAGTTGAAGACGATAATTTATCATCGGTGTCTTTATTTGTTTTAATAAAGTTTAAAAATTGCTCTCTGGTAATATTGATCATAAAACATACCTTTTTTAAGCGTCTAAGAAAAAAATAAGTAAATCATCTTTACCCTGTACACCGGCTGAAAGCGAGTCTTAATCCTTCCCCAATTTCTGCAGGTGGGGCATTAGCAGGGATCTTGACATAAGAACCCGGTCTAATCCCTCATCCTACCTTGCCTTTAGCTTCACTTAAGTACTGTATCAGGGGTTTCTTTGCATTTCTTGGCTAATCGGGTAACCTCATCAATATGTGCTGGATCTTCAGGATCTGTTACTTCCTTACGCACCTGCAACAATTCTTCAATGATTGCATCCATATCACTGGTATCAAATACTGAATAATCATGAAGTTCCACTTCTCCTAAATAAGGAAACTCTGGGTTCTTATATCCTTTCACAAGGTAAGATCCATTGTTCTCTCGTGTGGTTCTTTCAATCAACTTATCATCCTTAGACTCTAAAATTAATATGGATATTCATTTATCCCACCTTATATTTAAATGGCCCAGGATAGGCATTAATTAGATTTTCTTCCTTATCCGTGAGGATGTAATAGGGTGACTAGCATACTTACTTTTTCTAGAATTTTTCATACCCCAGAGAAAACAAGTGCCGTCTCAGGCATCTCTTTGCATTTCTTCGCTAATCGAATGATATCATCAATATGAGTTTGGTCCCCAGGATCTGCAACTTCCTTACGCACACGCAATAATTCTTCAATGATGGCATCCATATCCTTATCAAAAAAAACTGAGTAATCATCTATTTCGACTTCCCCTAAATAAGGAAAAACAGGATTGTTCTCTCCTTTCACAAGATAAGAAGTATTGTTCTCTTTTGTAATGCTTTCTATTAATCTACGATCTTTATTTACTAAAGCAATATCGATATACATTTCATTTCACCATATATTTTAATGGGCCTGGAAAAACATTAACTAAGTTTCCTTCTGCATCTGTTAATATTGTAATAATAGAAGTTGTATTGCTTCCATGTTGTGATGGTAATTTACCAATAATTGTACCAACGTCTACTTCTCGAACATACCTTCCACTTTCAACTATTTTAGTAATAGGCGTTTCAATAGTTTTTTTATCACTTAAAATAGATCTTACTTCTTCTTTAGGAATTGTAAACTGAGACTTATTTGTTTTATCGAGGTTCATATGTTTACGCCATACTTTATCAATACCAGGCTTAGTCTCTCCTTCTACGCGCTTATTGGGTTTACCTGTTCCCTCTATAATATTAATTCTTGATTGAGCGCGAGGGGGCGCATAAATATCTAAATCATTCCCAGGAACGCTAGCTTTAGTAATGCCAGGAGCCTCTCTTCTTGTCAGCTTCTGCATCCCTTTTGACCAAGTTTCTGAGAGGAGCCCATCAGCGGTGAGGTAAAGTTCTTTGGCTTTTGTAAATCCTTTGCTTAAGGGGGCAAACACCTTAGCTATCACTTGTGCAAAGGCAGGGTTTTGGGCAATATAAGCTTGCCATACCATCTCAGCCATAGGACCAGAAAGCTTTGCAACTTTATAGACAACTTTACCAGCCCCAAGGGTTACTATCGTTATAGCCCCATCAACAGCTACTTTCTGAAGTGCTGCTGCAGGGCCTTCTCTCTGCGCAGTTTTAATCACATCATAAACTTCATAGGCGGCAAGCCCTATCCCAACCGCCAGCATGATAGCATTATTTTCAACTGCATTTGTACTTGTATGTGCCCCAATACTTGGATCTTGCCCCAAAAGCGCTGCGACGGTGGCACCACTGAGCTTCGCGAAGGCAAGTTCCTTGGAAAGAGCATCATAAAGCTCAAGCTGGAACTTCCCATCCTTTAAAGACTGTCCTTCTTTTTCCGCCTTGGCCAGAATATCGAGCGCTTTATTTTTTGCTATACCTCGGCATTCCTCCATCACCACTTCAGAGACAATGCTTCCAATTGCTCCAGACATAAGGCCTCTTGCGGATGAGTCTAAAAACCATCCTGAAAGAGCGCCAACACTTCCATGTAAGGCTTTATGTTCAAAGTAACCCATTGGTTTGCTTGGATCGGCATATATGCGGCCTATATGATAGGATGCATACGATGCAAGCGTATCAACCCCTAAGTTCTTAACTCCATTCTTAACAGCTTCTTCCACAGAGATACGCCCTATCAGGCATTGAAGCGGCGTCTCAACAACTGTTTTTAAAGCATTCGCTTGTAAGAAATCCATAAACTTGACTTGCTTTTGCGGATCTGTAAGCGCTGTTAAACCTGGGTGCAGATCAATCTTCAAAGCCTCGCTTATATTTTGACAAAGACCTGCACTGGTCATGGTAACAGCGAGAGAGCGCATGCTTGCAGGAGAGATAAGCTCTTTACCTGCTTGAATGGGATTTCCTGTTCTTAAGACAGAACAAGTAAGTTGACTACAAATGGTCGAGAATCCCGCATTGGCCACAGCCATCCCGGTAGATGAAAGTGTCACAGCAGGCACCATCACTGCTGCGCCTGCCGCTGTTGCAGCTGGCACTACGCCACAGAGAGATTCACCTAGAGAATTAATTAAAGAAGCCCCCCACCCTTGCGTTGCCAGGGTTACGCCTAATGCGACAACGACAAGGGCTTCATTTGGAATCAGCTGTTTATGATGCGCCCAACTTTTTTGCCAACTCTTCAGGTGATAGGTTGTCTCAGCAAACTTCCCAATGATTTGCGTGCGATCTTTATTCCAATCAACGGATTGAAGCTTGATTTCTCCTTCATCAACTTGACGAATGATCTGATTAACAAGCAATCGACAAGGTTGCATGACTTCATAGCCGCCTTTACATCCCACATCACTTTTTAAAAAGGGACTCTTGGTGATGATTTGATGGAAATACTCAAGCCAACTTATCGAAGGCGCAAATGTGGCTCCTTCTTTCGTGTTGTCATAAATAATATCCGCAATAAAGTCGGTACCTCTGTAAATGGCGCTTTCTGTGTTCGTATGAATGGCCGGGGCACTGAGAGTAGTGGGAGCAAAATTTGCGCTTTGTCTAACACTGTGGCTATGCGAAGAAGAAAATAGACCATCCGTTTCGCTCTCTGTTTTGGTTGTGTTAATACCAACTGCTGCATGGGTTTCAAGGTCTTTTCCTTGGAAGATGATTGCCACAATAGACTTGAGGAGAGAACCGGTAATGGTTGTCTTGGCTGTGTCGCCAGATAAGATCGTGACCTCTTCTTTCTCTGAGACAAGTTCAGAAGGATGCGAAATTGTGGTTTCTTGGATGGTATGCGTCGTCGTATCCCCTTTGAAGAACCCGCCCTTTTTTGTATGGTAAGAGTGCTCAGTCCGCTTTAGCTGAGCTGCTTCAATATCTGAATTTCCCTCAAGTGAGCCCGCAATAAGCCGCAGTAAAGAACGCAGCTTTGTAGCTGTCATTTGGAAGCCTTTCTTGCCAAGAGCGATAACCTCCCCTTCTTCGCTCTCTAAACTTGTAGGAGAATCGAGAGATTCTTGTGTCCCTTTGCCATGAAAATGCGTACTGATGGTCGAAAGGAATGAAAGATGATCTTCAGAGAAAAAGTGCATCCATTTCTTTATCTTAATGGTCGTATCTTTAACAGTAAGAGGACCTTGGTTGTAAACATCCATTGTGTCGGCACTCATTCCTTGAACGGAGTTCATGTCTTCTTGAGCAACAAATAAACTTAAAATCTGATGGATCTTATCACCTACCTGGCTTAAGCCAGGGAGAATCATTGAATGCCTTGCCTTCTGGACGTCTTCGAGCGTTACAATCGCTTTTTTCTCATCCTGGCCAAAGCTGATTCCGTTTTGGATGAGACTTTGAAAGAGGGTGTCTTTATTTGAGTGATTAATGCTCACTCTGCCCGCCACCTGAGAAAGGGTTGCTTGTGTAAATAAGTTATACAATCCCAAAGATAACGTTTGTAAGGGGCTTAAAAGACGACTTGGATCTAAGGGGATCTGATAAAGATGGTGATTTTCTCGGGTACTCAACATGATCATTTGATCCCCTACTAAAGGAACATAAGGACTTCCAAGAGGAACTGTTGTAAGGACTTCGCCTATCGGTGTCAGACGCAGGAGACTGTTTCCTTTAGCTTGTGCTTGAATAGCACTTGTTAAATTCACTAACGCTGGCCCTGAGAGTGTTATTTGGGAACGCATTTGTTTGGAGTTATCAAAGAGGCCTGATCCAGAAGCTTGGATGGTAATCGTGCCTGAATGCTTGTTTCCAGATAAAACGTAATTCCCGGTATTAATGTGGATGGCGATAGCAGATTGAACAATACAAGGATAGCTAAAAATTATCCGTGTGAACCATTGTGTCCCATTAGTCCACTTATGAATACAATTGGCAGGCTCTTCAATATAATTCGAGAGGCTTATTTTATCGTTTATAGCTATGCCGTTCACATAAATTTTTCCTTGTGTACGAACAGTACTCCCACAATTAGTGACTTTATGCGTATTAATATGAATATCACCAAGGGAATCCAAGGTTGCTGGACCTGAAGTAGGCCTTTCCCATCCTTCACCATCAAAAGAGCTTGAATCAGGTATAAATTTAGGGGGCTTTCCTGTATGTTTGTATTCATAACCTTGTATGAGGGTAGTTCCTAAAGAAAATATCTTTCCGGCTGTATTTTGAATATTTTTTGTAGCTTTAAAAGTGCTTCCTTTACCACTGAAGACGGTTCCACAGTCCACAATAACATTGCTTGCAGAGTCTATGATAATATTATCTTCTGAAGCGAGATAAGCTTCGTTGCATTTAGAGGCATCGTCAAATAGGTGCTCTCTAGTATGCGTTGCTCTCCTTGCAGTCGTAGGACTAAGATCTGCAGTCGAAAAACTTGTATTTGCATAATAATATTTTTTAAAATCCTCATCTATTCCTTTCTGGGGAGCCCCGACGAGAGCATTTCCTTTTGTTGCTTTTATAAGTGTGGGCCCTTTGCCATACATTTTCCCAAAGCGATTATCGATACTATGAGCTGTGACAGTAAGGGATCCTTCGGTGGAAGCAATTTCGCCCATAACTGTATTACTACTTCCGCATGTCAGCGGACCGTTGACATCGAATGTTAGAGTGGGGGCTGTAAACTTATGCGTAGTTGTAAAGAGACCACCCACATATAAAATGAGATGACCAATATTGGCAAAGTCATAGTTTTTGGTTGTGGTTATGGCAGGGGTATAAAAAACAACTTTTCCTTGTTTATTCGTACTTACTCTAGAAAGATCTGCAAGCGTTCGGCTGCTGCGATAGCGGGATGTGAAAAGTATTCCTTCTTGTGAACGGATGGCTTTGGGTAAAGTTTGAACATCATACGTTAAATCTTTTTGACTTTCGATCTCTCCTTGTGAGCTATAATTCTTACGTGCATCACCTTTTAGAACAAGGCGGTTTGCTGTAGTTGAAGTGTCATCCTCTGTGAAATGCCATTCGTTGTCTTGGAAGCTGATTAAACTATTATTCTTTAAAGTACCTATGATCGTATACTGGCCACTCCTCAGAATAAGACTTTTATTATTGATTAGATTAGTAAAAAATAGAGAACTATTTTGAAGTTCAAGGGTTTGATCATTTTGAATGTCAAGAGGAGAAGTACAACTTATATGCTCAAAGAGCCACTGCCCATAATTATGAAATTTCGTTGGCTTGAATTCTAAAGTCCCATTCCGCCAGACAATGGTGCCCTGGTTAGAAATGGGGCCTGAATCTAACTTTAAATGACCTTCATGAAACCATTTTCCTTCATTGTTAAATTCTCCAGCTTCTTGAAGCAATGAAAACTTTTGTTGTCCATTAGTTTCCCCTGTGAGTAATGATCCCTTATTCAGGATATGGCTCTTGGTCACTTTAATCGCTTCTAAAGCTTCAATAACTCCTTCCGTAAGGTTGTGGAGTTTTCCCCCTACAATTGCCAAAGTGGTGAACATCATTTTACCTGCATTTTCTATGAGGCGCTGACTCACATCTATGGAACTTGATTTTAAGGTTCCCAAATTATGAAGCGTATACGAAAGAGCATCCTCCGGCCTTCCTTGAAAAGATAAGTGATCGACGAAAATATCCGCATCCCGATCGTTAACAAATGACTTATTCTGTCCTCCTAAACTAACTCGTTTCCCTCTGACCAAAGCTCGAGGGCCTTTGCTTTGGGTTTTATTTATAAATTGCAGGATTGAAAGTGTTGCTGGCTCCTTTAGATCTAATAGATCCAAAGTATGGTAATTCTTGAATAGGCCATTGCCGATTAATTGTTGGAGTGAAATTTCTCCTTCATTGGTCATCTCTCCTTGTACATTCAGGATTAAGCCTTCTCCCTTAATTGTTCCTGTATTATGTCCCTTGGCTAGACTTAAGTGTTTAGTCTCAATGTCTCCTTGATTCATAAGCTCGGAGTTGACAGCGAGCTGATCAAGGATTCGGAGTGAACTTAAAGATGAATTGATAAAAGGTTTCCCCTTAACCACCATTTTATGAGCTTGCCAAAATCCATTATTTGAAGCCTGGCGCTTAAGCGTTGCTTCTTTAACGTAGAAAGCGCCTTCATTTACCATAGAAGCCCCCGAGGGAGATGAACTTAGATCAGCAGATAACTCTTCTGACACTCTGACTTCAGCTTCTTCACTATTTTTAAAGAGTTGGTTAGTGGATGCGATATGAAGGTAGGTACTCTCTATTTTTGCGCCTTCAGCTGTAGGCATTCTTTTTTCATTGGTGATTTGACTCAAACCCAGCACCGCGCGTTCAGCTTGAGTTCCTTGAAACTGACAATAGGCATGGTTAGTAAGCTGCCCCTCACCGGTTAATCGTTTAACGCGTAACCCTCCCTCATTAATGGCTTCATGAAAGATATGGAGGTGATCTGCAACAACGGCATGGGAAAAATGTGTTTTTTGAGATTTTAAGGTTAAGGATTTGGCATTGAGTGTTTGGATGAAAAGTTCTTGTGATGTTTTAAGAACGAGATCATAAGCTGACTGAAATGGAGATGTAGCTAATTGATCAAAAAATATTGCACCATCTTTTAAGATATTAACGGTGGCAAAGCCTGGAATATACCACACCATGCTATCATTTTTATAGTTAACTAAGGAAGCTCCCTTGCATAAAGACAAGAAGGTATCGGCTTGGGCCTCAGCTACTGGTGTAAAAAATGGCGTGATCCGGTCTTGTTCAACACTTGCGGTATAAAGGGTCTCAAAAGATTTTTGGGATGTTTTTGATTTTCGTGAGACTTTAAACTGAATCGCTTTATTTTCTGGATTAAGCGTTTTAATTGAAATTTTATATTGGTAGCTCCCTAACGTTGTGGGTTGGGATTTCTCTAAAATTCGTTGTGCTTTTACCATCTCATCAACTGATGGGATGTAGGATGCTTTTATAGCTGACACGTCCTCTATAGGAAGAGGTCCTTGAATGATGTCCTTAGACGATAGAGTTGAATCTTTGAACCTAGGAAAATGTTTATTGTATGTGCTTGAAGAATGATCAACATCACAAGCAAGTGCAAATGGAGTCAGTGATTGTATTGAGTAAGAGACCAAAACTAAGCGCGCAATCACTTTGAAAAACTTATTTTGCAACTTTAATGCCTCCCTTTATGCTTATCCCTAAAGCAAATTGACAAGAATGTCTTAACCTAAGCTTCTATGATCAAATATAGGAAATAGCTAAATGTTGGTCAATTTTTTAGAATGCCCGAATAATTTTAATTAAATTTTATAATAAGATTGGTGATCTTTTATTTTCCCTAGATAATTTATTTTTTCTATTTTTATAAGAAAAAAAGAGATCAATTAATGACTAATTGACCTTTATGGCCATGCAAGTTCTCAAGCTATTCTTAATCTCTTTAATACGTTTATCTTCTTCAGAAGCACAGATCCACAGACAGCCAGCTGGATTTCTAAAGTATTAGGGGAGAAGGATGAAACAGAAATTGTTGAAAATCTCTCCTATGGCGCAAACACCATTCAAGGTGGCGTATCCTTAAATCAGCAAACGCATACTAAGCCCATTATCATTCCCACAGAAATCCAAAATTTAAGAGACCTTGAGGCCTATATCAAACTCACAGGCAATTATCCTATTACTAAGCTCAAGATGCCCTACCAGCCTGAACCACAAAGTAAGATCGAAGCGTTTGATTTCTCCCTAATCACAGGAGCTGACCATGCCTGAAATGCAAGATCCCTTTGAGATGAACTACTATAAGCTCTCACTTCTTAAAGAAGAGATGGCCTCTCAAATTAAAGACTTACAAAAGACGATAGACGAGGTTAAAGCAGGAGCCCGCATGTTCATGGTGCAACACGAAGAGTTTAAAACTATTGCCTCTCATGTTCAAAAGAGCCTGAAGGCTAGTATCCTAGATGCTTCTCAGCAAATGGGGCAAGAGGTAACCGATAAGATTGAAGAGCAAATAAAGGAAACATTCGAGGAAGCTGCCCAAAATTTACTGACCACCTCTCAAAGTACTGAAGGGACACTCCTTAAAGCACAAAAGGCTCTATCTTTGAGAAATTGGCTTATAGGCGCAACAACGCTTGTAGCCTCCCTTCTAACAGCGCTTTCTCTTAGTTATTTTTACCTCGCCAAAATAGAATCTATAGCCACACGGCAGCTTGTAAAGACTTATAAATATGGCCTTTTGCTTAAAGACATTTGGCCTAAGCTCAGTGCTAAAGATCAAAAGAAATTCAGCCAGTTCTTGGAAGACAAAGAGCATAAATTTAAAAACCGTAAAATACGTTACTAAAGGAAAGCCATATACGCAAGGTCGTTCTCTAAGTATCTTTCATATCTTTCCAATGTGTGCCAATATGGGATAAATAAATGCTTGTATAATAGTACCCTTCCCGATATGTTCATATAATCTTTTAAAAATGCGGAAGAAACAATGTTGGGTTCATTAAAAACTAGAGCTTGGATTATATGGTTATCATTAAGCATCATCAGCTTAATTAATTATCCCACATGCGCGAGTAATTCATTTGAAACAATTAGAATCTCAGAATTTGATAGTAACAAATTAAAGAGGCAAAATGTAAAGGATTGTACTATTTCAGACCCAACATCTGGCTATAATTCATGCTATGGAAATGGAATGATTTTCACGGTTTTTCCTCCGCCAAAAGAAGACGATGGCAGATATAAAGATGCAACCATGGTACAAGAATTTTACAAAAAATTAACTGATTCAGGTGTAAAGCAAAATGTCGTTGTCGCTCGAGCAGTATTTAAGTTCAACCACTTAGAAAATCTGGGTTCTTTCACTCTTCCTTACATATTTTTTAGTGGGAGCCCAGATGAAGTAAAGTCAACAATTCCATTAAATAAAAAGGAAGTTGAGACAACTATAATAGCACTCCCTACTTGTTTAAAAACTAAGCTCAAAGAACAAATTGAAGGAAGTTCTCTAGAATCTATTGCCAGAGAGTGTTTGAAAGATTTCTTCCTACCTGCTTATAAAAACCCAATATTCATTTTTGATAGTAATGCTAGTTCTATTGATCAATTAAAGGACAGCATCCTAAATTTCAGAGGCTTTATTTATAGTCATTTTATTGATGAAGAATCTGAAGGCTATAAACTTTTTATGCAAAACAATCCCCATACAACCTTCATAAGTATACTTAGAGGTATTGCTTCTTATTCCAAAGGATGCTCTGGGGATAAAATGCAAAAGCAAAGTGAGCCAGCTTTAAATCTTGCTTTGCAGGAAATCTATTTAAGGCAACCTGCTACAGAAAAATTGCTTAAAGAAATATTTGATGAAGATAGTCTGGATGAATTATTTGGACAAGGCTCCCATGGAGAAGGTAATAAAAAGAAAGGGATGAGTTTTTGCTTTCATCAATCTGAGCAAGCATTATTAGGCTACTTGCTAAAAAAGGATGGCAATAAAAAACATCATAATGAATTTATTTCAATATTAATTGAATTCTTGAAATATAATCTTAATTCTCATTTTGACCAATATAAGGAAGTGTTAAGTGTAACATCCTCTTCCGCTCAATCTGGAGCACCCACGATTGCAGATGATCTTCCTTCCTTAAGCGAGATAGTACAGAGTCCCGTTGAACAACAAGGATCTAACGTGATATTAGTTGCAAAGTGTGACATTGATACAAATCTTGAGCTTTTTTCACCAAGACATATTTGTAAATATTGCAGAGGTACATTTTATATATGCCAACAAAAAATCCTTAATCTCATAAAGGATGTTTTGCAAAATAACGGGCTTAATATACTTGAAGCTGAACAAAAAAATAAAAAAGTCTCCCAAGAAGATAATTTATATGATAAGGTAGTTACACACTTTAAGCTACCAATCAAACCTAAATCAATAATAGTCAAATATATGGGAAGGATAAACTTAAGCATATTTGCTACTTCTCATCAACCAGCCGAACCTGCTTTAATGGGAAAAATGGAGACAATACATGAATAGAAAAGTTAAACGGTATTTTAGAATATTTTTATTTACATTTCTTGCTGTGCCTCAAAACCACTCTTTTGCAAGTAAGCATTGTGATCTAGGAGACATCTATCATCATGGCCCTAAAGTAATTTGTTTAGGGGAGCGGCCTAATTTAAGCTCAGATCAGTTAGACCACTTCTTTGAAAAACATTTCGATAAGAATGCAAAAATATTAAGTTTAAGGTGCCAAGAAGAATTAACAGATGCTCACTTAAAGTGGTTATCAAAACTACCACAGACAGCCACAATTATAGAACTGAACCTTAGCAGGACTAGTATTTCTTATGATGGAATAGTGCACTTATGGAAATCAGAATTTTTGGGTTCCGTTAGAGATGAGCAACCAATATATGAAAGCTATTATAATACGCCTATATCCGTAGTAAAAGTTGAAATAGGCCACACAAAAGCTCTAAAACAGTATAAAAAGCATTTGAAAAATGGGAAAAAAATATTTCCCTTACCTTTGCGTAATAAGTTTGAAATCCGCTATGTACACCCAGCAATTGATGTTGAATATAAAGAGATTGGCCTTAAACAAATTCTCCTCACTGACCATGGTGAGCCTATTGGAAATTAATTGTATTTAAGTTAAAGTAGGAGAAAATAATAAGTGGTACATATTCATAATACACATAGATTTCTCTTAACAATTTCATACTTAACGAAATAGCCTCACTTTTAATAAATTGATTTTATCTACTGAATCCCTTATCAATAGTCTTATTTTCTTTTTTAAGAAGTATTTTAGTACCTCTGCTGCTTCTTTATCCTTTAACTCAAGGCTTATAAAGTTAGGATCTTGCTTATAAAGCTCTTGCGCGTATCTTCTTAAATCAGCTTCAGTTTAAGTTTTATCGTAAGCATTGCAAGCAAACTTATGGTCTCTTAAGAGAGAGTTGAGCTTTTCTGAAGGTGTGGGTTCTACTCTTACTTGCTTATCGCTTAAGATCTTTAAACGATGGGCCTTAGCTTCAGCGTGCATTTCACCCCCTAACTGTGCTGCAAGTTCGGGATTTCTGGCTTCAAACTGTCGCCGCCATTCAAGCTTTGGATCATATTTTACACCTTGATTTTGCTGAGGAACCTCATAAGAAGAGAGTGGTTTCTTAAACTCTTCTCTCTCTGTTGATAGGCGAATCCCAATGCTATCAGCTTCATTTTTAGATATTCTTGTGGTGGTTGGGTTGGAAGCATTTTTGATTGAGTACTCTTGTTCAATATACTTTTTTATAAAGCTTATTATTTTCGGTATCATGTCCTTTCAATAACTCTTTCGTCCTGATATGCTCACTGATACTTCCTTGAGAGATACAGATCTCTTGTTGCTCAGGAACTTTACCTAAAAAACGCTCTGTAATACTCTGCCACGCTTATTTAGACACAAAGCGGATCGCCTGAAGTTCGTTACTAAGACGACTCAAGGTCTCTTGAAGTTGAGACTGTCTCCTCTGTTTGATCAAGCTTGGCTTTGATCTTATGCCGATCAATTTCTAAGATGGTTCCTAATATTCCCTTTTTAACTTTGAGACCATTATCATTCCTCATGAAGAGGATCCGATCTCTTTATGCAAAGTGCTTCTCTTCTTTTGTAATAATCTTGTCGCCAAAATCATCTTCGTCTTCTTTATGGATGGTATAAAGATATTCCTCTTTCGATATCATGTTGCCTTGCTTTAAAAGGTGGCGCGCTTCTTCATTAAGCTTAGCAGTCTCTAGAAGTTTTTTGTAAGTTTTGAAGGCATGGTACCTAACAATCAAAAAATGGGTTGTATATGGTTTAATAGACACAGATTCAGAATGACAATTAAAAACTTTTCGAGAACTAGATATTGATATAAGTTATTGATAAATAATTATTTATATAATTTAATAAGTTTTAAGAGAATTATAAATATATGACTTACTTTACAATGGCATTGTAGAGGTCAGGGGTTCAATCCCCCTTGGTTCCACCAAATATATCATTTGTTTAATTCTATTAATAAAATCTCTCATCATACAATAAGTGACATTTTCATAAAGTTTAACTAAGAAAGGTTAGTTAACGCCTTTTCATTGATTCAAGCATAAAAAAACCGCGCCAAAAAGGCGCGGTTTTTCTTGACGTTGAGGTCGTTTAGACTACCACTTGTAGCTAACGCGGCCTGTAACGTCTGTGACTCTTGCTGTAGCCTTAACATTAGTACCTTTTTCATGGTGCTTCTTGTACATTGTGTGAGTTGCTTCAACACCAACTACAACATGTTCAGATGCCATGAAGGAAGCTCCAAGACCTGGTACAAATGCAATTTTACGCTTTTTATGATTTTCCAATTTCCAAGAAGCTGAAGAAACACCAGCCTTTACGTAAAGAAGAGCATTTCCACACACGAAACCTGGACGAAATGCAGCGCCAAATTCATTTTCTCTTTTAAATTTCAGATTAGAAGTACCAGCGTTAATCTTGCCTTCGTGCTTACCGATGTTACCAAATGCTTCAAGTCCGAGATAAAGCTTATTGTTGAATTCTTTACCAAAACCAACATGAAGACCACCAACAACACCATTGCTTCCCAAATCAATATTTGTTTGAGCGCCTACTGTAGAGTCTTTAATTTTTGTTTTACCGGAACCGTAACCAAGGTGACCACCAACGTAGAAACCGGAGAAGTTCTTACCTTCCATCGCAGCATTCGCAGCAGATGCGAGAACTGCAGCGCTTGCAACTGTAAGTGCTAATTTTTTCATATTTATCCTCATATAAGGTTGTTTTAAACTAAATCCAAAAAGACTTATTTCTTTTCGAATGCCATCATATTGTTATGTCTGACTAATCAGGTCAACTACGTAGAAGGATTTTTCTGTGTGAAACTTTTCCCTGTGTCTTTTGTGCAACATATTACAATACTAGGCAGAAAGGCGAATATCTGATAAAATTATTTGAATATATAAAAGGAAAGAATTTTCTAATGTCCACGCCCATTTTACGATTTGCCCCGAGCCCGACAGGATTGTTGCATATTGGCAACGCACGCACTGCTTTAATCAATTGGTTATTTGCCAGAAAAAATAAAGCGACATTTATCCTAAGGTTGGACGATACAGATCTTATGCGTTCAAAGCAGCAATACGAGCAAGCCATTTATGAAGATTTAAAATGGCTTGGGCTTACCTATGATCGTATTGAGTGGCAATCAAAGCGCTTGCAAGAATATGAGAAAGCAGCAGATGCTTTAAAATCATCTGGGAGATTATATGCATGTTATGAAACACCTGAAGAGCTTGAGTTTAAACGTCGCCGCCTTTTATCTCAAGGACGTCCGCCCATCTATGATCGTGCAGCCTTGAATCTAACGACTGAAGAGCATGATCGTTTCCTTAAAGAGGGGCGCAAACCTCATTGGCGATTTAAATTAATGCCTGAAGCAATTTCTTGGAAAGATCTCATTCGAGGCGATATTAGTTTTGAAGGCGAAAATTTGAGTGACCCTATTTTGATTCGTGAAGATCATTCCCCTGTATATACGCTTTCTTCTGTGGTCGATGATATTGATTTTGGGATTACGCATGTTATTCGTGGCGAAGATCATATTACAAATACAGCAATTCAGCTTCAACTTATTGAAGCGCTTGGCGCTAATTCCAAGGATTTTACTTTTGGTCATGTTCAGTATCTACTTGGTGAACAGGGAGAAAGCCTTTCAAAAAGGATTGGCAGCCTTAGTTTGCGTCAGCTGCAAGAAGAAGGCTATGAAGCTTGTGCTCTTGCAAGCTACCTTGTAAAACTTGGAACTTCGGAAGATATCTCCCCTGCCCTTTCTCTTGATCAGTTAATTAATGAGTTTGACATTAGTCATGTTGGCCGAGCGGCTCCTCGTTTTAGTAAGAACATGCTTGATCGAATGAATGCAAGATTGCTACGCCAGCAGTCTTATAATCATATTCAAGCTCGTCTTGCTGAAGAAGGTCTCCACTATATTCATGAAGAATTTTGGAATACATGCCATGGCAATATTGATAAGCTTATGGATTTAAAACATATATGGAATGTTTGTACGCAAGAGCTAACGCCAAGAATTGAAGATGCATCATATTTAGAAAAAGCTTGTAAATCTCTACCCCTTGAGCCTTGGACTTCTGAAACCTGGATTATATGGACTCAGGCTTTAAAAGAAGAAACAGGCCGTAAAGGAAGAGATCTATTTATGCCTTTAAGACAGGCTCTAACAGGCGAAGATCATGGGCCAGAAATGAAAGAATTATTGCCGCTTATTGGTCGAGAAAAAGCTCTTAAGCGCCTGCAAGGAAAGGTTGCATAGCACCAATGCTTAAGCTTTATAATACTCTGACAAGGCGACTAGAGCCTTTTACTCCCCTTAACCCACATAAAGTAGGTTTATATGTATGTGGTCCCACCGTTTATGACCGTGCACATCTTGGGAATGCACGCCCTTATACGGTATTTGATGTGTTAGTAAGGTTGTTGCGTACAACGCATGAGGTGACGTACGTTAGGAATATTACAGATATTGATGATAAGATTATTAATGCTTCTCTTCAAACCGGTGAATCCATTGAAACAATTACCCGCAAAACAACAGTATTTTTTCATGAAGATATGGCAGCTTTAGGAAATCTTCCACCAACGATTGAGCCTAAAGCGACAGGACATATCAATGAAATGATTGAAATGATTGAACTGCTGCTACAAAGAGGGTTTGCTTATGCCCAAGATGGTCATGTTCTTTTTCATGTTCCTAGTTTCCCCAACTATGGGACTCTTTCTGGTTGTAAGTGTGAAGAAATAATTGCTGGAGCTCGCATTGAAGTTGCTCCTTATAAAAAAGATCCCACGGATTTCGTTCTGTGGAAACCTTCAACCTCTGAGCAACCAGGTTGGGAAAGTCCGTGGGGACGAGGTCGGCCTGGATGGCATATTGAATGTTCGGCCATGAGTTTTAAGCACCTTGGAATTAATTTTGATATCCATGGTGGAGGCCAAGATTTGATCTTTCCTCATCATGAGAATGAGATTGCTCAAAGTACGGCTGTGTACGGTATTGGTACCTTTGCTCGTTATTGGATGCACAATGGAATTTTATTAGTCAATGGTGAAAAAATGTCTAAGTCTCTCGGAAATTTTATAACAATCCAAGATTTGCTTAGTCAGGCACGTGGTGAGATTATAAGATTTGCTCTCCTTTCTACCCATTATCGACAACCACTCGATTGGACGAACGACACACTTATGCAAGCAAAGGCATCTCTTAACCGTCTTTATACAGCTCTTGAGGGGTTTGTAGGCGAGAATTTACAGCAAATCGATCAAGATGTTTTAAGGGCTTTACAAGATGATCTTAACACTCCACTTGCAATTGCTCGGCTCCATGAATTAGCGCGCGAAGCCAATAAAAAGGAAAAAGGTCAAGCTAAGGAAGAAATTCAAGCTAGGCTTAAGGCAAGTGCTGCCTTTTTAGGTCTTTTACAATGTTCTTCTGAAGCGTGGTTTAAATCTGATTGCACTCAAGGTTTAAGTTCTGAAACCATAGAAGAGCTTATTATGCAACGTCGGGTAGCAAGAGAAGCCAAAGATTTCAAAAAAGCTGATCAAATCCGTCTAAACCTTGAAGAAAAAGGTATTTTACTCCTTGATTCGGCAGAAGGGACAAGCTGGCGCCGAAAGTAAAAGGCTAGCTTGTACTCTTAAGAGCTTGCTTCAGCATCAAAAGGTCAAGCCAAGCTAGACGCTTTTGTCCAGGGGCACGCAATAAATATGCCGGGTGAAAGATAGCTAAGGTCTTTATAGGTTTTGTCATGGTGGAAGTTTGATATGAAAGCCATTTCCCACGAAGTTTCATAATACCTTCATTCGATTGAAGGATTGTTTTTGCTGATGTGCCACCAACAAGAATAAGAAAATCTGGAGAAACTAATTCGATGTGCCTTTCCACAAAGGGGAGACAAAGATTAGTTTCACTGGATGTTGGTTGGCGATTTCCTGGAGGGCGCCAAAAAATAATATTTGTAATATAAATAGTAGTTCTATCAAGTCCGATAGCAGCAAACATACGATCAAGTAATTTTCCACTTAACCCCACAAAAGGTAAACCTTGTCGGTCTTCATCTGCGCCTGGCGCTTCTCCAATAAGCATTACCTTTGCTTGGGGGTTTCCATCACTAAATACAGTATTTGTTGCTGTTTTTTTGAGTGGGCACTCATTATAGTTTTCAACAATAGTCCTTAATTCATGAAGTGTTTTTGCCTGTGCTGCTAGATTCTTTGTTGATCCGGCATGAGGCATTAAATTGAAAGAGCTTTTCTCTTTATTTGGCATAAGTTTGTCCGTTTGATTAATAATAGGTTTTGCATTATTAGCGGCCAAATTATCCTCCTTTAATTTAGTCAATCTCTTTGAGGCGATTATTTTATTTGTTGGAGATGTCTCAAATACTTCATCAATGCCTAGCTCATAAAGAAATTTTAGAGTTTCGTAATCTTGCTTATTATTGTGCATTCACTTCCAAAACCTTTCAGCCAACTCTTCTATAATTCTATCTACTGTCAAGTCGGGAGCTTGATCATCACAGTCAATGTGAATATCTGCCTCTGCATAAATTGGATCATAACTTTCAATAAGATTTTTAAGGATCTCTTTTTTATCCCCTTTTTCTAGTTGTGGCCTATGAGTGCGGCGTTCAACCCTTGGGAAGATCGTGTCAACAGAGGCTTTAAGCCAAATAGAATAAGAATTCTCTTTTATAATTTTGCGTGTCTCTGGCATAATAAAAGCTTCAACACCAGTTGAGAGTACATGGGGGCGCTCCATTAATAAACGAGAAACAATGCGCCGTTCAGTATCTCGAAATGCTTGCTCGCCATACCAAGCAAAAATGTTAGCAACAGTTTGTCCAGCGGCAGCTTCAACCTCTTGATCCGAGTCTTTAAACTGTACTCCTAGCTGCTTTGAAAGCTTTTTTCCTATGCTTGTTTTTCCGACTCCCATCATTCCCACAAGGGTAAGAGTTTTTGGTAATATAATCAATTTCGACGTGCGCATAGTTTATACCTTATTCTTGTAGTGACGCACTCCGCGAATAAAACTTTGCGAAAGGCTTCTCTCTTATCGTATAGTATGGAAAAATATACAAGCAGGAGTTAATATAAATGCGTGTCCCATTCAAAATTTTGTTGTTCATCCTACTTATACTATTCATAGGTGGTATTATAGCTCTTTCTGGATGGGAAATTCCAGCCCCTTCTACTGAGGTCAGAAAATCAATTTCCACAGATAAGATTTTTACAAGAACCAAGTGAAATATCTAAGTCAATTTTTAGAAAGTTTATCTGCTGAGCGAGGGTATGCTTTAAATACGCTTGAAGCCTACGCCAGAGATATAAAAGATTTTAATATATTTTTGAAAGGTAAGGTGTTGGAAGAAGTTAAGAAAACCGACATCCAACAATACCTTCTTCATCTTAAAGAACGCATTATAGCATCTTCTTCGCGTGCAAGGAAACTTTCTGCTTTAAGGCAGTTTTTTAGTTTTTTAGTTGAAGAAGAAGTTATCTTTGATAATCCAACTCTCTTAATTGATTTACCGAAACAAGAGCGCCGCCTTCCAAAAACGCTTACTGAAGAAGAAGTTTTTGCATTAATCGAAGCAACACGAGAGCTTGATAGTCGAGAGCGAGTTAGGCTTTCTTGTTTACTTGAGATTCTCTATGCAACGGGAATGCGAGTTTCTGAACTTGTAAGTCTTCACTTAAAGACAGCATTATTAGCTTTAAGAACGGCTCAAGAAAAGGGAGAGGCTTTTTTTATCATTAAGGGTAAAGGAAATGTTGAAAGACTAACCCCATTAACATCTTCAGCCATTAAGGCTTTAGAAGATTACTTAAAAGTAAGAGAAACATTTGAAGTCAGTGTTCATGGAAAGAAATGGCTCTTTCCTTCAAGAAGCGTTGAAGGACATTTAACTCGGCAAAGGTTTGGACAGCTCTTGAAGTCATTTGCTTTACAAGCTGGCATCCCATCCCACCGAATATCTCCTCATGTCATAAGACATGCTTTTGCAACGCATCTTTTACATCATGGAGCTGATCTCTTAAGTGTGCAAAAACTATTAGGACATGCAGATATTTCAACGACCCAAATTTATACTCATGTGATGGAAGTCCAAAAACAAAAACTTGTTTTTGATCATCACCCCTTGTCAGATGCAACAAAAAACTCTAGGAAAGCATAATTAGTAAAGAGGAACTTTGATTATGATGGTCTCATTAGATTTCGAAAAAAATATTATTGAGATTGAGCAAAAGCTAAATGAGCTTCGTCACCTTTCTCGGGCAGGTGATGTAAATATTGCTCAAGAAATCAATCATCTTGAAGAGAAGCTTAAAAAACAACTTCTTCAAATTTATACGCATCTTACCCCATGGCAAAAGGTACAAGTTGCCCGCCATCCAGACCGACCACACTGTCTTGATTTTATCCGGGAACTTATTGATGACTTTATAGAGCTTGCAGGTGATCGTAAGTTTGGGGAGGATCAAGCTCTGATAGGTGGTCTTGGAAGATTTAGAGGGCAGAGTGTTATTGTCTTAGGAACGGAAAAAGGTCACGATACTGATTCTCGTATAAGACATAACTTTGGTATGGCTAAACCAGAAGGCTATAGGAAAGCACAACGTTTAATGGAGTTGGCTAATCAATTTCATTTACCAATTTTAACATTTGTCGATACTGCTGGTGCGCATCCTGCCAAAGAAGCTGAAGAAAGAGGGCAAGCTGAAGCGATAGCACGTTGTGTAGAAACTCTTTTAATGGTGGAAGTTCCAGTCATTGCGACAATTACAGGTGAAGGAGGCTCTGGAGGAGCAATTGCTCTTGCTGCTGCAAATGAAGTTATTATGCTTGAGCATGCTGTTTATTCTGTGGTTTCTCCAGAAGGATGTGCTTCCATCTTGTGGCGGTCAGCAGATAAAAAACAAGAAGCGGCAACTGCTCAGCGGCTTACGGCCTTAGATTTAAAAGAGCTAGGCGTTATTGATGTGATTGTTCCAGAACCTTTAGGAGGTGCTCAACGCTCACCTTTAAGCGCTATCACAAAGACAGGAGATGTGATCGAAGCGGCTCTTAGTAAATACATTGCTCTCCCTGGAGTAGAACTATGTACGCATCGTCGTAATAAATTCCTGACTATAGGGGAACATGAATTAGATTAGGTAGAAGGGCCTTAATCCTGGTTGGTAGCATATATTTCTTTTTTTGCAGCAAATTCAGCTTGCCGGATTGCTCTGATCTCTTCCAGCTTTCCTTGGCGTGCTTCAGGTTTTAAAAGGTGGATATAAAGGCACCCATTAATGTGGTCTATCTCATGCTGAATTAACCGTGCAGCGAACCCTGCTGCCTCACCTTCAATTTTATTTCCATTTATGTCAAAACCTTCATAGTAGATGTGTGTATATCTCTCTATCTCTCCCCCATAATCACTTACAGAAAAGCATGTTTCCCAATCAAGTGTTTTTTGATTTCCTATAGGTTTAAATACTGGATTAATAAGAAGAGTTTCAGGTATGACGCTGGTTGCATCGACTCTATATTCTTGTACCTCTTCAGGAACACTGAATATAATAATACGTTTTGAAAATCCAATTTGAGGTGCCGCCAGACCTGCGCAGTTTTCTTCATGACGAAATTGATAAGTTATTAATTCTATTATTTTATGGTCTTCTTCACTTAAAGGAAATGCTACGTCTTCTGCAGGTGTTGTTAAAATATTACGATTTTGACAATTTTCATCATTAATAATAACATATGGAAGCATTTTCTTTTCTTGTGAAGTGAAATTAATTTTTGTGCAAGTTGATAGAAAAAAATTCGAGATTAGTGGGACAGATTACACTAAATTTATTTTCCATTTTTGTTCTTCAAGATAATACGAAAATCTTTAACTTTAAGCCAAATTTTCTCAAAAATAACACACAAGGCACCGTTTGCCAACACATTAGAGGAGGTAATCAAAAAGTCTAGAAGTATATTTAAGGCTAAAAGGACTGAAGACATTTCTGGGGTAAAACCTAAATATTTTTCATAAATAGGGATTAAAATAAAAATGGCCCCTCCTATCATACCTGCTGTGGTAAATCGAGCTAATACATATACTATCATAAAAGGAAGCCAAGTGTTGAGCTCAGGAAAAGGAAAACCAAATTGTTTCAGAATGAGTAACCCAAAAAAGACATTTGCAATACAGTCCCCAATTTGTTGAATATTAGTGGTTGCTGGAATGATAAGGCCAGCAAATGATGGAACTTTGACATTCTTCTCAACGGCTGTAATTGTAAATGGCATTGTTGCAGCACTAGAGGAAGAAGTGAAAGCAATCAATCCTGCAGGCCAAATATTTTTGATCTGGCGCATAATCTCGTGGATACGAAAGGAGCCAGCAATGCTAAAAAGCAAAATAAGATAAAAAATAATTCCCAATAAAATAATTAAAAGAGCTAAGCCATAGTTTTCCGTAAGATTAGTTAAAAGTCCACTCTTTTGGATATTTAGCAAGAATCCTAAAACCATCCCAGGAATAAGTTTTGCAAGAACTTTTGAGAAAATCACATCTATGCATTTTCTAAACCTGTAAAAAGTCTGCATTGCCAAAGTTCCTTTTCCTGTTGCAAAGAAAAAACCAACTAAGACACCCAGAAATGTACCCTTATCTACTGTATAAAACTGAGGGCGGAATTGTCCTAAGCTAAAATAAGGCAATAAGCTTTCAGCTTTTTGAAATGAGCTATTTAATAAGTTAATTTTATTATAAACAGTAAAACCAACACTGTAAGCATATGAAATGCTTAAGGTATTTGATAAGGCTTCAAAAATTAATAAAACACCAACAAGTAGAAACGCTTGTTGTTTAAGTCCTGCCAACATTGAAACGATGTAAGAAAATATTGCAATAGGTAAGATATACATCAATAAATCTCTGATAAGTAGGCTAAACGTATAAAAACCTCTTGAAACTGAGAGAGGTAAATGAGTGCCAAGCATCAAAACGAAACAAATTGCAATAATTGTCTGAAGTGTTGTGTTTGTTAGTATCTTAAGTTTATTTAGGACTAAGATTCGATATCCTTGGGGTCCATTTTCTTGCATTTCTATCTCAAATCTATTAAAAATCTTCTCAGATGAAAATAACTCAAGATAATATTTTGGCAACAAAAGTTCGTAAAGCTGTTTTTCCTGTAGGTGGTCTGGGAACTCGATTCTTACCAGTAACTAAAGCTATGCCTAAAGAAATGCTGCCTGTTGTTGATAAGCCCTTGATCCAATATGCTGTTGAAGAAGCTGCTGAAGCGGGAATTGAGG
The DNA here is from genome assembly GCA_000743035.1 of Candidatus Paracaedimonas acanthamoebae. GTDB lineage: Bacteria > Pseudomonadota > Alphaproteobacteria > Caedimonadales > Caedimonadaceae > Paracaedimonas > Paracaedimonas acanthamoebae. The sequence goes on from CP008936.1 coordinate 785,413, forward strand.
AGTTTATTTTTGTTACAGGTAGAGGGAAAACAGCAATTGAAGATCATTTTGACCACTCATTTGAGCTTGAATACACACTCCGCCAAAGAGGTAAGCAAGAAGAATATCAATCATTAAATTCTCTAATAAAACTTCCAGGAAGCATTTCTTATATTCGTCAACAGGAGCCTCTTGGGTTAGGACATGCTGTTTGGTGTGCTCGACATTTAATTGGAAACGAACCATTTGCAGTTTTACTTGCTGATGATTTTATCTACGCTCCTACTCCTTGTCTTAAGCAAATGGTTGATGCTTATGAAAAAGGTGTTATGGTCGCGGTTATGGATGTTGAACTTTCTCACGTCAATCGATATGGAATTATCGATATTATGCAAGAACATCAGCGACAAGTAAAGGTTAAGGCGGTCATTGAAAAACCTTCTCCTGAGCAAGCACCTTCGCGCCTTGCTATTATTGGAAGGTATATCCTTGATTCAGAGGTTTTTGAGCATCTTGACAAACAAGAACGGGGCGCTGGAGGGGAAATCCAACTTACCGACGCTCTTTCGCCTATGATTCAAAAAATGCCTTTTAATGGATATCGTTTTGATGGAACTCGCTATGATTGTGGTTCAAAAGGCGGCCTTTTAGCGGCAAGCATCGCTGTCGCTTTGAACCGAAGCGATCTTCGAGATGAGGTCTTGAATGAATTATCAAGAGTTATACCCCATAGCATTAAGCCCGCCTAAGCAAAGGAGAACAACATGCGTATTACAATAATCGGAGCCGGATATGTTGGGTTAGTTTCAGGGACATGTTTTGCTGAATTTGGGCATGAAGTAACGTGTGTTGATAAGGATGAAAATAAAATCCAATCTCTTTCTCAAGGAATAATCCCTATTTATGAACCTAGGTTAGAGACTCTTGTGAAAGAGAATGCTGAAAGAAAAAGATTAAAATTTACAACAGATATTAAAGCGGCAATTAGCGAAGCTGATGTGATTTATATTGCTGTTGGTACGCCGAACCGACGTGGTGATGGGTATGCGGATCTTTCTTATGTACACGAAGTAACAGAAGCGATAGGTCAATCTTTAAGGAAATATGCAGTCATTGCAACTAAATCGACTGTTCCTGTAGGAACAGGTCAAAAAATCATTACGCATTTAAAGCAAATAAATCCAAATTTAGAATTTGATGTTGTCTCGAATCCTGAATTTCTAAGAGAAGGCTCGGCTATTGAAGATTTCATGAAGCCAGATCGTGTGATAGTTGGAGCCAATTCACCACGTGCAATAGAGCTTATGCATGAACTTTATCGTCCTTTACTTATTCAAGAAGTGCCTATCCTTTTTACAAATTTAGAAACCGCAGAACTTATAAAATATGCATCCAATGCTTTCTTAGCTACCAAAATTGCTTTTATTAATGAAATTGCGGATCTTTGTGAAAAATGTAATGCTGATATTCAAGCTGTTTCTAAAGGAATGGGAATGGATAAGCGCATTGGCGAGAAATTTTTACATCCTGGACCTGGTTATGGAGGTTCTTGTTTTCCAAAAGATACTTTAGCATTAACATTTACAGCAAAAGAGTTTCAATCACCTCTTTCTATTATTGAAACAGTTGTTCGCAGCAATAAGCAAAGAAAAGAATCTATAGCTCATAGAATTATAGAAGTAATGGATGGCTGTGTGAGTGAGAAGACAATTGCTGTTCTTGGGGTTACATTTAAACCTAACACAGATGATATGCGAGAAAGCCCTAGCCTTGATATTATTCCTGCGCTTCAAAGCAAGGGGGCTAAAATACATGTGTATGATCCACAAGGTCAAAAAGAAGGGCTTGCTTTGTTACCTGAAGTAAAATGGTGTTTGGACCCTTACACTGCAATAGAAGGAGCAGATTCACTTGTTATTATTACAGAATGGCAAGAGTTTGGTGCGTTAGATCTTGCCCGTATAAAAAATTTGCTTAATAGTCCTGTAGTTATTGATTTGCGCAATATTTATCAACCGCAAGAGATGGAAAAAGCTGGTTTTACTTATTATTCAATTGGTCGTGCTTCCGTGAAGCCTCTTAAAAGTTCTTTAGTTAAAGCTGCTTAATAAATGTGTGCTTTATTGAGCTCAAAAATTTTAAAAGCATATGATATCCGCGGAATTGTAAATGAAGAATTGTCGGAGACAGATGCATGGAATATTGGGAAAAGCTTTGGAAGTACTGTCAAAGATCATTGTGAAAAGCCTAAAATTGCCGTTGGTTATGATGGGAGGTTGAGCTCCCCAACTCTCAAAAAACGTTTAATTGAAGGACTCTTAACCACTGGTGTACATGTTATAGAAACGGGCTTAGGTCCCTCCCCTATGCTTTATTATGCAAGTCATTTTCTAAAATGCCATGCTGCTATTATGGTTACAGGCTCCCATAACCCTTTTAATTACAATGGTTTTAAACTGGTTTTTGAGAATAAACCTTTCTTCGGATCACAAATTCAGTCTTTAGGACATAGAATCGCTAAAAATGATTTTCATCAAGGTATTGGGACGTTAGACGTTTATGATATAAAGGATGATTATCTTTCATATTTGCTGAGTGATTTTTTAAATTACTACTCTAAAGGAAAGCCTCTTAAAATTGCATGGGATGCGGGTAATGGAGCTACAGGAGAAATTTTAAAACTTCTCATTCAGCAGATTCCAGGAGAGCATATTCTATTAAATGAAGTAATTGATGGGCATTTTCCTGCTCATGGGCCTGATCCTACAGATAAAAAAAATCTTATTCAGCTTCAAGAAGCAGTTTTACGAGAAGAATGTGACTTAGGAATTGCATTTGATGGTGATGGCGATCGCATTGGTGCTATTGATGATCAAGGTGAAATCATTTGGGGAGATCAATTGCTAAAACTTTATGCTGAAGAAGTCCTTGCAGCTCATCCTGGCGCAACTATCATTGCTGATGTAAAAGCAAGCCAAACTTTATTTGATTATGTTAATACCTTAGGTGGAAAAGGGTTGATGTGGGCAACAGGTCATTCTTTAATTAAAGCCAAAATGGCTGAAACCAAATCATTATTAGCAGGAGAAATGAGTGGACACATCTTTTTTGCAGACCGACACCCCGGGTATGATGATGCGCTTTATGCTGCTTTGAGACTTATAGGAATTTTAGGAAAACGTTCCCACAAGTTAAGCGCTTGGCACAAAAATTTTCCACAAGTTTTTAATACTCCAGAAATTCGTATCGATTGCTTCCAACAAGATAAATTTGATGTGATTGATTCAATTAAAGCAATGCTTGATCATCAACAGCAAATTTATTTTGATTTAGATGGTATCCGTATGGCTGAAAAGCATGGATGGTGGTTATTACGTGCTTCTCATACCCAAGAAGCAATTGTTGCTAGGTTTGAAGCCAATAGTTTAGAGTACCTTGATAAAATGAAAGAAAAAGTTGGGAGTTATCTTCAACAATTTAATTTAACTCTTAATGAACACTTAACTTAGTATAATTATTTATGAGTTTATTCTTCTAAGTGATCAGGCTCTAATAGAACGGTTTGAGAAGAAGAATTAGGTTGATAAAAAGAATTCGCAGGAAAACCATCTATAAATGATTGAGCGTTTTTAAGAGCTTGCTGGTAGCTTGTGTATTGAGAAGTTGAAGCTCGCAGACATTTAGAAGCTTCAATTAAATCATTGCAATTTTGTGAAGCTCTTCCTATCATTTCATAAAAATTCTTTTGTTTTTCTTTTGGAATTGAAAATCTTTTTTGCCAAACTTGGTTAATTTGTTGTCTACATGTTAATGACGTTTGTTGAAGAATTTCTGTTGTTAATAAAGGGTGTTCTAAAGGAGGCGCCTCTGGTAAGAGGATTGCTGTTTCTGGTCCTTCTGTGGAGGAACAGCCAGGAATGAATAATATAACTGTCATAATGCCTAAATATTTTAGGGTATTCATAATTGATAACCTTTAAAAAATTATAATTAAAATAAACGTAAATTAAAATTCTTGAGATGTAAATTCTGCTTTTTTAAGATCAAGCCATTCGGTCCACGATCTGGATAAGTATCCATCTGAATCAAGGACGTATTCATAGAATTTTTCGATGGTAGCAAGCCTTTTAAGAGCGCCTTTAGTTTCCCACACACCAAGTGTCATATATGATATTTCCTGAAGATCTTTAACTCCTGCCAGTGAGTGTCTTGTAATAATATCATTAAGTTGTACCTGTCGCCCATTACGAATAATATCATACATTACTAAGAATGTTGTTGTTCTTCCGCTACCTCCACGACAATGAAAATGTAGCCATGCTTCCTTTGGAAGAGTTTTAACAAAGTTTATAAATCGATCAATAACTTCATCATCGGGCTTCCAACGATCAAGAACGGGAAATCTTATATACTCAAGGCCCAAGTCTTTTATAAGCTGTTCCTCAGTGCCTGCTGTTTTAATGTCAATATAATGTGGGGTTATATTGCAAAGATGTTTATGAGGTACTGTTTGAAAATTACAAATAGAATTTTTCTTAAGGTTGGTAAGATGCTGAAAAAGACTAATTTCAAGGTTGTTAATGAAAGTATTAGCTTGGCCTTCATTTGCCCAATTTCGTTCACCATACCAACTTACGGCATCACCATTGACAAAACCATGAGATTCTTGCCGGAGATCGATTATATAAATCTTTCCTTGCATTAAAGCTAATGCTGCTAAGATATTTTTTCTTGAAAATTGAGCACTCCCAGAAGCTTTTAGTTCTTTATATCCTTTAAAGGAAGGTAAATATGTATGCGATTTTAAATAATGGTTTAGTTTTTTAGGGGGAATAGGCATAGATGTTGCTCTAAATCGGCGAGGAAGCGTAAAACTATCTTTTGCATCTAATATAAGGGGGTTATGACTTGTATAGGTTGTGAGATACGATATAGGGACCAGCATGGTGGAAAAGCTTGAAGACCCTATTAAACCAAGACTCAGCATTGTGATATAATATAATTTTTTATTAAATAACATCCTAAAACCTTATAAAGAAATATAGATAATATGCTTGCTCTATTCTTTACACTTAAAGGTATTTTAAGTATTAAAAATGAAGAATAATTTAATGATAAATGGCTTATTATGAATATCTCACAACTTGAAAAAGCAGCTTATCTTTTGCGGCAAGGCCATTTGGTTGCTATTCCAACTGAAACTGTCTATGGGTTAGCGGCAAATGCCTTTTCAGATCAAGCGGTTGCTAAAATTTATTCTTTAAAAAATCGCCCAAGCTTTAATCCTTTAATTATCCATTGTAAGGATTTAGAGATGGCGCAAGAAATAGGCATTTTTAATGATTATGCCTTTAAGTTAGCAAAAGCATTTTGGCCTGGACCTTTAACAATCGTTCTTCCATTAAGTACAAATGCACCAGTTTCACAACTAGCCACAACTGGTCTTAAAACAGTTGCTTTAAGAGTTCCTGCCCATCCTATGAGTTTAAAAATTTTAGAATTAGCTTGCATACCTCTTGCAGCTCCTAGTGCAAATCCATCGGAATCAATTAGTCCAACGTCAGCTTTCCACGTTGAAAAAGCCTTCAAACATAATAATGATCTTTCTATGATAATTGATGGAGGAGCTTGTGATGTAGGGCTTGAATCAACCATAGTTGATTTATCTGGAGAAAAGCCAATTTTATTAAGACCAGGAAAAATAACAAGAGAAGATTTAAGGACTTTTATAGGTGAGTTTTCCGATATTTCTTTAGAAACAGGACATCCTAAAGCACCGGGCCAACTTAAGCGGCATTATGCTCCTTCGATTCCTTTGAAAATGAACGTGCATGAAGTTAATAAAAGCCAAGCTCTTTTAGCTTTTGGCCCCTCCCCGCTTCTCGGCGCTAAAAAAACTCTAAATTTAAGCCCAACGGCTGATTTAATTGGAGCAGCGGCCAACCTTTTCTCCATGCTTCATGAATTGGATAACACTGTGTTTGAAAGTATTGCTGTTATGCCAATCCCTCATCAAGGAGTTGGCATCGCAATTAATGATCGCCTTTCACGGGCTGAGACTTCTCAATAAAAGGCTCTGAAAATGATAAAGGCGCTGTCAGTTCATCTAATTTTTATTTAACTGTATTTGCAATTCTACATCAATATCTTCTTCTTTCCCAACAGCCCAATTAAGCACCTTTAAAAGATTGGAGTGCATCAAAAGTATTGTTGGATTAAATTCTCGATTGAGAGCGTTAAATAAAGTAGTTTTTCCAATAGCTTGCCTTAATTGATCATGCATTCCATTTAGATAAGTCGTATACTCTCTCAAGAAATTATCGACAACTAAATTTCTGCCTGCAATATTTTGTCCTTTTTGTTCATTCCCTTTTGTTACAAGTTCAAGATATAATGCTTGCCCTAACTTCATAAGAGTAAGCTTAGTTGTGTTATGTTCATGGAGTATAGCTTCTTGAGTTTTTTGGGCATCTTCAAACATTTTTTCAAAATACTTGAGTAGGTCAGAATTTTCTGAAGGCTGTCCTAAAGCCCATTTAACCGCAGAAGGAATTTGTGTCATGGCGCGGTTTACTGTCATCCTGAAAAAGCTTACAGGATCGCCCAATTCTTGAGTTCTCTGCTTTGGATCTAGAATAGAAGCGCTTTGTTCTTTTTTTGTGGTTATATTTTTAATAGAACTCTTTAGGTCTGCCAACATTGATTTTACAACAAGCTCAACTCTTTCGTTTGAGCCATGTTCAGTTTCATTTAACGGTTCAAGTACACTTCCACAGAGTGTTAAGGCTATTTTCAATAATTCAGTGAGTTCTGTTTCAGGGTCTTTGATAGTGACGAAAGCAGCTTTAGCAACTGGTGCACTCAGCGATATGTCTTTTTTAAAAGAATTATTCCTAGATCTAGGGCTTTTTATAGAATCTGATTTGCTTGCTTCAGGTAATAATTTAGTTGAATTAGTAACCTTATCGTCTTCTAAAGAAGAAGATAAAGGCTGTATATCTATTTGAGTTAAAGAAGGACTTGAACTGCTTCGAGTGCTTCCGCCCGCTGTATAGCTGAAACCTCTTAAACGCGAAGTTAAACTTGAAGGGCTTTGCAGAATAGTATCTTGCTTTTTAGGACTTTCTGAGCGAGGAGAAGAACTAGATGATGAACTATCATCTTTTTTTATACTACTTGAGCTACCTTTGAGAGATATGAGAGATAGAGAAAATTTTCGTTTTGCTTTTTTTGGTTCTTCTGATGGTGAAGGTGATGTGACAGGAATCAAAGAGCCAAGAGATTTTATTTTTGCTTGAACTCTTTTCTTCTTCAGAAGAATCATTAGTTGCAAGCGTTAAGTGACTAATACTTAATGTCAACAATAAAGTTAAGGGGATAAAAGGTTTCTTAGACATACATTAACTCCGCATTATAATTTTTTGAATATACTACTTTGATTGCACAAACGGAATATTTTCAACCTACAAAGCAAACGTGCGCATAAGTGAGATCTCTCATTCGCCAATAAATTTACCCAGTTCAAAATTTCCTAAATGGCATACCTCATTTAATGAGGTATTTTCAAGAAAAAAGATGTGCATAAAGTGGATATAGACTTTATTGACTATTTTCAGTTATAAAAGAGGCATGTTAATACCATTTGTAAAAATGCATGGTCTTGGGAATGATTTTGTTATTCTTGAGCGCGACCAACTTCCTGCTATGCTTGAGAGAAAGCATATAAGAAATATTTGTGACCGACGTTTTGGAATTGGTTGTGATCAACTTATTATTACTGAGCCCTCGGCAACTGCTGATATTTTTATGCATATCTATAATGCTGATGGGAGCGAAGCTGGAGCTTGTGGAAACGCAACCCGTTGCCTAGGTTACTTATTGACTCAACAGGATCAAAGTATTATTCATACTATTCAAACAATTAGTGGGTTTCTTAAAGCAGAAACCTTTGAAGATGGCAGAGTTAAAGTTGATTTTGGTTCCCCAAGTTTAAGATGGCAAGATATCCCTCTTGCTAAAGAGGTTGATACCTTGAATCTTCCTATTGAATATAATGGCTTACAAAACCCTATTGCTGTCAGCATTGGCAATCCCCATATGGTCTTTTTTGTGTATGATGTTGAAAGTGTAGATCTGGAGAACCTTGGTATGGTTCTTACCCATCATCCGCTTTATGTTGAAGGTGCAAATATTGAAATTGTTGAAGTTCTAGATGAGTATACTATACGCCTGCGTGTCTATGAACGTGGAGTGGGAATCACTCCAGCGTGCGGCACCGGGGCTGCTGCCAGCGTAGTTGCTGCGAAATGTCGAGGGCTTATCAAAACTCCTGCCAAAGTTATTTTAGATGGAGGGGAATTATTAATCGATTATCAAGAAACGGTTACGATGTCCGGGCTTGTTACTCTAACATTTCAAGGGCAGTTTAATTCTGCTCTTCTTCAGGATGTTGCCTAGAATGGCTCAACGTGAACCTGAGCTTATAACGTTTGGATGTCGGCTTAATGCTTATGAGTCAGAAGTAATGCGCTCTCATGCTCGATCACAAGGGCTTGAAAATGCAATTATTATAAATACTTGTTCTGTGACTAATGAGGCGGAACGACAAGCGCGGCAAGCTATTCGACGAGCTCGAAAAGAACACCCAAATGCAATGATCATCGTCACAGGGTGTAGTGCTCAACAAAACCCTGATATTTATGCTCAAATGGCAGAGGTGGATCGTGTACTGGGCAACCATGAAAAAATGCAGGTTGAGAGTTTTTCCCCTCTTCTTTCTACTAAAATTCTTCTTTCTGATATTATGCAAGTAAGAGAAACAGCTACTCACTTAGTATCAGGTTTTGAGAATCATGTTCGTGCCTTTATCGAAATACAAAATGGTTGTGATCACAGATGTACATTTTGCTCAATTCCTTTTGGGCGTGGTCCAAACCGTAGTGTGCCAATTGCTGAGATTGTACGTCAAATTAAACATTTGGTGGCTCAAGGATGTAAAGAAGTTGTTTTTACAGGCGTTGATATTACTGGTTATGGGGCGGATCTTCCAGGAAAGCCTACATTAGCTCAAATGATCAAACGTACTCTTTCACAGGTTCCAGAGATTGAACGTTTGAGACTATCCTCTTTGGATCCTGTTGAAATTGATCAAGATCTTATTACTTTGTTTGGAAAAGATACAAGGCTTATGCCTCATGTTCATCTTAGCTTACAGGCAGGTGATAATATGATTCTAAAGCGAATGAAACGCCGTCATCTAAGAAAAGATGCTATTGATATTTGCAAACAATTAAGAGCAGCTCGCCAAGACATAGTCTTTGGTGCAGATCTTATTGCAGGTTTTCCTACTGAGAGTGATGAAATGTTCAAAAATACCCTCGATATTATCGAAGAATGTGATATTTCATACCTTCATGTTTTTCCTTATTCTGCACGTCGTGGCACTCCTGCTGCAAGAATGCCTCAAGTTCCCAAAGAAATAATTAAAATGCGTGCATCTTTGCTTCGAGAAGTAGGAAAAAAAAGACTCCAGCAATTTTTACAAACGCAACTTCATCGTTCTCTTAATGTATTAGTAGAGCGTAATTTTAGAGGCCACACAGACCATTTTGCTTCAGTTCAATTAGAAGGAAGTCAATTGGACGATAATTGGATTGGAAGCATTATCCCTGCTAAAATTATTGGTGTAACTCCAAATAAACTTAAGGCAATACCTCATGTCTGAAGCAATTTCCAATAAAGGGTGGCTTTCTAAATTAAAAGAAGGTCTAAAAAGAACGTCAAATAAAATAACAGAAGGTCTTGAGTCTATCCTTGTCAAAAAGAAGCTTGATAAAGAAATGCTTGAAGAGATTGAAGACCTTTTATTATCTACAGATTTAGGAGTGGCTACCACAAAAAAATTAATCGATATTCTCGAGAAGAATCGATTTAACCAAGAGGTAACTAGTGTAGAAATTAAAAACTTTTTAGCTGAAGAAATTTCGAAAAGTCTCTCATCTTTCGGTTCTCCAATCTTGATTGAGAAAACTTCTTGTCCTCATGTTGTCTTGGTTGTTGGTATTAATGGAAGTGGGAAAACAACGACAATTGGAAAATTAGCTCATTTTTGGAGAAATCAAGGAAAAAAAGTTCGATTGGTTGCCGGAGACACATTTCGCGCGGCAGCTGTTGAACAACTAAAAGTGTGGGGTAGCCGTCTAGATATCCCTGTTGAAGAAAGTAAAAGTGGTGCAGATCCTGCGAGCTTGGCACATGAAGCTCTTCAAAAATCTATTAATGCAAAAGATGATTTATTAATTATCGATACCGCAGGCCGACTGCATAATAAAGAAGATTTGATGGCAGAACTTTCAAAAATAATTCGAGTACTAAAAAAGTTGGATCCCGGGGCGCCACATAGTTCTATATTAGTATTAGATGCAACCATTGGGCAAAATGCTTTAGCCCAAGCTGAAATTTTTAAGAAAGTTGCAAATATTTCAGGGTTGATTATTACAAAACTTGATGGGACCGCAAAAGGTGGTGTTCTTGTTGCTCTTGCTGAAAGGTTTCAGCTTCCTATTCATGCCATTGGTGTTGGAGAAGAAATTGAAGACTTGAAGCCTTTTGAACCTCAAGCCTTTGCTAACAGCCTTGTGGGCATTTAATCGTCGCGATATACTTTTTCTTCACGTTCATGGCGTTCTTGAGCTTCTAAACTTAAAGTTGCAATAGGTCGAGCTTCAAGTCTTTGTAAGCCTATTGGATCTCCCGTTTCTTCACAAAATCCATAGCTACCATCCTCAATTCGCATAAGCGCTTCATCAATTTTATTGATTAATTTTCGTTCTCTATCTCTAGTTCTTAGCTCAATAGCACGGTCAGTTTCAGCTGAAGCTCGATCTGCTACATCAGGTTCAGGATGTGTTTCTTCTTGAAGATGTTGAATTGTTTCTACAGAGTCTCGAAGAAGTTCATTTTTCCAGTCAAGTAACTTTTTTCTAAAATATTCAAGATGTTCTAAACACATATATTTTTCAGATTCTGTGGGCTTATATCCTGGAGGCAATATGATGTGTTTATTAGCTTTCTCATTTAACTCAAGTGTTGTCATTTTTCTCTCCCATTTAAACCTAAACCCACTTTATATCATTTTAGATAATTCGTGAAAATAAATAAAATAGAATTATTATATGGCACACTTTTTAAAAACATTTATCTAAAGAGTTAGATATTTGTTGCACAGTGAGGTGAATGAATTTTTTCAATTTTGAAATCTTTCCGCTTGGCTAATGTTCTTTCGATTTGTACAGTATGTAAAACTATTGCAAAGGAATTCTAACGAATGTCGCTTAATCAAGCAAAAAGAGATGAAATTTCTAGTATTTTACAACAAACTGCCTCTACACGGCGTGCAACTGTTCCAACTTTAGAGGAAATACTATATCAACCTATCTCTGTATTAGATCATGGTTTTATACGTGTTATTGATTATATGGGAGATGATACAGCAATAGTTCAAGCAGCTCGGGTTTCATATGGTAAAGGAACTAAACAAATTCAACAAGATAAGGGGCTGATTAATTACTTAATGCGTCATAGGCACACGACACCTTTTGAAATGTGTGAAATTAAATATCATATAAAGCTTCCTATTTTTGTGGCAAGGCAATGGATTAGGCACCGAACTGCAAATGTTAATGAATATTCTGCTCGCTATTCAATTCTTGGGAAAGAATACTATATCCCTCGTGCCGAAGATCTTTCTGTTCAATCTACCACCAATCGACAAGGACGAGGCTCTGCAATGTCCTCAGAGGAATCAGCAAAAGTTTTAGATCTTTTACGCAAAGATGCTGAATTAGTGTACGAACATTATGAAGACATGCTTAATCAAGATCAAGAGGGCAACATTCTTGATCCTAATCGCTCAGGTTTAACTCGGGAACTTGCTCGAATGAATTTAACTTTAAATTACTATACGGAATGGTACTGGAAGATTGATTTACATAATCTTTTACATTTCACGAGCTTACGTGGGGATCCTCATGCACAATATGAAATTAGAGCCTATGTAAATATTTTATTGGATACTATTAAAAAATGGGTCCCTTTTGCTTATGATGCTTTTATTGAGTATCGTCTTGAAGGAGCTCATATTTCGCGAACAGGGCGTTTAATACTTAAGCGCCTTCTTCATGGCGAGAAAGTTACACAACTGACCTCAGGTTTATCTCAAAGAGAATGGAAAGAATTTATTACTCTTTTTGATTTACATTATCTCGAAAACAGTGCTAGCTAAAGAAAATATATTAAATTAGAGCACAAAATGGTTAGAGTTACGCGTAGCACTGTTTTACAATTAGCTGAAAATGATGCGGCAATTGTTTTGAAAGAGGATGGCACCCTAGAAGCATCTATGCCTGAAATAAATTCAGAAAATGTTCCTGAGAATGTATTAACTGGTGCTGCTATTCTTTATGCTTTAAATAATCCTGATATTTGCCAACTTATTTTCAAAAATTTTGCCGAACAATGCAAAAATAATTCTTAGTCAATGCTGTAGCGTGTTAAGGTAATAGGTTTTTTAACAAAAACTGATTCCTTAAAATGGTTTTCCTATAAATATACTGATTATATAATAGCATCTATATGTCTACTTTTAAATCCTCTCGCAAGAATTAATAAGAACTATTTTTAATAATCAAAAGAAGGTTTTTTCTTTATGAACGATATTATTTGCGCGATATGGCAAAGTGCTAAACCCTCTCATTATAATAAAGAAGCAAAACATTACGATACTTGTAATAAAAAAAAATTCCGTATATATCAATCAACTTATAGAAAAAATCCTCAAAAAATATCATGTAAAAACTGTTCTTGATCTTACCTGCGAGACTGGAGCACAGGTTTTATAGCTTGCCAAGCATAGTTATGAACTGGTTCAGATATTAATAATAATATGCTTAAGCTTGCAAAAGCCAAAGCTAAAAAAGAAAACTTAAAGGTTAAATTCATTAAAGGCGACATGCATACGACTCAAGCGGGTAAGTTCGATGCTGTTATCACGATATTTAATACTATTGGGCATCTTACGGAATATGATTTCGAGAAAACCATGAAAAATATCCACAAGAATCTTAATGATAAAGGAATTTATGTATTTGATATATTCAATAAAAATCAGAAAATACGACTGTGCGTGAAATTCAATACAGTACAATAAATGAAGTAGGGATTCTTATTCCTTATGATATGTATTATGAACAAGAAGGTTCATATAAACTAAAACTTTCTAAGGCCTTTCAAACATTACAAAGTTATAGTTGTAGAACAACTCATTCAAATGCTGGAAGAAAATGAGTCTGAGGTTCTACATCAGTGTGGAATTAATGGATTGAAGTTAATTGGAACGACAACTAATCGTATAGTTACAATTGCACGGAAGAAATAAAATCAAAATTCTTTACCATATGTATTCTTGGACGATTTTTCCTGATAACTATTAACAATAGATTCTAGGCTAATCTGCATGATTTTTCCATGAGTTTTTGGCCATGATTGCAAAAATTTATTTATCATTTTTTATATATCTTTGTGACCTCAACTCCTTCTTTAAAAACTCAATGCTTTTAATACGTCGCTTGAGATTTTAAGTTGTTGAGGCCTTAAATTGTTGTTGTTCAAATTCTCGAAGGAAAATCCTTCTTTTAACAAGAACTCAGCATATAATAGTTAAAAAAAATATTATATAATTTATCCCATATTTTTATGGCGAATGAACGTACTGACTAATGATTGATAAACAATGGTACCTCAGTCTTATTCATCAGTGTTTTTGTGCAAGAGCCAAAAAGAGCTTCACTTAAAATATTATGGCTAAATGCTCCCATCACTATTAAAGAAGGATCTATTTGCGATACAAGCTCTAAAATATGAGGAGCAGGATTATCGTCCGATATAATAGTATAGGGTTTGAGTTTTACACCATATATATTACTTAAATTAATAGCCTGATTAAGGGTAGCTTGAGCTTGTTCTTCAGATGATTTAACAGTAATTACGTGCATTTCTTTTCCTTTGGCTAGCCCAAGTAAAAGAAACATATGCAAAGCTTTTGAGGCGTGTACGCTACCATCATAAGCAATAATAACTCGATCATTTTCTGCAAAATTTTCAGGTACAATAATAACAGGTCTCGGGTTATCACGAGCGATATGTCTTACAGTTAAGTCATTATCTTGTTCTAAAGAAAAATGAAAGTCTGTTGTTTTTCCTAGAATAATAATATCCCCTTCATAAGAAGCACGCTCAATTTCAGAGACAGGAAAACCTTCATACTCGTAAGCATCTGCTCTAATATCTTCTTGCTTAGCTTTAAGTTTGAATTGTTCAAGAAGTTTACGTAAATGCCCCTCAGCTTCCTTGATAACAACCTCATCTCTATAAATCTTAAAAGCTGAACCTCCTAAAGGTTCTGGTTGCGCGGCAGTTAGCCACGGGGTATCTAAAACAGCAATTGCAATAAGATGTGCTTTATGTTCTTTTGCCAGCTTAATAGCATAGTCGCGTGCATTAATACTCGGCTTAGAGCCATCTAAAGCTAAAATAATTCTTTTTATCATTTCATTTCTCCCCTTTGCTTATAATTTTATTATAGCATATTTATTTATTTTTTGAGGAGCAAGAAATAACCCTCACTACTTATAATGAGGGTTTTATAATACATTTAGGCTGCTTCCATAAGTCCAATAATACGGTAAATCGTTTGGATTTTATCATTCGAGAAGCTAAGTTTCTGAGTCATAAGTTGGTTATTTTGAGATAACTCTGTCATGCGAATGATACAATGATCTATTTTATCATTCCCTTGTTGCCAACCTTCAAATTCACCTAGAATTGCTTCCCCTTCTTGAGTAATCAACAAGATTGAACATTGAGGAGATAAAGGCCTAGTTGGATGAGCAAAAATATGATCTCCAGAACGATATCTTGGCCCAAAATTATTGGTCGTCATATCTACACAAAAAGACATAGCACCAGCGATCCCTATAAGTTCCTGTGGTCGGGAAACCCACTCTTGAGGATTTTCAAAATCTATAAAACTTTTAGAGTTTTTAGAGGTTATCTTATAAAGAGGTAAATCTGGAGTTGAAAAACGAGCAGATGACGTTGCATCGGTAGCTTCACTATTCTCGTTTTGCATACGAGACATCATTACAAATTTGCTACTTTGTGCATCCGTTAAAAGAAGGTCACCCGGATGGCAGGATAACACGTGAGCAAGGCACTGTAAGATATCTGCATTTAAGCGCCTTGTACCACTTTCAAGGCGTGAGAGATAAGAAGGTGAAAGCTTTGTTAAATCAGCAAGTTCCTCTAATGTATAACCTCTTTGTAATCTAAGGTCGCGGAGTGGATGCCTCGAACGCTTACGTTTTCTTGTTAGTAATTTATTTGGTGCAGTTCTCCCAAAAGGCTGTGCTGAAGCCATAAAATGAATATTTTGTGCTTGTATTTCTGTATTTGCCGCTTTTTGAGTTGCGGGAGTCTTTTTATAGTTCTCAGAAATATTGCCAATTTGCGAGTATTTTTTTACGGTCATCCTTATCCCTTTCCCCTTAATCTTCCCTAAATTTCTTAAACATCTATAATTTTACATTATTGCCCATAATTTTTCCAAAGAAAAATAAAAATTGACATTTACATGACCTTTTTGGCATTAAAATAGCCATGTGTTTTTTGTATACCTTATATGCGTAAAATACATAAAGGTGCAAGAACCTTTTTTAAATAAATATAAAAAATATGAACAGCGAGGCTAATGGAGTAAAATAATGTCTAAAAATCAGGACAAACGAGCTTGGAGTGCTCAAGAAATCGAATATCTTAAAGTTGGCTTTCAGATGAATATGCGATTGAAAGTGATAGCTAAAGTTCTTAAGCGAAGTGAAACTTCCATAAACAAGGCGCTTTCGCGTTTTGGGATTCGCCCATATGGACTCAAGGGACGGATTAAAAACAATAAAAGGATAGTTCATTGCCTATCAGTAGAAACCTATAAAAAAGCTTTAAACAAACATCGCAAAGAATTAGGTTATACACCGTTTCCTTCACTCGGAAAAAAGCAAGACAAGCTTTTAAAAGATTCCAAGCGATCAAGTGAAACGAATAAATTACCTTTAAGCTCCTACTTAGGTTATCATAATCCCTGCTCAAGTCAGAAATCTCATGCAATAAATTTTAATAATAATTGGATTGACTTTGAATCTGCTGTAAATTTATTACAAAGTATTGGTGATCAAGTGAATTATTCGGATAATAGTTTCAGAAGAAAGGCGATTTTTATTAATGGAGAACCTTTTACAGCACAACAAATGCTTCTTCGTTTAAATCGATTAAGAGTGCAATCTGGACTTGATCCGGTTTATATTGCGAATCTCACTGAATTTTAAAGATTTTATGAATTTTCAAGAATGAAAAAAAATTATTAACTTGAAAATATATTCAAATTTGATGAGGTATAATTAAGTGGAAGCTATGCCTTTTGTGCGCCCTCAAATTCCAAATTTTGGTGCTGGGCCATGTGCTAAACCTCCTGGATGGGAGTTAAGTCATCTTAAAAATGTGCTTATAGCCAGGTCACATCGTTCCATAGAAGGGGTGGAACGTATTCAAGAAGTTTTATATTTACTACGCTTAGTTCTCAATATTCCTGAAAATTATAAGGTAACTTTTGTTTTAGGATCTGCGACAAGTGCAGTTGAGACTTTATTTTGGAATTTGTTGGGGAAAAAAAAGGTACAAGTTCATGCTTGGGATATTTTTGGTCAACGTTGGGCTAATGATATAAGAAAGATTTTAGAAATAAATGATTTCGAGTTATTAGAATTAAATTCTAGGAAGTTGCCACAGTTCGAGAAAACGAACTTTGAGTATGATATTATATTTACCTTAAATGCAAGCACAAGCGGTATTATTGCCTCTAATGTTTCATGGATTAGTCACAATCGTCAGGGATTAACATTATGTGATGCAACATCAGCAGCTTTTGCAATCCCCCTTCCCTGGCAATTTTTAGATGCAACAGCATTTTCATTCCAAAAAGGCCTTGGTAGTGAAGCAGGAATTGGGGTTATTGTCCTTAGCCCTAAAGCTGTTGAGCGTTTAGAAAAACATACCCCACTTTGGCCTATCCCTTATCTTTTTCGCTTAACAACAGATAAAGGCCAACTTAATAAAAAACTGTTTGAAGGTTTTTTGCTTAATACTCCCTCAATGTTACTTATTGAAGATGCCTTGCATGCACTTAAATGGGCACAAACCATCGGTAACCAACAAGCCCTTTATCAAAGGACACTTAAAAATTATAATGTTATAAAAAAATGGCTGGTAACCGTTTCATGGCTTCAGTTTCTAGTGCCGTTAGAAGAGCTTAGATCTCCAACAACGGTATGCTTAGAAATTATTGCTCCTTGGTTTAAATTGCTAACACTTGGTTCTCAATGGGAATGGATTAAGCAATTTTGTAGTCTTCTTGCTGAACAAAAAGTTGCCTTTGATATTCAGAATCATATATCAGCTGCGCCTGCTTTGCGGATTTGGTGTGGACCTACCGTTGAAACAGCTGACTTAGAAAATCTAATGCCTTGGCTTGATTGGGCTTATCATAAATTAAAAAAAGAATAAAAAGCCCTAGCAACCCAGGACTCTTTATTTTTTACTGAACAAACCTCTAAGCTGCTATTATTCAGCAGCCATTGCTTCTTCTTCTTTGCTTTCAGCTTTTTTTGCTTTTACAGCGGCATAAGCAGCTGTACCAGTGGCTAGGACAGCCGTTTGTACTTCTTTATTTGTGGCAATTTTAGCTGCAGTCTGGGCAATTTTCTTGAGATGATCAAAAACTCCTGCATTAGCATGAGGAGCTGATAGTAAAGAAATAGATAAAGCTAAAGAGCTTACTAAAACAGTGTGAATACGATTTTTTTTCATTGTTACTCTCCCTTTTTGGTTACAAACTCATCTAATTTTGATTCTAACTAGAAATGATTAATAAAAACCTAATAATGAGAAAGATTTCTAAAAAGTTTATTAGATGCGCTTTTCTTGTATTTAGAGGAAGGATATGATAGCAAGAAGAATTCATATACTTGAGAAAACAATGATTGGAAGCTCTTCACAATATCTAGTTTTGGCGCGGAAATATAGGCCCACTACATTCTCTGACCTGATTGGGCAGGATACTCTCGTGCGCATTTTAAGTAATGGTATAAAGCAAGATCGTCTTCCTCACGCGTTTATTTTGACAGGAATTCGGGGTACCGGGAAGACAACCACAGCACGAATTATTGCTCGGGCTCTTAATTGTATTGGCCCTGATGGAACAGGAAATCCTACCCCCTCTCCTTGTGGCACTTGTGAGCATTGCCAAGCAATTTCAGAAGATCGCCATATTGATGTTATTGAAATGGATGCGGCAAGTAGGACAGGTATTGATGATATCAGGGAAGTTATTGAAGCATCTCGTTATCGCGCCGTTTCTGCACGCTATAAAGTCTATATTATTGATGAAGTGCATATGCTTTCAAAAAATGCATTTAATGCTCTCTTAAAGACGCTTGAAGAGCCGCCTTTACACGTTAAATTCATCTTTGCGACTACCGAAGTACGCAAAATCCCTGATACTATCTTATCCCGGTGCATGCGCTTTGATTTAAGGCGAATTGATGAAGAAACGCTCAAAGAGCATTTTAATAAGATCACCCTGCTTGAAGGAAAAACAATTGAAGAAGAAGCACTTAAACTAATTGCTCGTGCTGCTGATGGTTCAGCAAGAGATGGTCTTTCTATTTTAGATCAAGCTATAACGCTTTCAGAATCAACTATAACAGGCGAAAAAGTAAGAAAAATGCTTGGTCTTATGGATCAAAATTATTTGGTTGATCTTTGTCAGGCTTTAGTTCATGGAGACGTTAAAGTTGCGTTAAATTTATTCCGGCAATTAAATCAACAAGGTACCGAACCTCTGGTCATATTAAAAGATTTATTGAGCTTTATACACTGGCTTAGTACGCGCAGTGTTGATCAAAATTCTCCAATTTATCCTGGATTCACAGATCAACAATCTGAGGAATGTAATAAATTAGTCCAGAAACTTAACTTTCCTCTTTTAACACGTTTTTGGCAAAGCCTTATAAAAGGCATTCAAGAAGTTTCTTTAGCCCCTTTGCCGGAGCAAGCTGTTGAGATGATTTTGATGAGGCTTTGCTATCTTAGCCATCTTCCAACCCCCAAAGAAATTATTCAAACCTTAGAAGGTATTTCTAATAAAGAAACTGATCATAACCTTAAGATTTCTAGAGAGCCGTCTAAAGAACAAGAAGTAATTCAACCTGTTCTTCAGCCTTCTCAACATTCACGAACACTGCCAAAAGATTTTAAGGAAGTTGTTGCGCTTTGCCAAAGACATCGAGAGCCTTTACTTGAAGGAATTTTAAGGAATGATGTCCATTTGATTAGTTTTGAACCTGGTAAGATTTCTTTCCACTTGTCTCCTCATGCACCTAAAGATTTAGCACACCGCTTGAAAGCTCATCTTAAAGATTGGACAGGAATTGAATGGGAAATCATAGTTCAAGAAAAAAGCGAAAACGTTTATCCTTCATTACAAGCACAATACGAGATTGAACGCTCAAGAATTCGAGAAGCTCTTCTTGATGAGCCGTTAGTTATGGCTGCCCAAAAGAGTTTCCCAGAATCTGAAATTGTATATATTGATGATATTCCTAAGGAGAAAATAGCATGAAAAATATTGGTCAATTAATGAAACAAGCACAAGAAATGCAAGCGCAAATGGCAGCAATGCAAGAACAACTAGGCGGAATTTATGTTGAAGGAAAAGCCGGCGGTGGAATGGTTGAAATTACTTTAAGTTGTAAGAACGAAGTTAAAAAATTAAAGATTGATCCTTCTTTGCTCAATCCAACAGAAGTTGAGATTTTAGAGGACCTTTTAGTTGCTGCTTTTAATGATGCTAAGCAAAAAGCTGAAACCCGTACAGCAGAAGAAATGACTAAAATTACTGCAGGATTAAAATTACCCGGTGGTATGAGTCTTCCTTTTTAACTTGGAAATTTAATTTAAATTAATCCTAACAAATAAAAGATAATATTAATGATAGGTTCTGAACTTCAAGCACTTATACAATTGTTAGCGAAGTTACCAGGTTTAGGCCCACGTTCTGCCAGAAGAGTAGCTTTACACCTGTTGAAATATAGGACAGAGCTTATGATTCCTCTCTCAGAAGCTTTGCATACAGCAGCTCAAGCGCTTAAAATATGTCATACCTGTGGAAATTTAGATACCCAGGATCCTTGCGCAATATGTGCAAATAATAACAGAGAGCTTGGGTTGTTATGTATTGTTGAAAGTATTGCAGACTTGTGGGCTTTAGAAAGGTCAGGATCTTATAAAGGATACTATCATGTCTTGGGTGGGACGCTTTCTGCTCTAGAAGGTATTGGTCCTGAACAATTAAAGATCCCTGCCCTTTTACAAAGAGTCCAGAGTACAGGTGTTCGAGAAATAATACTAGCACTTAACGCTACTGTTGAAGGACAAACTACGTCTTATTATCTTGCTGACGCTTTGAAAACAACCAAAGCTAAAGTAACGGCTCTTGCACATGGCGTTCCTTTAGGTGGTGAACTCGATTATCTGGATGATGGAACATTAACTGCCGCTTTGGGGGCAAGGCGGCAGTTATAAAGATTAATATTTCGAATTTTTAAAATTATCAGTTTAATCGATCTCTAAGTTGCTTACCAGCTTTAAAGAATGGAACAGATTTAGCTTCAACTTTTACGGTTTGTCCAGTTCTAGGGTTTCTACCTGATCGAGCTTGTCGTTTTCTTGTAGTGAAAACACCAAAACCACGAAGTTCCACGCGAGAGCCATTTGCTAAAGCATTTGAAATTTCTTCCAATACAGTAGTAACGCTTTTCTCAGCTTGTGCTATAGTTAAAGAAGGATTTGCATCTAAAATGCGCTCTATAAGTTCGGAACGTGTCATTTTTCCCACCTCTCATCTAAAGACATAATTAAGCGTGCCAAATACATAAAGCTACGTCAAGTATTTAATCTTATTACATAAATTAAATAAAAAGGGTATGGAAAAATTTAACCATACAAAAGTAACTTAAGACTTTGTATAATTGATATCCTGAAACAGTTCTTAAGCTACTTCTAAGTTTGGATAAAGTGCTTCCTGCATAACGCTATGTACCGTTCATTGCCTCCAATTTCAACTTGCTCTCCTTCAAGAATAGGATTTCCTTGATTATTAACTCGCTGATTCATTGTAGCTTTTCTCCCGCAGTGACAGATAGTTTTAATTTCGGTTAAATGTTCTGATAAAGCTAAGAGATATTTGCTTCCTTCAAAAGGTTCCCCCATAAAATCTGTTCTCAAGCCGTAAGCTAGAATTGGGATATCAAGCTGATCTACAATTTGACAAAGCTGTTGTACTTGCATTTTTGTTAAGAAATGTGCTTCATCAATAAGTATACAATTTAAATTCTCTATTTTGTGTGATTGATTTTTTATGTAAGTAAAGAAATTAAAATCATGTGAATAAACTATTGCGGGACTTCTTAGTCCAATACGAGAAGCAATCCAACCTTCTTGATAACGATTGTCAAAATCAGGGGTAAAAAGGAGTGTTTGCATCCCTCTTTCGCGATAATTATAATCAGACTGAAGAAGAGTTGTTGTTTTTCCAGCATTCATTGCGGAATAATAAAAATGTAATTTAGCCATAGGGTTTTCTTTACTACTGCTGCTTTCTTGCAATGACTGTGGGAGCCATTCCTTGGCTATCATAAATGATATCCATGATTGTAAAACCAGCCGCCTCAAGGTGATCTTTTGTCTGTCCTTCTGTACGAAATGCCTGCCACTTAATATTCAAAATTTCATTTGAAATAGCTTTTTGCATTTGAAGGGCTTTTGGATCAAAATTTTTCCACGTAGATTCATCTGATAATGTTGGAGGTGGTGTGAAGAAGCTAATAATTAATATTCCATTTGAATGTAAGGCCTTATAAAATTCTTCATAGAGAAGGATTACCTTTTGATCATCATGTTCATATACATTTAAACCATGATTAACGATGAAATCATATTTTTCAAAATCACCTAAGTTCCATGGATCTTTCTGATGAAAGGAAACAGTGCCTCTAAAACCATGTTTAGCAACGTTTTGCTTAGCATAATTAATTGATTCAGCATCAGAATCAATACCAATAAGATGTATATTACTTATATGCCTGTAATCTAGAGATAAAAGCGTATCCATTAAACCACAAGGGATCGCAGATAAGGACATATTATCTCTTAACCTCTTTTGTATTTCTTCCTGAAAAATAGTAAACGTTTCGCGAACAGCACGTGTAAGTGGGGCTTCATTTATAATCCAATTTTCTAGAGGATGTTTTAAATTCATATAAGGAGCGTACATAATCGTATAGGCTCGCCAATATCCTGTAAGGCCACGATTAACTAATAGTGCGCGACCAAGCTCAAATTCATTAAGTTGGTAAAGTAAATCTAACATCTCTTCTAATGGAAAAGTTAAATAGCGTGCTTTTTTTAACGCTTGTTCATATGGTTGAAGATCAACTTTTTCATGTAGCTGAGGATGGATAAAATTTTCTTCCTGTAAAGCGTAACTATTTCTCATAAATTCTTTAACTAAGATTAGGTTTTAATTTAATACAACTCAATTATTTGAAAATAATTTTTGAGCGCCATTATAATTAAGTTAGAATTTAATGCAAGTTTCTCTATAAAAATAGGCAGAATTAAAAAATTTAGAAATAAATAATTAAAATTAGAGGAATTATTTAGATTCTAATGCCTTTCTAATCTCTTCACTAAGTTCGGCACTTGTTTTTGAATTGCAGATTTGTTCTTTTTTTGAGGAACATTGCGCCCCCGAAAATTGATTGTTAAACCTTAAACTTATATGTTCTTTGTATGTTTCAGCTTTTAAAGGTGAAAAGGTTAATATTAAAATTAAAAATAATAAATACATATAATTCCCCATATTTTTTAAATTAAATTAACATAAGGGAAGTTAAGAATTTGCTAACATAAGAGGATTAAATTTAGTATATAATTTAATAATGAAAAATGTTTGCCGGATTTATATATCAGAGCCCCTTGAGAACAATCAGCGTTTAGAGCTTGATAAGGATAAAACCCATTATCTTAAGAGTGTTCTAAGAAAGAAACGTGGCGATTTTGTAAGAGTTTTTAATGGTAAAGATGGTGAATGTCTTTCAGAAGTCCTAGAATTCACTAAAAAATCATGCGTTCTAAAAGTAGGACGTAACTTGAGGATTCAACCCTTAAAGCAAAATTTGAGATTAATTTTTGCCCCACTCAAGCAAGCCAGGCTCAATTTTTTAATCGAGAAATCCGTTGAATTGGGGGTAACAGAACTTATACCTGTTCTTACAGAGCACACGCATGTGCGGCAATTTAATCGAGAACGTATAGAAAATATTGTTATTGAAGCAGCAGAACAATCTGAAAGATTATGTATACCAACAGTTCATCCTTTAACAACTTTACCACTTTTTTTGAGTAATTGGCCTAAAGAGAAGATAGTGTTTATGAGTGATGAACGTTTAAACTCTCCAAATCTTATAAAACAAGTTATGGATATCCCCTTACCCGAGTTTTCTTTACTCATAGGCCCTGAAGGTGGCTTTAGTTCTCTAGAATTTGAATTATTTTCAAGGTACAAATTTATTTATTCTGTTAGTTTAGGACAAACAATTTTACGAGCAGAAACGGCAGCTATTGCTGGGTTAGCAATATGTCATATTGCCAGAGAAGCAGGAGCGAGTTAATGAAAAAGTGGTTTAGGACGTTTTTTTGTCTTACTTTTTTTTGTTTGATACTAAATGGTTTTACTTCAGTGAACGCAGATGTTTCTGACTTTGAAAATTTGAAGCCTGATCAAAAGCCAAAAGATGTTGAGACTGATGCTTTAGAAAAATTATTAAAAACACTTGAAAGCAAGAGTGCTCGTAAAGAATTTATTTCACAACTTCGAACAATGATTGCGGCAAGATCGAAAGTTGAAAACGAACCTACTCCTTTAGCGCTTTCAAAGATTTCAGAGATAATTCATTCTATCTCAGAGAAAATTCTTGAATTTTTTAGTGCATTTGAAAGGTCTTTTACGGAAGTTATCAAGCATTTCAATGATCCATCTTTTAGGACAAAAATGGTTTATGTCCTTAAGAATATTTTCCTTGTTTTAGGACTAGGTATAGTTATCAATAGAAGTATTCGTTGGATAAGTTACTATGCTTATAAGCGTCTTAAAAACACCACTCCTCAAACAATTATTTCAACAAGAAAAATAAAACTTATTCAAAGAACAATTAATGGCTTTGCTGTCATCAGTATGATAGTCGTAATGTTTACATTTGCTTCCAGTTTACCCCTTTATGAAATTACGATTCCAATTATATATCTTTCAATGAACTCATTGGCAAGTTATGAAGCTGCTCTTTTTCTTTATCAATTAATTTTTTCGCCAAAATGGAAAGAGCTTCGTTTAATCAGCATTAATGACTCCACAGCTCAACTTAGCTATTGTTATTTGCGGTTAGTTACATTTCTTATGATTATAGGCATTGCTCTTAGCGAACTTATTTTACTATTAAAAGGTCCTGTAATTTTTTACTCTTTTATTATTAAGGCAATGCTTTTTATCTCTTGCTTTAAAACATTATGGTTTATTTATGTAATTCGAAATCGAGTAAGTCAATGGCTAGTACGTCAAGAACAAAGTATCAATCGCAACAGATTATTCTCCTCAACTGTTGCAAAAACTTGGCATGTATGGGCAAGCTTGTATATGTGTCTCTTTGGAATCACAATTTTTTTTCAAAGAATTAACAATGTTAAAGCTGTTGCTTTTTCATTCATTGGTACGGCATTTCTAATTACTGTTTCATATATTTTAGTCTTAAAAATTCCTAAGTTTGTACGAACTTTCATGGAACATGTAGCGTGTCATCTACCCTACGTAACCCCAAGAAAGAATTTTTATACTGTTTTTCTTTCCCTTCTGATTAGCCTAAGCATTGTCTTTAGTCTTCTTTTTTTATCATTAGAAATTTGGGATCTTGAAGTATTTGATTTCTTTTCACAAGTTGAGGGGTTACCTTCTGCATTTTTAAATATTTTATTAATTTTGCTCTTAAGTATTTTTGTATGGGAAACTAATGAGTACGTTATAGATCGTTTTTTTAACCGTTCTACAAAACAACAAAAAGGTAGAGTCAGAAAGCAAAGGCTTTTAACGATTAAACCTCTCGTCCAAAATACCACCCGATTTATTTTATTTGCACTTGTAGCTTTGATTATATTTGCTGAGTTTAACTTAGATATTACGCCTCTCTTGGCTGGTGTTGGTGTTATTGGTATTGCTTTCAGCTTTGGTAGTCAATCTTTAGTTAAAGACATTATCACGGGCATTTTTATCTTAGTTGAGGATACAATAAATGTCGGAGATATTGTTCAGATTGATGGTCAGAATGGGAATGTGGAAGCTATTTCTCTAAGAACAGTTCGGTTGCGCGATTCTGAAGGAAACTTACATACAATTCCGTTCAGTGGGATTACGAAAATTACTAACATGTCTAAGAACTTCTCTTATTACCTTTTTCAAATAGGGCTTTCATACTCTGAAAATATAGATCATGCTTTTGAGGCTATGAAAGAAGTAGACCTAGAGATGTGTCATGATATTAAGTACAGTACGATGATTTTAGAACCTTTAGAGATTATGGGAGTAGATAAATTTACTGAGACAGGCGTCATTCTACAAGCTCGCATTAAGACGCTTCCTGATAAAAGCCGCTGGATTGTGGGACGAGAGTTTAACCGTCGTTTAAAAGATAAATTTGATCAAAAAAGTATTGAATTTGCTTATGAATATAGAGGATATGAGTTGCTATCTACACAAGCAATATCATCAGTATCAAAAGTTTAATCTCGCCAAAATTTAGGGCTAAAAAGAATTAATATCGTGATGTATTCTAACCGCCCAACAAGCATACCGAACATTAAAAGCCATTTTGCGCCTGTAGGTAAAGCAGCGTAAGTCCCTGTATCTCCTAAAATATCTCCAAAACCAGTTCCCATATTATTGAGGACACTTAGGGCTGCAAAAAGACAAGTTAATAAGTCTAATTCAAATAAAGAGAGTGCGAGTGCAAGCGCTCCTAAACAGGCTACAAATAGTGCAAAAAAAGTAAAAACGGATAAAAAAATCCCTTCAGGAATAGGTTTGCCATTATACATAGGAATAAAAACGCCATGAGGTCGCCTTAACTGAAGGATTTGAGTTTTTACAGTGGCGTACATCACGTGAAAACGAAAAATCTTTATGCCTCCCGATGTTGACCCTGTACACCCTCCTATTACTGAAAGAGCTAGCATAATCATGATCGGGAAATTACCCCATAAAGAATAATCTTGAGAATTAAAACCAGTAGTTGTCAAAATGGATGTCACGTTAAAAATTGAATGCCTTAAAGCATACATAAGCTCATGACCATCTTGCCAAAGCCAAAAAGTCGTGGCTAAACTTGCAATAATAAGAATTTTAAATAGTGTACGTACTTGATTATCTTTGAAGAGAGTTTTTGCCTCTCCTTGGATACATCTAACAAAAAGAGTTAATGTAATTGCTCCCATAATCATAAAGATAATTAAAACTATTTCAATATAAGGATCATTAAAATACTCAATTGAAGCTTCGAAAGTTGAGAAGCCGCCTGTCGAAACGGTGGAGAGAGCGTGACAAAAAGCATGAAAGAAAGTCATTCCTGCCCACCATAATGCTAGTGTACATGCAAATGTAAGGAAAATGTAAGTTCCAAAAATTGCAGATGCAATTTGTGAAACTTTGGGAAGTATTTTTTCAGAACGATCCGAAAATTCACTCCGAAACAGCTGCATTCCACCGATTCTTAAAAGAGGTAAAATTGTAAGCGCCATTAAAACAATTCCTATTCCTCCAAACCATTGGAGCAATGAGCGCCATAAAATAATACCGTGAGACGCATAGTCTAAACGAACAATTGCTGTTGCTCCAGTGGTTGTTAGCCCAGAGATTGCTTCAAAGAAAGAATCGGTTAAAGAAGGCGTACTATAAGTAAAAATAAAAGGAAGTGCCGCAAAAATTGAAGTTGTTAGCCAATTTATTGCTGTCAGAAGAAAAGTATCTCTCACCGTAAGATTTTGTATTTTTTGAGAGCGGTTTGCTAGTACCAAAAGTAAACCTATAAAGAGCGTAACACCTGAAGCGAGTGCAAATGCTTGCCAATTAATATCATGATGAAAAAAATCTACAAGCCCAGGCCCAACCATTCCTAATGCAAGAGAAATAAGAAAAAGGCCAGATGTAAAAAAAATGGGCTGAAATGCGATCATTTTTAAACTTCACTTATAATGTCATTTTCCCCTTTATACTGTAAAAAAAGAAAGTTAAGCTATGAAATTTAAAATATTTTATATTTGGGGCGAACGATGGGGCTTGAACCCACGACCTTCGGTACCACAAACCGACGCTCTAACCAACTGAGCTACGTTCGCCATAGGGCCTGTTGTAAATATTTTAAGGAAGAACGTCAAGGAAAATAGGGGAAATAAGAATAATTAATTAGAATTAATTAGGCGATCTTTTTCTTGAGTCTGGTAAACGTATCGATTATCTTCACTTACAACTAAATTTAAAGAATAAATTTGGAGGGGTGCCAGAGTGGTTGAATGGGGCGGTCTCGAAAACCGTTGTGCGCGTAAGTGTACCGAGGGTTCGAATCCCTCTCCCTCCGCCAAGATTCAGATGGTTTATATAAAACAGGCGCTGTGAATATCACTTTCAAGTCGAGGTTAACGATGTGATCTCATCCTATGGATGATTAAAGCCCGTGGAGGGATCTCAGCATCATTCGTGTAAAAAGGTATGGTCTGGCTAAATGGCTAAGTTTTTTGGTAATAAGGGATTAATAGCCATTTGGTGTAAACTATCTATCCACTGATTTTTGGTCTCGCCTCTAGGTCCAGTTGGTAAGGTCCATTTATTTTTGCAGTTTAGGTAAATCTCTAAGCTTTTCATATTAGCAAGGTAGTAAAGGCTTTGTATATTTATAGGTAAAAGTAATTGGTAACCTTCTAGAAAGGCTTTTAACTTATATTCCCAATCTTTAAAGGGAGAACCAAATAACTCTAAAAAAGGCATAATAATGTCTAAGCCATACCAATGGTAAGTTACCTCATCAAAATCGATAAAGTAAGTATCCGTACCATCATAAAAAACGTTTTGACATTGATGATCCCCATGTATCAATCCCAATGATTCAATATTAAAATGATGGAAATTTAACCATGAGTCTATTTCTTTATACTTTTCTTTAACGTCATTACTTTCTTTTTCAATATAGGTTTCAATTTCTTTCCAAGAATCCTGCCAGCTTTTAAAATAAGATTTCTTATTGGATGTAACATTTTGAAGCTCTTTATGAAGTTGGGCAAGCGATTTTCCCCAGTGTTTATAGTATTCTGGCTCTATATAACTAAAGTTCCTCTTGCTACCTGGAACTCCTTCGATAAGGTGAAGAATGTACGTTCCTCTTTCTTGATAGATTTTTTCAATATATGAACCAGTTAGAGACAATATAGGCTGAGCAACATGGACTTTATTATTAAATAAGTAACTTTGAAGCTCAAGAGAGTTGGATATATTATTAAATATTTGTTCACTGTAAGGAGAAATTCTTAGGAATAAGCTTCTTTGAGGCGTATCAAAGCGATAAACAATATTTATTTCTTCGCTTATTAATTTTGATGAACTGTAATCAATTGCCCACAGCCTTATTGCCGTCTGTAAAGAATTTTCTTGATTAATCTCTTTAAGCCTTTTATTCCACATGCAATCCTACCCATTTATCATTCGTCCTTAATAGCTCAGATAACGAATTTATGATACATCCAACGCCAAAGATCTTCATCTTTTTCCTAAAAAATGGCATATTTTATAAAATCATTTCTGTTAAGAATTAATATTACGATGACCCTACCTATTTCAAATATTGAATCTCATCTTCTTTATCGTGATGCAATGATATTGGTTTTGAATAAACCTGCTGGCATTGCTGTCCATGCAGGAGCTAAAAAAAATGATAGCCTTGATGGCGCGCCACGAAGGCCGCCTTTCTAGTGGGTGAAAGTCCCACCCTGGCAATTGGCCTGTTTGGCCAGGTAGCGAGGAGTGCACCTGTAGGGAGTAATTCTTGCAGGTGAAGCCACTCGACAACAGCTCTGTAAGGAGCTACGCAAACTGCGGGCCGTACGAAAGGGAACCTACATGTAGCGCCGTGAAGGTCGTACCAGAGCAATCTGGGAAATGGAGATGCTGAGCCTCTCGTCTAGCGGGTGAAAGCTGTAGAATGACGGGAAAAAAAACAGGTGAATAACCGTCATTCATCTCCCGGCGTAGCAGGGACGGCACGTAGGAAAGAAAGGAGGAGAAACGTGGGAGATCCTGCATGGTCTTTAAGTTCCAAAAGTAAGAAAAGATATAAGGCAAAAGCTGAAGTTCTTTCCAATGCTATGCAGGAAGTCGTGAAGATAGTAGTAGTGATGATGGGAAGGACAACAAAACCTTGCCGGAGCGAAGGATCTTCAGTTTCGTTATGTTTACAAAGCAGGGAAGAATGCCATGATTCCGAAAGGTAGTAACATGGTGCAAATTGTTCGAGAACTGCAGAGGAAACTTTATCGATCTGCCAAGTCTAATCCTAAATGCAGCTTCTACACCCTTCATGACAAAATCTACAGATGGGACGTTCTTGTATGTGCATGGAAGCAAGTTTGTGCAAATCAAGGGGCACCAGGTATTGATGGAACGACAATAGAGCAAATAAAAGAACAAGGGGAAGAAGAGTTTCTTCGGCAAGTTCAGAAAGAACTGAAAGAAGGAACTTATCGCAGTAAGAAGACTAAGCGAGTAGAAATACCCAAACCCAAAGGTGGTATTAGAATTTTGGGTGTACCCACGATAAAGGACCGCTTAGTACAAACTGCAACCCGTCTTATTATTGAGCCTATCTTTGAAGCAGACTTTCAAGAATGCTCCTTTGGGTTCCGGCCTAAAAGGTCAGCAGTTCATGCAAGTCTGGAGATATATAAATGGCTTAATTATGGGCTAACCCAGATCTTGGATATTGATTTAAAGCATTATTTTGACTCAATCCCTCACGATAAGCTAATGAAGGTTATTCAGAAGCGAATCAGTGATAACTTTGTTCTAAAGTTGATCAAAGCCTGGCTTCGTTCAGGAGTCCTTAAGAGCGATGGAGTTATTATCCGGGAACAAGGAGCTCCTCAAGGTTCTCCGCTTTCACCCTTACTCTCTAATATATATCTCAACTTATTAGATAAAGTATGGACAAAGAGGATGACCAAAAGGAATGGCTGGAATGCACAGATCGTCCGCTATGCGGACGATCTAGTCGTTCTCTCGGATAAGTCAGTTGAAAAGGTGCTAGAGAAACTGCAAGAATACTTGCAGCGCTTGGATCTTACGATCAATGCAGAAAAGAGTCGGATAACGACAGCGGAGTCAGGGTTTAACTTCTTGGGATATGCCTTTAAAAGAGGATACTCTCCAAGATATCAGAAACTCGTCACTCACATGTATCCTACCCCTGATGCGATAAAGAGGATCATAAGGAAAGTTACTCAGCTGACCTATCGAAGTCGATTACATGAACCTGTTGAAATTATCGTTAAAGATCTGAAAGCATCCTTACTCGGGTGGACAGAATATTATCGCCATACCGCTAGCGCAAGGAGATTTAGGAAAGTCCAACAGCATGCAAATAGATGCCTCAGAAGATTTATCATGAAGAAGAAAGGAAGTAGAAAGAACGGGTACAAGGAACTACCCGACGAGAGACTCTATAAGATCCACAAGTTGGTTAATGTAGGCGTATCTCGGGTGCAATACAGATGGGCGTAATTCAGACGAAGAAAACGATCCGTGCGCCGTATGAGGGAAAACCTCACGTACGGTGCGACGAGGGGGTGCTGGAAACGGGAAGATGGAAAGGTCTACACGGGCACGGAGCTGGAAACAGCGGATACAGACAAGATCAATCCTGCACTTTACCGCGCCAGCGCTCTACTCTACCTTATTTTGAAGAACTCAAATTTGGGTTACCACGACTCCCTGCCCTCGCCCATCGCCTTGATAAAGATACAAGCGGCTGTTTAGTATTGGGACGACATCCTGAAGCTTTACGGCGTCTGGGGCATCTTTTTCAAACCAATCAAGTCCAAAAAACATATTGGGCTATTGTAAAGGGACATCTTGTTAAAAAAGAGGGCACTATTGACCTTCCTTTAGCCCCTCAATCCCAAAAGAAATATCATTGGTGGATGAAAGTCGATCCACAAGGTAAACCTGCTGTAACTGATTTTAAAGTTCTCGGAGAAACAAAAGATGCATCTTGGCTTGAGCTCAAACCCAAAACAGGGCGCACTCATCAGCTTCGTGTTCATTGTGCGGCTATAGGAAATCCCATCCTTGGAGATCGCATATATGGCGAGCCTGAAGAGATAACACAGCTCCATTTACATGCCTATTCTATTGAGGTTCCTCTTTATTACAAGAAGCTACCTATAGAAATTAAAGCCCCCTCTCCCTCGTATATAGACACTTATATCAGTAAGTTTATTTAAGAATATTTATTTCTTGTAATTGATTATCAACATATAAGACGCGCGCCAAGGTATCCATAAGAATGCCAATCGTAATATCAATATCTTGGTCATTAATATCAAATGACCTCCCCACCCCTTCAACATCAAAAAATGTGTTAAATCCTGCCTTTAAGATTCCTAAATCAGTGACATCCTTCTGATATTGGATATAGGGATTATTAGAAATCATTAAGACTTTTTTATGAGTTTTGGGAACGATTCCTTGAAGCCAAAGTTGAACGCAATCCATAGTTTGTGCTCTGGCTGAATCTTGTTGTTTTATTGCTTCTATGAAGATTGGTTTTTTTTCTCTAAGAGATAATGGTAATTGAAGTTGACCCCAAATTAACTTAGAGGCTTCACGTTCATCGTGCGGTAGAATTTTAGGTATACGCCAATGAGGATCTTTTAAATAAGGAGAAGGATTTAAAAGTATATCTTTGGTTTCCATTGAAAATAAAGGCCTTTCCCCCACCAAAAAAATGATCTGGGTTTCAGGTTTTAAGAGGATAATCCCTTCTTCAATATTTTTTGCAAGAAACATAAGCCTTTCCCGCATATTAGGGACCGTCGATCCTTGGATAAGAATAATATCTGGGCTCGTATTCCTTTTTGGGTAGATGGATGTAATATATCCAAGGTTGTAAAAGAGGTTAATAATTTGTTTCTTCTGTTCGCTTGATAGCCCAGAACATAGTTTTTTATAATGTTGAATGGCTTCGTTTGACATCCTTTCAGCATTCTTAGGACGTAAAAAATGCTTCTGAGCTAAAGTATTCAGCTCTTGCACTGTTGCTTTTTTTTCTTCAAAAATTTTCGCAAGTTGTGCTTCAGGAAGATGATGCGGTGAATTATTTAAAACATAACTGAAAAAACAGAATATTTTTATAATTTCTTGCATAAAAATGACCTTCTTCAAAAGTTACTTTCGTAAGTTAATATTAAACTCTCTTAGCATTCTTTCAATGGTCTTGAGGAGGTCATATTCTATTTTATGAATGCTTTAAACTTTTTATCGTTTATATTTTTAGGGTTTTTTCTCATTATTACAATGACTTATAAACAACTTCAAAGGTGATCCTTTTAGTTAAAATTTGATATTTATTACAGAAAAAGGTTGAGTTTCTGGCTGAAATTTGTTACTATTATTGTATAGGGTTGAATGGCTGACAAGCCCTTCAACAATCTTCTCGAGAGAGCCTTAGGGACTGATCAACCTGCCTCAATAAAATGATGTAAGTTAAATTTTAAAAAAGAAGAAAAGGAGAAATAAAAGATGAGTTAGGTAAGACAAGAATAAAAGAAGAAGAGAATTAAAAAAAAGTTAAGCAATAAAGGTTTTAAGGGGCTTGTATCAGATAGATTAAGCAAATGATTTGTTGCGCTTTAAAACAAGGTAAAGAAATTAAAAAAGTGGAGAAAATAAAATGTCCTAGTGAACAAATATCTTACATGGACTATGTACACGATCTCTTGTGATCCTTCAATCATTTTATGGATCAGGAGAAAAAACTCTTCCTCCCTTGGTACCAGGGAAGAGAGAAATAATAAAATGGATCTTTGACATTGTGAAGAAATAACGTAGAGACTTACATTGAAAAAATTAAGTGCAATGAAGCTTTAAAAGAGCGCCTTTTTTCTATTTCAATAATTTTAGAGAATCAAGTAACAAAGAATAATAAAGATATTTTTGGTTTGGCTTCTTCTAAGGGGGTAGCTATGTATTATGTAAAAGTTTTATTACCCATAATTTTATATTTAATATTATTTATCTTTTTGAGAATTTCTATCGAAAGAGTAAATCTTCTAAAGCATCCAGCATTGCAAAATATTATTCCTTTAATCAAAGGAGTTCTTCATTCTTTTATTATAATTACATGCCTTGTATTTGCTTTCAGCGCCTTTGGCATCGATATTCGAGGCGTTATTGCGGGCTTAGGATTATTCAGCTTTGCTATTAGTTTTGCATTAAAAGATGCTATTAGTAACTTTATTTCTGGCTTATCTATTTTAATTTATAAACCGTTTAAGGTTAATGACGTTATAACCATAGATGGATATAGCGGTAGAGTCTTAAAAATGGACATACGCTATACAATTTTAGATTCTGAGAGTGAACTTTACTTGATTCCTAATGCTTTTATTATTGGCTCTAAAATAGCACTTAAAAAGTCATCAAGTGAAAGTTAAGTATAAATATTAATTTAGCGTTTTCAAGTATAGATAGATTAGAGTAACAATAAAATTTTCTTACTAATTTGTAAATATATTAGAAATTAAAAAATTATACTTTAAATATGAAAATTTAATCCATAATTATTAATAATATTTATATTACTCTCATAAATCTACTACCATATATTGGGTCTATCTACATAAAGAAACATAAAATACCATAGGGATGCATTAATTGTATTCATGAATTGTAAGTGCTTTTGTTGGACAGAATCATAAGCATCAAGTATATGCTTTGATACATCAATACCAATAATTATAGTCATTAAAGTCTCCATTTTCTTCCAGGTATACGATCTGTTATAGTTAACGATCAAGCTACCGTTCGAACTAAAGATTAATAATAAAGAAAAAGGCAAACGAGCATAATAACGATCTACATAAATATGACCTGGTAAGTAAACGTTTTACCTTTTCCTACTGACACTTTTAAGCTATCAAGTATCAGCTTAAGATCCAACATACCTGGTAAATGGGGTTGATACTTCATCAAGAACTTTATTAAGTATTCTTATCAAAAAAAAACCCCTGAAATTTCCTTCAGAGGTTTTTAATTTCGTTAAGCTATGACTTCTTAGAAGCCATCGCGCTCGATACGTTTACGCTGAAGTTTACGAATACGCCGAATAGCTTCAGCTTTTTCGCGCTTCTTGCGCTCAGAAGGTTTCTCAAAATGACGACGAAGTTTCATTTCACGAAACACGCCTTCACGTTGCATTTTCTTCTTAAGCGAGCGTAAAGCTTGGTCCACATTATTATCGCGAACTGTTACAAGCACGTTGCTCACTCTCCTTTCAAAAAATAAACATACACATAGATAAATTAATATTATCTGCAGCAACTATAAGTTGGGTTTTGGAAAATGTGAAGAAGAAAATTCCAAATATAATCAAAATGCGTAACTATACTCTTAATGAAGCATAGGTACGCATTTCTGGTTTGCTACAAAAATTTACCCATAGCTTTTGCCGTATCTGCCATCCGATTTGAGAAACCCCACTCATTATCATACCAAGACAAAACTCTACAAAAGCGCCCCTCAATAACTTGGGTTTGTGTCAAATCAAAGGAAGAACTTAGCGGGTTATGGTTAAAGTCAATCGAAACAAGTGGTTCATTAACAACACCTAAAATGCCTTTTAGGTCGGTGTGAGAAGCCTTTTCAATCGCTGCATTAATTTCAGCAGCTGTTGTTTCCTTTTTTGCATCAAATTTAAAGTCAATTAAAGAAACATTCGGTGTTGGTACACGAATGGCCGTTCCATCTAATTTACCCTTAAGTTCTGGAAGAACAAGCCCAACCGCTTTAGCCGCTCCTGTTGAAGTTGGGATCATTGAAAGCGCTGAGGCACGAGAGCGGCGTGGATCACTATGGAACGTATCTACAAGTCGTTGATCCCCTGTATAGGCATGAATTGTGGTCATATAACCGCGCTCAATTCCTATTGCCTTCTGCAAGACGTAAGCAACGGGCGCTAAACAGTTCGTTGTACATGAAGCATTTGAAACAACAATATGCTCTTTTGAAAGTTTATCATGATTAACTCCATACACGACAGTTAAATCAGCACCATCTGCAGGAGCCGAAATTAAAACTCGTTTTGCTCCAGCTCTCAGATGTTTTTCTGCTTTTGATTTTTCAGTAAAGCGACCTGAACACTCTAAGACGATATCAATATTAAGATCTTTCCAGGGAAGATTTTCAGGATCAGCTTGCGCGAGAATTTTAACTTCGCCAAACCCTACATTGATTCCTGTTGAAGATGTTTTTACTTCATAGGGAAAACGACCATGAACTGAATCATAACGCAAAAGGTAAGCATTGCTTTCAATATCTGCTAAATCATTTATAGCGACAACTTCAAGATCACTACGATGATTTTCAACGATTGCTCTGAAAACAAGTCGTCCAATACGGCCAAATCCATTAATTGCTACACGAAGCGCCATTTATTTCTCCTTTAATTTATTAATTGCTAATTCTACAATAGCTTCTACTGTAATTCCAAAGTGTCTGTAAAGATCTTGATAAGGACCTGAAGCTCCAAAACTATGCATTCCTATAAAAGCTCCTTCCGGACCTATGTATTTTTCCCAGCCCAAAGGAATAGCAGCTTCAATCGCAATTCTTAAAGTATGAAGACCTATAACTTTTTCTTGATACTCTTTTTCTTGAAGCTCGAAAAGACGCCAACATGGAAGTGAAACAACACGAGTAGCAATTCCCTTCTTCTTGAGTTCTTCTTGGGCTTTTATTGCAATTGAAACTTCAGATCCGGTTGACAAGAATGTGATTTGTGCTTTGGGATCGTCACTTAAAACATATCCACCTTTTCTACTTAAGTTTTCTTCGGTCCTATCTGTGCGCAGAAATGGAAGATTTTGTCGAGTCAGGACAAGGAGTGATGGAGTTGTTTGACTTTCTAAGGCTAATGCCCAACACTCTGCAACTTCGATAGCATCAGCAGGCCTAAAAACATTAAGATTTGGAATCGCTCTTAAAGCAGCTAAATGCTCAACTGGCTGATGTGTAGGCCCATCTTCACCTAATCCAATAGAATCATGGGTCATAACATAAATTGTACGAATTTGCATAAGAGCAGAAAGGCGGATTGATGGCCTGCAATAATCACTAAAGGCAAGAAATGTTCCCCCATATGGGACAACCCCTCCATGCAAACTTATTCCATTCATCGCTGCAGCCATAGCGTGCTCTCTTACACCATAATGGATATAATTACCGATAAACTTTTCTGAAGAAATCGCCTGACTTCCTTTAGCTTTGGTATTATTTGATCCTGTAAGATCTGCTGACCCCCCTAATAATTCTGGTATTTTGGGGACTAAGGTATCAAGAACTTGACCAGAAAGGACGCGCGTAGATGCTGTTGGCTTCTGGCTATGAAAACTATTGATTAGTTCTTGAATATGATTTTTCCATCCTTTGGGCAGCTCACCTCTAAAACGACGCTCAATTTCGTGTTTAATTTCTGGTGCAGAATCTTGAAGGTGCTTTTCCCAGGTCGTATACGCTTGCTCACCTCTAGTTCCAAAACTCCGCCAAGCATTAAGAATGGGAGTAGGAACTTCAAAAGCTGGCGAAGACCAGTTTAAAGCCTCACGCATCCTTAATACCTCTTCTGCCCCTAAAGAGGAGCCATGTATAGCTGATGTGCCTGCTTTTGTCGGTGCCCCATAACCAATTGTTGTGCGGCAAGCAATCATCGAAGGAGCTTTTGCGTGATGTGCTTTTTGAAGTGCTAAATAAATTGCTTCAGGGTTATGCCCATCAATTGCTTGTACTTGCCAGCCACAAGCCTCAAAACGTTTGAGTTGGTCATCTGAGACAGATAAGCTTGTGGGACCATCAATCGATATACGGTTATCATCAAATAAAACAATAAGTTTAGAAAGCTTGAGATGACCGGCTAGAGAAATAGCCTCATGAGAAATACCTTCCATAAGGCAACCATCTCCAGCAATTACATAGGTAAAGTGATTAAAAAGATGCTCACCAAACTGGGTGCGTAAAAGGTGCTCAGCAATTGCCATTCCTACAGCATTACCTAGACCTTGTCCTAGTGGACCTGTCGTTGTTTCTATCCCTAAATATTGATCTTTTTCAGGATGACCCGCGGTATGAGCTCCTAGTTGACGAAATTCTTTCAAAGATTCTATCGTCATACCTTCATAACCCGTCAAGTAATTAAGTGCATACAACAGCATTGATCCATGTCCAGCTGAAAGTACAAACCGGTCTCGATCTGGCCAAGTTGGTTGTCTCGGGTTAAATTTCAAGAAATGTTGATATAAAACAGTTGCAACGTCTGCCATTCCTAAAGGAAGTCCCGGATGACCTGAATTGGCTTTTTCAACAGCATCAATACTCAAGAATCGAATAGCATTGGCCAATTCTTGATGAGGAACAAGTGGTAATGAAGAATAGTTCTTAGTAATAGGAGTCTCCTAACAGTTATAATGAGCACACAATGCCTGGCGTTTTAAACAACGTCAATGGTGCTCAATTTGCTTAAACTTATTTCAATAATCTTTTTGAATAATTTTGGTAGAGCATAGTGGTTTAATTGATGCGGAAAAACCCAGTCACCGTCTAAAATTTTTGCTTTTTTAGCACAAATGCTCCCATAATAAGGCTCAACTTCAAGATCAAAATGTGTAAAACTATGATTTATATGGCTCTTAAGAGATTTCCAGTGTGTTATAAAAGGAGCATCTCTCCCAATATTTTTACCTTCTAGTTTTTCCAATTGCCACTCAGATGTTGGAACTGCCATCATTCCTCCAAGTAATCCGTTTTCTGGTCTTTTCCTTAATAAGATCGCACCATCTTCCCTCTTGAGAATATAAGCTACTGTGTATTTTTGAGGTCTTACGCGCTTTTTATTTTTCAAAGGGAGTTCTGCTGCGATACCTAATGCATGAGCTTTACAAGTTGGTTGAAAAGGACACTTTTCGCATGAAGGGGTTCTAGGTACGCAAATAGTTGCTCCTAGATCCATCATAGCTTGCGCAAAGTCCCCAGGTCTTGTTACAGGTGTAAATGCACTAGCAGCATTTTGTATTTCTGGCATTCCATTGGGAAGAGGTATTGAAATAGCATACATCCGTGAAAGGATACGGGCAATATTTCCATCCACAGGTAAAACGTGCTCATTAAAGGCAATAGCGGCAATTGCCTTTGCTGTATAAGGTCCTATACCAGGAAGCTTTATTAACTCATCTGAATTTGTTGGAAGCTTGCCTGTATAATCATTTGCAATTTTTTTTGCGCAGAGGTGAAGGTTTCTTGCTCTTGCATAGTACCCCAAGCCTTGCCATGCATGAAGAATATCATCAAGGGAAGCTTCAGCTAATTGTTGAAATGTAGGCCATCGTTGAATAAATGATAAAAAATATGGAATTACAGTCGCGACTGTAGTCTGTTGCAACATAATTTCGCTTAGCCATACATGATAAGAATTTATTGTTTGCTCACCTCTGGCTCGCCAAGGAAGAATCCTTCCTTCATTATCGTACCAACTTAAAAGAGCATCATGATATTCTTTCATGATTATTTTCTACCATATTTAAAACTTCACCTGATAAATAAATTGAACCACAAATTATAACTCTAACCGGTGATGAAGAAAGTTGAGAAATTTTTTTTAATCCCTCAATAAGGGTATTTGCTGTAAAGCTATTTTTATGGGGGGTGATTTCAATCAGGTGGTTAGGAGGGGTATACTTTTCTGATGTTGGAATAGGAATAAAACAAAATCCTTTAGCCACCCTAGAGAGTGGTGATAAAAAAGCATAAGAATCTTTGTGGCTAAGCATCCCAATAATAAAATAGGTTGGTAAGGAACTCCAAGTCTGTATTGTTTCTATAAGAGCTTGGGCGCCTCCTTCATTATGGGCACTATCAAGCCAAATTTCTGAGTTTTCCCAAAGATAATCAGCTAAAAAGCTAGAAGAAAGGTCTTGTAACCTCCCTTTCCAAGTCGCCGTTGCTATTCCTGCTTTTAAATGTTTTTCTTTCAAATTAAATGATTTCTGCAAAAAAGAAGCTATGCTTAATGCTAATCCCGCGTTACGTATCTGATGTTTTCCTGCTAGACTTATCTTTGGACAGTGTAAACTTGAACAATAAACAAATCCTTCTTCTTGCTCTTGAACGTCCCAGTCTCGATTTTCTAGAAAGAATGAAACAGATAAATTTTTAGCACAACTTAGAAGCACTCTTTCAATTTCTTTAGGCTGTGCAACTGAAAAAGCTGAAGCCCCCATTTTGAAAATACCGGCTTTTGCATACGCAATTTGAGATAATGTTTTTCCCAAATAATCTTGATGATCATAGGAAATAGATGTAATTGCTGTCACAAGAGGAGAATTTATAACATTTGTTGCATCAAGCCGTCCTCCAACCCCTGATTCTAATAATAAAATATCTGCAGGATTTTGAGCATAGGCTAAAAAGGCAGCAACAGTGATAAATTCAAACCATGTAAGTTCTTCTTGGTCTTTAGCATATTTCTCACATTCGTGAAGCAAAAGAGAAAAATAAGATTCTTCTATCTTCTTTCCCGCAACAATAATACGTTCATTAAATTCTCTTAAATGGGGTGAAGTATAAACATGCGTCCTGTATCCTGAAGATTCAAAAATAGCACGCAAAAAAGCGATCGTTGACCCTTTTCCATTTGTGCCAGCCACATGAATGGTAGGTGGAAGTTTAAGGTGTGGAGAGCCAAGCTTACTCAATAATTTTTCAATACGCTCCAAATTGAGACGTGCTTTAAAAGGAAATTTTTTAGAGAATACGCCTAAATCAAATTGAAACATCCTAAACGCGAGGCTTCATTAAAAGGCTTATTAATGCAACTAAACGCCCTTTTATTTGTTGACGAGGTACAACCATATCAATCATACCATGCTCAAGAAGATATTCAGCAGTTTGGAAACCCTCTGGTAATGCGTGCCGTATTGTTTGTTGGATGACACGGGCGCCAGCAAAACCTATCATGGCTCCAGGTTCAGCAATCGCAATATCACCTAACATAGCAAAAGACGCTGATACTCCACCCGTTGTTGGATCAGTGAGAATTGTAATATAGGGCAAACCAGCCTCTTTTACCTGCCGAACAGCTATCGTTGTACGAGGCATTTGCATAAGAGAAA
Source organism: Candidatus Paracaedimonas acanthamoebae (assembly GCA_000743035.1). GTDB lineage: Bacteria > Pseudomonadota > Alphaproteobacteria > Caedimonadales > Caedimonadaceae > Paracaedimonas > Paracaedimonas acanthamoebae. The sequence continues at coordinate 826,138 of CP008936.1, forward strand.
GTATGCCTTCTTGCATTCTGGCTCCTCCAGATGATGGAATAACAATTAAAGGGGCTTTATGCTTCACAGCAGTTTTTGCCGCAGCAACAAGGCCAGCACCTACAGCGGTTCCCATTGAGCCGCCCATAAAATTGAATTCAAAAGCAACAACGATTGACTTTTGCCCACCAATTCGTCCCATCGCTATAAGAATGGCGTCTTCTTCTTCGGTTTTATGCCGAGCGTCCTTTAAACGATCTGAGTATTTTTTTAAGTCTTTGAATTTTAACGGATCTAATGTAACTTTAGGTGTTGGAATGCGTGTATATTCTTGTTCATCAAATAGTAGCTCAAGTCGCTTTTTAGCTTCAAGTCGCATATGATTGCCACAATGGCGGCACACAAAGCTGTTCTCAGCCAAATCACGATGGAAAATCATTTGCTCACATTTTGAGCATTTATCCCATAAATTATCAGGTACATCCTTGCCCACAAGAGCTCTAAGCTTTGGGCGAACAAAATCAGTAATCCAGTTCATAAAGGCTCCTCTAGATATTATCTTATTGCTGTTGATAAATTCTTTTAGCAGATCTATCAATTTCCTGCGATAAAAAATCTATTTTTTGAACATAAATTCAAAGATAATCAAAAAATTAATAATCCTGAGATAGAAATTTGCCGTATAAGTTTCGTTAATTATTTTTTGAATCTAGAAAAATTTATAAATCTAACCTATAAGGTAATCCTTTAAATTATTATAAAAAATATTATGTGATGAATAAAAGAAAGTTTAAATTGATTTTGTAAGGAACAAATTTTGGCTTTTGAATGCAAAACGCGAATGCTATAAAATACCCGGGAGATATAGCTTGAGCTCAAATGATGTAGCTTTATTCTCAAAAGAATGGTACTTTTCTGATGAGTGGGAGCAGTTCTCATCTGAAGAATCCATTAGTCGTGAAACGTCAGAGCCATCACGTGGAAAGCCAATTCTTAATCAAGATGAGATTGAGAGCCTTCTTGATCACTACAAATCGCCTAAAAAGCAAAATATTTCAGGGCTTGAGCATTTAGTAGAGGCTAAAAATTTATCGTATTATAATCTTGCCTTTTTAGATAAAATTTTAATAGATTTTTCTCAGGAATGCTTAAATAATTGGCGTTCAGCATTGTTAATGAGCGATAACTTAGAATACTTTCTAGAGGATAAAAACCTCGTTTCACTTAAACATTATATCGATAAGCCCTTAACTAAGGGAGTAACAAGAGTAATCAAATCTAGACAGTGCGATTCGCCTCTTCTTATAAATTTTAGTTCAGAATGTACATATTTACTTATTGAATCTCTTTTGGGAGGTTGTCAAACAACCTCATCACTACAGAAAAATGAAAGACCATTAACAAGAATTGAAAATAACATTAGTCTTTATTTTATAGGCTCGTTATTAACCGCGCTTGAGAGAGCATTCGGTAAATTTGTTAAATACGAATTCTACTTGGAGGAAAAAAATGATTTATGTGACTTAATGCATTTAAATCATTTCTCAAATAATGCTCTTCTTGTTAAATTTATATTGATAATTGATTCTTCAACAAGTGCTATTAATATTCTTTTTCCTCTAATTTTTTTAGAGGATCTTAAACAAAAGTTAGAGACAATACATGAGATAGATAGGCAACAATATACTGCCATGTGGAAAAAATATTTAGCTAAAGAAATAGAACAAACAAATCTTACAGTAGAAGCCAAATTATCTACAATAACTTCTTCACTGAAAGAAATTCTCACTTGGAAAATAGGTACTTGCATAACTCTTCCTTTAAAACCTTCTTCACTGATTTCATTAGAATGTGAAGGATTAGAGCTTTTGGAGGGGGAAATGGGGCAATGTGACAATTCTATTGCAATTCAAATTAAGCGTAATAAACTTAGTTCAATAAAGGAAGACAAATGACATTTTCTATTATTATGGATCTTATTGCGGTTACTCTTTTGATAGCGACTCTTATCTATGTATTTTTTTTGAATCAGCAATTAAAGAGAAATCGTCATCAGCTAGAAACCTTTATTGAAAATTTCTCATCTTCGTTAAACCGCGCAGAGCTCACTATAAGGGAACTTAAAGAATTGAAAGATACAGTTTTAAAAACACTTATCGAGCAGCGCCATAAAGCATCCGTATTAAAGGATGAACTTGTATTTCTTCTTGATCGAGGTGAAAGCATCTCGCAACAGCTTGAAAAAGAAATTAGAGAAGCTCGGAAAATTAAAAAACCCAGTGGTTTTTATGATTACCAATCAGCAGCACCTACAGCAAAAACAGAAGAAGAACCTGCTCTGGTTCGTTCTTTAAAAAAAATACGATAAATGTTAGACTTTAATTTATAAAATTTCTACTTGCAATATACTACCTTCGGCAGATACGATCTTAACTCTTGTCCCTTTGTTGCAGTTTGGTCCTTTAATGCTCCAAATTGTATCTCCCAATTGAATTTTTCCTTGTCCATTTTCAAGGGCATTCTCTAACGTAAAGACATGTCCAATATACTGATCGGCGCGTCGATTTAATATCGGAGAGTCTGAAGAATTTTGAGTTCTAGATCTGAAGCGCAAATAAAGCGTAACTGAAGCAACTGAAATGGTTGAAAATAATAACAATTGATAAATTAAACTCAAAGCCGGTAGGATCCAGATCAAAACTCCTATGATTCCTGCTGAGATTGCGAGCCATAAAAAGAAAGCACCAGGAACTGTTAGCTCAAGTATTAAAAATATAACCCCTAAGGTCCACCAATGCCATACTGTGACTTTATAGAGAAAAGCCACTCTTAAATTTCCTTTTTCTTTGAAGTATTTGAACCAAAGGCTTCTTTTGCAATCTCGCTAATTCCCCCTATAGCCCCAATAACACTTGTAGCCTCTAAGGGTAAGAATAATATTTTTTGATTCTCAGCAGCCCCAATTGTTTGTAAGGCGTCAATATATTTTTGAGCAACAAAATAGTTAACTGCCTGAGGATTTCCCTTGGCAATGGTGAGTGAAACAGATTCAATTGCTCTTGCTTCTGCTGTCGCAAGACGTTCACGAGCTTCTGCATCTCGATAAGCGGCTTCCTTGCGTCCTTCAGCCTCAAGAATAGCAGATTGTTTTGCTCCATCTGCAATCAAAATTGCAGATTGCTTTTCTCCTTCTGCTTCCAAAATTGTAGCTCGCTTTTCTCGTTCAGCTTTCATCTGGCGTGCCATTGCATCAACAAGATCTTTCGGTGGTGTAATATCTTTTATTTCGACACGCGTTACCTTAACACCCCACGGCGTTGTTGCATCATCAATGACACGTAACAAAGAAGTATTAATTTTTTCACGGTTGGAAAGTAATTCATCCATATCCATCCCTCCCATAACCGTTCTAATATTAGTCATAGCAAGGTTAATCATTGCACGATCAATGTTAGCAACTTCATATGCAGCTTTAGCCGCATCCAACACTTGATAAAAAACAACTCCATCTACTTTTATCATGGCATTGTCTTGTGTAATAATATCTTGAGAAGGAACATCGAAGACATTCTCTTGCATGCTAATTTTTGCCCCAATCCTGTCTACAAAAGGAATAATGAAATTAAGTCCTGGCTCAAGAGTACGGATATAACGACCAAATCTTTCTACCGTCCACTCATAACCTTGTGGGACAGACTTCACAGCTAAAAGCACAAATAGAAATGTAAGTGCTAAAAACAAAACCCCAAAAATAAGAGAAAAATCCATTTAAGCCTCCTTTTTCATTATAATATAAAGATTTTTTCACATTTTTGAAAGGATCTTGTGTTTAGATAAAAGTACTCTGTAACAGATGGTAATGCTAAAATAAGAGAATTTAAATGATAAGAATTATAGTTTTCATGATTTCTTTATTTTCAATGCATGGCGTAGCACTTGCAAATGCAGCATCGTTATTAGCGCAAATTCATAATAATTTACTAAATAAGTTTCAGAATGATGTTTTAACACATGATTTAAATGAAAAAGATCGACAACTTTCTAAATTTTACAAAAGAAATAATTTTAAACCACAATGGATTACAGGAGATGGTCCAACTTCTGCTGTATTTATACTTTTAGAAACGATAAAACAAGCAGATACGGAGGGATTGGAACCAAAAGATTACCTGAAGAAAATTCTTATGATTGAAAGGTTAATGCAATCTCCTTATACTTTGCAATCTTTAAGTTCTCTTGAAATTCTAGTTTCAGAACTTGCTATGGACTACATTGATGATCTATTTGGAGAAAGATTAAATCCTAAAAAAGTAAGCCCTCTACTTTATATTAATCCCTCTTCTATTGATGCCTCTGAGGTTCTTTATAAAGAAGTTGAAAACGATCCTTCAGGACAGTGGCTAAAAAATTTCACAATTAATCGCCCTGCCTATCAAGCTCTGAAAAAGATGCTAGCTTCTTATCGTTCTCTTCTCAAACAAGGGAACTGGTTTACAATTAAATCACCCAAAACTTTTAAAAATTTCCAAAATAACTCTTTACTTGTTTCTCAACTTCAATCAGTACTTAAGCAGTACAATATTTATCAAGCAGAAATTAATGGCGTTTTTGATGTAAATACTGAACAATCCCTTGTAAAGTTTCAAAAACTTTTTGGCCAAGAACCAGATGGGTTTTTGGGGCCAGAAACTTTAAAAACTCTCAATGTATCTCTTGAAGAACGTATAAAGCAAATCATCGTGACGATGGAGAGATGGCGTTGGTTTCCTTATGATATTAAAGAGAAATATATAATTGTTAATATTGCTGGATTTACTTTAATCGGTTATAAAAACCAGCAAGAAATCTTACAAATGCCTATTGTTATAGGCCAAAAACTTCGAAAAACTCCTGTTTTTTCGTCTTCAATATTTGAAATTCGCTTTAATCCTACATGGTATGTACCTAGAAGTATTGCGATTAAAGATAAGTTACCTCTTTTAAAAGAAAATCCACATTCATTAGCGACAAAGGGTTATACTGTACATGATCAAGATGGCAACACTGTAGATCCAATAAAGGTCAACTGGTCAGAAATATCAGCATCCAATTTCCCTTTCTCATTAAAGCAAGAGCCTGGAGCTATAAACGCCTTAGGTAGAGTGTTTTTTAATATTCAAAACCCCTTTGGTATCTTCTTACATGATACGCCTGATACTCATTTATTCAAAAAGGCTAAAAGGAATTTTAGTTCTGGCTGTATTAGGGTTGCAAAACCTATTGATCTTGCCTTATTTATCTTAAAAGATTATCAGGATATTAATTTTGAATCTATTCAGGTCAAGATTGATAGCAAACAAACTTCAAACATTCACTTATCAAACCCGATCCCTGTTCATATTACCTATCTAACAGTTTGGATTGATAAGGAAGGACAATATCATTTTGCAGATGATATATATGGCTTAGATCAAGAAATTTGGAATGCTCTACAGAGACGTACTCAACTGCTGCAATAATTTAATTATTCTACGTTCTATTTCAAAATAGAATCTTAAATTCCCACATATTTATAATAATGGTAGCGGAGGAGGGATTTGAACCCCCGACACACGGATTATGATTCCGCCGCTCTAACCAACTGAGCTACTCCGCCTCAAGACTTTAGGTTACAAACCTATACCTCTCTCTTGAACCTCTGTCAAGGTTTTCAAAGCATTATCTTAGGAAACGATTTATTAATTTCTTTCAGATTATACTCACTATATTAAATTAAAGTGAGAATCTATGGCATCAAAAAATAAAATAATTGCTATCATAGGCGGCATGGGGCCAGCAAGTGGAGAATTTTTTCAAGCACTTCTCTTTAATGAAATGCGCACCAATCTTTGCATTCAAAATGACCAAGAATATATTGATATTATTCATTGTTCTTTTGGAAGTGAAATTCCAGATAGAACTTCTTTCCTAGAAGGAAAGATCAATCTCAACCCAGCAGTTCCTGTTTTTAAAGTTTTTCAGCAACTTGAAATTATATCGCGTGCCTATAAACGCCCCATTGTTAGCTGTATTTCTTGTAATACATTTTTTGCTCCCCCAATATTCAATCACTTTAAAGAGTTATGGAATCAAACTCCCTTGCATCACATAAAATATTTAAATTTAATCGAACATACAGTGAGCTTTATTCTAGCTCAATCTCAACCTACAGACAAGATCGGCCTTATATCAACCATAGGTGAGAGAAAACTTAAAGTGTATCAAAATGTATTAGAAGAAAGAGGATTGAGAATTTTACACCTTAATTTAGAGAATCAGAAAAAGCTTCATCAAGCCATTTATAAGGTCAAAAGTGATCCCTTTCATTCATATGAAGCTCATAAAACAATTTTAGATGCTATCTCTCTCCTATTATTACAAGGAGCTCAAAAAGTTTTATTGGGATGTACAGAACTTTCCTTAGTCGTAAATCAACATGGATTTAATCCTTCACAACATATTGATCCATTAAGAATTATTGCACAGGAAATCCTCAAAGAAGCTTTACTTCCAGCCTTTATACCTGACTCTTTAGAATGTTAGCGATTTTTCTTAAAAACAGGGGATTATATTAATGCAGGGACTCTTATCTAACAAAAAAATGATACTTTTCCAGTTCTTGTACACTTGGGTTGCTTTAGCAAACTCAAATCCTTCCATTTCAGAAAAGAATTATTCTCAGGATATACAAGATATCGTTATAAGGGGGAAACTTGTTGTTGCGATCTTAAAAACTGATAATCCCCCATTTTTTATGACAAATCCAGAAGGTAAATTAGAAGGAATAGATATTGAGTTGAGTAATAAAATAGCAAAAGAATTAGGTGTAAGTCTTGAAATAAATCGGACAGCACATACCTATGATGAAGTTGTGAACCTTGTTGCTTCTGGCGAGGTAGATCTTGGGGTTTCGAAACTCAGTTATACAGATGAGAGAGCTAAAAAAGTTCTTTATACTAAGCCCTATGCTATTTTCCGTAAGGCTATGCTTGTTAATCGATTAATATACGCAGGCATTAAACGACACCGTAATGTGGAAACTTTAATAGACCTTTTTTCAAAGTTTGATTCAAAGATAGGAGTCGTAAAAAGAAGTTCTTATGTGGATTTTGCAAGAAATTTATTTCCTAATGCGTCAATTAATGAAATTGAAACATGGGATCAAGGCCTTAAATTGCTGCAAGAAGGAAAGCTTCTTGCATTATTTCGTGATGAAATTGAAACACGTAAATTCTTATTATCTCGTCCGGATGCAAATTTAAAATTGTTATCACTTATTATTAAGTCTCAAGAGGATTCTATTCGTATGGTCGTTCCTCGTAATCGGTTACATTTTCTTTTGTGGATCAATGGGTTCTTAGAAACAAATCAGATCAAATATGATGCTAATCTGATACTTGAAAAAAATGAAAAATATTTACAAAAATTAAAGGATTTAAAGAGCACAATTGACTATAGATAAGTAATTGTGAGGAATAAATTCTATGCTGAAAATTAACTTCAGCTTTAAAAGTCGAAAATTAGAAATAGATATTATTTCTAGTTTTTTTGCTCTTATTCTTATCGCCTCTTTATCTATTATTTGGTATACTTACCGCAATAGTACACAAGCACTCTTAGACCTTTCTCAGGATCTAATTTCTGAAGTAAGTGAATCTGTAATCGAAAAGACAATCTCTCCTCTCACGATCGCAAAATCATTATCTGAATTAGGATCAACACTCATTAGAACTGAAGAAGATATCAGTATCAATAATCAATCTCTATTAAATTATATTGAGCATACTTTAAGAATCTACCCAACCATTTCAAACTATTATATTGGTAGTAATAAAGGGCGTTTCCTACAAATTAGAAGATTATCTAATAAACCAACTTATCGAGCTGATCCCTCTCGCCTACTTCCTGCTCCAGCTAGATTTGCTATACGTGTAATTGATCATTCGCTTACACAGCCAATTGAAAGTTGGTATTATTTAGATAATGTAGGAAAAATTATTGAGTCAGAAAATATTAGTAAAGTGCTATATGATCACCGTCAGCGTAGCTGGTACTCAGATGTTGCGCAAGATCGAGAATTTAGATGGAGCTCAATTTACGTTTTTAATACTAATAAGAAGCCAGGCATTACAGCTGCCATGCCTATTCTTGATGAGAATGGTAGGCTATTCTCAGTAACAGCCGTTGACATTAATATTGATACTTTCTCTAAGTTTTTACAAGAACTGCGTATTGGGAAGCAAGGAGTTACATTTATTATTAATACTGATGGACAAATTATTGCACACCCTGATCCATTTCAAACGGTTGAGGCAGACGGAGATGAAATTTCAATGATGTCAATCCAAGATATCAAGGATAAGCATTTAAATGCTGCTTTCCAAGAATACCAACAAAGTAAAAATAGTAAATTTATTTTTACTTATAATGGCATCGAATACATTGCTTATTTTAAAGCTTTTCCAAAATCATTTGAACATAAATGGCTAATTGGAATTGTTGTTCCTACCAACGATATTATTGGCCCTGCAGTGCAAATGCAAAAGCATATTCTTATCATTTCATTTATTATTCTTATGTTATCCGTTTTTTTTATAGCTTTTCTAGCAAGACGAATTTCTCAACCTATCATGCAACTTTCTGAACAAGCCAGCCAGATCAAAAATTTTGAAATTTTTGAATCCGAACCCCTTTCTTCTTATATTTACGAAATCCAAGTTCTTGAAAATTCAATGGCTGCAATGAGACAAAGTCTTAAAACCTTTGCCAAGTTTGTACCTAAAGCATTAGTAAAAAAATTAGTCCAACGTTCTCAAGAAGTCCGTATAAGTGGAAATATAAAAAGGATTACTCTATTTTTTACTGATATTCAGGGATTTACAACAGTCAGTGAATCATACCCTCCTGAAAAACTAATGTCCCATATCTCGGAATATTTTGCTGCCTTATCAGAGATTATCATTCATCAAAATGGAACCATAGACAAATATATAGGGGATGCAATTATGGCTTTTTGGGGAGCTCCTTTAAGCGATAAACATCATGCTTTAAATGCTTGCACAGCAGCTCTATACTGTCAAAAACGTTTAGATGAGCTTAATCGAAAGTGGGAATCTGAAAAAAAACCAATTCTTATAACCAGGATAGGTATTGAGACTGGTGAAGCTCTTGTAGGGACAATAGGATCTTTCGATCGATTAAATTATACAGCCTTAGGAGACACTGTAAATTTAGCGTCCAGATTAGAGGGCACGAATAAATATTATAATACCCGAATTATTATTGGTGAACAAACTCAACGAGAAATTAGAGATGAAGGTGTTATTCGACCTTTAGATAAAGTTTCCGTTAAGGGAAAAGAATCAAGCGTTACAATCTATGAGCTTATCGCTCTTAAAAATGGAGACCCTAGCCTTTTACCAACAAAAGAGCAAATTGATTTATGTTCACAATTTACGGTCGGATATCGTCTCTATCTTGAAAGGCGCTGGGAAGAAGCTTTAAAGCACTTTGAGGAAATGCTTAAAATTTTTGGTAACGATTATCCAACCCGACTCTATATAGACAGATGTCAACAATATTTAAAAGAACCACCTCCTGAAAATTGGGATGGTATTTATCATCTAAAGGATAAATAATTTATGAGGTATTTTCAATTCCCAGCTAATTTCTTAAATAAGATTTTTACAAATCCATTAACGGTCCTGGGAGCAATTATGCTTGGGACTATTATTGGCCTTCATGATAAGCCGCTTGCTAATATGGTTGCTCCTTTAGGAAAAATTTATCTCTCAGCTCTCCAAATGTCTGTAGTTCCACTTATTGTTGTGATGATAACTTGTAGCATTGCACGTTTTATGCAATCAAAAGGCTTAAAAACTTCCGTAAGTTATATTTTATTAATTTTCTTCATTGGCTTGATTATATCAACATTTATAGGAGGTTTATGCGCAACTATTTTCAGGCCTGGCTCTAATATCGATGAGACAATGCTGGCCAATATTATGAAAGACGCGGCATCTTCAATGATTCGCGAAATTGATTTAAAAACGCCTATTGAGGCAGACGCTTTTCAAAATTTAAATCAATTTATTTCCGAACTTATCCCTAAAAATTTCTTTTCAGCTCTAGCAGAAGGAAAAATACTTCAAATAGTTATTTTTACAATTATATTGGGTACAGCAATTGGCGCTCTTAGTGGCACTTCTCAAAAGAACTTACTGAATTTATTCGAGAGCACTCAAAGGGCATTACAGAAAATATTAAGTTGGCTTTCAGTTGTACTACCAATTGGCGTTTTAGGTTTGATGGCTGATCAAGTTTCAAAAGTTGATTTATCACTTTTACTTGTAATGACAAATTTTATTTGTAGCTTAACTTTTGCTTTCTTTAGCTTAATATTCTTATCAAGTCTCATTATATGGGCAAATTTTAGAGGTGGGTACTTAGAGTCAGTACGCGTTATGTGGACAACCATAGTTGTTGCTTTAACTACAAGAAATAGCTTTCTTGCCATGTCTGAAGCAACTGATAGTTTTACTGCCAGATTGAAATTTGATTCTCTAACAACAAATTTACTTCTTCCTTTAGGAATTACAATTTGTCGATATGGTAATGTATTATATTTCTCATTCACAGCTGTTTTTATTGCTCAAATTTATAATGTACCTCTTACTTTTTCGACATATTATGTCATATTGTTCGGCTCAATTATCGCTGGTATTGCAACTTCAGGAGCAACTGGAGTTGCAAGTATCGCTCTTATTTCAATTGTTTTAGAGCCTCTGGGATTACCTTTAGGTGCTGTTTTTATGTTGCTAATTACGGTTGATGTTATTGCTGACCCCTTGAGAACACTTGCGATTATATATCCTAATTGTGCGGCCACTTCTTTCATTGCTCGAAGAGAAGATTCTGCATCCATAAAAAATCAATTTTTTAAATAGAAGTAGTTAAAAATCCTGATGTTCTAAAGCTTTACGTTCAATAAACTGACGAAAAGCAATAATACGTTTTGAATTTCTAAGCTGTTCAGGATACACGATAAAACGTTGCACCATTGCCCCTTCAAGATCAGGTAGGATTTCGATAAGATCATAATCTTTATCGAGTATATACTTATGCATACCTGCAATACCAAGCCCAGCCTTGACACACTGTAAGATTGCATAAGCATTGTTTACAATTAGGTAAGGTTCTCGATTTTGTCCGCGACGCGTTCCTGCATGCAGGATCCAATTAACTTTATTTAAGCGATGAGATATTTCATCCCCAAAAGCAATCAAGCGATGGTTATCAAGATCCTGAGGTTTTACAGGAACACCAAATTTTTTAAAATACGAGCGACTTCCATAGATTCTTAAACGATAAGGAGGCAAAGGAACAGAAATCATATCAGGTTGTGTAGGAGGAACTGATGGAATGCTAATATCTGCTTCACGCATATTTAGATCAGGCTCATCATCGCGCAAAATAAGATTTACCCGAATATGCGGGTAAAGTTCTAAGAACTCACCGAGCAAAGGCGCAAGCCACATAGAACCAAAAGCAATTGAAGTAGTTATTTTTAAAGGGCCACGTGGGTGACCTTGGCTCTCATTCAAAAGAGCTTCTGTCATAGCTAATTTTGAGAAAACCTCGCGTACTGACTCAAATAACAGTTCTCCTTGTTCTGTCATAACGAGCCCACGAGCGTGACGATAAAATAATGGTACCCCTAATGATTCTTCCAACCCATTTACTTGTCTACTAATTGCGGACTGGCTTAGATTTAATTGTTCTGCAGCACGTGTAAAGCTTCCTGCAAGTGCGACAGTATGAAAAATTCGTAATTTATCCCAATCCATTAATGGTCCTTAATTCTTTATCCTAAATGAATTGTGCCATAAAATGGTCAAATTCTAAATAAATTTTAACTTACGTTTTCAAGACGTTCAATTAAAGGTGCTAAGTTGATCATCTCAAGTAATGCTCGCAACTCTTGTCGTGCAGCAACATGTGATAATGTCATTTCAATACCGACATCTTGCAAATCCAATAAAGTTAATCCTTGTAAAAAGAGTTCTCTAAAAATAACCCGTTCACCGAAACCTGAAGCAAGGCGGAAGCCTATCCGTTGAGCAAGCTTGTTTAAGAGAAATTGCATCTCTTCTTTATTTTTTGCAAAAATACTACTTAATCTATTGCGCAGCACAATCCAATCAAATTGAGTACGTTCACGTAATAACTTATGTTTTTTCTGTTCCCATACCATCTCAGCGTATGTACTTGGCCCAGAGATTTCACGTGTCTCACTATTGATCCGAGCCAACATATCGAGATCAATAAAACTATCATTAAGTGGTGTAATTAACGTATCCGCATAAGAATGAGATAATTGTGAGAGAAAAGTATCATTTCCTGGAGTATCGATAAGAATAAAATCTTTGTCTTTTAGGCTGCTTAGACATGATAAAAACTTTTTCTTTTCTTCCTCTTGAGCATCCAAAATTGTTGGTAAATTTGACCGTAAAATCGCATGATGGGTGGAAATGGGAAGTTCCTTACCATTCATCTCTATATATTTGCGACGATTTTCTATATAGCGAGATAATGTTCCTTGCCGAGCATCAATATCGATTGATCCTACTTTAAAACCAAGCCTTAAAAGATGAACTATAAGATGCATTGAAAGTGTAGACTTTCCGGTCCCTCCTTTTTCATTTCCTAAAACGATGATATAGGGCTTTTCTTGTGCATTCATCTCATTTTCTCCTTAAGATTCTTCACTTTTCATTAGTGAGCCTTTATGCATAAACCATCCTGCTATAATAATACCGATGGTTACTAAGCTCACTATAATTGTTGCTAGAGCATTTATAACAGGACTGATACCTGTGCGTACGCTTGAAAAGACAAGCATAGGCAAAGTGGTAGAACCAGGGCCTGAGAGAAAGCTTGCGAGCACTACGTCATCTAACGACAAAGTAAAGGCAAGTAACCAGCCAGCTGCAATTGATGGAAATATTAAAGGAAGCGTTATTTTAAAAAATACAGTAATTGGGCGTGCGCCTAGGTCTAAAGCGGCTTCCTCTAACTGTCTATCAAATTCAAGAAGACGCGCACGAACAATCACGATAACATAAGCAATTGTTAAAGTAACATGTCCCAAAGTAATTGTTGTAATCCCTCGCTCTTTCGGCCACCCAATAGTTTGCTGAAGCACAACAAAAAAAAGTAATAAAGCAAGGCCTGTAATAACTTCTGGCATAACTAAAGGAGCTGTTACAAGACCATTAAAAAAAGTTCTTCCTTTAAATGATTGAAATCTTACTATAACAAGAGCTGCAACTGTTCCTATAATCACAGAGATAGTCGCAGTCAGAAGGGCAATCTTTAAGCTTAATAAAGCTGAAGTAAGTATCATTTTATTAGAAAAAAGTTCGTAATACCATTTTAAAGAAAATTCTGACCATTCCGTGACACTTTGTGCTTTGTTAAATGAAAAAACAATAAGACTTAATATAGGTAAATATAAAAATGCATACCCAAATACCATAAAAGTTAAGAGAAAAGGTCTTTTAGAAAAAGTCACTTTAATCTTCCCCTGTCGGTCGCATTGTAAACTTTTGAAAGCCAATAATTGGTAAAACAAGAAAGATAAGCATCGCAATTGCAAGCGCAGCTGCCACAGGCCAATCTCGATTTGTAAAAAACTCAGTCCACAAGATTTTACCAATCATGAGTGTATCTGGTCCTCCTAAAAGTTCTGGTATAACAAACTCACCAACCCCTGGAATAAACACAAGCATAGAGCCTGCAATAATTCCTTTTATAGAAAGCGGTACGGTGATTGTCCAAAACGCTCTCGAAGGTTTACACCCTAAGTCATAAGCAGCCTCTAAAATTTGATGATCTATTTTTTCTAAAGCAGAATAAAGAGGCAAAATCATAAAGGGTAAGTAAGAGTATACAATTCCCAAGCAAACGGAAAATTTATTATTATTGAGCGCAAGCGGTTGAGATATTATACCCATCTTTAATAAAAGACCATTTATTAACCCATGATAGTTAAGCAGACCGATCCACGCATATACTCGTATCAGAAAAGAAGTCCAAAAAGGTAAAATCACAAGTAACAACAAAATTATCTTTATTTTAGAATTAGCACGTGCAATCCCATAAGCGATAGGATAGCCAATCAGTAGACAGAAAAAAGTTGCTAACCCTGCAATATGTAAAGATTCAATGTATCCAGCAATATATAAACTGTCCTCTTTAAGTAATTGATAATTCCATAAATTAAGCCGTATTTGAAGAAAACTCTCATCAACCCATGAGATTATTGAGGTAAAAGGTGGAGCACCAATAATACTTTCTGAAAAACTAAGTCCAAGTACAATCAGAAAAGGGATAAAAAAGAAAATAATATGCCACCCATAAGGAATAGCGATTAAAGCTGCCTTTCCAAGGATACGTTCAAAATAAATTTTCAAATTTTCTAAATTCATTTCTAAGTTACATTTTATCTTTGATGATGCCTTTCAGTAATCAACTTAACTGGTTAAAACAACTCCACTTTCAGGACGCCAATGAAGACAGACTTCATCATCCCAATTAATGGGTCTCTCTGTCAAACGAACCTGATTTGTCACAGTTGATAAGATCTTTTTGCCAGATTTAAGCTCTATATGATAAATAGATACATCTCCAAGATAAGCAATTTCTGTCACAATTCCCTTACAATAATTTCGCTCTTTTTGCACTGGTTCTTTAGTGATCATAACTTTCTCTGGTCTTATAGCAACCGCAACTTGCGCTCCTACAGGGGCCGAAGATGAGTGCGTGACATACAAGTCACAACCAGCTTCTTCAGATTTGATAGATACATGGTCTGGTTCATCTTCGGTAACAAATCCCTCAAAAATATTCATCTCTCCAATAAAATCTGCAACAAAACGAGAACTGGGATATTCATAAATTTCTGTAGGTGTTCCAATTTGGCGTATACGTCCCTCTTCCATTACACCAATGCGCGTCGACATTGTCATCGCTTCTTCTTGATCATGTGTAACCATAACGAAAGTAACTCCCAATGTTTCTTGGATGTTAACAAGTTCAAACTGAGTTTGTTCACGCAATTTCCTATCAAGGGCTCCCAGAGGCTCATCTAAAAGAAGAACTCGGGGTTGTTTTGCAAGGCTTCTGGCAAGAGCGACTCTTTGCCTTTGTCCCCCGGATAATTGCTGAGGTTTTCGTTTTGCATATTTTCTTAAATGAACAAGCTCCAACATAGAAATAACACGATCCTTAATATCATTTTCTGGCATTTTTTGTTGTTTCAAACCAAAAGCTATATTCTGTTCAACGGTCATATGAGGAAAAAGAGCATATGATTGAAACATCATATTAACAGGTCGATTATATGGTTCGACATTCGTCATATTTAAACCATCTATAAATATCTTACCTGAGGTTGGTATCTCAAAACCTGCTAATAACCTTAACAAAGTTGTCTTACCGCATCCTGAAGCACCCAAAAGAGAAAAAAATTCTCCTGGAAAAATCTGTAGGCTAATGTTGTTAACAGCGGGAAAACCGTCAAATGTTTTGGAAACATGAACAATATCAATAATAGGTCTTGCTTGAGGATCTTTCCAAGGCTCAAATCTTGTGGAGGGACGATCAGCAATAGCCATCTATAATTACCTCAAAATATAATAACTATTACATCACTATCTTGGTAAGATGTGGAATGCAAGATATGTCTGCTTAGATTATATAATTTTATCTGAAAACGAGGGCAACTTTCTATTTCTACTCACTTATTTGTATTATTTTTCTTGTCGAGATAAAAGTAAAGAAAGAGACTTAATATACACATTAAAACTAAAAATATGGCTAAAGGCTTGATACTAAAATCATCAAGTACGCTTCCTACAAATCCTCCTATTCCCAAAGCAGAAGTTATTACGAGGCTTCTAACCGCAGAAGCGGCCCCCTTCCGTTCTGTGAAAAGCTGTAAAGCGGCTGATGTTGTTGGGCCCCACACCAAAGCTGCGCCAGCCATATAAAAACCTATAGCTAATAATATGGGAATAAGAAAAAGACTTTGAAAAAAGCTTAAGAACAATAAGGTAAGAGCACCAATAAATGCTACAATGATACCAACTAAAATTGATTTATTTACCCCTATGCGTTGGATTGTTTGAGAAGCTAAAAAAGTTCCAGCAAAATAAGCGATACTAACTGAGCTAATGTAAATCCCAATGAAATCTGAAGTCAGATACATCCTTGATTGAAAAAAGAAAGGTATAATAGTTAGATAACACAATTCGCCACAAATTAGGCAAGAATAAAGAATAATATATGCCAAAAATTTCTTATTCTTAAAGACAACCGTATAAGAATGTATAACTTCTGCTGTATCAATCTCTTTTTTTTGAATAGGTCCTTTGTGTTCTGAAAGATAAAAAATCATCAATATGAGAATGCACAAGGCAAACCCAAAAATGAAGAAAAAATTCCCTCGCCAACCAAATGCTGTATCTATATATCCTCCTAAACTAGGTGCTAAGAGTGGCCCCAATGAAACAATACATCCTATCCATGACATTACTGTTGCTCCCTTTTGTCCTGGATAATGATCTTGAATAGCCGCCCACCCCACAACAGGAACAGCAATACCTCCTATGCCTTGGACAAATCGCCCAATAAGAAGTAGAATTAATGATGATGCTCCCAAACAAAGGGAACTTCCCAAAATAAAAGCACCTAATCCCCATATTATTGTCCACTTACGGCCAAAGTGATCTGAGAAAATCCCAAAAATAGGTGTCGATAACAACCCGCCTAGCATATAGAAAGGTATGGAAAGCTGCAAAGCATCAGGACTACAATTAAAGAAAATTGCCATAGCAGGAAAACTTGGAAGATAAATATCCGTAGCAATTATCGTAACGATAAAAGCCAAAATAATTAAAATTGTGCTACTTTTAGCTATAACCATCTGAATTTCATTTTATGCTAGTTTTTTATTTCTCCAGAAAGACTAGCAAAAGCCTATTTACTTTCAAGCTGGCGTTTCCACATTTGCGCATAAAGTCCTCTTTTCTTAAGTAATTGTGAATGTATGCCTCGCTCAATAATTTTTCCTTGATCAATGACTAAAATTTCATCCGCATCAACAACCGTTGATAATCGGTGCGCAATAATAATTGTTGTATGCCCCTTTGAGACTTCCCGCAAATTTTCTTGTATTGTTTTCTCTGTATGAGTATCTAGAGCAGAAGTCGCTTCGTCAAACAAGAAAATTTTTGGTTTTTTAAGAAGCGTCCGTGCAATAGCAATACGCTGCTTTTCCCCGCCTGACAGCTTTAAACCTCGTTCTCCTACTGTGGTAAGATATTGATCGGGTGTTTGCATAATAAAATCATGTATTTTAGCAAGTTTGGCAGCCTTTATAACTTCGTCTTTGTCTGCCTGTGGGCGTCCATAAGAAATATTGTAATAAATCGTATCATTAAAAAGAACTGTATCTTGCGGCACAATCCCTATCGCCTTACGCAAACTAGACTGTGTTGTCTCACGAATATCTCTTCCATCAATAAGGATTCGCCCCTTAACAACATCGTAAAACCGAAATAACAAACGTGAGATGGTTGATTTTCCGGCTCCTGAAGGACCTACAATGGCAAGAGTCTTACCCGCCGGAATCTCAAAAGAGATATTATTAAGTATTTGTCGCTCAGCAGTGTAACTAAAGCTAACATTCTTAAAAATAATAGTTCCATCTTTAATGGTAAGCTCTTTCGATTGTTTAGGATCTATTACTTCTTGAGGTTCTTTAAAGAGCAAAAACATCTGTTCCATATTTATAAGAGAAAGTTTAATTTCTCTGTAAGCAAATCCTAGTATATTAAGTGGCAAATAAAGCTGAATAAGGTAAGTATTAACGAGAACAAAATCTCCCACAGACATTTTTGAAGAAGCAACTTGGGAAGCTGCCATAAACATAATGATGATGAGACCAAGGGAAATGATTATCCCTTGCCCAATGTTAAGCACTGACATTATTTGTTTACTTTTTACAGCAGCAATTTCATACTGCTCGAGGGACGCATCGTAACGTGCGGCCTCATGTTTTTCATTATTAAAATATTTGACAGTTTCATAGTTTAATAAACTATCAACTGCTTTTGTATTCGCTTCAGTATCAGTTTGATTCATTTTTCGTACAAAATTTGTACGATATTCTGTCAAGCTAATTGTAAAAGTAATATAAATCGCAAGAGTAGAAAGTGTTACAAGTGCAAAGGATGGTGTATAGATTGTTGAAAGAACCACAGAAACCATAATAATTTCAAAAATTGTTGGGAGTATATTAAAAATCATAAACCTTAGCAGAGTTTCTATCGCGTTCGTACCGCGTTCAATTGATCGACTGAGCCCCCCAGTTTTACGATCTAAATGAAATCTAAGGCTCAAAGCATGTAGGTACTCAAAAGTTTCAAGGGCAATTTGTCTAATAGCACGATGCTCAACGCGTACAAACAGCATATCTTTAACTTCATTAAAAAGTTGTGCTCCAATACGAGCAGCACCATAAGCTAAAATGGTACCTAAAGGCATTATAATAAGCCCTAAGTCCCCTACATTAATGGATAGCGCATCAACAGCTTTTTTATAGTAAACAGGCGCATAAACATTAAAGATTTTACTTATTAAAAGGAATGCTAGTGCAGAAAGCATGCGAAAACGCATATTTTTGCCTTGTCGCTCCCACAAGTAGTGCATTAATGTCTTTAATGGACCAAAATTTGCCTTAGAGTTAATATTTGTATTGTTTAATTTCATTTCAGTTTTATCCTTGACGAGTGGAAAACAAAATAACATTATCAGCGGACAAGCTACTATATGTAGTAGATACTGGCCAAAAAAGCCACCACATATTGATTATTTTGTAACTTTAACAGTATATTAGTTAATTAAAGGATATGCATTATGAGAATTACTCGGCGCTTCACGAACAAAGGTCAATCTCCTTATTCAACTATCGAGTTCCGCAAAGCCACGAGTGAAATACGCAATCCTGATGGATCTGTTGTTTTTCAAATGAAAGACATTGAGGTCCCTGCAAAATGGTCTCAAGTTTCCTGCGACATATTAGCACAGAAATACTTCCGTAAAGCAGGCGTGCCTGCAAAATTGCGTCCTGTCGAGGAGAAAGGCATTCCTGAGTGGCTGAGAGCATCAACAAGCGATGATACCATTAAAAAAAATAAAGAACTGTCTTCTGACAAAGCGATAACAGGTCCTGAAACTTCTGCAAAACAAGTCTTTAATCGCCTTGCAGGTGCTTGGACTTATTGGGGATGGAAAGGGGGCTATTTCAGCTCAGAAGAAGATGCGCATAGCTTCTATGATGAGTTGTGTTACATGTTAGCGAATCAAATGGTTGCTCCTAACTCTCCACAATGGTTTAACACAGGTTTATATTGGGCATATGGCATTGATGGTCCTTCTCAAGGTCATTTTTACGTTGATCATATAACTGAAAAATTAATGAATTCAACATCTGCTTATGAGCGTCCCCAACCTCATGCCTGCTTTATCTCCAGCATTAATGATGATTTAGTTAATGAAGGCGGTATTATGGACTTATGGCTCAGAGAAGCAAGATTGTTCAAATATGGCTCTGGAACTGGATCAAACTTTTCAAATCTCCGTGGCAGAGGTGAATCTTTATCTGGAGGAGGTAAATCTTCCGGACTCATGAGTTTCCTTAAAATTGGAGATCGAGCAGCTGGTGCTATCAAATCCGGGGGCACAACAAGAAGAGCTGCTAAAATGGTTGTCGTCGACATTGATCATCCGGATATCGAGGAATTTATCAATTGGAAAATTGTAGAAGAACAAAAAGTTCTTGCTCTCGTCACTGGTTCAAAGATTGCAAAAAAACATCTTAATGCCGTTATGCAAGCGTGTCAGCTGGGAACGGATGAGACTCGATTTGATCCTAAAGTCAATTCAGCTTTAAAAGAAACCATAAAAGCTGCACGCAATCATATGGTTTCAGAAAACTATATTCAAAGAGTTATTCAATACGCTCGCCAAGGATATACTTCTTTTGAATTTGAGACATATGACACAGATTTTAATTCTGAAGCTTATGCGACGGTTTCGGGGCAAAACTCAAACAACTCTGTATCTGTCACCAATGAATTTTTAGAAAAAGTTCTCAAAAACGAAGAATGGGATCTTATTCGTCGCACAGATGGAAGCGTTTATAAAAAGATCCAGGCTAAAGAGCTCTGGGAACAAATAGGTTATGCTGCTTGGGCCTCTGCAGATCCTGGGATTCATTACCATACAACAATTAATGAATGGCATACATGTCCTAAGAGTGGCCCTATTCGATCATCAAACCCGTGTTCAGAGTATTTGTTTCTTGATGACACAGCTTGCAACCTTGCGTCAATTAACCTTGCTTTATTTTATAATATGGGCGCCGAAAATGAGCAGCCAACCTTTAATGTCGAAGCTTATGAGCATGCTGTAAGGCTTTGGACTCTTGTTCTTGAGATTTCGGTTATGATGGCACAGTACCCTTCCAAAGAAATTGCTCAACGTTCGTATGATTTTCGCACATTAGGTCTTGGATATGCTAACCTTGGGGGGCTTTTGATGGCTATGGGGATTTCTTACGATAGCCTACAAGGACGTAGTATTGGTGGTGCTTTAGCCGCTATTATGACTGGTAGATCTTATGCAACTTCGGCAGAAATTGCTGGTGAACTTGGTGCTTTTTCTCAATATGCGCTTAATAAAGAAGATATGTTACGTGTTATGAGGAACCATCGGAGAGCAGCTTACGGGGAAACGTCAGGCTATGAAAATCTCAAAACTTTTCCAGTAGCCCTTGATCATGATTCCTGCCCTATTCACGATCTTAGTACAGCAGCCAAAAATGCTTGGGACCAAGCATTAGAGTTAGGAAAAAAGCACGGGTATCGTAACGCTCAAACAACTTGCATTGCCCCGACTGGTACCATTGGGCTTGTTATGGACTGCGATACAACAGGTGTTGAGCCAGATTTTGCGCTTGTAAAATTTAAGAAATTGGTTGGAGGGGGGTACTTTAAAATCATCAATCAGATGGTTCCTAAAGCTTTAAAAAAACTTGGTTATAATAAAGAACAAATCCAAAATATTGTGAATTATGCTGTTGGTCGAGGAACTCTTGAAGGATCACCTAACATTAGTTTTGAGATCCTTAAAACAAAGGGATTTAATGAAGAAATTTTGGAGAAGCTTAAAACTAGTTTGACTTCTGCTTTTGATATAAAATTTGCCTTCAATCGTTGGACTCTGGGTGAGGATTTCTGCAAGAATATTCTTGGGTTCTCAGAGGAACAATTAAACAATAATAGCTTTGAAATTCTAACAGCCTTAGGCTTTAGTAAGGAAGAAATAGAAAATGCGAACAATTACTGTTGTGGAACAATGACCTTAGAGGGAGCCCCTCACTTAAAGGTAGAACATCTTCCCATCTTCGATTGCGCAAATCCTTGTGGACGCCTTGGAAAAAGAGCTTTATCAACAGAAAGCCATATTCATATGATGGCAGCTGTACAGCCATTTATATCAGGCGCTATCTCAAAAACAATTAATATGCCTAACAACGCATCGATTGAGGAATGTAATAATGCGTACCTCTTGTCTTGGCGTTTAGCACTCAAATGTAACGCACTTTATCGGGACGGTTCAAAACTTTCTCAGCCACTCAATACCTCATTGATAGCCGATGAAGAAAACGCTGAAGAGGTTTTAGAAGAGATTAATTCTCTTACAGGCGCGGATCGAACGAAAGCAATGGCTGAGCGAATTGTTGAAAGGGTTATTGAGCGAGTTGTCCACCGCAATGAACGCCATAAACTCCCTGCTCGACGCAAAGGATATACTCAAAAAGCCACCGTTGGAGGCCACAAAGTCTATTTGCGAACTGGGGAATATGAAGATGGCCGCTTAGGAGAAATCTTTATTGATCTGCATAAAGAGGGATCTGCTTTTAGAAGTTTAATGAATAACTTCGCGATGGCGATCTCTATTGGGCTGCAGTATGGTGTTCCTTTAGAAGAATTTGTTGATGCTTTTGCATTTACGCGGTTTGAGCCTTCAGGGTTAGTTACTGGCAATGATGCTATTAAGATGGCAACTTCTATTCTAGACTACATCTTCCGTGAGCTTGCAATTTCTTACCTTGACAGAACAGATTTAGCTCACTCAGATCCTCGAGAGCTTTTACCTGAAAGCCTGGGAGAAGCCCATGAACGTATGTCCACGGGACGTCAAGAACATCAAGAGATTGAGGCTCTCACTTCTTTAACAAGTAAAGGATATATCCGTAATAATTTGTATGTTTTAAAAGGAAAAAGGGTAAGCAGCCAAGCAGGTGAAACTTCATACTTAAAAATCGAAGGTTCTACTGCGCTTGTAACTGAATCTATTGGAGCTTTAAATTTAGAAAAAACTGAATTGAAGATTCCTCAGCATCAAGACGATTTACCTTCTATCGACAAAACTTCAAAAGTAGCAACCGCACGACTAAAAGGTTACGAAGGAGATTCATGCCAAGAATGTGGAAACTTTACTTTGGTTCGGAATGGAACATGTATGAAGTGCATGACTTGTGGTAGTACAAGTGGTTGCTCTTAATACGTAAGAATTCCTTTTTAATAAGGGTATACTAATAATAAAATAGTATACCCTTAAAATTTAAATTTAGTGTCCCCTTTTGATCGCAACAAAAAATCTCTGGCCATATTTTGACTGTTGAGCTAATCTACGTCAAAAATTATGACTTAAAAACTTTAAAGAAAGAACTTATATGAGCATACGTATATTGTACTTATGGGTCAGTGTTCTACTCTCAATTTCCTTTGGTTATACATCAGATATAACTTTAGAAAGCATTCATGAAGAAGAGCTAACTAGAAATTTAAAAGGAAAAATTGAATATGCTTTGCTCAATTATAAAGAAAAAATTCAATCTAAAACATCTCCAAGATGTAAAACATTTGCAGAAGCTCATGCTCTAACGCTGATTGCTCTTAAATCAAGTATGGAATCAGCTTTTTTTCTTCCTAAAACTGCTCTAACTCCTAGAATTAAATCAACCCTTGAAGATCTTAAAAAAGATTATGAAATAAGTCCGTCCTTTTCTATACAATCTGACCAACTCATGAGATTACTGAACTCTATCCCCCATACCAAAAAAATGCGTAAAAGATTAGGAGTAGCAAGAGATACTGCTAAAGTTTTTGAAGACACTTTAAGTTATATAAACACCATTTTTAAAAGCAAATTCTTAGGTTATTCTGAAGAAGCTTATGCAAAGGCAGCACAAGTATATATTGCACTTCTTCAATGGAGAGAAAACTCTTGTAAAACACCAGGGCATATGGAGCTTAATACATTTTATAAAGAGGAATTTATCAATAATGTTTTAAAAAGCATAGATAGGACAGGAGGAATTAATTTCGTG
Organism: Candidatus Paracaedimonas acanthamoebae; assembly: GCA_000743035.1. Lineage (GTDB taxonomy): Bacteria > Pseudomonadota > Alphaproteobacteria > Caedimonadales > Caedimonadaceae > Paracaedimonas > Paracaedimonas acanthamoebae. The sequence goes on from CP008936.1 coordinate 849,659, forward strand.
TTATTCGTCTGTCCTCCGGTAAATTTTTCATCTTTAAATTCAGAAAACCCGGAAGAATATTTCTTAGTATCAGCTAGGGAAAGCTTATTATCTAAGCATGTTCCTCATCTAGAAACTCTTGTTGAAGAATTCTTAAGCCCTACGCAAGTCCCTGTTACATTCTTACTTGCAATAGGAGATAGTGATGAAGATGATTATATATGGCCTGCCTTGGGAAGGCCTACGGGATTAATTGAGGAAAAATTGAACCATCGTCGCATAAAACTTGCTTCAAATATCGCAACATACATCTCCCAATATCTTCCTTCTGCTAAGATTGCGATACATAGTTTACATGGAAATGGTGGTAAAAATGCAGATAAAAAAATCTATGAAGAAATATCTTTGAATTACCGCGAATATTTTTCAGATTCGGACATAGATACTGAGGCAACTCGAATGTTACAATTATGGGCAAAAGGAAGTTATTATGGTGGCTTGCCTTCTCCAACTGATGAAACCTTAAGTAAAATTATAGCTGCTAAATTTGGAGCATATGCAGTACATGGCATTATTGCTCGTAAACTTGCTCCTTTTTCGTTCTTATGTCAGACTGAATTTCCTCCTAAGCTACGCACAGATATGCTAAATGCAGGTATAAAATGTCAGAAAGATGAAGAGTTCTCTGTCGTGTATTTATTAGGAGATAAAGGTAAAAGTAAAGGCCAAGTAATTAGAAATCCATCTGCTTAGATGCAAATTCATCACTAACAATGCAGTGCTAACGTTTGTAATTTATTTCCTTCTTCAAAGTACGTTCTTTTGGCTTACATTCCCTACTAGAAAATGCTGCCTTTTCATGCTAATTGAGCTTGCATGCATTCTTGAGTAATGGCAAATTTATTCCTTAACTACAGGGAGGAGATTTATAGTGGAATTTGTTAAGTCGGCGTGTGTGTACTGCAGTTCTTTTAATGGACTTTCTGAAAAATACCAACTTGCCGCGAAAGAAGTAGGAACACTTCTCGCAAAAAATAATATTAAGTTGGTGTATGGTGGTGGGCGCATGGGACTTATGGGGCTTGTTTCTAATGCTGCCTTAGAAGCAGGAGGAAGCGCTATTGGAATTTCAACAACACTTATTAGCACAAGAGAAGGTATTAATGAAAATCTTCATGAAATTATAGTCGTTGAGACGATGCACGAACGTAAGCAACTTATGTTCGAAAAATCTGAAGCGTTTGTCATTCTACCTGGCGGAATTGGAACTTTGGATGAGACCTTTGAAATTATGACTTGGAAACAAATTGGACTTCATCATAAGAAGATCATTTTCCTAGATATTGATGGATATTGGTCGATAGTTTTCCAAATACACTTCAAACGTATGATTGAAGATGGTTTTGTGCGAGAAATTGATCAAAACCTCTTTACAATTGCAAAAACGCCTGATGAAGTAATCTATAGTCTTTGTAATGGTGTCCAGCCAGATCAAGGCTATGTTTCAAAATGGGTTTAGAGGAAAAAATGAATCCACTTATTATTATCCCTGCACGCCTTTCAGCCTCAAGGTTACCTCAAAAACCTCTAGCTTTAATTGGTGATAAACCTCTCATATTACATGTTTTAGAGCGTGGTTTAGAAGCTAATATAGGACGCGTTATTGTCGCATGTGATGACGAGAAAATTGCCTCACTCGTTAAAGACGCTGGTGGCGAAGTTTGTTTGACTGATCCTACTCTTCCTTCAGGATCAGACCGAGTTTACGCCGCAGCAACCATCATTGATCCTGAGGAAAATTACGATGTTATCATTAACCTGCAAGGTGATATGCCTTTTATTGATCCTCAGGTGATTAAATATTCGTTTGAACCCCTCCAAAATGAAAATGTAGATATTGCAACATTAGCCGTTAAACTAGAGGATGAAGAGCGCAAAAATAACCCAAGTATAGCAAAAATAGCCATGGTTGAAGGGAAAAATCCCAATATACAGCAAGCTCTTTATTTTAGTCGTTCTGTCATTCCTCATAGAGCCATAACACATTATCATCATATAGGCCTTTACAGTTATCGCCGCCAGGCTCTCAAAACATTCGTTCATCACCCCCCTTCTTCACTTGAGCTCGCTGAGAAACTAGAACAATTAAGAGCCCTTGAAATAGGGCTACGTATTGATGTTCGTATTGTTGATGCTGTTCCGTTTGAAGTCAATACACCAGAAGATTTAGAAGAATCACAAAAGCTCGTTAACACTTTTCGAAATAGTTGGAAAGATAAATCTCTTGCATAATTTATTGGTAATCTTTTATAGTCCCTCTGGAAGATCAGCCCTAGACACTAAGTTTGCAAACCCGGTCAGATCTGGAAAGAAGCAGCCGTAGCATTATTCTTTGTGGGTTAGGTTGCTGGTCTTCCACTCTTACCTTGTCAATGTATCTAATACACCTTGTAAAATATAGCTAGCTGCCATTTTATCAACAACTTCTTGCCGGCGCTTACGCGATACATCGGCCTCTAAAAGTGCTCGCGTTACAGCCACTGTAGAAAGCCGTTCATCCCAAAAACTAATATGAATATCTATTTCTGTTAGTAAATTATATGAAAATTGTTTTATGGATTGGCAGCGTGGACCTTCTGAACCATCCATATTTTTAGGAAATCCTATAACCAAACCACTCACATAATACTTATCCATAATAGTTTTTAATTCAGTAATATCTTGTTTAAATTTTTTCCTTTCGAGAGTCTGTAAAGGTGTCGCTATTGTCCAAGTAGTATCTGAGAGTGCCAGACCAATAGTTTTTGTACCGACGTCCAATCCCATCAATCTATTTTTATTATTTTTAAGTGATTTTAAAGAATTGATCTCACACAAAGGCAAAAGTTTCTCTCCTCATTATCCATTGCTGCATAGCTAATTGATTAAATTTTTAAGTTTCTGACTTAAAATTTGTACATCATTTACTTGAAAAAGCAAGGTTTTAAGTCGGCTCAATTCACCTTTAACTAAAACTATATGGGTCTTTGGAAAACGCAATTCAGATGCGATCAAGCAAATAAGAGCAACGTTTGCTTGGCCATCTTCGGGTATGGCTCTTACACTGACTTTAAGATATGCTTGGCCTTCTGGAGAGAGATATATTCCTCCTATTTCATCATGCTTTGAATTGGGTGTTAAGCGTATATTTACAAGGAAGCCACGATCAGTTTGCTGATAGAAAACACCTTCTTGTTGCTTATGTACGCTAACATTGATACGTGACCGTTGCTGTGCTTTGCGCTTTAATAAATTAATACGCAAAGCTTGAGCTAATCGACCTTGATTTTCTTTATTCAATTTTTTTTGCATGTTGTGCATTGCCCTACTTGCAACTCTCTTAAGGTTAAGTTAAACCTAGTTTAGTTTAAAGCCGTCGTAGCTCAGTGGTAGAGCACACCCTTGGTAAGGGTGAGGTCGAGAGTTCAATCCTCTCCGGCGGCACCACATTTACTTATTCTTGCCTTAGCTTCCTCCCAAACCTCAAGTAAAAATTCTGTTGAAAGATTATTACCTAAAGTAATGCCTTTTTCTTCAAAAATTTTTAAAACAGCTTCAAATCTCTTCTCATATTTAGTGATGCTATACATAAAAGCGTGTTCGGAATCTATCTTTAAAAAATAAGCTAATGCAACCACAGAAAACATTAAGTCACCAATTTCCTCAACAATTCGATGAGATCCCTCCTGCTGTAAAAGAGCTTCTTTCACTTCTCGGGCTTCAGAATGAATTTTATCAAAAATTTGATCAATATTTTTCCAGGTAAAACCCACATCATCTGAAATTTTATTAAGAAAAGTTGCTTTATTGAGCCAATTTATTGTCATTTATAGCTATCTCGAACACGCCTAAATAATTCTATGCTCATTATTATACTGACACCTGTAACTACAATAGCAGGTGCCGCTGCAATATCATATGCATTCGAAATAAATAAACCAATAATAATCATTAAGATGCTAGCACCAATAGCTAACATTGCCATCATCTCTGGCGTCTTAGAGAAATTTCTTGCAAGCACAGCAGGTAAAATTAATAAGGCTGTCATTAATAACACTCCCATAATTTTAACTGTAAGCGCAATAAAAAGAGCTAAAATGAAAAGGAATAAAATACGAACTCTTGGAACATTATATCCCTCTACAGTTGCTAGATCTTCACTAATACAAATATTAATAAGAGCTCTCCATTGCTTCAATAAAAATCCTAAGACAATGATTTCACCAACCAAGAGTAATACTAAATCTTGATAGCTAACCGCAAGAATATCTCCAAATAAATACCCTTCTAAATTAAATCGTATTCCTTTAAAAAAGGAAAAACATATCATTCCTAGGGAGAGCAACCCAGGTGAAAGTATTGCTAACCTCGTTTCAGTGGCAAGACCTGGAGAATTTGATGAATACCCTAAAAAAATAGCCAAAATAACTGCAATTAGAAAAATTCCAATAATGGGATGTAAATTAAAAATTAAGCTCAAGCTAAACCCCAATAGAGCGCCATGAGAAAGAGTATCTCCAAAAAATGCTAAGCGTCTCCAGACAATAATTGCCCCCAAAGGACCTGCAATTAAAGAGAAAAGTCCACCCAATGCAAAAGCGTTTATAAGAAATTTACTCATTATAATCATCTCTTTTATTATCTATGTCATGACTGTGATTATGACTATGGGCGTAAGGTGCTAAAATTTCAGGACCATAGCTTGAAAAAAGTGACTGATAATTCGGATGCTTTTTAACCTCTTCTGGTTTGCCTGCACAACATATGTGATGATTTAAGCAAATTACTTTATCACTTGCAGCATGGACAAAATGTAAATCATGAGACACAAGAAGAACAGCACAACCTAATATTTGTCGAACTTCATAGATCAATTTATAGAGTGAAACTTGCCCATTGATATCTACTCCTTGAAGAGGTTCATCAAGCACCAGAAGATCTGGTTTTCCTAATAATGCCCGGGCTAATAAGATACGCTGAAGTTCTCCACCTGATAAAATATGGATAGATTTTTCTAAAAGCTTATCAATACCTACGGCAGTGACAACTTCGTGTAACGCATCTTGATAACGAGAAAATTCTAAGAATCGCTTCACGGTTATCGGAAGGCTTGGATCCATGTGCAGCTTTTGTGGCATATAGCCAATTTTTAAAGCAGATAGCTTAGTAATCTTGCCGCCTGTCGGGGTAAGCAATCCTAATATAACCTTTAGAAGAGTCGTTTTTCCAGCACCATTAGGACCAATGACAGTCACTAACTCTTTTGCCAATATTGCCAATGATACATCATGTAAAATAGTAACGTCGCCTTTTTGGTAAGAGATCTTATCGAGTGAAATTATCGTATTTTTCACTTTAAAAAGAAACTCCCGCTTTACGAGCTTTCGAAAGGATCCACCAGGTAAATGGGATAGCTCCCATCAAGAAAGGAACAAAGAAAAGAAGATGTATCTCTGGTGGTTTAGATATCATAAAAAGAGCTGAAATTCCTTGAGTAACAAAAATCAATGCATATATGCTTGTAACCTTAATATGGCTCCAACCAGTTCGACTTAAAAGCTGATAAAGGTGCTCACAATGAGCCTCAAGAAAGCTTTTTCCCTTAAACCCCCTTCGAATACAAGTAAAAATTACATCATAAATATATATAAAAAATAAAAGTGGAACCACCCAAATCGAGAATTTTCCATAGGCAGGGCGTAAAGCAAGTAAACTCCAAGCAGAAAAGAAAAAACCAAGGAAAAAGCTTCCAACATCCCCTAGAAAAATTTTAGCTTTAGGAAAATTAAATATCAAAAAGCCAAATGTGGCACTTGCAAGAATCCAATGAATTTGGAAATCTGAATGATTAATATATGTTAAAATTGATAAAAATATACTTGAAATTATAGTTGTTAGTCCTGCCATCCCATTCAAACCATCCATAAAATTGAAAGCATTCGTAAAACCAACAATCCATAAAATAGAAATTAGTAGGCTACAAGGCCCCAAATTAATTTCTCCAAAATATGGAAGAGGAATAGTTTGAAAAGCGCCTAAGCACCTTACAAGAAACCATGCTGTTCCCATTTGAATTAAGAGCCTAAAAATAGGACTTGTTCCTTTGATATCATCTAGAAGTCCTATAATCCCCATTACAGCTGCACTACACAATAAAAGAATCAAAGAAATCCAGTCTTCATAAAAAGGTAATTGAGAAAATCCTTGAACTATCACACTTGCATAAAATCCAATCAACAGACCTACACCTCCAGCCCGCGGTGTAATTTTTTTATGTGATGAACGCTCAACAGGGATATCTTGAATATTAAGAAATATCATAAGTTGTGTAATAATCCAAGACAGCAAAAAAGCCAGAGCTAACACTAACACATCTTTAGGCCATGCAATCACTATATTTCTCTACACTTAGGAGACTATCACATACGCGGAATTCTTATTGGCTGGGAGACCTGGATTCGAACCAGGACTGCTCGGTCCAGAGCCGAGAGTTCTACCGTTAAACTATCTCCCAACAATAACATTACTCAAGGTTATATCAGTAAAACCTTAACTGATCCAGTCAATTGATTTTAAGTTATGAATCTTCAGATATAATGTTCGCTTATAATTAAGATTTACTCTTCATCATCGCGATCAATTACTTCAGAAACATTTTCATCACTTAATTCATCAGCATCTTCAAGCAAATCGCCATCATCAATTTCTTGTCCTAAACCTACATCTATCATATCTAGGTTCTCTTCAAGAGTAACTTTATCAACTTTCTTTTTACCCTTACCAGTTTCCGTCCTTAAATTTTTGATTTGAAAATCATCTTGAGAGTAACTTGTATTGCACTTAGGACATTCAAATATGTCTTTTTGGAGATCATAGAAGTGTGCAGAACACTTACGACAGATTCTTTTTGCTCCCCACTCTGGTTTCAAAACACTTCTCCCTTTAATTACTGTTAAAATACTCAACATCGGCTTGCCATGAATGCAAGCACGTGTCAAAGGTTTTTTTTATCCTATAACATCATCAGTTTACCTTCATAAGTTTCTTATATATGCTTTGATCAAACTTTTAAGGAGCGTTTGATGATTATTGCAATTGATGGGCCGGCTGGCGCAGGTAAAGGCACAGTCGCTAGAGGCATTGCTTTACATTATAATTTAGCTCATTTAGAAACTGGGCTTTTATATCGAGCTTTAGCCTCAAAGGTACTAGAAAATAACGTAGATTTGGATGATATAGATAAAATTGCAGCACTTGCATCTACTATCTCTCTAGACGATTTAAAGAATAAACATTTGCGTTCGGAAGAAATTGGTAACTTGGCTTCCAAGGTAGCTGCTCTTCCAGAGGTTCGCCAAGCTCTCTTAGATTTTCAACATAAATTTGCTAATACGCCCCAACCTGGCTTTAATGGTGTTGTTTTAGATGGCCGAGATATTGGTACTTTAGTCTGTCCTCAAGCCGATATTAAATTCTATATCACAGCAGAACTTGAAGTTCGTGCACAAAGACGGCTTAAAGAGTTGCAAGAGAGAGGGATCAAGAGTATACATACCGCAATCATTCAGAATATGATGGATAGAGACTTAAGAGATAAAAGTAGGCAACAAGCACCTCTTCAAGTTGCTAAAGATGCTTATGTCATTGACAGCTCACATCTATCACCTGATGATGTGCTCAAACAGTCAATTACTGTTATTGAGCGGCACCTAAAGAAGTAAGTACGTTAGAAACGGGAAAATATTTACCTTTAGGTAGCTTATTTAAGAAAGGATTTAGTTTTTATGACTATAAATTTAGCAACCCCAAACCAAGAAATAGAGAGCTTTGCAGCGCTTTTAGATGAAACACCTGAAGGTTCTGTTGATATTGTTGGTAAAGTAATTAAAGGCTCTGTTATTACTATTTCTAATGATTATGCAATCATAGATGTTGGTCTAAAATCAGAAGGACGCGTTCCTTTACGTGAATTCGCAACAGCAGCAAAAGAACCACGCGTTAAGGCTGGAGATCGTGTTGAGGTCTATGTCGAACGCATGGAAGATAAAGACGGTCTTATCGTTCTCAGTCATGAAAAGGCTCGCAGAGAAGCTGCTTGGCTTGAACTAGAACGCTCCCACAAGGCAGGACAACAAGTTAATGGTGTTCTTTTTGGACGTGTTAAAGGTGGATTTACAGTAGATTTAGGAGGTGCTGTTGCTTTCTTACCAGGAAGCCAATTAGATATCCGTCCTATTAAAGATATAAGTCCTCTAATGGGAATAGAACAACCTTTTGTTATTTTAAAAATGGATCGTACGCGTGGCAATATTGTTGTCTCTCGTCGCGCTATTTTAGAAGAGACAAGAACCGAAGCAAGATCTGAGCTTCTTTCTAACATGGAAGAAGGTAAAATTGTTGAAGGTATTGTAAAAAATATAACTGATTATGGTGCCTTCATTGATCTTGGTGGTATTGATGGGTTACTCCATGTAACAGATATCTCATGGCGTCGTATCTCTCACCCATCTGAAATGCTCCAAGTAGGACAAAATGTGAAAGTTCAAATTATTCGCTACAATAAAGATACCCATCGTATCTCACTGGGGATGAAACAACTTGAAAGTGATCCTTGGCAAAATATTGAAGCTAAATTCCCGCTTCATGCAAAACTCTCAGGAACAGTCACAAATATTGCTGATTATGGTGCTTTTGTTGAACTTGAGCCAGGAATTGAAGGTCTTGTCCATGTTTCTGAAATGAGCTGGATAAAGAAGAATGTCCATCCTTCAAAACTTCTCTCTGTTGGACAAAACGTAGAAGTTATGGTTTTAGAAGTTGACTCCAGTAAACGTAGAATAGCTCTTGGAATTAAACAATGCCAAGAAAATCCATGGGCAACTGTTGCAGAAAAGTACCCTGTTGGTTCCGAATTCGAAAGTGAAATTCGTAATATTACTGAATTTGGTCTTTTTGTCGCGGTCTCAGGAGATCTTGATGGGATGGTTCATATGTCCGATCTTTCATGGTCAGAACCCTCTGATGAAGCAATCAAAAGCTACAAAAAAGGTGAAAAAATCACAGTAAAAGTACTTGAAGTCGACCCTGAAAAAGAACGTATCTCTCTGGGGGTAAAACAACTTACAGTAGATCCTTTTGCTGAAGGTTTATCGGCTCTGAAGCAGAATGATATTGTCACTTGTGAAGTCACGGCTATTCAAGAAGCTGGTATTGAAGTCAGAATTGGTGAAGGCATCGAAGGTTTTATACGCAAAACTGACTTATCAAAAGAACGGGCAGAACAGCGTTCTGATCGCTTCGCTGTAGGAGAAAAGGTTGATGCAAAAATTATTAATATTGATCGCTCCACTCGACGCATTAGCCTATCCATCAAAGGACGAGAAATAGCTGAAGAGAAAGAAGCTATGGCAACTTATGGTTCAGCAGATAGCGGAGCAAGCTTAGGAGATATTCTTGGGGCTGCTTTTGATAAGGTAAAAGAGAAATCAAAAGAAGAAAAACCTAAAGAAAAGAAAGCTTCTAAACAAGCATTAGACGCAAACGAAGAAAAGCCTGCAAAAACTCAAAAGAAAAAGACAGCAGATCCAGAGATTGCTGATAATAAATAAGACCTATAAGAAGCCTCTCATCTAGAGAGGCTTTCTTTTTCTATATTTTCTCATGAAAAAGTTTTATAAAATCTATAAAGGTATTAATTTGTTTCGTTATTTAGGAACTATTTTTAGCTATTGTTTTCTTTCTCTTACTCTTATAGGAAGTGGAGCACTTGCTATTTTTTACTATTTCGGAATAGGACTTCCTAATTATCAACATCTCGCTCATTACAAACCTGATGTTGTTACCCGGCTTTACGCCCAAGATGGCCGTATGTTTGCTGAATATGCCTATGAAAAAAGAATTTTTGTTCCACTTGAAGCAATTCCTAAGCTTATTATTAAAGCATTTTTATCAGCAGAAGATAAGAACTTTTATTATCATTCAGGAATTGATATTCCAAGTATTCTCTCTGCTACTGCACACAATATTACCCATGCTGCCTTTTCAAAGCGTCCTTATGGCGCTTCAACAATAACCCAACAAGTTGCCAAGAATTTCTTACTAACTGATATAGCTAATCAGGTTTCTTATGAAAGAAAAATAAAAGAGGCTATCTTGGCTTTTCGTCTTGAAAGCGCTTACTCTAAAGACCACATTCTTGAGTTATATTTGAACCAAATTTATCTAGGAAATGGATCTTATGGTATTGCGGCAGCTGCGGTAAATTACTTTAATAAAGGCCTTTCTGAGCTTTCGCTGGCCGAAATTGCCTTTTTAGCCGCACTTCCGAAAGCTCCTAATAATTATAACCCTAAAAGAAACCCTGAAGCAGCAAAAGCTCGAAGAAACTATGTTCTTCAAAGAATGTTAGAAGATAAATATATCCTAGAGAAAGATGCTCAAAAAGCTAAATTTGAACCTTTAATTATTACTGATCGAAAAGATTCAGAGACTGTCTATGCAAACTATTTTTCAGAAGAAGTCAGACGCGAGCTTGTTGAAAAATTTGGTGAAAAATCACTTTATAAAGATGGGTTAGTTGTTAGAACTTCACTGAATGTAGAATACCAAAAAGCAGCTCGAGAATCTCTTAAAGAAGGGCTTATTGCTTATGATCGTCGGCACGGTTGGCGTGGGCCTCTCACAAATCTTTCCTTACCCCCTTCTAAGAGAGCAATTCCTAAATCTTTTTCTATTAATAAATCAGCAGCCTGGATTCCTAAACTTCAAGAAATTAAACTTCCTCTCGGCCATGGCCAGTGGATTATTGCAGTCGTTCTTGAATTAAGCTCAGAGTTTGCATTAATTGGTTTATTAGATGGCTCCATAGGACGCATTCCTCTTTCGGAATTAAAATGGGCACGCCGCTATATTAATGAAAATATGCTCGGTCCTATCATCGCCCACCCTAAAGATGTTTTAAAACTCGGTGATGTAATTCTAGTAGATAGGATTTCAAACACAAAGAATACGAAGAACAACGATTTTTTTAAGCTTTGTCAAATTCCTAACGTGTCAGGAGGAATCATTGTCATGGATCCTCATTCAGGGCGTGTCCTTGCTTTACAAGGTGGCTATAGCTTCAAAAGCAGTCAATTTAATAGAGCAACTCAAGCTTGGAGACAAATTGGCTCAACAATTAAACCTTTTGTCTATCTAGCAGGAATTGAAAAAGGGTTGCACGGTTCTATGATTGTGCAAGATGTCCCTTTTTCCATAAATCTTGGCAAGAATTTAGGCATTTGGCGCCCTCGAAATTATGATGAAAAATTTATGGGTCCTTTAAGTTTAAGGCGTGCTTTTGAACTTTCTCGTAATGCTGTCACTATTCATCTTACACACGATATTATTGGCATAAAGAATGTTATTAATATTGCTCAACGATTTAATATCACGGATAAAATGCCAGCTCAATTAGCTGTGGTATTAGGAGCAAGCGAAACAACTTTACTTCGATTAACTGCTGCCTATGGCATGATCGCTAATGGCGGTAAAAAAATCGTTCCTACTCTTCTTGATCGTGTTCAAGATCGCTATGGAAAAACCCTTCTAACAAACCAATTTGTACAGTGCAGAGGTTGCGATAGTAAACTAGCGTTAGGATCGGAAATTCCAACTCTTCAAGATGAGCGCCCTCTCGTCACTGATCCCGCAAGTGCTTATCAAATGATCTCGCTTTTGCAAGGGGTTGTAGAAAGAGGAACTGCTAAAACTCTTCTAGAATTAAAATGTCCAATTGCAGGAAAAACAGGCACAACAAATGAATTTCGTAATGCTTGGTTTGTTGGTTTTACCCCTAATCTCGTGGTAGGTATTTATGTAGGATTTGACTCGCATACCACGCTCGGACTACATGAAAGTGGAGCTCGTGCTGCTGCTCCAATATTTTTAGAATTTATGAAAAAAACTCTAAAAAATAAACCTGCCCAACCATTTCGCGTGCCGCCAGGTATAAAGCTTGTACGTGTTGATGTATCTACGGGCCAGCCTACACATGGAAATGGCCAGAATATTATTTTTGAAGCTTTCAAATCTGAGACAGACTTATCTAGCCTAGAGATACGAGAAAATAGTTCTCAAGAACCGCATTCTTCGACTCAAAGTATGATAGAATCTAAAACTGATGGCTTGTATTAAAATTATGGATTGTAAACTAATATTAAATTTTTATAGTAATAACACTTAAAAAAATTAAAGGAAAATATATGCGTACCGAAATTCAAGCTAAGGTTGATAATATAAAACAAATTATCAGTATTCTAAGGAGGCATCTTTGACTGGGATGCAACGCTAAAAAAGCTTGATTCTCTGAATCAACAAGCTGAAGACCCTCAACTATGGGATAATCCCGAGAATGCGCAAAAAATCTTGCGAGAACGTGAATCTTTAGCTTTTTCTCTTAAACGCATAGAATCACTTGAACTTGAATTAGAAAATACTATTGGGCTCTTGGAACTTGCCGAACTTGAAGGTGAAGAATCACTTCTGCATGAAACAGAAGCAACTCTTACCAAATTAGAAGTAACGACTGAAAGACTTAGGCTTGAAAGTCTGCTTTCAGGTGAGGCTGATGCTAATGACTGCTTTATTGAAATTCATGCTGGTGCTGGTGGTACTGAAGCGCAAGATTGGGCGCTAATTCTTCAACGCATGTATATACGCTGGGCTGAGAGTCATAAATTCAAACTTGAATGGATGGAAGAAATCTCTGGCGAAGAGGCAGGGATAAAATCTTGCACCTTTAAAGTAATGGGGCATCAAGCCTATGGTTGGCTTAAATCAGAAAGTGGCGTCCATCGCCTTGTTCGTATTTCTCCCTTTGATTCAAATGCTAGACGCCACACAAGTTTTGCATCCATATGGGTCTATCCTGTTATTGATAATTCAATTGATATCACGATTGAAGAGAAAGATTTAAGAATTGATACTTATCGAGCTTCAGGAGCTGGTGGCCAGCACGTGAATAAGACAGAAAGTGCAATTCGCATTACTCATATTCCAACAGGAATTGCTGTTCAGTGCCAGAATGATCGTTCACAACATCGTAACCGTGCTCAAGCTTATGACATGCTTCGTGCACGACTTTATGAGTTAGAACTTAAGAAGAGAGAAGAAGCAGCTCAATCTCAAAATGCCTCTAAAGCAGATATTGGGTGGGGTCACCAGATTCGCTCTTATGTGTTGCAGCCTTATCAAATGGTTAAAGATTTACGCACAGGAGTTGAAAAAGGGAATGCACAAGGTGTGCTAGATGGAGATATTGATGCTTTTTTAGAGGCAGCTCTTGCGCAAAAAGTCCTGGGAAATAAGGCAGCTGAATAAGCTTATTTATTATTTATATTCCAATTCAGCTGGTTAAGCTTGACGTGTTCTCCAATACCCGTTATCTAAGGGAGATCAATTGGATGGGTGGCCGAGCGGTTGAAGGCACCGGTCTTGAAAACCGGCAAGGGTGTAAGCTCTTCGTGGGTTCGAATCCCACCCCATCCGCCATTTTTTTTATTATGTTTTTTCTGTATATTGCTTTTAAAAAATTCTCCGTTTAATTTTAATGCTAAATTTCAAAAATGTATCATAGCTTGTTAGATTTTTAATGAATATGTAGAGAATCAAAGAGAACGAAGGGTTCCTTATAAAAGGAAAGCTCATGATAATGACTAAAGAAAAAATATCTTTAAATGAAAAATTTTTAAGTATCTATGATGCCTCTGAGTATGAACGCCCAAATACAACCGTAGATTAAGGTAGAAGATCGTTGTTTCAGACTAAGAACCAGATTATGGAAGCAGCAATAAGAAAGAGATCAGAAGAAAATGGATTTATACAGAAAATTGTCCATATTATGTTATCATATTATACGTTCTCAATTAGCAAATCTCAATATCTTACGCAAAATATTCTGCAAGCCTTCTCATAAATCAAAGCAAATCAACAAAGGGTGCTCCCTTATTGAAACAGTAAGATTGCACAAAAACCGGAACAATAGACCAGTTATACAGCAAATATGCTTCACAGAGTTATTGAACTCTATGGAAGTATGCCCTTGGGAAGAGATACATGGCTTTCAAAGTGAGAGAAGATTCAATGATTTTCTTAAATGGCTCAGCGAACAGATTAACGAAGGGATAGCAAAAGAAATATGTGCTCCAAAGGAGAAAATTTTCTATAATACTCGAGATAAATGGTTTGTTCATAATGAGAGTAAATTGATATGGCATTTAATCTGGCCAGATATGACGACTCTTACGGGAGCATTCAAGATTTACATTGAAAACTTTAATGATACTTGGACAGAAACACTTATCCATCGTGAAGAAGACTATGAACTCCTTTCTCAATGGATGAATAAACAAATTGAATTAGGGAAAGCAGCAAGAGTTAGCATTGAGACCCCGCTTATTGGGACTTTTGTGCAGATTGCTAGTGGCCAAGTATGGGACTTATACCCACCTGATGATCGTGGTCATTCTGGGCATTTCAAGCGTATTGAAGTTGCAGATATTAACGAAAAATTAGCAAGGTTAAGATTCTTGCTCAAAAAACACTTGGTAATATTAAAAAAAAATAACGGTTGCAGTTACATAAAAGACATTGAAAAAATTCTTACAGATCTAACAAACAATAAGAGATCTTCTGAAACTCTTTTAAATGCAGCCCGTTCTTATTATCAACTTCTTATGAAAGGTCATGGTACGCTCGAGAGGTTTATGATTTATCATGAAGATGAAAAGATACAAGCGGAATTAAACAATAATTTAACAGAAGCCATGCAAGAAACATGCGACTTACTTGATCTGAAATTTTCTCGTCTACCAACCGTTGAGGAAGGGTATCCGCCAGGACATATATATTGGAAAATTAAAGATGAAAAGTGAAGAAGTTACCTAATTTTAAAATATTTTAATTTTCATACACACATCAAGATTGACCAAGAAACGCAATACTATCTTCAACAAACTCATCTTCATATTAAGTGGATAATTAAGTCGCGGTTTTTAAATAGAATCAGGAATTATGACGGCTATCACCCCTATCTTCACTAAATACAACAACAATGTTGTACCTTCCCCTTTTTGTCGTTTCCTTAAGAACGAGAATCTATACAAGATTTCAAAGATAGAAAATATCTCTCTCAACCTTTTATCTTTTCTTGGATCACTACCTCTCGCCAATGAGAAGAAATGATCAACTAACTTCCCCTCAATTCTTCCCCTCTTCCACTAAACTCCCTTCTTTCCTATTTCTCTTCTTGATCTCTCATCAGCCCATGGCTGTCTAAAACTTTCACACCCAACAAAAACTCTAAAATTTTCGCTTTAGGATTGGTAGTTCAAAAATACCCATCATCTTCTTCCTACAAACTGACAGCTGTAATCTTCTCATTTACCACATCATCCACGGCATGAGAGGGGGTGGTTGAGGACACCGACGACTCAAATAACGCTCCAGCGCATCTATAATCCCCTGCTCTTCTTCACATAAAGCTCTCTCTTCTAATTGACGCTCTATTGGCGATCCTTTATTCCCAGACATATCTAATGACATTTAAACATCCTATTTATCTTTGTTCTTTTTTATTCTTAATATTTTGGGCCTTCCTCTTTCCTTTCAAAGAAGAGAAAGGAAGACGCTGCCTTCTTAAAGTGACCCTTCACTCATGATAAATGAAGGATACCCCTTGAAAGGAAGACAAACATCTCCCCTATCTTCTTCTATCTGCCCAATCATCTGTTAGAAAAATCCTACTTCCAGCTTCTAGAACGCTGAAAACAACAAAAGCTCTTGCTTTTTTACCTCACACTTTGCCGTGAAAACCTTTGAGGCTGTCGACAATAACCACCAAAGATTTCTCACCAACAGTATGCCCAATCATTAGACATACGGGGGCATTCCCCAAATTTAAGGTTATAAGCTCATCCTTCAAGAATAAGGTCTTTAGTCTTTCTGGAGTCCGAGCCCCCCTCTTCTCAGAGGGCTTTTTCTAATAATGTTGGACAGATGTAAAACGTTTTAAATCTAAAGCTTAGAGCTTATCTCTAAGCTTATACTTATACTCTATCATAAACAGTTACATTTATCAATAGAAAAGTGTACAAGAATAAGTTTTTTTTTATTAAGTGCAATATTCTCACAAATATTTTAATTCTATCAATAATACAACTTAACGTTGACATTGACGTGAACTCTCGGTACTAAACATATAACTCATTATGGAGGGGTGGCCGAGAGGCTGAAGGCGGCGGTTTGCTAAACCGTTATACGGGTAATTCCGTATCGTGGGTTCGAATCCCATCCCCTCCGCCATTTAAATCTTCTCTTTTTAATATGAGAAGTTGCCTCAGCTTGATTAGAATCCCCTCACTTTATAGGACAGTATTGTGGCTGGTTTAGTATTAAGCTTCTTAAAAAAATTAGAGATTTTTTCTCACAAATAATGTTTTATGATGCCTATTACACATCTCAACTCTATGCCTCCAGATATTTAATTAAAAATCGATGGAGAAAACTCAATAAGCACCTAGAATTCAAATCTGTTTTTGTAACAGTTGCAGATCGTGAGAACCTATACAATCATATTATTATAAGATCAAATAATGAAAAGTGTTACTCAAAACTCGTTGCCTGTTTAACTGTTTCCAATATGAATTTTAAGTACCAGCAACTCATTACTCTTTTTAATATTGATAAAGCACTTACAATAGTGAGATTAGATCAAATTCCTCCTTATGATCTTATCTTTATACAAGACAACATTTTTACGACTTATGATACCTTACGCATAGATATTCTTGAACTATACGAAAAAGGAAAAGAGGATATAAATCTTGGGCCAGAAACTCAACCTTATGTTACTCATTTTTTACTAGCCTCTCGCTTATTCTCTGAAAATAATTTAAGAAAATGGGAAGAGTTATGGAATACAGAGATGATAGTGCAAACTATGAACGAACTCCGCATATCATACAAAATTTATTTATCATATCTACCCTACCTTTCGGGTAAAAAGAAATTAATTCGTATAATAACCCATCCACTTTATATATTTCTTTCAAGTAAAATCATGATAAAATTTATTTTTTGGACAAAAAATATAATCATAGCAAGGCAACTTAGGGAAAAGTACAAAATTGATTTTGAGAAGGAATTAAGTAACATTAATCCTCATCTATATATATTTTATTATAAATATAGATATTAGACTAAGTATATATTCAACACGTTTATTTATTTTTGTATTTAACTTAGTTTAAAGAAGTTAAATATCTGTTCTCGCCTCAAACCTTATACTCATGTAAGTATAGCTATACTTAATCATTATAATAGTTTTAAACTATAGCTTGAGGACCTATGCTCTTAAAGCTGTTCTTATTATTCTTCACTTTTAATCCGTGTGAGAACAGTCTTAATCTCTAATTTCTTATTGGGGCCTTTAATGGACCAATCAACGTCTAAGCGTCGCTCAGACTGCACTGTAAAACGTCCAACATAACGATCTGAACCGCAGTGATGCTCTACTTTCCAAAAACCTAAACGTAAATCTAGATCATGAAAATAGCGACGATTGTGAAATAAAACTTTAGCAACAGAGAGCGATGGAAAATGATAAATAAGATTTGACGTTGCAAGCCCATGATGCGTGCCAAAAGTTGTCTCCCCCTCTTCATGAGCGGCAAGGTTATTAAATTCATCATCTATAAATGTTAAAAGCCCCTCAAAGTGCCCCAAGACTTGATGCTCAAGATCACGAATTTCTCGATTAATTTGCCACGAACCACGCAACCATTTCTTAAGATCAACTATCATTCACCAAAATAGCCTTATACAAAAATACCCAAAACCAATGGTAAGAATACTATCTAGCCTATCTAAAATTCCACCATGTCCTGGTATAATACGTCCAGAATCCTTAACGCCAAGTTTACGTTTAATCCAGGATTCAAAAAGATCACCAAGTTGAGAGATGATCGAAATAAGAATTGCATACCAAGGAAGTGTTTGGATATACGCAGAAGTATTCAACTGTGCAAAAATGGTTGCTACGCTTAAACACATCAGAATACCACCAATGGCTCCTGACCATGTTTTATTGGGGCTAATCGTAGGAGCTAATTTGGGCCCCTTTAACCATCTGCCAAATAGATAAGCCCCTATATCAGTCGACCATACAAGCAAAAGCACTCCTACAAAAACATTGGCATTTTCATATAAAAGAGAACTCAACCCAACACTAGAACAAAGGATAAAAAAAATTCCAGGAATAAGCCAGATTAGCCTTAAAAACCAAATGGACCGAGCAGAAAAAATAAGATATCCCCACTCAAGAAGTGCTCCTAAAAAAAAGATTCCTATATAAATATGCCCATAAGGATATCCCTGCAATAGTATAAAAATAGAGAATGAACCTAATATAAGAGTGGTTAAAGTTCTTTGTACAAAATTGCTCTTAAGCAGAGATTTTACCGAAGCGTCGTTCACGTTGTTGATATTCCGAAATAGCATTAATTAAATCTTCTTTTTTAAAATCTGGCCATTGTGTATCTAAAAATATCATCTCAGTATATGCCATTTGCCACAAGAGATAATTACTAAGACGATATACGCCACTTGTGCGAATAAATAAATCTGGGTCAGGAAGCCCTTGGGTTAAAAAATGCTCAGCAAAAATTTTTTCATTTAAATCTTCAAGAATTAATTCCCCTTTTTTAACCTTCTCTGAAACCTGACGAGCTGCTTCAACTATCTCGGCTCTTGCCCCATAATTAAAGGCAATACAAAGCACTAGGCCTGTATTGTGGGCTGTTTTATTAACAGCCTTATCAATAGACTTTTTTAAGTCTGGCTCAATCCTATCGTAGAATCCAATAAATTTTAATTGAATATTTTTTTCAATAAGCTCATCAAGCCCTGTTTCTAAATGATGCCGTAGAAGAACCATGAGGCCTTTAACCTCTTCTTCTGGGCGATGCCAATTCTCTGTTGAAAAAGCATAAACTGTCAAATACTGAATTCCTAATTCTACAGCTGCTTGAATCGTACGCTTTAATGCCTCAGCACCTTCATAGTGACCTTTTAGACGCTCAAGTCCTCGTGCTTTTGCCCAACGACCATTTCCATCCATTACTATTGCTATATGCCGTGGAAGGTTTGCATCTAATGAAGATGGGGTATTAGGAGAATACAATAATTGCCTCTATTGAGTCTATTAGACCTGTAAAATGTCTTTTTCTTTTTGTTGTAATGCTTGATCAATTTTTTTAATAAAATCATCAGTAAGTTTTTGAATTTCATCAGCGAAATGATGATGATCATCTTCTGAGATTTTACTTTCTTTCTCGAGTTTTTTTAATTCATCCATCCCATCGCGTCGCACTGCTCTCACTGCAATTTTTCCTTGTTCCGCATATTTAGCTGCAATTTTAGTAATTTCCTGACGTCGCTCGAGGCTTAAATCAGGCATAGGAATGCGAACCATTTGACCATCTGCGGAAGGATTTAGACCTAAACCCGCGTCTCTAATTGCTTTTTCAACTGCTTTTACAAGCTCTTTATCCCACACTTGAACAGTTAATAATCTAGCCTCAGGCGTGCTAATTGTACCGACCTGGGTCATTGGCATGCGGGATCCATAAGCATCCACCATAAGAGGTTCTAAAAGATGCGTTGAAGCTCTATTTGTGCGCAGACCATTAAATTCTTTTGTAAGTGCATCCATGGCACCTTGCATACGTTTCTTAAGGCCATCAAGGTTAAATATGCTCATCTTTATAATATCTCCCTTGTAGAAATTTTTGTTGATCTTCGTGATTAGAAATAGACGTAAAATTGCCATTCCCTTGAGAGGCTTTAATAAAACCATCCTCCTCTTGAATAGAAAAAACAATTAAAGGAAGGTGATTCTCTCTCGCCAAGGCAACAGCAGCCATATCCATAACTCTCAGATTCTCCGAAAGTACTTGTAAATAGCCTAGGTGCTCAAACCGTTTTGCTGTTTTGTCTTTGGTTGGGTCAGATGAATAAACACCATCAACCTTTGTTCCCTTCATCAAAACATCACATTCCATTTCATTTGCTCGCAAAACCGCTGCGGTATCAGTGGTAAAAAATGGATTCCCAGAACCAGCTGCAAATATTACAACACGCCCTTTTTCTAAATGAAATATCGCTTTGCGGCGAATATAGCTCTCACAGACAGTCTCCATAGGAATTGCTGACTGTACGCGAGCTTCTATATTATGTTTTTCCAACGCATTTTGAAGAGCTAAAGCATTTATAACTGTGGCAAGCATCCCCATGTAATCTGAAGTTGAACGATCAATCCCTTGAGCCTCACCGTTCACTCCTCTAAAGATATTACCCCCTCCAATAACAATGCACACTTGGCACCCTGCAACATGAACACTTTGTATTTCTGCAGCAATCCTATCGACTGTTTTAGGGTCAAGCCCATAACTCGCCTCCCCCATGAGGGCCTCGCCAGAAAGTTTAAGCAGAATACGCTTAAACGGTTTGGTGGGATGAGTCGCGCTTTCCATTGAGTAACCAATCCTATATCTCAATAAAGAATATATTAAAAAATCATCTTAAGGATCAACCAAGAATCCTTAAGATGATTGTCTCTTACTTCCCAAGTTGCTGAGCTACTTCTGCTGCAAAATCAGAAACTTCTTTTTCAATACCTTCACCAAGCTTAAAAAGAGCAAATCCTTTTAAGTTCACTGGGGCACCAACTTCTTTTGCTGCATCCGTAATTACTTGAGAAACCTTACGTTTTGTATCATCAATTAAATAAATTTGCTCAACTAGCACTGATTCTTCATAGAATTTACGAAGGCGCCCTTCAATCATTTTTTCAATAAATTCTTCTTTCTTGCCAGACTCTCGAGCTTGTTCTGCAAATATCTTACGTTCACGATCAATAGCACTTGGATCCAGATCAGCAATAGTACAAGCTTGAGGGTTTGCTGCAGCTGCATGCATTGCAATTTGTTTCCCTAAAGTTTCAAGCTTTGCTTTATCACCTGATGACTCAAGCGCAACCAAAACCCCTATTCTTCCTAACCCAGGTGCAATAGCACTATGTATGTAACTCGTTACAATTCCTTGCTCAACTTTCAAACTTTTTAAACGCCTTACTTCCATATTTTCACCAATAACAGAAATAAGATTCGTTAATTCTTCAGCAATGCTTCGTCCTGTTTCTGGATAAGGTGTATTCTTAAAAGCGTCTAAATCAGAATTAGCCTTAAGTGCCAAATCTGCAACTGTTCTAACATACTCTTGGAATTTTTCATTTCGAGCAACGAAGTCAGTCTCAGCGTTTACTTCAACAACAGCGCCTACAGTACCTGTCGTAACAGCCCCTACAAGTCCTTCAGCAGCTGTGCGTCCTGCTTTCTTAGCAGCAGCTGCTAATCCTTTAGCTCTTAACCAGTCAACAGCCGCTTCCATATCGCCCTTTGTTTCGGTAAGAGCTTTTTTACAATCCATCATTCCAGCGCCTGTTCGCTCACGAAGCTCCTTTACAGCGCTTGCAGAAATTTCTGTCATAATTATTTCCCTAATTAAAAAATAAAATTACTATTCTTGAGCTACAGTTTGTTCAGAAGCAGAACTTTCTTCAAAAACATTCTCTTGAACCTCTGGCACTCCTTGCTCTACTTCATTTGGAAGACGAGAAGCACTCCCCAAATCTACTCCTGCTGCACGTAATTGATATTGTAATCCATCAAGAATTGCCGTGGAGGCGACTCTACAATAAAATTCAATTGAACGAATGGCATCATCGTTCCCGGGGATCGGATAATCTACGCCTTCAGGATCCGCATTACTATCTAGAATAGCAATAACAGGTATACCTAATCTGTTTGCCTCATTAATTGCTATACGATCATTAAGACTATCCATAACAAACATAATATCAGGTAAGCCTGGCATTTCCTTGATTCCACCCAAGGACATTTCAAGCTTATCTTTTTCTCTTGTAAGCTTAAGCAACTCTTTCTTGGTCAACCCTAAGTGTTCTTGTCCTAAAAATTCTTCTAGTTCTTTTAAACGCCTGATAGATTGTGAAATAGTTTTCCAATTGGTTAGCATGCCTCCAAGCCAACGATGATTAATATAATACTGACCGCAGTGCTTAGCGGCTTCAGCCACAACTTCAGAAGCTTGCCGTTTTGTCCCTACAAATAAAACTCTTCCGCCACTAACAACAACATCTCTTAACGCTGTAAGAGCTTGATGCATAAGAGGCACAGTCTTCTCTAAATTAATAATATGTACACTATTACGTATGCCATAAAGATATGGGGCCATTTTAGGATTCCAACGACGTGGATGATGGCCAAAGTGAACACCTGCATGCATTAAATCACGCATAGTAAATGGAACGTTTTTCATTGTCTTTCCTTTCTCCGGTTAAACCTCCGCAGGGATGTAGTTGTTTCTACAACCACCGGAGCGACTCTTACATAATGAGAACCGCAGATCCTGCGTGTGGGATAAAGTTGGTATATCTGGACTTTTTTAAAGATGCAAGCGATTTTGGACAAACATCAAAAGGAAGCCGAAGTTATCTAGCTAGAGTAAGTATTATTAACTTCCCTCTTGCTCAGCCTTATTTCTTGCACTTGTATTGATCATAAATTGGAAAATAAAAAATAAAATGAGAAAAGCGAAAAAGGAAAGAGATAAAAATCCCCCTAAAACGAACCCAATAATTGTAAGAATGATACTCAAGTACATGACATTCACAATTGTTAAATAGCCAGTACTTAAAAGTGTTTCTTTTGTTATAGTATTTATTCTTACTTCTTTAAGATGGAAGAGCAAGTTTAATAAAATTGCCCCTGTGCTTAAAAATAACAGAGAAATAAAAAAAATTATCCACTGATAAAAGTCAAAAGAGCTTGCTTTAAATTTATTAAATATATAACCACCTATTATGATTAATAAATAAAAAAATAAATGATGTCTAAACCAAGTATAAATCGCTAGATCATTTAAAATGTCTTTGGTTTTAAGCGACCTATCCTGAAATTTATGTATTTTTTTATGGAATGTTTTAACCCTTTCAAGAACTTTTTGAGGTGTATTGACGCTAATGACTTCAGCTGATTTCTCCCATACAGGAAGATCATGCCGTGAGTTTCCGGCATAAATAAAATGGCCAGACCCAAAGCGTAAACATAAAGCTTGAGCTTTAGTCGATGCTCGTAAATTTTTACTTCCATCACTGGCAAGATAATCTTTAAAAATTCCAAGATAATCATAAATAATTTTGGCACATTTTTGATCTGCCGCAGTGACGAGATAAAGGTCGTGTCCATTTTTTGCTTTGTCCCTAATATAATCTAGAAAGTTTTCATTATATGGTAATGAAGCTGGATCAATCATTACATAATCGGCCAACCTTGCTTTTAAAAAAGCTCTCCCTCTACAAAGCCAAACAAAAATATTAAAAACCTTCCAGGGATATCTCCTAATAAATAATAGAACACTTTCATGCGTCACATCTGAGCGGATTAAAGTTCCATCAAGATCAATACATAAAGGAAGTTTTCTTTCTTTAATCATTCTGTTATCTTTTTTACCTCTCTAGAATTCTTTCATTTAGACAAGAAGTTTGGCCCTTTAATATTAAAAATGCTCACGACCATTCGGGTTGTAAAAACCCCTACCATAGTTAAAATAATTGCCCATAATACCTCATCAGGAGATAGATAAGTATGATGCAAATGTAAGAAAATAGATAAAAAAAGGCTCCAAATAATCGCAACTTCAGCGTAGAGTTCACCCATAAAACTCATAACATGCCTGTCTGGCCTCAGTAAATCTCTTATAACCCCCCCTCCCGCTCCCGTAATAGCAGCCAATAAGGGACCCCACAACCAAAGAGGCTCACAGTTTGAAATTACGGCTACATTTGTGCCAATGACAGTAAAGGCTGCCAATCCTAAAGCATCAAGAATATCTAAAGCTCGTCCAAGAAATTTAATATTTAGGCTCACTTTTGGATAAAGACGAATGCGCGAAGATAAAAATGCCAAAAATTGAAGCATAACATAGCAGACAAAGACAGTACCAAAAACTGAAAATAAATAATCTGGGGTCTGTAAAACGCCTAAGGGGCGCCTACCAACAATAATATCACGCATCATTCCTCCTCCAATTGCCGGAAGCATTGCAAGCGTTATTGTTGTGAATAATGTCGCATGTATACGATATGCAATAATTATTCCTGAAAGAGCAAAGGCTATGGTGCCAATTATATCGACAATATAAAACCATTTCCTATCTATATTTTGTAATAGGAGCGGAGCAACCAGATATGTTTTAAAAGCTAATTTATATTCTTTAGAATCTTTAAATTTTTGTATTGCTTTATTAATATTGTTTAAATCTTTTAGAGATATGCTTTTTTTGCTTAACATAAAATAAATTGGGCTACGGCTAATATTATAAGTTTCTATTTTTTCATGTATTCGTCTATGCCAAGCAATGGTTGTGCCATTCACATGATCAGCAAGGAAACCGTCAATACGTTTATTTTCTAACCATATTATATTCTGGAAAACATTATCCGTTTTAAAAATTAAATGCTGATAACGTTTGTCATTAATAAAATCATTTAGTTCCGGAGCAGAATAATGGTATCCTTCAGTTACACCTAATCTAAATCGCCGATGTTTAATTTCTGAAATAAACTCAGCAACATTTCGGAAATTGAGCTTTTTAGAAGAATGTTTAAGGATAAAGAGAGCATCAATACTTTCACGATATGGGATCGTAAAGTAATAATATTTTGCTCGTTCAATTGTTTGGGTGGCTCCCATAGCAATATCATAGGTACCAGATTTCATCTTTTCCTGATGTTGCTGCCATGGAATTTCTTCATAAGTAATTTTATATCCAGAAATGTCAGCAACCGCATTTAAAATATGTATATCAAGACCTGACAAATAATTAATATTATCTTTTTTTTGGTTATAGTGATAGGGTTCCCAAGAGTACCATCCGCATTTTAAGATCTGCATCTGAGTAGCATCTGCATTGCCTTCGAAAGTAAAAATTAAGAGAAATAGAAATTTTAAGATTATCACCAATTTTCTTAACACCACTTAATTTTAGCTTTTGATTTGTCTATTTCTGAAGGATACTTTCTTTTTTGTCGATAAAATAATACTTGAAAGCAATGTTTCTGAAACACTCCACAATGTCATAAAAGACTTATCTCTATTAAATTATCAAAAAATATTGATAATTTTATAAACGCACGTTATCGTAAACCTAACTAAATTTTGTAGTGACTTAGGTTTGTGATTATCAAAGTTCTAATTTTATCATAACCAAGTCTGGGTTAATTAAGCATCACATAGATGCAAACATTAAATTTTAAGAGATGCCAAATTGCAATACTGCCTTAGGTTTATAAAATGAAAGTAGGGAAAATAGCAATCTTATACATTGCAGCTTTCAAATATAAAAATAATGTTTCTAATCAAGCAGAAACCTTATTGTTTTCTCCTTCTATGAATAGAAGCACCTAATGATTTGGTAGCTCTTGAGAATAAATTGATGTCCTAATTTTAAGGGGCAGACTCAGGAGTAGTATAAATGAAAAAAACAATGATTATCGATGCAGCGCATCCAGAAGAAACACGCGTTGCTGTTATAGATGAAAATAGTCGTCTTTCAGATTTTGATTTTGAAAGCACCACAAAGCAAATTTTTAAAGGAAATATTTATCTTGCTAAGGTCGCACGCGTTGAACCCTCCTTGCAGGCCGCATTTATTGATTATGGAGGCAATAGACACGGCTTCTTAGCTTTTAGTGAAATACATCCTGATTATTTCCGCATTCCCGTTTCCGATCGAGAAGCTCTAAAAGCTGAATTACACCAATCTGAACTTGAAGAAAAAACAGATGAACCTACGCTTCCTGCAGAAGATACCAAAGTCAGCGCACCTTCTGAACCTGGCACAGAAGACGGATTCTTAATGCCTATTTCTGTGTTGGGAGGAGAATCTCCCCCTCACGAAGAAGATGAACTGATCATTCGCCGTCCTTCATTACATCGTCGATATAAAATTCAAGAAGTTATTCATAAAAACCAGATAATGCTTATCCAAGTAGTAAAAGAAGAACGTGGTGGAAAAGGCGCCGCTCTTACAACTTTTCTGTCAATTGCAGGCCGCTATTGTGTCCTTATGCCAAATTCACCGCGCAGTGGCGGAATTTCAAGAAAAATATCAAATGCGAATGATCGCAACCGTCTACGTGAAATATTGGATGATTTAGCAATATCAGAAGGTATGGGACTTATTATTCGAACTGCGGGACGCGAACGAACTAAAATGGAAATTAAGCGTGACGCTGAGTATCTAATGCGAACCTGGAATGGTATCCGCTTGCATACCTTAGAATCAATCGCGCCCACACTCATTTACGAAGAAGAAGATATTATCAAACGAGCTATCCGCGATCTTTATACCAAAGATGTTGAATCTATCTTAGTAGATGGCGAAGAAGGATATAAAATTGCAAAAACCTTTATGAAGACGTTAATGCCTAGTCATGTAAAACGTGTTCAAAATTATAAAAGCACAACCGTGCCACTTTTTAGAAAATTTGGGGTCGAAGCTCAAATTGATGAGATGTATAATCCTTCAGTGAGACTTTCATCAGGTGGCTCAATTGTTATTCATCCTACTGAAGCTCTTGTTTCAATAGACATTAACTCGGGACGGTCAACACGTGAACGCCATATTGAAGAAACTGCCTTAAAAACTAACCTTGAAGCAGCTGATGAAATTGCCAGACAAGTGAGATTGAGAGATCTTGCGGGGCTTATTGTTATTGATTTTATTGATATGGATGAACCACGCCATGTTGCAGCTGTTGAAAGAAGAGTAAGAGAAGCGTTTAAAAATGACCGTGCTCGCATACAAATGGGAAAAATTAGCCCTTTTGGTCTTCTTGAGCTTTCTCGACAAAGACTACGTCCTAGTATTTTAGAAACAACTGCTCATCCATGTTCCCATTGTAATGCAACCGGATTTGTACGTTCTATAGAATCTTCTTCTCTTTACATCTTACGTGCCATAGAAGACGAAGGTTTCAAAGGAGGCTCTGCAGAGATCTTAGTTCACGTACCTCCAAAAGTTGCTTTTTATCTTTTAAATAGTAAAAGACTACATTTGAGGGAGATTGAAGAACGTCATAACATGCAAGTCTTCATTGAAGGAGATGAAAGCTTAATCAGCCCACAATATCGTCTTAATCGTATAAAAAGAAAAAATATAGAAGATCATCTTGGTGAAGATGAACCTAAAGATAATATCGCGGAAGACAAAAATTCTAAGCAAAATCGCCATCGCGCTAAAGTTATGCATTCACAATCCCAACAACAACACAAGCGTGAAGCATTTAGCCAAATAAAAGAAGAAGGAAGTAATCCAGAAAATAAGGTTATACAATTGGTTTCAGAAAATGAAAAGAGAGATAGCGGAAGACGCCGACGTCGGCGTTCACGCAATAGGCGCCAGGGTCCTTCGCATTTACCTGAAGATAATAAAATAACCTCTGGAACTCAAGATTCTTCCTTCCAAGAAGCTCTCCACAGAAGAGTGGAAGGAAATCCTTCTATCACAGAAGAAGCTAGAGAAAAAAGTAATTCTCATGAGGAAAATTTAACCTCTGAGATTAAAAAATCCAAGAAAAGCTCAACGAAAAAATGGTGGAAGAAGTTACTTGATTAAAAGAAATAAGATTTTAAAATTTAATTTTAGCTTGCTTATTCTATTACTTAAAAGCTTAGCTTTTTCTTCGATGTCTATAGGTGCGCAACTCATTCAGGAAGGTGCAACTATTCGAGATGCAGAAGTAGAAGCAACTTTAATTGATTTTACATCTCCTATTTTTCAAGCGGCCGGGTTAAAACCTGAGAACCTAAAAATTTTTATTATTGCAAATTCAGATATTAATGCTTTTGCAACAACTGAATATTCAATTTTTCTTAACTCTGGGTTAATTTTAAAATCAAAAACACCTGAACAAGTTATTGGTGTTCTTGCTCATGAGACTGGACATATAGCTGGAGGGCATCTTGCTGGTCGTGAAGGAATGGCTTCAAAAGCAACGACAATGGCAATGGCTGGCATGGTATTGGGAGCTGCAGCAATGTTAGCAGGAAGCGCTGATGCGGCAGCAGGATTAATGATGGGGGGTATGCAAGTAGCTCAAAATACTTTTATGCATTATAATCGTGGGCAAGAAGGCAGCGCTGACAGCGCTGGTGTAAAATACCTTGATAAACTTCATTGGTCTTCAAAAGGTTTCTATGAATTTATGCAACTTCTTGAAAAACAAGAGCTTTTAAACTCAGAACGGCAAGATTTGTATATGCGCTCTCACCCTTTTAGCCACGACCGTGTTGAATTTTTAAAATCCCATATTAGTAATTCACCATATACGCAAAATAACTTACCCGATCAATTCTACACATCTTATAAGCGAATTCTTGCTAAGCTAGAGGCTTTTTTGCTACCTTCAGGACAAGTTTTTCTCAAATATGCCCAAAATGATCCTTCAGTTGAAGCGCGTTATGCGCGAGCTATTGCTTATTATCGCTCAAGTAAGGTGGCTGAAGCCTTAAAACAAATAGATAGCTTAATTCACGATTATCCTAAAGATCCTTATTTTTGGGAATTAAAAGGACAGATCAATTTTGAAAATGGAAACGTTGCTGTAGCGATTCAGGCATATCAGCAGGCCAAAGATCTTAAACCTGATGCCGCTTTGATAAGACTTAGTTATGCCCAAGCAATGCTGGAAGCTAATAGTCAAACCTATAATCGTGAAGCGATTCGTCAACTTAATAAAGTACTTCAGAAAGAAAAAGAAAATCCCTTTATATGGCGTTTGCTTGCAATTTCTCATGGACGACAAAAAAATATTGGGGTATCTGCTTTATGTCTTGCAGAGGAAGCTCTTACTATTGGAAAATATGATCTTGCTCTAAATCAAGCCCAAAGAGCAGAGCATCTTCTTTCTGCAGGTCCAGAAAAAATTCGTGCAGAAGATATAAAAGAACTTGCAGAACGTGAATTAAAAAAGCAACAAATAAGCTCTTTCTAAAACTCTTATTGATCTCTAAAGGGGGATCTTTTAATATTCATCATTTATAGGGAGGATAGTATGAAAAATTTAAAAATTATAAGCTTAGGTTTTCCTGTACTGTTGTGTACAACAACTCAAGTCATTGGCGCAGATACTTTTTCAAAAGAACAAAGAGATGGAATTGAAAAAGTTGTCGAAGATTTTTTATTGAAAAAACCAGAAATTATGGAAAAAGCTTTTCAAAAACTTCAAGAGAAGCGCCAACAGGAGCAAGCCTCTCAAAATAAATCTATCATTGCAAGAAATGTAGATGAAATATTCAATAATTCAAGCGATCCATTTATTGGGAACCCGCAAGGGCATAAGAAAATCGTTGTATTCATGGACCCTTTTTGTGGACATTGTCGCAAATTTCACAAGACTTTAAACATGGTTCCCCAAGACCCAGAATTAAAAGAGGTAAAAATTATATTCAAAGACTTACCAATCTTTGGAGAAATCTCTAAATTAGCTGTACGATCAATCTTTGCCGCTAAAAACCAAGGAAAATATGCTGAATTTCAAAATGCAGTATTCGAAGCAAGCCCAGATATGACAGAGCAAGATCTTTTCAATATTGCAGAGAAAATAGGCTTAGATATGGATAGATTTAAAGTTGACTTGTCATCTAATACTGTTAACAAGAAAATTGTTGAAAATGAAACATTAGCTTCAAATCTTGGTATAGATGCGACTCCTACGCTCATTTACAGTGATGTTATTATTCCTGGCGGACCAGATCTTAGTAGCCTCAAAAAACTTTTCTCGATAAATCCTAAAAGCAAAACTTAAAGGAAAAATATGTTTCAAACTTCACCGGAGTTAATTGAAGGCTCCATACGCATTTATGATATTCATAAATATACAAATGCGTCTGCTGCAGTTCAAAAAATTAAAGAGCTTTATAATGAAAGTTCTACCATAATTAGCCATGCTTACGACAAGCTTAAGCAAGGAGACAAAAGTGCAGCCTCACCTAAGGGAGGCTGTTATCCTTACGTCGGTATTTACATAAGTAGTGCCGATATCAAGCTATCTGACGCAGCACTTTCTTATGGATTTGTTGATGCTCCAGGTTTTTACGGAACAACACTCACGCATCCTGAATTTTTTTCAGCTTACTATGAAGAACAAATCTCTTTATTGCTTGAGAGATATAAAAAGCCTGTCATTGTGGGACGAAGTGAGTGGCCTATTCCTTTAGCATTTGTGGTTGATTTTAGTAATACGAGTCTTAATGAGTCACAAATTGATCAGCTACGCCTCAATTTTGAACATCCCAATCTTACGCGGCTTAATGATCATATTGTTAACCACACTTATAAACCACTTGCTAATAGCCCACGTCCTCTTGCCCTTTTTTCGGGTGAAAGAGTAGATTTTTCTCTTCATCGACTCCACCACTATACTGGTACGTCTCCAGAACATTTTCAAAATTTTATTTTATTAACAAATTATCAACGTTATTTAGGTGAGTTTATCCATTTTGCTGAGCAAAAACTTTTAGAAGGCGATGAATATACTTCTCTGGTTACGCCAGGAGATGTTATTACGAATAAATCAGATTCTAACACATTGCAGAGACTAGGCGAGCATCCTCTTCATCTTCCTCAGATGCCTGCTTATCATCTAAAGCGACCTGATGGTAATGGTATTACTTTTATAAATATTGGAGTTGGCCCCACAAATGCAAAAAATATCACAGATCATTTAGCTGTTTTGCGTCCTCATTGTTGGATTACCTTGGGACATTGCGCAGCTCTCAGGCGAAATCAAAACCTTGGTGATTACATTCTTGCTCATGGTTATGTGCGAGATGATGGAGTTTTAGATGAAGATCTCCCTTTATGGGTACCTGTACCTCCAATTGCAGAAGTTCAAATAGCGCTTCAAGATGCCGTTCTTGCTGTTACAGGTCAGCAAGGAATGGATGCCAAACTTCGATTACGGACTGGGACCATTTACACAACAGACAATCGAAATTGGGAATTAAGATCTGATGAGATTTACGAAAAGTTTAATCAAAGTCGTGCCGTTGCATTAGATATGGAATCCGCAACTATTGCAGCGAATGGTCTCCGTTTCCGTGTTCCTTACGGAACATTACTTTGTGTTTCAGACAAACCTATACATGGAGAAATTAAGCTTCGAGGGATGGCAAATAATTTTTATCGTGAAAGAGTACAGCAACATCTAATAATTGGGTTGGAGGCGATTCGTATCATTCGCGAACGTGGCGTCACGTCCCTGCACTCTAGAAAGCTCAGAGGATTCGATGAACCGGCGTTTCGCTAAAGCTTGTTCAAATGCTCCGAAGTTCTGTTCAATAAATGAATCATAATCAGCCCAAAATTGTTCAAGAATTTCGTCTGTTTCCATGAATATTTGGTGCCGAGCATGTTCATAAATTTTAACTTTGCATTTTGGTAAATTTTCGACAAGATAATCTAAAGAGCTATTGTCTATTAGCTCTTCTTGGCCAGCTGCAATAAGCAAAAGAGGAATACAAATTTGTTTCAAATAGTCTGGTTGTTGAAGAGTCTGAATAGATTTAAATGTTGCCTGAAGCCAACCATAAGTTCCTCCACCTGATACAAGTCCAGGATTTTTAAGTTGTAAATCCCTATGTGCAAAATAACGTTTTCGATCATGCGTAAAATAGTTACCTTCAAAATGTTCATGTATTGGATTAAGATTTCCTTGTCCAAAAATATATGCATCCTGACATCCAATAAAACACGCAGATTGGGCAACTAATCTAACTAGAGATTTTGGATAAGCCCCTGTTTTAAGGTCAATCATTGGGGCAACTAGAACAGCACTATCAAAAATGTTTTGATATTCACTCAAATAACGTAAGGCTAAATGCCCCCCCATTGAATGCCCTAATAAAATCAACTGATTTTGTTGAGTTGGTCTCACATATTCAGTCATGAATTGATGAAAATCTTGGAGATAAGTATCATATGAATTGATATGCAACTTATGATGATTTGGAAGCATACGACTTGAGAGTCCTTGCCCTCGCAGATCAAGAGCCCATACATTATAGCCTCTCAAGCATAAGGCTCCTATCATTTCTTGATATTTTTCCATAAATGAAGCACGTCCCTGAAGTAAGACAACTGTACGAATGGTTTTTTGAGTTTGCTGGCATGCAGGCCAGAATCCTATACGTATTTTTGCACCATCACTAGTATGCATAAATTTATAGGATTCTTTTATCATTTTTTATATACTCCACTACCTTCAATTTTAATTGTAATGGAGGTTTTATTTAAAATACGTAAAGAAGGATATATTTTTAATCTAGATGAAATCAATTAGGAATTTAGTAAAATTTCATCCTCTTCACCTGTCTTATGAACAACTTCTTTAAAAAGCCGTAAAAGGTCATCTTCTTTTAATTTTGACCGCTCTCTTCCTTTGACATCAAAGACTATCTCCCCTTCTGTCAACATAAGCGTACGATTTCCAACCTCAAGTGCTTGGTGCATGCTATGAGTCACCATTAATACTGTCAGGTTTTTTTCTAAAATTATATTGCGGGTAAGCTGAATGATGAAAGCTGCAGTGCGCGGATCAAGAGCCGCTGTATGTTCATCAAGAACTAATATCTGCATTGGGGCAAGCACTGCCATAATTAAAGAAATAGCTTGACGCTGCCCACCTGAAAGCAACCCTATAGGATCCTTAAGTCTCTTCTCAAGCCCTAAATTTAATCGTTCAAGGAATGTCACAAAAGCTTTGCGATTTTCAAGAGATAAAGCAAATCCAAGGCCAAGGTTTTTACCACGATAAAATGCCAAAGCAAGATTTTCTTCGACAGTTAAACTTCCACATGTCCCTACCAAAGGATCTTGAAATACTCGTGCAACCATGCTAGCTCTTTTCTCTGCAGGCCACCGTGTAACATCAGTTTTTTCAAAAAATATCCGTCCCTGTGAAATATTAATATCTCCAGTTAACACATTAAGAAGAGTTGACTTTCCTGCTCCATTACCACCAATAACAGTTACAACTTCTCCCTCTTCAATAGCCAGAGAAACATTTTTCAAGACAACTTTTTCTAGCGCCGTTCCTTGATTAAATAAAACGCGTACTTTCTCAAGTCTAATCATTCGTGACTCCGCCCTATTAATTTATTTGCTGTCGCCTCTTTCAAACGTGGAAGTATCATCGCTACTATCACAATAACTGCTGTCACCAAATTGAGATCGGTAGCTTGCAAACCAAGCCCATCCGCATTGAGAGCTAAAGCAATGGCAAAACGGTGAAGAATTGTTCCAATGATACAAGCAAAAAGAGTTAACCAAATTCGTCTTGTGGGAAAAACTACTTCACCAATGATTACAGCTGCAAGTCCCATAATAATGGTTCCATTTCCAATAGTAACATCTGCAAACCCCTGATGTTGAGCAAATAATGCACCTCCTAAAGCAATCAGCCCATTGCTTATAGAAATCCCCAAAAGGATTATTCCCTTTGTTTTTATGCCTTGCGCCTGAGCCATACGTGGATTAGTACCCGTTGCTCGTAAAGCGAGCCCAGTTTTTGTCAACAAGAAATACCATAAGGAAGCGCCAACAACCAAGGAGATGAAACTCAATATAAGAATTGTTCCTACTATTTTTGCGGTAAAGAATGCCTCAAACGGAGTAAAAATCGTTTTTACATCCATCATAATTGTGACATTAGGACCCTTCATAATTCGCAAATTAATAGAATAAAGAGCCAGCATTGTTAAAATACTGGCTAATAAATTTAAGATTTTCCAGCGCACGCTGAGCCATGCTGTAAATAAACCTGATATGCACCCACCTAAAATAGCACATAATGTGGATAACCATGGATCCTGGCCTTGAGAAATTAAAGTTGCAGCAAGCGCCGCTCCTAAAGGAAAAGAACCATCAGCTGTCAAATCAGGAAAATCTAATACTCGGAAGGACAGATAAACGCCTAAAGCAACCATTCCATAAATTAATCCAAGCTCAATCGCTCCTAAAAATTGTAATTCGTTCATCCGTCTATCTTTCTTTACTCAAAGAGCCCTCAAGCCCAATTTTTTTAAAGTTGAATTCTGTGTCTTCAGGAAGCTTTAAATTTAAATCACTTAATGTTTTCATATTCACTGTTACATTAGAAACTTCTGCTGTTTCGATAGAGATATCTCCAGGTTTTTCTCCTTGAAGGATGCGAGCTATCATTTTTCCTGCAATTTTTCCAATATCAAAAAGATGAGCTCCTGCTGTTGCTAAAGCACCTTGTAAGACTGAATCTGTCTCACTTGTAAAAATTGGTTTCTGAAAGTCGAATTGCAGCTTAATTAAGCTATCCATTGCAGAAAGAATAGTATTATCTAAAGGAATATAAAAAGCATCAACTTTTTTAATAAGACTTAAAGCAGCCGAGTGAACATCAGATGTTTTTATCGCTGTGGCAGATAAAACTTCAAAACCTTCTTTTTTTGCAAATGCTTCAAAAAGCTTAAACTGCTTAACAGAATTAATTTCTCCTGGATTATAAATACTACCTATAATTTTAGCATAGGGAAGCATTTTCTTAAGAAGCATCACTTGTTTTTCAAGAGGAGGAAAGTCACTCACCCCAGTAACAAAGCCGGCAGGCTTCTTAAGATTTTTTACGATACCCGCATTGATTGGATCAGTCACAGCAGCAAAAACAATTGGGATATTCCTCTTGCGAGCCGCAGAGACTAAAGCTTGAGCACTTGGTGTTGAAATTGCTACCATAATGTCTGGATTTAGACTCACAAATTGTTGAGCAATTTGTATATTCGTTGCACTATTTCCTTGAGGATTTTTATAGATATAATGCATTGTTTTACCATCAATATATCCTAGCTCTTCAAGAGATTTTTTAATCCCTTCCCTAACAGCATTCGCGGAAGGATGATCAATTATTTGTGTCGTCACAATAAGTGGCTTATTCTCTACTGAGTGAGTAATTGATGTTAATAAATTAAAACAGAATATAATTGTTAGGAACTTTATATAAAATAAACCAAAAAAATCTCTCAAGCTTTTCAAAACTAAAATGAGCGCGGATTTAATGGTCATTATAAGTTCCTTTACCTTTTTATTTTCTATCTTTTATTATACCGCCTATTATTGCTAATAAGACAATTTTATCCGATTATACTTCAAATCTTGATGCACAAAGCTGAGATACAACCATTTATATTCTCATAATTATACCTTAAATTTCAACTGATTTTTAAGAGAATCAAGCATATTCAACTATTTTTGTAACTTATAAAAATTTGCCTTTTGTGCGATTTTATCAGGAATATTTAAATCTAAATGTATTGCTGTCGTACTATTAATATAGATTTGAGGTTTTTGAGGGAATGCCACAGGAATTTGCAACCCTTTATTATTTTTCAAAAATTTAAACACTATTTCTCCAACCTGTTTTCCATGTTCAAAATAGCTTGTACCAATAGCTGCAAGAGCTCCTTTTTGAACAAGTACCTCATCACTTGTAAAACATGGAATCTTTTTTTCATATTGCAAAGAAATCAAAGAAGGGATAGCAGAAACAACGGTATTGTCCTGAGGGATGTACAAAACATCTACTTTTCCTATTAAATTTTGAGCAGCAAATAATACTTCTGAGCTTCTTGTTGTAGGGGCTAACAAAACCTCAAACTCAAGCTTTTTTGCTAATACCTGAAATTCATTAATAGTCTTTACTGAATTAACTTCTGCTGGGTTATATAAAACCCCAATTTTCTTAGCTGATGGAAAAAGGTCGCGAATCAATTCAATTTGAGCTTGTAAAGGAGGGAGATCACTCACACCAGAAATAAAGCTCCCAGGCTTATTTAAATCTTTAACAAGCTTTGACTGCAACGGATCAGTTACAGCCGCAAACACTACAGGAATTTCTTTATTATAAGAGGCAGATGCAAGAGCTTGTGCACTAGGTGTTGAAATCGCCACTATAACATCTGGCTTTATACTAACAAATTGTTGGGCGATTTGATTATTAATACTCATATTGCCTTGAGCATTTTTATAGACGATTTTGTAATCTTTCCCTTCTTTTAAACCACTATGAAAAAGAAAATCATAAATCCCTTGTCTTACTGCTTCAAGAGATGGATGTTCAACTATCTGACTAATGGCTATAACTTTAAGTGCTTGAGTGGGTGACTTAACTCCGTCTTTAAATAAAAAAATACTACCAAAAATTAAAACAACTAAACTTAAAAATATTTTTAGTATTTTCATAATGTAAATTCTCATTAAATTTTTGCGCCACACTACGAAAAAATCTTTCTTCACGCAAAGTTTTTATAATGAAGGTAGTTTATTTTCTGTCACACATATTTTTTGCTCTTCAAGAGAGATTGAAATTTTTCCACTCAAAAAATCGAGTGCTACTTTTCCAAAAATTTCATATCTCCATCCTTTAAGAGCATGGATTGGCGCTTCTTCTCTTAACATAATCATGGCATCAAGATCTTTAGTTGTTGCAATAAGTTTCTCAGCAACTTGTGATTCTTGACTTTTAATCTTTAAAAGAACTCTTAATAAGTCTATCAAGATAGAGGAAGCTCCTAACTTCTCTATTTTAATGTGAAGCGTTGGACATTCTTCAAGTGGAATTGCGTTTGCTGAGTCTAGAATCTTAATGATTTGGGCGCCCACGGCTCCAGTTGCAAGTTTTGTTGAAATTCCTCTTATTTGACATAACTCTTCTAAAGATATTGGATTATGCGCTGCAATTTCAATCAGTACTTCATCACGAAGCATCCGACCTCTTGGAATATTTTTCTGTTCTGCTTCTAGTTCGCGCCAAGCACTAAGTGCTTGTAGACGAGCTAAAAATCGTGGTTCCCCGCTCTTTGGACGCAATCTTTGCCATGCTTTTTCTGGCTGAGTTTTATAGGAATCAACATTTTGCAATTCCTCCATTTCTTCCTTTATCCATAAAAATCGATCATTATTCTGGAGGCGTTCTAAAAGTTTTTGGTAGATTGTTCTTAAGAAAATAACATCATTTGCTGCATATCTTAGTTGTTTATCTGTAAGGGGGCGTCGCGCCCAATTTGAGTAACGGCTGGACTTATCTAAAGGAGTTTTGATAATTGACTTTACAAGCGTCTCATAGCCCACTGACTCTCCGAAACCACAAACCATTGCAGCAATTTGGGTATCAAAAATAGGTTTTGGAAGCGCTTTCATGAGGAGATAAAAAATTTCTAAATCCTGATAAGCAGAATGAAATACTTTAATAATATTTTCATTTTTCATAATTTCGAAAAGTGGCAAAAGATCAATTTCAGCACTCAACGGATCAATAAGAGCGGTTTCTTGCGCGCCAGCAATTTGTATTAAACAAACTTTAGGCCAATAAGTATCTTCTCGGATAAATTCGGTATCAACCGCGATAAAATCTTCATTTTCTATTTCTTTACAAAAAGTTATTAATTTTTCAGTTGTTGAAATTAATTCCATACAAATATCCTTTTCACTTTAAGAGAAGAATTGTAGCAAAAAGCAATATAAATTGCTATTTTACCTCAACAGAAAATTTAGAAAGAGAAATTATGCATCTTTATCGCACACATAAATGTAATGAATTAAGAGTAGAACACGTTGGCTCAAAAGTTCGACTTTCCGGATGGGTTCATCGAAAAAGAGATCATGGAGATCTTTTATTTGTTGATTTAAGAGACCATTATGGGATTACCCAATGCGTAATTGAAGCAAAGAATGAGCATTTCAAAACAGTAGAAGCAGCAAAACTTGAGAGTGTTATTACAGTGACAGGATACGTACTTCAGCGGCCCCCAGAAACAACGAATACTAAAATGCCAACTGGAGCCATTGAACTTACCATTGAAGAATGCAATATTGACTCAATAGTGGATATTTTGCCGTTATCTGTTAACAGCGATCAAGAATTTCCCGAAGAAACAAGACTCCGGTATCGTTTTCTTGATCTTCGCCGCGAAAAAATGCATCAGAATATCGTGCTTCGCAGCCAAATTATTGCCTCGATTCGCCGTAGAATGATTGAGCAAGGCTTTATGGAATATCAAACACCAATTTTAACAGCCAGCTCTCCAGAAGGCGCAAGAGATTTTTTAGTCCCCTCACGCGTTCATCCAGGCAAATTTTATGCTCTTCCTCAAGCGCCTCAAATGTTTAAGCAACTACTTATGATTGCAGGCTTTGATCGCTACTTTCAAATCGCTCCTTGTTTTCGTGATGAAGATGGTCGCGCCGATCGCTCTCCAGGAGAATTTTATCAATTAGATTTTGAAATGTCATTCGTAACGCAAGAAGATGTTTTTGCTGCTCTTGAACCTGTATTATATGGTCTTTTTAGTGAATTTGGGAAAAATAAAATTGTAACACCAGCCCCCTTCCCACGCATTACATATGATGATGCTATGCTCAAATATGGATCGGATAAGCCAGATTTACGAAATCCTCTCATTATTTCGCAAGTAAATGAAGTTTTTGAGAACTCAGAGTTTAGCGTCTTTGCAAATGCAATCGCTCAAGGATCCGTCATTAGAGCCATCCCAGCCCTTACTGCGGCTAAAGAATCACGAAAATTCTTTGATAACTTAAATGACTGGGCAAAAACACAAGGTGCTCCAGGTCTCGGCTATATTATTTTTTCTGATGGAGTCGCAAAGGGCCCTATTGCAAAATTCTTAGATGAAGCTCGTCTTGATCGCTTGAGAGAATTAACGAATGTCCAAGAAGGTGACGCTGTTTTTTTTGTTTGTGCGCCGAAAAAAGAGGCCGAGAAGCTTGCAGGCCTAGCCCGTCAGAAACTTGGGCAAGAACTTGATCTTATTGAGAAAAACTGCTTTAAATTCTGCTGGGTTGTTGATTTTCCCATGTATGAGTATAATGAAGATCAAAAGAAAATTGATTTTTTCCATAACCCATTCTCAATGCCGCAAGGAGGAATTGAAGACCTTCTTTCGAAAAACCCTTTAGAGATTCGTGCTTACCAATATGATATCGTTTGCAATGGTTATGAGCTTTCAAGTGGAGCTATTCGTAACCACAAACCTGAAATTATGTATAAGGCTTTTGAAATCGCAGGCTACACACGTGAGGAAGTTGAAGCTCAATTTAGTGGAATGCTTAATGCATTGAAATATGGAGCACCACCTCATGGTGGCTCTGCGCCAGGTATTGATCGAATTGTCATGCTTCTTGCTGAAGAACCAAATTTACGTGAAGTTGTTGCATTCCCAATGAATCAACAAGCTCAAGATTTATTAATGGGCGCCCCTTCAGAGGTAACACCAAAACAACTTGAAGAGCTTCATATTCGCGTGCAATTACCACCCGAACAAAAAATAAAGTAAAATTTATTTTATGCATGTTCCTTTTGAAAAATTCCACACCGAATGATCCCAGCTAAATCTGGGATCCATTCGTGGATGATAAATCCTGACTCTTTAAAAATTTTCTCAACAGCTTTTTCTTGCCCTTGGCCAATTTCAAGAAATAAACGTCCTGAAAACTTTAATAAGCGAAAAACATGAGGTGCTAAAGAACGATAAGCTTCCAGACCATCTTCTCCTCCAAATAAAGCTACTTCTGGATCATAGTGAATCACTTCAGGGGAAAGCACTTGACGTTCTTTTTCAGCAATGTATGGAGGATTTGAAATAATGATATCAAACTCTTCTTCTACGCCTTCTCCCCAAGAGGTATTTATAAGTCTAAGGCGGTCTTGTAACTTAAATCTTTTTAAATTAAGCTGAGCAACCTCTAAAGCTGAGGCTGATTTATCGATTCCTACACCAAGACTATATGGATATTCATGAAGCAAGGTGATAATTAGACATCCTGTCCCAACCCCCAAATCAAGAATATTAAAAGTCATTTCTCTAGAAGAATAAGTTTTAAGAACTGCTTCTATTAATGTTTCGCTATCAGGCCGAGGATCTAAAGTTTCAGCCTTTACAATAAAAGGTAAACTCCAAAATTCTTTTTCTTCTCTGATTTTTGAAAGAGGTTCATATGAAGATCTTCGTAATACCCAACTTTCATACTTTTCAATCTGCTTGGTTGTCAGCTTTTTATGAGGAGAAACTATGATTTTTTCTAAGGAAAAATTTAAAGCGTACATAAGCAGGAATCGAGCTTCTTGATAACTGTTTACAATTCCTGCTTGCTCTAGTTTTTTCTGAGCTTCTAAAAGAACATCACGAATTGTTAATGCCATTACTCAGCAACATCAGCAAGGCGACTTGCTTGATCTTCTGTAATAAGGGCATCAAGTAATTCATCCAAAGCTGTTGCCTCCATGACTTGATCCAACTTATATAATGTTAAATTTATACGATGATCAGTCACACGCCCTTGAGGATAATTATAGGTTCGAATCCGTTCAGAACGATCACCAGATCCAACTTGATTTTTTCGCGATGCTGACCTTTCTGCCTCGCGCTTTTGTCTTTCAAGATCATAGAGCCTTGCTCGTAAAATTTTAAGCGCTTTTGCCTTGTTCTTATGCTGAGATTTTTCATCTTGTTGCTGTACAACAAGGCCAGAAGGAATGTGCGTAATCCGAACAGCACTATCTGTTGTATTCACTGATTGGCCACCTGGTCCACTTGAACGATATACATCAATTCGTAAATCTTTTTCTTCGATCACAATATCAACCTCTTCCACTTCAGGCAAAACAGCAACAGTTGCTGTACTGGTATGAATTCTCCCTTGTGATTCGGTCGCTGGCACACGTTGAACACGATGAACTCCAGACTCGAATTTAAGGCGTGAATAGGCCCCTTTTCCCATGACTGAAGCGCTGACTTCTTTTATGCCCCCGATGCCTGTATCTGTTAGGCTTATAATCTCAAAACGCCACCTTAACCCTTCAGCATAGCGTTGATACATGCGCAATAGATTGCTTGCAAACAAAGCAGCTTCATCACCGCCAGCTCCTCCCCGGATTTCAAGGATAACGTTACGTTCATCATCAACATCTTTAGGCAACAAAAGTACTTTTATTTGATGTTCAAGGTTAGGAATCTGTTCTTTTCGAGCTCTTAAATCTTCTTCTGCGAGCGCTTTAAATTCTGCATCAAGAGTAGAATCTTGAAGTAATTCTTCTAGATTTTTGACCTCACTTTGCTCTTTACGCAATAATGTAATAGCTTCAGCAACATCTTTAAGATCTGAATACTCTTTCGAAAGGCGCACAAACTCTTGTCCACTTTCATGATTTCCTGTGCCGAGCATATCTCCAAGCTCATGATAACGTGCAAGAACCTGGTTTAGCTTATTGTCAAAACTCACGCTTATTATTCCTTTATTAATTTATCAATCAGCTTTGTGAAAGAAACCTTTTCTTGATCCCCTGTTATAAAATCTCTCACGAGAGCTTCTTGTGCTCTTATTTCATCTTCACCAATAATGATAGCATGAGTTGCATTTACTTTATCAGCCCGCTTTAAGCGTTTAGATAAATTTCCATGATAGCCCATATCAACGAAAATTCCTTTATAACGTAGTTCTTGCGCTAGCTTAAAGCAAACCTTTTCAGCCTCATCTCCTAGGGGAATGATTGCTACTGGAGCCCTAGTCTCTGGTAGTTCTGGTCCTAATAGTGTGAGACGATCAACTCCTGCCCCCCAACCAACACCAGGAAGATGTGGGCCTCCCATCATTTCGACAAGATTATCATAGCGGCCTCCCGCTATAACTGCACTGTGTGCCCCTAATGCGTCTGTGATGAATTCAAATGTTGTGTGACAATAATAATCTAATCCACGCACTAAACGCGTATTAATTTTATAAGGTATCTCTAATACCTTTAATCCCTCACAAACATCTTTAAAAAACAATTTTGAAGTTTCATTTAAGTAATCGCCATAAACAGGAGCTTCTTTTATCATTTCTTGATCTTGTTCAGATTTGGAATCTAAAATTCTCAAAGGATTGCGCTCGAGTCTGTCTTGGCTTTCAGGAGATAATTTAGATCGTAGTGGATTAAGATAGGTCAGAAGTGCCTTTTTATAAGTCTCTCTGCTTTCATAATCCCCTAGAGTATTGACTTCAAGTTTAACTTTATGTTCAACACCTAGGGCCTTTAAAATATGATGGGCCATAGCAATGACCTCAACATCTGCGGCTGGGTTTGCCGTTCCTATAAGCTCAACGCCTACTTGCTCAAACTGTCGATAACGACCTTTCTGAGGGCGTTCATATCGAAACATAGAACCCGCATAAGAAAGTTTTAAAGGCGCATTCTGAGCCAACCCATTGGAAATCACAGCACGAACAATTCCTGCCGTCCCCTCTGGACGAAGGGTGAGTTCCTCCCCTCCCCTATCTTTAAATGTATAAGTTTCTTTACTTACAACGTCGGATGTTTCGCCAAGACGATGAAAAACCCCTGAAAATTCAAATATAGGCGTTGAGATTTCTTCAAAACCATAATAACCCACCACTTTCATTGCTTCTTTAACAATAAAACGATATTGGCGACATTCGTCAGACAATAAGTCATGCGTCCCACGGACAGGCTGAAACACGAATACACTCCATTAGTTTCTAGCTTAAGTTCCTGAAAAGGAGCTTAAGCTTATTTATTATATTTAACGTGCGTTAAGATAAGAGAGTAATGATTGATCGTCTAGCAAAATATGCTGTTTAACTTCACCTTTTCTACCTAAAGGTTTTGGAGGATTATCTCCAATGCTCACATTAATGCCACCTGCATTCCCTGTGAATAAGAGCAACCCCTCTTTTTGAGGAACATCAAATGTATCTCCAGGCATCATCGTTTTTACAAAAATAATCTCTCCCTGAGTATTCCTTATTTGAACCCAAGTTTCTTCAGTACAACTCAACTTTATACTAGTAGCTATTTGTGCATTTTTCTTAACAGTAGGTATTTCCCCTACAAGTTTTTCTGGTATTTTATTTTCTTCTTTTTCTATATTTTTTGAAGCAGCTTTAAC
Organism: Candidatus Paracaedimonas acanthamoebae; assembly: GCA_000743035.1. Lineage (GTDB taxonomy): Bacteria > Pseudomonadota > Alphaproteobacteria > Caedimonadales > Caedimonadaceae > Paracaedimonas > Paracaedimonas acanthamoebae. Next base: position 892,849 of record CP008936.1, read on the forward strand.
ATTATTTTGAGGAATTAAGTTTTCTGCAGTTTTATCATCCTCAATTGGCTTAGAAATAATTGATGCCGTTGATAAAGAAGTCTCCTCAACCGGCTTCTCAGGTAAATCTTTTTGAAACTGAGCTTGCGCAGGATCAAGTTTTTCAGATCTCATGAATGTTTTATCCGATGGCGTAGAGTCTAAGATCTCATGTTTTTCTTTAGAAATTGAATTCATGATAAGCCAAAATAACAAAACACTAACAACAACACCAACCGATACAAGTAAATATAATCTATTTGGAGCTGTTGATTTCCTTAAAGCTTCTGGAAGATTTAATTGCACACTTTGATTTTCAAGTAAAATTTGTTGTTTAAAAAGTTCTACACATTTTGATGGCTTTTCTCCTAAAAACTGAGCATAAGCTCGAACAAAACCTAAAGTATAAACTCTTTCAGGAAGAAGCTCCGTATTTCCTTCTTCAATAGCTTCAAGATATCGCCCTCCAATCCTTAGAACTTCAGAAACTTCTTCTATTTTATAATGTTTCCGTTCTCTAATCTTTCGGAATTGATGGCCTACATGCTGAGGTACTTTAATCTCGTTTACAGGAGAATTCTTCTCACTTTGCTCAACAGACTCTTTTTTTCTCTTTTTCAAAAGTTCTGCCTTCGTTACTGCCTTTTTCTTAACGTTCATGCAATCACTTCCCCTTAAGTTACTATAAAATAAATAGCTATATCTTAAAAACAAGTCAATCCGTCTAAAAAACTTATGAGGAAATACATAAGTTAATAAATTGGTATATAATGCCTTTATGTAAGATTTCTATATTATAGGATTACAAAAAATTTATCATTTCAGTGTATTTATAAATTCATTAAAAATAATTAGTACTTAATCTCTATTTTTTTAGGGAGATAAACTCAATTAAGTAATAAATAAATATCTCTTTTTAACTCTTTTAAATTTAGAAATTTTTCTTATCTTCAAAAGGATGCTTACTAAATTTTTCTAAAAGTTTTATGCTAAAACTTTAATTAAGCTATTTTTACTTTTTCTCGCATTTCAATTGTAATTATTGCTTGAGCAATAAGCTCTTCAATAATTTCTTTAGCTGGCTGCTCTTTATCCACAAGACCAACACTTTGTCCTGCCATAACTGAGCCTGTTTCAATATCACCATCAATGACAGCCCGCCGTAAAGCACCTGCCCAATACTTCTCAATTTTAAGTTGCCCTTCTTTAAGGTCAACTTCACCTGCATTAACTTGTTGAATGACTTGCCGCTGAAATTCAATAAATTTTTGTGTCCCTTCATTTTCCAAAGCACGTACAGGGATCACAGGAAAGCGCGCATCAAGTTGAGGAGAAATAATGGCATCTCGTGAAGAAGCCCGAATAAAGGCTTGCTTAAATTTAGGATGAGCTCTGCATTCTGAAGCACAAACAAAACGTGTCCCCAATTGACATCCTGATGCCCCCATCTCAAGGTAACTTAAAATGGCTTCACCACGACCTATTCCACCAGCGACAAAAACAGGAACCTCTTTTAAAGCAGGAATAATTTCTTGTGCCAGAACAGAAGTCGTCACGGGACCAATGTGCCCCCCAGCTTCATGGCCTTCAATCACAAGAGCATCAACCCCCATACGGACCAATCGTCTTGCTAAAGCCAGTGCCGGAGCGAAGCATATCATCTTAATCCCAGCATTTTTAACTGCTTTAATAGATTCAGCATTCGGTAACCCACCCGCTAGGATAATATGGCTGACACGATGTTGAATGCACACCTCGATAAGCTCATTAAGAGCAGGATGAAGCGTGATCAAATTCACGCCAAACGGGCGCTTTGTCAGTTTTTTTGTCTCTCTGATTTCCTCATCAAGATGATGTGGCTCCATTGCTCCACAGGCAATCACCCCAAACCCACCAGCATTTGAAATAGCTGATACCAAATAACGTTCTGAAACCCATGTCATTGCTCCCGCAAGAATAGGGACATCAACACCTAGAAAATCTTTTCCACGTTGCCATAAAGAGTTTAAGTATGAATATGCCTGCATATCAGCTTTCCAAATAAAATTATTTCCTTTTGCATAGTCTTCTTTATGAAAACAGGCAAGCATTTTTCACTCTAGCAGTTCAACATTAAAAATGACTTTTAATACTGTTTAATAAATGTCGTTAAAAATCTTCCTTTATATAATAACTTTTCTGAGATCGCCTCCTATACTTTTTTCCAATTAATTATTCTTTATTTTTGGCTTTCTTAAAATTCTTAATCCCCGACAACAAGTACCTAATTTTTAAAAAACTTGTTGAAAATGCTTCTTCCTTAAAATTTCTCGCCAACAAGGTAAAGAAGATATCTTTTTATAGCTAAGTTGACGCTCCTTCCCTTCAGTCAACCAATTATTATAAGCATAATAAATCTCCTCAAAAATATCAAGAAAAAAACCTCATTTTTTGAATTATTACTTTTTAAATTCAAAGGCTTATATAAAAAATATATTTTATAATTAACCACTCTTTTAGTAGTTTCAAAAACGTGCTATTTTCCAACAGTAAAAAGACAAAATTTTGAACTTTTGAGACCTTAAGTATGACTTCTTTTTTCACGAATATTGGCCGGATTTTTTTAAATTTCCTTCAAGGAACGGGCCATTTTATAATTTTTATGAATCAGGCTATGGCGATTGGCATTCGCCCACCTTATTATTCACGTCAAATTTTAAAACAAGTCATTGACATTGGGTATTTTTCATTGCCTGTCGTGGGATTAACAGCGATGTTTACAGGAATGGTGCTTGCTTTGCAAAGCTATACAGGCTTTGCGCGTTTTTCAGCTGAAGGTGCTGTTGCAACCGTCGTAGTACTGTCCGTAACTCGCGAACTTTCTCCTGTTCTTGCAGGCCTAATGGTCGCAGGTCGTATCGGCGCAGCGATAGCTGCTGAACTTGGCACAATGCGGGTTACTGAACAAATTGATGCCTTATCAACTCTTTCAACTGATCCTCTTCAATATCTTGTGATGCCTCGTGTTATCGCTGGCACATTTATGCTTCCTCTCTTAGTTTTAATTGCTGACATTATCGGGGTCTTTGGTGGGTATCTTGTTTCGATTTATAAGCTAGGCTTTAATCCTGGAAACTATTTACATCAAACCCTTCAGTATTTAAAAGCAATGGATGTGATCTCAGGCCTTGTTAAAGCCTCTGTTTTCGGTTTTTGCATCACTATTATGGGATGCTACCATGGATACTATTCCAAAGGTGGGGCTCAAGGAGTTGGAAGCGCCACCACAAATGCTGTTGTCTCTTCTTCAATTTTAATTCTCATTTTTAACTATTTATTGACAACGGTTTTTTTTAATAAATGACAGAACATAAGCTTCCAAGAATTTTTCTAAAAGGCGTCCATAAAGCATTTGGATCTAAAAAAGTATTGCAAGGACTGGATTTGGAAGTCCTACCGGGTGAATCCTTAGTCATTATCGGTGGCTCAGGCACAGGTAAATCTGTGATGTTAAAATGTATTCTTGGGCTTATTCAAGCTGATAAAGGCACTATCCGGATTGACCAACAGGAGGTCATCAATGCCTCTCGTGCTAATTTAGATGCTATACGTCATAAAATAAGCATGCTTTTTCAAGGCTCTGCATTATTCGATAGTCTTCCTGTTTGGGAAAACATTAGCTTTGTTTTACTGCAAGGAAAAAAAATGGCCCGGCTGCAAGCACGAACATATGCTATTGAAAAGCTGGCCTCTGTCGGGTTACCTGCTGAGGTTGCCGACCTTTATCCTGCTGAGCTCTCAGGAGGGATGCAACGACGTGTTGCGCTCGCGCGCGCAATTGCACCTAAGCCAGAAATCCTGTTTTTTGATGAACCAACAACAGGACTTGATCCTATTATGGGAGGCGTCATTAATGACTTAATAAGAGCTAGCGTAGATGAATTAGGCGCAACAGCAATTACAATTACACATGATATGGCAAGCGCTAAGAAAATCGCGGATAGAATTGCTATGATCTATCAAGGAAAAATTGTCTGGCAAGGTCCTGCCAAAGATATTGGAAAGACTGACAACCCCTATGTCCAACAATTTATCCATGGTCGCAACCAAGGTCCAATTAAAGTGGATGTAAATTAATATGGCAAAGCCTACTGTTCTCTATGTATGTCAACAGTGTGGCATGAGCCATCCTCGTTGGACAGGACGCTGTAGCGGCTGTGAAAGCTGGAATACTCTTGTTGAAGAAGTTCAAATTTCTTCTCCTGCCTTTAAGCACCATAAACAATCCCGGGGAAAACTTATTGAGTTTACAAAACTGGCAGAACAATCGCCTACTCTACCACGAGCTTTAACAGGCCTTGCCGAATTCGATCGCGTTTGTGGCGGCGGTCTTGTACCAGGTTCAGTCATTCTTGTGGGGGGAGATCCTGGTATCGGAAAATCCACGTTATTACTCCAAGTTGCAGCCTTATTAAGTCAACGGCAACCTTGCTCTTATATTTCTGGCGAAGAAGCCGTCGAACAGGTCAGAATGAGAGCCCATCGTCTGCACTTACAAGAATCACCTTTACTCCTCGCTTCAAGCACAAATGTAGGTGAAATTATTGCGTCATTGGATCATGCCAACTCTGTTCCTCTGGTCATTATTGATTCAATCCAAACAATGTCAATTGATGCCATTGAATCCGCTCCAGGATCTGTTAGCCAAGTTCGAGCAGCAGCCCTTGAGCTTACCCGTCTCGCTAAAAAACGGGGTATTACAGTTATTATGGTAGGTCATGTAACAAAAGAAGGTATGATTGCTGGCCCTAAAGTTTTAGAACATATGGTCGATACAGTTCTTTACTTTGAAGGTGAACGAGGCCATCAATTTCGAATTTTAAGAGCTGTAAAAAATCGATTTGGGGCAACAGATGAAATTGGCGTCTTTGAAATGACGCAAGCAGGATTACAAGAAGTAGCTAATCCTTCCGCACTTTTTCTTTCTGAGCGCCAAGGAGATGCCAGTGGATCTGCAGTTTTTGCAGGAATTGAAGGCACACGCCCTTTATTGGTTGAAATACAAGCACTGGTCTCGCCAGCTTCCTACGGAACTCCCCGTCGCGCCGTTATCGGCTGGGATGCAGGTCGGCTTGCCATGGTTTTAGCCGTTCTTGAAACACGTTGTGGCATCCCTTTTAGCGCAAAAGATGTTTATTTGAATGTTGCTGGGGGATTAAAGATTTCTGAGCCTGCAGCTGATCTTGCTGTTGCGTCAGCTCTTATGTCTGCCTTAAGGGGGAAATCTCTTCCTAGTGATGCCATTTTTTTTGGAGAAATTGGCCTTTCAGGAGAACTTCGTTCTGTTGGACAGAACGAGCTACGGCTCAAGGAAGCAGCTAAACTTGGATTTAAACAAGCCTTCTTACCTCCAAGCCGTCAAAAGCACGCATTGAGCCAAGATTTAAGTGTTCGTTTACATGAAATTGCTTTATTAAAAGATTTTGTTCTCTTTTAAAATGAGATTTATAAATTGAAAATTATTTTGTTTTTATTTAGTAATAATGCAGATTTAATAGTTAAAATAAGCTAATGACTGATTCTTCTCTTATTATCTCTGAGTTTAATGCGGTTGACATGGGCATTCTTGCGCTTTTGGCTCTATCTGCCCTTATTGGTGTCATACGTGGTTTTACAAGGGAATTTTTTGGAATTGCAGGTTGGGCAGGAGCATTTCTTGTAACAATCTGGGGAATTCCCTTCTTGAAGCCTCTCGTATATAAATGGGTTGGAAATTCACTTTTTGCAGATATTATTTCAGCATTAAGCTTATTTATCTTCTCATTCGTTACCTTTATGACGCTTATCCGTGCCACGTCTAATCGCGTTAAAGGCAGTATCCTTGTAAGTCTAGACCGTTCTTTGGGGCTTCTTTTTGGCCTATTACGTGGTAGTGCTATTGCTATTTTCCTTTTTTTTATGAGTAATCTTTTATGGAAGCCTGATCATCGCCCCCTACTCCTTTTATCAGCAAAATCTTATCCTCTCCTATTGAAGAGTACAGAAACCATTCTTTTATTTTTTCCAAAAGACTTGATTTCAACAACATTTTTTAAATCCAAGATTGAAACTTCGAGCGCTTTTCTTGAAAATCCAGAAAAGCTTATGGAAGCACTTTCACAACCTAAACCTAAAGAAAGTGAGAAAAATAAAGCGGATGGATACCGTTCTCAGCACCGCCATTCAATGGACCGTCTTATCCAAAATTATAAAAATGAAGAAGAAGCTTAAATAAAATCCTAAAGAGGGAGAGAGTTGCAAGGACAACAAAGGAGAAAACTGTAAGACCCTTTTTACTTCCTATCCATTTACACCTTCATCATCCTTGCTCATTCTCCAGGATCTTAAACCTTTCCTGTGCGCACTCAGGAAAGGCTGAAATGCCATTTCATCCAGAGAAAAGACCTTCTGCCGAAAAATCCAAAAATAATTTTGGCCTTCCTTTTAATCCCCTCTCGCATGCTTTTGGGGTTTATCTCCCTTACTATGCCCCTCACATTCGCAAGGACGACCAAAGTAGAGATCACAAAAAAAGAAAAAGACCTCATCTCAATTTTGAGATTTCTTGGCTTTCTTCCCTTCCAAGAATCTTTGATACAAAGATCAGAAATATTTCTTGAAAAGAAAGCCTTTCCTCTTGCTTTTTGGCTTTTCTCCTCACCATACCTTTCACGTATACTGAGATCCTTTTGCCACCTAGTTGCATCACCAGGTTGCCTGAGATCCCCGGGACAAGCCCGGGGATGACAACAGGATGGGATCTGGGGTGACAAACGACTGATCGCTTGCCTTTATACTGCCCCCCTTTCCTTTACCAACGAGCACTTCTGTCCCCAATTTCGTCATCCTAGGCCCTGTGCCGAGGATCCCAAGCGACCGAAAGATCTCTCCTGTCGCCATTCGATGCCTCTCATCCTTCCCTGGATCCCCGCCTGGCGGGAATGACATGAGAGAATGTGGCCTGCCTTCCTGATCAAAGGTAAGATTCCACCAGCGATTAAAGATCTGTTGCCAGGGGGGTGACTTGTTTCCCTTTTGCAGGCTTTCTGCAGAAGTCGTTTCCTCTTTTGGTTCTCGCAAACAGAGACCCTAGATTCCACTACCATACGTTTCCTCAGATCTCGTAGGCGCTTGCACCACGCATATAAGTGTCTTTCAATAATTGTTCTTAGTTCATGTATCTTCATCATTTTCTATATCTCCCTGTTTATGTTTTCTTGTTTCTATTTATTGTTTGCCCCTTTCCCTTTCTGTGCATTAAGTGCACAGAAAGGAATTGAGAAGCCTTTTGCTGAAGAACGGTTGGAAGGCTAAAGAATAAAACAGTTTGTTTCTTTCCATTCACAAAATGCCTGCCTTTATCTTCCTATACCTCGCCCTCATCAAATACCCTTAGTTTGTCCCTCGTCTTCCCCTTGGCCTCGCGATTGCCAAGGATAAGCAGTTGATTAGGACTTTCTTTCTTTTTTTCAGAGGGATCGACCTCTAAAAAAAGACAAAGAGAGGATATTCGCTCAAAAAGAGCGTTAAAAAGCTTATCTTCTCTAATAATTTAGGTTTTTCAGTCCCTGCCTTATTATTATTTTTATTGAGATGGTCTAAAAGACTTTTGGAAAGAATTAAGAAGATTTATTAGCTCTTCATAAGAGAAGGAAAATCCCTCTTGACCATCTATTATCAGGCTATCACATCTTGATACAAAAATCAAGAAAATTCGGTATAAAAGTAAAGTAATTTATTGATTAAAATCAAGAAGTTATTAAATATTTTTTGAAGAAAATAACCCCTTGAATTAAAGGGAAAAGATTTTTTAAGCATGACTTGATTCTAAAGATAAAAGCTCTGGAACAACGCCAATATTTTTAAGAACTTACTTTCAAAGAAGCTCTAATTCTTTTGTGAAAATAAGGTCAAGGTTGGCATCTACCATATGAGCCAGCTATTTTGCTGCAGCTCGGCTTCAAGCTGGCCTGCGCTCCCGCCTGTGTAGCCTAAAGTCAAAATTTTCTTTTGCGGGTCATGACCGCTGGCAATGTCATTTAAAATATCCACAGTTTCAGTTAAAAAAACTTATCTTTTGCTAATTACGCCGCCTACTAATTTATCGTGTATTGGCATGCGTTCAAGAGCAATTGAGAAAGCTTCTTCTACCTTTCTAATTGGAATAATCTCCAAAGCAGCTTTGCACGTCTCAGGAACCTTCTCCAGATCTCGAACGTTATCTGCTGGAATTAAAACTTTCTTGATTCCTTCTCTTTGAGCAGCCAAGAGTTTTTCTTTAAGTCCTCCTATAGGTAGGACATTGCCATGCAGCGTTATTTCGCCTGTCATCGCAACATCATGGCGCACAGGAATGCCTGTAAAAACTGAAACTATAGACACAGCCGCTGCTACCCCAGCTGAAGGGCCATCTTTTGGTGAGCCAGCTTCAGGCATGTGAAGATGAATATTCTGTTGCTTAATAACTTCAGGATTAATTCCAAAAGCGTTTGCATGGGCACGAATATAGCTGGCAGCTGCATTAAAAGACTCAACTGTCATATTGCCTAAAGATCCTGTTGTAAATATTTTTCCGGAACCCGGCATAATAACAGCTTCAATAAATCCTAAGTTCCCACCAGCACCTGAAGCTGCTAATCCTGTGGTCACTCCAACTTGATTTACTTTATGCGCGCGCGTTCTAAAAACTTTTTCTTGCCCAGCATAATTTTCGAGATTTACTTTTGTAATAGTGATAGGTGCTTTTTCTTTTAAAATAAGCTCTTTTGCAGCTTTTCGGCAAATTTTTGCAATTTCACGCTCAAGCCCTCTAACGCCTGCTTCAAACGTATAACGTTCTATCAAGAGAGGAATAACATCACTATCAAGAGAAAATTCATTCTCTTTGAGACCATTCATTTCCATCTGACGTGGAATAATGTGACGTTTTGCAATTTCCTGTTTTTCTTGCAAGGTATATCCTTCAATCGTCACAATTTCCATACGATCAAGGACGGCCTTCGGAAGGTTGGAGAGGTCATTAGCCGTTGCAACAAACATTACGGAGCTAAGGTCAGCACCAATTTCTAGATAATGATCAAGAAAAGCATTATTTTGTTCAGGATCGAGTAACTCTAAGAGAGCGGCAGAAGGATCTCCAGACCAATTCATTCCTCCAATTTTATCAATCTCATCCAGCAAAATCATCACATTCGTTGTTTTTGCTTTCTTAAGGGCTTCAATAATACGACCAGGACGCGCACTTACATAAGTTCTCATATGCCCACGAATCTCAGCTTCATCTCTTATTCCACCAAGAGGTACTCTTTGAAATTCTCTTCCTAAAGCTCGGGCTATAGATTTTGCAAGAGACGTCTTTCCAACGCCAGGTGATCCCAATAAGCAAAGGACTGGCACTTTCTTATGGCCTGCACGTTTTTGTGCTGCTAAATATTCAATAACACGATCTTTCACCTCAACTAGTCCATAATGATCTTCATTCAAGATCTTCTCAGCTTCCTCAAGGTTTATTTCTTTTTGATTTTTTTCCGTCACCCAAGGGAAACTTAAAAGCCAATCAAGATATTTGCGTATCTCCGCAGCTTCTGGCGAAAAAGGATTCATATTCCACAAGCGTTCAAATTCAGTTAATGCTTTTTCGCGTGCCTCAGACGTAAGTTTTTTATTTTTTATACGGTCACGAATTTTCTCAAGTTCAGCTTCAAAAAAATTTTTCTTTTCCGCTGATTGAATTTGCCCATGTGAATCACTTAAGGGGCTTTGAGGTAAAAATAAATTACCCAAGAATAATGAAAAATAAAGAGCAAGAAAAATTTGCAGCATTTACACTAACCGACAACTAATTATGACTATTTGTTATATAATACAATTTCCTAAGAAATCAAGTTTATAATAAACTTACCTTAATAACTTATGACAGATTTTAAGGTAAGTTATTGAAAAACATTTGTTATTTTATTATTGCCAGAATCTTAAGCATCCAACAACCAATATGAATACTATTCAATTGCTTTAATAACCTCTTCACATACTTTCTTGGCATCGCCAAAAAGCATCATTGTGTTATCGCGATAGAAAAGTTCATTATCAACGCCTGAATATCCCGCAGCCATAGATCTTTTTACAAAAAGGACGGTTTGAGCTTTTTCAACATCTAGAATAGGCATGCCATAAATAGGGCTAGTTGGATCTGTCTTAGCAAGTGGGTTGGTAACGTCATTGGCCCCAATAACAAAGGCAACGTCTGTTGTTGCAAAATCTCTATTGATTTCATCGAGTTCTAGGACTTCTTCATAGGGAACATTAGCTTCAGCCAAAAGCACATTCATGTGCCCAGGCATACGTCCCGCAACGGGATGAATCGCATAGCGAACTTGGGCCCCTTTTTGTTTAAGAAGATCCGTCATTTCTCGCAAAGCGTGTTGCGCTTGTGCCACAGCCATGCCATACCCTGGAACAATAATAACAGACTTCGCATTCGCCATGATAAATGCAGCATCCTCAGCACTCCCTGCTTTAACAGGACGCTGTTCAGTTGAAGCTGCTGTAGAAATTGCAGAAGTATCACTTCCAAATCCACCTAAAATAACATTAAAAATAGAACGATTCATTCCTTTACACATAATATAACTTAGGATTGCACCTGATGAACCAACAAGAGCTCCAGTAATAATGAGAAGATGGTTATTAAGTGTAAATCCAATACCAGCAGCTGCCCAACCTGAATAGGAATTCAACATTGAAACAACAACAGGCATATCAGCTCCCCCAATAGGAAGAATCAATAAAAATCCTAAAATAAAAGATATAATAATGATTATACTGAAAATAAAATGAGATTCAGTTTTAACAAACATATACCCTAAAAAGATAAGTAAAACGGCAAGTATTGCATTTAAGCCATGCTGAAATGGAAATACCAAAGGCTTTCCACTAACCAATCCTTGTAATTTAGCAAACGCGACAACTGATCCTGTGAAGGTTATCGCACCAATAGCAACACCTAAACACATCTCAATCAAACTACCCATTTTAATAGTACCTGAGAAGCCAATACCAAAAGCTTCAGGACTCCAAAGCGCTGCCATAGCCACAAAAACAGCTGAAAGGCCAACTAAACTATGGAACGCTGCAGTTAGTTGAGGTAAAGCTGTCATTTGGATTCTGAGAGCAATCACTGTCCCTAAAGCACTACCAATTAAAACGCCTGCTAGGATCATCTCAAAGCCTACAACAGCAGGAGAAGAAATGGTTGCCCCAATTGCAATAAGCATTCCTAAAACACCAAAAATATTCCCTCCAAGTGCGGTTTTTGGAGAGGATAACCCTCGCAAGGCCATAATAAAAAAGACTGAGGAGAGAAGATAACTTAGAGCTAAAAGATTTTCAGACATCACATTTTCCTTATTTTTTCTTCATAAACATATGAAGCATGCGTTGCGTGACAATAAACCCGCCAAAAATATTAACAGAAGCTAAGATAACTGCCAAAAAGCCAAGAATTTTAGCAAATCCCAAAGCTGACAAACCTGCCGCTAAGAGCGCTCCAACAATAATCACACTCGAGATAGCATTGGTTACAGCCATAAGAGGTGAATGCAATGCAGGGGTAACACGCCAAACGACATAATAGCCGACAAAAACAGCCAGAATAAAAACAGTAAGACCAAAAATAAAAGGAGATACCCCCTGTTGAGTCATTGCGGCCGCTGAGACTTGTTCTTGAGCAGCAAATACAGCATCTTTAAGATTATTTGAAGCCTTCAATAAATCTGTTGATTGCTTAATAAGTTCTTGGGCTTTTTCAAGTAGTGGTGTAAAACTCATTATTGATCTCCTTAAGATTGAAATTGCGGATGAATAATTTTCCCACCATGGGTTAAAACTGCGGCTTGAAGGATTTCATCTTCTAACTCCAATTTCAGTGTCTTGCCTTCTTTATCATAAAGAAGCGATAAAAAGTTTAAAACATTACGGGCATACAAAGCACTTGAATCCCTAGGTACGCGAGTAGCTAATTGCGGATATCCTACTATTTTCACGCCATACTTTTCTTTTACCTTCCCAAGTTCGGTTAGACTACAATTCCCACCTGCTTCAATTGCCATGTCTACCACAACAGAGCCAGGCTTCATTGCTTGAATCATATCTTCCGTAATTAAAAGTGGTGCTTGTTTTCCAGGAATAAGAGCTGTCGTAATAACTATATCATTCTTGGTAATTTCTTCTTTGATTCTTGCAGATTGGCGCTTTTTGTAGTCCTCACTCATCTCTTTTGCATAGCCACCAGATCCTTCACCACTTTCATCCGCTTCAACAAAAACAAAAGTCGCACCTAAACTCTCAACCTGTTCCTTTGCTGCAGCTCTAACATCAAAAGCAGAGACAACAGCTCCTAAACGTCTTGCTGTTGCTATAGCTTGAAGACCCGCCACACCAGCTCCTAATACTAAAACACGAGCTGGTGCGATTGTACCTGCTGCTGTCATCATCATTGGAAAGGCTCGGTCAAAAACGTGCGCGGCTTCAATAACAGCGCGGTACCCAGCAAGATTAGTTTGCGAAGATAATACATCCATTGATTGCGCACGTGTAATACGTGGCACAAACTCTAGGGAAAAAGATGTTATATTCGACTTGATATAATAGTTCAATTGTTCGCGATTACTATAAGGCGACAACATACCGATCAGAACAGCTTCACGGGGTAACAAAGAAATTTCATCAAGCTCGCCTTCACCTTTATGTAAGGGGCTTTGAACCTTCAAAATAATTTTCGCTTGAGAAACCGTACTTGAAAAATCCTTCATTATGGTTGCACCAGCTTCTTGATATTGCTTATCAGGAATTGAAGCTGCAATACCAGCCTCTTTCTCAACAATAACATCAAATCCCATTCCAACTAACTTCTTGACCGTATCGGGAGAAGCTGCAACACGCGTTTCTCCAACTCTTCTCTCTTTGGGTATCGCTATTTTCATTTTTAGCCTTCCTTATTAACTTGCTAAGATCTTGCATTCATAAGCTGTGCAAAAAGTTTCTTATTATAATCCACTGAATACCGCTGGCGTATTGATCCTAAGTATTGTATTAAAAGATCATTAGCCAGCTCTTGGTTCATCTTTATCTTAAACCCTTCTAATTCATTCTTGGCTCTTTCTATAGAAACTGTTTCTATATCTTTTACGGTAGCCACAATAATATCCTTTTCACCTTTATCATTTAACAAAGATGTCGCTGCCGCAAATTTTTTCGGCAAGAGATAAAGTTTTGAAATGAATTCATCAGAAAAATGAAGACTACTAGGTGCAACAGGCCCTTGCCGACTTATTTTTATCTGAGATACTTTAGCCCTTTGTAGCCCCGCAAGAGCATCTAGATTCCCTCCCTGATTAATCTTTTCAACCCACTGGAGTCCTAAGTTCGCTGCTTTTTGACTCTTTAGTTGAGATACTAAGGCCTTGTGAGCTTCCTTCTTTACTTGATCAAAAGGAAGCAATTGAGAAAGATAAATTTTATCAACTCGTGCAATAAAATACTTACTTTCTCCAGCTTCAATAACATTACCAACGACATTAAGTGTTTGCTGAAAAGCATCTTTTATAATTTTTAAAGTCAAAGCCTTATTTTCAGGCTGCTCTTTAGAAACTTGAATATTAGGGACAAACTTTCCATCATTCGCTACTTTAGAAAAATGCACCATTGGTATCTGATACTTCTTAGAAACTTCTTCAAGAGTCGCACCACCCCCAATAGCATCATCTATCTTGTTGGTTAATTCATAAAGTTTATCTGTAGACATTTGTTTCTTTAAATCATCAGATATTTTATCTTTTACTTTAGCAAAACTTTGTCCTTTAAATTCTTCTAGGCGCGCTTCGTAAGCTTGTTTAATTTGTGCTTCATCTAATTGGATCAATGGCATTACGATAGAGGTATCTAATATTAATGCTGAGATATCTCTATATTCAGGCGCAGTAAAAAGTGAATTATTTTTATCATAAAATCCTTTTATTTCTTCTTGAGTAGGTTCATGATCGAGTTTCATTTTTGAACTCTCAATAGTCGCAATAGAAATTAACCGTTTTTGTTCAATAAATGCATATATTCTTTGAACTAGGCTTGATGGAGCCTTAATTCCTCCAAAAATAGCTTCCAAAAGTTCATTTCTTAAAACTTCTTGCCGAATTTCATTGAAAAAATTGGCTTCTGTTAATCCTGTTTGAGAAAGAAAGATATTAAATCTTTGACGATCAAATATTCCTTTATCATTATGGAAATTTTTATCTTCAGTTACAATTTGTCGTAAAAAATCATCTGTAACAGCAAGCCCTAGCCTTTGTGATTCTTTATTAAGAAGTGTATCATTCACCAAGCGCTCTAGAATTAAAGGATAAAGCTGTTTTTGTTGTTCTGGTAGAAGTTTTTGCTTAAAGTTTGTTTCTATTCGAGCGAGCTCAAGATTAAGGGCCCTAGAAAATTGTTGAAGCGTAATTTTCGTTCCTCCAACAGATGCTACTGTCATCCCCCCGCCTCGGCTTCCCAAGATTAGATCGTTTCCATACCAAAGAAAACCAAAGGTTATTGCTAAGATTCCAAGGAATGCACGAAACCACCAACTCCCAGAGTGTGTTCGAATTTTTTCAATGAACATTTAAAACCTCATTTAAATTATAAGGATTGATCTTAACGAGAACGCAACCTTAGAGCAACGGATTTATTAAACTTTTATAAGTTTCACGCAGTGTGCAAGTTTTTTTAAGAAAGAGAATGGTGACTTTATCTCCCATCCTTGCCAGCGAGCGTACTCTCGTTCCTATCCTTAGTCATACCAGATCTTATCCCAGGGATCTCAGATGACCTATAAAGCCTCCCTATCATCCATTCGATAACTACCTTCTTTTTCATACCATTCCTCTCATACACGATTTAAGAATCTTCGGGTGCCTTTTGGCATCTCTTGGTTGCCTGAGATCCCCGGGACAAGCTCGGGATGACAACAGGATGGGATCTGGGGTGACAAACGACTGATCGCTTGCCTTTATACTGCCCCCCTTTCCTTTACCAACGAGCACTTCTGTCCCCAATTTCGTCATCCTAGGCCCTGTGCCGAGGATCCCAAGCGACCGAAAGATCTCTCCTGTCGCCATTCGATGCCTCTCATCCTTCCCTGGATCCCCGCCTGGCGGGAATGACATGAGAGAATGTGGCCTGCCTTCCTGATCAAAGGTAAGATTCCACCAGCGATTAAAGATCTGTTGCCAGGGGGGTGACTTGTTTCCCTTTTGCAGGCTTTCTGCAGAAGTCGTTTCCTCTTTTGGTTCTCGCAAACAGAGACCCTAGATTCCACTACCATACGTTTCCTCAGATCTCGTAGGCGCTTGCACCACGCATATAAGTGTCTTTCAATAATTGTTCTTAGTTCATGTATCTTCATCATTTTCTATATCTCCCTGTTTATGTTTTCTTGTTTCTATTTATTGTTTGCCCCTTTCCCTTTCTGTGCATTAAGTGCACAGAAAGGAATTGAGAAGCCTTTTGCTGAAGAACGGTTGGAAGGCTAAAGAATAAAACAGTTTGTTTCTTTCCATTCACAAAATGCCTGCCTTTATCTTCCTATACCTCGCCCTCATCAAATACCCTTAGTTTGTCCCTCGTCTTCCCCTTGGCCTCGCGATTGCCAAGGATAAGCAGTTGATTAGGACTTTCTTTCTTTTTTTCAGAGGGATCGACCTCTAAAAAAAGACAAAGAGAGGATATTCGCTCAAAAAGAGCGTTAAAAAGCTTATCTTCTCTAATAATTTAGGTTTTTCAGTCCCTGCCTTATTATTATTTTTATTGAGATGGTCTAAAAGACTTTTGGAAAGAATTAAGAAGATTTATTAGCTCTTCATAAGAGAAGGAAAATCCCTCTTGACCATCTATTATCAGGCTATCACATCTTGATACAAAAATCAAGAAAATTCGCCATAAATATCAAAAAATTTAAGAGCTCCCATATTCCCTCAAACATCGCTATACTTGCACACTGTGTTAATTTATTAAATTTTTAAGTTTTAACTCAAAATATTATTTTGTCGCACGATGTGGGGATAAAAGGCCGCTATCATATGAAAATCTAAGAAAATAACCAACGCATAAGAGGAGAAAAATGTATAAAATTGGTTGCGGGGAGAGGATTTGAACCTCTGACCTTCAGGTTATGAGCCTGACGAGCTACCTGGCTGCTCCACCCCGCGATAAGACGAATGACTTTTGTTTACACGAGATAGAGAACATAACGCAAGAAAAATATTTATTAATTTTTTTTGGAATCCTTAAAATTATCACTATATCGTTTTGGTACCATTTTTATAGAAGCGGAATAATCAATGGAATATGTTAAATTCTTTGATTTAGCATATGCTATAGCCTTTTCACTTGTCTTAAAAAAGAGTCTTAGTTGCACTGAATTCGTTTTAATAGAACCCGCCCATTTCATTAAGGGCTCAATATAAAGATGTGTAGGCTGAATAAATTCAAGAACCCAATTTTTTGTTCGTCCAACTCCAGATTGCATGGCTGTTTTTGTAGGTTTATAAATGCGGACATCAGGCATAATATTACTCAACTTTGTTCGGCAACATAATTTTCAAGATCAGCTATAATTTCCTTGCCTGCTTTAACTTGGAATGACGATGATTTAAAATCAGAAGGCCCAAGTGGTTGCTTTCTTCCTCCCAAATTCTGTGAAAGAAAGGCTTCAGCAATA
This sequence comes from Candidatus Paracaedimonas acanthamoebae, assembly GCA_000743035.1. GTDB lineage: Bacteria > Pseudomonadota > Alphaproteobacteria > Caedimonadales > Caedimonadaceae > Paracaedimonas > Paracaedimonas acanthamoebae. The sequence goes on from CP008936.1 coordinate 909,635, forward strand.
CCGAAGAATGATAATCTGTTCTCAGGGCGTGTTAGCCCGTGCCCCTCATCGGGGTAAAGAACATAAGTAACAGGTATATTTTTTTCTGCCATCTTATTAACAATTTGATCCGATTCTGCTTGCTTGACACGAGGATCATTAGCTCCATGACAAATTAAGAGAGGTTTTTTAATCTGATTTGCGTAATGAATAGGTGAGCGTTTCTCCAAGAATTCTTTTCCTTCTATGGTATCGAAATCAGCACCAATTGTTACCTTCAATGCGGCAAGATAAGGCTTCCAGTAAGGAGGAATACTCTCAACCAAGGTTACCAAATTAGAGGGGCCGACAATATCAATGCCGCAAGCAAAAATATCAGGTGTAAAAGTCAATCCAACAAGTGTTGCATAGCCGCCATAGCTTCCCCCCATAATAGCTACCTTTTGAGGATCTGCAATTTTTCGATCAATCACCCATTGTATTGCGTCTAAAAGGTCTTCATGCATCTTTTGACCCCATTCACCATTACCTGCATTAAGAAAATTTTTCCCAAAGCCAGTAGACCCTCGGTAATTAACACTTAAAACAGCATAACCTCGATTTGCAAGCCATTGGGGGATTGGCTCATATCCCCAGTAGTCCCGAGCAGAAGGACCACCATGCACAAATAAAACAAGTGGGAGAGGTTGTGATGGTTTTTCAGAATCTTTTGGTAAGCTTAAATAGCACATTAGATCTAAGCCATCGCGCGCTTTGATGATAGTCGGCCTCATCTTTACAAGAGGCATATTTTCAAGGTTTGGTCGATTTGAAAAGAGAAAAGTTCTTTGTTTTTGATGGCGATCATAGTGATAGTAATGCAAAGGGCCGTTATCCTTTATGAAACCTACTATCCAATGCTGATCATTCAGAGTCCTTGATAAGACTTCGATATCCCCCTCTTTTATAGTCTGAAAACTTTTTAATTCTTCAGCAATCTTTTCATCACAAAAAATCCACTCTTTACGGCCATAAGTTATTGCATAAGCTTCAATCTTTTTTGTCACTGGACTCACCATGATATCACTGATATCAGTGCGTGAATCTCCGCCTATTAGCGCTTGAGTTCCCGTGGCAAAATTAAACTCAAAGAGTCCTCCAGTATCGCGTCCACGACTATCAATGAAATAGAGTTTTGACCCCTCTTTATTGAAACGAAGTGGCGCTGTTGTCAATCGGTCTTCTACTGGAACCTCTTGAAAAAACGTGATTTTTCCACATTCGAAATGAAACCATGCACTTCCTCCCCCAGAAGTTTCTTGAGTTAAGAGCTTTAATTCAAGATTTTCATCACAAATATAACCGCTATATGCTTCATTTTTGAAGATAAGAACTTTCTCTCCAGTCTGTATATTAAGTTTATAAAGATCATGATAAGTAGGGTCTCTATCATTTATCGCGACAAGCAATTCTTGAGGAAATGATGCACTTAATTTTTCAATGCGTGCCTGAATGTTAGATTGAGGAGTTAAACACTTATGCTGCCTTGTTTGCGCGTCAACAGAAAAGAGTTGCCAATTCTCATTCCCGTCTTGATCTTTCATGTAAAGAAGAGTCTTACTATCAAAAGCCCAATTGTAAGTATGAATTCCTCTCTTTTCATCCTGAGTGATAGCAAAAGCTTCCTTAATGTTATCAAGGGGCGCAATCCAAATATTTAATACTCCTTGATATGGAGCAATATAAGTCAGATATTTACCATCAGGACTAAGACGAACACATACTCTTTCAGGATTACCAAATAAAATTTCACGTTCAATCAATTTAGAAAATGACATAGCATCCCTTTGAATTCTTATATAAATATAAACAATACATTCATGTTATTTTTTCGCGCAATTAACCCAGAAAATATTCTATTTTTTAGGATCACTTTAAAAATTATTCATCATCATATTATTTTAAACATCAAAAAAAATAAAAATTTTTTTTATCAAATACTTGAACAAAAAAAATCCTCTAAAATACCCCTAAATGACTATAAAACTCACATTATCAAATTCAAGGCCATTGAATTCCCACGCCAGAATATGTATTAGTAACTTACGTTTTTTTAAAGGGTATGAAATTTTATGAATATCAACATGATAATTCTGGATTAACGATGACAACTACCCATAAACAATCTTCTCAAGAAACCCTTCGTCACACAACCACTTTAGCACCCATTCCAAGGCTTGTATGGACTCTTGGCTGGATGATGTTCCTCGTTAATTTATCTTTTATTATGGTCTACAGCTATATTGGTATTTATATGAAATCTTTAGGCGTCACTATGGCCTGGATTGGGGTCGTTGAGGGCGTAGCTGAAGGTTGTTCTTATTTAATGAAATTGTTATCCGGCATGTTTAGTGACTACCTGCGTCGACGTAAACCCGTCATGCTAGTGGGGTACACTATGCTTGTCATCTCAAGAGTGATCTTCAGTCTCGCTGCAAGCTTTATCCCTCTTTTTGGCGCTCGACTTGTCGAACGTCTTGGAAATGGTATTCAATCAACTCCGCGTGACACAATGGTGGCAGATATTTCTCCCGCTAACCGCATCGGTGCCTCCTATGGATTAAAACGAACTCTTGCACAATCTGGATCTTTACTAGGTGCTGTTGCAGGAATTGGTGCAATGATTTGGATGGGGGGTGATTATCAAAAGGTATTTCAGTTAGCCGCCGTACCAGCATTTATCGCTTTTTTGATCCTCATTCTCTTTGTTCATGAGCCTAAAAAGTTTGCACATTCTGCTGTTTCTTCCGAAATCCCATTACCTGAACAAAAAAATCGTTCACGTATGCATTGGTCAAACTTACCTGCTCTTGGATCATCATTTTGGCTCTTAATGCTCGTCGCTGCCATTTTCATGTTATCGCGTTTTAGCGAAACATTTCTAACTCTTCATGCTTATAATAATTTTGGCCTCCAAAGCGAATATGCACCTACTATCATGCTAATTTTTAATGCTGGATGGTGCCTTTCTTCATACCCAGTCGGGGTATTAGCTGATCGCATGAATCGATATTGGTTTTTAGCAATGGGGATTGTATTCTTAATTCTTGCAGATCACTTCTTAGCAACAGCCAATTCACTTATTTGGGTTTATGTCGGATGTTTCTTCTGGGGCGTACAATATGGTGTAACGCAAAACATTTTCCTTTCATTAATTGCGGAAATTGTCCCTGCTGATCTACGAGGCACTGGTTTTGGTTGCTACTACATCATCTGTGCAATTTCTGCCTATTTTGCAGATCATCTTGCAGGAGTCATCTCAGAATATTATGGGCAAGTTTCAGCCTTTTCTTTTAGTGGCATTATTGCAACAGTCTCTTTATTAGTTTTGATTATCGTGCTTGGATATAAAAATAATCGAAAGAAAAAAATACTTTAATTGTTTAGAGCCTGAATAGTTTCTATAAATTAAATCATAAAAAAAGCTGAGTCTATTCCTCAGCTTTTTTTCACTATATATGTTATTTTAAAATTACTCTAATCCTAATTCTTCAAGAATTAAATGTGCCTGACTCGCACTTATCGCCATATTATCTTGAAGATAAGAAACCATTTCTTCACTCGTTGGATTACTTCCTCGTTCCTGCTTTAGCTTCATTACAAATTCGCCGGCTCTTACCAAATCTCCCTCTTTAGGATGCCATTCTATAGGCTGGTCTACTGGAGCCTTTTCCGGAATAACAATAGCAGAAGAAGATTCTTGTTTTAGAGGCATAATAACAATAGATTTAGCCTTTTCTGATTGCCCTGGCACTAAAGGTTGGATAGGTGCATGCGGTGGTAAAGGAGCTTGCACAGGGGGCTCAGAGTCAAGCATCGCCTCTCGTTTATGTTGATTACATGCAAGAAGGGTCGATGAACTAATAAGCAAAAATAAATTTAAAATCTTCATAAATAATGTCCTTTCTAATTCATGATATTAATATCATGCCGTAGTAGCCCAAGATAGGTTTTTCTCCTGATTTCATCATTTACAGGGGTCTTTTGAAACCTTCATATCTTTTATGCATTTTTATATGATTTATCGTTTGGTAAAAACCCCCATGCTTGCATATTCCAAAGTGTCGCATAGTGGCCACCTTTAGCTAATAATGTCTTATGTGTACCATCTTCAATGATTTGACCTTCTTTAAATACGAGAATACGATCAACCCCCCGTAATGTTGAGAGCCTATGGGCAATAATAATCGCTGTACGGTTTTTAAAAAGGTAAGCTAAACTTTCTTGAATTCTTTTTTCAGTCTCTGAGTCAAGGGCTGAGGTGGCCTCATCTAATAAAATAATAGGAGCATCCTTCAAAATAGCTCGAGCAATTGCAATACGCTGTCGCTGCCCACCCGAAATTTTAACGCCCCTCTCTCCCACAAGAGCATTATAGGTATCAGGGATTTCCATAATAAAATCATGACAGTAAGCTTTTTTTGACGCTTCTATAACTTCTTGGTCGGATGCTTCAATCTTTCCATAACGTATATTATCCATCAAACTGCGGTGAAATAAGATAGGTTCTTGAGGAATTGCACTAATAGATTTATGGAGAGATGCCTGAGTAATAGATTTAATATCCTGATTATCAATAAGAATTCGACCTTTTTGTAATTCATAATTCCTTAGAATAAGGTTCACAAAAGTAGTTTTACCACTCCCTGAAAAGCCGACTAGTCCTACTTTTTGCTGGCTAGAAATTTCAATATTAAGGTCTTTAAATAGGCCACTATCTTGAATATATCCAAAATGCACTTCTTCAAATCGAATATTTCCTTTAGTAACCACCAACTTTTTAGCAGAAGGCTTATCAATAATTTCATGAGGCTGAGTAATAATACTTAAAGCTTGCTTTCCTACCCCCACAGCTTCTGCAAATTTTAAAAGTTTTTCTGAAAATCGAAAAACAATATCTGCAATATTTTGTGACAGAACAAGAACAAGAACAAAATCCCCTATTGTAATAAACCCCTTAAGACGACCATAAATTAAGACACTTAACATCACTGCCATAAGAAGACTATGAGCAATCCCTTGAATAATTTTCACTTTCAACAAATATTTCTGAAGTTGTTGATCCCTAACTAATACATCATCAAGTGTTATACCTAAATACCTACTTTCATATTCGTAAGCAGAAAATAAGCGAACATTTGAAATATTTGTAAGGCTATCCACGGCTTTTCCACTTAGCGTGCTTCGTGCCTCTGCCAAAAGCTTTGTATACTTCTTGGTTCTTTTTGAAAAATGTAGACTAATCGCAATAAAACAAGCTGCCCAAAGGATTAAAATTAAACCTAAGATCGGATGGATGAATAATAACGTAATGCTTGCAATAATTAAAGCTAATAGATGCGAGAGTAAAACGTCACTCATCATTGTTACTATAATTTCAACAGAACGGACCATATCACTAACTTTATTCGCTAATGCTCCAGCATAGTTGTTATGAAAATAACTATGTGAATGACGACTTAAATAAGAAAACATCTCTGCCCATATCAACTTTTGTAAAGCTGGCATCGTCTTTAAAAACACGTAATCATAAAATCTAAAGAAAATTAGGGAACTGTTTGAAGATAGATAGTAAGCTATTGCAGGGAGCATAATTACTTCTACTACATTTATTGAAAGAGAAGTGGTAGTTGAAACCTTATTAATAAGAACTTTTAATAAATAAGGAGATAGGGATCTCTCCAGAGCCCATAAAAATGCTACAATACATAAACCTAACAATCCAAGCTTATATCTTTTCACAAAATACCATATAAAAGCTGGAAGAGTGCTAGGTAACATAATACAGCCTCTGACTTAAACACGCTAATGGCATTAGAATAACTTAATTAGTGGAGATCAACCAATTGAAAAACTAATAAAAAATAATTTATTGTAATAAGTTTTTCTCAAGAAATTCCTCAATTTTATATGCTATAGCAACAGGTACTTCTTGCATCGGATAATGTCCTGTCCCTTCTAAGGTAACTATTTGAACATTGGGATACCATTTCCCAAATGTTTCTTGCATTATATCTTCTCGAGATCCTTCTGCATCATGAGCCGCTGCTATTACAAAAATAGGTGTCTTAAGACCTTTAATGTAATCAACAAAATTAGTTTCTGTAAACATGGTCAAATAAGCAATTCTCGCCTCTGGAGCTGAACTCTCTTTCCATTGCTTTACTTTTAGATCTGTAAATTGCTCTCCATAACGATGGCTTGTCATAAAACCAATCATTTGCGCAGCAATTTCATCATTATTTAGAGCTCCCTCCTCTAAAAATGCTTTTACCTCTTCAGAGACAGGAGAACCACACGCTGGTACTGGTGTAATTGCAATACAGGATAAAACTCTCTCTTGGGCTTTATACATAATATATTGAGCAATCATCCCACTCATTGAATGTCCTATAATATGAAATTGCTTCCATTTTAAAGTATCAGCAATTTGTAGAATATCTTGGGTTGCTTCTTCGATAGAACATTCTCCAAGAATTTTTTTAGAACGACCATACCCTCGTAAATCAACAAAAACATAAGTAAATTTTTCAATATTTAAGTAAGGTTGAATAGGCTCATAGCTCGTAAAAAACCAATCATGCATCACAATCACATGTTCTGAGCCGTGTCCATAGGTATGATAAGCAATTGTCATATGTTGTTCCTTAAAATACTAGTAAGGGTACCCGGAAGAATCATCCGTAAGTACACGAAGGTTTTTAGATTTGCAACAAGTAGCAAATTATTTTCTGTTAAACAAATAATTACCTACAGGATGCAAAGTTTTGTCTCCATTAACGTATGTATATAATGTTGCTAAGTATTCCTTTTGCTGTTGAGGTTAGGGTTGTGGCGATTGTAGAAGTTGTGAATCATCAACACGGAGAGGTATACGCCTACTACTTAAGTAAAACTTCTTAGCATGCATACACATACTGACTGCAAAATAGCCACACTATGTGCCGACTGATGGTTATTTCTAAATATTTTAAAGAGGACGTATTAACAAAGAAATAGGAGTATATATGATATGTTGCAAAGATTATTATTACTATTCTCCTCTTAGGCTTCCCTACATATCCACTTCAGACTGGCAATGAGAGAATATTAATTGGTTAAATTTGGCTAAGCGTCTGCTTTATTATTACATCTAAGCTTAATATTTCTAAGGATGGTCGTTTTGGAATACAAAATTTCCCCAATTACTGAAGATTATATCAAAGGGCTTCGGTCTGCTACTGATATTGTTGCACTTGAGAAGAAATATTTAGCTTTTTTAGAAAGCCCTCCATTAGAAATGACACGTGCTTTTGTCTTAGAGAATATCCAACAAGGATAATCTCATTAATTGGATTTGTTTTTGAAGGAATAAAACATAAGGCGGTGCGGATTGATAATGTGTATGAGAATCTTTTGTGTTATACTATTTTGTTTGAATAAAAGGCAATGGAGCTGATACCCCAAATTACATACTTGATATTACCAATCTTTTTTCTTAACGCGCTAAATACAAACAATTCTTCTTGATAACCTTAGTACGCCTCTTTCCAGGCTTGAAACATCAAAATACTCCATAATTGATGTTGATAATTTCCTTCACCTCGTAAGTGCTTATGCCATATCTGCCGAACTCCTTTAACATCAAGAAAATCACTATTTTTTAACCGTTTTTCAGATATAAATTCTTCAGTCCATGACCTTAAAGGACCTTTCAACCATTTTCCGATAGGAACGCCAAATCCCATTTTAGGGCGTTCTATAAGACTCTTAGGAATATAACGATAAAGAACTTGTCGTAAAATCCATTTTGTTACGGAGCCTCGAATTTTCATATCTACAGGAAGCCCCCAAGCAAAAGAGACAATACGATGATCAAGAAGTGGAACACGCGCTTCAAGCCCTACAGCCATCGATGCACGATCAATTTTTACGAGAATATCATCAGGAAGGTATTTTATAAGATCCCAATATTGCATGGAATCCATAAAATTTGGGAACTGTACTTCAGAGTGAGATATATTTATTTTATTTCGTTCTAATACAAAATTAGTAGACGCTTTTCTTTGACTTAAGCAAACCTCATAAAGTTCTTTTACATCTTTAGCTTTTAAACTATTTACAAGCTTATAGATCTTGTCTCCGGCTTGAGGTAAAAGACTTGAAGGAATTGCTCTATTCCAGAAATCCTCACTACCTAATTTCAGGCTACCTCCTATAGTATTTCTAAACACTAAAGGTAAAAAACCATAAATTTTTTGCATTTGAGTGGCAATACGATGGCGATTATAGCCGGCAAAGAGTTCGTCCCCTCCATCTCCAGTAAGCACCACCTTAACAGATTCTTTAGCAAGCCTTGAGATCAAATAAGTTGGAATCTGAGAAGCATCTGCAAAAGGTTCATCAAAAAACTTAGGTAATTGATCTACAGTTGAGATAGCATCCTGAGACGATAGAATTAATTCATGATGGTCTGTCTTTAAATGCTGTGCAATAGCGCGGGCGTGTTCAACTTCACTAAATTCTTCCTCTTCAAAACCGATCGAGTACGTTTTTATAGGGCGAGAACTTAAGCTTTGCATTATAGCAACAATGGTTGAACTATCAACGCCACCAGATAAAAAAGCACCTAAAGGCACATCTGCTACCATCCGTCTTTTAACAGAGTCCTTTAAAAGATCTTCAAAATCATCAATTGCATTTTTATCGTCGTAAGATTGTCTTTCTCTTAAGTGGATCCCTTCTTGAATGATTTTTAACGGGTCCCAAAAAATTTTTCTTTTATCTTCTCCGTGCTCATTAAATGTTATAAGTGTCCCAGGTAAAAGTTTATAAATACCCTTATAAACCGTCAGAGGGGCAGGAATAAAATTATATTGAAAATAGTTACTAAGGGCCTCTAAATTAAGTTTTTTATCAAATTTATTATACGCTAATAAGGCTTTCAATTCAGATCCAAAAAGAAGAGTTTTCCCAACTCTTCCATAATACAAAGGCTTAATCCCAAGCCGATCTCGCACGAGCGTCAGCGTCTTTTCTTTCTTGTCCCATAATCCAAATGCAAACATACCAATTAGTTGGCTCGTCGTTTCAACGACACCCCACCGAGCACAGGCTTCCAGAATCACTTCCGTATCTGAATGTCCTCGGAAATTGAGTTTCTTTTTTTCGAGTAATTGGCGAAGTTCGGCTGTATTATAGACCTCACCATTATAGACAATAACATAACGCCCATCCCTTGACGTCATAGGTTGATGACCGGCTGCAGACAAATCTTGAATAGCAAGGCGTCTCATCCCTAACGCAATCCCTTGCTCAACTTCGCACCATGTTCCTCCATCATCCGGTCCTCGATGAAAAAGGCTCTCCGTCATTTGAGAGATTAGTTGTTCCATTAAGTTAGAAGGAATTTCTCTTGAAAAATCAAGGAACCCTGCAATACCACACATTTATGAACTTTTCTTTTTTGTAATTTCTGAATTTAAAAATTAGCGCGTCAGTAAAATATTGTAAATCCTTAAAAACATCAGCAATAAATAACTTAGTTTTTTAAATAAATTAAATATTGTGGATATTGCTGAGCTTCTATTGCCTTCATTTCATAGCGAGTTGAAGGCCAAAAATTTGGCTTTTCTTGGCTGCAAAAATAAGGTTGAAACTTAGGAACTTCCTGAAATACTCTTTGCATATGCTCAATATACTCTGGTACATCTGAAGCAAGTCGTATCTCACCACCCTTTTTTATTATTCGACTTAATTCGCACACTAATTTAAGGTTTATAATACGCCTTTTATGATGCTTTTTCTTAGGCCAAGGGTCAGGAAAAAGAATAAAAACTTTTTGAATAGAGTTATCAGGCAACTCCTGAAGTAAGAGCCGTACATCATCCGGAAATAAACGCACATTATTAAGCTGTTTTTCTGAACGATACTGTAAAAATGAGGCAACACCATTCATAAAGGCTTCAGCCCCAATAAACCCTACTTCTGCATTCTGCTCAGCTAATACTGCTAAATGTTCTCCTCCACCAAACCCAATCTCAAGCCAGACTTCTTGAGTATTTGGAAATAGCATTTTTAAATCTAAAGGAAATTCAATTTTATAAAGCTCTAAAGCTTTTAGAAATTCTTTTTTTTGTTTTTTTAAAGGGCGACCTTTGCGTCGGCCATAAAATTTATCGACTGTTTGCATTGACATTCTTTACTTAACATTTCTTTTTGCGCATCTTTTCTGCCTAAAGAAACCACAAAAAAATAACAATGAGAAAAAGCCTAAAAGACCAAAAAAAATACGATCACCATACAGAGAATAAACTGTTGGTGAAGATGATGGTAGAGGCAGTTCTGTATCAATAATGCCTGCCGTGTCTAAAGGTAAACTTGCTTTAACACGCCCATAAGCATCAATGACAGCAGAAATTCCTGTATTTGCAACACGCATATAAGGTAAACCTTCTTCAATAGCACGAGCCCGATTGATAGCAAGATGCTGATAAGGGCCCGAAGTTGGACCATACCAAGCATCGTTTGTTGCATTATAAATCCATTGAGGTCGTTCCCCTTGTTTTTCTTTGACTTCTCCTGGAAAAATTCCTTCATAACAGACAAGAGGACTAAATGGAGGAAATCCTGTAACTTTAATCGTCCTAGGACCAGTTCCTGATGAAAAATCAATAGAGCCAACCGTCACTTTTTTAATAAATTTTGGGAAAAACGAACGCATAGGAATGTATTCACCAAATGGAACTAAGTGACTTTTGTCATAGATATCTTTAATTTCTCCTTCTGATGTTACAATAAATATACTGTTCCAAGCTTTGATGTTAGAGGCTGAATACTTTTTAAGATGAATACCTCCTGTCATCAACAATCCTCGAGGAGGGATAACACTTGCTAAACGTTCACGACGCTTATGGTCATATTCAAGAAGAAAAGGAATTGCAGATTCAGGCCACAAAACATGCGTAATTTTCTTTTTAGCAGGTGAATTTGTAAGCGTTAAGATACGCTCAAAATTTTTATCTGCGTATCCGCGATCCCATTTCAGTTTTTGAGGGATGTTAGGTTGTACGAGCCTTAAATTGATACCTGGAACTGCTGCCTCTTCCACAGAAAGGAGACGCCATTTACCACTCCCCCAAAGACTTACTAAAAGAGTAAACGCGAATAAAGAATAAGAAATACCTCTTTTAGTGGATTCTGATGTTAAGGCACAATATAATAACGTCGCAATAAAAACAGTTATAAGACCTAAGCCATAAATGCCAAAGATTGATAAACTTTGGCTGATTGATTCATAAGGTATCCAAGTATAAGCAATAAGATTCCACGGTAACCCTGTAAACAAATGGCCTCTGAGCCACTCGAAAACAACCCAAGAAATGCTAAAAAAAATTGCTTGCACTAAGCCTTTAATCTGCAAGATTTTCGTTAACAATGTAACTGGGGCAATAAAAAAACTTAAAATAGCTGGAAGCCCTAAGACAGCAAAAGGAATAAGCCAACCAAATTGCTTCAGGTCCACCCCTAATGAAAATGCAATCCAATAGAGACCAGTTGTAAAATGCCCAAAACCAAACCACCAACCAATTGCAAAAGCGTGTTTCCAAGAAGTTGATTGAGAGTTATTAACAAGCCACAAAAGACCAAAAATTGAAAAAAACACTATGAAAAACCAAGAAAATGGTTCAAAAGCTAGAGTTCCAAGCGCTCCTAAGAGAAAAGCTGCAGTAAAAATCTTCCAAGGCCGTGCATTTATTAATAAGGTTAACATCACACTAATCATCTAGGAGGAAGTTTAATTCTTACCGTGGTAACTCGTCGAGGGCTTGCATCAAGGATTTCGAATAAAACACCCGAGCTATGCTTAATTACTTCTTTTTGACCAGGAACACGACCTGTTATATACATCACAAGCCCTCCCACCGTATCGATGTCTTCCTCTCGTTCTTCGTCCGTTAAAATAGAACCTATCTCTTCTTCTAAATCTTGGATTAATAGCCGAGCATCTACAATATAAGTTCTACTATTTTCTTTCGTTAACTGAGCTGAAATTTCAGGAGTATGTCCATCTTGAAGATCTCCTAAAACTTCACGAATAACATCCCAAGAAGTTACCAAGCCATCAATCCCCCCATACTCATCGACAACTAATGCTATGGGAATTTGAGTGGCACGCATTTGCAATAAGAGATCAAGTAAACGCATAGAAGGAGGTACAAAGAGTACTTGTTGCAATATCTTTCGCACATCAAAATCTTTTATTTTTGACCAAATAGCGACATCTTTCGCATGTATGTAACCCAAAACATCATCCAAAGTTGTATGGTAAACAGGAAACCTTGTAAACGGTTTTTCACTCATTAATTTAGTAAGCTCTTTAAACGAAATATCATGAGGTATTGAGACAATATCAGCACGAGGGATCATTACATCATCTACAGTAAGATCTTTTAATGAAAGTGTATTAGAAAGTAAGATGCGCTCTTCTTCATTTAGAGATGATTCTTCTTTAGGAGACTCTTGAATTAACTCAGTTATTGTTTTCCTGACAGATTCATTTCGCCGCGTTAATAATTTTTCAAATATCCCCTTCACTTTTTTAAACACTGGTCATCTCCTCTCCAATATAAGGGTTTGATATACTAAAATAATTTAAAAGCTTCTTTTCAAGCTCTTCCATAACAAATGCTTCTTTCTCAGTTTCATGATCATACCCTAATAAATGCAAAGTCCCATGAATCATAAGATGAGCTAAATGATCTTGAAGTTTCTTTTCCTGCTCTTTTGATTCATAAAGAATGGTATTATATGCAAGAATAATATCGCCATATAGTGGTTTTACATTGTATATAAATGAAAGTACATTAGTAGGCTTATTATTTCCTCGATACTTAAAATTTAGCTGTTGGATAACAGCATCATTTACAAATGAAACTGAGATTTCATAAATCTCTTTTTTTTCATGTTCAAGAACATACTTGATAATTTTAGAAGTAAATTTTTTTAAATCTAAATCTAAGCCATTCCATTCTTTATCTTTAATATGAACGGTAAGCTCTTTTAAATTATTCTCAAAGGGGATGAGTGATGACAAATAAGCCGCCTTAATTTGAATTGCTTATTTTATTTATCATATGCTCGCACTATCTTGCTAACAAGAGGATGACGAACAACATCATTCTCATTAAAATAATTAATAGCAATCCCATTTATATTATTCAATTTTTCAATCGAATCTTTTAAACCGCTTATATTTCCGGGTGGCAAATCAATTTGTGATAAATCCCCCGTTATTACCATTCTAGAATCTTCTCCCATACGGGTTAAAAACATTTTCATTTGAGAAATTGTTGTATTCTGTGCTTCATCCAAAATAATATAAGCCTTCGAGAGAGTTCTTCCGCGCATAAAAGCGAGTGGAGCAATTTCTATTTCTCCTGAAGTTAATCGTTTATTCACTTGCTCAGACGGCAGCATATCGTAAAGTGCATCGTAAAGAGGACGCAAATAAGGATCAACTTTTTCTTTTAAATCCCCTGGAAGAAATCCTAATCTTTCTCCAGCTTCAACAGCTGGCCTTGATAAAATAATTCGTTGGATTTGACCTGCCAATAGCGCAGATACAGCTGTCGCCACAGCTAAATAGGTTTTTCCTGTACCAGCTGGACCAATTGCAAATACTAAATCATTTCTTTGCAATGCATGAATGTAATTTGTTTGGCCTGGTGTTCTAGGGCTAATAACGCGACGACGCGTAGGTATTATTACTTCAAAAGATTCTTGTACTTGAGATTCTAAATTAACACCGCTTGCAACACTCATCCTTAATGCTGTATCCACTTCTGCAGTACTCACAACAAAACCTTTTTTCAATCTTTCATAAAGACGATTAAGGACATTTTGTGCAGCAACAACACCACCGGATTCTCCTGTGATAATTAATTGATTACCTCGTGCTTTAATAAGCACACCTAAATTATTCTCAATTTTAAGTAAATATTGATCACGTTCACCAAACAAAAGAGGAAGGAGACGATTATCATCAAATTCTACATCAAGTGTAATATGACTATTATTCCCCATTGTTAAAGTCTCTCCCTTCCTAATTCACCAAATTATATGGCGATTTTCTCTTGCGTTATGACTGTACCTGTCAAACTATTTTGGCTTGCATGCGTGACCAATATATTTACACATTGTCCAATTAAACGTGGCGCAGCTTCAACATAAACAGACTGCAAATAAGGGCTTCTCCCCATCAATTGCCCAGGATGACGCCCCTGTTTTTCAAAAAGTACAGAGATACTCTTCCCTATAAAAGATTGATTAAATGCTGTCTGTTGTTCAAATAATAAAGATTGTAGTCGTGCAAGACGTTCTGTTTTTACTTCTTCTGGCACTTGATCGTCTAACACCGAGGCGGGAGTTCCTGGACGAGGACTATACTTGAAAGAAAAAGCAGAGGCAAAATTTACCTTTGCTACAAGCTCGAGTGTATCTTCAAAATCTTTGTCTGTTTCACCAGGGTAACCTACAATAAAATCTGAAGAAAATGCAATATCGGGTCGTGCCGATCTAAGCTTCCCAATAACATCTAAATAATATGAGGCAGTATGCTTACGATTCATCAGTTTAAGTATTCGATCAGATCCTGATTGAATAGGTAAGTGCAAATATGGCATAAGCTTTTCAATATCGCGATGTGCATTAATTTGCTCTTCATTCACATCTGCGGGATGCGAGGTTACATACCGTATTCGTTTAAGCGCTTGAATTTTTGAAAGGTATTGTATGAGCCTTCCTAGAGTCCAACCTTCTCTATCAGAAAATGTACCATGGTATGCATTCACATTTTGTCCAAGAAGTGTAATTTCTTGCACTCCCTTTTCAACGAGCCGACAAGCTTCTTCATAAATAGTTTCAACTGGCCTGGAATATTCTGCACCTCTTGTATAAGGAACAACACAAAAATGACAAAACTTATCACAACCTTCTTGGATTGAGAGAAATGCAGATACACTCTGAGGTTCCGCAGATTCTGGCAAGAAATCAAATTTACTCTCAACAGGAAAATCTATCTCTAAAATACCTCGTCCAGGACCCTCGCCTACTACGGTCTTTCTTTCTATTTCTGCCAGAATTTGTGGCAGCCGGTAGTAACTTTGGGGACCTACTATTACATCAACATATTTTGCGCGTCTGAGAATTTCTTCTCCCTCAGCTTGAGCTGTGCAACCAGCAACCGCAATAACCATATTTTGATCTTTTAATCTTTTTGCTTCTTTATACTCTCGAATACGACCTAATTCAGAGTAAACTTTCTCACTGGCTTTTTCACGAATATGACAGGTATTTAAGATTACCATATCAGCGTCTTCAGGTAACTCCGTTATTATAAATCCTAGAGGTTTCAACAAGTCTGCCATACGTTCTGAATCATAAACGTTCATTTGGCATCCATAAGTTTTAATATATAATTTTTTTTTCTTCTTTATATTAGGCATCTTAAACTATAAAATTTCTAGTAATCTTGTCATATTCTATTATAGGTTAAATTAAAAATAAAAGCGCGGCTTATAGAGAGCCACGCTTTTATTTTTGAGCATTCTTAAAAATTAAGCTGCTTCGGCTTCACGGCGCTTACGACCTAGACCTATTTTCATCGCCAAAAAACTCCTCTGCTTCGCATAATTAGGAGCAACCATTGGATAATCAGGTCCTAGTCCCCAACGTTCACGATATTGTTCTGGGGTCATATTATAAGCAGTTTTCAGATGGCGCTTCAACATTTTTAACTTTTTCCCATCTTCCAAACACACAATATATTCATCATTGATGGACTTCTTAACAGGAACCGCTGGTTCAGGACGATCAACAAACCCTGTTGACTGGCCAGTTAGTTCGTTCAAAGTAGAAGAAACTTGCTTGAGCAGGCGAGGAAGCTCATTAATATCAATAGTATTATGAGACACATAAGCAGAAACGATATCAGTAGTCATACTGAGTAGCTCAAAGGATTGAGTATCATTTACGGGCTTATTAAGAGAGTTTGTCATTGTATTTCCTTTCTTGTTTTTTTACTTATTTTTTATTTGATTGCTTTAAAAAAAGCTCCTCACTTAACTAAATGATTCCCTTTTTATATATTTGTATCTTTGTTGAATGGTTTAGAATATTTATTTTAAATAATCAAGCAATTTTTTATAAATTAAATTAATTATTCAATTTGATTTCTAAAAGTAACGCGTCAGCTTGGCTTTTATCATTTAATAAATAATAATTTTTTCGTCGCCCATAGGTATTAAAATTTAAACTTTTATATAATAAAAGTGCTTCTTTATTATATTCATTTACCTCTAAAAGTAGTCTCTTCGCATCTTTTATAAAAAGCTTATTTATTGCTGTCTTTATTAATTCTTTTCCAATACCTTGTCGTCTACAATTTTCTAAAACACATAAAGTTAATATTTCTGCATCATCAATAATATACTGTAATAAAATAAATCCATATAGCTGCTCTTCTGAAGACACGGCCTTAAAACCAAAAATCCCAGGACTTTCCGTAACAAGAATTTCAAATTCATTTTTTGACCAGGGGCGCTCAAAAGCAGACGCATGCAGAATTGAAGCTTGCTCACATATTTCAAAATTAAAGGATACTATTTTATAGTCCACTATAGTTTAGGCTGTGTTATATCAGGTGACCGTAAATAAAACGGCTTATCATCATTGTAATAATTTGTTTTTAAATTTTTTAATGCAATTTCTATTAGGGTTTCGGCTCTAGGCATTCTTGTATCTATTGTGACATTTCGTTTGTTAGCCACAAGATCTTGAACAAGTATAGCACCATCTCCTATAATTAAAGTAGGGTCAGATGTTATAAGCTCAGCAATCTCCTTCCCTGTAAGTAATTTAGGTTCTTGGCCTTTTGATGCATATTTTTTGCAGAATAACTCTTCTCGTTGGGAATTCAAAACAACATATATTTCTTCATATTTTTGTTTCTCTCTCACTGTCTCAAAAATCCAATCAAAAGAGTTCAATGTAATTAGGGGAATCCCCAACGCTAATCGGAAACCACGCGCTAAAGAAAGACCAACGCGCACCCCTGTAAATGAACCAGGTCCAAGTGTTGTTGAAATCAGATTAATATCTTTGAAATCTATATTAATTTCTTGCAAAGCTTCAATAATTAAAGGAAGCGCTTTAGTATCTTGCCCTCGCACCTCATTCACTTCTCGGAATGCTCTCTCTTTATTGCAGTTTTGTGCTGCAATTGAGAGAGAAAAATTTGCACATTCAAACGCTAAAATATTCACAATAATTTTGATTTATAATAAAAACTTAAGCTATTCCAGCACAATTAATCGCTAAAGTAAAGAAAACATCCAGTGAACACTCTATGAGAAAAACCCTCTACTCTCATGCGCCTCTTTGTGTAGAATGGCATTAAATAAGGAAAAGGTTATTTACCTCAATAATATTATGAGAAACAATTAACTAAAGAACTTTGGTATGCTATTTTCCCTCTACTAGAAGAGGAAATAATCAATGTCAACTTGCCTTCCGGTTCTTTATTCATTTCGGCGTTGCCCATATGCCATGCGAGCAAGATTAGCTCTCTATTCAGCAAAAGTTTCTCATGAACATCGTGAGGTAAATTTAAAAAATAAGCCTCTTGAAATGCTTACCATTTCACCAAAAGGAACTGTCCCTGTAATGATTTTAGAAAATGGAGACCTTCTTGAAGAAAGCTTAGATATTATGAAATGGGCTTTTAAGGTATCTAGTTTATCAACAGAAGATATCCTATTAATCAGGGAGAATGATACAACCTTTAAACAAGCATTAGATCGCTATAAATATCCTGGCCGATATTTAGAGAAAATTGGTATCAATTATCAGGAAGAATGTGAATATTTTTTGAGAAAACTTGAAAATCAATTAGCTCCATTCTTAAATGGAAACATGTTGACTCTTGTAGACCTAGCAATATTCCCTTTTATTCGGCAATTCTCTATGGTCAACCCTGATTGGTTCGAGACACAACCTTATCCTCACATACAAGTATGGTTAAATTTTTTCATCACAAATCAATTATTTAAGGACGTCATGCAGAAATTCTTATTCTGGACCCCAGAAAATAAACCAGAATTAGTATTATTTTAATATAATTTCTCTTTACGGAGAATAAACCCTACTTTGATAATATATGAATAATAGTAAAAAAAGAGGCTTCCAGAAAAGTGCTTTTTTTCTTTTTTAAGAAATCACCTAAAAATCTGAATAAATTAAAGCAGCAAACAGTAAATGGGATCAAAAACTTAACGACACTTCGAGAACTTTCAAGAATATTACGACAAATAGAAGCAGTCTATTTACAAGCAAGAAATATAGGTATCAAATCTGAATATAATAAAATGGTTGAGGAAAATCTTAAAAAATTATACATGACATTAACTCCTCAAATTTTTAATTTTATTCCTTCAATTACTGATTTTATTTAATCATCTGCTGATAAATAATTCATTAATCTTTGATGTATTTTTTTTAATTACTTAATTAATATCTTCGCTCTAATCTGTTAAAAAGAAATCAATTGTAGAAACCACACGAATCTTTTTAATTAAAGAGTTATGACCTGAATTAAAGTCTTCAGTAGGCAAAGCATCTGCACTCATAATACGGAAAACTCCTTGATTTGAACGACGAATAGCACCAATGCGGCTTCCCGAATCTGCTGCAAACTGTTGAGCTAGTTCACGCGCATTTTTAGTTGCTTCAGCAAGCATTTCTGGCCTTAACTCACGAAATTGAGTATATTGATATCTAATATCTGAACGTGAAATAGCGATTCCTTCCTTTATCAATTCACCTAAATGCCGGCTTGTTTCCTCGATCAGATCTACTTTTTGTGTGATAATTTTTAAAGAAAGATCAACGATAAAACGATGAGGAGGAAGCTGTCCTCCCCAATCACGCGCATGTGTATCATTGACTTGAGGTGAAGAACTTTTGATCTCTGCTTCTTCAAAACCAACTGTTTGAAGAAACTCTTGAACTTTAGTTTTTTGCTCACTGACTTGCTTATAAAGATCAGCTAAGTTATCTCCACTCAATCTGATTGCAATTTCCCAATCAGCACGATCAGATTTAACCGTACGCTCAACCAATCCTTTCACAGTCACATATCTTTCTGCTAACTTAAGGCTTTGTATCCCTTTAAAAATAAAAAAACCTGACAGTGATAACCCTATAGAGATCAACAACCCAAGAATTAATGCAGATAAAATAGAATTTGTCTTTTTTTCCATAGTGAGCCTATCTCCTTATTTTAAATTATTTTTTACAATTCTATATCCCTCCTGCTCAAAAGTCTATGATTCAAATAAATAATCTTAAATTTGGCTTAAAGGTTTGATTTTCAGAAAATTTTGCATTAGAGTAACCTCCATCAAAAAATGAGGTTTTAAATGGCTGGAATGAATGAGCTAATTGAGGAAATTAAAGAAGATGTTCGTCTTGATCAATTGGTTAAGTTTTGGAAAAAGTATGCAAATTTTATTATTGCAGGCCTTCTTTCAATCATTCTAGTTACTGCTGGTAGTGTTTTTTGGGAACACCTTAAAAATCAAAAAAACTTAAAACATGCTGCTTCCTACGAAGAAGCTCTACGGGCCACAGATGCTAAGCTACCGGAAAAAGCCAAAGAAATTTTAGAATCCCTAAAAGATGAGCATGATGGTTACAATGTAATGGCAACTTTTAAAAAGGCGCATTTACCAAATGTCAGCCAGGAAGAACGATTTAAAATCTATCTCAATCTTGCTGAAAATAAGAAACTTGAGTCTAAATTTAGAGAACTTGCTATTATCTTGTGGGGATATGAAGGGTTTGAGAACCTGGATCCTCATGCACTCAGGAAACAACTTGAACCTATTGCCAATGGAACAAGTGCATGGCGAGAGTCTGCTGTAGAGCTCTTAGGCCTCCTTGCAATTCGGCAAAATGACTTAAAAAAAGCAGCAGGACTTTTTAAGCTCTTGCTTGAAGATAAATATGCTTCACCAAGTATTAAAAGTCGTGCCATGGCTTACTTGGAACAAATTGGTGCTCTAAATTAATAATGAAGGGATAGCTCATGAGACAATATTACGGATATATAGCCCTTACAGCCCTTCTTTTAAGTGGATGCGAGACTTTTCTTGGGAAAAAAGATAAAATACCATTAGAGGGGGTTCGTGAAGCTGTTCTCTTATCTACTGAAGAATACAATTTAGATGATTCTTTAAAAGATCATACTTTGAAACTTGAGGCTCCTGAAGCTAACCAAGCTTGGCCTATGGCTGGAGGGAACGCGCGCCATGTGATGCCTCCACTACTTTTGAATCATGATTTTAAGCTAGTGTGGGAGCAAGATATTGGTCAAGGTTCTTCCTCTGAACATCGATTATTAAATGGCCCAATTGCCGTAGGAGATCATGCATATACGATTGATTCCATGGGTTTGGTGAGTGCTATTAATCTCAAAAACGGAAAGAAAGAATGGGAAACATATTGTATTCCGACTGATAGTTCAGCTCAACCTTTTGGTGGTGGATTAGCTTATGATCAAGGAAAAATTTATGCAGCAACAGCTCATGCTGAAATTCTTTCAATGGATGCAGAAACAGGAAAAATTTTATGGCGTTTTCCAACCTCAGCTCCTGTAAGAGCTGCACCAACAGTCTTTGAGGGAAAAATTTTTGTCATAACCATTAATAACCAGCTTGAAGTATTCAATGCAAAAGATGGTCAACTCCTTTGGACGCATACAGGTATAGTTGAATCAGCCGGTCTTTTAGGAGGAGCAAGTCCTGCAGCCCATACGGGAGTTATTGTAGCCCCTTACTCTTCTGGCGAAGTATTTGCTCTTCGAATAGAAAATGGATATCCTTTGTGGTCTGAAACATTACAAGCGAACAAACAACTTGACTCAGTGTCCGCGCTTTCTCATATTAAAGCGCGTCCCATAATTGATAAAAATCTTGTTTTCTTAGTAAGCCACAGTGGCCGTATTAGCGCCTTAGATATGCGTAGCGGTCAATCTGTTTGGAGCCGCGACATAGGAGGAATTAGGACACCTGCAATCTCTGGCAGATACTTATTCATGCTTACAAATGATAATCATTTAGTTTGCTTAATGAAAGACACAGGGCAAATTATATGGTCTCAACAGCTTGAATATTTTATGAACCAAGAAAAACAACAAGGAAAAGTCTTATGGGCTGGACCAATTATTATTAATGATACTTTATTGGTAATTGGTTCAAATAAACAAGGATTATTGCTTGCAAGCCAAAATGGTAAAGAGATTAAAAAGTTTAAACTTCCTAATAAAGCAACCCTATCTCCTATTGTGATTAATAAAACTTTACTAGTTCTTCTCGATAATGGAACTTTAGTTGCCTATCAATAGTATGAAGCATGAGTAAGCACCTTAAAATCGCGATTGTTGGAAGACCTAACGTTGGAAAATCAACACTTTATAATCGCCTTGCTGGGCGTAAGCTGGCAATTGTTGAAGATACTCCAGGAGTGACGCGTGACTGGCAAAAGACGCAAGGACACCTTTGGGACCTAAGTCTTGAAATTTATGACACTGCAGGTCTTGAAGGCTTTGAATCAACACTCATTAAAGATCAGATAATTACACAGATGTTAAATGTTTTAACTGATGTGGATGTTATATTAATGATTATTGATAGTCGGGAACCTATCTTGGCGTCTGATCGTAAACTAGCTGAGATGTTAAGACGGTTAAAAAAGCCCGTAATATTGATAGCAAATAAATGTGAAGGCCGCCAAAGACAAGAAGGTTATTTAGAATCATTTACTTTAGGTTTTGGAGATCCTATCCCCTTTTCTGCCGCCCATGGTGAAGGACTTGATGAGCTTTATCCAGCTTTGTTACCTCACGCAAAAAATTTTGAAATTTTAGAAACTAAAAACACTTCAAATGAACAATTAAAGCTTGCAATCGTTGGTAGACCTAATGTTGGAAAGTCAACTCTAATGAATGCATTGTTAGATGAAGAACGTTTATTGACAGGAAATCAACCAGGAATCACTCGAGATGCTATAGCCATTGATTGGTCCTATAAAGGTCATCCTATTCAACTTATTGACACTGCAGGAATGAGACGAAAAGCACGAATTGATGATCGACTCGAGCGTCTTTCAGTTCAGGATAGTCTAGAAACTATACGGTATGCACAAGTTGTTATCATCGTCATGGATGCTAATGATCCCTTAAATAAACAAGATCTTACAATTGCCTCTCATGTTTTAGAAGAAGGGCGCGCGCTTATTATTGCATTGAATAAGTGGGATGAAGCCGACCCACAAAAATTACCTGAGATCAGGCGTTCTTTAAGTTCATTACTCTCTCAAGCAAAAGGGCTTCGCTTACAGCCTATTTCTGCTCTAAAGAAGAAAAATCTAGATGAACTTATGACTCATGTCTTAGAAGTATATCAATTGTGGAATACTCGCATCTCTACATCACAATTGAACCGATGGCTAGAAGAAGCCTTAACACGTCATGCTCCACCGTTGTCTGGGCAAACACCTATTCGCATAAAATATGCTACACAAATTAAAACTCGCCCTCCAACCTTTGTTTTATTTGCCAGTAAACCTGTAGATCTGCCTGCTTCTTATATGCGTTATTTAGAAACATCTTTGCGCGATTGCTTTAATTTACCTGGGGTCCCTCTTAGATTATTCCTAAGAAAAGGAAAAAATCCTTATGAATCAAAAGGAAAATAATCACCAGAATATGATATCTAGTTCCATTAACACCTATTTCTGTATTAAAATTCTTGAGCTTTAAAGATTTTTCCTGTCGTTTTACATTTTTTGCTGCCCAAGTAGACAAAAACATCTGTAAAATCTTCAGGACTCGGAATGGATAATGGATTTATTCCTGGGCAAGCTTCAGCGTGCATAGAGGTACGAATACTTCCAGGATCAACCAAGTTCACTTTCAGTGATGAGTTTAAGTTTTCATGTGCATAAAGCATTACCATATTTTCAAGAGCTGCTTTACTAACTGAATAGGCAGACCAGTAAGGTAAGATATTATGCGCAACTTCCGAAGTTATAAAAATCGCTCGCCCTGCAGAAGACTTGCGCAAGAGTGGATCAAAGAATTTGAGTAAATGCCAATTTGCTGTCAGATTAATATCCATGACATCTTGCCATGCAGAAGATTGAAGTTGTTGAATAGGCCCAAGCCTCCCCAATATAGCTGCATTACCAACTAAAATATCAAGGCGCCCATAACGATCTCCAATTGCACGAGCTAAATCCTCAAGCCTTGCGTAATCTTTAAGATCATACGGCACAAGTGTGACATTTATATCGTAAGATGCCAAACTATCATCTAAAACTTCAAGCTCAGCCATGTCACGAGCTAACACAACAAGATTTGCTCCTTCTTGCGCATAGCGCTTTGCAATTGCTGCCCCTAGCCCTCTCGTTGCACCTGTGATAAGAACGACTTTTCCTTTTAATTCTGCCAATTAAAAGCCTCTTTTTTGGTTTTCTTATGAACTACCATAAATGAATCTATGTCTAACTTAAAAGCTTAATATTTTCTTTATTAAAAGGTTTTTAAATGCTAATAAGCTTTAATTATTATCCTGAGTGAAGTTTTTAGTTAATAGCATCGAGATACAAACTTATGCGTATAATCGCTGGTTCATACAAAGGCTATACCCTTAAAGTTCCCAATTCTTTGAAAACGCGTCCTACCTCTGACCGTGCAAGAGAAACTATTTTTAATATTTTAAATAATTATGTAGACGAGTATTCTGAGCTAGATGTTTTAGACATTTTTGCAGGCTCTGGAGCTTTAGGATTAGAAGCTTTATCTCGTGGAGCATCAACCGCAACTTTTATTGAAATTGAGCGTGAAGCTGTTAACAAGATTTATGAAAATATTAACCATCTCAAGGTAGATGATTTTTGTAAGATTTTACGGCTTGATAGCAGACGTCTCCCTACCGCTTACAAAAAATTTAATCTCATATTTATGGATGCTCCTTATAATAAGGGACTCACAGAGAAAGCCTTAAAAGAAATTTTTGAAAAAGGATGGATCGCACCAAATGCTTTAATTGTTATCGAAACATCTGATAATGAAAATTTTTCCCTTCCCCCCTATCTCACTCTCCTCAATGAGCGTCGCATCGGACTCGCAAAGGTTTTCCTGTCAAAGCTCTTGTCTTTGCAATAAATGCACATCTTATTTGCCTAAAAAGCATTTTTAATCTTCATATTTCAACGTATTTTTTCTAAAGAAGAATATTTATAGGAGTAATACGATGAAAGTAGCTTTTATTTACTTACCAGTAGCAGCTTTATTATATAATAGTTTCGCCCTTTGTAGTGATATTGATTTTAATGAAGAGGATGAGGCCTTCAAATTGGCAATACTATTTCTCAAGAAGAAAGTGATCGTCAGTTTGCAATCAGCTTATCTTCTCAAATAAAGGCAAATGATGATGTGCCTAAGATGTCAGAAAACCAACAAATAAAGAAAACTCCACAACTTTCTCTTGGCTTTATACAACCTTTGCCTACAGAAGGGATGAAAGAAAATATCTTACTAGAAGAATACTATTTTGGAAATAATATAGAACTTGAAACTACAAGAAAAC
The DNA here is from genome assembly GCA_000743035.1 of Candidatus Paracaedimonas acanthamoebae. Classification (GTDB taxonomy): domain Bacteria; phylum Pseudomonadota; class Alphaproteobacteria; order Caedimonadales; family Caedimonadaceae; genus Paracaedimonas; species Paracaedimonas acanthamoebae. The sequence goes on from CP008936.1 coordinate 934,342, forward strand.
CTAATGATCAGAAAAAAGTGATCTTAGAAATTGAGCAAGAAGTTAAAGACAGTGATATATTTATCTTAATAAAATATTTCAAAATTTAGATAAAAAATATAGTCGCAAATTAAAAGGGCTTGAAAGTTCATATTTTTTTAGCGATGTATTGTTACACCATTTAAGTAGTTTGTTTGTTTATAATGAAAGTGAAGATGTTATGGCAGAAAAAGCTGGCATGCCAGTTCAAGCGCTTAACAATCTTAAACAACGCACATATAAACGATTAGTGGACATAAAAAAACATCCAAAGAACAAGGTATTTTAGAACCTAAAAACCAAAAAGCGGAAATGATAAAAAAATTCATAGATGCAACAAGATGCACTGATTTATTTGCCGAAAAAGTTTATAAAGAATTTATTCTTGAATAAAAATAAAAAAGATAAAAAATAATAATCTTTTTCAATCATAATTTTTTTGTACATTTTTTGTAAGAACTCTTGCATCAGTGTTAAGAAAACGTTACGTTGTGGCGTGGGCCCGCTTGGTGGAATGGTAGACACAGCAGACTTAAAATCTGCCGCCTAACAAGGCATGCCAGTTCGAGTCTGGCAGCGGGCACCACCTTAAACCCCCAGGTTTTAAAAATTCTTGACTGTCTCTTTTGCTAATCAAAGAAAATTTACTCATGTGATGCTCCTATCACTCCCCAAATACAGCAGTTGAAATCAGCAGGAAGAATGATAAATTCGTAAATGAGGATAATTTAAAGAGTTCATCATGATTTTTAAGAAATATCATCTTCACCAGTACTTTACAGCGTTTCTATCTCTTGTAAATCTTCTTTATTTTACCACTATACCTCTTTATGCAAGTCATAGTAGTCTCTTTGATGAACAGACACCTAAAAAAATAAAAGCTATTGCCCATTATCATAATAAAAAGCTAGACCGAAGCAAGAAAATCGATACTTCAACTTGGGGACGGCCATCACATATTACTATGCTCGGCACTCTAATGTTGCTGGCAGCTCATTTCCAACCTGTTGGAATCGTCCAAAACTCTATTTCTCTTCCGTCAACAATGATTCCAAATCATACACTAGAAACTTCAAATAATGATTTTAGAGCCCACAATGGAACAGTTGTATCTCTTGATTGCGAGGCTGGAGCACGAGTTCTCGGAAATAAGCAAGCACTCTCCTTTACCCCGCTTGAGCGATATTGTTCACACTCAGGCTATTTTGTGCAGAATAATAGAAAGGTCACAACAGTAAAAGAAGTTAAAAGAAAGCGTCAGGAGGATTTTGAGCAATTCGGTATCAGCCTTGTTATGGAAGGTAAGCTTTCAACTGAAGCAAGCCGGGACGAACTTAACCAACTCTATCAAGAGCGTCTACCTGCTTTTGCTGGTGCATATACTTTTAATGGAAGCCCTATTGAATCCCCTTATTACAAGATGATTGATCAAACACACTATGAGAACACCCTCATTTGGGCGGAAAAAATAATGCTAGCGCGGAAAAAGCCTTTTCATCATTTAAAAACAGACGAAATGATAAATTTCTTGGTAGAGATAAATTATCGTTTGCGGGGAGAGGAGAAAGCTCCCTCATCTTCATTTAGAGATGGCCCTACCGTTATCTGGAATGATGCAATAGGTGTTCCCAACTTTAATGACCCTAGAAGTATGCGTAATTTTTTAAAAAATTCACCAGTAGATTTTGAACTTTATAATAATCTTTGCACACTTCTTGAAAAACAACGAGGGCAAGAGGCTTTGTCATCTATAGATGAATGGAATCTTTTTATGATCAAAAGTATTTTTAGAGCTAAAGACAGCCCTTATCTTTCTTTTGTGAGCCAATACTATGATTTTAATGACCTTAAACCTCAAGAGATTAAGACAAAACTGAGAGACGCTATGAATTTTTATAAAGACAGTTTCTCTAAAGATCCTATTAGAGCAAGTGCCATCCTTCATTTACACCTTATACAAATTCATCCTTTCGTAGATGCAAATGGTAGAGGAGCACGCATCCTTATGAATATTGGCCTTAAAGCTGCAGGTTATCCTGCAATTATAATTTATGACAGGGATGAGTATGTGCAGATTATTCGGCACGCTCTCAAGCAAAAAAATCCTAAATTTTTTGTGGATTATGTTAACGCACAAATCTGCAAACAAGTTAGAGTTTATAATAATCCAGACTTTAAAGAAGGCCAAGTTTTAGAAGAAATTGCTGTTAAGTGCATGAAAGATTGTTCTCAAAAATTCTTTGAAACTAGCCACAAATTTGTCTTGTAAGCCTTTTAAAAATATCATGAAAGAAGAAAATATGGAAAAAATTATGTAAAATCATAATTTATCTACCAATATCATAATGGTCTATTTCCGAGAGCATTTTGATATAACTCTCTTTTGTGTATGTTTTCCCCTTCTCCATTTTATCAACGCTCCAAGCAAAGTCTCTCATAGCTATTCCAGGATTGTAAAGCCCTTTAAGCCAAGATTTGTTGCCTATATTTTCAATGATAATAGAATCTGGATTTATTTTTATGGCTTCAAGAATTTGCTGAATTGATAACACATTCCCTTCTTTGCTACGCACAATCACACCATAATCAGGATCAATCATTCCATAGCTATTCTGCTTTGGTAGAAATACATGCATGATCCTATGGCTTCCTTTATTCTTAAAAAATATATAAACTTTTTGAGTTTTATACTCCAATCTTTCCAGAACAAATCTTAAAAACTCCACGACATGAAAACAATAAAGCTTGAGTGGCTGATCAGTTGTAAAAAGCTTTTTTAGGAGGCCTCCTGGTGCAAGAGTTTTAATATGAGGAAAAGGTTGTATCGCCTGTGCATTAGCCATGCTATGCACACAATTTTTTGCAACAAAGCTGGCAACTGATAAGATCTGGCTATCTTTTGATTGGGTTGGATCTAAAAGTAAAATCTTGAAAGGTCCCAATGAAGTATGAAGATAATATTCACCAAATGAAGAGAAATATATTTTCTGATTATCGCATTTTATTGCCGTAATATCAGTCCCCTTGTAATCACCAGGGGTAGCAAAAGTGCCAAAAATATTTTTTTCTATATTATCGTTAGGATAAATAAGCTTCAAATGAGGTACCAAATTTTCCCAGCTAACTATTTTGTTTGTAAATATAAAAAATGGTTCATTAGGAATAATCTCAAGCTTATTTTGCCTTTCACTTATAAGTTTTATTATTTCATTTGATTTGCGTTGATAACGAAATACCTGACAGGTAGAAAATACTAATGCTATCAGAAGTACTCCTATTATCCCCACAAATATCCAGAGATTGGGATTTTTTTTCATTTTCTTTACCTTCACTTATAAGGTTTTACTGATGTCCAATTTTTCTCTTCTGTTTCTAAAATATCTAAAGAAATAGCCCTCCTTATAGCGGTTAAAAGACGATTCATGAATGAAATATTATGAATTGTTATGGCTTGAAGTGCTAATATTTCTTGTGCTCTTAACAAATGATGAAGATAAGAGCGTGAAAATGTTTTGCATGTTGAACAAAGGCAAGTTTCATCAATGGGTTTTGAATCTTCTCTAAAATGAGCATTACGAAGGTTGATATGCTCTCCACCATTCCCATCATTTTCATACCAAAAGGAAGGCTGAACAAGAGCACCTCCATGACGAGCAAGGCGGGTTGGATGAACGCAATCAAATGTATCTATTCCTTGACGCACCCCATTGAAGATGTCGCTTATTCCACCAATTCCTAAAAGATGAACCGGACGTGCCGGATCAAGAAGACTCATCGTTAACTCCACAATGCCATGCATTTGAGCTTTTGAGGCTCCTAATGACCCCCCTACAGCATGCCCAAAAAAGGAATGATCATTAACAAATTGCGCACTTTCTTTGCGTAGATCATCGTATACGCCTCCTTGAATAATTCCATAAAGCGCTTGCTGTTGGTTATCTGTTCGTTGAAATTCTGCAAGACTTCTTAAAGCCCAACGATGTGACAACTGCATTGATCGTTGTGTATAAACTTTATCAACATGGAAAGGTGTGCACTCATCCAGAACTACAATAAGATCTGCACCAAGTTGACGTTGCACCTGAATAGAACGCTCGGGAGTTAAAAGGTGCATGCAACCATCAATGTACGATTTGAACTGAGCCCCCTCTTCTGTAATTTTCAGAAGGGTTTTAGGACGGTTTGTTAATCTCTTCCCTTTTATTTCGCTTGCAACTGATCCGTGACCTAAGCTAAAAATTTGGAATCCTCCAGAATCCGTAAGCATAGGTTTATTCCATCCCATGAAGCGATGGAGTCCACCTTGCCGCTCAATGATATCACCCCCGGGTTGCAGCATAAGATGATAAGTATTCGATAAAATAATTTGTGTGTCAGCTTCATTTATTTGTTGTGGTGTGGCTCCTTTAATTGCTGCTTTTGTTGCGCAGAAAATAAAAGCTGGTGTATCAACACTTCCATGAGGCGTCACTAAGCGTCCCAAACGCGCTTTACTATTTTTTGAAGTTTTATGGATTTCAAACTGAAAGTTTGGATAATGAAACATCTATAAGGTTTTTCCGAGAAGAGTTAATGAAGCGTACTAGGTACATAACAACAGTATTTGCAAGACTGACAATAAGACGCACTGTATAAGTACCCAGAATATAAGTAAAGATAAGAGTTTTCCAATCCACTGGATGAGAAGCCAAAATTACCCATGCCAATGTACTAAAAATTATATTATCTATACTTGAAGAAACAATAAAAGCTAAACTTGATCTTAACCATAAAGCCTTACCTTGCGTTAAGTTTTTTATATATTGAAAAATATAGATATCACTATACTGACTAACTAAGTATGCGCTCAAGCTCGCTATCAAAATTGTTGGAATTGGCAAAAATAAAACAGCCATTGCTTCATGCGCTCTGTTAAAAGCAGCATAGTCTTCATTGACCGTTGCGATAGGTTTAATTCCCAAGCTTAGTAACATGAGTATACTTAATAAAAGAGAAGTTAAAAAGCTCAACCAAACAGATTTTTGAGCAATCTTTTTCCCATAATATTCAGTGAGAATATCTGACGTTAGAAAACTTGAAGAGAAAACAACCGTTCCTAAAGCTATTGGATAATTTAAAAATGAAAACTCTCCAGCTTTAAGTACCTGAAGATTTCCAGCAATAATTGCGATCGAATTATAAATAAAGAGACCTAACGCTCCATAATAACGGAAAATTCCAAGAATTGCGAAACTGCATATAACAAATGTCAAGCAACCTATCGCTTCAGAAGGTAAACTTTGAAAAAAGTCTACCATTCTGATTAAAGATGATGAAGTCATAGATTTAGTGCAGGTCTATCCCTGCTCTTTCATTTTTAAGCTTTTTGTACTTGAACACGCTCTATCCGACGCTTTAACATGAGAGCTTCCTTTGATAATTTTGAGTCATTTGTGCTCTTCAAAAAAGCATCAATGCCTCCATTAGTTTCAATGGTACGAATAGCGCGCGTTGAAATACGCATTCTCACACGACCTAAAACATCACTGATGAATGATACATTTTGCATATTCGGGAGGAAACGACGACGTGTCTTGTTATTTGCATGGCTTACATTATTACCTGCTAAAACCTGTTTACCTGTTATAATACAACGGCGTGCCATACTCTAATCTCCATTTCAAAATTCATAAACTTTAGGCTTCTAATACGTCATTAAGAATGCTGTCGTCAAGGGTTTTTACCATTTATCTATTCAACTGTGACTGATTTCGCTAAATTCCTTGGTTGGTCAACATCGGTTCCTTTTAAAACCGCAGTATAGTAAGCTAAAAGTTGCGTCGGAATAGCATAAACCATAGGTGCAATAAAAGAACTGGTTGATGGCAAGATAATTCGCTTTATCGCTTGCGAAGTAAATAAGCTATGCCCTTTTTCATCACTCAATAAAATAATAGGTCCTTTTCTGGAAAGAATTTCTTGAATATTAGAGACTGTTTTCTCAAAAAGTGAATCAAAAGGTGCAATTGCAACAGTTGGTACGGCTTCTTCAACGAGGGCAATAGGACCATGCTTGAGTTCTCCTGCAGCAAAACCTTCGGCATGTACATAAGAGATCTCTTTAAGCTTAAGCGCTCCTTCTAAAGCTAAAGGATAACTAGCCCCCCTACCTATATAAAGAACATTATCAACTTCTAACAAAGAACGAGCTACGCTTGCTACACTATCTTTCAGGGCTAAGGTCTGTTCTATAAGCATTGGTAATTGTGATAGATCTCGACAGCACTGAGCAAAATCTTCTTTCGAAATTGTTTTTTTTGCTTGTGCAAATGCAAGAGCTAAAACAGCTAGAACGCACAATTGTGTTGTAAATGCCTTCGTTGATGCAACGCCAATTTCAGGACCTGCTTGTGTTAAAAATGTTACATCAACCGCTCTAGCAAGAGAACTATTTGCAACATTGATAATTCCAAGGGAAGGCTGCCCTTGGGAACGCACATAAGCTTGCGCAGCAAGAGTATCTGCAGTTTCTCCAGACTGAGAGATAAAAAGTGAAACTCCATCTTTAGGCATCGGTGGCTGGCGATAACGAAACTCAGAGGCAATATCAAGCTCAACTGGAATACGAGCAATGTTTTCAAACCAGTATTTTGCAACCATCCCAGCATAAAATGCCGTTCCACACGCAACTATAGTAAGGCGAGAAACGTTTTCTAAAGCAAATGGTAAGGGACGAAAGTGTAAACCTGTATGAGAGACATTTAAGTACTCAGAAAGAGTACGCCGAATTACATCCGGTTGCTCATGAATTTCTTTAAGCATAAAGTGATCAAATCCAGATTTATCAATAGAAGAATTACTCAACTTACTCTGTTGGATGCTTCTTTTGACGGGTTCTCCTTTAAAATTATAAATATTTGCGTTTGAAGCCTCTAGAACAGCAATATCCCCATCTTCTAAAAAGGTCACGTGTTGAGTTAAATGTGAAAGTGCAACAGCATCAGAACCAATATACATTTCTTCTTTACCATATCCAATTGCTAAAGGAGGACCAGAGCGCGCTGCAATTAATAAATCAGGATAATCTCGGAACAGGAGAGCGATTGCAAAAGCACCTCGCACAACGCCAAGCGTCTCTTTTACTGCATTAAATGGGTTCAGTCCTTGCTCTAAAAACTCTTCAACTAAGTGAAGGATAACTTCAGTATCTGTATCACTGCTGAAATGGACCCCTCTCTTAATAAGTTGTTCTTTTAATACGTGATAATTTTCAATAATACCATTATGGACAATAGCAACTTGATCAGTAAGATGTGGGTGAGCATTTTGATCATTTGGAACGCCGTGTGTAGCCCATCGTGTATGAGCAATACCACTACTTCCAGCAATAGGGTCTTTTTTAAGATCAACCTCTAAATTAACTAATTTTCCAGCACGACGACGCCTTTGTAACTTACCATCTGCAATTACAGCAACTCCTGATGAATCGTACCCACGATATTCAAGACGACGTAACCCTTCTACTAAGTCAGAAACAACATTTCTTTCTGTTGAGCTAATAACACCAACAATTCCGCACATTTATGCAATATCCTTTTCATGTGTTTGAGTTGATTTTCTTTTTTGTAGAGCGACGGCTCCTTTTTCAATTTCTTTTACCTGAGCACGAGCAACAGCAAGACTCTTAGATGCAACATCTTTTGTAATTGTGCTCCCAGCTCCAATATAAGCATAGTCACCAATTTTTAAAGGGGCGACCAAAGAAGAGTTGGCCCCAATTGAAACATAACTGCCAATATTAGTTTTCCATTTATTAAAGCCATCATAGTTGCAAGTAATCGTTCCTGCACCAATATTTGTTTTTTCGCCAATTACAGCATCACCTATGTAACTAAGATGATTAACTTTTGTTTTAATGCCTAATGTTGAGTTCTTAATTTCAACAAAATTCCCGATTTTAACCCCTTCTTCAAGGATTGTCTTAGGGCGAAGGCGTGCAAAAGGACCAACAGTCGCCCCTTTTTTAATATGAGCACCTTCAATATCAGTAAATGAACGAATCGTTACATTTTCTTCAATAACGGTCTTAGGGCCTAAATTGACGTAAGGATGAATTATAACATCTGAAGAAATTTGCGTATCATGACTCAAGTAAACCGTTTCAGGAGCAATCATTGTTACTCCTTTTTCTAACGCAATATTCCTCCAACGCTTTTGAATCTTAGCCTCAATCTCAGCAAGATCTTGGCGCGTATTAATACCTTCAAATTCACTGGGATCCTGAGCAACAACAACTTCGACTTTTAACCCTTCGGTACGTGCTATAGCAACAATATCTGTAAGGTACCGCTCTTGATTTGATACTTGAGGAGTAATTTTTTCAAGCAATTTGATAGCATAATTTCCATCAAGCGCCATTACTCCCGCATTACAAAGCTTTATTTTCCTTATTTCTTCATTAGCTTCTTTGTGTTCAATAATAGCCTCAACCTGATTATCTTGAGAGGTTACAATACGCCCGTACATCTTAGGGTCATCAAGTTGCATGCCTAAAATAACAGCTGCGGGCCGAGATGGACTATTAAATCGGTTTAGGATTTCTAAAAGAGTTTCTTGACGTACAAGGGGCGTGTCACCAAATAAAACGAGAATAATGCCTTTAAAATTTTCAATAAAAGAACGTGCAGATAAAACGGCATGTGCCGTCCCTAATTGTTGTTCTTGTATCACAGGAATAAGCCCAGGAATTATTTCCCGGGCAGAAAGAACAACAGACTCTTGAGAGGCATTCACAATCAAGGCCACCCCTTCGGGCTGAAGCGACGCAGTAGTCTCTAGAACATATTGAATCATGGGCCTTCCTCCAATTGGATGGAGTACTTTAGGCAAAGAAGAACGCATCCTTGTTCCTTTGCCCGCCGCTAAAATAATTGTTAAAAGAGAACCGTTAGACATTATCAATATTGTTTGCTCATTATTAAAAAACTACACAACTACTAAGGTGATTACATAAATTAACAAAAACGCCAAGATATTATAATATGACGAAAAATTACAATTCTTTTAAAAAATTATTTTCTTTAAATTAAATCAAATAGATAAATAAAATTAATAGCGCCTTTACCAGTAGACACACTCTTTTCGGATATCTATGTGAATGAAATTGGAATTTGGATAAAATCCCACACCACCCGCTCGCTGCCCCCTTGCCGCATTACGTAATTTTATAAGTTGAACTCCTGACATACGAATATCTACAGCTTTCCCTTCTATATGCTTACTATTCTGTGCAACGCCTTTACCTTTTTTGCGTAATTGATCATTAAATTCTTTAGAGCGATAACCGGAGATAATTTCAAAGGGTTTTTTCTCACCAACTGCCACTTGAATACTATTCATCAAATCCAGCAACTTAGGTTCTATTATTGTTGTTTTACCATTTGAAGGATCTCTTAGAAAATAGTTGAGGGCCTCAAGCTGTTCAGGAATATAATGGCCGTTTGCCCAAAAAATATCCTTAAACCATTCTGAAGTATGGGTATTATAGAGAACAAGCTTTCTTTCAAACTTAGAGGTCCCAAAAGATAGTTTAGAAAAAATAAGAGTTGTTAAAGCCGCACTTCCTGAAGTTAAAAGTTGCCTCCTCGTTAACAACAACTTATTATTCATCATCCTGTGCTCCTCAGCTTTTGAAATCCCAAAATTAAGTCACAGTAGTTAAGCAAATATATATAAAAATATAAAGAAAAAAAATTCATTTTAATCAAATACTTATAATAAAAAATTATTAAATTTTTTATTATATTTATTATTTTTTTTAACAATTGAAGCTCAAGTAAAAGCTTTTTATCAAAATTTTGGCTCATAAATTCAGAACCCAAACTGAAAATAAAAAGACTTTTCCTCTTTAAGATAAGAAGGAAAATGCGTATAGAATACGCTTAACAATTTAAAATAATGAGTAAAATTTCATGAAAGCCAAATTTTTCTTTTTTTCACACTTATTAACTCTTAGCGCTGCACTTTTTTATTTAACCGCCTGTAAAAACGAAGCTACTTCTACACCAAAGAAAGAAATATTGCGGCTGGCAACTTCAGCCGATAATCCACCTTTTGAATTTCATCAAACAACAACAAATCAAATTACAGGTTTTGATATTGAGCTCGCTCATGCATTGGCGGATGTTTTGGATGTTGATCTGGAAATTCAGGATATGGATTTTGCTTCAATTATACCTGCGTTGCTCTCTGGACGTGCAGACTTTGCAATGGCAACTATTTCCATTACAGAAGAACGACAGAAAAATGTATCTTTCTCAGAAGATTATTATATTGCACAACCAGCCTCTGTCAGCCTAAAAAATCGCTCTTTTTCACAACCAAGAGATTTCGAGGGAACAAATATTGGGGTTCAATTAGGCACATCATTTGAACAAATGATGAAAAAAATGACACAGGAAATAAAAAGTATTCACCTTATCCCACTAAACAAGCTTGGAGAACTCATTCAAGAAGTTAAGTCTGGCAGAATTGATGCTGCTGTTATAGATATTTCACCTGCAAAAGCTTATGTCGAAAATAACAAAGACCTAGAAACGAATATTATTGAAGGATATAAAGAAAGCTACGCAATAGCATTTCCTAAGGATTCACCTTGGACAGAAAAATTTAATCATGCTTTAAAAAAACTAAACACAAGTGGGAAACTTACTGAACTAACGTCTAAATGGTTTTCTAAGTAACTACTCTTAGTTTTCTTTTCAACTTTTGGAAGAACTGCTATTATTTCTATGCTTCCTTGATTCATAGGTTTTGAAATAAAGAATTTAATATTTCTTTAGGATTAATAAATAATTAGAGAGAACTAAAATATTAACATAATTACAGGTACGCGCCCTTCTTCTATTTCAGCAACTATCATCCTTCCGCAAGCAATTTTCATTATTAAAATTCTTTTAACGAAGTAACATCATTAAAATTAAAAGAGTTTTTGCCTTTAAAGTATTCTTTCTCGTACTTAGACCAGTTAGCAGGTGTCAGCCTAACTTTAAGATGTATTTTTTCATCCTGATCTTGCCTTTCTAAAACTTCACCATGTTGATAAAGCCAAGCAAGAGCTGCCCCATCGGAACTTTTAATATCAAAAGTAAAGGTTTTCAAAGAGGAGCCTAGCTTGGTTTGGATGAGCTTGAGAAGATTATTAATCCCTTCTCCAGTTAAAGCAGAGAGTAAGACTTTTTGTAAAACATCTTGCGTTTGAGTTTTCAATACACTCTCTGGAGGGAGCAAATCAATTTTATTTAATACCTCAATTAAATTAGGGTTATAATCAACTTCTATTCCAAGCTGGCTCAAAATAGAGAGGACATCTTCCTTTTGATGCTCAGTTTCTGGATGTGTGATATCCCTCACATGTATAATCACATCAGCTTCGAGTACTTCTTCTAAGGTTGCTCGAAAAGCTGCAATTAGTTGTGTTGGAAGCTCAGAGATAAATCCAACAGTATCAGAGAGAATGATTTGCCGTCCAGAAGGTAAGCTTACCTGCCTCATTGTTGGATCTAAAGTTGCAAATAATAAATTTTCGGCAAGAACATTCGCATTTGCCAGAAAATTAAATAATGTTGATTTACCAGCATTGGTATAACCTACAAGCGCAATAATGGGATATAGAACACGTTTTCTTGCCTTACGATGCAATTCGCGTGTGCGAACAACTTGCGCTAATTCCTTTTTTATCTTTGCAATCCGCTCGCTAATAAGGCGTCGATCAACTTCTAGCTGAGTTTCTCCTGGTCCACCAATAAAACCTAGCCCTCCTCGTTGCCTTTCCAAGTGAGTCCAACTTCGTACAAGACGACTTTTTTGGTACATAAGAGAAGCAAGCTCAACTTGCAAACGACCCTCAGCTGTTTGTGCTCTTTCTCCAAATATCTCTAAAATGAGGCCTGTTCGATCAATAACTTTCGTTTTCCACGCTTTTTCAAGATTACGCTGCTGAATAGGACTTAAGCTTGAATCAATAATCACAAGCTCAGCTTGATGCGAGGAGACAACTTCGGCAAACGTACGAACTATCCCCTCTCCAAACAAAGTAGCAGGCTTCGGTGCGCGCACGTTTACAACTTCAGCATAAACAACCTCTAAGCCAATCGCTCTGGCAAGCCCTTTAGCTTCAGCTAATCTAAGATTAGGATCTCTATTAGAACCAATATTGTTCTTAAAATTGGGATATAATAGAATTGTTCTTTGTGATTTTTTTATGAACTCATAAAATTCCTTAACTGCCACAGAAAGAACCAAACATTAACTTTCGTTATCTACATTTTCCGCATCAAATAATTGTACTGGATTTGTAGGCATTATTGTCGATATTGCATGCTTGTAAACAAGTTGTGAATGCGCATCTCTTCTTAACAATACTGAAAAATTATCAAACCATGTGATAATACCTTGTAACTTTACACCATTTACCAGAAACAAAGTTACAGGATTCTTATTCTTACGTAGGTGATTTAAAAATGTATCTTGCAAATTACTTATCTTATCCGAAATCATATGTTAACCCCATGTTACTCTAGACGTTTGCCTCCTTTTTTAATACTAATTAGTTCTTATGATTTTTTTTTATTTTATAAGGGGCTTTTTTACAGAAGGCCTCAATAACGCCCTATTATCCACAATTTCTAAATGGTGAATGTTTCTTTTCTCTTATGTATTTAACCTCAAAGCATATACAAAAAGTACTTACAATAAATATTACGTCTATACTTTAATTTTTTATTCTACACTGATAAGGAATACATCCTCCATTGGTTTATAATGTTCTAGTAAACTAAATCCTTTATCTTAACCAAAATTTAGTTTTTCTTAGATCATATTAACCATCAATGGATGAAAAATAATTATTCTATTTTAAAAAGTCAACTTCTTTTCGTAAACATATGTCATTTTGTTTTCAAGTATTGAAAGATTCTGCCATTGGGAAAATAAAACTTTAATCAATGCTAGATCCATACTAATGTTTTTAATTTTTTTTAGATGATTTTAATTATAAATTTTCTCATAAGAAGCTTTTGCTTCATTAGTAGCACTTGAACACTTATTAAGATTAATTCTTGTTGTATCCTAAATTATAAGCGTACTTTAATTCGATTTCTGGGCACATAAACACTCACGATGCCGCTAATATTTTATCTTTATATTGCACAGAGTTTGCCTGGCTTTGCCCTTTAAAACAATAATTATGATAGAGTTCAGCTATCCTTTTTGTCAAACATCCCACCTCATCCTTTCCAATCATTTCGTCATTAATTTGCGTAATAGACTTCACTAAAGTAGTTCTACCGGTCAAAAAAACTTCTTCGACATTAAAAAGAGCGGCCTCAGAAAATGTATCTTTTGGATAAGGATGTAATCTTCATGACATAGCTTCAAAACAGTCCGGCGCGTAATACCATTAAAAATCGAATACGTTGCTGGAGGTGTTTTAATAATCCCTTCTTTCTCCACGAGAAAAATATTTGAATGCGAACCTTCTGTAACTAAGCCTTTTTCATTAATAAAAATGGCTTCAAACGCGCCTCCTTTTAATGCTTGTTGTTTTGTCAAGATATTTGGCAAGAAAGCAATTGATTTAATATTTGGCCTTGGCCCAACGCTGATCAGGAAGCGTAACAGCTTTTACGCCTGTAAGCCCATCAGCATTGTTTACGTAATTATAAGGCTTAACTGAAATAATAAGAGAACTTTTTATATTCTCAGGAAAAACATGTGATCTTGGTGCCACACCTCTTGTAATTTGTATATAAAACAATTCCACTTGTTACTTTATTATATTGGATTGTCTTCTTTATTAAAAACATAAGCGTTTTCTCTTAACTGGTAAACCAATATGCAATAAGGAAATTGATTGCTCAAGACGTTTAAGATGTTCTTCTAAGTCTATAAGGCGCCCTTTTATTAAAGAGATAACTTCATAAATTCCATCGGCAAATTGATAACCACGATCTTCAATAGAAACTTGCGCTCTATTAAGAAAAACAAACTTACCATTCACATATGCAACACGACTCATGGCTTGAAACCTTCAACTTTAGAAAAAGAAATTTCTTTCTTAAGTTAAATTACCCTCTGAATTTGTTCTTAAAGCTTCTTCAACAGCCTGATCGAGATCTTTTTGCGTGCACAATCCTAGAGTCACAGGATGTCTAGGTTTAATATTTAATGCTTTTTTATGTGTTTTACTTCGAATCGCTTCAATAGTCGCCTTAGTTGTTCCTAAGAGTTGACATAATAAAGCATCATTCATTTGTGGATAGTGCTTTAAAACCCATGCAATACCATCAGGACGATCTTTACGTAAAGAAACTGGAGTATAACGTCCTTTTTTCAAATTTTTATCTAATATAGACTCATGCTCTTTAAGAATTAAATGCTTGGAAGCATCTTCCTCACATCGCTTAATTTCTTGAGCTGTTAATTGATTATTAGCTAGCGGATCAAAAGGCACTAGTCCAACGCCAATTTCACCATCAGCTATTGCTTGCACCTCAAGAAGATGCAATTCACAAAATGCCGCAATTTGCTCAAATGTTAATGTCGTATTTTCAACAAGCCAAAGTGCCGTTGCCTTTGGCATTAATGGAACAACCATTTCTTTTCCTTTCTTATAAGGATAACCACTTTATATTATTTAGGTGATAATCTTTCTTTTACTATTTCACAAGTAATAGCTTACTTGGATATCACTTAATCAACTTTCATCCCCAAGACAAATCCCTAAACCTCTCGCTGTCTGAACAAGAACACTCTTTGGGTCAACAGCTCTATTTCGAGCAATTGCTTCAAGAATAGGGACATCAACAACAGTTCGGTTCTGCCAGGCAACCATTCGATCAAACTTCTGCTCAGCAATTAAATCAACAGCTTTTACACCAAAAGCTGAAGCCAAAATACGATCAGCAGCATCAGGTTGCCCCCCTCTTTGAACATGACCTAAAACCATAAAACGAGTTTCTGCACCTGTTAGGCGCGTAATTTGATCGCTCAAATAATGCCCTATTCCTCCATACCTTGCACGTCCTGAAAGATCTTTAATTTGAACGGCTTGACCTTCTTCAGTTTTAACAGCTTCTGCGACAACAACAAGAGCAAAGTTACGCCCACGCTTTAAAAGCTGGTTTATCTTATTTTGGACATGCATCAATTTATAAGGAATTTCAGGAATTAAGATGATATCAGCTCCTCCAGCAATACCTGCCGTTAGAGCAATATGGCCGGCATCCCGTCCCATTAATTCTAAAACCATCACACGATCATGACTTGCAGCTGTCGGTTGCAAACGATCAAGAGCTTCTGTTGCAACATCTACAGCTGTCATAAAGCCGATCGATTGATCTGTGCTATCCAAATCGTTATCTATAGTTTTAGGAATAGCAACAAAAGGAATGTCTCCCCGTCGGCAAATCTCATGGATAATCTTTAAACTTCCATCCCCACCAATTCCAATAAGGGCATCCAACCCAAGCATGCGACAGCCTTCTACAATCTCCATTGAGCGATCTTTAAAAGAACCATCTGGCATCGGAAATGCAAAAGGATCTCCTTTAGTTGTTGTTCCCAAAATAGTTCCACCTTGGTGAAAAACTCCCCCTTCGAACATCTCTACAGTCAAAGACCGGTATTCTAAAGGACGATTTAAAAGCCCTATTGTTCCATGGCTGATTCCAAAAACTTGCCATCCATACCCATCGGTTGCTCGTACAGTGACTGCTCTTAAAACAGCATTTAATCCTGCACAATCACCACCACTCGTTAAAATTCCAATTTTTTTTGTCATTGTTTTCCAATTATTTCTGTTGAACAGACTATTCAGAACCTATCTCATTTGGTATAACATGCGCAAGATGACTTAAAAAATTTTTATAGATATGGGGTAGTACAATGGTCAATAAATTAATTAATCGCGAGTACTAAAGCCAATGGAATCAATGGAAATTGTTAAAATGCAACTTGAAAAAGTTACTGAAGAACATCGCGAACTTGATCATATGATTGAAAAAATGATGGAAGAACGTATCATTAATCAAATTGCAGTACAACGACTTAAAAAACGTAAACTGCTTTTAAAAGATCAAATTTTAAGGCTTAAAAGCCAACTACTGCCAGATATTATTGCGTAAATTAAAATGGCGCGCCCTGCAGGATTCGAACCTGCGACCTGCGGCTTAGAAGGCCGACGCTCTATCCAGCTGAGCTAAGGGCGCGTATGCATGCTGATAACTTTACAAAATTATAAAAGCACTTGCCGGCAATTTAATCGAGAAAAAGGTAGAGGTAAAGGAAATTTAGATAAAAAAATACCCTAGAGAGATTCTAGGGTATTTTTTATGTTAGTATATAGAAAAACTTACCAAAATTTATAATTAGAAGGTCTTTTTATTTTTACTAACAAACCTACCTTATAAACTAGCTTCTTAGTGTTTTGTATGTCTCTTTTGTTTAAGTAAAAGCTTTGCAAAGTCTGACATCTCTTTCTCATTTGCACGGTTCCAAGCTACCTGTTGTAACATTTTTAATGTTGATTCACTGTAGTCTGCAAGATCAACTTTTTGTTCAAGCCCGAACTGTATTCTTGCATAACTTTGAAGCTTGCCCTTCTTATGGTACCTGGCCATTGTATCTTCAACTTCTCTTGCTTTAATTCCCATAAAATAGCCTGGAATATTGCCAGGATTTCCAAATCCTAGTTTTCCTGCATTTTCATTTAATTGAAGCATTGCCTCAGAGCCTGTCCCAAGAGAAAGCATATTTATTCTTACTTTTCTCCCGTGTGTTTTGTAATGGTCTCGAGCATGCTCAAAGGCAATAGCTGCAGGATTATTAAATCCTACACCACCATCAACGGCTAAGTATTCTCCACTTTTTGTTTTTACCGTTTTTGCTGGGAAATACGTAGGAGCAGCACTTGTTGCACGTCCGGCCTCAAGCATAGTCACATCTTTTGTTTCCTCATCTTCACTGCTCAATAGTTGGAGAGATCCTGTTTTGCTATTGACGGAAGTTACGGTAACAGGAACCTTAACATCAGTGAGTGTTGCATCACCAACATATTTTTTAATGACACTTTCAAGTCCTTCAGGATTATATGCTGCTCCTAATAACCCACCAGGATTTGTAATCACATCCCATGTGCTACGGCCAAAAATAATCTCACCTTCTTCTATATAAAGGTTTAGAACCTCGTGTGCAGAAAGGCCACGTGCTAACATAATTGCAGCCAACCCACCTGTTGATGTTCCATAAATACGATCAAACAATTGATGGGTCCTTAATCCTGTCTTCATTTCAAGAGCTGCTAACATAGTAAGTGTCCCCACTCCCCGCATTCCACCACCATCAAGGCAGAGGACGTTTTCTTCTGCTTTATTTTCGAAAAAGGTCTTTACTTGTCTTACAATGCTTGTTTTCTTAGAAAAAGTAGAGCTTACAGATTCTTCGAGAGTAACCCGTTGGACACCTTGGTCTATGGCTTTTTCTAGCTTATCTTCATATTGATGAATACTGCGAGCCAGGTTTTGAGCTTGTCGCTCTAACTGTGGCACTTCTTCGTCACGCTCCTTCATCACTTCGAGCTTTTTATTAATATGCCAAGCCTCTTTAACAGCTTTAGCATATTTTGTCTCATCTTTTTTATATTCGGCGACTTGTTCTTTTGTTGCATGAGGCTCACTTGCCTGACCTTCAAAAATTGAGGCATCATAAGAACTGCCAAGATGAGTTGCTACAGCTCTTGGCATAGCTTCTCTAGTTTCCTCTAGAACATCAACATCTCCATGCCCAGCATAAGCTGTTCCCATGAGAAGAAGGGAACCTAGTCTGAGAGCGGCGTATAACTTAAGAGCGTTAGGGTGACTCATGTTTAACTCCATATTGGTTATTGCTTACACTTTACATATAGGCAACTACAATAAAGTTTCAAGTGCAGAAATAGCATACAAGCATTGCATTTTTTACAAATTGCTCTTTATTGAAAGAGTAATAACTTAAAAACAAACAAAGCAGCATAAGGTGTAAACTCAAGGGTTGATTAAGGCCACAAAGATTGTTATAAGAATGCTTCATGAGTGGCGTGGCGTAAGGTTATTCTTAACTTTAGGGCATGCCTATCCACTCAAGTTTATTAAAGATTGACTTTAAAAGAGGAATAAAAATGCCCAAACTTAAAACCAAAAGTAGCGTTAAAAAACGCTTTAAGTTGACTGGTACAGGCAAAGTTGTAATGGCCCAGGCCGGGAAACGCCATGGAATGATCAAACGCACACAAAAAATGATTCGTAATGCACGCAGAACAACAGTGATGTGTGACCAAGATGCTAAGATCATTAAACGTAACTTTATTCCTTACGGACTTTAAAAGGAGACTACCATGGCCCGTGTAAAAAGAGGGACAACAACCCACGCTCGTCATAAAAAAATTATTAAGATGGCTTCTGGCTATTTTGGCCGTCGTAAAAATTGTTATCGTACAGCGGTTCAAGCCGTTGAAAAAAGCCTTCAATATGCCTATCGTGACCGTCGCACACGCAAGCGTAACTTTCGTGCGCTATGGATTCAGCGCATTAATGCTGCAGCTCGCGAATTTGGTCTCACCTATTCACAGTTCATGAACGGTGTTCATAAAGCTGGTATTGAGGTTGATCGTAAAGTGCTTGCAGATCTTGCTGCTCGTGAACCTCAAGCCTTTGAAGCAATTGTTAATCAAGCAAATAAAGCTCTTAAATCTGCTTAAAAGCAGTCATACTCAAAAACTTCTCCCCTCTTCTGCTCAATTTTGGGAAAAGAGGGGGGAGCCTGAAATTAATCACCATAATTTTAAATCATTTATAATCGTATTCAATATATAGTTAACTTCATAGGAAATCAGTTTAGGATATTCTTTAAGAGATGAACCAGCAAGTTAGGGGAGGGAATATAGAGAAGCTTTGCTGGTTCACTCTATAATTTTATACTTATCCCTACTAAGTGTCTAATGCTTATTTGGAATATTTGATATGCATATAATGCAATTCTTCTTAGGTCTATAGAGACCTAATAATACTTAAAATTTGCCCATACATAGGTTGTATTTGCAAATTACTAACCATTTATGCCTATAATTATCTGCATAACAGGAATACAGCATGAATCTAGAACTTTTAAAAATGTTTTATACCATTGCTCGCGCTGGAAACTTGACGAAGGCAGCTCAAATTCTTAATACCAGCCAATCGTCGTTAAGCCGATCCATGCAACTCTTTGAATATCAAATGAAAACAAAACTGTTTAAACGGCACCCTCGTGGCTTAAACCTAACACTTGAGGGCGAAAAAGTTTTTAAGCATGCTTCACGACTGATCCAAGAAAATGAGGATTTTATAAGAAGCTTTCATAATAAAGATGATGAAATTAAAGGCGAGCTCAAAATCATTACAACGCCGTATTTAGCTGAAACTGAATTAACAACCAATTTATTACCTTTTTTAGAAGAGAACCCTGAACTCAGGATTGAGATTATAACAACAATAGATGATTTTGACCTCGAAAATGCAGATATTGCAATACGGTCTTTTATTCCTTATAGACCGGAACTCGCACAGCTTCTTTTGCTGACACATCATCATAAATTATGGGCAAATAAAAAATACTTGGAAAAATTTAGCACTCCTCAATCAACTACTGATCTTAAGAATCACAGACTAATAGCTTTTGGTTTAGACAAGCAAAAAAATTTCTCTTTTACTAACTGGCTCAATTGGCTTTTATATATTGAAAATGATTCAGGCCACCCGAGAAAACCTTTTTTTCAAATCTCTTCTCATGGGGGGATTTTAAAGGCTGGATGTGAGGGATATGGTATTATACAATTTCCTAAAGAGTGGGTATGTTTAAAAAAAGCTGATTTAATAGAAGTTCTTCCAGACTTACAAGCACCAAAACTAGAGCTATATTATATATTCAATAAAAAATCTGCTAGCTCGAAAACAATACTGTCATTATATAATTATCTTCGCCATCATTTATTAGAAGTACTCTGACTTTGTGTTCTCAATAACTTTATTGCCTTCTTGTAAGGCACATGATATGGGAAGGCAACATAATACCTTTTTCATAATTCTTCTTTTTCATTGGTCTTCCTTTTATTTCGCTTATGCATGTAAGTGTAAAACTTACTACCAGCCTCTTCTTCCTAATTCAAAAAATAGTGCCCTATTTCATACTTATCGTATTTCACTAATAACTATTTATTGTTTTTATTGATGAAAATATTGCATGAGAAGCAAAATAAATCCTTACTACATATGCATTCTTGTCATAACTTAAAATTTTAGGTAAATAAAGTTTAAATTGAGTTTAATACGTAAAACGAACAAGAAAGATACTTTTACTCAAAAAAATATTACTTTTTTAGGAAAACATTTGTAAAAAAAGAAAAAGAACCAGTAATTTTAGGGGGAAGAATTTTTACTGGTTCTTATCCTTAAATATAACTTCCTTTTTAATGAAATCACTAATACTGGTTTGTAATATTTGTTATGCTGAGGATGCAATTCATATATAATGGCTAAAATCAATAAGATATTGGCACCTTTACCATGAGCGATCTTCAACAAAAAGCTGATAAATTCATTCAAACCGCACCTTATTTTGAGATTATCCGCGCGCATGGCCATCTTTATTCTACAGGGAGCTATTTCCTAAATACTATGACATGGCCCGACATTGATATGCAGCTGTGTCTTGATAAAGATCGGGACGCCAAAGAGACCATTGCAGCCCTTGCGTCATCTTTTATCAAAACAAAAGGCATCAAAAAGCTTCAATACATCGATTTTCTATCCTACCCTCGCCCGCCAATGACAGAGGGGCATTGCCTTTGCATGACAGCTTTTGATGAGAATTTTCAGAACTTCTGGAAGAATGATTTATGGATTCTTCCCTTTTCTGAGATTCAAGAAAATCAAGAATTTATGAATCACTTAAAAGAGCAAATGACACCAGAACATCATGCTCTCATCATGGCTTTTAAGTATGAATGGACGACTCTTTATGGCCGCCCTCCTAAAATGGCAAGCTATTATCTTTATCAAGCAGTTATTCTTGAAAACCTACAAGAAAGACAAAAAATAGAAACCTATCTACGCTCAAAGAATGTAAAAATTTAATATTTTAAGCTCTTAGATCTCTCTTCCAATTCTCTCATCCTCACCAAATATCAACACAAGACAATTTTACACCATGCTTTATGATTGCAAGCCCCTGTAGAAATTATTTATAAAATAACAACCCGTTAATTCTAGGCTGATTTCCTCATTTTTATCACAAGAAAATATCAATTAATTACTTGATTATAAATAAAATATTTATTGAACTTTTTTCATTTTTTTCTTCCCAAAACGCCTCTACTATGCTACAGTATAAGAGTATGGTTATATGAGCGCACCCTACAAGATTAAGAATAAAAAATTAAAGAATAAGAAAGTTGGAAGCAATTTTGTCACTCATATGCTGACATTTTAAAAATCTATGGCATAATCGCACCACCTTTTTAATGATGAACAGGATAAGGAAATGAATGAACTTCAATTCATTGCTGAGCGTTTGCTCGCGCAAATAAATAGCGCCTCTGCGCTTCAAGAGCTAGAGACTCTTCGAGTTCAAGCCCTTGGAAAGCAAGGTGAGATTTCAAATCTTATGAAAAATTTAGGGTCATTGAGCCCTGAAGAGCGTAAAGAACGTGGTGCTCTGCTGAATGCATTGCGAGATCAAATTACGACAAGCTTAGAGGAAAAAAAAGAAATTCTAGAGGCGGCTCAACTGCAAGAACGCTTGGAGAAAGAAAAGATTGATATTACGTTGCCAGCCCGTCCTCAGGTGCTTGGCACGATTCATCCGATCTCTCAAGTCATGTATGAAATGATCGCTATTTTTAGAAATATGGGCTTCTCAGTTGCCGAAGGACCTGACATTGAAGAAGATTTCTATAACTTCACCGCCCTTAATATCCCGCTTGAACATCCGGCGCGACAAGATCACGATACCTTTTATCTCCCTGCTCTTGACGAAGGAACTGAGAGAAGAGTCTTAAGAACACACACCTCTCCTGTCCAGATTCGGTCCATGCTTAAGAAAAAAGCCCCTCTTCGTATTATTGCCCCAGGCCGCGTGTATCGCAGTGATTATGATGCAACCCATACTCCGACTTTCCATCAAATTGAAGGATTATACGTTGCTGAAGGCGTCCACATGGGACATCTCAAGGCTTGCCTTCAAACCTTTTGCGAACAAATGTTTAATCAGCCTCAATTACCCTTACGTTTTCGCCCTGCCTATTTCCCTTTCACAGAACCTTCTGCTGAAATTGATATTGCTTGCTATCGTAAAGAGGGGCAATTAATCGTGGGACCCGGTCAAGATTGGCTTGAAATCCTAGGCTGTGGGATGATTCATCCCAAAGTACTTGAGAATTGTGGTATTGATTCAACAAAATATCAAGGCTTTGCCTTTGGCATGGGAATTGAAAGAGTTGCGATGTTGAAATATGGCATTCCTGACTTGCGCTCTTTTTATGAAGCCGATCTTAGATGGCTTAGACACTATGGCTTCTCTGCTTTTGAAGCTTTGATGGAAGGAACATCCGAATGAAATTTACACTTTCTTGGCTGAAAGAACATCTTTCGACAGAAGCTTCGCTCGGCGAAATTATTGAGCGCCTCAATACTTTGGGACTCGTGGTTGATCGTATTCAACACCCTGGCGAGCGCTTGAAAGGCTTTAAGGTTGTCCATGTTCTTGAAGCTAAACCTCATCCTGATGCCGATCGCCTTAAGGTTTTGCTGGTCGATACAGGGCAAGAAAAACTTCAGGTTGTTTGCGGAGGTGCAAATGCCCGCCAAGGAATGAAAGGCGTTCTGGCTCTTCCAGGTCTAACCATTCCAAGCAATGGGATGGTGATGAAAATTGCTGCTGTTAGAGGCGTTGAAAGCCATGGCATGATGTGCTCTGAGCAAGAATTAGAACTAGCAGACACATCCGAAGGCATTATTGAACTTCCTGATGATGCCCCCATTGGTCAAGACTTTGCGGTTTATGCAGGTCTTGATGACCCTATTTTGGACATTGAAGTCACCCCAAATCGTGGTGATTGTTTGGGCGTTAGAGGCATTGCTCGCGATCTAGCAGCAACCACACTTGGTACCTTAACAGACCTAAAAGTTCCTCCTATTTCTGGAACTTATAAAAGTCCTCTTACGGTGTCACTTGCCCCTTCACAGGCATGTTCTTACTTCGCCGGCCGTTTCATTCGTGGCCTTACCAATTGCGAGAGCCCTCAATGGCTCCAAAAAAAGCTTAAAGCCATTGGGATTCGTCCTATTTCAGCCTTGGTTGATATTACAAATTTCATTTGTTTCGATCGTGGTCGTCCTATGCATGTGTTCGATGCAGATAAAATTAATGGAAATCTGATGGTTAGAACCGCAAAACCTGATGAAACATTGCTCGCACTTAATGGCAAAAGTTATCCTTTAGATAATGACATGACCATCGTTGCCGATACACAAGGACCTTTAGCTGTTGGCGGCATTATTGGAGGCATGGAAAGTGGCGCTCAATTGGAAACACAAAATATCTTTTTAGAGTGCGCTCTTTTTGACCCTATCAGTATTGCAATGACAGGCCGCAAAGCTGGAATTATAACAGATTCTCGCTATCGGCTTGAGCGCGGTGTTGATTCCGCGATTATTGATGAATGCATTGACCAAGCGACTCAGCTTATTTTAGATATTTGTGGAGGCGAACCTAGTGAAATGGTACGAACTGGCCAATTACCTGACAACACTAAAACTATTCTCTTTAACTTTAAGAGCATAGCTTCTTTAGGAGGGTTGAGCCTTCCTGAAGAAGAAAGCCGTGCCATTTTAGAAAGGCTTGGATGTCATATTACACAAAATGAAGTCCGCACCCCCTCTTGGCGCAAAGACTTAGAAGGAAGTGCTGATCTTGTTGAAGAAGTTTTGAGAGTCAAAGGCTATGATGCCATTCCAGCTGAAGACCTGCCAAAACCACATATTGATGAGCAACTTTCTGATAATTCTATTCTTGCGGCTTCTCAAAAACGTCGTTGGGTTGCGAGGCGCACACTTGCCAGCCGCGGATTCTATGAAGCTTTTACTTGGTCTTTTCTTTCTGAAAAGCAAGCTAAGCTGTTTAATGGAGGCCATTCTGAATTAAAAATCGAAAATCCGATTAGTGCTGACCTCTCGGACATGAGGCCATCCTTGCTGCCGAACCTTTTATCTGCCGTTGCGCGCAACCTTTCTCGTGGCATTAAAAATCCAGCCCTCTTTGAAGTTGGCCATCAATATCAAGCCAATACACAAACACTTGTCGTTGCAGGTATTCGAGCTGGTGAAACTAATGCAAAGCATTGGGCATATCCTCAACGTTCCATTGATTTCTTTGATATTAAAGCAGATGTTCTTACTCTTTTAACCTCATTAGGCATTGAAGCTTCAACACCTCAATTAACGGCTGAAGCCCCGTCTTGGTACCATCCAGGCCGTTCAGCCTCTTTAAAATTAGGCCCAAAAGTCACACTCGCTACTTTTGGTGAAATTCACCCTGCTCTTTTAAAAGAATTTGATTTAGAGACTGCTGTGGTTGTATTTGAATGTTATATCGATTCAATTCCGCTGCCTAAGAAAGATTTCCGTAAAAAGCCTTTGTTATTAATCCCTTACCAAGTTGTTGAGCGTGATTTCGCGTTCATTCTTGACGAGAGCCTTACCGCTGACAAACTATTTTCCGGTATTCGCAAGGTTAACCCACAACTCATAAAAGAGATTCGGATTTTTGACGTTTATCAAGGACCCGGAGTCCCTGAAGGCAAAAAATCAATCGCCATCTCAATTCGACTTGAACCTCAAGAGGCAACCTTGACAGAAGCTCAAATCTCTGATCTTTCTGACAAGATCATTTCAGCCGCACAACAGATCGGAGCCCAGTTACGCACATGACCCTTCAGTCTCACATTCGCAATTTCTCAATTATTGCTCACATTGACCATGGTAAATCAACCTTGGCTGATCGTCTTATTCAAGTCTGTGGCGGCTTGAGTGAACGTGAGTTGGTCGAACAAGTCCTCGATAGCATGGATATTGAGCGTGAACGCGGCATTACCATCAAGGCTCAAACCGTCAGGCTAAATTATAAGGCAAAAGATGGAAAAACATACCAACTTAACCTGATGGATACCCCAGGCCACGTGGATTTTGCCTATGAAGTCAGCCGCTCTCTGGCCGCCTGCGAAGGCTCTCTTTTAGTGGTTGATGCAAGTCAAGGCGTAGAAGCGCAAACTCTTGCAAACGTTTATCAAGCGATCGACAATAACCATGAAATTATTCCTGTCCTTAATAAAATTGACCTGCCTGCAGCGGATCCCGATCGAGTTAAAAAGCAAATTGAAGATGTAATTGGACTTGACACTTCAGAAGCTATTTCCGTCTCAGCTAAGAGTGGCATAGGAATACAAGATGTTCTAGAAACCCTCGTGGCAAAACTTCCCGCCCCCGATGGTGATCCTGATGCACCTCTTAAAGCGCTTCTAATCGATAGCTGGTATGACCCCTATCTAGGTGTCATCATCTTAGTCCGGATTAAAGATGGTGTCCTTAAAAAAGGGATGAAGGTGAAAATGATGGCCGCCGGCGCCGTCCACCAAGTCGACAGCGTTGGTGTCTTCACACCTAAAAAAGAGATGGTTGATGGCCTTTATCCTGGTGAAGTTGGCTTTATCACAGCAAGCATCAAGCATGTTGCTGACTGTAAAGTAGGTGATACGATTACTGAGGAAAAAAGACCCACAGATCAGCCATTTACAGGATTCAAACCAAGCATCCCTGTCGTGTTTTGTGGTCTTTTCCCCGCCGAAGCAGATGATTTTGAGAACCTTCGTGAGAGTCTTGCAAAGTTGCGCCTTAATGACGCAAGCTTTAGTTTTGAGGCGGAAAGTTCTGCCGCTCTTGGATTTGGCTTTCGGTGCGGCTTTTTGGGGCTCCTCCATCTTGAGATTGTTCAGGAACGTCTTGAGCGCGAATATGATCTTGATTTAATCACCACGGCCCCGAGTGTTGTTTATCGCATTCGTTTAACGAATGGCGAGCAAATTGAACTTCATAATCCCGCAGATTTTCCAGACGCCGTTAAGATCGATACAATTGAAGAGCCTTGGATTAAAGCCACTATTCTTGTCCCCGATGAACATTTGGGCTCTATTTTGACCTTATGTACAGAACGCCGTGGCGAACAAATTGATCTTACCTATGTAGGCAACCGAGCGATGGTCGTTTATCGTCTTCCTTTAAACGAAGTGGTCTTTGATTTTTATGACCGTCTTAAATCCGTTTCACGAGGCTATGCAAGCTTTGATTATGAAATTGATGAATATCGTGAAGGCGATCTTGTTAAACTCAGCATCTTGATTAATGCGGAGCCTGTTGATGCTCTTTCCTGCATCGTTCATAGAACTCAAGCAGAAAACCGTGGCCGTGCTCTATGTACGCGCCTTAAAGATCTCATCCCTCGGCAATTGTTTAAGATTCCAATTCAAGCGGCCATTGGCGCAAAAGTCATTGCGCGCGAGACTATCTCTGCCCTTCGTAAAGACGTTCTCGCAAAATGTTATGGTGGTGATATTTCCCGGAAGCGTAAGCTGCTTGATAAGCAAAAAGCAGGTAAAAAGCGGATGCGCCAATTCGGAAAGGTCGAAATTCCTCAAAGCGCCTTCTTAGCTGCGCTGAGGATGGGCGAAGATTGAGATAAGAATTGATGCTAAATGAGACCAAGATTCGGGAATTAAGCGAGCCTGATAGAGAATCTTATTTTAGCCTCCTTTTACAAGCCTTAGAAGATGCACCTGCAAGCTTCTTAATGACAGCAAAAGAAGCAAAACAAAGGGTTATGCAAACTTATCAAGATTCACTTACTTCTGGCGATACAGGCAACGTTATTTTTGGTGCTTTTCTTCATGATATCTTATTAGGAACTCTTGGTCTCCTTAAAGAAAACAAAGATAAAACTAGGCCTTCAGCCATCATTAGAGGCGTTTATACGCATCTTAACTATCGCGGCATAGGCATTGGAAGCACATTGCTTAGGACAGCGATTCATCATGCAAAAGAGCATATGAAATGCCATGTTATCTCTTTAAAGGTTGAGAGCACAAATAATACTGCACAAAAACTATATGAATCATATGGATTTACAATAGAGCGCATTGAGCCTCATGCTTTAAGTATGGCGGGGAAATTCTATGATATTTCTCATATGTCTCTTAGATTAAGAGATAACTCTAAAGCATGATTAAAATGACTTATTAACCATTTGATCATATAGAAAAATATAGGAAATAGCATGTCCCTTAATATTCAAATACGTCGCCTCAATGAAAATGATTTGGAGGCTTTCTTTCAGTTGCGGCTTGAAGCTTTACAAAACTCTCCGACAAGCTTTCTCACTTCGCATGACGCGGAAAAATCTCTTGGGATGCATATTTATACAAATTTACTGAGCCAAACAGGTATGCAAGAGCTTGTTCTTGGAGCCTTTATAGATCAAACGCTCATTGGGTTTATTGGCCTTTATCAAGGAAAACTAGCAAATATTCAGCATAAGTGCACTTTTTGGGGAACCTATGTCCAACCTGCGTACCGAAAAAGTGGGGTTGGAAAATTACTGATGGAAGCTGCTCTCCACCATGCTCATGAAAAAATGAAATGCCGAGTCATTTATTTAGGTGTTGAAGCAACGAATATTGCCGCAAGAAAATTATATGAATCCTGTGGTTTCAAAACATGGGGCACTGAACCTTGTGCTTTAAGGGTGGATGAACAGCTCTATGATATTTCTCATATGTCTCTTAGATTAAGAGATTAAAGGAGAGGATTTCTCCCCTCCCTTGCTTAAGAATATTCTTTAGTCAATAATTCTGTAATTAATGCGTTTTCTTTGCTTTATCATAAAAAGTTTGCGCCTCTTTCATATTTTGTTTCACAGAAGCGCCCATATCTTCATGGAAGTTCTTGCTGGCTTCTGTCCAATGCTTACCAACTTGTTGTGTATGCTTCATCCAATCCTGGAAACCTGCTTTGACCGCCTCTCCATGAACTTTCATCTGCTCTTCCAGAGTCTTAGCACTCATCGCTTGTTTAAGTGTTTGGTTTGCTTGCTCAATGGCATTCTTCGTATATTCTTGATGAAGGCCAGCAATTGTCTTAATGGCTTCCATGGTGGATTTTTGAGTGTTTGCAAGCGCTTCAAGATTTTTACGTTGGATTGCCAAAAGGGCTTCATAATCAATTGAAGGCATCTTCATCTCTTTAAAGAATTCAAATGGATTGCTTTGTGTTTTTTTATCTGAGTTAGCTTGATCTGCCATAGTATTCTCCCCTTCTATCATATTTTTCCTAATTATTATCTCATTTAAGCAAGGAAGGGTCAAGAAGATTCAAGGAAACAAAAATAAGAAGTGGAACTAAAAGCTAGGATTGAACATGGTTCCATCAAAGAAAGAACAAACTTAAAAAAATGGAGACTTATTTTATTATTTATTATAGTTCTTCGGGTGTTTCTTCTTGAGTTGAATTTTCAATTGTAGAGCTTTTCACATTTTGTCTATCATTATCCCTTAAATACCAATCACTTCCTGTATAAAAATGATGTGCAATGGTCAAAAAAGTAAATACAAAAATTAAATTTGTAAACTTATTCTTCATTTTATTGCCCTTTTTTTCTTGGTCTATCTAGTTTTAAGGAAAAAAGTTAATTCTTCCTTAAAAACCATAGATAAAAGCGAAAATATAAAAGTAAAAATTTACAATTTTTTGCTGCAGATTTTCCTATGAGAAAAGATAATTGCCATACTAATTTAATTATAATATAAACGATAAGCTTTGTTAAATTTAGCACAAATTAAAGCATAATTTTTCAAAAGTTTAACGAAAAACATGAAAAAGGGGATTCATGATGTTGATACTTAAGCGCCAATTTACGGCTTTTTCTCTCGCAACTTTAATTTTAATATCTTTGATAGCGCCTTTTTCAGGCCATGCAAGTCATGCAAGTGACGACTCAGATGAGGAACCTTCTTTTAGATCTCAAAGCTCTAATTATTCAGAAGATCTAGACCATTTACTAGGCCAGACAGTCGAGATAGATCTAAGTGGAGGATGTGCAAGCGGAGTTGGTGCTTCTAATTCTAAAATACCGCAAAGGCCTATCATTGCTGGAGAAGAAAGTGTTGATCATGGCATAAAGCTATCAAATCATTCTGAACCGTATGAGCAAACATTAAATCTTCTCCCTCCCCACCCGCAGCCTAAAACTCATTTACATAAACCTGTTAATCTTTTTGAGCTTGCACCAGGAGAATATTATGAAAGTGCTATGGTTTTTTATAATCCCAATGCACCTCAAAGGTCTCAAGTTTATAATTGGGATAATATCAAAACATTTATGCAAGAAATGGACAAACGCGCCTTTGATACAAGAAGATCTAAAAAATCTATTGCGTTAGGAGTGCTTGGTTTCTGCGCAGGTTGTGTTTCCTCAACCCCTGAAACAGGAACTCTTGTCAGCTCAATTGGTCGTTTTTTCAATATCCCTGTGGGTGAGAGTCTTTCGACAGCAATTGTGGTTTGGACAATGGTTACAACGACTCCTTGCTTTGCCATGAATATGGGTAATAGATTCTATATCATTGGCAAAACTCTATTCTCAAATAAAGCATTTCCTACACGCTCAATTGAAAATGCATCAATACCATGCGTAATTGAAACTTCTAAACTTCATAAGGCCGCTATTGGTATTCTTGCTTTTGCATCATTCCTGGATGCTACAATTAATTTAGGTGTCGTTGAATTAGCTTATTATAAGCATTTTCAAAAGATATTTTTTGGTACAGGGGGGTTTTATTTATCATCCTGGATGGCCCAATATTATGGTATAGGACGCGCTAATATTGATAGGTTATTTTGCCAATATAGTCATGATACAAGAGTTAGCCACGCCAAAAGGCTTCTTTTAATAAACTCCGTAAAAAAATGCCAACAAGCAATAGCCAAAAATGATGTTTTTACAGCTAAGCTTTACGACAACATCTTGGCACAAATGGAAAAAAAGAATACCCAAAACAACGATTTAGAACAGGGTGATTCTCGCCACTTATTTGGTTTGAGTGCTCTCTTTTTACAAGCTGCTAATACAATGAACTTTGAAACTTTAGAAGAACAGCCAGACGAAGAACCAGATGAAGAAACTGAACTTTTAAATGCAAATGCTCGCTTAATGAACTTTCAAGCACAACAAGATGTTCCTCATGCCTGGAAAGAAGAGTTTCTTGAAAAATTAAGCACCATTTTAACAGGCGCTGGGTCTATTGGTCGTGCAGTGACTGCACAATATATTCTTGATCAAGTCCTTACCCAAGTTCTCTCTATGCCTACCTCAACTGCGTATGAGGTCGCTTGGGCACTCTCTATTTTTGATTTCCTCTTTCGGTCTTTTGCAGAATATAATACTCAGCAGCAATATATGAGAGGCTGGCTTAACTCATTCTCTGTCAAGCATCTTGGTGATTTTTCATGGCTAAGAAAAACAATAAGTTTGTCTTCTATCTTTAATGGTGGACTTTTTTCTCTTGCTAAAACAGTGGCGGGTATTACTGCCTTTAATGCCTGGAATACGCCTATAGTTGTTCAAGCCCTTTGTTTAATTCCATCTTTCGCTCTAGACCAAGGCTATTTCGGTACATTTTTTGATAAAGGAAACAACAGTATCATAACAAATATTGCAACCATAAAACAGCCAACCGAAACTGCTCATATTAACATTAAACGTGCATGGTTGATGAAATGGAGTCGAAAAATTGTAGAACTTCTAGAATCACAATGGGACAGAGACACCATCGGGAACCTATATTCCACAATTCTAAAAGGATTCTAAAAATTAAGGAAAAGGCTTCGATTGATCTCGAAGCCTTTTTTCATGTTCAGGATAAAGCTTAGTTTGTTTTATTCTACTTCTTCAGGTTGAGTTTGATTCTCCTCGCCGACCACCTGGTCTGTTTTTTCGCCTCTTGGATCCCAAGGGCTGCCATGTCCGGCTTGAAGAACATTCGCAATAGCAAGCGAAACGGTATACAAAGACCATAGTGTAATTGTTTTTTTCATTTTTTCCTCCCTGTTTAACTTGGCCAGGATCTATTCTTAAATGAAAAAGTTAAATATGCGTTAAAAAATTACACATTTAAAAAATCAATGATATTTTTAAGCCCTTTATCGACATGTGCTAAGGTTTTAGCCATATCTTGGGTCTCATCATCAAACCAAAATTTAAGGGTATAGAGATAAAAAAAAGAAAGAATTTTGATATTGAGTTTACCTTTAATACCTTCAATAGGTACCCCCACAGCTCCAAGAATTAAACTCATGGAATGCAAACCTGAGAAAATACCACTTGGAAAGCTGATCGGATCTCGCCAAACAGTGAGAATGATATTCTTTAAGGGCTTCTTATAAGCTTCCATCACTTCAAACCGACACATGATGATATCGAACAGCTTTTCTTGAAGAGAGAGATCCTCTTTTCCCTCTCGATAAAGCATTAGCATTTTATCATCAATCAATTGCACAATACTTTTAAGAAGATCACAACGGGTTGGAAAAAAAGTATAAAGCTGGATTGGCGTTATCGACATTCTTGCCGCTAGCTCTTCCATTGTTAGCGCATCCCAAGGCGTCTGCGTCAATATCTCTAAAGCGGTCTCTACGATTTCAGAGCGCATTATTTTTGACTCCATAGAGATACCACCCTAGCTTATTCCATCTATGCTTCGCCTACCGTATCAAGCATTGCAACAGATGCCGCCTCTTTTGCAGATTTTCCACCCCAAATCACAAATTGAAAGGCGGGATAAAACTTTTCACACTCGGCAATACTAATATTAATCATCTCTTCCACAACTTCAATAGCTAAGTTTTTAACGTTTAATAGGAGATAACCATATCGATAAGTTGGAACCCCCTCCTCAGGCATCATTTCAAAATGGCCTATCGCTAATTTTTCATTAATAAGACACAACAGTTCTTGAATTTCAGTCTTTACCTTTGCTTGAAGACGGATATCCATTAAGCAAAAAAGTTGCAAAACATTGAGGTCTTCTTGCCATATAAATTGCAAGCGGTAGTCACACCACCGACCAGGAATTTCAATTAAAAGTTCTTCAGAACTTAATCTATAACAAGGCCATTCTTCAGAGTTTAAAGTCTCTTCTATGAAATCAATAGGATTGTTGGATGAGACGAGAGCTTTTGAGGATGGACGTGGCAAGTAAAACCTCCGATATAAGAAACACCGTGATTACATACCATATCAAGAAGACATAACCCAAGAAAATTCGCGCAACAGTTATTTGTGGTTCCTTTTTTCCTCAGGTATATTATTTTCTTGAAATGATTGAGGTTGTTGCTGCCCTGTTGGACATGTCTTTTTAGTTAACTTACAGAGCGACCTCATTATTTTACAGATCACTTTTGCAACATCATCAAGAACCCGATTTTCGCTTTGCATTTTCTTCTCCATCACTATTGGATTATAACTTGCGAGAGCTCAATTGCCAGCTTATATTTCTATAATATACAATAATAGAGGAAAAGTGTATGTTAGTGATTACTGGAGGGGCTGGTTTTATAGGATCGAATCTAGTCGCAAGACTTGAACAAGAAACTCAAGAACCTTTGGTGGTTATTGATGTCTTAGGGAAAGATGAAAAATGGAAAAATTTACGCCAGCGTAATCTTGCTGAGCTTGTCCCACCTTCTCATATGTTTTCCTTTCTTAATTCTCACGTCGCAAAAATAAAGGCTATTTTTCACTTAGGAGCCATTTCAACGACGACAGAAAAAGACGCCGACCTTGTCATTGAAAATAACCTTAATTTGTCATCAAACTTGCTTGAATGGTGCACAGACCATCAAAAACAATTCATTTATGCATCATCAGCAGCAACTTATGGGGATGGAAGCCAAGGCTTTGAAGATGACAATCAAGTGATGACACTGAAAAAGCTGCTTCCTTTAAATGTTTATGGATGGAGTAAACATGCTTTTGATCTTCGCATTGCGACTCTTGCAGAAGCTCGTAAGCCACTCCCACCACAATGTGTGGGCCTTAAATTTTTTAATGTTTATGGTCCAAATGAATATCATAAGGGAGGCCAACAAAGTGTGGTCAGCCACATCTTTGACACCTTAAAGTCTTACTCTCACGCTAGACTCTTTAAATCCTATCACCCTCATTATCAGGATGGAGGACAGCTTCGTGATTTTATATGGGTTGATGACTGTGTTGATATCATGTTTTGGCTTTATCAAAATCCTCAGGTCAGTGGCCTTTTTAATGTTGGCACAGGTAAAGCGCGCTCTTTTCTTGATCTCGCAAATGCAGTCTTTCAGGCGCTTAACCGACCTTCCAAAATTAAATTTATTGAGATGCCGGAAAATTTACGAGAAAAATATCAATACTACACCCAAGCGCAAACCAGCCGCCTTCATGCAATTGGTTATCAGAAGCCCTTCACATCACTTGAAGAAGGTGTCAAACAATATATCCAGAATTATCTCATCCAACCAAACCCTTACAGGTGATTTATGCTCATTACTTATCCAGAAATAAATCCTATTGCCCTTCAATTAGGTCCGTTAACCATCCATTGGTATGGACTTGCTTATGTTGCTGGAATTTTACTAGGATGGCGCTATGCTATTTGGCTCATTAAAAGACAACCACTTAAAATTACTCCTCAAAATCTTACAGATTTTATCTCTTTTGCAACAATTGGGATTGTTCTTGGAGGTCGTCTTGGGCATGCTCTCTTTTATGCGCCAGCGTATTACCTTCATAAACCTTGGGAAATTTTATTTCTCTGGCAACCAGGTATGGCTTTCCACGGTGGCCTTCTTGGGTTCTTGGGAGCTTCTTTATGGTTCTGTCGGAGACGGCATATTGCTTTTTTAGAACTAATGGATCTTGCGGCTTGTGCGGCTCCTATCGGCATCTTTTTTGGTCGCCTTGCAAATTTTATCAATGGTGAGCTCTGGGGGCGAACAACTGGGGGCAATTGGGGAATGATTTTTTCTCATGTAGATACTTTACCTCGCCATCCAAGCCAACTTTACGAAGCTGCCAGTGAAGGTTTTATACTTTTCTTAGCACTTTTTGTAGTCGCTCGCTTTACTCTCTGGCGCCAAAGATATCAGGGTTTATTGTCAGGTTTTTTTCTAATTGGATATGCTGTGGCACGCATTACTGTGGAATGCTTTAGAGAACCTGACCTGCACATTGGATATCTTTTCTGGGGAACGACGTTAGGCCAATGGTTAACACTGCCTTTACTCTTCGTTGGCCTAGGTCTTATATTCTTTGCGCAACGGAAGACCCATCCTTATGACGCCGTGTGAAAATCATCTTTATACAATTCTCAAAACAGCCAAATGGCTGAGCATTGCTGAATTTATGAAGATTGTTCTTCATGATCCAAAACATGGCTACTATTCACGACAACAAGCAATTGGCATTCAAAACGATTTTATTACAGCACCTGAAGTATCTCAGCTCTTTGGTGAAAGCCTTGGATTTTGGATACTAAATACTTGGGAAAAACTTGGATGCCCCTCTCCTTTTGTGCTGCTTGAGCTAGGACCAGGGCGCGGTACTCTCCTTGCAGATCTGCTTCGCTTAACCTCTCAACGTGCAGATTTTCTTCACGGGATGCATTTATATCTTGTCGAAGTTAATCAACATCTAAAAACTCAACAAGAGAATAAGCTCTCAAGCTATACGCCTCATTGGTTTGAATCCCTTTCATTAGCTTTAAAAGCATCGGGAGATCTACCGATCTTTGTGATCGCAAATGAATTCTTGGATGTGTTTCCAATCCAACAATATATGTTAACCCCCAATGGATGGCGTGAAAGAGGCATTACAACAGATACTTTAGGAGCTCTACATTTTTCTCTCAAAGATAGCCCTCCTGACATCGCACATTGCCTCTTTCCTTGTGATGCAAAAGAAGGAGATATTTTTGAGGTTTGTCCCGATGCACAACAAGTTGTGGCACAAATAGGCCAATATTTAACTCAATATCAAGGAAGTGCTTTGTTCATTGATTATGGATACAAGGAAGGCACAGGAGATACTTTTCAGGCCCTCTATCAACATCAATATGTTTCACCCTTTGAACACTTGGGAGCAGCTGATTTAACAGCTCACGTTCATTTTGGGATTCTTCTTAACCAGCTTGAACAATTTCCTTCTCTTAATAAGAGTTTTTCTTCTCAAGAAAGCTTTTTAAAGCAGTGTGGCATTGAACTTTGGTCTCAGAAATTGATGCAAAAAGCCTCTTCTCAACAATATGAGGCAATAAAACACGCGCTCCATCGTTTGCTCAGTCCAAGTAAGATGGGCTCTCTTTTTAAAGTCCTTGAGGTTCATACAGCATGATAAAACCTTTACAATCCTCCCTCTTTTCGCAAATTTCCTGCATTAAACATGGTTTCTTTACTCGTCAGGGCGGAGTTTCTGAAGGAATTTATGCTTCGTTAAATTTAAGTATGACGAAAGGAGACCAAACGGAAAATGTCCATGAAAATCAAAGACGCATTGCAGAATGGTTTGATAACAATCCTTTATTATTGATGAATCAAATTCATGAGGATAAATCTTTATTTGTTACTACCCCTTTTCCTAATGACAAACTTCCAAAAGTGGATGGACTTATCACAAATTCCCCTGGTCTTGTTTTAAGTGTAACGACAGCAGATTGCATTCCTCTTCTTTTAGCAGATCCTGAATCAAAACTTATTGGAGCCGTCCACTCTGGCTGGCGAGGAACATTAAAAAATATTGCAGGTAAAACCGTTCAAAAAATGAAAGAATATGGTGCTCAAAAGATCTATGCATCTTTAGGTCCTGCCATCAGCCAAAATCATTTTGAAGTTGGATCAGAAGTTTACGAGGCTTTTAAAAATCAATATCAACATTTCTTCTCACCTAGCCCCACACCAAACCGTTATCTGTGTGACCTTAAAGGCATTGTTGTTGAGCAACTTACCCAAGCAAATATTCATACTGCTGAAATTCTTCCTTATGATACTTACTCTACCCCCGAACTTTTCTTTAGTTGCCGCCGTTCAACACATCAAAATCAACCTCATTTTGGCTGTCAACTCTCCGCAATTATGATCACTTCTGGATAGTGAATTTTCTTACCAAAATCTCCCTTTAATTAATTGAATTCAAATGATTATTTTATTTTACCTTTCTCGATAAATGTAACGATTTTTCTCGACAAAAAGCTCCCAATTTGCTATAGTTAAAGTATAAGGATTGATCTTATCCCTTTTTAGGAATCAACGACCTTTTTTAAGATTAAAATTATGTTGAATCGTTAATTTAATGATAAAGGAGAAACTATGTTTGAAAAGAACAGTTAAAGAATAATAAAAAGAAGTGACACGACAATGTTCGTACACTTAAATGTCTCTAAATAGGGAAAAATAGTGAGAAAATAATGTAAGCTATCTGGCTGAACTAACATTTTCTCAATAACAAAAATTATAAATAGAAATTGCAGCACCAAAATCAATTTGGCGCATAACGGAAGTATTTGTGCAATTTTTTAAGGGATATAAATTAAAATATAATAAGGAAATTATGAATGAATTTAATGAAATATATTTCGATAGGCAACATGAGGGATAACTTAGTTCTGAACTGCTTATACGCTTGCAGAGAGAGAGAGCTGTATGATAAAAATTATAAAGAGAAAATTAAGAAACTCAACGTATTGGCTTTACTAGGCTCTAGAGATTGAAAGTTTTTCAATGAATCAAGTTTCAAAAAGATATGCCGAAGCTCTTTTTAAGAGTGCTGAGAATAACAAAGAAATCGAACAGATTCGACAAGAACTGCATCTCCTTAAAAAGCTTTCTGATCAACATGTCGCATTAAAAAAAATGCTCCATAATCCCCTTCTTAATAAAAAAGAAGTGGTTTCGTCCTTCTTTGAACTTGCAAAGAGATGCCAGTTCTCAGCTCTACTTTCAAATTTTCTGCAAATGCTTGCTTTTCAGAAACGTCTCCCCCTTTTACAAGACATTATTACATCCTTTGAAGAAATTATTGATCGATCCCAAGGCATCTTGAATGCTCATGTTACGTCTGCTCATACAATGAGCGAGAAACAAAAGCAGTTATTAACTGATCTTCTTGAACAAAAATTATCTTCAAAAATTAATTTACACGAACAAGTTAACGCGGATTTGTTAGGAGGCTATATTATTCAAATTGGCCCCTATCTTTTTGATAATACCCTGAGTTATAAATTAAGTAAGCTCAGTCAATCACTTAAGAGAGTTGTATAATGGAATTAAAAGCAAGCGAGATTACATCAATTCTTCAAAAACAAATTACAAATTTCGCACTCAATGCGGAATTTGCAGAAATTGGCCATGTGCTTGAAGTTGGGGATGGAATTGCGCGCGTCTTTGGGCTTGAAAATGTTCAAGCTGGAGAAATGGTTGAGTTTCCGCAAGGTATTCAAGGGATGGCCCTTAATCTTGAAAGCGATAATGTTGGCATCGTTGTTTTGGGCGAAACCTCAGCCATTAAAGAAGGAGATATTGTAAAACGCACGGGACGAATTGTTGAAGTTCCTACAGGAGATTCTCTCTTAGGTCGTGTCGTTGATGCCTTAGGCCATCCTTTAGATGGTAAAGGTGTTCTAGAAAAAATCAAAAAGGCTCGCATTGAAGTTAAAGCACCAGGAATTATTACGCGCCAATCTGTGACCGAACCAATGCAAACTGGAATTATGGCAATCGATGCATTAGTCCCAATTGGTCGTGGACAACGCGAATTGATCATTGGAGATCGTCAAACTGGGAAAACAGCCATCGCCATTGATACTATTTTAAATCAAAAAAAGAAAAATGAAACCGTTTCTGATTCTGAGAAATTATATTGTATTTATGTCGCAATAGGTCAAAAAAAATCAACCATTGCACAAATTGTAAAAATACTTGAAGAGCAAGGTGCGATGGCTTATACAACCGTTGTTGTCGCAACAGCCTCAGACCCCGCCTCTATGCAATTTCTAGCCCCCTATTCAGGGACAGCGATGGGCGAATATTTCAGAGATAATGGTAAACATGCCTTAATTATCTATGATGATCTTTCTAAGCATGCTGTTGCTTATCGTCAGATGTCCCTTCTCCTACGTCGTCCTCCCGGTCGCGAAGCCTATCCAGGTGATGTATTCTATCTTCATTCTCGCCTTCTTGAGCGGGCCGCTAAACTTAGTGAAGCGTCTGGCGGTGGCTCACTGACCGCTCTTCCCATCATTGAAACACAAGCGGGTGATGTGTCTGCATATATTCCTACCAACGTCATTTCAATTACAGATGGGCAGATATTCCTTGAAACTGATCTTTTTTATAAAGGGATTCGACCTGCAATTAATGTTGGCCTTTCAGTAAGCCGCGTAGGTTCAGCAGCACAAGTAAAAGCAATGAAACAAGTTTCAGGAAAAGTCAAACTTGAATTAGCGCAATATCGTGAGATGGCTGCTTTCTCTCAATTTTCTTCAGATTTAGATGTTGCAACTCAAAACCTTCTTGCAAGAGGCGAGAGACTTACAGAGATGCTTAAACAAGCCCAATACTCTCCCATTAGCTTAGAAGATCAAATTGTCGTTATTTTTGCAGGCGTGCGTGGCTACTTAGATAAAATTAAAACACGTGATATTAGCCGTTTTGTAAAAGATATGCTCTTTACACTTTCCAATGAAAAGCCTGAGCTTATTCAAGAAATTCAAGAAAAAGGTGCTATCACCTCGACGCTTGAAGTAGAGCTTATTCGATTTCTTGATCATTTTGTTAGTCTTTTTGCTTAAGGGATGAATAAAACAAGATGCCAAGCCTTAAAGACCTTAAAAATCGTCAACGCAGCATTCTGGCAACAAAAAAAATAACTTCCGCCATGAAAATGATTGCTGCTGCTAAATTAAAAAAAGCACAAGCACAAGCTTATGCAGCGCGCCCATATACTGAACTTATGGCTGAGATGCTAGGAGACTTTCTTGCACGCGTTCAAGACCCTGCACAGTTACCTGCTTTTCTGGTCGGACGAGAGCCAAGCCGTTCACATATGCTTATCGTAACAACCTCCAACCGTGGCTTAAGTGGAGGTTTTAATTCCTCTCTTATTCGAATGGCTGAAGCACAAATCAATAAACTGCAAACAAAAGACCAAGAGGTAAAAATCTACTGCATAGGACGCAAAGGAAAAGAACAACTTGCGCGTCGCTACCATCCTCTGATCATTCAAACTGTTGACGCTCTTGATAAACCTCGTTTTCATGACGCCTCTCGTATTGCAAAAGAGCTTTTTAGTCTTTTTGAAAACCAAGAATTTGATTCATGCAGCATTATTTACAATAAGTTTGTTTCAGCTTTAACACAGAAAACAACCTCAACGTCTCTTATTCCTTTTAAGATAGAGCAAGATAATCCAGCCCAACAACGAATTGATAAAAACTCTCAGACGCCAAAATCCTCTTATGAATATGAGCCAAGTGAGCCAGAAGTTCTCAATCAGCTCTTACCTAGAAATTTAGCTGTACAAATTTACCATACACTTTTAGAAAATGCTGCAAGCGAGCAAGGTGCTCGTATGTCAGCAATGGATACAGCAACCCGAAATGCAAACGACATGCTTAAAACAATCAACCTTACTTATAATCGTACGCGACAAGCCTATATCACAAAAGAATTAATTGAAATTATTTCTGGGGCTGAGACACTTTAAATGTACACTAAAGTAATATGGAGAAAGACAAATCAATGACATATAAAAAAACAAAAGGCAAAATTGAACAAGTAATTGGTGCCGTCGTTGATGTTGCCTTTGAAGGCCCTCTTCCTTCAATTTTAAATGCACTTCATGTCCAAAATCAGGACCAAGTACTTGTTCTCGAAGTTGCCAAGCATTTAGGGAATAATATTGTTCGCACAATTGCCCTCGATTCCACAGAAGGCCTTGTAAGAGGTCAAGAGGTCATTGATACAGGAAAGGCTATTGAAATTCCTGTGGGACCTGAGACACTGGGGCGAATTTTGAATGTCATTGGACAACCTATAGATGAGCGTGGTCCTATTAAAACTGAAAAAAGATACCCTATTCATCGTACGCCTCCCAAATTTACTGAACAATCAACCCAGACTGAAATGCTTGTCACAGGCATTAAAGTTGTTGACCTTCTCGCCCCTTATTTGAAGGGCGGAAAAATTGGCCTTTTTGGAGGAGCTGGGGTTGGAAAAACTGTCATTATTATGGAATTAATTAATAACATTGCAAAAGCTCACGGTGGGTATTCTGTCTTTGCAGGTGTCGGAGAAAGAACACGAGAAGGCAATGATCTATACCATGAGATGATTGAATCTGGAGTCATTGATCTGAACGGAAGCAACTCTAAAGCAACTCTTGTGTATGGGCAAATGAATGAACCACCTGGAGCACGTGCGCGCGTGGGCTTAACAGGCCTTTCAATTGCAGAATATTTTCGAGATGAAGAAAATCAAGATGTGCTTCTCTTTATTGATAATATTTTCCGTTTTACACAAGCTGGTGCTGAAGTCTCAGCTCTGCTTGGCAGAATCCCCTCAGCCGTTGGCTACCAACCGACACTCGCAACGGAAATGGGAGAATTCCAAGAGCGCATTACAAGTACTAATAAAGGCTCAATCACTTCAGTCCAAGCCATTTATGTGCCTGCCGATGACCTGACAGATCCTGCCCCCGCAACTTCCTTTGCGCACCTTGATGCGACGACTGTTCTTAATCGACAAATTGCCGAGCTTGGCATCTACCCTGCTGTTGATCCTCTTGATTCAACTTCACGGATTTTAACCCCCACGATAGTCGGTGAAAAGCATTATACGGTTGCGCGCGAGGTGCAGCGTATCCTGCAAACCTATAAGTCTCTGCAAGATATTATTGCTATTTTAGGAATGGATGAATTATCAGAAGAAGACAAATTAACGGTTGCACGCGCACGCAAGATTCAACGTTTCCTCTCTCAACCTTTTCACGTTGCGGAAATATTTACAGGAACCCCGGGAATCTTTGTTCCTCTCAATGAGACCATTAATGGCTTTGAAGGAATTGTTGAAGGACGTTACGACCATCTTCCTGAAATGGCTTTTTACATGGTTGGCACAATTGACGAAGCCATCAAAAAAGCCAAGCTAATTTCTTAATAAGTGAGAAATAAGAGGATGTCTTCTAAATTACATTTTAGCATTGTCTCTCCAGAGCGCCTTCTTTTGACTGATAATGTTGATATGGTCATTATTCCTGGAAGCCAGGGGGATTTTGGTGTTTTACCATCTCACTCTCCCATGGTTTCAACACTTCGCCCTGGTCTTGTCACAATTTATAACAATGGTGATATTAAAGAAAGAGTTTATGTAGCTGATGGATTTGCCCATATCACAGAAACTGGCTGCACAGTTTTGTCAGAAGAAAGTATTTTTCTAGCAGAAATGGATATTGAAATGCTCGAAGAAACTATCAAAAAAGCTAAACAAGAGCTTGAGGACTCTCGTACAGAAGAAGAAAAATCTGCTCTAAAGCGGGATCTAGATTACATTTATTCAAAACTTGAGCTCTTAAAACGCCTAAAGCAATGAATATGAAAAAGCCACTGCTTTGCAGTGGCTTTTCAAAAAATCTAAGCAAAAATTTTTACTTTGTTCCAGCTGTCTTCTCTGTTGCTTCTTTATGTTGTTGTGCACGCAGAGTTGCAACATTCTTAACAATAGGTTCGCACATTTTTAGACCACCAATAAGTTCAAAAATTTCAGCATGGTCTTTTGCATCAACTGTTCCCTCTTGCAGATCAGCAACTAATTTTGTAACAACAGCTGAAAGATCATCGGCGCTTGCTTGAACTTTTTCATGTTTATCTTCAGCTTTCTTTGGCTCAGCCTTATGATCTGTATTTTTATTCTTCTCGCGAAGTTCTGCAGCTTTCTTTACGATTGGTGAGCAAACTTGAAGACCTCCAACAAGCTCATAAGCTTCATTTTGTTCATTCTTAGCAATCGTACCATCTTTAATTTCTTTTAAAATTTCATCAGCAACGACTTTCAACTCATCTGCTGTAAAAGTGTGATGATCATGAAGTTCATTCGCATTGACAGTTGCACCAAACAAGCTAACGATAGCAGCACCTAAAAATAAATTCTTAATCATTAATTCCTCCACATATAGATTAAAACACTAACTTACACTCAGAATTTACAAGATAATACTTAAAATTTTATTAATTGTTTAAATCTAATATAAAAAGGAAATTAATAGAAAATAAGTCAGTCGTCACTAAAGACCATGTTTCCAAATTTATTAAGCAGCTTGCTTGAGAGGATCAGCTTTTCCCTCTATAAGGAATTCTTGTTTAGGTGTTCTTTTGGCAAACTGATTGATCAGTAAACCTATAACAATAAAAACTGCCGCTATAAGGCATTCTTGAGTCAATCTTTCTTTAAGAATAATTGTTGATGCTAAGGCTCCAAAGATTGGCGTTAACATTGTAAAAGGCACAATTCTTGCAGGTTCATACTTTTCAAGCAAATATGTATAACAAGTTGTTGCCACAATTGTTGCAAATAATGAAGAATAAATGATAGCAAATAATGAAGACCATTTAAAAGTAAGACAAGCTAAGCAGATTGTCTCCCAGCCATCAACCATGAAAGACGTAAAAAACATCGGGATCGGAGGAATTAAACAACTCCAAATAATAAGAGAAAGCATGTTTGTTTTTTGATTTTGTCCCTTAAAAAGTAAGTTCCCTAAAGCAACAGAGAATGCTGCAAATAAAATGAGAAAAAATGTTACCCAGCTGAACTGCCCTCTCCCATGAATGGCAATCATACTTACACCCACAAATGCTAATGTAATACCTATAAGCTCTAATTTCTTTGGCTTATAGTAGAAAAAGATTGCCGAAAGCAGAACTGTAAAAATGATTTGCGTTTGCATGAGAAGAGAACATAAAGCTGCAGGCATTCCAAGATAAAGCCCGAATGCTATTGCAGATAACTGACAAATCCAAATCAATAAAGAGAATTTAAAAATTAAAAGCTTTGAACAATTTGGTTTTTTAATAAAAAAGATAATGGGGAAACAAGCAAATACAAATCGTAAAGTAAGTTGTAAAAAAGGTGGGAAGGAAACCAGACTTAATTTTATCGCAACAAAATTTGTCCCCCAGAGCAACATCACGAGAACAGCTAAAAAAATGTCTTTAAGAACCATCACGAAGAAAGTATTTATGCATAATATGTATATTTAGTAAAAATATAGTAACTTTTTTATAATTTGACAAGCGTATTCTTTTAAATACATTTTTCTTACTAAAAAATTTCTTTTTTATTAATAAATCTTTTACTCCCTGTTGCTACGCTCTAACAAATTTTAGATAAAAATAGTTCAGTAAAGGATTTTTGTTTAATCAGTAAGAAAACTATATTTATTAAAATCTTATAAAATGGTTAAATTAAAATTATAGAACAAGGGGAGAAAAATAAAATGACTGGACACGTTGCTATTGTAACAGGAGGAACAAGAGGGATTGGCGCCTCAATTTCACAAGCTCTGATGAAAGCTGGTTATCGTGTTGCTGCGACCTATCAAGCTGATGATATAGCAGCTGAGACTTTTAGACGAAGTACAAATGTCGCGGTATTTCGATGGGATGTCAGTCATCATGATGATTGTATAAAAGGGATTCAAACAGTTCAGCAGCAATTAGGAAATATTGATGTGCTTATTAACAATGCCGGGATTACCTCTGATAGCATGTTCCATAAGTCTACCGCCCAAGATTGGACAAAAGTACTCAATACAAACCTTGTCTCTTGCTTCAATATGGCCCATGCTGTCATAGGCGGA
Source organism: Candidatus Paracaedimonas acanthamoebae (assembly GCA_000743035.1). GTDB lineage: Bacteria > Pseudomonadota > Alphaproteobacteria > Caedimonadales > Caedimonadaceae > Paracaedimonas > Paracaedimonas acanthamoebae. The sequence continues at coordinate 978,451 of CP008936.1, forward strand.
ATGCGCGAACGTAATTATGGGCGCATTATTAACATTAGCTCGATTAATGGCCAAAAAGGACAACTAGGACAAACTAATTATGCAGCCGCCAAAGCTGGAATTATAGGCTTTACAAAAGCCTTAGCGCTCGAAAATGCTCGAAAAAATATTACGGTGAATGCAATAGCGCCTGGTTATATTGCAACAGATATGGTTAAGGCCGTTCCTCAGGAAGCTTTAGATAAAATCGTCGCCCAAATTCCTGTGGGCCGATTAGGTGAACCAGAAGAAATTGCAAGAGCCGTTGTATTTTTGGCCGCTGAAGAAGCTGGCTTTATCACTGGCTCGACTCTCTCTATTAATGGCGGGCAATATATGGTATAAACGTTAATCCTAAAAAGAGAAATTGGCTCTTTATTATGGTGAAAAATACGATTTAGTAAGGAAAGAATAATTATGATACTTGATGCTACAGATGCCACATTTCAAAAAGAAGTACTTGAATCTTCCGATACCGTTTTAGTCGATTTTTGGGCTGAATGGTGTGGCCCTTGTAAAGCCCTTGCCCCTGTTTTAGAAAACTTGTCAGAGGCAATCCCACAACTCAAAATTGTTAAAGTAAATGTTGATGAGAATTCACAAGCACCAACTGGCTACCAAATAAGAGCAATTCCAACCCTTATCTTATTCCAAAATGGGCAGCCTATTTCTAGGAGTGGAGCGTTACCACAACGAAACCTTGAGGAATGGATAAAAGGTTACCTTTAAGGCATACCAGAAGGGATCTTTCATCCCTTCTGGGTACTAACTTCAACTATAAAAAGATAAAGTGAACAGCATGGTCAGGCAAAAACAACCAACAGATTATCATCAAGAATATAACTTTGATCCACTTCAATTATCACAAGCGATCATGTTTGCCGCCATGAAAACACAAAATGCTCTTCAAACACTAGAGCCAGCAGAAGCTTCGCCTTCTCTTATCAATGTTGAAGATATGACAGAAACTTTCCAAACAGCTTTAGAGAAGCTTAGCGCGCAACCTGATAAAATTATCTCGGCATCTCAAGAATATTTTAAAGGCACTTTTCAACTGTGGCAGAACTCTCTCGGTGTCCTTTCAGGGCAGAAAGAAACAATGGATGAAGTTATTGAAGGAAATAGTTCTGATAGCCGTTTCAAGGATGAGATGTGGTACAAAAATCCGTTCTTTGGATATGCTCGCCAGTCTTATTTACTATGGGATCGATGGATCAAGGATATTGCAACAAATATCGAAGATTTAGATCCAAAAACTTCCCTAAAAATACAATTTTATACTCGACAATTCACCGATAGCCTTTCTCCAAGCAACTTTCCCTGGAGTAATCCTAAAGCTGTCCTTAAAACTATTGATTCTAAAGGAATGAACCTTATTCAAGGTATTAATAACCTTTTAAGAGACTTCGAATATGGCAAAGGACAGATTAAAATAAAGATGGTTGATCACGATGCTTTTCGTTTAGGAGAGAACATCGCAGCCACACCAGGAAAGGTTATTTTTCAGAATGAATTAATTCAATTAATTCAATATACTCCAACAACTTCAACCGTATTCCAAATACCTATTCTCTTAATTCCTCCATGTATTAATAAATTTTACATTTATGATTTAAGGCCAGATAACTCGTTTGTAAAGTGGCTTTTAGAACGCGGACATTCCGTCTTTATGGTATCTTGGATCAATCCTGATCAACGCCTTTCAGAAAAAACTTTCGAGGATTATGTTTTTGAAGGAGTTGGTAGCGCCATTAATACAATCCTTGATCTTACGGGAGCAAAAAAAATCAATGCTGTCGGCTTTTGCATAGGAGGAAATATCTTAGGAAGTTATGCCGCTTATATGGCCGAGGAAAAAAATGATCCTTTAGCAACCACAACCTATCTTGCAACTTTATTCGATTTTAAAAATCCTGGTGATCTTGGTGTATTTATTGATGAAAAACAAATTAGTCAGCTTGAAAAAAGAATCTCTCAAAAAGGATATTTAGAAGGGCAGATTCTTGCACAAACTTTTAACCTCCTACGAGCAAATGACCTTATTTGGTGGTTTGTTATTAATAATTACTTTTTAGGCCAAGAACCTACGGCCTTTGACCTTTTATACTGGAATTCAGATTCAACAAATTTACCTTCTAAAATGTTTTTATACTATCTAAGAGAAATGTTTCTAAACAACAACTTTATACGTCCTAACGGACTGAAACTTAAAGATAAGTTTTTAGATTTACGCAAGATTAAAACACCAACTTTTCTTTTTAATACAAAAGATGATCACATTGCACCTTGGGCTTGCGGTTATGCTGCAACTAAGGTTCTACAAGGCCCCATAAAATTTGTATTAGGAGGCTCAGGACATATTGCCGGCGTCTTCAACCCTCCAACAGTGAACAAATATGGTTATTGGACATATGATACGCTTGTTGATAAAGCCGAAGAATGGTTTTCATCAGCAACTCAAAATCAAGGATCATGGTGGCCTGAGTGGGCAGGATGGGTTGAACAATATGCTGGCAATAAAATAAAAGCATTTACAGTCGGCTCTCCCAAATATCCTGCTCTAGAAGATGCCCCTGGTTCATATGTTCAAATAGGTCAATATCAACAGAAAGCATGATTTAGGAAGTGAAGCTAAAATTTTGGCGCCGTATTCCTCGTAAAGCAGAGCGTGTGACTTTCTTCTCACGTTTCAATAAAATTGTTACATTAACTTATGGAATAGTTATTCTAGCTGCTTTCCTCTTGTTTGATTTTCTTTTTCAGGAAAATCTCGAATCTAGACTTAATTTTTTACAAATACGATTACGTGAACAAACTCAAGCTTTAAACAATATCATTCGCCCTCGCGCAGATGCAATACAAGCTCTTCAAATGCAAGCTAGTGATTTTTTAAATGAGCAACGAGATCAATATCAAACTTTTGATTTTAAATTGCAAAATAATCAAAATAATAGTTATTTTTATCTTGATATTGCAAATTTTAATCGTCGAAAAATAGGAAATATCACTGGGATTGGTCCTACAGAAGATCTTTCTAGTCTTACCTGGCAAGAAATTACTATGGCCTTTTCTTTAAATCCACTTTTTTACGTTTTAAAGAAAAATATTAAAACAGCGTCTTCTCTTTATTATATTTCAAAAAGTGGTTTCCGAAACCAATTTCCCTGGCGCCCTTCCTCTGAGACACGCTTTGATCCACAATTTTTTAAAAGCTCCATGTATCTAAAAAACCTTCCTAGCAATAATCCTAAACGAGAACCTACTTGGACTGATGTATATACTCATTCACCACATTATGGATTAATGGTGACTTGCTCAGCGCCAGTCTATCATAAAATGCAGTTTAAGGGGATTGTTGGAATTGAATTTCTACTTGAACCCATAATTGAGTTTATTCATGGGATTAATTATCCTAATGGTCGCCTCATAATCATTAATGATTATGGAACAATTCTTGCAGATACCAAATCCAATAATCGCATTCCTCTAAAAGCTCACCAAGTTCTTCCAAAAGGTATACCGCTAGAGACAATTTATAAACTTCCGCGTAAAACAATTTCTAGGATTGGAGACTACTGGGTTTATCAAGCAAAATCTCATTACGCTCCTTGGACTGCAATTTATTTTGTTAATACTTGGAAAATGAATATTGTAACATTAAAACACATTGGTCCTAGCATTGTTTTCCTTATCTTATTTGCAATTTTTATTCTCATGGGGGCCAACAGTATTATTGCACAGGAATTTATAAGTCCTGCAAAACAGCTTGTTAATTTTATTTCCACGCAAGCAACAGAAGGAGAACAAGCTTATCGTAAAATGAGAGAGCCTTGGTTTTCTTGGTTTGAAGCCGTCTTCCAAGTATTTGACCAGAATCGAAAATTGATGGAAGAAATGGAAAAACATATTGAAGATCTTGACCAAAAAGTTCTAGAACGTACACGAGCTCTCTCAGACAAAAATAGAGCTCTTAGTCTTGCCTTTAATGATCTGCGAAAAGCACAAAATCAAATCATTATTCAAGAAAAACTTGCAGGCCTTGGTGCACTTACGGCTGGGATTGCCCATGAAATAAAAAATCCTCTGAATTATGTAATTAACTTTGCTGAAATTTCTCGCACCTTTACTGAAGAGCTTATGAATATTGCTTCTTCCCTGCCTCAAGGCAAGTCTCTTACTCTAGAACAACGACAAGAAGTTAAAACTATTCTTACTGATTTAATTGAGAATATGAAACGAATTGAAGAACATGGTAAACGAGCCGATGCTATTGTTAGAAGTATGCTTGTTCATGCGAGGGGCGGAAATGATAGCCAACACCTAATTGATATTAATCAGCTTATTGACGAAAACATTACTTTAGCAACGACAAGCTTTAAGCAACAAGGCTTTATTCCAAAAATTATTAAAGACTTTGATCTAGATATCCCTAAAATCCTTGTTTACTCCCAGGGCCTAGGCCGTGTTTTTTTAAATATTATTAACAATGCTTGCTATGTTCTCCATCAGAAGAGAACAATAGTTGGAGAGTCATTTATAGCTGAAATTTATATTAGTACTCGGCAAACGATTGATAACCATATCGAAGTTGTCATTCGAGATAATGGCCCTGGAATTTCTGAAGAAATTCGAAAAAAAATTTTTGATCCATTTTTCACAACAAAGCCTGCCGGCAGCGGAACTGGCCTTGGACTTTCATTGTGTCACGACATTATAACACGCCAACATCATGGTACTCTTACAGTGGCTTCAGAAATTGATCAATATGCTGAATTTGTCCTGACCCTTCCTATTGAAGAACAATTAATGACAGGATAGATTTGCATAAAAAAGTTATTTTCTCCTCTTATTTGTAAGTCGTGAGAAAAATTTTATAAATTAACAAGAAAGTACTTTGATATCATGACTTCCTTCCAAAGACTAACGCAACTTCGTCAGGAAATGCTTAAAGAGAATATTGATGCTTTTATTGTTCCTAAAGCTGATGAGCATCAAGGCGAATACGTCGCTCCTGATTCAGAAAGGCTCCTATGGTTGACTAATTTTAATGGCAGCGCTGGATTTGCCATCATTCTACTCGATAAAGCTGGCCTTTTTGTCGATGGAAGATATACCCTTCAGGCTGCCCATCAAGTTGATACATCTTGCTTTGAAATTGTCCCCATTGCGGAAGTCTCAGGCCCCACGTGGCTTACACGCCACTTAAAACCAGGCGCTAAGCTTGCTTATGACCCATGGCTTACAACAGAACGAGAAATCCAAAACTATGAAAAGGTGCTGGAAAGCCACAATATTAACTTTTTACCCTTAAAAAAAAATCTTGTGGATCTAATCTGGGCCGATCGTCCTATGAAACCTTCTCAACCTGTTTATATTCATCCGCTGGAGTTTGCAGGGCAAGATTTTAGAGAGAAGCTTACAACGATTGCGGATGACCTTAAGAAAAAGCACGCATCTGCTGGCGTTATTACAATGACCGAGTCTGTGGGATGGCTCTTTAACATTCGTGGGAATGATTATGACTTTATCCCAACAACATCTGCTTATGCAATTGTCTATGATACGGGAAAAGCTGATATTTTTATTGATGAGCAAAAAGTATCGAATGAGGTTCATCAATATTTCGATGCATTCGTGACCATCAAACCTTTTGCAACTTTTGAAAAAACTTTACAAAACTTGGGTCATCTCAAAGAACGCGTTATCATAGACCCTCTTACAGCTCCAGTACAATCCATTTATACCGTAGAGAAAGCAGGAGGGAAAGTTCTCCGATGTGTTGAGCCTACCACTCAGCTAAAAGCCTGCAAAAATATAGCTGAACTGGAAGGAATGCGTCGAACTCACATTCGAGATGGAGTCGCTTTAACAACTTTTCTTCATTGGATTTCCCAAGAAGGACCTAAAGGCAATATAGATGAACTTCAAGCTGCAGCCAAAATACTTGAATATCGTCAAAAATTTCCTGAGTTTAAAATGCCAAGTTTTTCAACCATTTCTGGTACGGGTCCCAATGGGGCTATTGTTCATTATAGAGCCAATCCTGAAACGAATCGTAAAATTGCACCAAATGATATTTATCTCATTGATTCCGGAGGACATTATATTGATGGCAGTACAGATGTCACACGCACAATTGCAATAGGTGAAACGACCCAAGAACAAAGAGACCGCTTCACGCGCGTCCTTAAAGGGCATATTGCCCTTGCTACCAGTATTTTCCCTCAGGGAACATCCGGATCACAACTTGATATTCTTGCGCGCCATGCTTTATGGCAGATCGGACTTGATTACGCACATAGCACCAGCCATGGTGTAGGGGCCGTCCTTAATATTCACGAAGGCCCTCAGAGGATCAGCAGTGTTCCAAATCATGTTTCCTTAAAGCCAGGCATGATTCTTTCAAATGAGCCAGGTTATTATAAGGAAGGCGCCTATGGAATACGAATTGAGAATCTTATTATCGTGCAGTCCCTTAACATACCCGGCGCTGAAAAAGCAATGCTTGGTTTTGAGACCATCACCTTTGCGCCGATTGATTTTAAATTAATCGAGCTGGCTTTATTAACAGACCCAGAAATCAAATGGCTCAATGACTATCATCAAGAAGTTTATGAAAAACTTTCACCCCTCTTGGAAATAGAAGTTCGCGAATGGTTAAAAGAAATAACGCGCCCTTTAAAGAGTTAAAACTTCTACAACCTTAAATAATTTTTGCAACATCATCAAAAACAAGCCGAGGAAGCCGAGGAGGCAGTTTTTCTGGAACGCCGTAGCCAAGGTTGATAAGAAAATTAGAACGCCATGATGTATTCTTAAAAAATTCCTCATCAACTTTCGTATTATCAAAGCCCGACATAGGACCACAATCTAATCCACAGGCACGCGCTGCAAGAATAAAGTAAGCTCCTTGTAAAGAAGAGTTTTGAAAAGCTGTTTTTTGAGAAAATTTCTCGTTACCAACAAACCAGCTCTTTGCATCAACCATTGGATACAGCTCCCCCATACGCTCATAAAACTGAAGGTCATAAGCAATGATAGCTGTCACGGGAGCCGCCATGGTTTTTTCAACATTACCTGCATCCAAAAGTGGCTTAAGGCGCTCTTTTGCAAGGCTAGACTTTATAAAAAGAATCCGCATTGGAAGGCAGTTTGCAGAGGTCGGTCCCATCTTTGCCAAATCATACACTTCTTTAAGAAGGCTATCAGGTACTTCTTTAGCTTGCCAGGCCTTATGCGTACGTGCCTCTAAAAATAATTGGTTTAATGTTTGCACATTGAGTTTCATTAGTCCCTCCTCTTAAATGAACCTCTTTACTGAAATAAGTTTAGCATTTAAAAGTTTAAACAAAGATTACGAAAAAACATTTATAGTTCTACTATGAAGCAAAAATTGTTTACCTTTTTTATGGTGACTCTCCTTTCTTTAGGTCAAGGAGCAGCCAATTTATATTGTCAACACACAGTCACTATTAAATCTTCAGTTCTTTCCTTTATGCTTTCTTATCCTTATGATTGGCATTGTGAAAACGAGCATGGTTTACCTAAAAACATCCAAGCCCTCCTCATACCACAAGCTTTTGTTATGGATGTGTCGCCAGCCACAATCTATGTCCGTGTTGTCCCCCATATTTCCCACAACCCTTCCCTACAGCAATTTATAAAAAATGATTTTCAGCATGTAAAAAAACAAAGACCTCATATTCAATATGGAACCGACTTTGTTCTCACGACTCAAGATCACAAGAAAGCACAAGTAAGAACCTACTTTGAAGAACCTCAAGGTCTATACGATGCCATTGGCTATATTGCTGAAAAAGAAGCCTTTGTGATCATTATCCTCCAAGCCACATCTCAAAAGGCTTATTTGCGCGCCCTCCCAACCTTTCGAAACCTTGTAATTTCATATCAATTAGAAAGCCCTCAAGAAAAAATTCCGCAGGTACCTCTTAAAAAGAAGAACATTAAACCTAAAAAGAAAAAGTCAAAAAAGCGTAAAGCTTCACGTAAGAGCCAACCTCAATCAATTAAATGCTAGAGACAGCACTGAAACTCATCCCTGTCTCATCTAAAAAATAGAAAAACACCTTGATTCAGAAGGCGACTTGCGTTAGGTTGCAGTTTGTCTTAAGTCCCCATCGTCTAGAGGTCTAGGACACCGCCCTCTCACGGCGGCAACACGGGTTCGAATCCCGTTGGGGACGCCATCTTTTTCCTTTCACATATTTCCTATTTTAATAATCCTTCAAGAAAAATTTTTTTTAAAATATTCTTTATAAAGATTTCCATTAACAATATTAATCTCAAAAAAAATTTGTAACTTACAATAAAAATATCAATCAATATTAATATATAATTAATAATACTAAATTAGAATTTAAAATTGTTAAATTATAAGGAAAAAATTATGAAGACTTTATCATCTAAAATTGCTTATATTATTGTATCTTTGGCTCTCTTAAGCTGCTCACAAGCCGAAGCAAGCTTTATTGAGCATCAGTTAAAATCAAAAGAACAACATAACCAAGAAAAAGTACAAAAAGATAACCGTAGGAGAGCAGTACAAGATTTTTTAAGATCATTTATCCAACGGGCTATTACGCAAAGCACAAATAAGATTCAAAATCATATTCTCAGATTGCATAAGGGCGGAATAGAGAAAATCAGTACGACAAGCTTTGGCAATCGTAATTATTATTCTTTATTTAATGAAAACCAAATTAACTCTGTGCAAGCATTTCAAAATAAAGCTATTGAATTACTAAATCAGACGCAGCTGATTAATTATAATGGCGCTAACCAAAATAATAGAATCAAGATTATTTTAAATAGTTCGTCTGAATTAGGGCGTTATTTTACACAAGAAGATTATAATCATGCACTGAATATGCAGAATACAGGACATCCGGAAAACCCACTTCAAGCAGGACAACCTGGAATGAAGCTTGTCTTAATTCTTCAATCCAGTGAAAATATCTATAATGAACTTCAAAACATGGTGAAAGGGAATCGTAGGATTCCACAAAGCGCAAATGGGTTCACCCCAACTATCGTTACAGCGTTTTTAGAGCAATAATTTAAAGTTAATAAAGGCTCTTCAAGAACGTCAAATTTTTGAAGAGCCTTTCCTCATTAAAACGGCGATGCAAACCGAGCCTCTGTTCCTAACACTTCTTCAATCCGCAACAATTGGTTATACTTTGCCACACGATCAGAACGGCTCAAAGAACCTGTTTTAATCTGTCCACAGTTCGTTGCGACAGCCAAATCTGCAATCGTTGTATCCTCTGTTTCACCTGAACGATGAGAAAGAATTGCGGTCAAACCTGCATGTTGCGCCATCGTCACCGCTTGAATTGTTTCCGTTAACGTTCCAATTTGGTTCACCTTAATGAGGATCGAGTTTGCCCACTTCTCTTGGATTCCTTTTTGAAGACGTTCAACGTTCGTGACAAACAAATCATCTCCTACAATTTGAATGTCTTTTCCAAGTGTTGAGGTTAAGTGTTGCCATCCTTTAAAATCATCCTCGGCCATTCCATCTTCAATGGAAACAATCGGGTAACGAGATTTTAATCCTTGATAGTAATTTACAAGTTCACCTGCGTCCAATTGCTTGCCTTCTCCTTCTAAATGATAAAGACCGTTTTTAAAGAACTCTGTAGCAGCAACATCGAGAGCCAAAGCAATTTGGGCACCAGGTTGATATCCCGCTCTCTCGATAGCTTTCATAATAAAAGAAAGCGCCTCATCGCTGCTTTTCACTGCTGGCGCAAATCCTCCCTCATCTCCCACATTCGTATTCAATCCTGCTGCAGAGAGCTCAACCTTAAGAGCATGAAAAACTTCCGCCCCCATCCGAACAGCATCCTTCATTGATTGAGCCCCCACAGGAACGATCATAAATTCCTGAATATCAACTGGATTATCAGCATGAGCACCACCATTTAAGATATTCATGAGCGGCATGGGTAGACGATTTGCAAAAGCTCCTCCAAGATAACGGTAAAGAGGCTCGCCTAAAAAAGCAGCTGCCGCCTTTGCTGCAGCGAGGCTCACACCAAGGATTGCATTAGCGCCAAACGTTGATTTATTCGCCGTTTCATCAAGTTCTATCATTGCTTGATCAAGTTGAACTTGCTGAGTCGCATCAAGTCCACATAAAACTTCAAAAATATCTTCATTAACGCTTTTAATGGCTTGAAGAACGCCTTTGCCATTATATCGGCTTTTATCTCCATCACGCTTTTCTACGGCCTCATACGTTCCTGTTGACGCCCCTGAAGGTACTGCTGCACGACCAATGGTACCATCTTCCAATGTAACTTCAACTTCAACCGTTGGATTCCCACGTGAATCAAGAATTTCTCGGCCATGAATATCAATAATCGCTGTCATTTCAAAATCCTATAAATGGTTAGAATAAGGCGATCCTAAGAGGTCATCCCTCTAAAATCAATGGGACAATTCACTTTTTTCTCCAAATTAAAAGTTAATAAAGTGGGATCCCTCAAATTGGTAAATGTTAAATAGAGTCCTTGAACCATATTCTGTTTCCATCTATGCAATATTTTAGGTTTTATATATCCCATAAATGAAGCCCATTTTTTCTTCATCTTTTCATAGGTTGTCCCCATTCGTTTTTTAAGGAAAAAGTTTTTATTGAAAACTTCTTCTGGGCTGTCTCTTTCATCGCAAAATTGCGCCCTATAACTTATTCCTTTATTGTCTTTTTGTTTATAAAGCTTCTGTCTATTCATTTTAGTCTCCCTGTTTTTTTAATTTACCTTTTTAATTTTTATGTGCCTTTGGGCACGTTTTTTTTGTTTTAGTTTTATGATTTCATTAAAACCTTTGTTTTTGTTTTATCATATGAGGTGAGCCGTTAAGTCTTTCCTCAAGTATTCTGTTTCTTGTTTCCTATGTCATTTTCCTATCCTTTCTTTATCTTTTAGTTTTAAGGCTCTTTCTCACTAAAGAGCCTTTTTCCTTTGTCATCCTCGGCCTTGTGCCGAGGATCTCAAGCAACATAAAGATCTCTTCCTATCGCTAATCGTTGCCTTTCACCATTCCCTGGATCCCCGCATCCGCGGGGATGACCATTATAAATTTCAAACGTTGTCATTCTTGAGCCTGTCCCGAGAATCTCAAGTGACCTAAAAATCTTCCCTTTTCCATTTTCCATGCCTACCCTCTGCCTTTTCATCAGGCAAAAAGAGGGCATCTGCCCAAAAAGAGCGCTAAAAGGTTCTGTTTTTTCAATAATCTAGGTTTTTATCCCTGTTTTATTATTATTTTTCTTCTTTAGATGACTTCAGAAACTGAGTAATACTGATTTATCTCGAGTCATCAGTAAGGGAAAAATCATCTCTGACCATCTATTATTAGACTACCACATAATGATACAAAATTCAAGAGATTCATTTCAGAAATCATGTTTTATTTTTTTATCCTTTTAGATGAAATCTTCTTCAAGAATTGTATGATTAAATTAGTCCCTGAAATTAATCTCTCTGACTTTTTGCCGCAGTGTTAGTATGTTGTTTCTTCTATTAAAGAAAGCAAAGAAGTATACTCAAGCCTATTTAGTATCATCTACCTCATTCCAATATCTTTCATAGTTTTTCTGCCTATGCATTTTTTGGCTCTAGAAATGATGCAAATTTAAAGGATTGCTGTTTCTGCATCAGTCTGCTGAAGTTTGAGGCTTTTCTCAATATCCAAAATATCTCCTGGCTGGCACTCAAGGGCGCTGCAAATGGCTTCTAAGGTTGAGAATCTTATGGCCTTTGCCTTTCCTGTTTTCAAAATTGATAAATTGGTTTCAGAAATCCCCACAAGCTCTGCAAGTTTGTTGAGTTTCATTTTACGACGTGCCATTAACTCATCTAAGCGAACAATAATTTTCAATGGCCCCTCCCTAAATAACCATGCTTTGCTCTTCAGAAATCTGATGAGCTTGCTTGATCAAGAAAATAATTAAATAAAGACACAGTGCTAACAAGATACTGTTAATATTGTCAGTTCCAAAAGTAATAGAGATCGTTCGATGCCCAACAGGAAGATGCCATGTTGTTATGAAACTCATTGCCATTTTTGATAACGGCTCATAAATAATTGAAAAAAAATAAAAACGAGCTATCTTTTCATAAAGAGAGATCGATGCTTTTGAAAAAGGCTGTCCTTGGCGAATGAGTTCCAATAATTTATGAAGGGAAATCAAAATAATGATAAAGATCCCACTTCCTATTGAATCAACGAACCATCCCGTTACACGTTGACCAAATCCTAAAGTTTTTAAGACATCCAGAGAGAGAGAAGCAGTAAATGAAGTTCCTAGTCCGGTATTTCCTATTCCGAAAACATCTTGAGACCAATTTAAAACTGGCACTAAACCTGTTAAACAAATATACGCAATTAAAAATTTTTTTAAAAATTCAATTAATTTTAAGGACTTAGGCTTATTCTCTTCCACTTTGTTCTTCCTTATGTTATTGTATTTACACTTTCATAGCCTAACATGGAAACAATGAATTACAACTATAAATTTACGAATTTCATAAAAATTATTCTTTTTTTCATTATATCGATAAAACTCTTCTAGATTAAATTTTTGGACAAAGGCTTGAATTTATAAGCTGATCTGTGCCTAAATACTGAATTAATTGGCATTGTAAATTTATTTTGATTTTATAACTAACATGAGAGAGAAACTATTACCTTCTGGGCAATACATCGTAGGAACTGTTCAATTTGATTTGTATGATGAAAATAGACCAGAGCTAAAATTTCCTAAAGGCCGACTTATTCCATGTCAATTTTATTTTCCTATAAATAAAGGGTATCATAAGACGTATGAGAAAAGCCTAGAACCAAGAGGAAATCGTAGGTTTCCTTTACTTAAAAGCGTCTGTTTCAGCAAGCCATCTCATCTTAATGAAAATTTTGCCAGGGCAATATCCCCTTATAATATTAAATCATGGCAATTGCGTAAGTATGACAGATTATACATTTTTGACTGAAGACTTGGCATCACATGGTTATATTGTAATTTCGATTGGTCATCAATTAAGCACGGATATAGATCTGCCTAACCACTGGAATCGAAGATCCTACTCCAAACATGGCAGAGTTATCGATAATATTTTATATGTTTTTCAATGGGTTGAAAAACATATTGAAGATATTTTCCAAAGTAAAATTAATCTTAATAAAATTGCATTAATAGGCCATTCTATGGGAGGTAATGCATTATTAATGCTTACAAATAGAATATCGTCGATGTTCCGACCAAACGTAGATACTTTATTACCTCGCCATCAGCCCAATCATAAATCCAAAGAATGTATTATATTTATAGATGGAGAATTTCCACCTGTGTACAATACAAATATACCTATTTTTCATCTCTTATCAGAAGAGCGTTCAGAATATCAGGAAGAGATAGGTACAAGAGATTATCTTACTAAAGAAAAATACAATTTTAAATATTATAAAGGATCACGTCATATCAGCTTTATGGATCATGCGCTCGTATTACGTACAATTCCGGGAACTAATGAAAAGTATTTTAATGGGACAGATGAAGAACTCTTGGAGTTTTATAATTCTGCAAGATCAGATATAAGGAGCTTTCTTAGCTCAGTAGATATTGCATAAATTCCCCTGTTACACCGATCAAACCATTTGTGATTGTGATTCAAAAGGCCCCATCCAAAGAATAAGTACTATTCCCCAAAAGAATGAAAATGACTTTTGTAGAAAATTAATGGATTTTCAGTCGATAAAATATCTAAATTCTGTGCTTCTGCGATGAGAATATGGTGATCTCCTGCGGCATGGATAGCTTTTGGCTTGCACTCAAGCGCTGCTACAATACCCTTTAAAATCGGATTACCAAAAGAGGAAACTGCCCATTCTACCTCTTTCCAATCCTTTAAATCGTGAGCTGCAAAGCTTCGTGCTAATGACTCTTGTTCACCTGATAAAATATTCACGGCAAAGCTTGGAGTTTCCGTAAAATAGTGCGCTGTCTTGGAATATTTGTTCAAACAAAATAATAGAAGAGGTGGCTTTAGCGATGCTGATGTCAAAGAATTTATGGTCATTCCATGAGGATTTCCATCAGAATCACATCTCGTCAAAATTGCAACACCTGTTGTGAAATGGCTCATTGCCTTACGAAAATCTTGAGAAGAAAAAGACATCCCTAGAGAACTTTCTCTAAAAATTGTTGTGCACGTACCGTCTTAGGCTTTTTAAAAAATTCTTTAGGGGATGAAACTTCAAGAAGCCTTCCCTCATCAAGAAACCAAATGTGATCGGCAGCTTCTCGTGCAAAACCCATCTCATGCGTTACGATCACCATCGTCATTTTCTGGTGAGCAAGGTTTTTTATCACTTCTAAAACTTCTTTTACCATTTCAGGGTCTAAGGCTGAAGTTGGCTCATCAAAAAGGATGATTTCTGGTCCCATAGCTAAGGCTCGCGCGATAGCAACACGTTGCTTTTGTCCTCCAGAGAGTTGAGTAGGGTAAGCGGAAGCTTTATCCAAAAGGCCAACTTTCTTCAAAAGATCCTTAGATTTCGTAATAGCTTTATCCCGAGGCTCTTTTAAAACCTGGCAAGGCGCGTAAATAAGGTTTTCAATCACTGTCATATGCGGAAATAGATTAAATTGTTGAAAAACCATTCCTATTTTTTGCCGGATTAAAGCAATATTACAGGAAGGTGCTGTAATTTCGTCCTGACTTATAAAGATTTGACCTTCACTAGGCCTTTCCAAAAGATTAAGACAACGCAACAGAGTTGATTTTCCCGAACCAGAAGGCCCTAAGATCGCAACCACTTCTCCACGAGCAACTTCAGCTGTAACCTGTTTAAGAATTTTATGATGCGCAAAATTTTTAGAGAGGTCCTTAATTTTAATCACTTTTCTTTAACCTTTTCTCTAGCAGAGTTGCTAAATTGGAGAATAAGATAACAAGCATATAATAAATGAACCCTACCGCGACAAGTGGTTCAAAATAAATATATTTTTCAGCTGCAACAATGTTTGCTCGCCGCAACAAATCTGCTTCTCCAATAATGGAAATTATTGCCGATTCTTTTAAGAGATTCACAAACTCATTCACAAGCGCCGGCAGAATATTTTTAATTGCTTGGGGGAAAATAATATCTTTCATCATAGCTTGTTGGGTAACGCCTAAAGCTGCCGCAGCTTCAAACTGCCCCATATCAACCGCTTGAATCCCTGCGCGAATGATTTCAGAGACATAAGCACCGGAGTTAAGCGAGAAAGCAAGAACTCCTGCTTCAAAAGCTGTAATTCGGTAACCGGTTAGCTGAGGAAGCGCAAAGTAAATTAGAGAAAGCTGCACGAGCAAAGGCGTCCCCCGAAAAATGGATGTATAAAACTTAGAGAAAACTTCTAACACCTTACATGAGGAAAGTTTCATTAAGGCTAAAATAGAACCGATCATAAAACCAAAAAATATTGAGAGTAGCGTATACTTTAAGGTGACTAAGGTCCCTTCAAGAATGTAAGGAAATGATTCAATAACGACTGAAAAATGAAACAAGACTATTCTCTCATCAAAAAATAATGGAGGATATTATCATGATTTTAAACAAAGTCAAAGAAGCTCTACCTTGAAGAAACTGAGATTTAAAAACTAAAATTAAAAAACACTTAAAACAATATATTAAAATAGTATTAAATAAATATAAGTTATTTTATTAATATTTTATTAATACTTATATTAATATAATAAATATGTTATTATATTTATATAATAAAAATAAAAGAGGAGGTTATTTCCATGAAAATATTAATGAAAAATTTTTTAAGACAAGAAGAAGGAGCATCTTTGGTTGAGTATGCTATCTTAGCGGCTCTTATTTCAGTCGTTGCGATAGCAACAATATCTGACCTAGGTACCAAAGTTAATGAGACTTTTACTAGCATTAAGGATAAATTTACGACAGATTAATCATAAGCTTATAGAAAAAGGCCTGACTAGTCAGGCCTTTTTATTTTCTAGATTTATCAAGCAACAGCTTCTTTTAAGCCTTTACCTGCACGAAACTTAGGAAGTTTTGAAGCAGGAATCTTGATCTTTTCACCTGTCCGCGGATTACGACCTTCGCTGGCTGCACGTTTTACAACAGTAAATGTGCCAAACCCAACAAACCGCATTTCACCATTTTTCTTCAAAGCATGAGTAATTGCGTCAAAAATACCATCGACAGCCTTTGATGCATCACTTTTTGTAAGCCCAGAAAGAGAAGAGACTTTTACTACTAAATCACTCTTATTCATGTTAATTACCCTTTGTTCCGGTTAATCCAAGGAGCTACTCAGCTCATACACAGTTGTCACTCTAGTAAAGACTATAACTAACGTCAATGCACCTTTTCTTAAAAGAAATAAAAAATAGACGAATTTTAAAGAATAAAATAAATATTAGTATGTTTATTAACTTATATTAGGAAATGAGATTATAATAAATTCATAAAAATAATAGAATTTAATTTATTATTTATTTTGAGGGAGATTTCCGTTAGTATGAACAACAACCTCATGCGGATGAACATATCCTAAAACATCTTTGGCTCGCTCCGCTAAAAGATCAGAACAAATTGAACCTGGACGCAGTAATTTTACGCGATTTTCAAGAATTATCTCTTGGTGTTTTAACAACGACAAGCGTTCTTGAGCTTTAAATAGTTGATTTTCAAGTATTTGCCATGCACAAATTCCCCTATTTCCTTGAATAAGGTGATACGAAAAGTAAGCAATAGCACACAATCCAAAGCTTGGCGCGAGGAAACGATTGGCTCTTCTTTTAAGTTCACGAATTAACATGGGTTGCAGAATAACGCATTCTTTATCTCATTACAACTTTAATAACTTCTCTCTATCAGTAGATCTGTTCGCTATTTCTCACAAATTTAGTAAGCTTTTAAATTATTTTTTTACCGAACTCTGGCATAACATATGAATAATTTTCCATAATTTCTGATACTTCTTTAAGAGCTCTCTCAAGCTGTGGATCTTTCCCCTCAGTATAATCTTGAGGTGTGATATCAATCTCAATATCGGGATCAACCCCATAATTTTCAAGCTTTAAGCCAACATCCTTAAACCAAAAGGAAAATTCTGGCTGTGTTGTCATTCCTCCATCGACAAGCGGATATCTTGGCGCAATACCAATAACGCCTCCCCAAGTTCTTTTTCCAATCAAAGGACCTAATTTCATTAACTTAAAGGCATGAGAGAACATATCACCATCAGACCCTGCGTACTCATTTGTAATAGCGACCATTGGTCCCGCAGGAGAATCTTCTGGATAAGGAATTAAACCATGGTGACGAGAAGCATCATAACCTAAACGGCGGCGGGCAAGTTTTTCAAGTAAAAGAGCTGAAACATTCCCTCCTCCATTAAAGCGTACATCTACAATTAATCCCTCTCGATCACATTCAGCAAGGAATGAACGGTGAAACTCAGCAAAGCCATGAGCCCCCATATCTGGGATATGAATATAGCCTACTTTTCCTTGTGATTTTTCATGAATATAAGTACGATTTGTCTCTACCCAATCACGATAACGAATATTTGTTTGAGAGCGTGCTGTTTTAACAATCACGTCTCTTTTATTCTTTCCATCTTTATCACTGATAGTTAAGGCAACCTCAATATTTGCCTGGTAAACAAGCAAAGAACTAGGAGAGGTTGTTTCATCTAATTCTTGATGGTTGATAGCCCATAAAAGATCTCCTTCTTTGATACCTAATCCAGGTTGCAATAAAGGAGAACCCTTTGTTGGTAACCAATGATCACCACGTGCAATCTTCACAAATTGGTAGACTCTTTTCTTAGAGTCAAAAATGAAATCAGCAGCCAACTGCCCAACCGTATAACGAGGAGCCATTCGAAGATCTCCCCCATAAACATAAGCATGTGAAGTTCCTAATTCTCCTTGCATTTCCCAAAGCAAATCACTTAACTCACCGCGGCTTCCAAGACGAGGAAGTAGATTATAGTATCTTTTATAGATCTGTTGCCAATCAACTTTAGACATATCTTCACTCCAGAAATGGTCCCGTTGAAGACGCCAAGCTTCTTTATACATTTGTTCCCATTCAAAGACAGGGTTTACGGCAACACGAAGACGACTTAAATCTATCCACCCATTTTTACGGTTTGGCTTATCCATATCACGATCATCTGGCTTTTCATCTGCTTTAAAAACACGCAGCTTTGAGCCCGTCTTATAACAAATCCATTGACTGTCTAAAGAGAAATTGAGAACAGAAACATTATGGATTAAATCATCCACCTTCTGGGATTCGAAATCAAAGACTTCAAGTGTTCCTCCTTCATAGTCTAATGAATCCTCAGGATCATGCAATGCTCCTTCCACATGCCAAGATAGATAAGCTATCTTTCCTTTAAGAGCGACGAGATCACTGTAAAGTCCTTCTTCAATTGGAAAAGCAATTAACCTATTTTCAATTCCTTCTAAATCAATATTAATTTTCTCAATTTTATTCGCCTTTTTGTCATTTTTTTTCTTATCTTTTTCTTCTTCCTTAGTTGAAAGTTCAAGCGCCTTCGGAATAAATGGAGAAGCTGTATCCTTTTGAAGTGCAATTGCATAAGGCTTCATTCCTCGGGGGAAACCAAGTTCAAAATGAAGCGCGTCCCAACTAGGGTTAAAATGGCGATATGATAGAAAATATAAATACTTGCCTTCTGGATCGAAAGCAGGAGACAAATCACGCATTAATGGCTGTGTAATTGGCGTAAGTTTATTCGTTTTTACATGATAAAGTTTTAATCCTATCGTACGCCGCGTAAACGAACAATTATAAGCAACCCACTCACCATCTGGAGACCACGAAACACCATCAATATTAGAATACTCACTTCGATCAATTTTTGTCAGTTTCCAAGAACTTAAATCAATATGAAATATCTCATTTCGATGATTAATTAGAATTGCTTCATCCTTACAAGGATTAGGATAAATGTTTTCTGCCCGTCCAAAAGATAATTCTCCTGATGAACTTAAACACTCGGATGTACCCCCATGATAAATTTCAAGAGTTTCTTCACAATCTCGATCATGAATTAAAAGGACTCTTTCACCATCATGTAACCATCGTGGAATACGAAAACGCACACCTTGTTGTGCGCCGAGTTGAAAAACGGCACCTTCCCAATTTCCAAACGCAAATGCCTTACCACGCGTTACAACAGCTAAATGATGTCCTTTAGGATGAATTGTGAAATCTTCCAAATGACGCCCAGGCGCAATAAATTTGCGGTTACGTTGAAATTTAGTACTGTGATAGTCAAATGTGACTTTCTTTGTAGTATTTTCTTGAGGATCAAAGAGATAAAGATTCCCCCCTGCATGATAGACGATCCGATAACCATCTGTAGATTGGTTACGAACATAGTAATCTGAATGATTTGTATGCTGCCTTATATCTGATCCATCAATAAGACAAGAGTATAAATTACCGACGCCTTCATGATCAGAGCTAAAATAAATACGATCTTGAATCCATAAAGGACGCGCAAAATCGCTTCTTAATTCTAAAAGGCTTTTAAAGTTACCTTTACCAAACTGATCAATCCATAGCTGACCTGCCGTCCCTCCACGATAACGCTTCCAAAACCCATATTCTCGATAACCATGCCTTTGAATGACAGCAACTTTACTCCCTTTTTCTTTAAAAGAAATAAAATTAGCCGGGCCTATAGGGAGACGCTGAGGTTCTCCTCCATTAGGTGATACACACCATAAAGCGTTCCATCGACTAAAAGGCTGCCCTGCTGAACTTGCAAAAATAATCCCTTCTTCTGTCCATGTAATCACATTTACTTCTTCTCCCAAAAAGGTAAGCCGTTTAATAGGCCCTCCTTTACTTGGCATGATGTATACTTCGGGATATCCTTCTTCTGAGCCTACAAATGCTAATTGCATCCCATCAGGAGAGAAAACTGGAGTGCTGATAGAACCAAGACCTGAGGTAAGTCGCCGAGCAACCCCTCCTTCAGTTGAAGCCACCCAAAGATCATCTTCAGAAACAAAGACAACCTGGTCTTTAAAAATTGCTGGGTAACGATAATAGCCTTCTGCACTCATGGATAATCTCTCTTCTCTTCTTCTATGTTCCAGGATAAGGAAAATCTATATAAAATCAAGCGTTAGAGCGAATTAATTATAATTAAATTAAATCAAAAGCAACAAATAATACTTAATGACAAAATTTTATCGATTTTAAATATAGTATTTATTTTATTTGCATACTCAAAAATTTATTCTTAGCCCATCTAATTGACAATAAATAAGAGAGTATGATGTAACAATAATGCAAACAACATTAATGAGGTAAAAATGCTTAAAAAATCAATTCCCTTTGCCTGTATTTTATTAACAGCATGCGGAAGCAGCAAGACAATGGTATTAGATACTTGCGCTGAAACTAAATACGTTAAAAATTTTGAATTAATTCATGGAAAGTCAACAACAAGTGTTCCCAAGGAAGCACAAGAACTATTTCGTAATATAATAGATAAAAAACTAACAGAAATAGGTTATTCAAAAGGTAATGAACTAATTATTGAATATCGTTTTATTCAATTTGATGAAGGCGATCAATTTGCTCGATGGATGTGGGGAGGCTTAGGAAACAGCGGTGAAGGAGAAATGACCGCAGAAGTAAGATTTAAAGATTTAAAAGGTAATGAACTTTCAAAGATTCATGTTGGAGGCAAGATTAGCAGTGGTGTCTTTGGAGGCTCATTTGATCATGCCGTTGAAAACGCCGCCCATGAAGTCGTTAGATATGTAGAAAAATCATTTCCAAAAGCAACTGCTTAAAAAATATTGTAAATAATCACCCCCCTCTTTTGATTTAAAAATAGGGGGCTCTTTTATGAACTCTACTCTTATCAAAATTCAATTACCATCCCATCGTATGCAGGCTCAATATGAGAAGGAAGCTCTTTTTTTAGTGTTTCATAATCAAGAGAAGGATTCATATGTGTTAAAATAGCCTTTTTAGGCTTCATTTTTTCAATCCACTTTAAGGCTTTTTCAAGATGCAAGTGTGAGGGTTTTGGTTCTCGACTTAAACAATCAATAATCCATACATCAAGCCCCTTTAGACACTCTTGAGCTATCTCATCGAAATCTGTGACATCTGTTGAATAAGCCACGTTTCCAAAACAGTACCCAAGCGAGGTTCCTATCCCATGTATTTGCGTAAAACTAACAATAGGTGTGTCTTGCACTAAAAAAGTATTGGAAATGACATGAGATTCTAAAATCTTAGGATAAATAAAATGCTCCCCTCCCTCAAACAAATAAGAAAAGCTTTCTCTCAATTTTTGAATGGTCTCTTCGCTTCCATAAACAGGTATAGTTCTCTCTTTTCTCGCAAAAAAGAGTGAGCGCAATTCATCAATCCCATGGGTATGATCCGCATGCTCATGCGTATATAAAACAGCATCAATATCACGAAGACCAAAGGTTAAAAATTGTTGCCGCAGGTCTGGGGATGTATCAATAAGTAATTTTTTTCCTTCGTATTCAACATAAATAGAAGCTCGCATCCTTCTATTTTTAGGGTTAGTTGAATCGCAAGCTCCCCAAAAACCACCAGATTGGGACCCAATAAGAGGAATCCCCCCAGAAGGCCCACATCCAAGAATAATTACTTTATTTTTGCTCATTGTGTTTTGCTTTAGAAAAAAGCTGAAAAAAATTATCTGTTGTCATTTGAGCAAGCTCTTCTAACGACACATTTTTTAATTCTGCTACCTTCTCAGCTGTATAAATCATCATGGCTGGCTCATTCTTTTTCCCTCTATGAGGAATTGGCGCCAAGAAAGGGGCATCTGTTTCCAATAAAAGGCGATTTAATGGAATTGTACGAACAACATTACGCAACTCTTCAGCTTTTGCAAAAGTTACTATTCCAGAAATAGAGATATAAAATCCTAAAGCCAAAGCTTCTTCTGCTAACCATTGGCTGCCTGTAAAACAGTGAATAACACCTTTAGCTTTGCCTCCTGACTTTTTAAGCAAGTTAATTGTTTCTTTTTCGGCATCACGAGTGTGTATACTCAAAGGAAGGTTTACCTCTGTCGCAACATCGATATGCGCTTCAAACATATTTTGTTGTAGTGTACGTGGACTATGTTCATAATAAAAATCCAGTCCAGCTTCTCCGATTCCAATAACTTTAGAGTGTTTGGTACATTCTTTTAGATGATCACTAAGCTCAATTAATGTAAGATTTTTTAATGTCTCTTCAGCTTCATGAGGATGAATACCAACCGTACAAAAAACGCTCTCATAAGCTTCTGCAATTCTCTGCAGTGGCTTGATTTCTTCTTTCTTTGTGCAAATTGTTAACAACGTGCTAACTTTTTGGTCTCTTGCTCTTTGAATAATCACTTCCACTTCACTTGAAAACTCATCAAAATTAAGATGACAATGGCTATCAACGAAATTCATTCTCTATTCCTTCATTATAAGCTTTAGGCCCAAAAATAAATCCAAGCATCATAATCGCTAAACAGTACTTCCGCTCAAGTCCAACCGCATGAGGATGATGATAAAAAAAGTTTATTTTATGATAATGCTGCTCCCAAAATTTAAAAGGAAAACGCTTAAGAATCTCGAACTTAAGTTGCTTATCTCCAAGTATCAAACTTTCCTCTTCTTCTTGGTATGTTTCAAGAAGATACCGTCCAAGCCACCATGATATGAAATAACCTACAGCCCGATATGAATCGAACTCTTTATCTAGCTGAGCTTGTGTATATTTTTCAATAAAAGTGACCAATAATGCGTGTTGTCCATTAATAGCTGCCAGCAAAGCATCCAGAAATTCTTGATAAAACTGCTTTCCACCTAGCTGCAAAAGCATCATTGCTCTCCCGGGGGAACCCTCAGCAAACATGGTCATCAGGCCAAGCTCTTCATCTGCAACACTATGATATTTCCCCAGAACCTGCCTTACTTCATCATCAGTTAATCTTTTAAAAACAATCCGTTGGCAACGTGATCTTAGTGTTAGAAGCATTTGTTGTTCTTGTGAAGCACATAATATTAAAAGTGTTCTAGGAGGAGGTTCTTCTAAACTTTTTAAAAGAGCATTTGCAGCTTTTCTTCCTAAGCAGTCTGCGTCTTCGATAAGAACCACTCTCCAACCGCCTTCTAATGGAGTTGTCTGGAGGAAATGAACAACCCCTCGGATGACGTCAAGCGGGATTTCTTGTTGGGCTTTTCCTTCTTCATTAGATTCTAATTGTAGATGCTTAAAATCCGCATGGCTTTTATTAATAAGCCGACGGAAAATAGGGTCCTCAATATTAATTTCTGAACTTAAGTCTCTACCATTAAAAAGAGAGTATATGAGTTGATGTGCAACGGTTGATTTCCCAACCCCTTTCGGCCCTACAAAAAGTAAGCCATGAGGAAGTACACCACCCTTGATTTGTTCAGCAAAATGTTTAAGAATACTCGTGTGGCCGATAATAGGAACAATCTTATTGACGTGCGGTAACATTAGAATAAATGACTCAGGATAACCTTAATGATCGTATCTCTAATTTGAGATTCTTCCTCTTCTGCATTAACAACAACACATCTTTCAGGATAATCTTTCGCAATTTCTAAAAATCCTTTACGTATTTCTTGGTGAAATTGTAAACTCATTTTCTCAAATCGATCTTCATGAGATGATCGCTTATGAGCACGCATCAATCCAACTTCGGGTGTAATATTCAATATAAGTGTCAGATCAGGCGTAATCCCCTCAGAAATGAAATCATAAATTGTCGTAAGAATTTCCAAAGAAACATATTTTGCATATCCTTGATATACAATTGAAGAATCATAAAACCGGTCACAGACAACCCAAGTCCCTTCTTCCAAAGCTGGTTTTATTGTTTTAAGGATATGATCGCGCCGAGCCGCCGTAAAGAGCAAATACTCTGTCAACGCATCCCAAGAATAAGCAGCTCCATCTACAAGCAACCCTCTAATTAATTCAGCCCCTGGACTTCCTCCTGGCTCTCGGGTCAGTAGAACGTGCTTTCCACGAGACTGGAGGAATTCTTTTATATAAGCTGCTTGCGTGGTCTTTCCTGCTCCCTCGCCTCCTTCAAGTGTAATAAACTTACCATGAACCATACTTAGTTATGTCCAAAAAGAAGATAATGGACAGCAGCCTTAATGCGCTCAATAAAGCTCGCTTTCTCTACCTGATATGCTGAAATTAAAGGAATTTCTTTATCCTTAGAATTAAGATTTTTTATAATTAATGTCCCTACTCTCTCACCTGCCTTAATAGGTGCTGGCATAGGAGATGGGTACTTTACTTCTATCTTTAAGTTCTTATTTTCATGACGAGGTAATGTAACATACACATCCTTTTCAACGGTCATTTCAATAAAAGGTCTATTGCCTAACCATACATCTGCTTTTTCAACGACCTCAGATGCTTTAAATAATAAGGGACTGACATAATAAGAGAATCCCCATCGCATCAGGGTTTCTGAATCTTTTGCTCTTGCTTTCTTTGATTTCGCCCCATTGATGACCATAATAAGGCGGCGCCCATCCTGTACAGCAGAAGCAACCACGCCATAGCCACCATCATCTGTACTTCCTGTCTTTAAACCATCACACTCTGGCATTGTATAAAGAAGTGGATTGCGATTCATTTGGCGAATCCCACCAAAAATAAAAACCATTTCTCTATAAAAAGGGTAATACTCTGGAAAGTTCTCTATTGTTTTCTTCGCAATCAAAGCTAAATCATAAGGCGTTGAATAATGATTTTCATCAGGCCAGCCTGTCGCATTTACAAAATTTGAATTGAGAGCACCAAGTTCTCGGGCTTTATGGGTCATTTGTGTGGAAAATGCTTCTTCGCTTCCAGCAATCCCTTCTGCAAGCACTATAGAAGCATCGTTACCTGATTGTACAATGACACCTCGGATGAGATCTTCAACTCTCACACGATCCCCAACCTTAACAAACATCTTTGACCCTTGCTTACGCCACGCCTTCTCACTTACAATGAATGTGTCATCCATTTTAAGACGCCCAGCTTTCAATTCTTCAAAAACCAAATACATCGTAAGTATTTTAGTCATTGAAGAGGGGAGCATTTGAGTATCTGCCCCCTTATCAAACAGAACTTGATCTGTTGTTGTATCGACTAAAATTGCTTGAGTTGACTCAAGAGGAAGTTTTCCATCTCCTTGAGCAGATGAAGTTATTAAAAATATTAAAAAAACAAGAAAATTAATTTTTTTATTTTTCATTAGTTATTTATCCATTAAAGACGACAATTGAATCTCTCGGCATAGAATAACCGATTGCCTTGATGTGGTTAGCAAGTTTCCTAGCTTGCACATCATTATAACAAGGCCCAACAACAATCCGATAAAGCTGCTTTTTACTAAAACTTACAGACTCTAGACGTACAGGCATGGAACTCAATTTTCTTTGAATCAGCACTTTAGCTTGTTGAGCTTGCTGAGGATGAATAAACATTCCAGCTTGAATAAACACGCCTTTAGTAACCGGTGTTTTTGAGCTTTTGTGGGCAAGCTCTCTTCTATACCTCATATTATTCCCCTGGGATGGTGCTTTGTAATGAGCCGTAGGCAGGGAAATATTGCGTGAAGAAGTATAGTTCACTTTCTGAACAAAAGCATCAGATTTTTCAGGAGTTTCTGTTTTATGTTCATATGCTTGCGAAAACTCAGCTATCTCATCCTTTAAGGCCAATAATATGGCTTCATGATTTTGAGGAACGCTTGATTTATGAGTACTCAGTTTTTCCTTGTGTTTCTTTTGAGGAACATTTTGTGCAAGTAAAGTTTCTTGTGTTAAATTAGGGTCTATATTATCTGTATGCCCCTGAACAAGCAGCATTGTTTCGGGCATTAAGGTTTTAACATGGACTCGTGCTGTACCTTGTTTATAAAAACCTAAAAGCTGTGCAGTACGTCTAGATACATCAATGATACGACCATTAACAAAGGGCCCCCTATCATTGACTTTTACTTTTATGCTTCTTCCGTTCTCTAGGTTTGTAACTTGTAAAATACATGGGATAGGAGCTGTTTTGTGCGCAGCACTCACCTCATTCATATCAAAAATCTCGCCATTGGATGTCTTTCTGCCATGGAATACATCTGTTCCTCCATAATAGGAAGCTATTCCTTCTTCATTGATATTATAATGCGGCTGAGGTGTGTACCATTCTCCTTTAATTTGATAAGGCTTGTTGTAAGCTTTTTTCGCGAATTTAGGATGAACCTGCGAGCATGTAGATAATGACTCAAAATCATCACAAGGACCACCGCAAGCCACTAAAAATATCGCTGTAAACATAGATAAAATTTGTGCAAGCGACTTTATAGAATTCTTATATTTACTATTAATCATCAATTGCACTAATTTCGCCTCATCTACAGTGTAAAATTAAGATTCCTTACCTGCGAACCTTATTCAGGTTTAGGTAAGAATTCATTGGTATAACCAAAAAGGTGGCCTGTGATTAAGCCTGCCCATTCTCTCATACTGTTCCACCAAGCATGAAAACCACGATAAATGCTAAGATTAAAGGACCAGCTATAATCTCCTCTGGTATGGTAATCTACAGGGTAAGGGATAATATTCCAACCAACCTTCTTAAACAGAGCAATGGCTCGTGGCATATGGATTGCAGAAGTCACTAATACCCATTTATCTTCGGGTTTAGGCTTAATAATCTCATATGAAAATTGGGCATTTTCGATTGTATTTTTTGATTTATCTTCAAGAGTAATTCTTTTTATATCAACTCCTAAGCGCTCAAATACTTCTTTAGCAAATGAAGCTTCAGTTTCTTTCCCGACTAACTGATGTCCCCCACCACTAAACAAAATAGGAAGATTTGGGTACTGGAAGGCTAACTCAATAAATTGAATCATGCGTCCTCCTGCTTGATTATAAGACGCCATTTTTCGGGCATTTGAAACTGGCATATCTAAACTCCCGCCAAGCAAGATCAGGCCTTTTGCATCTGCCGCAATTTGAGCGGGCTGTTGAAATCTATTTTCTAACAATGTTGCTGACCATTGACCAAAAGGTAGAAAAACCATAATCACTAATACAAATTCGGTCGCAAATAAAATACGACGTCCCCACGCACTCCATCGAGTTGCTAATAAATTAACACCCAACATAATAAGCACAAAGAGAATAACATCAAAATTGATAATATAGCTAAAAACGTTATAGAGAAGATCGTAAAGCATATCATTTCCTTGATTTTGATATAAGTTATTCAACATATTAGGCTATTTTAAGCTTTTTGCAAGCTGTTCTTTAGCTGCTATCACCATTTCTAGTATTTGCTACTTATTAATGAATCAAGAGATTATCAAACATTGATCGCATAATGTTTGGAACTCCTGCTAATACAAAAACATTCTCAATAAAATAACCAGGAGCACCACTAATTGGATTAGAAATCAAATGGGCACCCTGAGGAAGATCCGCCATTCTTAAACGCTCTTCTGTATAAGGTAAACTCCGAGAATATTTCTCCAACAATAACTGTTCAGCTTTAGGATCTCGCCGAATAGGTAAATTAAAAATTTTTGCAATTGCAATAGTCGTTACATCATCATGAGTAGGACCGCTTCCTCCCGTCGTAAATACATAAGTATATTTTTTTCGGCATTCATTAACAGTACTAACTATTGTCTCAACGTCATCAATAATGATCCGTGCCTCTAAAAGAGTAATTCCTTTTTCAAATAACTTTTCAGCAATATAGTTAATGTTTAAGTCCTGAATTCGCCCTGAAAGAATCTCATTTCCAATCACAATCACGGCAGTAGTCGGCGATTTTTTTATACTTCATGGTTTTATCCTTCTCGAAGCAACCGAGCTATGATAAGAGAAAAGGGATAAAAATTAAAGGATCAGATGAAATTTAATTCAACGCTCATTGAAGGCATATTATTGAAACGTTATAAGCGCTTTCTCGCTGATGTTCGTCTTGCAGGAGGCCAAGAAATTACGGCTCATTGTCCAAACCCAGGCGCCATGTTAGATATAACAACCCCTGGTCTCTGTGTATGGCTTACAGGTTATCCTCCTGAAAGCCCGCGTAAATTGAAATATACGTGGGAATTAGTTAAACATAATAATGTTCTTATTGGCGTTAATACCAGCCATCCTAACAGTATTGTTGAAGAAGCTCTCCAAAAAAAGAGAATTCCAGAGCTCGCTTCTTATACTACTTGGCGAAGAGAAGTAAAATATGGCACAAATAGTCGTATTGATTTTGTTCTCGAAGGTCCAAATCTTCCTCGATGTTATCTTGAAGTGAAAAACGTCCACCTTAAGCGCGATGACTACGCTCAATTCCCAGATTCCGTTACACTACGAGGAACTAAACACTTAAAAGAATTAGAAGCCATGAAAAAGCAAGGTGCAAGAGCCATTGTATTATATATTGTTCAAAGAGAAGACTGTGATCTTTTCAAACCTGCTAATACTATCGACCCTCTATATGCAACAACAGCCTATAATGCAATGCTGCAAGGCGTAGAAACTTTATGCTATAATTGTCGAGTTGCACCTCAAGAAATTGTTTTAAACCAACCAGTTAAAGTGGAATTATGAATTCAACAATAATACCTCCCTCTCAAGACTTTGTTATCTATCAAGGACAAAAAATACCTCTCCATAATGAAGAAGGTTTTAAAGGTATGCGAAAGGCCGGACGTGTTGCCGCTTGCACGCTTGATTTTATTACCCCTTATATCAAACCAGGCATTTCTACGGGGGAAATAGACCAGCTTTGTCATGAGTTCATGATTAGTCATGGCGCAATCCCTGCCACTTTAGGATATAAAGGTTACACGAAGTCAAGCTGTACTTCTGTTAATCATGTCGTATGTCATGGCATTCCAAGTAATGAAAAAATTTTGAAAGAAGGGGACATCATTAATATTGATGTGACAACAATTGTTGATGGCTGGTACGGAGATACTTCCCGGATGTTTGCTGTTGGAAAAATCAGTATCCTTGCTCGAAGATTGATTGATGTAACTCATGATGCTTTTTTACAGGCAATAAGCATTGTTAAGCCAGGTACAACCCTGGGAGACATTGGTTATACTATTCAAAAAATAGCTGAATCAAATCGCTTTTCAGTTGTACGAGATTTTTGTGGTCATGGATTAGGCCGTGTCTTTCATACAGCCCCTGAGGTTCTTCATTTCGGCTCACCAGGAGAAGGGTTGGTTCTACAAGAAGGAATGTTTTTCACGATAGAGCCTATGATTAATGCTGGTCACTATGGTGTAAAAATTTTAAGCGATGGTTGGACAGCTGTGACCCGAGATAAGTCTCTCTCCGCACAATTTGAACACTCGATTGGTGTCACCGCAACAGGGTATGAAATCTTTACGCTTTCCGAATAACTCTAAGCCGTGATTATATGGACAGTTGTCAATGGTTTTTTCCCACGCAACCCATTTATTGTCCTTCTGCAAGCAATTCTAATCATCTCAGAAATCACTTCTTCTTTTTGCCAATATTCAGCGGGTATCCCTTCAAATGCTAATTCAATTTGTTTTTCAATAGCTTGTATGGTCTCCTCTTCAGCATTTTCTTCAGCAATTCCAAGCAATGTGATATGAGGCTGTCCATAAACTTTCTCTTCTGCGTTAATAACAATTGTTATAAATACTGCGCCAGCTACCATAAGTCTTGCACGCTCTCTCATTTGAGTACTAAACAACGGAACAACAATGTTGCCATCAAGCGCCAATCGCCCATGAGGAACCTCTCCTATTATAGTAGGCTCATCAGACGTAAGATTAATAAGACTACCATTATAAGGGATAATGACTTTTTTCACACCTAAAGCTTGTGCATATTTGGCCTGCTCTCGTATATGGGCTGGCTCTCCATGAACTGGGACAACGATTTTAGGCTGAACCCAAGAATACATATCTTTTAAATCTTCTCGAGCAGGGTGACCAGAAACATGAATACCTTCAATTTCATCTGCATGAATCACACTCACACCCAAATCAATCAACTGTTCTTGGATTCCTTTCACAGATATTTCATTTCCGGGGATCATGCGCGCTGAAAAAATGACGGTATCCCCATCACTTAGCTTCAATCTTGGATGCTCATTTGAAGACATCCGCGCAAGCGCAGATCTTGCCTCTCCTTGAGAGCCGGTCGAGGTTAATAATATCCTATTACGATCCAAATCTTGGATATCATCTTCTGTTAAAAATGGCGGCAACCCCTTCAAGTAGCCAAGTTCTCTAGCTGCCTTTTCCATACGAATCATTGAGCGACCGACAAGAATAGGAATGCGTCCTGCCTCTTGAGCCGCAATTGCGCAACTCGCAAGACGAGCAACATTGCTTGCAAAACATGCAATCACCACGCGCCCCTCTTTTTGGTTCTTTACAAGCTTAACTAAATGCTTACGAACAGAAGCTTCAGAGTCAGTTTTTCCTTCTACAAAAACATTTGTTGAATCGCAAACAAGTGCAAGCACTCCTTCGCCCCCATAATCTTTTAAAGTCTGTATATCTGTTGTTTCACCAATTAAAGGATCTGGGTCAAGCTTCCAATCCCCAGTATGAATCACTGTGCCTGCTTCAGTTTTAACAGCCAGAGCATTAGGCTCAGGGATTGAATGAGTTAAACTAATAAAATTAATTTTGAAAGGATTTAAATCTACCTCACCATTCAAAGGAACTTCAAAAAGAGGGACTTTCTCTAAAAGCCCAACTTCTTGCAGTTTTGCTTGTAGAATACGCGTAGTAAAAGGAGTTGCATAGACAGGGCATAATAATTTTTCCCATAGATAAGGAATAGCGCCTACATGATCTTCATGTGCATGGGTTACAATAAGCCCGACAAGATCTTTATGTTGTTTAGCAATAAAGTCGATATCAGGCATAATGATTTCTATACCTAGTTGATCTCCAAAAGTGATGCCACAATCAACCATTAACCATTTTTTCTGAAATCCATATAAGTTTAGATTCATCCCAATCTCATTACATCCGCCCAAAGGCAGAAACAATAGATCATTAGGGTTATATCTTGGGTTATCTTGTATTTTGTTATTTATTTCGTTCATGAATAATTGCAAGTCCGCTTAATGTTAAATTTGGATTATAAATATCTATTATATTGGTTGCAGGCTTAATCAAACCACCCAACCCTCCTGTTGCAATAACTTTAATTTGTCGAGCATCAAATCGCTCAATACACTCCTCTCGTGCTCGACTCACCAATCCTTCTATCATGGCAACATATCCCCAAAATACTCCAGCCATCATAGAATCAACTGTATTGGTTCCAATAATGTATTTTGGACGACTTATTGAAATCATTGGGAGTTTTGCCGCAGCATTATAAAGAGCTTCAAGCGAGCAATTAACGCCGGGAGCTATTGCGGTGCCACAAAAGTTTCCATCCACATCAATAAAGCTCATCGTTGTTGCAGTTCCAAAATCAATGACTAATAATGGCCCCCCGTACAAAGTATGGGCTGCAACCGCATTTACCATCATATCAGCCCCTTCTTCTCCTGGTCTATCAATCTTGGAAATGATACCAAGATTTAGAGACGAATTTCCTATAACCAGAGGCATGCTATTAATATAATGGCGGCACAGTTCTTGCAATGATTCAATAAGATCAGGAACCACTGAACAAAGAATTGTTTCTTTAATATCCTTAAAAGATAAATTGTGAAGCTTAAGAATTTGCCCAAGCCATACAGCCCACTCGTCCATAGTATATTTTGAATTCGTTCTTGCGCGCCAAGTGTATATTAATTCTCTTTTCTTAAAAAGCGCGAAACAAACATTTGTATTTCCAGCATCAATTGCAAGTAGCATTTTTCAGTCCCATAATAAAAAAATATCACCTGCAGATATCTTTTTAACTTCCTTGTTAGGAAGCTCTAGCAATAACCTGCCCTCTTCATCAAGATCAATGAACTTTCCTCTGATTTTCTCAATCATCTCTTTTTTCCGTAATGTGACTTCTATTCCCTCACCCAAACAAGCAGCGGCTTTAAGCCAAATGGCTCTTATTTCAGAAAATCCTTTAGTTTCAAGAATATTCATCTTAACAGTGAAATGTGCTGTTAACAAGGAAAGAGCTTCTCCTGGCAAAGGTACTTCTCCTCCTACCTCTTTTAGAGAGGTTGCAATATATTGTAACCCAACAGGAGAATTTTGGAGATTAATTCCTACTCCCACAAGCAACCAAGAAGAATCAATAATCTCAAGTAAAATACCCGATACTTTATGCCCCGCAATTAAAAGATCATTTGGCCATTTATAATTAATTTTTTGAGAGTTTTGACTTTTTGAAAGATAATGCTGAATGACCTCTCCTACTGCTAAAGCCGCTACGAATGAAATCTGTCCCCATGTATGGCAAGGCTGAGACGGTTTAAACGCAAGTGTAGTATAAAGATTTCCTGCTAAAGAACCCCATTTCCGATTATATCTTCCTCTGCCTTTTGTTTGATCATATGCAAGAATAGCAAATTGATCTTCTTGACCAATCAGTTGAGCAGCTTGATCCATCGTACTCTCAACAGTTTGGTAAGTATAAATCTTCCATCTTTCTGTTAACATGATTAGAAAAGAGCCCTAGCAGCATTTTGAAGAACGACGGTTAAAGTTTGAGGGTAAAGCCCATAAAAAATCACAAGCAATGCCGTAATATTCATAACAACCGTTGTCTCAAAAGACAGATGTCGATCTAATCCTGGAATTAAGGGAGTTTCCTCCGTCTCATTAAAATACATAATTTTAATAATTCTCAAATAATAAAAAGCTGCAATTACGCTCGCAATCATGCCTCCTAAAGGTAATAATATATAGTTCTCTTTTATTGCGACCATAAAAATATTCATCTTTACAAAGAATCCTGCAAAAGGAGGAATTCCTGCCAAAGAAAACATCAAAATCGCCAACACCGCAGCAATGAGAGGCTGCTCGCGAGGTAAATTTGCTAGTTCTTCTATGTTATTTATACTCTTCCCGTGACGCCTCAAATTTAAAAGACATGCAAAAACACCTATAATTGTAAAGGTATAGATAATAAAATATGAAAGTATACTCTCTACGCCAGCTTGGTTTTTACTTAATGCTCCTATTAAAACATAACCCATATGCGAAATTGTTGAATATGCGAGAAGTCTCTTAAAATTTTTTTGAAAAAGTGCTGTAAAAGCCCCCAAAAACATAGATAAAAAAGAAAATATAATAAATGCTGTTTCCCAAAGAAAATAATGACCATCCATAACTTGAACAAATAGACGCACCAATAAAGAAAATGTAGCAATTTTAGGAGCTGCAGCCAGAAAAGAAGTTATTGATGTTGAACTACCTTCATAAACATCAGGAGTCCACATATGAAATGGGACAAGCGAAATTTTGAATGCAAGTCCTGAAAGTATCATTGTTAAACCAACAATCAACATGGGTTCATTCATCGGAATTTCTTTAAAAGCTACCATAAAACTCTGAAATTCAGTTGTCCCAATGAGACCGTACAGAAGGCTACTTCCAAATAAGATAAGAGCTGTTGAAAGAGCTCCTAGAATAAAATATTTAAGTCCTGCCTCTGTTGATAATAGCTGATCTCGTGGCAAAGCAAGCAGGATATAAAGCGCCAAACTTTGTAACTCTAACCCCATAAAAAGAGAGATAAGGTCATTGGATGAGATAATCAACATCATTCCAATAGTCGAAAATAACATTAAAATAGGGACTTCAAATTGTACTAAATTATCATTTTGGAAATGTCGAAAACTCATAAAAACAACCAGCGTAACGGCTAAGATAACAATTACTTTACAGAATTGAGTATATGCATTTGCGATAAAAAAATTATTAAATGACACGATAGGATGCAACGGAAATATAGAAACAAGATAAACGGCAAAAACAAGCGAGAAAATAAGCATATAAGAGAGCGTTTTGATTGCTGGTTTTTTTTTAAAAATACCCATTAAAATCATCAGTAAGGCCATAAGAATTAAAAAACATTCTGGCAAAATAGATAGAAGCTCAGCGAGTGTTAAAGTATACATTAAAGCTGCCCTTCTAGTTTTAGTTTTGCGTAAAATGGCGCAATAACTCTTTCAATCGCAGTTTCAGTAAGAGTAAAAATAGGTTTGGGATAGATACCCAAAAAGATGATGGATGCAACTATCGGAAACAAATATAATTTTTCAATAAGAATTAAATCATTTAATTTTTCTAGGCTTTTATATGTAAGCTTTCCAAGCATTATTCTTTTATAAAGCCAAAGAGCATAGGTGGCACTCAGAACTATTCCACTTCCTATAAAAAGGGACATCCAACCACTTTTTTCAAAGGAGGCAACAAGTACAAGTAACTCCCCTACGAATCCAGAAGTTCCTGGCAGTCCTATTGACCCTAGAATACATATCATAAACATAAAAGCAAAATGTGGCATTCTAGACCTTAGCCCTGCATATCTGATAATTTCTCTAGAATGAACACGATTATATAAAATACCAACACATAAAAATAAACCAGCAGAAATAACCCCATGGCTTATCATCTGGAATAAAGCACCTTTAACACCTTGTTCTGTAAACGTGAAAATTCCAAACGTAACAAACCCCATGTGTGCGATTGATGAATATGCAACAAGTTTCTTCATATCTTCTTGAACAAGGGCAACAAGAGAAGCATAAACAACAGCAATCATACTTAATCCAAAAACGTAAGGAGCAAAAAACTGCGAAGCTTCAGGAAATAATGGTAAAGAGAATCGTAAAAAACCATATCCTCCCATTTTTAGCAAAATAGCTGCCAAAATTACTGAACCTGCTGTCGGAGCCTCTACATGCGCATTTGGAAGCCATGTGTGCACAGGCCACATTGGAATCTTAACAGCAAAACCTATAAAAAAAGCAGCCCATAGCCAATACTGTTTTTCCCCAGAAAACGTGTAATGATAAGCCTCAACCAAATCTATTGTACCAATCTCTCCATAAATTACGAGTATTGCAATTAGCATAAAAACAGATCCTGAGAGGGTAAAAAGAAAGAACTTAAAAGCAGCATGGATCCGATCTTTTCCTCCCCAAATACCTATAATCAAATACATAGGGATCAGGACAGCTTCAAAAAAAATATAAAAAAGAACTAAATCAAGCGCACAAAAACTTCCAATAATTAAGGTCTCAAGCACTAAAAAAGTAATCATATACTCTTTTACTTTAACAATAATTACATTCCAACTTGCAAGAATAGCAATGGGCATCAAAAACGTCGTTAGCAAAATGAACACAAGTGAAATACCATCAACACCAACGCAATAATTTAGTGAAAATTTAGGAATCCACGCATATTTCTCTACTAACTGAAAATCTGACAAAGAAAGCTTAAAGTAAGATAAGACCACTAATGATAAAATAAATGTAGTCACGGAAGTCAAAAGAGCAACACCTCGTGCATTCTGAGAAACAGACAACGGATCATTTTTGATCAAAAGTATTGTAAGAGCGCCTAGCAAGGGTAAAAATATCATTAAAGTTAATAATGGTAATTGTTCCATATCCGATTTTCTCTTTACGACTTAAACAAAAGCAAAAGAATTAAAATACAAAGGCCTCCTACAAGAGCAAGGACATAATGATAAATATAACCAGTTTGCAACTGACTTGCTCGTTTGGCTACTTGATAAACAATTGAAGCAAAACCTTCTGGTCCATATCCATCAATAACTTTTTGATCTATCCTTAACCATAAGATACGAGCTCCTTTAAGCGTATTACTTACAAACAAACGACTATAAAATTCATCAAAAAACCACTTATTATAAAGGAAAAGATAAATTTTCTTAAATCTTTGTGCGATAAGAATAGGAAATCGCGGGCGAATTAAGTATAAATATATAGCTAGTCCTGTACCTATGAAAGCTGCAATAGTAGGCAAATGCTTAAGGAAGAAATTTAGATTTAAATGACTCAAGTCTTGGATAGACATGGAAGCCTCCCAAAATCTTTCATTTAAGAAAAATACTTTTCCTAAATACCCTCCAAAAATAGAACCAAAAACAAGAACTAATAAAGGTAATAACATACTGTAGCCAGGCTCATGAATATGGCTCATTACAAGCTCATTTGCTCTACTTTGGCCATGAAATGTGAGAAACAGTAATCGCCAAGAATAAAAAGCTGTTAAAATTGCAGCACTAATGCCAAAAAAATAAGTAACTTGTCCAACCCAACTAGCATTTAATAAAGCTACTTCTAAAATATAGTCTTTTGAAAAGTACCCAGCAAAAAATGGGATTCCGCATAAAGCAAGACTTCCAATAATCATGACTGTATATGTTACCGGTATAGAGCGCCATAATCCTCCCATATATCGCATATCTTGTTCATCAGAAAGCGCATGAATTACTGCTCCCGCCCCTAGAAACAACAATGCCTTAAAGAAAGCATGCGTTACTAAATGAAATAGCGCACCATTATATGCTGATAGTCCAATGGCCATAAACATATAGCCTAATTGGCTACATGTTGAATAAGCAATAACACGCTTTATGTCATTTTGTGTAATCGCAACACTTCCAGCAAATATAGCGGTTACTCCACCAACTAATGCAACAAAATCTCTTGCATAAGGGGCTAACTCGTATAGGGGCGAAAGTCGAACCAATAAAAACACTCCAGCTGTAACCATTGTTGCGGCATGAATAAGAGCCGATACTGGAGTAGGTCCTTCCATAGCATCAGGAAGCCATGTGTGGAGACCTATTTGTGCCGATTTTCCCATTGCTCCAATAAAAAATAGAAAACCTAGAATTTCAATTTTAGAAAATTCATAACCTAAGAAATTAAAGTTATGCCCCTCTTTTAAATGCATAAGTTGAAAAATCTGGTCAAATTCCAGGGTCTTAAAGACCAGAAAAGTCGTAGCAATACCAAGGATAAATCCTAGATCACCGATCCTATTAACCAGAAATGCTTTAAGGGCCGCTTGATTCGCACTTTCCCTCTCATACCAAAAACCAATTAAAAGGTAAGAGGTAAGCCCCACACCTTCCCAACCAAAAAATAGTTGCACTAAATTATCTGCTGTTACAAGCGCCAGCATCATAAAAGTAAATAAACTCAAGTATGACATAAAGCGTGCTGAATATGGATCTTGACTCATATAGCCAATAGAATAAACATGCACAAGAAATGAAATTATATTCACAAGCAATACCATCGTGACTGAAAGATGGTCAAAATAAAGGCTCCAATAAACTTGGAAATTTCCAACGTCGAACCATGGTAATAAAGAAAGAGCTATATTTTTCCCGCTATGATACAATTTCCATGCGAGAGTAAAAGATGCTATTGTCGCTATAGCTATCATTATACAACTAATCCAATTGATTACGTTTTTACTAAATCTATGTCCAAAAAGACTTGTGAAAACAAAACCCAAAAGAGGACAAAATATACTAAGATACTCTACCAACTTTTCAGCCCCTCATATGACTTATATCTTCAACCTCGATGCTACCACGGTTCCGATTAAAAACGACTAGAATAGCAAGACCAATAGCAGCTTCAGCTGCTGCAACAGTTAAAATAAACAATGTAAAAACTTGGCCTATAAGATCTTTCCAATACGCTGAAAAAGCAACTAGATTAATGTTGGTTGCAAGAAGAGTCAATTCTAAGGCCATCAAGATATTTAAAACACTCTTGCGTCCCCATAAAATCCCAAAAATTCCTATAAAGAATAAAGCACTTGATAAAATTAGATAATGTTGCAAACCAATATGCATTTTATATTCCTTTTTTAAGCGATATTTTCTTAAGCTCAATTGTATTTTTAGCTGTTCGTTTTAATTGGGTAGCTATGTCTTGTCTTTTAACATTAGTCCTATGACGATAGGTGAGCACGATTGCACCAATCATTGCGACTAGCAAAATAAGCCCAGCAATTTGAAACAAATACAAATAATCTGTATAAAGAACTGCTCCTAAAGCTTTAGTATTAGTTATCTTTGAGGTTTGTGGCATAGGTGAAGTTATAAAATTTTCCTTAAACTTAATTGATTTAAAAGCAAAAACTACCAGAATCAACTCAGTTAACATAATAGTACCTACCACAACAGTTGCCGAAATATTTTGTCGAAAATTAATGATTTCCTTTGCGAGCCATTGATAAATGCGGCGTGGTATAAGAAAAGCAACCAGAATACCTGTAAAAGTTAAAAATGAAAGGCGACCCCCAACTCCTTCCGTCAACATACTATAATCATTGAAAATATAATTACTTCCTAAGATTATAATAAGGAAAAGGATGACATATAAAACAATAAAGCTCATGATTAGGGCCAAGCTCTTGGTAAAACTTACAAAGTTTTTAAGAAAAAATATAGGCTTTTGAATTGGATTAAGATCAAGCATCATAACAACAAATAAAAATAGAACAGCAACGGCACCAACATAAACAATGATTAAAATCATCGCAATGAACTCAGCTTGAAGTAATATAAAAACACCCGCTGCATTAAAAAAAGAGAGGATTAGGTAAAGAACTGAATGCACCGTATTGCGAGCAAAAACAACCATTGTTGCAGAACCCAGCAATAAAAATGAAAAAATATAAAAAGTTAAGACTGCAATCACAAACTATCCTCTTTTAAACGCCTCATCATATCAGGGGACTAACGCTAAGCCAATGGTTTAAAAGTTATTTATAAATGTATTTATGAAACCATAAGTTCTTGGGTTTTTAAGAGAGCATCACGTCCAATAGGTGCAGCCACAACACTTCCCCATCCACCATGTTCAACAACAACTGCAGTCACGTAGCGGGGATAATGCACTGGAGCATACCCAACGAACAAGGCATGGTCTCTTTCTTTCCATGCTAATTCTTCATTTCTTAAAATGCGTGTTTCACGTTCCAATCTTGTTATACGTCTCACTTGGGCTGTTCCCGTTTTTCCTCCCATTTCCCATCCAGGAATATTAATTCTAGCATGGTATGCTGTCCCAGAAACTTCATTAATCACAGCATCAATACCATCTTTAATCATGGCAAGGTTCGCGGGATTAAAAGAGTAAGATGAAAACATGGGCAGCTCTGATGAAGTCCTTTTCTTTATTGTCGGCACAAGACATTTACCCGTCAAAAGTCGCCCCATCATTTGAGCTAATTGCACAGGAGTCACTAATATTGGCCCCTGTCCTATAGATAGTAATATGGTATCACCAACATGCCAACGCTGGTTATGCTTTTCAAGCTTCCAAAGTTTTGAGGGGACTAAGCCAGAACGCTCAGTTGGCATTTCGATACCCGTTCTAGCTCCAAAACCTAGCTCTTTCGCCATCTGTGTTAATACTTCAACACCAATCTTTTGAGCTATTTCATAAAAATAGACATCACAAGAAACTTGTAATGCTCTTCTTAAGTTTACAAATCCATGTCCTCCACGGCAAACGCAATGAAAACGATGATTTGCTACTTCTATATAGCCTTGACAAAAAGTTTGGAAATTAGGATCCAACCTTCCTGATTCAAGTCCAGCAAGCAGAACGGCCATTTTAAAAGTCGATCCAGGCTCATAAAGACCGTGGATAGCTTTATTTGTTAAAGCACGATAAGGACTCTTTTGGAGAGTATCCCAATTTTTTTTAGGAATACCATTTACGAATAAATTCGTATCGTAACTTGGTGAAGAAACTAAGCTTAAAATTTCCCCTGTTAAAATATCCATAACAACAACAGAGGCACTTTCAACTTGTTGCAATCTTTCATAAACAAACTTCTGCAAAGGTGCAGAAATTGAAAGATTTAATTGTTGACCATTTTGGCTTTCATGCTTCTTTCTCTCTCTAACAATTTGACGTTTAGCATTAACCTCTACTTCTTTATAACCTGCAACGCCTTGCAATATAGTTTGGAAGCTTTTTTCAATTCCTACTTTTCCTATACGATAATCCGCAAGAGGAGCGAGTCGCTGGTCAACATCGTCTTTATCAGAGGGTGCCTGAACGTAACCAATCAAATGCGCAAATGGCTCAGCATCTAAATAAAATCTTTGATATCCAGCTTCAATTTCAACCCCAGGCAATTCAGGCAAATTCACTTCAATCTTGCATACTTCTTCCCAATTTAGATGTTGTTTTAAAATATAAGGCGTAAATTTTGGATGTTTCTTAATATCTTTGAGAATATTTTTGAAATCTTTCAGATCCACATTTAACAACTCATAAATGCGGAAAAGGCTTGCTGGAAGGTTATCTATCTGGGCTGGAATTATTGTGAGCCGATAGCTAGAAGTATTCCCGGCTAATTCCTGACCATGGCGATCATAGATAACTCCTCTTCTTGGTAGCAAAATATGTAATTTCACGCTATTGCCGTCAGCAAGAGTACGGTAGTGAGGAGAACGAAAAATTCCTAGGTATCCAAGACGACCAAGAATTAATGCACCACCTGCCGCTTGAGCTCCTGCAATTAAAAAAGCTCTTCGCGTGAACAGAAGCTTGGGGTCTGAAGAGCTAAAAAAGCGCTTCATGATAAATTAATAACCTTTTTCAAATTTAAATATGAGAGTTTTGCACATAACGGATACAAAAAAACTGTAAATAATACACTTAAGGCTAGATTAGATAATGAGAATGGAAATTCCATAAAACTTCTTAAAATTAATAATTCTAGGCCTTTATAAAAAATTAAAGATAAGCCAAAAACTGCCCAAACAAGAAGAAATGATTGATGATACAAGAAGCTTCTCTGAGGCAAAAGTATCATAGAAGAACATAAGAAAAGGATACTATGAAAACCAAGGGGTAATCCTTGAATGCTATCACTCACAATCCCAACACTTAAAAGAGTAAAAAGTGGTAGTAACTCAGGTTTAAAAATAGTCCAAAAGAAAATAAATGGGAAAGAAAAATCTGGACTTACATGCAGTATACTATTTGGGATTATTATATAAATAATGCTTGATAGAAGAAAATAAATTGAAGGTTGCGCAATAAAAAGAAAAGCTTTTAGAGATTTCATGATGCCCTCTTAATATCACGTGAAGGTCTAACATTCTCAATGGGTTGCTCCATATCAACAAAAACATGAACATATTCTAATTCATTTAACTGAATTAAGCTTTTTACCCTTACTGCTTCACCTTTTTGATAAGCAACCTGGCCTATAAGATAGCCTTTAGGATAAACGCCCCCTACCCCCGATGTAAAAATTAATTCGCCAATCTTGGCTTTAGCTTCCATTTCAAAAAATTTAATTATTAAATGAGACTCACCATCACCTGAAGCAATACCTTGCACTTTTGATTTTTCTAAAATAACGGGAATATGAGAATTTACATCTTGTATTAGCAAGACCCTAGAGGCTTGCTCAGACACTTCTACAATACGCCCCACTATATGTTGGCCTATAACAACAGGTTGGCGCAATTTAATCCCTTTTTTCGAACCAGCTCCTAAAACTATAGTTTTAGTATAAGGCGCGTGTACAACCCCTAAAACTGGTGCTGTAATGTAGCTTATCTGAGGATCAGGAGATATCTTTAATAACTGACGGAGTTGCTGGTTTTCTAAAGCTAAGGCATGAGCTTTTAAAGCCCATTCTTCCATTTGTTTAAGTTTCGCCTCTAGTCTTTCGTTTTTATGATGAGCTCTTAAATAGGAATCAATCCATTTCTTGATTCCTACTATGCTATGTATAGGCGATATAATAAACTTTGTCATAATGCTTGTATGATCAAAGATGACTGCTCGGATGCTCAAAAAACGCTCATTATTA
Source organism: Candidatus Paracaedimonas acanthamoebae (assembly GCA_000743035.1). Classification (GTDB taxonomy): domain Bacteria; phylum Pseudomonadota; class Alphaproteobacteria; order Caedimonadales; family Caedimonadaceae; genus Paracaedimonas; species Paracaedimonas acanthamoebae. The sequence continues at coordinate 1,020,395 of CP008936.1, forward strand.
AGACTAAAAGAAAAAATAATAAAAGCAATAAGTAGGAAAAGAATCAACCTGACTTTACTAAAAAAAAGTCGTACTTTTGCTTGAGATCGACGGGATACATTGGAAAATGTCGAAAGCAAAGGGAGCTACCTCAATTAATACATGTTAATTAAAACGCCCTTCATACTTCCAATGTGTTCAAGTGCCTGTCCTGTTCCTAAAACAACACAAGAAAGAGGATCATCTGCAAGAGAAACAGGTAAACCAGTTGCATCACGAATAACTTGATCAAGATTTGAAAGAAGGGCACCCCCTCCTGTCAAAACAATCCCCTTCTCAACTATATCAGCAGATAATTCTGGAGCAGTATTTTCTAAAGCATCTCTAACTGCAGCAATAATGCCTGCAATAGGCTCAGACAAGCTTTCTGCAACTTGGCGCTCATCAATTTCAATTTCTTTTGGAATGCCATTCAATAGGTCTCTTCCTTTAATATGAAGCTTACGTCCCCCTGACTTTCCATGAGGCTGCAATGCAGATCCTATTTCCTTCTTAATGCGTTCAGCCGTTGCCTCACCAACTAGAAGGTTATGAGTGCGCCGAATATAGGAAATAATAGCCTCATCCATGCTATCTCCACCAATTCTTACTGAACGAGCGTAAACGATTCCTCCCAAAGAGATAACAGCAACTTCAGTTGTTCCTCCACCAATATCAACAACCATAGATCCTGTTGGCTCTGTTACAGGGAGACCCGCTCCAATTGCTGCCGCCATTGGTTCTTCAATGAGATATACCTTGCCTGCACCAGCGCTTTCTGCAGATTCTTGAATTGCACGCTTCTCAACAGCAGTTGCTCCCGAAGGAACACAAACGATAATTTGAGGACTGACAAAACTACGACGATTATGGACTTTATGGATGAAATGTTTAATCATTTCCTCAGCCACCTCAAAATCTGCGATGACGCCCTCTCTTAAGGGACGAATTGCTTGAATATTTCCGGGGGTCTTTCCAACCATTTGCTTAGCATCATTTCCAACAGCAAGAACTTGGCTTTTACCTTTTATCACTGCTCGAGCAACGACTGACGGCTCATTTAAAACAATCCCTCGTCCTTTAACATAAACTAAAGTGTTGGCTGTCCCAAGGTCGATCGCCATATCGGAAGACATCATCCCAAGCAGTTTACGAAACATTTAATTCCTCTCTTTGGTTGGGTAAGCTTAAAAAATTAACCTAGAACCCTCTTTATCGTATCTAAACTTAGAGTTATTGATTTTTATAAAATACTTGGCTCTTTTAGCATTATTTACTATTATAGAAAAGCAAATTGTAGATCATTGTAAAATAAAGCTTAAACTACGAGATCCTTTAAACTAATGGTTGACATTGTTAAAAATTAATGACATTATGTCATAATTATTTCCTTAAAAGGAAAAAATTTAACAGGAGTAAATGATGGCCTTAAATTTAAAAATTAAAACCCTTTTTTTAATTGTTACAATTCAATTTCTTCACTTAACAAGCGCCAATGCTACAAATAACCTTGCTATTAAATTAGATGTCACCGACCAAGCCCAAGGAATTCTTAATAAAATGAAAACGGTTGCGGGTTTACCACAGCAAACACACAAATTTCATTGCACAGTAGGATTTATTGAAGGAATCCAGAGCACAGAAGCAAAAACTCTTGCAGAAAAAATCCAAGCTAAATTACAAAGTCAACTACCCAATCCTATAGAGTTTGATGTAAATGCGATTACAAGGCCTTTTAATTCAAATATCATTGGCTTGGTCCCAACTGTCGAATCTCGGAATAAATTAATTGAATTTAATAAGATTGTTGCAAATGTTGTTAAAGAAATAACTCAAGGGCGATATACTTTAAATGCATTTACGTCAACAAATTATGTCCCACACATCAGTCTTGCAAATGTTGCTGTAGCTAATCCGGATAAGGCTTTAGCTACCTTTAACCAAGATTTACAAACAATGAAAGCAAATAAAAAAGGCCGTTTCTTTTTAAAGCTCGGCACTGTATCTCATACAGTAATGACTGTGAAAAAATAATAATATTTTATATTAAAAAAAGATTAAAAGCCCCAAATAAACTTGGGGCTTTTATATTTCTAAAATACTCATTTGAAGTTTATTTTAAAATAATATCTGCCTGGAATTGATGCTTAAACCAAGTATATTGCTTTTTAATATACTGATGTGTCGCTATTTTTGCTTTGACAAGAGCTTCTTTCAAGCTAATTTGGCCTTGCAAATAAGCCGCAAAATCACGCAAACCAATTGCTTTGTAAATTGTCGAAGTATAATTTATATTCTGCTTAAGGATACTTTCTACTTCTTTCAAGACACCCTCCTTAAGCATATGATCTAAGCGCACATCAGCGCGCAAATTTACTTCTTCACGCGGCGGTAACAGCAATATGTTCGTAAAAATTTTTTCTGGTTGATTTGATGGGCCCCAACATTTCCGCTGCCATTCTGAAAGAGGAATTCCTGTTGACTTTACGACTTCCCAAGCCCTCATGATTCGTTGCGAGTCCGTAGATTTCAACCGTGTCACAATGACTGGATCAAGCTCTGCTAATTCATCAAAAAGGGCTTGAGAGCCTTCATTTTGCGCTCTTTCTCGAGCTAATTCTCTAATATTCTCATCAATTGGAGGAATAGGTGAAAGACCCTCGATCAAAATTTTTAAATAAAGCCCGGTACCCCCGACAATAATAGGAAGTTTTCCTTTTTGATAGCATTCTTGAATCTCTTTAAGCACCAAAGAACGCCAAAGTCCAGCTGAACAAGTTTCATGAGCATCTAAAAAACCGTAAAGCTTATGAGGTACTTTTAAAAGCGCATCAGGAGAAGGACGAGAACTTAAAATTTCAAGATCTTTATAAACTTGAACACTATCAGAATTTATAATGACACCATTATGTTTTTCTGCAAACTCGACTGCAAACACAGACTTGCCTGAAGCTGTTGGACCAGCAATTACTACAATTGTTTTGGATGAATGATTTATATTTTTTAAATTCACTTAAATAAGCATCAAAACAGGATTTGTGATCAAATTCTTAAATACTTTTAAGAACTCAGCACCAACTGCCCCATCCACAACACGATGATCAACTGAAAGTGTGCAAGCCATAATAGTTGCAATTTCAATTTTACCTTCTCGGACGGTAGGCAGCTCTTCTCCTGCTCCAACAGCTAAAATACATCCTTGAGGAGGATTGATAACAGCAGAGAAGTTTTTAATACCATACATACCCAAATTTGAAAGACTAAATGTCCCACCTTGAAATTCTTGGGGCTTAAGTTTTCCTGCTCGCGCTTTACTAATTAATTCTTTCATTTCACGCGAAATCTCAAGAATTGACTTTAATTCTGCTCCCCGAACGATAGGAGTTACAAGACCTCCCTCAACGGCAACAGCAACTGAAACATCAGCATGTTGATAGCGACGTACACGCCCCCCTTCAACCCATGAAGCGTTAGCATCAGGCACCTTTTTCAATGCAACACTAATTGCTTTGATAATTAAATCATTTACAGAAATTCTTTCTGATTCAGGCAGAGATTTATTTATTTGCTTACGAAAGCTCAACAATTCATCAATTTCACACTCAACTGTTAGATAGAAATGAGGAACATGTTGTTTAGACTCTGTCAATCTCTGCGCAATAACTTTACGCATATTAGAGACTTTAATTTCTTCATAGGCCGGATAAAGATCATCTGCAGCTTTATATGAAGTCGCCGCAGATACTTGAGAGGATTGAGAATTATTTGCAACAGCAGCTTCCACATCTGCTTTTATAATTCTTCCTCGAGGACCAGAACCTTGCAAAGTTGAAAGATCGATTTGATTATTTGAAGCAACTCGACGAGCTAAGGGAGAAGCAAAGATGCGTCCTTGAGCATCTTTAGCACCTTCGGGTGAAAACGTTGTCACCACATTAGCTTCTTTAACATCTTCTTGTTTCTTCGTTACCGGAATTTCCTCATTTAAAGAAGTCTTTGTATTGATGACAGATTCAAGAGAAGAACTGTCTTCACCTTCTTCCAATAAAATGGCGATAACCTCGTTAACCTTTACATTTTCTGTTCCTGCAGGCACGAGAATTTTAGCCAGTATACCTTCATCAACAGCCTCAACTTCCATTGTTGCTTTATCAGTTTCAATCTCGGCCAGAACATCGCCAGATTTTAACTGATCACCTTCGGATTTAAGCCAACGAACTAAGTTACCTTCTGCCATAGTTGGTGAGAGTGCGGGCATTAAAATTTTAATTGGCATAGAAGTGAAGTCCCTTTATTTACAAAGCTTTAAAAAGATCTTTTCTGACTATCGATAACATACTTGCTTAATAGCATCAATAACCCATTCTACTTGTGGAATAGTAAGTTTTACCAAACTTTCAGCATAAGGCATAGGAACATCAGCGCCAACGACTCGCTTTACAGGCGCATCTAGATAATCAAAAGCTTTCTCCATAACAAGAGAAGAAATTTCAGAACCAATTCCCGCAAATCCCCATCCTTCTTCAAGAGTTACTAAGCGATTTGTCTTCATTACTGATTCTAAGATCGTTTGCTCATCAAGCGGACGTATAGTGCGCAAGTCGATAACTTCAATATCGATACCTTCACCTGCAAGCTGCTCAGCCGCTTGAAGCGCAACACCAACCATCAAAGAGAAAGTGGTGATTGTTACATCCTTACCAGGACGTACAACACGCGCTTTTCCAATTGGAATAATTTCATCTTCCTCAGTAGGAGCAGGAAAAGATTGCCCATACAACATTTCATTCTCAAGGAAAATTATGGGATTAGGATCACGAATTGCAGCTTTTAAGAGTCCTTTTGCATCTCTTGCATCATAGGGAGCAATTACTTTTAACCCCGGGCAATGAGCGTACCAGCTCGCATAACATTGAGAATGTTGAGCTCCAACCCTTTTAGCAGCCCCATTTGGCCCCCGAAAAACAATAGGACATCCCATCTGTCCTCCCGACATATAAAGTGTTTTTGCTGCGCTATTTATAATTTGATCAATTGCTTGCATACCAAAATTGAAGGTCATAAACTCAACAATTGGCTTAAGCCCTGCAAAGGCTGCTCCAACTCCTAAACCCGCAAATCCATGTTCTGTAATCGGTGTATCAATTACTCGCTTAGTTCCAAATTCCTCAAGTAATCCTTGGCTTACTTTATATGCGCCTTGATATTCAGCAACTTCTTCTCCCATTAAAAAGATAAGGGGGTCCTTCCGCATCTCTTCTGCCATTGCATCACGAAGAGCTTCACGTACTGTAATTGTTGAAGTCTCGAGGGTCATTTATCTTCTCTCTTATGGATTAATTAGGATATCAGTCATAAGTTCTGATGCTTCTGGCTCAGGACTTGTTTGAGCGAATTCTACGGATTCAAGCACAATTTCCTTAATTTCCTTTTCGATACTCGAAAAAGTTTCGTCTGCTACACTAAACTCCGAAATCAAAAGTGCTTTTGCCCGTTCAATAGGATCAAAATTTTGACGCATATTATCAACTTCTTCTTTCGTCCTGTATTTTGCAGGATCTGACATCGAATGCCCCCGATAACGATACGTTTTTACTTCAAGGATCATAGGGCTATTTGTTTCACGCACATACTGTACTGCTTTCTCAGCTGCTGCTTTGACAGCAAGCACATCCATTCCATCAACTTCTTCGCCTGGAATTCCGTAAGCAATACCGCGTTCATACAGATGCTGACCAGCAGCATGGCGAGTTATAGATGTTCCCATGCTGTAACCATTATTCTCAATGATATAAAGAGCAGGAAGCTTCCAAAGAGCCGCCATATTGAAGGCTTCATAAACTTGGCCTTGGTTAACAGCTCCATCCCCCATATAAATTGTACATATACCGCCATCACCACGATATTTGTGGGCGAAAGCAAGTCCTGTACCTAACGGCACTTGTGCACCAACAATGCCATGCCCCCCGAAGAAATTTTTCTCCCGAGAAAACATATGCATCGAGCCACCCTTACCTTTTGAATAGCCGCCGATGCGTCCTGTTAACTCAGCCATAACTCCTTTTGGATCCATATCACAAGCCAACATATGGCCATGATCACGATAGGCCGTAATAACTGTATCCTGAGGCTGAAGAACAGCTTGTATCCCCACCACAACAGCTTCTTGACCAATGTACAGATGGCAAAACCCAGCGATAAGGCCCATCCCATATAATTGACCTGAACGTTCCTCAAAACGCCTAATTAAAAGCATATCTCGGTAATATTTTAGAAGTTCCGCCTGTGTCATAGGAACCGTTTTAAGCACCGTTGAATTGGTTTTCTGGGAAACTGTTGTTACCAAGTTTGAAACTCCCTATTTCAAATCAAATTCTTTAAGGATTAAAATAAGAGCCAAAGCAATGCTTCAGCTCTTACCTAGCTCTCTTTAAAGAGCTTCTTTAGCAGAATTAGCTGCTTTTTTGTTCTCAGAATTCTTCTTGGCATCATGAAAGTAGCTCTTTTCAGGAATACGAGCACTTTTACCGGTACGACCACGAAGGTAGTAAAGTTTTGCGCGACGAACTTGACCGCGACGAACAACTTCTATCTTAATATTTGGAGAATAAAGAGGAAAAACACGCTCAACACCTTCACCAAAAGAGAGTTTACGTACTGTGAAAGATGAGTTAATACCCGCACTCTTGCGTGCAATACAGACCCCTTCATAAGCCTGAGTCCGTTCACGTTCACCTTCGACCACTTTTACAAGAACCTTTAAAGTATCGCCTGGAGAAAACTCGGGAACAGGATTATTTGCTACTAATAAATCAACTTGTTCCTGCTCAAATTTTTGTAAAGTGTTCATTCTTTAATCCTTTCTCTCTTGCTGAGCCGCCTTATAGCGCTGCCATAAATCGACACGCCGCTCACGTGTTAACTTTTCCGACTCAGCTTTCCGCCAAGCTTTAATTTTTTCATGGTGCCCACTTAATAATATCTCTGGCACCAAATGACCTTTCCAATTTCGAGGCCTTGTATACTGAGGATATTCCAATAAGTTCTCAGTAAAACTCTCTTCATTAAGAGACTCCTGCTCACCAAGAACTCCAGGTAAAAGCCTCACAACCGCATCTAAAAGAGCCATTGCAGCAACTTCACCGCCTGAAAGAATAAAATCTCCTAGACTTACCTCTTCAATATGCCACGCATCTAAGACGCGCTGATCAATACCCTCAAAGCGTCCACACAATAATCCTAAGTGAGATTGATTGGCAAGCTTTTTTACATATTCTTGTGTCAATGGTATGCCACGTGGCGAAAGATAAATCAAGGTATTTGGTCGAGTCCTATAATGCGCCATCAAAGCAGCGTCTATAATATCGGGACGTAACACCATCCCTGGTCCTCCACCAAAAGCTGTATCATCGACAGAACGATGCTTATCATTTGCATAATCTCTAAGGTTCACAGCCTCTAAAGACCAAATATTATTCTGTAATGCCCTCCCGACAAGTGATACCCCCAAAGGTCCTGGGAACATTTCAGGAAATATTGTAAAGATTTTAGCCGAAAATAAGCAGGCCATTAAAATTTTACTCGCTTTTTTTACTCGTTCGCAATTGCACTAATAACTCTTCATTCACAATAAGGCAGCTCTCTGAAATAGAAACTTTTGGAATAGCTTCTTTAGTAAACGGCAATACAACCACTTCTCGAGTGTTAGAAAGATTTATTTCAATCAAATCCCCCCCTCCAAAATTGTAGACTGAGACGACGCTCCCCAGCAAATCTCCTGTCTGCGATAGAACCTCTAAACCAATTAGATCTTGATAATAATATTCTTCTTCTTCAGTGGGAGGAAGTTGTTCTCTTGCAATATAAAGCTCAGTCCCTTTTAATTCTTCAGCCTGGGTACGATCTTGGATTCCCTTTAATGCAGCAATAATCATATCTTCTTTGAATAAGTAATAATCTTTAAAAATAAAAGAGCTTTTCCCTTCTTTGTCCGTAAAATAACCATATTCCGTAAAAGAAGTTGGTGAGGCCGCAAATACTTTTATCTTAACTTGCCCCTTAATCCCATGAGCCGAATGAACGACTCCCATTAAAATACGTGACGTAGATTGGCTCACTATTCAAACCTTAGAGAAGCCCCTGGCATTAAACCAGGGGACTTTCTTAACAACTTTAAGCGTTAGCTTCTTCTGTAGATGCTTCTGCAGCTGATTCAGCAGCGACCTCAGAAGCATTCTCTGCAGCGGTTGCTTCTACTTCAGCTGCTTTTTGGGCTTCGGCTGCTTGCTTCGCAGCTTCTGCAGCTGCTTTCAGGCGCTCTTGTGCCTTCTTCTTTGGCGTCGCTTTTTGTGGATTGTTAAATTTAGAGGTTTTTACGAGCCCCATCTGTCCAAAAAAACGAACCAAACGATCTGTTGGCTCTGCACCTACACCTAACCAGTGCTTAATCCTATCTTGATTCAACACAAGACGTTGTGGATGGTCTGAGGCAAGAATTGGGTTATAAGTTCCCAATTTTTCAATAAAACGACCATCACGTGGACTTCTTGAATCTGCAACAACAACACGATAAAAAGGACGCTTTTTTGAGCCACCACGTGCTAAACGAATTTTTAATGACATTTTTTTCTCCTTAACTTTTGTTGATATTTAATATTAACTTTACTTATCTTCCTAATAATCCTCTTAGGCCTTGCCTTTTAAACCCCTTTTCCCCCATTTTAGACATTCTTTTCATCATATCACGCATATCTTGAAACTGCTTTAATAGACGATTCACCTCAGCAACTGTTGTCCCCGAGCCAACTGCGATGCGTCGTCGTCGTGATCCATTCAAGAGTTTATAATTTTTTCGCTCTTTAAGGGTCATAGAACTTATTATTGCCAATTGTTTTTTAACAAGTTGATCACTAATGCCGGCACCTTGGATTTGTTCTTTTATTTTCCCGACACCAGGCAACATTGAAAGAAGACTCCCCATTCCCCCCATTTTTGACACTTGCCGTAATTGAGAAGCAAGATCGTTTAAATCAAATTCACCTTTTCCAGCTTTTCGTGCAAGCTCTTCTGCTTCCTCACGATTAATTGTTTCGACAGCTTTTTCAACAAGCCCTAAGACGTCTCCCATATCAAGAATACGTCCTGCAATACGTTCAGGATGAAATTCTTCTATTTGCTCAAGATGTTCACCAATACCCAATAACTTAATGGGACATCCCGTGATCGCCTTAATAGACAAGGCCGCGCCCCCACGACCATCTCCATCCACTCTTGTGAGGATAAGCCCACTCAGACCAATTTTCTCTTGGAAATTCCGTGCAATATTGACGGCGTCTTGTCCTGTCATGGCATCCGCTACCAAAAGCGTTTCAATTGGATTAACTGCCTTTTTTAAAGCAGTTAACTCTTCCATTAGCTCTTCATCAATATGTAGGCGACCAGCTGTATCAAGCAAAAGAACATCATAGCCCTCAAGCTTTGCTTTACTATAAGCACGTTTAGCTATTTCTAGAGGCTTTTCGTCTTTGATAATTTCTAACGTATCAACCTCAGCTTGACTCCCCAAAATTTCAAGTTGCTCTCGGGCTGCAGGGCGATAGACATCAACAGAAGCCATAAGAACTTTTTTGTTCTTTCTTGTTTTTAAGAACCGAGCAATTTTAGCCGTTGATGTTGTTTTACCAGACCCTTGCAAACCAACAACCATCATAATGGCTGGCGGGTTTGTCACAAGGTTAAGCGCTACATTTTCACTCCCTAGAACTTCAACTAATTGATCATGAACAATTTTCACAACCATTTGGCCAGGTGTAATACTCTTAATAACTTCTTGGCCTACAGCTCGCTCTTTAACTTGCGCTATAAAATCTTTAACGACAGGTAGAGCAACATCTGCTTCAAGAAGCGCAATACGAATCTCTCTTAAAGCAGCCTCAACATCAGCTTCACTGAGAGCGCCTCTTTTTTTTAATTTATCTAAGATTTCACCAAGTTTTTGGCTTAAATTATTAAACATTAATTATCCAACAAAAAATACGTCAGTGGGCGAATATCGCTGACTGACGTTTATATAATGCTTTCCTTCTAGAGATTATCCCAGCAAAAGTCAAGCTTTGTGTACATTGATTTCCGATATGTATTCTCTAAATACAATTATTTCCTTACAAAAAAATATCAAAATAATTCAATTAAAAAGCATTTAGTTGAAATAATAAAGATTTTTAAAATTATAATTATTTAAAATAATTACTACATATATGGTATAATAAACATATAGGAAACTCTTAAACTAAAGGAGAGAGGCCATGAATATTAAACCATTAATTCCAACAATATCCACAATTCTTGTTATTATTGGAGCCTTAAATTGGGGATTAGTTGGACTTTTCCATTTTAATATCGTTGAAGTTCTTTTTGGAAGTATTCCTATTTTGGTTAAGCTTATTTATAGTATAGTGGCCTTGTCAGGCCTTTATTTGTTAACAACTTTAAAAAAAATATCTTAATTAAGATCTCTTTATAGAAAACGGCGTTTCAAGCGCCGTTTTTATTTCCTTATTATCAATGTGAACAAATCTAACCATCTATAAAATCTTTGCTCTTTCTTTTTACCCTCGTAACCTTGAATGAATGAAAGCTTTCTCTTTATCTTTTTTGATAAAACGCCTCCCTCCTGATTAAGTTATATAATAAAACTTATAAAAAATTATAGGGATCAATATCAATTTTAAGACGCAACGAAGACGGAAACTTGACAGAATAAAGCCATAATTTTAAAAATTTTTGTAAATTATAGCCACGAGGCGCTTTCACAAGAATGCGCCATCGGTAACGTCCTCGAATCATATAAATAGGCGATGGAGCAGGCCCTAAAATTTCTACACTACTATCTTTAGGAACAACACTAAGAAGTCGAAGAGCTTCTTGCTTTACCTTTTCTTCATCCATGCCTGTGAGAATTAAGGCTGCTAGGCGACTAAAAGGTGGCATTAAATTGCTTTCTCTCATGAAGAGTTCTTGCTCAATAAATTGCTCACGATTGCCCGTTATAAGCGCTTGCATCACGGGATGTTCGGGATAGTAAGTTTGAAGATAAACCTTCCCAGGCTTTTGTTCACGCCCTGCTCGCCCCCCAACTTGCTGAAGTAATTGGTAGGTCCTTTCACTTCCTCGAAGATCCCCTCCTTGAAGCCCAAGATCTGCATCAATAACACCCACAAGTGTTAGATGGGGAAAATGATGTCCTTTAGCGATCATTTGAGTCCCAATAATAATCGAAATTTCATTATTTTTATTTTTGATAATACAAGGCCCAATTCTTGCACATTTGAAATTAGATCACTGGAAATAATACAATAATTAAGATGAGGAAATCGTCCAGCGACTTCTTCTGCTAAACGCTCAACACCTGGACCGCAAGCAACAAAACTATCTTTTGCATGGCAGCTCATGCATTCTTTCAACTGAGTGACTGCATGACCACAGTAATGGCAAACAAGCCTTCCCTGTACACGATGATCAACTAACCATGCTGTACAAAAAGGACACTCAACTTTCGTCCCACAGGCACTACATAATGTCAAAGGAGCATATCCCCGCCTGTTTAGAAATAAGAGGACTTGCTCCCCAGCAGCGGTCGTTTTATTGATCTCATGAAATAAAGGGGCCGAAATCCACTCTTTTGATTTTGATTCTTTCAAATCAATAACTTCAATCTCAGGAAGAGAGGCCTCACCAAATCGACTTTCCAAAGTAACCTTATGATAGCGTCCTTGGTGGCAATTATAATGCGTTTCTAAAGAAGGCGTCGCAGAAGCTAAAATAATTGGAATACGCTCAAGCGAGGCTCGAACCACAGCCATATCCCGCCCTTGATAAATAACCCCTTCATCTTGCTTATACGTTTGTTCATGTTCCTCATCCACAACAATCAACCCTAAATTTGAATAAGGAAGGAATAACGCTGAACGCGCCCCTATAATAACCTTAGCCTCTCCTTTAACAATCTGTTTCCATGTTTCTCGACGCTGAGCGGGCGTTAATAAGGAGTGCCAGAGTGAAGGGCTGGCTCCAAACCTTTTCGCAAACCTCTCAATCATTTGAGGCGATAAAGAAATTTCAGGCAACAACACGAGAGCTTGCTGATGTCGTCTCAGAACCTCAGCAATTAATTCAAGATAGATTTCTGTTTTTCCAGAGCCTGTGACACCGTCCAAGACGGACACTGAATATCCTTGTTCAAGCCTCGATTTAAGTTCTTGATATGTTAGATCTTGGGCAGATGAAAATTGAATAGGAGAAAAATCAGGATGAGGCGTCAAACCTTTATTAATCTTTTTTGATTGCCGCTTTAAACTTTTGAAAACTTGAGGCACGCTCAGCATTAATTTAAGCATGGCCCCTAGGGGCGTTAAAGTATAGTTTGCAACCCACTCAATAAACTCTAGGTTAGCCGAGGAAATTGTTGGTAAATCAAATTTATTATAAACTTCTTTAAGAGGCTTTGACGTCTCTGGAAAATCAGAAATTCTCCAAACGACACCATAAAGTCTTCTTGAGCCAAATGGCACCAGCACCATATCCCCCACTGCAAGAGACATGCTTTCAGGAACAACATAATCATAAACCTGACTTAAAGGAATCGGAAGAAGAACACCTACTTTTTGCATCATTAATTTTTTAAGATATTTCTCTATCTCTTATCCTTCAGTATCGTTATACTTTCGCCAAAAGAACGAAAGGAACCCTTCATGAATTTTTTCCTCGATAGCGCTGATATTCGTGAAATTCGAGATCTCGCTGACTCAGGCCTTATTTCTGGCGTCACAACAAACCCTAGTTTAATTACTAAATCTGGCCAAGAAATTAAAAAGGTTATTGCTGAAATCTGCTCCATCGTTGAAGGTCCTATAAGCGCCGAAGTCACAGCGACTACTTATCCTGAAATGATGCAAGAAGCTGCTGTTCTCACTCAAATTAGTGAACAAGTTACCATCAAAGTTCCACTCACTTTTGATGGGCTAAAAGCCTGCAAGACTTTGTCAGATCAAGGAACTATGGTGAATGTTACTTTATGTTTCTCAGCAACGCAAGCTCTTCTCGCAGCGCGTGCGGGCGCGGCATTTATATCACCATTTTTAGGTCGTCTCGATGACATTAGCATGGATGGGCTACAACTGATTCGAGATATTCGACTTATTTATGATAATTACCCTGAGATTGAAACAGCAATTCTTGCAGCTTCAGTCCGCCATCCTTATCATGTCCTTGAAGTTGCTAAAATTGGGGCAGATGTTGTAACACTCCCGGGAAAAACTTTTCGCCAACTTTACAATCACCCTCTGACCGATCAAGGCCTTGAAGCCTTTTTAAAAGATTGGAAAACAACAGGACAAACTATTCTTTAAGAATAAATGGTGGAGAGAGAAACACCCCCCTTTGACCTCATTCCGAGCCAGGTTATTAGCCCTAGTCTGCAGCCTTATATTCAAGAATGGCTTAACTGGCTTACCATTGAAAAGAATGTTTCTCCTCATACCGTCTCAAATTATAGCAGGGATTTAGCCGCTTTCTTTTCCTTCTTACCTCAATATCATCAAGAAATTATGACGTTAGATGTCCTTAAAAAAGTTAGTTTACAAGACTTACGCGCTTATCTAACTCACCGCGCGACAAAAAAGATTTCCAACCGTTCTAACGCTCGAGCTTTATCTTCAATACGCTCGTTTATGCGCTATCTTCATCGGCATTATCAATTTGAAAATCAATCTTTTGAAAGAATCAAGACCCCTAAGCTTCCAAAAACGCTTCCTCGCCCTTTGGCAACGGATGATGCTCTTAGCATCGTTGAGGCTGAATCTTCTCTCCAAGAAGAGTGGATTAACGCCAGAAATCAAGCCTTATTTGCTTTATTATATGGCGCGGGCTTGCGAATTTCTGAGGCCTTAGGGCTTCATCAAAGCGACATTCAGCATAATCAACTTAATTTAAAGGTTAGAGGAAAAGGCAACAAAGAAAGGCTTGTCCCTCTCCTTCCCGAAGTTTTAAAAAGAATTGAGTTATATCTTTCCTTACTTCCTTTTGCGTGCACTCCAAAAGATCCCCTTTTTATCGGCGCTAAGGGAAAAAGATTAAATCCTGGTATTGCACAGAAGGAATTACGTCATTTACGTCTTCAATTAGGACTTCCTGAATCAGCGACACCTCATAGTCTGAGACATAGCTTTGCAACACATCTTCTTGCCTCTGGTGGAGACCTTAGAACCATTCAAGAACTTTTAGGTCATGTCTCACTTTCTACAACTCAACGATATACAGAAATTGCAGATTCAAAGTTGATGGAACTCTACTCTCAAGTACACCCAAGAGCTCAAAAAAAGTAACTTACAGATATTTTTTAAGATACTTTCCCGTATAGCTTTCAGGAATTTTTGCAAGAACCTCAGGCGTCCCAGTTCCTACAATACGCCCACCTTCATGGCCCCCTTCAGGCCCTAAATCAATGACCCAATCGGCTGTTTTTATGACTTCGAGATTATGTTCAATAACAATGATGGTATTGCCCTGATCAACAAGAGAATGAAGAACTTCTAAAAGCTTATTAACATCCTCGAAATGTAGGCCCGTCGTTGGTTCATCTAAGATATAAAGTGTGCGTCCTGTTGCTCGTTTAGAAAGTTCTTTCGAAAGCTTAATTCGTTGCGCTTCGCCACCAGAAAGAGTTGTCGCTCGTTGCCCAATATGAATATACCCCAAACCAACCTTTTGCAAGGTTGAGAGTTTATCTCGCACAGAAGGTGTTGCTTGAAAAAATTCCAGCCCTTCTTCAACTGTCATATCAAGAATATCCGAAATTGTTTTATCTCGATATTTTACTTCCAAAGTTTCACGGTTATAGCGTTTCCCCTTACATTGGTCACATTCAACATATACATCTGGAAGAAAATGCATTTCAATTTTTAAAACGCCATCTCCTTCACAAGCCTCACATCTCCCACCTTTCACATTAAAAGAAAAGCGCCCAGGCTGATAACCTCTCGCTTTTGCTTCTGGTAAAGCCGCAAACCATTCGCGAATAGAGGTAAATGCACCGATGTAAGTGACAGGATTTGATCGTGGTGTACGCCCAATTGGAGATTGATCAATATCAATAATTTTATCAATAGCTTCAAGACCTTCAATAGCACCATACTCACCAGGAAGATCACGAGCGCCGTGCAGTTGACGTGCAATCGCTTTATAAAGCGTTTCAATCACAAGGGATGATTTTCCACCACCCGAAACGCCAGTCACACAGGTGAGCGTTCCCAATGGAAATTCAACTGTCAGATTTTTAAGATTATTAGCCTTAGCGCCTTTAATTTTTAAAAACTTCCCATTCCCTTGACGGCGCTCAGCTGGCACTTGAATCAATTTCTTCCCATTAAGATAAGCACCTGTTAGGCTTTTAGGGTCTTTCATCACCTGATCAGGTGTTCCTTGAGCCACGATTTCACCGCCGTGAATTCCTGCGCCTGGCCCCATATCAATAAGATAGTCGGACGCCCGAATAGTATCTTCATCATGCTCAACAACGATCACTGTATTCTCTAAATCTCGAAGTCGCCGTAAAGTTTCTAGCAAACGGTCATTATCACGCTGATGGAGGCCTATGGATGGTTCATCCAGGACGTAAAGCACGCCAGTAAGGCCTGAACCAATTTGGGAAGCTAGGCGAATCCGTTGACTTTCTCCACCTGAAAGAGTCCCTGAGGAACGCGATAATGTCAGATATCCCAATCCAACATTATTTAAGAACCCTAATCGTTCATTGATTTCTTTTAAAATCCGATGCGCTATTTCCTGCTGTTTTTGGGTGAGCCTTGGAGCGAGCGCTTGAAACCACTTAACCGCTTCGGCGACTGAAAGCTCAGTCACTTGACCGATATGCTTTTCATTAATTTTTACTGACAAAGCTTCAGGCTTGAGACGATAACTATGACAAACTTCACAAGGGCTGCTCATTTGAAAACGCTCTAGATCTTCCCGGCGAGAAGCACTCTCACTTTCTCGATAGCGTCTTTCTAAATGAGGGATAACCCCCTCAAAAGGTTTCTTTTGTTGAAAAGATCTTGTTCCATCCATCATTGAAAGAGTAATTTCTTTTCCTTTCGTGCCATAAAGGATGGCCTCTCGCGTTTCTTCTTTCAGCTGTTGGAACGGCGTATGGATATCTTCTTTAAATGCTTTTGCAACAGATTCTAGCGTTTGAAGATAATACATAAAAAAGGAATTGGCCCAAGGCACAATAGCCCCTTGCTCAAGCGTTCTCATGGGATCAGGGACAACCAACTGTGGATCAAATTGAATCCGCGCCCCTAACCCATCACATTCAGGACAGGCACCAAACGGACTGTTAAAGGAAAAAAGGCGTGGCTCAATCGCTTCAATGGTAAAGCCTGATGTGGGGCATGCAAATTTCTCGGAAAACGTCAGTCGCTCTCCTGTATCGGCATTCTCGGCAAAAAGAATGCCTTCAGCAAGCTTTAAGCCCGTTTCAATACTATCTGCAAGCCGTGTGGCAATTTCTTCCTTAATAACAACACGATCAATAACGATTTCAATGTCGTGCTTAAGCTTCTTATCAAGAGCTGGCGCGTCTTCAATCGCATAAAGCTTTCCATCGATTTTAACCCGTTGGAATCCCCGTTTTTGCATCTCAGCAATTTCTTTTTTATACTCCCCTTTTCGCCCCCGAACGATCGGAGCTAATAAGAGCCAACGGCTCCCTTCTGGGCAGCTCAAAAGCCGATCCACCATCTGAGAGACTGTTTGGCTTTCAATAGGAAGGCCTGTCGCAGGCGAGTAAGGAATTCCAATTCGTGCGAAGAGAAGACGCAAATAATCATAAACTTCGGTCACTGTGCCAACCGTTGAGCGCGGATTTTTAGATGTTGTCTTTTGTTCAATTGAAATGGCGGGAGACAGGCCTTCAATGGAATCAACATCCGGTTTTTGCATCAATTCTAAGAACTGGCGCGCATAAGCAGATAGACTCTCGACATAACGTCTTTGCCCTTCAGCATAAATTGTATCAAAAGCAAGCGATGATTTTCCCGAACCACTCAAGCCTGTAATTACGACAAGCTGGTTGCGCGGGATATCAACATCCACATTTTTTAAATTATGTTCACGAGCACCGCGAATACTAAGTGTATTGAGAGTCATTCTTCACACATTAAGGCTAGTTAAAACACAGAAGATCATTAGGTCTTTTTTTTTAACCTACATATACTTCCTTACCATTGTCAAACTGCGCCAACAATTTAACCGCGAGAATATGATTAAGTTTTTAATCTTCCTTATTGCGGCTTAACCGTTTCCGCTCATTTGGATCCAAAAAACGCTTCCGAAGACGAATTGATTTCGGGGTGACCTCAACCAGCTCATCATCTTCAATATAAGAAAGCGCCTGCTCAAGCGTTAGGACTTTGGGGGGTGTTAACCGGATAGCCTCATCTTTACCTGCGGCACGCACGTTGCTGAGCTGTTTTGCTTTAAGCGGATTAACCTCCAAATCTTGCTGACGATTATTTTCGCCAATGACCATTCCCTCATAAACTTCATCTCCAGGATTAATAAAGAAAATCCCTCGATCTTCGAGGTTAAAGATCGCATAAGCCACAGCCTTTCCAGACCCCACGGAAATAAGCACGCCATTTCTATGCTGAATAATTGCCCCCTTATAAGGCGCATAAGAATGGAAAAGGCGACTTAGAATACCCGTGCCTCTTGTATCGGTCATAAATTCACTTTGATAGCCGATAAGGCCGCGTGAAGGCGCATGGAAAGTAATTCTGGTTTTTCCGCCGCCAGAGGGGCGCATGTCCTTCATCTCGGCTTTTCTGAAGCCCATCTTTTCAACGACAACACCTGAAAACTCTTCGTCCACATCGATCTGTACTTCTTCAATCGGCTCAAGTCGTTGCCCTGTTGTTTCATCTGTTTTGTACACCACGCGAGGGCGGCTAATCGAAAGCTCAAATCCTTCGCGACGCATGTTTTCAATAAGGATTCCAAGTTGTAATTCACCGCGTCCAGCGACTTCAAAAGAGTCCTTATCTTCACTTTCCTTCACCTGAATAGCCACATTACTTTCAGCTTCACTCAAAAGACGATCACGAATCATACGAGAAGTTACTTTCTTTCCTTCACGTCCTGCCAAGGGCGAATCGTTGATTGAAAATGTCATCATTAAGGTTGGTGGATCAATAGGCAACGCTGGAATGGGATCTGTCACTTCGGGCACACAAATAGTATCTGCCACCGTTGTCTGCTCAAGGCCTGCAACGGCGATAATGTCTCCTGCGAATGCTTCCTCAACAGGCTCTCTTTTAAGTCCTCTAAAAGCAAGAATCTTTGTAAGACGAGCATTTTCAAGAGGCTCTCCAGAGTTACGCAACGTCTTAACAGGCATATTAAGACGCGCAACACCTGTCTGAACGCGGCCAGTGAGAATACGTCCCAAATAAGGATCGGTTTCTAAAGTCGTCACTAACATTGAGAAAGGTGCTTCACGATCGACATTCGGGGCAGGAATAAAATCAATAATCGTCTCGAATAAAGGCGTTAAATCACCACGTGGATCTGTGAGATGACGAGCGGCCCATCCATCACGACCAGAGGCATAGATGACGGGGAAATCAAGTTGTTTTTCATTGGCATCTAATGACACAAAAAGATCAAATATTTCATTCAAAACTTCATCAGCCCGGGCATCTGGACGATCAGCCTTATTGACCACCACAATCGGACGTAAGCCAAGTTTTAAGGCTTTCATCACCACGAACTTTGTTTGTGGCATCGGGCCTTCTGCCGCATCTACCAAAAGAACAACGCCATCAACCATGCTGAGGATTCGCTCAACTTCTCCCCCGAAATCAGCGTGTCCAGGCGTATCAACGATATTTAAACGAACATCATTCCATACAATAGAGGTACACTTTGCAAGGATGGTAATACCACGCTCGCGCTCAAGATCGTTTGAGTCCATTGCACGTTCGGCCACAGCTTGGTTTTCTCGAAAGACCCCACTTTGACGAAATAAACTGTCAACAAGTGTGGTTTTCCCATGGTCAACGTGGGCGATAATAGCAAGGTTACGAAGTGGAATCATTGTCTACCTAAAATTGTTAAAAGCTAAGCATGACCTCTGTAAACTCATTTTATAGAGGTTTTAACTTTCCTCCTGACCTTCGGTTCAGAAAGTCATGAGGAAAAATTAAGTTTATCCCTAATATCCGTGAACGGGACCGGCCCTATAAGGCGCATTAGGGTTTTCACTCGGATAATACTGGGGTGCAGCATTATATTGGGGCGCAGGCTGAGGATATTGCGCAGCCGGAGCATAATGAGGCGCTGAATTGTAGCGCGGTGCTGGTTGAGGATATGGAGCTGTCGGCGCATACTGAGGTGCCGTCGAACTATCAGGAATAATACGAGAACGTCCTTCTTGACCTACAATTAAAAGAACTCGTTGGCCAGGCGCATATTTTGTATCTTTACCCTGAACAACCGTCCGCATCTCTCCTGTACTGAGTTCAACAATATACTCAAAGGCATTTTGAGAGCTGAGAGCTTTTTCTGCATAAGCACCTGCAACCGCGCCTAGAATAGCACCAGCTGCCGTTGCTGCAACTTGTCCTCTTCCGCCACCAAACTGATAGCCTCCAACCCCACCAGCAAGAGCACCTGCGGTTATACCCGTCGTGTTTTCTTGAAGTTTTTCAGCATTCGTCACTTCAACTTCGCGCACACTGACGACAATACCACGAAATGTTCGAGACGCTTCACCAACATGGGTGTCGGAATAAACATTTGATGAAATTTCACGGGCACATCCAGAAAGCATTGCTGCTGTCGAGCACACCATCATCAAATAAGCCGTTGAACGGAACATAGATGAATTCTTTCTTAAATCAATCATAATACCCTCATGTGTTAATGGAACCTGTCAGGCCCTGTCTCATATTGAGATATGAGCTTTTTGCCAGATTTTTTGATTTTTTTCTACTTAAAAAAAACAAGTGAAATGGCCGAATCCCTATTCTTTATATAGTAGCATTTTAGCCTCTCTGTTGCAAGAAAAAAATGAAACAATTATCAAGTTTATTTTTCAAGGAGTTATTCTAACAAGGAGCGATTAAGTGCTTTGGGAGTTGTTTTATTTCAAGAATAATCTCTTATAATTTACTGATTTTAATAATTATTTATTTTAAATTTCTTGCAAATCTGGGGGATTTTTCTTGAATTTTGTAGCATGACATGATAATTTATTAGTAGATGGTCAGAGAGGATTTTCGTCTCTTACTGATGACTCGAGATAAGTCAGTAATTCTTTCATAAAGTCTTTCGATACCGTCTCAATAAAAATAATAATAAAGGGAATCAAAACCTAAATTATTAAAGAGAATAAGCCTTTTAACGTTCTTTTTGAGCGAATGCCCTCTTTTTGTCTCATGAAAAAGGCAAGAAATGAAGGCAACGAAAGGTGATGGCAAAGACAGACCACCATTCCACTGTCATTCCCGGACTTGTCCCGAGGATCTCAGGCAACCAGAAGGTATGAATAGATGCTAGTAGGTCTTCATCATGCGTGAGAGGTATGATGTGGGAGAGAAACATCGATTGGTGGCAGGAGAAATCTTTTGGTCACCTGAGATCTTAGGCACAGGGCCTAGGATGACAACGTTGGGGGCCTAGGATGACGAAAACAAAGGACCTTGGAACTCAGAGGTGAGGACTGAGTGGGAATTAAAACAACATAAAGAAAGGAAAAAAAGAACTAATTGAAAATAAAAGGTTATTAAATGACAAGCTTCAGACGTATCACCCACACGGTCATCCTTGGGCTTGCCCCAAGGATCTCACAGGCAGCCAGGAGATGTAAATAGACGCCAGAAGGTTCTAAATGTGCGCAAGAGGCACAGGAAAAGGTCAAGATCCTGTACATGAGAAACACACACAAAAAAGGAAAGCGGAAAGATTGAAAAAATTATTGTCATTTCCAAAAAAAACCTTTATATTCCTTTTAAATATCGACATTAAATAATGAAGGTGGGTCAAAAAACCCGCCTTTTTATTTGGGTAATCAACACATGGAACTTATAAAAAGAATTAGAGATATCATCGAACCAACACTGAATAGTTTAGGGTATCATCTTGTTCGTGTTCAACTCTCAGGACAAGTTCGCCCGACCCTTCAGGTGATGATTGAAAAGACAGATTTAAGTGCTTTATCAATCGACGATTGCGTTAAGGCAAGCCGGCAAGTCTCTGCTCTTCTGGATGTTGAAGATCCTATTGAAAGTGCTTACCAACTTGAAGTCACGTCTCCAGGACTTGACCGCCCTCTTGTAAGTTTGCAAGATTATGTCCGCTTTCAAGGTGCTGAGATAAAACTTGAAACAGTGGTGCCTCTTGAAGGGCGTAAACGTTTCAAAGGAACCTTATCTCAAACGAAAGAGGAGATAATCCTGCTAAAACCCGAGGACAGTGAGGCGACTGTTGAAATTGCTTATAGCAATATTCTTAAAGCAAAATTGGTGCCTCAACTTTAAATTTTAATGATAGTAATAAGTTAGGAAAATAAGGCGATAACGATGACATCAACAACTTCAACCGGCATAATTCGAACAGAACTTTTAAGCGTTGCAGAAACCGTTGCTCGCGAAAAAGGCATCCAACGAGATGAAGTCCTTGAAGCCATGGAAATGGCAATTCAAAAGGCTGCGCGCGCAAAATACGGTTATGAAAGGGATATTCGGGCTGAAATTGATCGTAAAAGTGGCGAAATAACTGTTTTTGCTTGCCAAGAAGTTGTTGAAGAAATTGAGAATGAAACGATCCAAATTTCTTTAAAAGAAGCCAAAAAAATTGATCCCTCACTTGAGATAGGTTCTTTCATAAAAACATACCTCCCCCCCATTGATTTCGGTCGTGTTGCCGCTCAAACCGCAAAACAGGTTATTTTTCAACGTGTTCGTGACGCAGAAAGACATCGCCAATATGAAGAATATAAAAATCGTGCTGGTGAAATTATTAATGGCCAGGTCAAACGGATCGAGTTTGGCAATGTGATTGTTGAATTAGGACAGAGCGAAGCCCTTTTAGCAAGAGATCAATTAATCCCTCGCGAGAATTTTCGCCCCGGCGATCGAATTCGTGCCTATATTATGGATGTCCGCCAAGAACCACGCGGCCCTCAAGTATTCCTATCACGGTCCCACCCTGAATTTATGACAAAGCTCTTCACTCAAGAAGTTCCTGAGATCTACGAAGGCGTTATCGAGGTGAAAGCTGTTGCACGCGATCCTGGGTCTCGCGCTAAGCTTGCGGTCTACAGTGCGGATAAAAGCCTTGACCCTGTAGGCGCTTGCGTTGGATTACGCGGCAGCCGTGTAACAACAGTGATTAATGAACTCCAAGGTGAGAAAATTGATATTATTCCTTGGTCTTCCAATCCGGTGGTATTTGTTGTCAACTCTCTTATTCCGGCAGAAGCAAGCAAAGTCGTGCTTGACGAAGATAGCAATCGCGTTGAAGTGGTTGTTCCAGATGATCAGCTTAGTCTTGCTATTGGGCGCAGAGGCCAAAATGTGCGTCTTGCCAGTCAGCTAACAGGGCTTGGCATTGACGTTATTTCTGAATCCGTTGAATCTGAACGTCGCACACAAGAAGTTAAGAATCGTTCCAAATTATTCGTTGAGGCTCTTGATGTGGATGATGTCCTTGCCCATCTACTTATAACAGAAGGTTTTGATAATGTTGAAGAAATTGCCTACATTTCTCTTGGCGAGCTCTCTGGCATTGAAGGTTTAGATGAAGACTTAGCTCAAGAACTTCAAAATCGAGCGAAGAATTTCTTAACAAAACAAGAAAAAGAATTTAAGCAACGTTCACAAGAACTCGGCGTTGAAAAAACACTTCAAAACCTAGAAGGATTAACTCCCAAGCTTGTTGTCATGCTCGCAGAAAAAGGCATTACAACGCTCGATGGGCTCGCTGATCTTGCAGGTGATGAGCTCGTTGAACTTTGTCCAAAGATGGATTTAGATGGGGCTAATAAGCTTATTATGACAGCAAGAGAACATTGGTTTGAGAAAACGGATACAAAATCCAAAAAGAGTCAATAAACAGACACTTTAAGGCTATTTGGAATCGTTTAAAGGAAAGATAAAAGTAATGACGGAACAAAAAGATTCAAAAGAAAAGAAAACATTAACCCTAGGGGGTAAGCTTTCTTTGAAAAAAACTCCTGAAAGCGGTCAAATACGCCAAAGTTTTTCTCATGGCCGTTCGAAATCAGTTGCTGTTGAAGTACGTAAGAAGCGTACTCTTGAAAAAGTTGGTGGTCCTGAAGGAGAAGGTTACGAAGGTGGCATTAAATCTGAAGGAGTAGAAGAGAAAACTGATTCAGAATTTGAAGCCCGTCTTAAGGCTGTCCAAAACGCATTAAAATCAGCACCTGATATAGAAGCACGCCTTTCTAAAGAAAGACAATTAAGAGAAGAAATGGAAGCACTGCGACTTCTTGAAATTGAAAATCAACAAAAACTAGAAGAAGAAAGACGCCAACCCCAGAAGATGGAAGAAGAGCGTCCGAAAGAAGCTCCTCCCGCTCCTGTTACTCCTTCAAAAACTACAGAACAAACTGCTCCTGCACGCCCAAAAAAATCCTATGAAGGCGATGAGGAAGATGAAGAAGGCGAATATCGAGGTGTAAAAAAGAATATTGCTAAGCCTGTTGTCAAAAAACCAGAAACCACTGAAACAAAACGGCATGATTTTAAGCAAAGATTACATGGTCTTAGCTTTGAAGAGGCTCTTGAGGCAGATGATGAGCTTGGGCGAGGGCGTCATAATGGCGGAATACGCAAACCCAAGTTTAAGAAACCTAAAGAACCTATTGAAACAAAGTTTATTGTACGTGAAGTCAATATTCCAGAAGCAATCTCTGTCCAAGAGCTTGCCAATCGTATGGCTATTCGCGCTGCTGAAGTTGTTAAAAAGCTTATCAGCATGGGAGTGCTCGCAACCGTTAACCAAATGATTGATGCAGATACGGCTGAAATCGTCGTCACAGAATTTGGTCATACTTGTAAAAGGACAAAAACTGAAGATATTGGCAATATTTTGATGGCACAAGAGGATGATGCTTCGACCATGGTCGCCAGAGCCCCTGTTGTCACTGTAATGGGACATGTGGATCACGGCAAAACGTCTCTTTTGGACGCAATCCGTAAGACAGATGTTGCCGCCCACGAAGCCGGCGGTATTACTCAACATATTGGTGCTTATCAGGTCACTATGCCTTCAGGTAAAAAAATTACCTTTATTGATACCCCGGGCCATGCCGCATTTACTGAAATGCGGGCTCGTGGCGCTAATGTGACAGATATTGTTATCTTAGTTGTGGCAGCAGACGATGGTATTATGGCGCAAACAATTGAAGCTATTCATCATGCCCGGGCTGCAAATGTCCCTATTATTGTTGCCATCAACAAAATTGATAAACCTGATGCTGATGTTAATCGCGTCAGAACAGCTCTTCTTCAACATGAGATTGTTCTTGAAGAAATGGGGGGAGATGTTATCGCTGTCGAAGTCTCGGCTAAGACGGGCCTTAACATCGATAAACTTGAGGAAGCTATTCTTCTGCAAGCAGAGGTTCTGAATTTAAAAGCTAATCCTCATCGCGATGCTTTAGGAGCTGTTATTGAAGCAAGGCTTGAGAAAGGACGCGGTGCAGTGGCAACTGTTCTCATCCAACGTGGAACGCTTAAAGTTAGTGATATCTTTGTAGCTGGGACAGAATGGGGTCGTGTTCGCGCTCTCGTCGATGATCGTGGCAATAACCTTAAGCAAGCCTTTCCTTCTCAACCAATTGAAGTTATTGGCTTTAATGGAGCTCCAGGAGCTGGCGACTTATTCATTGTTGTTGAAAGCGAGGCAAAAGCTCGAGAAATCGTTGATACACGTATTGAAAACCTAAAAGCACAGCAAGCTGCTGCTTTAAGGAAAACAACCATGGATCAGCTTATTCAAAATGCTGCTGCACAAGGCGCCATGAAAGAACTTGCTGTTGTGATTAAATCAGATGTGCAAGGTTCGCTTGAGGCTATCTTGGGCAGTATTCACAAACTTGCAACTGAAGAGGTTTCAGTTCGTGTTTTATACTCGGGCGTTGGAGGAATTAGTGAAAGCGATGTTACTTTAGCAAGAGCGTCAGGAGGTTTTGTCATTGGATTTAACGTTCGTGCAAACCAACAAGCCAGAGAGCTTGCGCATCGAGATGGTGTAGAAATACGTTATTATTCAATCATTTATGATGTCATCGATGATATTAAAGCAATTCTGGGTGGCCTACTTTCACCGACCCTTAAAGAAAATTTCTTGGGAAATGCTGAAATTCGACAAGTCTTTAATATTACCAAGGCTGGAAAAATTGCAGGTTGTTATGTGACAGAAGGGATTGTGAAACGAGGTGCTAAGGTTAGATTGCTACGCGACAACGTGGTTATTCATGAAGGCAGCTTAAAAACACTCAAACGATTAAAAGATGAGGTCAAAGAAGTCAGGGAAGGCTTTGAGTGTGGTATGGCCTTTGAAAATTATCAAGATATTCGTGAGGGAGATATTATTGAATGTTTTGAAATTGAGTCAATTGCAAGAGCACTTGCTTAAATTTAAAGCCTTACTTTATGCCAAGATCTCATAAATCTTCCTCTCAAGGACCAACGCAACGCCAACTTCGAGTTGGCGAGGAGATTCGTCATATCCTTTCAAAAATTCTAAGTCGGGGGGACTATTCCCATCCTCTTCTTGAAGAGGCAAGCGTTATTGTAACAGAAGTTCGTATTAGCCCAGATCTCAAACATGCCAAAGTGTTTATCACCTCTCTGGGAGGTAAGAATATGGAGGCTGTTGTAAAGATATTAAATGAAACAAGCTACCAGCTGCGAAATTCCTTAGGACGTACCCTTACAATCAAATACACGCCCCATCTTCAATTCAAAGCCGATACTTCATTTGAAGAAGCTGCTAAAATTGCAACTCTTCTCCACTCAGAACATGTTGCCCAAGATTTAAAGAAGAAATAATTCTTGATTTATATAATAGAAATATTTTTTAGACCTCACCGTACGATAAATTATAATTAATCATTTATTAATATTGAAATTTTATAATTTTATTATATCAATTTTATCATAAGTTAAGAACATGTTTTCTTTTTTTAAAAAATATTCTCTTATTTTATCTTTTACTTCTATAGTTCTCGTTTATTTTTCCCAAAATCTTGAAGCTTCCGACCAGAAAATAACACATGACAGTATTAATGGTGACAAAGTATTATTAAAAGAAATAGCTTCTACTATCTTTAGTAGGCAACAAGACATCTCTTATATTAGTGATAAAATATGTACGCATGGGCCGGAGATTTACAAATATTGGAAAAAAAATAAATGGCAAACTCTAGATACCTCACAACGGACTAGAATAAAGCAGGACTTAACCAGCAAATTTAATATAGATGAAGACCAAGTTAGGCGCCTATTACAAAGAGATCATTACTATTTACTAAATACAGAGATAATAAGTAATTATCTTACATATGGTAAAAAAGCTATTGAGAATGGAAGTATTATTCTCGATATAAGCAAGGGAAATGGGAAGTATGGTATTGTTGTGACTATGGAATTTCCAGAGATCCAAGTTGGAGAAAAAATTACGAGAGCTGAACCAAAATATACACGTCATCCAACTCATACCTTAAAAATAACCTTTGATGTTGATATGATTGTAAAAAATATGTTGGCTAACAATACTAAAAATTGGGATGAAAAGAAGGATGGAAAAATTTCAACCCTATGCCCAGCAGATGAATAACTTGACAAATGTGTACAAATAAAGTAACCTTTACTAGGTTATTTATTTAAGAGGTTACCATTGTTAATTTTTTCTTCTCTTAGAATTTTTTTATTAACTTTTTTATCCCCTCTTATTTTTATAGAAACTTTTGCAAGTGTTATAATGCTTGAAACCACGTACGAGAGATCAGCCTCCCTTCCAGCGACAACTCCCATCTTAGAACTGCATCCTCATCTTGAAGAAGAAGATGGGGTATTTATTATTCAAGACTTTAAAGATATAACAGCGATCAATATTCAAGGAACTCAATATTATAAACTTGATCTCACAGACCAGAATATAAATCTGGAAAAGTTAGAAATATTAGCTAAATACCAATCTCATATAACTCATTTAAATCTCTCAGAAAATTCTTTAGAAACTAGAGAGTTGATGGCTTTACTTCCTTTTCATACCCTCGACTCCCTCATTCTGCGTGAAAATAATTTTGATGACAAAGGGTTAGAATATGTAGGCCAGTTAATACAACTTCGCTTCCTTAATATTAAATATAATGAACGAATCACGAGTAAAGGCATTCAAGCTTTGTCTCCGTTAACACATCTCGAAAGACTTGACGCAAGCTGTATTAATTTAGGAAATGAAGGTATCCGCGCTATTATTGCGACATTTCCTCATTTAAAAACTGTTGATATTCATGCCTGTGGCTTAACAGATGGAAGTATCTTAACAGATCTATTGAGAATGGAGCACCTGAAGGCCCTTAACATCCAATCAAATCCTATTAATAGCCAAGAATTAAAGAGTTTTTTACAAGCTGCAACAGAAAAAGGGCTTAGTGTAAAAAGCGATGTTCAAGCTTAGCGCTCAGATCAAGAACCTTAAGACTCCAAGGACGCGTTCCGACTTCCTCATGAACGGTACGAACCTTAACGTCATTCTTTGTAAGCCAAATAAGGTGCCCACCTTTCATTTTTAAATCGTATCCTGTAATCACGTTCGATATATTTGAAGCTTGCGTAATATAAGGAAGAATTTTGAGATCACCTCTCACGCTATGAAAATCTTTTTCTTGTTGATCTTTAGAAATTGTCACCATTTTTCCTGCTTTAGAAACGATATAATTTTTGCTTGTATTGAAGACTCCCAGCGATTGATCATCGCTGTCTTCCGAGAATTTTTGAGCTTCTTGCAGAGCAACCATTTTGAGCCAGTTCTCACGCGCAAATCTCCCTGCCTGCAATGAATTAACCCAACCTCTTCCTTTTGCATCTAAAATACAGATAAGATTTTTGTCTCCTGCAATAAAAATATCTGGCTTATTTGGGAAACTTGCCAACATAAAAGCTATTATAACTCCACTCCCTCCCCACCACCTCCATTGAGTCTTCCATAAACAAATCCATAAGAAGCTTAATGTAAATACGAGAAGAATCTGTGAAGAAATTGAAGGAACAAGAAGAGTTGAACCTGTCCACGATGAAATCGCCTGTGCAATTTCAATCATAAACCTGATAACCTTTTGTAAGAAAAATGCGATATAGCCGGCCTTAGAAAATAAACTTAAGAATAAATATAAAACAAGAGATGGCATAATGATAAATGATAGTAAGGGGATACATAGTATGTTTGCAGGAAGTGAATGAAGGGTGAAACGATTAAAGGTGTAAGCTATGTAAGGTGTTGTTGCTATTGTGGCAAGGATAGTTGAAAAGGTGACTCCAAATAAATAAAAAAATAAGATTTGCCACCATTGTTGGTAATTTGTGCGCCAATTTTCTAAAGGTTTACGCAGAATTTCATAGCCACTTACAAGAGCAATAACGGCTGAAAATGACATTTGAAAACTTGGCGAGATAATAGACTCTGGCAAGAGAAGAAGAATGACGATTGCAGCAAGTGCCACAGTGCGTAAAGTTATTGCCGTTCTATCCGTTATCACGGCTAATAAGATGATCGCTGTCATCATAAAAGCACGCTGGGCAGGAATGGCGAAATCACATAACACAAGATAGAAAAAAGTCAGAATAATCGCAATAGCTGCGGCCCATTTTTTTATGGGATATCTAAGTGCAAGCCAAGGAATAAAAGACAAGCTTTTACGAAAAATTAAAAAAGAAAGTCCAGCAACAATGGACAAATGAAGACCTGAAATTGCCAAAATATGAGCCAATCCTGAATTAGCAAAATCCTGACGCAATTCTTCTGAAATACCTGCACGATCTCCTGTAATCAATGCAGCAGCAATAGCTCCCGAGCTCCCGCCTATTGTTGTTTTGAGGTATCTCGTTAATGAGTGCCTCATTTTCGTTAGCCATATGAGCACCCTTCCCTTCAATCCTTGTTGTACCAAACTCTCGATCACCTCAGGGGATGTGATCCCATATCCTACAGCTGAAATTTTCTCAAAAAATGCTTTCTTACGAAAATCATAGGCACCCGGCGCTATAGGTGCATTTGGTGGCAGTAAAACACCCTTAAATTTCACTTTTTGACCTGGGATAAGATTTTTTCCTTCTGGCAGCATTTTTCCTTTAAAATTTATACGAATACGAGCAAGAGGATCTCTTAGTTTTATCGGCACCAAGGTGACGTTTTCAAGCGTAAGCCTCAGACCTTTTGGCATCTGCTCAATCTTCTTTATTTCTCCTTTTATGGTTTGCACTTGAGAAGGATAATTAAACAGATAGGTTCCAAGAGAATAGGTCCGCAATTGAGCGGCCATAAAACCCGAAAATATCGTTAAACTCATTAAGACAAGAAAGAATGCACTAGGATATTCTATTTTTAAAATTCGCAATAAAATCAAAAAAATACACGAAAACAGAACCCCTATTAATCCAGCCCACCATGAAGGCTCAGTTTGCATCCCAAAATAAATGAGTATTCCCGTCCCTATCCCAACCGGTGCCCAAAGAATCCATTGAGTGCGTTCTTCTATGAGTTTTTCGCTCAAAACGCTAGAAAATTTAGTTGCTAGAAAAGATGCAGCCATTCCAAATATATGTTATAATAAAAATTATATTGTATAAGCACTTAATGATCTTAAAGGAATTATATGACTGTTGTCACTCGTTTTGCTCCCTCTCCCACTGGTTATTTACATATTGGTGGTGCAAGAACGGCTCTTTTCAATTGGCTTTATGCAAAGCATTTAAATGGAAAATTCTTGCTACGCATTGAGGATACCGACCGTGAACGCTCGACTAATGAGGCGATTAAAGCCATCATTGATAGTATGAAGTGGCTTGGATTAAACTGGGATGAAGATATTGTATTTCAATTCTCAAGAGCTCAACGCCATACCGAAATTGCGCATCAGTTAGTTGCTGAAGGTAAAGCATATTATTGCTTTTGTACCCCTGAAGAGCTTGAAAATATGAGAGAAAAAGCTCGGCAAGAAAAACGGCAACCCCGTTATGACGGTCGTTGGAGAGATCGTGATATTCGCGAAGCCCCGCCAGGAATTAAGCCTGTTATTCGCTTAAAAGTTCCTTATGAAGGTGAGACAGGTATTTTAGACGTCGTCCAAGGTCAAGTTCGTGTTCAAAATAATCAACTTGATGATATGATTTTATTGCGAGCTGATGGGACACCTACCTATATGCTGGCTGTTGTTGTTGATGATCATGATATGAATATTACCCATGTGATCCGAGGAGATGATCATCTCACAAATACTTTCAGGCAAATTCAAATCTATAATGCCATGAGCTGGAATACACCAACTTTTGCACATATTCCAATGATTCACGGAAATGATGGCGCAAAGCTCTCAAAACGTCATGGCGCACTCGGTGTAGAAGCTTATCAAGACATGGGTTTTCTTCCTGAAGCAATGTGTAATTATTTACTACGCTTAGGTTGGGGATATGGAAATGAAGAAATCATTTCACAAGAGCAAGCTATCAGATGGTTTGACATCCAAAATGTGGGCCGGTCACCTGCACGTTTTGATCTTGCCAAATTAAAAAGCGTAAATGCACATTATCTCAACCAAAGTGATGATCAACGTCTTAGCAATTTAATTGCCCCTTTCCTCGAAGAGAAGCTTGGAAAACCACTTAGCCTGTCTGAAAAATCAACTTTAGAAGCAGCAATGCCAGGCTTAAAACAACGTGCCCAAACCACAATAGAGCTTGCAGATAGCGCGCTTTTTTATGTTCATAAGCGACCTATTCCTTTAGATGATAAAGCTTCTCAATTACTTGATAAAAATACTAAAGATTTATTAAAGGATTTTTTACCCAAATTAACTGGCGCTAAAGATTGGTCTCATGATTCTCTACAAGAAATGTGTCGCATTTTTTCTGAAAATCGTGGAATAAAGCTTGGCCAAATTGCCCAACCTTTGCGTGCGGCGATTACTGGTCGTTCAATCTCCCCCAGTATTTTTGAAGTTATGGAAGTTTTAGGTCAGGAAGAGTGTTTAGGTCGCCTGCAAGATGTGTTAGGATAGCAATATTAGGCATATAGAGGACAAGAAGCTAGAAATGTCATCTCACAACAAATCAAGCTCCCTATCTCATCAAGGACAAGTTGCAAAGCTTACGCTTTCTAAGAATGGTATTGAACAATCTTTTGAATTTCCTATTTTATCTGGCACCTTAGGTCCAGATGTTCTGGATATACGTGAACTTTACACACAAACGGGTTATTTAACCTATGACCCAGGCTTCACCTCAACAGCAAGCTGCGAATCTGCCATTACCTTTGTCGATGGTGAGAAAGGTCTCCTTCTGCATCGAGGGTATACTATTCAAGAGTTAGCAACACACTGTGATTTCTTAGAAGTTGCCTATTTGCTCCTTTATGGTGAAATTCCAAATCAATCACAAAAAATAGATTTTGAACAAAATATCATCACTCACACTATGCTTCATGAGCAACTTATTAATTTTTATCAAGGGTTTAGAAGAGATGCTCACCCTATGGCGATTATGGTAGGAGTTGTTGGAGCTCTTTCTTCATTTTATCATGATAGCCTTGACCTTAAAGACCCCGAGCAGCGCGAACTTGCCTCTTATCGACTCATCGCCAAAATGCCATCAATTGCGGCTATGGCTTACAAATATTCTGTGGGGCAACCTTTTGTTTATCCTAGAAATAACCTCAGATACGCTGAAAATTTTCTGCATATGATGTTTGCTTTACCGTCATATGACTATCAGATCAATAAAACTATTGCCCAAGCTATTAATAAAATTTTCATTCTTCATGCAGATCACGAACAAAACGCCTCAACATCAACAGTGCGCCTTGCGGGTTCTTCTGCAGCCAACCCCTTTGCGTGCATTGCTTCTGGAATTGCTTCCCTTTGGGGGCCAGCTCATGGAGGCGCAAACGAAGCTGTTTTAAATATGCTTAAAGAAATTGGTACAAAAGACCAGATTCCTGAGTATTTAAAACGAGCAAAAGATAGGAACGATTCTTTCCGCCTCATGGGTTTTGGACATCGAGTTTATAAAAATTTTGACCCACGTGCCGTTGTTTTAAAGGAAAGTTGCCATCAAGTTTTAGATGCTTTAGGCGTAAAAAAAGATCCTCTTTTTGATCTTGCGATGGAACTGGAAAAAATTGCTCTGCAAGATGAATACTTTATTGAGAAAAAACTTTTCCCCAATGTAGATTTTTATTCAGGGATTATTTTACAAGCTATTGGCATCCCTGTCTCAATGTTTACAGTACTTTTTGCTGTTGCCCGCACAGTTGGTTGGGTTTCTCAGTGGCGGGAAATGATTGGAGATCCGGTTCAAAAAATAGGTCGACCACGTCAAAGATATATAGGCTCTATGCAAAGACCTTTTATTGCTTTAAAAGAAAGATAAGAATATGATACATCGAAATAATAGTATGATAGGTCAAGAGGTTATGGAACAGCATAATTCAAAAGGATTCATCCTACGAGAAAGATCTTCGCTGACATCTCTCCCAACAAATGATAATAAGTCACCCAAAAATGAGCTTATTAAACGAATAATCACAGGCATCATAATCTTAGCAATTGTTATATTTCTTGCTCTCTTGTAACATTCTTACGCTAATACTAATAAGATAATTCCTAAAATAAGCCGATAAACAACAAAAGGTGTAAATGATGATTTTTTCAACCAAATCATCATAAACCGTATTGCTATAATGCCTGAAATTGCTGAAATACCTGCGCCTACCAGCATTTCTTGTGTCAGGAAACTTTGGCCAGCTGCTTGCATCTTATAACCCGTCAAAGTGGCCGCTCCAAGAATTGCAGGAACTGACAATAGAAATGCAAACCGAGCTGAATCGAGCCGTGTAAATCCTAATAAACGCGCCATCGTCATACAAGCCCCTGAACGACTTGTCCCAGGAATTAAGGCAAGAGCTTGGGCACATCCAACAAGAATAGCTTTTTTCCATGTCATATCCTGTAAAGTCTGTGTTGAAGAAACAATACGATCAATAAGAAAAAGCAAAATACCGTGAATAATGCTCATCCAACCAACCACAACAATTGTGCGGAGATTATCAATTCCACCCGAACTCAGAAGAAAACCTGCTATAATCGCAGGAATTGTCGCTAAAATAATATAAAGTGCAAGGCGCCCGTCTAAAGTGTTTTTACCTGTTAATATTTTGAAGAATCCTTGAAAAAGTCGAAAAATATCTCTCCAAAAATACATGACAACTGCTAAAAGTGTGCCGACATGCATGGCTACATCAAGCTCAAGTCCTTGAGGTAACCAACGTAAGAGATAAGGAATTAAAATAAGATGACCCGTTGAACTTATAGGAAGGAACTCTGTTGCTCCTTGAATAATAGCAAGAATAACAATTTGATATAGAGACATCTGTTTCTCTGTGTTAGATTGCGGAATATGGTTACCATTAGTAAAAATTAACTTTGAAGTCAACTTAATGCGTACACTTTTTCATGTGCCTTTATGCCCTTTTTCTCGAAAGGTTCGTTTAACTCTTGCTGAAAAAAAACTTGATGTAAACTTAGAACCAGAACTTATTTGGAAGAAACGAGAAGAATTTCTAGAGGTTAACCCTGCTGGAAAAGTTCCTGTGTTAATTGACCTTAATCAGAAAATCTTATGTGATAGCAACTCAATATGTGAATATCTCGATGAAGCTTATCCTGAACCATCATTAATAGGAAGAGATCTTTTCCAAAGAGCAGAAACTCGCAGGTTGATTGCTTGGTTTGATGACAAGTTTAATCAAGAAGTTACACGCACTATTGTTTATGAGAAGACATTAAAACGATTTTTTGAACAAACTGGTCCAGATTCTAATGCTTTACGGGCCGGTAAAGCTGCCATTGAGTTTCATCTTGATTACATTTCATGGCTTATTGATCGCCGTAATTGGCTCGCTGGTGATGACTTATCGCTTGCTGATCTTACAGCGGCAGCTCATCTTTCATGTGTTGACTTTCTTGGACATGTTCCTTGGGATAAATTTCCAGATGCTAAAGAATGGTATAGTCGCCTCAAGTGCCGCCCAAGTTTTCGTTCACTTCTCACTGACAAAATGCCTGGAATTAGTGTTGCTTCTCATTATTCAGATTTAGATTTTTAACGAATCCCAATCTTGAATAAGGAGCCTTAAAAATTTAAATAAAACCGGAAAGATCATAGAGTTAAATAATTCTTTTTTGTCAATAAATCCTCGCCAAATTTATAAATGAAGCTAAGCAAATCTATTGTTTCTTTGCTTCTATTAAAAAGTAAGCCGTATTCTTCTGGAAGGACTGGAGATGACTTTAGAGCTAAAAATGAAAAATTACGTCTTACTCCAAACCTGAGCTTGAGTATATTTCTAAAATTTTAACTCTTACGCTTACTTTATTTAGCTTGAGGTTTAATAAGGAGTGCACCATTATTTTCAGTGACCTCTACAGAATCTGTAATTTTTCCTTCTAAAATCATCGAAGCCATTTCATTTTGAAGATGTTTTTGGATGACTCTTTTTAAAGGACGTGCCCCATACACTGGGTCATAGCCCTTTTGGGCAAGCCACTCTTTCGCCTTATCATCAATATGAAAAGTGATTTGATGCTCTTCAAGCAGTTTCTCAAGATGACGCAGCTGAATATCAACCACTCCTTTCATATCCTCAGGTGCTAAGCGATTGAAAAGTAATACTTCATCGATTCGGTTAAGAAACTCAGGCCTAAAAGCATGCCTCACAACTTCCATGACGCCATCACGCATTTTTTCTGCGGATTCCCCTGGTTCAAGATTTGCCAGAAGTTCGCTACCTAGATTTGAGGTCATAATAATGACTGTATTTGTAAAATCAACCGTCCGTCCCTGTCCATCCGTTAAACGACCATCATCTAAAACTTGCAATAAAACATTGAAAACATCAGGATGAGCTTTTTCAACTTCATCAAACAAAATGACCTGGTAAGGACGGCGTCGAATAGCTTCAGTTAGACTTCCTCCCTCTTCGTAACCAACATAACCTGGAGGAGCACCAATTAAGCGAGCAACAGAATGTTTTTCCATGAACTCTGACATATCTATACGCACCATTGCAGATTCATTATCAAATAAAAATTCAGCTAGTGCTTTTGTGAGTTCAGTTTTTCCAACACCTGTCGGCCCTAAAAACAAGAAAGAACCAATTGGCCGGTTCTTATCTTGAAGGCCTGCACGCGCACGTCTTACAGCATTGCTTACCGCAAGAATAGGCTCATGCTGCCCAACAACTCGTTGATGCAAGAAAGCTTCCATATGAAGAAGTTTTTCACGCTCGCCTTCTAACATTTTATCAACAGGAATTCCTGTCCAACGAGAGACAACAGCTGCGATATCATTTTCTGTAACTTCTTCTCGTAAAAGAGAGGAATCGTTGTTGCTTGGGGTTTCTTCTAACTGTTTTTCAAGGTTAGGAATTATTCCATAAGCGAGTTCTCCTGCGCGCGCTAAATTTCCTTCTCTTTGAGCAATGTCAAGTTCAGAACGCGCCTGATCTAAACGTTCTTTAAGTTTTTGAGATTGATTAAGTTTATCTTTTTCACTTTGCCAAGCATTTGTCAATTTGCTTGATTCTGATTCTAATTCATTTAACTCCGTCTCCAGACTCGCAAGCCGCCTTTTAGAGACTTCATCTGTCTCTTTTTTGAGAGCTTCTCGTTCGATTTTTAGTTGAATAATACGTCGATCGAGCTCGTCAAGTTCCTCGGGTTTAGAATCAACCTCCATGCGAAGGCGACTTGCAGCTTCATCTACAAGGTCTATTGCTTTATCCGGTAGAAACCGATCACTTATATATCGGTTTGAAAGAGTTGCAGCTGCTACAATTGCACTATCAGTAATGCGTATGCCATGATGTAGCTCATATTTTTCTTTTAGCCCTCGAAGGATTGAAATGGTATCTTGGACAGTTGGCTCAGGAACAAAAACAGGTTGAAAGCGACGAGCTAAAGCCGCATCCTTTTCGATATACTTACGATACTCATTTAACGTGGTTGCCCCAACACAATGTAACTCACCTCGTGCAAGTGCAGGCTTCAGCATATTTGAAGCATCCATAGCTCCTTCTGCCTTTCCTGCTCCAACAAGGGTATGCAATTCATCAATAAAGAGAACAATTTCGCCAGCTGCATTGGAAATCTCTTGCAGAACAGCCTTAAGCCTTTCCTCAAATTCACCCCGGAATTTTGCCCCAGCAATCAAGGCACCTAAGTCTAATGCCATAAGTTGTTTATCTTTTAGACTTTCTGGAACATCCCCCTTCACAATACGATGTGCAAGCCCTTCAATAATAGCAGTTTTACCAACACCAGGTTCACCAATAAGAACTGGATTATTTTTTGTCCGTCGTGAGAGAACTTGTATTGTTCGCCGGATTTCTTCATCCCGACCAATAACAGGGTCTAATTTTCCTTCACGTGCTAATTGGGTCATATCTCGGGCATACTTCTTTAGAACTTCGTAAGACTCTTCGGCTGAAGGACTATCAGCTTTACGGCCTTGCCGTAATGTTGTAATTGCGCTCTCTATCCTAGCAGATGTGATTCCTGCTTTGTTTAAAATCTGAGTTATATCAGGGCTTTTGACCGCCGCTAAAGCTTCAAAAAGACGTTCAACAGTGATAAATTGATCTCCAGCCTCTTGCGCTTTCTTTTCAGCATAATCAAAAATCTTAACCGTTTCAGGAGCTAAATAAATTTGTCCAGCTCCTTGTCCAGCAATTTTAGGTTGTTTTTTAAGCAAGTTTTCAACATCAGTTTGTAGAGGTCTTAAGGGAACTGACATTATTTCTAACAAACGCGGAATTGGTCCTTTTAAATCAGCTAATAAAATCATTAATATATGCTCAGGAAGGAATCGTTGATGTTCCTCACGTAAAGCAAGCATCTGGGCATTTTGAAGGATTTCTCGCGCTTTTTCAGTATATTTAGATAAATCCATTCTATCTACTCCTTCTAGCTATTTCTTTTTATATTGTAATTAACTTTTTAATTTTTTTGTAGAAGTTCTGTATAAATCTTTAAGGTCTCATCAATCATAACTTGTTTAGAAAATGAATCTTGAACACGCTTTCGTGAAGCTTTAGCGATTTGGTTTTGCTTTGCCTGCGATAAATTTAAAGCCGCCACTAACTCTCTTGCAAGTTCCAAAGTATCACCAGGAGAAACTAAAGAGCCAGTTTTACCATTCTCGATAATTTCTTTAGGCGCACCTAAACTGCTCGCAATAACAAATTTTCCCATTGCTTGGGCTTCTGCTATAACCCGACCAAAAGCCTCAGGAGCTGTTGATGCATGAACAACCACGTTCGCTATGCTATAAGCAGCAGGCATATCACTACATTGTTCGATAAATTTTATTTTATGAGCTAAATCAGTATTACTTACAGAGGCTTGCAGTTCTTTTAGATAATTCCCGTGACCTTGAGAGCTTCCTAAAATGACGCATATACCTTTAAAGTCACCTATTTTTTTTAGGGCTTCAAGCAAAACGGCTTGTCCTTTCCAACGCGCTAGACGACCGACCATCAAGATAAGAGAATCGGTTACCTCTAGACCCCATGCTTTTCTAAGTTTTTCAGAACGTTCCTTGCTCACTAGTTGAGGGGAAAAATGGTTGAGATCTACCCCTCGATAAATAATCTTAATTTTTTTTGAATCAGTATAAGCTCCATAGTTTTTTTCAATATGTTCATGAATAAAATGCGAAACAGCAATCACTCGCTCCCCTCGAGCCATAACTGAATTATAATATCTCTTCCATCTACTGCGAAAATTAT
Source organism: Candidatus Paracaedimonas acanthamoebae (assembly GCA_000743035.1). Classification (GTDB taxonomy): domain Bacteria; phylum Pseudomonadota; class Alphaproteobacteria; order Caedimonadales; family Caedimonadaceae; genus Paracaedimonas; species Paracaedimonas acanthamoebae. The sequence goes on from CP008936.1 coordinate 1,058,564, forward strand.
AAGTCCCATGAAAAGTCGTGACAAAAGGGATTTTCAAGCGCTTAGTCGCGTAATAAGCACTCCATGCAGGCCCTCTTGAACGCGCATGAACAAGAGTTACATTTTGTTCTTTAATAATTCTTTGTATTCGCTTGATATTTAACCATATTGTAAAGGGATTTTTTGAATTGAGAGGAAGTTTTATATGCTCAGCTCCTATTCCCTTTAATTGCGACTCTAGCTTTCCACCTGCAGAGATTACTAAAGCCTTTCCACCTACTTTTAAAATACCTTCAGCAATGTCAAGAGTTCCTCTTTCTACGCCACCTTGATTTAATGCTGGCAGAATTTGCAAAATTGTTTGGTTTTTCAAATTGAACATGATAAATCTACATCTTTCTTATGCAATTCTTATTGTTGCAAAAAATTTATGGTCTGTTAATAAAAACTTTAGAATAATATGAAATTATTTAATTTTACCATAAACTCTTAAATGAGATAAGGTAGCTTTCTTGGCAATAGAGATGAAAGAACATCAAATGACTTTTTTTAGGAAACAACAAATCCTTAAACTTCTAAAAGAACACCGCGTATTAGCGATACTTCTTGGTTTTATTATCGTGGGAGTCTTTGCAATTATTATTAAGGAATTTGTCCTCCCAGACCCAAAAAGCAGACGCCAGATGAAAGGGGTCACTGTCGAAGTTGAGTATGTGAGAAAAGCGTCGCTGACAAAACATATTACAACTGTCGGAACCTTAGCTGCCAATCAGATTGTTACGGTAAAACCTCAAATCAGTGGACTTATCTCTGAGATTAAAGTGCAAGGAGGGTCAGAAGTCGTAGCAAATCAGCCTATTATGCAAATTGATGACCGTCACTTTAAATCAAATCTTAAGGAAGAAGAAGCTAAGCTTATTCTTGCGAAAGCAGCCCATGACAGAGCTTCAAAACTGCTCGAAAAGAAATTTGGTCCTGTAAAGTCCTATGATGAAGCGTTAGCTAACCTGAAAGCAGCCGAAGCTAGGGTTGAGATTGCAACAAAAAAAGTAGAAGATTCTCTAATACAAGCTCCATTTGAGGGTATTATAAGTCTTAATAATATCAGTGTAGGTGCGCCTGTTAATGAACAAACTGAGCTTTTCACAATTGTTGATGTTGACCCTATGAAATTAGACTTTAGAGTTCCAGCTGAATACTTAAGATATATGAGTGTGAGCCAGACCTTATCTATTGTCATTGATGGTTTTGAAGAAGAGCCTTTCTCAGGAACGGTTGAAGCCATAGATGCAAAAGTTGATCCTCACGCTCATAGTATTGCTGTTCGTGCGAACCTAAGCAATGAGAAAAGAATGTTAAAGCCCGGCCTCTTTGCGCGTGTTGATCTTGTTGTGGGTTCTAAAGATAACGCCCTTGTTGTGCCTTTAAGCGCTGTTGAAAGTAGCGGTGATGAAGAATACGTCTATAAAGTATTTAATGGTGTTGCTTATCGTTTCCCCGTTACGACAGGCATTCAAGAAGGTGATAACATTGAAATTGTCCGCGGATTGCAAGAGGGGGATGTTGTGGTAACTGTTGGACAAAATAAAATTCGCGATGGTATTCCTGTGGTTTATGAAGGTATGGAAAAGGATTTGAAAAAAGAGGATGATTCTCAGGAATCAAAAAATACGAACAATAACAAAAAAGAGCCCCAAGGTAAGAAATAAAGCTTACTATTAATGCTTAAGGAAAGTTAATTCAGTATGAACCTAACAGACATTTGTATCCGTCGCCCAGTGCTATCAACTGTGATGAGCCTTGTTATCATCCTGTTAGGAATTGTAACTTGGACACGCCTTCAAGTGCGTCAATACCCTAATGTCGATGAACCTAAAATCAGCGTTATTACCCAGTTTGAAGGTGCCAGCCCAGAAATTATTGAAGCTCAAGTTACAAAACCTTTAGAAGATGCTCTCTCAGGTATTGAAGGTCTTTATTTGATGACTTCTAGCAGCGAAGTTGAAGAAAGCCGAATTACCCTTGTTTTCGAACTCAATCGCCCTATTGAAGCAGCAGCAAACGATGTTCGCGATCGTATTAGCCGTATTCGCAATAAGCTTCCTAATGATGTCAGTGATCCTCGCATCAAAAAAGCTGACGCAGACGCATTTCCATTCATGTACCTCGCGGTGTATAGTGATCGCCATGACACGAAAGATATTGCAGACTATGCGCGACGCTTCTTAGAAAGCCAACTTGAAGTCATTAATGGTGTATCGAGCGTTGAAATCTTTGGAGGTGGTGAATATGAAATGCATATTTACCTTGATCCTGTTAAGATGGCCTCATATCAAGTCACAGCTGAAGATGTTGCACAAGCTCTTAAAAAGCAGAATATTGAAAAGCCAGCAGGCCGCATTATTACAAAAGATCGAGAGATCACAGTTACGACAAAAGCAGCCCTTTCAACAGAAAAAGACTTTAATAACTTAATAATTTTTGAACGTGATGGCTATCTCGTTCGTTTGTCAGACATTGGCGAAGCAAAATTAGACGCGATCGACACACGCAGCCGCGTAAGATTTAATGATAAAAACGCAGTTGCTATCGGCTTGGTTAAGCAATCTATTGCAAACCCACTTGATATTGCTCTTGCTGTAAAAAAACAACTTCCTCGCTTGAGAGAAGGTCTTCCTAGAGGCATGCAAATGGAAGTTGCAAATGATAAGACAGTCTATATTGAGCGCTCAATCCAAGAAGTTTATCATACCCTGTTTGAAGCTACTGTCCTTGTGATTCTTGTGATTTTAGCATTTTTGCGCTCTTTCAGGGCTGTGATCATCCCTATTGTGACAATCCCTGTTTCTCTTATCGGTGCCTTTGCGTTAATGTATTGGCTTGGGTTTACAATTAATACACTCACTCTTCTCGCCCTTGTTCTTGCTATTGGTTTGGTTGTTGATGATGCCATCATTGTCCTGGAAAATATTTATCGACATATTGAAGACGGAATGCACCCTATAACCGCCGCCTTTAAAGGAGCCAAAGAAATCAGTTTTGCTGTTGTTGCAATGACGATTACTCTCGCCGCAGTTTATGCTCCTATTGCTTTATCGACAGGACAAACCGGCCGACTTTTTACCGAATTCGCATTAACATTAGCAGGCTCAGTTTTAATTTCAGGTTTCGTAGCTTTAACATTATCTCCTATGATGTGTAGTCGATTATTGAAACACCACAAGGCAGCAAAAATAAATAGTGAAACAAATGTTCTCAACAAGTATTGGAACATTTTTGAAGTCAAGAGTGGAAAAGCTCTTGATTATATCGATACTCTTTATGAATCAGCCTTAAAACGAGCACTTACAAAACGTTGGATTATTTTGGGCACAGGTTTTGTCATTGCAACTCTTGGATACTATCTCTTTAAAGAAATGCCTTCTGAACTTATCCCGAGAGAGGATCAAGGAATTGTCAATGCACGCGCTATCCCACCTTATGGGGCTAATATTGACTTCACAAATAAGTACATGCTTCAGGTTGATAATATTATGAAGGGCATCCCTGAAATGGAAAAGAGATTGACCCTTGTTAACGTTCCAGGAGAATCAACTATTTTAGGTGTCTTATCGTCTTGGGAGAAACGGAAACGTCGTAGTCAAGAAATTGTCGAAGGGTTGCGTGACCCTATGTATGATATTACAGGATTGAGTGTTACACCAAGCGTTGGTGGTAAATCCCTTGTTGGAGGTCTGACTGATACGCCTGTGGAGGTTGTAATCGAAACCACAAAAACTTATAAAGAACTTGTAGAGATGGCTGACGGTTTTATGAAAACCCTCCATGGTTTAGGAGCTCTTCAGGATATTTATGCAGACTATGGCGCGGAAGGACAAGAACTTGTTGTTACTGTTGATCGCGACAAAGCAGCCTCTTTGGGAGTTGATGTATCAACAATTGGAGAAAGTCTAGATACACTTATTAGTGGTCGCTCGCCTAGCAAATTTAAACGAGAAAATAAGCTTTATAATGTTAAAGTATGGCTTGAAGAAGATTATCGTCGAAGCGCCGATGATCTTTCGATGGTTTTTTTACGTGGCTCCAAAGATCGAAAAGAAACAATGGTTCCTTTATCAGAAATCGTTGAAATTTCCAAACGTTTAGCCCCAACTGCTATTTCGCACTTTTCAGGATTACGATCAGTTACTTTCAGTGCTAAGCTGCGTGATGGCTTTAGCCTTGGAAATACTTTACAACTTATTAAAGAACAAGGATATAAGGTCCTTCCCGAAGGAACACGTATAGATTTCGCAGGTGAAAGTCGTAGATATCTTGAAGAAAGCTCAAATATTCTTTTAATTTTTGGGCTTGCTCTTGTCTTTATATTTTTAGTTCTTTCAGCCCAATATGAAAGTTATATTGACCCTCTTATCATACTTTTTAGTGTGCCATTATCTCTCGCAGGGGGAATTTTTCTCTTAAAACTCTTTGGACAAACCATTAACCTTTACAGTCAGATCGGATTGATTACTCTCATAGGGCTTATTACCAAGCATGGTATTCTTATTGTCGATTTTGCTAATAAACTTAAAGCTGATGGTTTAAGTCGTATTGAAGCAGTTGTTGAAGCCTCACGACTTCGTTTACGTCCCATCCTTATGACAACATTTGCAATGGTTTTAGGTGCTGTTCCACTTGCCTTCGCCAGTGGTGCAGGTGCTGAAAGCCGTCGACCTATTGGTCTTGTAATTGTTGGAGGAATGACATTAGGAACACTCTTTACGTTGTTTGTAGTCCCTGCAATTTACACATTCTTAAGTCGCAATAAGGTAGCCTCAGATTTATCAGAATTTAGTGAAGAGAAATAAAATAAATCTTGTAGAATGGATTCTTACTTAGCGTTAAATCATATACAAAAGTATCCTTTTATCTATGGCAAATCCTAATCCAAATTTTATTTTTGATCTAAGACGTATCAAACAGCTCAAAATAAAGGCGGCAAAATCTGTTCAAAAGGATAACTTATATATAGATCTCATTGAAAAAGAGCTTATTACTCGACTTCAATTTGCAAAAAGAGATTTTAAAAACATCTTTATCTATGGAGAGTTTTCTGACAGTTTTTTACAATTTCTAAAACATAACTATCCAAATATAATATCAATAGTGATTGCTAATCTTGTTCCCTTCCTACCTACTTCTCACGCTCATTATTACTCTACCGTCTGTTATGAAGAACAACTTCCATTTCCAACACACACATTCGATCTAGCCATATCCTGTGCTTCTTTCCATCATCTCAACAATATTCCTAAAGCGTTAGAAGAATATAGGCGGATCCTCAAGCCTGATGGATTTTTTCTTTCTAGCTTTGTAGGAGGTGATACCCTTCAAGAAGCACGAGAAGTACTCTTGCAAGCTGAAATTGCGCTTACGGGAGGTGTAAGTCCTCGTATAATACCAATGGTTGACCTAGCAACTGCAGCTGAGCTTATGCAACATTCTGGTTTTTCTCTTCCTGTGGTTGATCGAGATTTACTAAAGATTAGTTATGCTTCACTCAACCGTTTGTTTACAGATATTAAACAATTGGGAGAGAGCAACTATTTAGCCAAGAGATCTCTAAAAACACCACCAAAAAACTTATTCAAATTAGTGGAACAATTCTACCACCAATGTTACTTGGATGAACATCAACGCCTTAAAGCAACCCTTGAATTAATTCACTTATGTGGTTGGAGTCCTGATCAATCTCAGCCTAAGAGCCATGCTAAAGGATCAGGCCAAGTTTCTTTAGTTAAAATCCTCAGTTCATAGCAAGTTGTTGCCTTGAACTCATTATGATAGGGTACTTTATGGTTAAAATAAGAGGCTTTTATGCGGGAAAAACAAGTGACCATTTTTGGAGGGTCAGGGTTTATTGGGCGCAGTCTTGTTCAAAGATTTGCGCGTGAAGGTGCTATTATTCGTGTACCAGTTCGCAATCCAGACCATGCTTTATTCTTAAAAACAATGGGGCATATTGGCCAAGTTACTCTCCTTAAAATCAACCCATATGCCAAACAAGATATAGAAGCTTGTTGTGTAGATTCAGAAATTGTGATCAACCTCGTAGGCATCCTTTATGAAAAAGGAAATTCGACCTTCAAAAGAATTCATATTGATTTAGCAGAAACTATTGCTAAAAGCGCTGCCAAAGAAGGTGCCAAGCGACTTTTACACATGTCTGCATTAAACACTGATCTTGCCTCAAAATCAGTATACGCAATAACAAAAATACAAGGAGAAGAAGCTGTTCTTAAGGCATACCCTCAAGCCACTATCTTTCGACCTAGCTTAGTATTTGGCCCACATGATCACTTCTTTAATCGTTTTTCAGAAATAAGTCGCTTCTCCCCCGTACTGCCTTTAGTAGGGGAAGGAAAAACACGTCTCCAGCCTGCTTATATCGGGGATGTAGTAGAGGCTATGATAACAGCTGCTAATCAACCAGAATCTCAAGGAAAAATATATGAACTTGGGGGAGATAAGATATATGCTTTTAAAGAACTTTTTGAAATCATGCTTAAAATTATTCAACTTAAGCGCCTATTACTCCCTCTTCCTTATTTTATAGCCAAAAGTATTGGATTTTTTTGTGAGTTTCTGCCAACTCCTCCCTTCACGCGGGATCAAGTAAAATTATTGAAAAAGGATAATATTCTCAATAACAGTAGCTTAACTTTTCGAGACTTAGGTATTATACCAAGCGCACTTGAATCTATTCTACCTCGATATTTGTCTCGTTATAAAATAGAACTTTAATTAGACATTGAATCGAAAATGAAAAACATCTCCATCCTGGATAAAATAATCCCGTCCTTCTTGTCGCATTTTTCCCGCACTTTTAGCACCTTGTTCTCCATCAAAAGCAACATAGTCTTCATAAGAGACCGTCTCAGCACATATAAAACCTCTTTCAAAATCACTATGAATAACGCCTGCACCTTCAGGTGCTTTTGCTCCTTGTCGGACAGTCCACGCCCTAGCTTCTTTAGGTCCAACAGTAAAAAAGGTTAAAAGGTTTAAAAGAGCGTACCCTTGTCTTATCACGCGTGCTAATCCAGTTTCTTCAAGACCAAGACTCTCTAGAAAGCTTTGCCTTTCTTCTGGGTGACTTAAAGTTATAATTTCCGCTTCAATTGCCGCTGAAATAACAACTGCCTGTGCATTTTCTTTGCGTGACATTTCTTCTACTTGCGCTGTATATTTATTGCCAGAAGCAGCCTCATCTTCTCGCACGTTTGCAACATATAAAACAGGTTTCCCCGTTAAAAGTTGTAATTGTTTAAAAATAACTTTTTCGGCCTCATCGAGCTCAATATAACGCGCAGGATTGCCTGCTTCTAAAATAGGTTTAATTTTTTCAAGTAAAGCTAACTGGTTTTGAGAATCTTTATCTCCTACTTTAGCTTTTTTTTGCAATGCGGTTAATCGACGTTCTATATTGTCTAAATCTGCAAGCATCAATTCAGTATTGATAATTTCCGCGTCCCTGATGGGATCAACTGATCCTTCCACATGCGTGATATCTGTGTCTTCAAAACATCTTAAGACATGAATAAGAGCATCAACTTCACGAATATGACCTAAAAATTGGTTTCCCAATCCCTCACCTCGGCTAGCTCCTCTCACAAGACCAGCAATATCAACGAATTCAAGCTGTGTTGGAATTAGTTTAGAAGATTTTGCAATCTGAGCAAGTTTATCAAGCCTGATATCTGGGACTCCCACACGCCCAACGTTTGGCTCAATTGTACAAAAAGGATAATTTGCAGCTTCAGCGGTTGCAGTTGCAGTTAAAGCATTAAAAAGGGTAGATTTTCCTACATTAGGAAGGCCAACAATACCACAGTTAAATCCCATCAGTTCTTTCCTATTTTATACCAACTCTAAAGACACATTATTCATAAACGCTGACATCTCTTTTTGAAGCAAAAAAGATAAATTATTCAGAATAGCATCTATTACATTCCTAAGCTGCTTTTCTTCATTTTTTGAAAAATTCCCTAAAACATGCGAGGTGACAGCTTCTCGACAACCTGGATGCCCTATACCTATCCGTAATCGCCAGTAATCTTTTCCTATATGTGCATCTAAGCTCTTTAAGCCGTTATGCCCCCCATGTCCACCCCCTTGTTTCACCTTTAGGCGACCAAATTCTAAGTCTAGTTCATCATGAATAACGACGATATCCTGTAAAGGAATTTTAAAAAATGATACAAATTCTGCAACTGCAACTCCAGACCTATTCATATAACTCATAGGTTTCAAAAGAGATATTTTTTCCCCCTGGATTAACTTCTCTGAAAACAACCCTTGTCCGTGACGCTTAAAGCCATTAAAAGAGCAATGGTGGGCTATAGAATCAATAACTTGAAATCCTATGTTATGCCGATTCAACGCATATTCAGGACCAGGATTACCCAAGCCCACCAAAAGCATTTCATTCTTCCTTGAAGATTATGAAGATGCAGAAGATTCTGAGCTTCCAGCAGCTGCTTCAGTTTGAACTGTTGGAGGCACAATTGTTGCTAACGTATTATCACGCTCAAGGTGAGTAACAGCAACACCTTCTGGAAGATTAATTGAGGCTGTATGGACACTGGCTCCAATATCTAAACCTTCAAGATCAACCGTAATTTGTTCAGGGATGTTGTCCGCTAAACAAGTGACATCAAGCGTATGAAGAACTACATTCAAGACTCCTCCACGCTTAATTCCTGGACATTTATTTTCATTAATAAAAACAACAGGAATGCTAAGATGGATTTTAGAATCCTTGCTTACCCTCCAAAAATCAATATGTATTGGATTATCTGTTACAGGGTGAAATTGTACATCACGTACTAAAGCTTTCTCAGTCTTCCCATTAAGATTTAACTCAAAAATTGTGGAATAAAAGCCTGCTTGATGCAATCCTTTTAAAACATCTCTTGGGTCAACAGCTAAAAGTATATTTTCTCTATCACCTCCATAAAGAATACCGGGGATTTTGTTCTGGTTACGTAGTGCTCTTGAGGCTCCACGACCTGCATTACCACGTATTTCAACTCGTAAATTTCCAACCGCAGTCATTTTAAACTCCTGTTCAGCTTTGGTTTAACAAACTTCTTCATACATGATATTTGGGTGGTTGATCAATAAGAATTTAGGTTTTGACACTCTCTTTAAAAAGTAAATTTGACTCATCTCTAATGATTTTGATTAAAGGAAAACTATAATGCACTCCTTTTTTTATAACCCAAATGACCATTTATCTTTCTAAGAAGCTCATATATTTTTCTTTTTACCTTCCTTATGGAGAGCTTTTTTATATTCAGGTACCAAGCTTTTTAAAAGATTTAAACTACTTTGAGTTTCTCGAGCACGTGCTTTTTCCTCAAGTTCCTTTATTTTACTTTGAAGAATTGTATAGGGAACAATTTGAGGAGAGGCTAACATCAGTCCAGGGCAAGAGGTAGGCATTAACTTTTCAGTTTCATAGAAAAGTTCTTCATACAGTTTTTCACCTGGCCGTAATCCTGTATAATTAATTTTAATATCCTTTTCAGGTGTCAATCCTGCTAGTAAAATCATCTGATAAGCAAGATCCTTAATTTTAACTGACTCCCCCATTTCAAGCACAAATATTTGTCCACTTGATTTTGAACTATCATATCCAAGCGCTGCTGCTTGCAAGACTAGTTCAACGGCTTCACGAACTAACATAAAATAACGACGAATATTTGGATCGGTCAATGTGATAGGTCCACCACGATTAATTTGACGCTGGAATAAAGGCACCACAGATCCTGTAGATCCTAAGACATTTCCGAACCGGGTTGTAATAAATCTTGTACCTTCATTAAGGGCATCTAAAGCTTGGCAATAACTTTCGGCAAGGCGCTTTGTAGCTCCCATAACTCCAGTGGGGTTAACCGCCTTATCCGTTGAAATAAACACCATGGCCTTAACTTTAAAGGTACGGCAAGCTTCTGCAACATTTCGGGTACCAATCACATTAGTTAAAATTGTTTCATTTGCATTCATCTCAGCGATTGGAACATGCTTCAATGCAGCAGCATGGAAAACTATTTCAGGTTCTTCTATACTGAAAAGATCTGAAATACGCTTATAATCTGAGACATCCCCTAAGCAAATTGAACGTGATAAAGGTGCATGTTCCTCTGATAGATTAAGATCAAGCGAATATAATGAATATTCTGAGTGATCAAGTAGACTTAAATGAGCTGGACCAAAAGCCGCAATTTGTCTAACAAGTTCACTTCCAATTGTACCTCCTGCCCCTGTTACCATTATTCTCTTACCATGCACAAAATCATGCATGCTTTGACGATCTAGAATAACTTCTGGGCGATGCAAAAGATCTTCAATAGAAATCGGCTCTATTTCAATAGAGCGTGAAGATGATATTTTAAAATCTGTTAATTTAGGAGCCCGCGCTACATCTACTTTTAAACTTTTACTGATTTCTATAATTCTTCTTAAAGGCTCGCCTTTAAAATTGGGATCTGTAATAACTAGATAGTGTGGATGATTCCCCTTTGTATTAAGACGAGTAACTACCTTTTTTAAGTTATCCACAGTTCCAATAACTTCTATACCGTGAACTTGCCCACCTAAATGATGATGATCATTATCAATAATCCCAACTATTTTATAGAATCTTCTCGCATAACGATTAATATCTTGAATAAAATGACCTGTTTGATCTGAAATCCCAACTAGAAGCAATCGAGCTGAAGTATCATCAGATGCTAATAGCTTCCCAGCCTGATAAGAAATATAATCTTGCAAGATGCGATATACAAAACGACCTGCACTTAAAAAACTAATGTTAAGTCCCCATATAAGAATGATAACTGAGCGGGGTATAACAATTGTTTGAGACATGATCAACATAGCAGGAATGTAAAGCAAGACTGTATAGGTAACAGAGATAACAATGGTCATAATTTCATGTACAGAAACATAGCGCCACATTGCACGATATGTTTTCAACCATAAAAAAATGCTGATTGAAAGAAAACCAAAAACAAGCATATGTTTAATAATAAAACTTGTAGGGTAATCTGTAATATCGACTCCAACTCGAATCCATAACGCTAAAGGAATCGTCATCAGAGACATCAGAAAATCATACGAAACCACTATATATTTTCGATCAAAAAAGTTGAAAATATTAGATGCTCTTTTTAAAAATTGAGTTGTTGTTACGCCTGATTTCATAAATAATCCTAAAAATGCTATTTTTTCTCAGAAAGAAACCACTGGACAGTTTTTTCAAGGCCTTCCTCAACTGAGAATCGTGGCTGCCAGCCAACATATGATCTTAATTTTTGGTCATCTACCTGTAAAGAGGATGATAACCGTAAAAATGCTTGTTCTCTTTTTAAAGTTTTAAAAATAAACTCAAGAACGGGTAAAGGACAATTCCAAAGATGAGGAGACAATGCCATAGCTTTTCGTATTTGAATAATAAGCTCTTGAATTGATAAATCTTGTCCATCACACAGCACGAAGGTTTCATTTTTTGCTTTTGGGTGCAATAAAGTCAAATATATAATGTCTAATAAATTTTCAACATAAATTAAACTACGTTTATTGTGAATACCTGCAAACGGCAATGGAAATTTTGAAGCACTTATATTTAATAGATCCAAAAAATTACCCTTTACTTTTGGACCATACACAAGAGTTGGTCGCAAAATTGTGTAACTCATGTTAGTACCTTTGCAGTAAGATTTTATAGCTTCTTCTGCCTGTAACTTCGATTGTCCATACTCATCTTCAGGACAAAGAATATCTTTTTCTATAAAGGGTTTTGAATGTGTTATCTCACCGTTTACTTTTATAGAACTTAAATAAATAAAATGCTTTATTCCTTTATTACATGATGCTTGAACTAACGCTTTTGTTCCTGCAACATTAATATCAAAGATATTAAAAACATCTTGTTGCAGTGTTAAGTAGCGGACTCGTTTAACGCCATGTACTTGGGCTGCAAGATGAATAACTATCTCTACCCCATCAAGTGCTTGTTCCCACTCTATCCTCTTAGTGATATCTTCAATAACTGAAAATTCATAGGGATATGTATCTTGCTTCGAGCGTAAAGCTGCTTTGATCCTAATACCCTTTTCTATGAGAAAGGAACATAAGGCCTGCCCTATAAACCCGGAAGCTCCTGTGATCAAAACTTTAATCATTTCCGTTTTCTAAGAATCTTACAAAAATTATAGTCAGCCAAAGCCCACTAATCCACCAACTCTGCCATATTCCATAACTTCCCATATTTACAATCAACGCACTTGCAAAAGAAGCATACGCAGCTGATCTGTTAAATTTTTCATTAAAAAGACGAGGAATAGCGGAAATGATTAAGCTTATTAAGCAAATAATTAAAAATACTCCTGGAAATCCTAATTCCAACCATATTTGTAAAGGTAAATTATGAGGATGCAGCGGTAATAAATCTAGAGTAGCCTCTTTTAAAAAAGGGGTTTGTTTTTTAATCTCAGCTCGCAATATTTTTTTTTCTGCGAAATATTTATGGCGTGATGTATCTAAGCCCCACCCAGTCCAAGGTTTGAAAAAAATTTCATTTGAGACAAAATTCCAAATATATAGTCGATGATAAAAGCTTGGCTTCTTAATAAATTTATGACACATGCTTGCGATTGTACTAGGCGTTAAGATCTGCTTGTAAAGTAAAGGTGCTGTCATAAAAAATACAGCACACACGCTTAGTAAAAACCACTTTATTATTTTTTCTTTTAGTAAAGAGCATAGGCCAACTAACGCTCCGATTACAAAAGCTATTTTTACTGTTGTAGCTTCCAAAGAAAATACAACAAAAGCTGTTTGGAATATCAAGACCAACTGAAATATTAAAGCTAAATACTTTACTTCCTGATCAGCATTAACCTTAAAAAAACGATTCAGATAAGCTAGAATTGGCCAGATAAGCATAACCTCAAGAGAGAGAACTTTATTGTAGTATGTTAACTCAATATCTTTGCCTTTAATGAGAGAGAGGAACTTCCCATGCATTTTAATTTCTATTATCAGCCAAGCATTTGTAATGATGAATCCAAACATAAGGGCCAATAAAAGCCAACTTTTAAAATTTTTGTCTAGATTTTGAAACATTAAAAATAAACATATGCCTGTCGACAATAGAAATAGAAGCTTTGTCCATAAATAAAGGGTATGTTTAAGGTCTATTGACCAAATAGCACTTACTAAAGCCCATAAAAGAAAGCATATTAGAATAATAATTTCTTTATATGATGGGATAGAATTAAAAATATTTTTAAAATTAACTTGGCCTTGTTGAACTAGCCAATATGCACTTATACTTAAGCAGATCACAAGGAAAAGAGGCACAATACCGTGGGACGCAAGGGTGCACAAAGGTAAAATTGCTAAAACTAAATAGCTTAATAACCTTTGCCAAAAGGCTGACTTTTTTATCATTTAAGAAAGACCACCCATTTGGCATATGAGTCTCCAAGAAGTGTCATCGATCTCCATTACAGAAAGTCTCGATTGCCGGACAAGAGGAAGATGAGAAAATTGAGGCTCTTTTTTAATATCAGATAATGGTACTGACTTTTTCAATCCTTCTTCCAATTGCACATCTACACACACAAAATGTCCCGTTGTATCTATAGGATCAGGATAGGAAGACTTAATGACTCTGACAATTCCAACAATTTTTCTCTCTTTTCCTGAATGATAGAAAAAACATAGATCATTTTCTTGCATCCGTTTCATATTATTAGCGGCTTGATAGTTTCTAACACCATCCCAAGCAGTTCTTTTGTATTGAATTTGTTGTTCCCAAGACCAGGATTCAGGTTCAGTTTTTAATAACCATTTTGTCATTTTTTATCCTAATGAGAATGCGTTTCAGTTTTAAGAGGACGTGACAAAAGCGTAGTAATTTCAGAATCTATAGGACTTTGTCGATGTAAAATATTATTGACTCCTTTGCAAATCGGCAATTCTACTTCCAGTATAGACGCTAAATCAACAGCAGCTTTAGCTGTGAAAACACCTTCAGTTAATAAACATCCTTTAAGCATAGCTTCTGTAACAATATTCTTATGACCAATAGTAATACCAAGAGACATATTCCGGGATTGTGTTGAAGTGCAAGTTAATACAATATCTCCAACCCCTGAAGGACCTAAAAAAGTTTCAGGATGAGCTCCTTTTGCCATTCCTAAACGTGTAATTTCTGCCAATCCTCGTGTAATAAGAGAGGCACGCGCGCTATCTCCATAGCCACGCGCTGTTGCAATTCCAGCAGCGATCGCGATAACATTCTTTAGTGCTCCAGACACTTCAACACCAATAATATCATTTGAAGGATAAACCCTAAAATTCTGACTGCTCAATGTACTTGCTAACCATCGACTTGTTTCTATCTCCCTTGTAGACAAAGTCGCAGCTGTTGGTTGTCCTGAGGCTACATCACGAGCAAAAGTGGGACCAGAAAGAACTGAAACAGAAATCTCAGGCAAGAGCTCATAAATTATTTCAGTCATTAATAACCCAGTGCCAATCTCAATACCTTTAGAGCACACAACTAAATAACCATTTTTAGAAATATAAGGTTTAATTTTCTCAATCAGGCTTCTTACAGTTTGAGCGGGAACCGCTAACAGTATTATATCTGCCTTTAAAGCTTCCTTAAGAGAAGATGTAATTGTTAAATCGGGTGGAAGCACAATGCCTGGAAGTGCTCTTTGATTTTCTTTATATTTTTCCATATGCTCCGCGCTTTGCAGATCACGGGTCCAAAGTACTGTTTTATTATCAGCTCGATGAGACACCAGCGCAAGAGCAGTCCCCCAAGCTCCGCTGCCTAGCACACTAACAATGGTCATTATTTTTCCCCCTTTATAGATTCAAGTGGCCAGCGAGGTCTTGGTACAAAATCTAAAGAATCAACTGCATTTAATTGCAATTTTTCAATACCAGCCCAAGCAATCATAGCAGCATTATCTGTACACAAATTTGGGGGTGGCGCAATAAATTTTATTCCTAAGATCTGGCTTACTTCTTGTAAGGCTTTTCGCAATGCTTGGTTTGCTCCAACACCACCACTTATAACAAAAGCATTTAAAGAAATCTTCTGTTTCAAACAAAATTCTAGAGCATTACGAGAGCGATTTACAAGAATATCAAGAACTGCAGCTTGAAATGAAGCCGCCATATCTCTTTGATCATCATCTTGAAAAGAAGCTAATTGCGCAATCTCTTGCCGTACTGCAGTCTTCAATCCAGAGAACGAAAACGAGCATTTTAAGGAAGCATCCTTATGGTATAGAAGCGGGCGAGGCAATTTAAATCTCTTAGGATTTCCCAAAGTTGCTAAGCCTTCAATTGATGGTCCGCCTGGGTAGGGTAATCCCAAAATTTTTGCAACTTTATCAAAAGCTTCACCGACTGCATCATCTAAAGTTGTCCCTAACAAAACGTATTCTAAAGCGCTTTTTACCAATACTAATTGGCTATGGCCTCCAGACACGAGAAGCAGAAGGTAAGGGAAATCCAAAGGCTCAGCAAGCCTCACTGTTAAAGCATGCCCAGCAAGGTGATTCACAGCAAGGAAAGGCAATTTTTTTGCAGCTGCTATAGCTTTAGCCATCGTGATACCAACAAAAACTCCACCTATCAACCCTGGTCCTGCAGTCACTGCTATACCATCTAAAGCATCTAAATTTATATTAGCTTGTTGCAAAGCTTGAGAAATTATCGTTTCCAATACCTCAAGGTGAGCTCTTGCTCCAACCTCAGGGACAACTCCACCATAAAGATTATGCTCTTTTATTTGAGAAATTAAAATGTTTGAAAGGATTTCTCTCTGCGAGCTCACAATAGCCGCTGAAGTTTCATCACAGCTTGTTTCAATTCCAAGAACCAACATTAGAAAAACCACACCATTCTTATTTGTACTTTACATTAAAAAAGCAACTTGTTTCATTCTAAATCTATGCTTTAATGACGTAAATTTGAAGAAAAAGGCAAGCCTAAAATGCGTCCTATTATTCTTGGCACTCGAAAAAGCCCTTTAGCACTAAAACAAGCTGATATTGTCAAAATGGCTCTTCACAAGCAAGGGTATAATGACATTGAAATTAAGACCTACCAAACAAGTGGCGATCGATTAACCAATGCTCCTCTTTCAGAATATGGCGGGAAAGGACTATTTACTAAGGAAATTGAAGAAGCTCTCCTTCACAAAGAAATCGATATTGCTGTGCATTCCATGAAAGATGTCGAAACTCATCCCCCAGAAAAACTCATTATCTCTTGTATTCCCGTAAGAGAAAACCCTTGTGATGTCCTGCTCTCAAATAAAAATTATACCTTAGAAAATTTACCCACTGGAGCAACCGTTGGAACCTCTTCATTAAGACGTCAAGCTCTCCTTCTCTATTTAAGGCCAGATCTTAAAATTGTTCCTTTACGTGGAAATGTAGGAACCAGAATACAAAAAATTCAAGAAGGTCTTGCAGACGCAACTGTTTTAGCTTACGCAGGTCTTTCAAGACTCAATCAGTTAGAAAATGTCATTCCTCTGGACATAGAAGTATTTACCCCTGCTCTTGCTCAGGGTGCATTAGGTGTACAATGTCGTCAAGACGATACATTTATGCTTGGGATTCTCTCACATATCCATGATAAAAAAGCTGGATTCTGCACTGAAGTAGAAAGAACTTTTTTACGTGCCACCAATGGATCTTGTCGTGCTCCTATTGGCGGATTTGCTCATTACATCAATGAAACTGAAATAAGCTTTATAGGCTTTGTGTCTGACCCCCAAGGAAAACAATTCTGTCGCGAAATAATTACTTCCTCTACGTCACATATTTTAGAAGATGTTCAAATCTTGGGTAATACTTTACGTAAGTGGCTTGAGATACATCTTTAAAAATATTTTACAAATGTTTAACATAAGAGAATTTATTGAAGAGTATAGAATGATGTATTTTTACCATCGTGTATTATGTATAATTTTGCTGAAGCTTTTTTTCGGCTCTGAAAGTATAGGTAAAGAACATGGGATTGCCATGCATGGAGAGCTTAAGTACCCTATTAACTTTAAGAACTTCGCAACTGTTAATCCTCAAGCACCAAAAGGCGGCAAGCTTCGTTTAGGAGTTACCGGCATCTTCGATAGTCTTAACCCATATGTTATCAAAGGGACGCCTCCTGCTGGCCTTAGCATATTCAGTGAAAGATTAGTCTTTGACACATTAATGAAACGCTCTCCTGATGAACCTTTCTCATTGTATGGGCTGATTGCAGAATCTGTCGACCTTGCCCCGAACCGCTCATGGATTATTTTTTATTTAAATTCTAAGGCTAAGTGGCCTAATGCTCAACCCGTTACTGCGGATGATGTGATATTTAGCTTTGAAACACTAAAAGAAAAAGGGCTTGCAAATTATCGCCTATTTTTTAAGAAGGTGGATAAGGTTGTAAAAATTAATAATCATACAGTTAAATTCTCATTTTTGGCTGATAAGAATGATGGAACTTTTGACCCTGAAGCCCCTATGCTTATTAGTCTTTTACCTGTTTTGCCCAAATATTTTTTTGAAGGACGTGATTTTGAAAAAGTCACGCATGAAGAAATTCCTGGAAGTGGCCCTTATAAAATTAAGCAACTAAAGGTTGGGCATATGATCAGCTATGAGAGACGTCCGGATTATTGGGGGAAAGATTTACCTGTTAATGTTGGATTTTATAATTTCGATGAAGTACGGTTTGATTACTATCGAGATTCAAAAGTAGCTCTCGAAGCCTTTAAAGCTGGTGAATATGACTTCAGAGGCGAATCTGAACCCAACCATTGGATTGAGAATTACAATTTCCCTGCGACAAAAGATGGCAGAGTTGTTAAAGTTGAGTTTAATCATCAGAGACCTGTCGGAATAAGAGCTTTTATTTTTAATATACGAAAAGACTTATTCAAAGATGAACAAGTTAGGCGTGCACTCACTTATGCTTTTGATTTCGAATGGTTGAATCAGTCTTTATTCCACAATTCCTTTACAAGAACGAGAAGTTATTTTGATAACACAATGCTTGCAAATGATGGGGTCCCCCAGGGAAACGTTCTAAAACTATTGCAACCGTTAAAAAAAAGCTTACCCTCAGCTCTTTTTTTAACCCCCTACTCCTTACCTATTTCGGGTACTAAAGCCAAATTAAGAGAAAATTTAAAAAAAGCGCGAGACCTTTTACAGGACTGCGGTTGGGAGATTCATGGTTCTCAACTGATTCATAAAGAAACCAAGAAGCCTTTTAAGTTCGAGATTATTCTTTATAGGCCAGAAGATGAAAAAATTACACTATCTTATGTTAAAAATTTAAAACTACTCGGAATCCAAGCAACGATCCGAACTGTTGACTCTACGCAATATGAACATCGCTTAGGCACCTTTGATTATGATATGACAATGCACACTTGGGGCCATACGCTTTCTCCCGGAAATGAGCAAAATCTTTATTGGAACTCAAAATCGGCAGATCAAGAAGGCAGCCGTAATTATATTGGGATCAAAAACCCCACGATCGATGAACTCTGTCAAATGCTTGTTAAGGCTAAAACTCATGCAGAACTTATTACAATAGTGAAAGCATTAGATCATGTTTTGCTGTGGGGCCATTATTTAATTCCTTTATATCATAATAATAAAATTTTTCTGGCATATTGGGATAAATTTGGTCATCCTCCGTTTAATCCTCTAGATGGAATCGTATTAATGCACTGGTGGTCCAAAGGATTGAAAAATAAATGACAACTTCAAAAAAGCATCCTTATCATCTTGTTGAACCTAGCCCCTGGCCTTTTATGGGAGCTCTCTCTGCTTTTATTCTTATAATTGGTACAGTGTTATTTGTTCGCAAATATGGCTCATATGTCCTATGGGCGGGTGTAGGTCTTTTAATTTTTACAACAATAGGATGGTGGAGAGACATTATAAAAGAAGCGAAAACAGAACATAATGAAGTTGTGCGGCATGGGTTTAAATGGGGAATTGCTCTTTTCATTGCTTCCGAATTTATGTTTTTTGTAGCTTTCTTCTGGGCTTATTTTAATGCAAGTTTAATACCAACAGCTGAAATTGGCGGAGTTTGGCCGCCTAAAGGTCTAAAAACTATTGATCCGTTTGATCTTCCTTATTTGAATACTTTAATTCTTTTGCTCTCAGGGACAACCGTAACCTGGGCTCATCACGCAATGCTAGAAAATAATACGAAAGACAGTCTTGAAAAATTAGCCATCACTATCCTTCTAGGAATCTGCTTTCTTGGAGTACAAGCTTATGAATACATACATGCTGATTTTGCTTTCAAGGGTGGCATTTATCCGTCAACATTTTATATGGCCACAGGCTTTCACGGATTTCATGTTTTTATAGGGGTCATTTTTTTAATTGTATGCTGGTTCCGAGGACATTTAGGACATTTTAGTGCAACTGATCATTTTGGATTTGAGGCTGCTGCTTGGTATTGGCATTTTGTTGATGTTATTTGGCTTTTCCTATTTGTGAGCATTTACTGGGTGGGATCTGGTAGTTGAAGATATTCAATAGATGCTCCACGTTCTCTGCCTTTATTTTTACTGGAATTTTAATTCTTGTGACCTTAGGAAACTGGCAAATATATCGTCTTCACTGGAAACAAGATTTAATCTCTAAAATTCAAAAACGATCACAAATTCTTCCTATTCCAATCCAAACACTTGAAACACTTCCAACAAATAAAATTAAGAATTTTGAATTTTCACCGACTATAGCGGAAGGCCGCTACCTCCATACATTAGAGTTCAAACTTTTAGGCAGAACACATCAAGGACAAGCAGGATACCACATGATTACACCTCTACTTCTTAAGACGAAGAAAATTCTTTTGGTTGACCGAGGATGGGTTCCTTTTTATGAAAAATCAATTGATCGTCCAAGAGGACTCATCAAGATTAAGGGTTTGATACGATTAAACTCTGAAAAAAATTTCTTTACACCGGAAAATGATTTTTCATCTCGAGAACTTTATTTTATAGCACCGCACGAAATCACAATAAGAATGGGAATTAAAGAGCTACTTCCCTTTTACATTTGCATCTCTGATACTATTCAACCAAGCACATTTCCTATCAGTATTCCTCTCAATCTTAAGTTAAGGAATTTTCATCTTGCATATGCCTTAACATGGTATAGTCTCGCGCTTGGATTAGGGATTTTATATTTCTTTTTTAAAAGAAAAAAATAACTCACATAAACGGACTATAATTTATATGACGACAAGAACGGCAACACTACCAAATGGAATCAGAATTGTAACAGACACGATTGAAACTGTTGAAACAGTTGCTCTTGGTGTATGGGCTAAGGTTGGATCTCGTCATGAAACATATGAGATAAATGGAATTTCTCATATGCTTGAGCATATGAATTTTCGTGGAACAATACGCCACACAGCCAGCGAAATTGCTGAAAAAATAGAGGCAGTTGGAGGGCATCTTAATGCTTATACCTCACGCGAACATACAGGTTATTATGCCCGCATACTCAAACAAGATATTTCGCTAGCTGTTGATCTTTTATCCGACATTCTACAATTTTCAATGTTTAATCTCGAAGAGCTCGAACGTGAAAAAACTGTTGTCCTGCAAGAAGTTTCTCAAACTCAAGACACGCCAGATGATATAATTTTTGATCTTTTCCAAGAAACTGCTTTTCCTTTACAGCCTCTAGGTTATCCAATTATCGGGCGTCCAGATGTTATTAAGTCTTTTACACGTCAAGACCTCCAAAATTATATGGAAGATCAATATACTACTTCAAATATGATCGTTGCCGCAGCAGGTAAAATAGAACACGAAAAGTTCGTCGAACTTGTTTTTCAACAGTTTACACACATAAAAAATACGAAAGCTAACGACATAAAACAGTGTGAATATAAAGGCGGAGATCTTAGAGTTACGCGGGACCTAGAACAAGCTCATTTAGTGCTTGGCTTTCCGTCAGTAAGGATTGGTCATGAAGACTACTATGCAACCTCACTTCTAGCCACTATTTTAGGAGGAGGGATGTCTTCACGTCTTTTTCAAGAAGTTCGTGAAAAAAGAGGGCTAGTTTACGAAATTCAAGCATTTATTAATGGCTTTAGTGACCATGGCATCTTCGGAATATATGCCAGCGCAAACCCCCAAGAAGCAAAAGATTTATTGCCTGTTGTTTGCGAAGAATTATCAACATTTCCTCTCACTCTCACTCAAAAAGAACTTGATAGAGCAAAAGCCCAACTTAAAGCCTCAATGATGATGGCTCTCGAAAGCACCACCTCACGCTGTGAGCAGCTTGTGCAACAAACCCTGATTTATGGGCGTCCTTTAAAAACTGCTGAAATTTTAAATTTTATAGATAGTGTTGATTTAGAAAGATCTAAAGTAATTGCGTCTTCAATCTTCAGCAAACCTATAACTTTTGCAGCACTAGGTCCCACAAAATCACTTGAAAATTATGAAAGTTTGTCCAGACGCTTAGGCACGTAGTTTTCAATATAAAACCTTAAACAAAACTTAAGATTCATAATTTTTACGGAAGCCATTTATTATTCTATGGGCTTCTTCATGCACATACCCAGTTGCCTCAAGTACTTTTGTTGCCAGTTGCAAGCTTGGTTCAAATGTTTCGGGTCTCACAACCGTTATGCCTGCTTGAGTTAACTTACTTTCATATTCGTCATCTCTAAGACGAACAAGAACCTGTAAATTTGGAAACTCTCGTCTTATGGTTAAAGCTATCCGGACAGCTCCTTTTCGAGAATTTAAGCAAATCACAATAGCACGTGCTCTGTTAGCACCAAGTGCTCTCAAAACTTGTGTACGACGTGCATCTCCATAAAAAATAGGATATCCATCTAAGCGCCCTTGAGACACTACAGATAAGTTATTATCTACGATGAGAAAGGGTATCATCTGCTCTCTCATCAGATGAGCTATCATATTTCCAACACGACCGAAACCACAGATAATAACGTGATTACTAATATCTTCACATTCGCTAACATGAGTTTCAATAGATTGCTCGGTTTCTTTTTCAACCCAACGTTCGTCTATGTAGCGACCAAGCATAGCAAGCAGAGGAGTTACCCCCATCGAAATAGCCACAATCGCAAATAAAAGTTGGCCTTGATCTAAAGAAATGATTTTTGCTTCAATCGCGGGAGAAAGGACTAAAAAAGCAAACTCTCCACTTCCAGCAAGCAATAAACCTACCCTTAATCCTGTCGAAAAAGGAATATTAAACATACGACTTAAACCTAAGATCACGCTTCCTTTAATCGCAATCAACCCTAAAAGTCCGGTAAAAATAAAACTTATATTTTGCAAAATAAGATAAGGATCAACACTCATTCCTAACGTTATAAAGAACAAGCCAATTAATAATCCATAAAACGGCTGAATATCTGCTTCAACTTGATGTCGGTATTCTGTTTCAGATAATAAGATACCCGCAAGAAAAGCTCCAAGCTCTAGGGATAAACCTGCAGCTGCTGTGGCTGCACTGATTATTAATATAACCAATAAGCTCATAGTTACGAAAAGCTCTTGGCTTTCAAGCTGAGCAATTCCTCTATAAACTGGCTTCAATAGAACTCGCCCTAGGAGAATAATTAAAAATAAAACAACTGTTGTTTTAAGAATGGAGATTCCCAAAATACTCAATAAGCTTGAAGAACCATCTTTAAAAGCGCTTATAAGCATTAGCAACACAACAACAAACAAATCTTGTAAAAGAAGTATCGCTAAAGATACTCGCCCAAAACGAAGTGCAAGGTCTCCCCGTTCTGAAAGTATTTGAATTCCGACTGCAGTAGAAGATAGCGCTAATACTGTGCCGATTAAAATCGCCGGCTCTAACTTGACATTAAACATCAATAGGACAAAAGTTATAAGAGCGGATGTACATACTACTTGCAATAAACCTAAACCAAAAACGTAACGCCTTAGCACTTGCAAGCGCTGAAGCGGCATCTTAAGTCCTATAGTAAAAAGTAGGAACAAAACCCCCATTTCACCAAGGAATTTAGTCCCTTCAAGAGTATTAATAAAGCCGAGTGCTTTAGGACCAATGAGCAACCCTGCAAGCAGATAACCTAAGATACTGCTTGCTTTAAGCCATTGAAAAAGAGAGACAACTGCTACAGCAGAAATCAAAATAATTAATGTTTCTTTCAAATATAAAGCGTGTTCCAAAACCAACCTGTTTAAAAAATGATTGTCAGTGTATCATGCTTATAATAGCGAGAGAAGAATTGTATAAGCAAGCTTTATTGGAGAAAAACATACAATAAAACTCTTATTGATTTTTTTCTGTTTCGAAATTTAAGATATTTCCTACACTTAGGTATTCATTCAACAATATTATTTAAAAAAAAGCGAGCTAAAAAAGCCCGCCTTTTTAATTTTATGATTCTTTAGTAACTAATCGTTTTTATTTCTGTCGTGGGCTTTTCCTAAACGCTCGAGAGTTGGTGATTGAGTATTCGTTGCATCAACAGTAACGGCATTTGAATCAGTAGACGTGCTTTCATGGGCTTTCATTTTTTCTTTGCAGCGTGCAAGTTCACGATCATTCACAGAATAATTAGCATTGCAATCACGATCCCAGCTTGGATTGTGTTCACAAGCTGCCAAAAAAGTTAGAGTGCTTACTGCAAACACGCTTATAACATTTTTCATTCTTAAAACTCCCTATAATTCAATTGTTTGTAACCTTTTTAAATTATGGAAATTAACCTTTTATGTCAACAAAGCCTATCTCATTCTCCTCAGTCTCTTTTAAATAAGTGCTATTAATGCAACACCTTCAAAGATAGATTATGTATAGTTCTCCTTGCAAACTTGAAGCAAAAAGTTACATAATAAAAAAGGAAATGCTGTTGTTTCTCGTTAGATGTAACTTCCCTGGGGCCGATATTAATCCTTAAGGGAGCTGTCTCTGCCAGAGTTTGTGGACTCCGGTATATGGCACCCACCTGCTAATGCGGGCCACACGAGGATGACTTTCATCGACGGTTATGACGGCTTTTCCTTTATAGCAATTTAGGAAGTCGAACATTTATGCAACCGGAAAAACTTCTTCTGCGGAACCGGTCAAAAGAGCAGAGAAAAAATTTTTGTAATTCCTTAAAAAAAACTGATCTTTTTAAACTTCATCAACTAATCAGCGGGCGAGTACTTGATTTTTTTAGCTTTAAGCCTTCAGACATTATTGCTGGCTATTGGCCAAAAGATGACGAAGTAGACCCGCGCCCTTTACTTGAAAGCTTATCACTGCAAAATCATGAAATTGTCCTTCCAGTAATAAATAAAGAAAATAAAATTCTTCTTTTTAGACGGTGGCCCCTTCACAGTTTACTTAAAATGGGGCTTCATAAAACCTTTGAACCTCACGAAAATCAACCGCTCTTTGTACCTGATGTCTTATTTATTCCTTTACTTAGCTTTGATAAACATGGGTATAGACTTGGATATGGGGGAGGATATTACGACCAGACGCTCTCAACTTTAAAGAAAATAAAATCTATTACAACCATTGGATTAGCCTATGATATACAACATGTAAACCAGCTTCCAATTGAACCACATGACGAAGCTTTACAATGGATTGTGACAGAGAAAAAGATTTATCATTTAAGTGAGGTCGTATGAAAATTCTAGCTTGTGGTGACGTTGTAGGACGTAAAGGGCGTTTAGCCGTCATGGAGCACGTTCCTAAGCTACGCTCTCAATTGCAGTTAGATGGTGTGATTATTAATGCAGAAAACGCAGCAGGTGGCTTTGGGATTACACAAGCTATTGCCCAAGAATTCTTCAATATTGGTGTTGATGTTATTACAACTGGAAATCATGCATGGGATCAGAAATGTGTTAACAATTTTTTTTCAAAAGAATCCCGGTTATTAAGACCAATCAATTATAAGACTGATAAACCAGGCCTAGGTATTACAAAAATAAAACTTCATAAAAATAAATCTTTAGTTGTCATCAATATTATGGGGAAGCTTTTCATGCCTCCTCCAGTAGTCGCAGATCCTTTTTTTACAATAAATTCTACTTTAAAAGAATATCGCTTAAAACAAAATAACGTTGACGCCATTATTATTGATATTCATGCAGAAGCCAATAGTGAAAAAATGGCACTCGCTAATTATGTCGATGGGCAAGTTTCAGCTGTCGTAGGCACTCACACTCATGTTCCAACTGCTGATGCCCGTATTTTGCCAAAAGGTACAGCTTACCAAACAGATTTAGGTATGTGCGGCCCTTATGATTCTGTGCTTGGAATGCAAAAAGACCTTTCAATCAGTCGTTTTTTAGGAGCAGTCCCCTCACCTCACATGAAACCGGCAAATGGAGAGCCAACGTTATGTGGCGCAGTCATTACAATTGATGATATTACAGGGCTAGCCTTAAATATTACTCCTATCAAGATTGGGGGGCTCTTAGATTCATCTAATCATCAATCTTTTTAACGCCGTGTTCAATTTTTAAGAAAAAAAAGGGTCGTTAATAACGTCTTGATAAGGATTTTTACGTATTTCTCTGGGCTATGTCCTTAGGCATTTTCTGGCACCTATTCACATGACCAGGTTGCCTGAGACACGAGACAAGCCCAGGGATATCCGTGTAGGTGCTACTCTTGCAACTCATCAATGGTTTAATCTTTTATGGGTGAATTTCCCTCAGCTTGCTGCGAAAAACAATAAATTTCTTTCTTAGAGTGATACCCGGTCCGCTTGTGGCAGGGTGCCTTCATTCAATCGCTTCAGTTTGTCATGATCTGCTTCAATAAGGTTATTAAGGTATTTGATCTGTTGATGCTCAAGGTCTTGAGGACAGACACCTTCGTCCTTTAACTCTTTAATGGCAACAGAGTAAGTGGTGGCTTTATCTGTTATTAATTTTACTCGGAATCTCCCATTCCTTAAACTTCCTTAAAGCCTTTGAAAGAAATCGTTTAGCCGCATTCACGTTTCTGGTGGACGAAAGATAGAAATCTATAGTACGCGCTCGTTTATCAACAGCTCGATAAAGATAAGCCCATTTGCCTTTTACCTTTACGTAAGTTTCATCAACTCTCTAGCTTATCCTAGTCCTGGTTTCCAATACCATCTGAGGCGCTTTTCAAGTTCAGGAGCATATTGAATAACCCACCGATAAAGAGTTGAGTGATCAATCTCAATACCCCGTTCTTCCATCATCTCTTTAAGATCAGGATAGCTAATACCATACTTACAGTACCACCTCACATAAATATCTTCCTAAAAATGCCGCCACTTAAAATCTTTCATCCAATAATTCCGTGCTTTTTAGAAATCCTGAATGAATCCTCAACTTTTTGCAACAGCGTTCCTTTTTGTAATGTCCCAAGTTAAAGTGTCTTCAAATGTACCAAAGCAGCACATGTTCCCGTAGTTGCTCCAAAAATATAAGGCTACTGCTTGAGGATCTCTTGGAAAGCTACTCGGCAGTGGATGTGGAACTTGGGGTTTATAAAGATGACTTTTAATTAAGTAATCAACCTGCCGAATTACGTATTCCTTTTCGATATCTCCGCCTCCCCAAATATTGGAAATGTTAATAACACCCTCTTTGACAACAAATGATGCAACATAAACAAGCGAGCCCGTCCAGCTTCTACAAAAATAAAGGTGGTTATCGTAGAGGTAGATGTCCCATTTCTGTTCCATGCTAAGTGCCCCAAATACTCTCCCATTGGTAACTTCTCTACTAGATGGATATTCAAGATGACAGGTAATCTTGACTGAATTAGCCGGCAACTTACCTTGGTATTCAGATCCGATACTTTGCCTTAAGTTAACGAATGATGCTGCAATATTCCGATCTTCTGTTGTGGATAACCTGGACTGGACGAAATGCAAGCAATCGAAGCCGTCAACCCCAAAGGGATTTTCAATATGTTCTTTTCCTAGCCAACGGCCAAATTCTTGAGGCGAAACGGAGTATTTTCGAAACCATGCAATGAGTCGCTTGATCACTTCTTCTGCCTCAAAAAAACCTTTTGTATAATCACAAATATTTTAGCAATTCATACCCATATTTACAACCATAAATTGTATACTTTCCTCTTGGCTTATTCGTTGATTGGTTTAACCCGACTGACGAAAAAATCCTATGCACACTGATGATTCCTATCTCAGAAGCGACCCTAATCAGAGTTTTCAGGCACTCTATCTCCTCTGACCTTCCCCCCTATAATGCCTCCAAAATCAACTTTTTTGCATCTAAGATTCAAGTCTAAGCAATTTTTGAGGAGAAGACAAACTCCCCCCTATCTTCTTCTACTTGCCCCATCATCCATCAGAAAAAGGCTGCAACCAGCTTCTAGAAGGCTGATAACAACAAGAGCCTTGCCTTTGCACGCCTCACACCTTGCCTTGGAATAACTTTAGGGTGTCGACAAGGGCCGCTAAAGTTCTCCTAACAACAGTATGCCCAAATCATTAGACATAGGGGGGCATTCCCCAAATTTGAGGTCGTAAGCTTATCTCTTAAGAAAACTTTCGTCTTCTTAACTGATTTCTGGCTCCCCTCTTCTCAGAGGGCTTTTTCTAACATGATGGGACAGATATTAAAGCTTTAAATCTGAAGGTTAGAGCTTATCTCTAAGCTTACTTTTATACTCTATCATAACTAGTTACATTTATCAATAGAAAAGTGTACAAAAATATTTTTTTATTAAGTTCAGCATTCTCTCAAATATCATAGTACTTGCACACCGTGTTCTTTAATAAATTTTTAATGCTCTCACATTATACTGCTCTTAGACAGCAGAATTTTATAATTTAATAATGGGAGAATTCAAATGGGTTCCACAAACAAAAGTTCATATGCCCGTATCGCGATGGCATGCCAAGGAGGAGGTTCTTTAGGGGCTTATCACATTGGTGCACTCAGAGCAATGCAAGAAGCCGGATACACACCTGATACGATTGCAGGGATTTCTATTGGAGCTTTTACTGCCTCACTTATCGCAGGTAATGCCCCTCAAAACCGCGTTGCTAAACTGGAAAAATTCTGGGACACTATTTCATGGCCGGATATTCCTCCCGTGCCTAATTTAACAGATGAAATGAAAAAATTTCATAATACCCTTGCTTCTCTTCAAGGATTTCTTTTTGGACAACCTAATTTCTTCTCACCTCGGTTTCCTATTCCACAAATGCAACCAAAAGGAACTGCAGCATCCACAAGTTATTATGATACAAGTAAATTAAAAGAAACTTTACTTCAGTTCGTCGATTTTGATGGCATCAATTCTGGAAAATTAGGACGACTTATTTTAGGGGTTACACGAGTAAAAGATGGACAACTCGTTTTCTTTGATAGTGCAAAAATGAAAATTGGCCCTGAGCATGTTATGGCCAGCGGTTCGATGCCTCCAGGTTTTCCAGGAATGGTAATAGATGGTGATTTATATTGGGATGGTGGATGTGCTTCTAATACTCCTCTCGAAGGTATTTTTGACGCTGATCCTAAAGTCGATACACTTTGCTTTATGGTTGATTTATTTGCTGCAAACGGAAAAGAACCACAAGATATGGATGAGGTTACGCTTAAATTAAAGGAACTACAATTTACAAGCAGAACAGCTCACCATATTAATCATCTTAACAAAAGACACAATCTTTCAAAATATCTTAAGCATCTTACAGATGCATTGCCTGCAGATCTCAAAAATGACCCTATCATGAAAGAAATTCAAGATTTTGCTAATGATACCAAGTTTGATATTGTTCATATTGCTTATGACAAACCCAACTATGAAGTTCCAAGCAGCGATTGTGAGTTCTCAAAAACATCAATTAAAGACCGAGCTTCTTATGGATATCAACACATGAAAGCGGCTCTTGAGCATAGCCCTTGGCTTAAAGATAGAAAAGCCCATGTAGGCTCAACAATTCATAAATTTGTTGGAGCTAAGCATCTAAGTTCATCTTAGTTTAACCTTACAAAGAGAAGCCCTTATTGAGGGCTTCTTCTTTATCTCAAGCAACTAATAGCTTTACATGCCTTGCTATGGGAGCAAAAGAAACACGATGATATGGCGTAATACCGTACATTGTTATAGCACGCTGATGTTCAGCTGTCCCATAACCTGCATTCCTCTCCCAGCCATAATGCGGATATTCTTCGGCTAATTTACACATTATTTCATCTCTTACAACTTTTGCTACAATTGAAGCCGCTGCAATTGAGAAACTTAATGTATCCCCTTTTACAAGAGTTTGGATGTGACATTCTAAAGAAGGCTTTACATTCCCATCTACCAATGCAACTTCAGGCTTTATTTCCAAAGAATCGGCAGCTCTTTGCATTGCTAACATTGCCGCACGCCTAATATTTAATGCATCGATCTCTTTGACGCTCGCCTCTGCCCAGGAGATAAAACAGCTATCTTCCTTTAGTCTCAGCAATTCTTGATAAATCATCTCCCTTTTTTTAGAAGAGATTTTTTTAGAATCTTGTATCATTTCAAGGAGTTCTTTGGGAAAATTTGTTTGATTAAGAATAACAGCTGCAGCAACTACAGGCCCTGCCCACGGCCCACATCCTACCTCATCAATCCCAACCACAATTCCAGAATATTGTTTTTCATAAAAAAAACTAGGCAATTTCATTCCTTTAAAAATATTTTTTACTCTCTTAGCTCTTTGTATTCTTCTTCCTCATTATCGTCGAAACTTTGATCAATATCAGGCTCAAAGATTTTTCGAAAAAAACCGGGCGTGAAGATAGAAACAGGGTTTACAGTAATTTCAGGATTATCACTATCGCCAGAAATAGTATAAGCAACAGAAAACAAACCTTCATGCTTACCACCGCTGGCTAGTTCCCCTATAATTGGGATCTTAGATAAAATAGTATTTAGATAGTATGCGGGAATTACTGAACCATGAAGTTGTAAATTCTTTTTTTGTAAATCAACAGCGCCAGCAAATGTTAATCCTATTGATGTTCCATTTGCACGCCCTTTTGTAAAAACAATTTTATTTGTGGTTGCACTAAACTTACTGCGAAAATGATTAAAAGGCAGCCCTTTTTCGGAAAACAAATCGACTACGCCTGTTGGAAATGCAAGCACTAATAGCCTACCCATAACAGGAGCTTTCTTCAGAGAAAAATCTGTTAGCACAAACTTTCCTTGCCAAGGATCTTGCAGCATACGATCATCATGCATTGCAAGAATATTAAGGCTCCCCCCATAAATATTATTATATATTCCAAATGTCTTTAAAAATTTGCCCCCATATGCCGTTTTCAATTTTATTTTTCTTGTATGCATATCATGAGCTGATAAATGAATATCAAATGTAGCTTTAGGATTTTTTTTCGAAAGCTCCGCTCTGAGATCTAAATCCCTTAACAGGCCTTTACTATAGTTCAAATAGAGATCACTATTATAAATGGCTCTATACATCCCTAAGAAAACATCATTCACCCTGGCTTTTAGTTCAAAATCCCAGCTTAACGGCTCTTTGGAGGAATTTAACAAATCCTGCCATATCGGATCTAAATGCAATGACTTTCCCAAAAGTTTAACTATGTATATTTGGTTATCTTGTCGTAACATATTAAAATGGATATTTGTAAGACCTACTTTAAAGTGCGAGAAGTTTAATTCTTTCAAACCTAAATTATCAAAGAACCCTTTTCCTTCAATATGAATACCATCTAATACATTGGCTTTAATAAAGTGCAGCTTATGAGGGGAAAAATTACGCATCTCCATTGATACTTCTATATCTCCCTTTACCCTCTCAGGCTTCAACCATCCTAAAATACGTGCCCGAACGTTTGTAAGATCAACTTTTGCATGCAGACTACCTTGAGAACTTATTTTCCCCAGATAATGTATTTCTAGAGGTGCTCTTCCTGCAAATTCCTGAATAAAATTAATCTTTTGGTGATTAAATAACTGCTCATCAATTACCCCCGTCAAATCAAGCTTGTTATCAAAAACAGAATCATGGTTAAAATTCTTTTGCCATGTAATTTGTAGAGGAATGCCAAAAACATGACCAACCCCTTCAAAAAGCATATTCTTCTTGTCAATTTTTAAATTGAATTTTCCATTATATAATTCACAAGGGAGTGCCTCTATAATATTAAATAATTTTGTTTCAAATATTTTTGAATTAATATCTACTTGAACTTCCTTTAATGTAATTGTTGTTAAAAGGGGAAATTCTAAATGGATATATGTCTGCGCTTCTCCAGAAACTTGAGATGGTTTTAATGCAAGCTGCTTTGCATATTCTAGAGGCTTATGATCTGCTAAGGAGAGATGTTGAGATAAAGAGCCATGTATAGTTAATTGTATATCAATATTTTGCTTCTCTTTATCCAGATCCCTGATGTCAACACTACCGCTTTTAAGTTTAAGTTGATGTGTCTTTCCTGTATCCAGCTTTATAAAAAAGTTTTTTAAAGAATAGTGAGCTTCACCATTAACATGTGTTACTTTTGGCATCCCTTCAAGATAAGAAACTGTTGCATCCTGTATCTTAATCATGCCTCCAAGGTTTCTTTGGGAAAAAGTAACTTTTTTGTCTCGTAATGTAATTACCGAATCTAACTCCAAAGTTGCTTTAGGAACCCTACCTTGAGTAATATTCTTTATAACCCACTGTCGAGGCGTGCCAGCTAAATTTGGAGGCCAAAATTTATCTAACTCACTTAAAAGAACATTTTCTACTTCTGCTTTACTTTTTAATCTAATATTTTGAGAATGTTCATCCCAAACTCCTTCAGCAGTAGCTCTAATATAAGTCTTCTTAGTTTGGACTTCTAACTTTTTGACCTGAAGTTGATTGTTCGTATAAAATGCTTCTAGAACTCCCTTATCAACATCTATTGTTTGTGCAAACAACGAAGGAATCTCGATCGTTCCTTTACTAAGATTTAAAATAAATGAAGCTTCTTTAAATCCCTCTTTTTCTGAATAGTGAAATTTACTTGTAACAGAAAAAGGTAACTTTAGGCCCTGCAAAAATAAAATATTGTCTTGAATCTTAGGAGTTTGTTTAGCTAATTCTTCAGGTTGGATTGAAGATGTCATATTTTGGGTATTACTATAAATATTGAAATCAGCCCATATTTCCCCTGCTAGATAATCACTCGTTCCGTTTAACTGAAAAGAATTTTTTTGCGTTCCACCTATAATATTAAACTTCTGTTTCTTATCAATACGCTCTAATCTAAACATTAAGTTTGGCATATAAAAAAGTTCTTCTCGTTTAGAATTTTCAATTTTTATGTCTGCTTGGTCTATTTTTATACGTTTTAATTTTTTTAAATTTCCCTTTTCTTTCAAAAAATTACCTACAATATTGAAAATAAATTGATCATCAGCCTCAGATGGGGCCTGAAGTGTGAAACTTGTATCTTCATAAACGAAATGAAGTACAGGCTTAATAATTTCCAGAGTCCTTATGCTAAATTTCCCTATTAATAAACTAAGAACAGAAAAACTAACTTGTAACTCTGGAAGAACAACGTTAATATGTTTTTCTTCTAGTTCTTGCACTTTAACATTTTCAGCACGCATAAAGATTGGGTGACCAAATCCTTTCCAAGAAACTATAGCGTAGTCAAATGATACTTTATATTCTGGCACTATGGCTTCAAAGCTTTTCACAATACTCGGATGCAAATTTTTCAAAATTAAAGGAGTATAGTGAATACGTGTTAAAAGTGCTGCTCCTAATACTAGGGCTATACCTAAACCACCTATAATAGTCCAAAAAAAGTATAAAAGTATTTTTTTAATGATATTTTTTTCCATTTTAGAAGATTATTCTTTTATTATTATGAAAAACAAAATTTACAAGGAGGATACTAATGCTTTTATCACTTGACCAACCTGCCCCTGATTTTACCACAGCAACAGACCTAAATCCAATACTTACTCTGAAATCTTTCAAAGGGCGCCATCTTATTTTATATTTTTATCCCAAAGATGACACACCTGGATGCACTCTTGAATCTTGTGGATTTCGAGACGTTTATCCAGAAATTCAACAATGCCAAGGAGCTATCCTCGGAGTCTCAAAAGATAATATTACATCTCACAAGAAATTTCGCACAAAATATAATCTACCCTTTGAGCTTGCCGCAGATTCCGATGGAACTTTGTGTAAACTTTATGATGTTCTTCAAGAAAAAAATATGTATGGAAAAAAATATATTGGGATAGAGAGGTCAACATTTTTAATTGATTGCAATGGAATTCTTCGAAAAATGTGGCGGAACGTTAAAGTTCCAGGCCATATTCAAGAAGTTCTCAGAGCTCTTAAAAATCTTGAATAAGATATAAAATAATAGTTAGAGGTATAGGATTTATAAATTTTATTTATAATAAATAAAATCGTTTAATTCCTTGTTCTCCCCCATTGCATGCATACGCAAGGTAGCATATATTGAATCAAAATTTATTAAACTTGGAGATAATTCATGCCTTGGCAGAACAATAATGAAGACAAAGGCCGCAACCCATGGGATGATCAAAATAACCCTTGGGAGAGTCGTAAGCAAGGTGCTGCCATTAATTTAGAAGACTCATTTCAAAAAGCTTGGATAAACTTTAAAAAGTCTTTTTTTGGCAATGGGGGAGATAAGCCTCGAATTATCTTTGGGTTATTTTTTCTGTTTATCCTTTTATGGCTAGCAACAGGGTTTTATCGGGTTTCAGAAGGTGAATTAGGTGTTGAACTCCGCTTTGGAAAAATGACCACAATTACCCATCCTGGACTTCGTTATCATTTACCTTCTCCAATCGAAACAGTGATTGTTACCAAAGTTGCTGAAATCAACCAAGTTGATAGTGGTATTCGTGTTAAGTCTGATACAGCTATGTTAGGAGAAGATAGTGATAACCAAATGCTTACGGGAGATGAAAATATACTGACCCTCAATTTTTCAGTACTTTGGTTTATTAAAGATGTAACAAAATATCTGTTTAACGATCCAACTCCAAAGAAAACAGTTAAACTAGCCGCAGAAAGTGCTGTTCGGGAAGTTATTGCTCAAACAACAATCGTCGATGCACTAACAAAAGGGAAAGATAAAATTGTTGTAGATGCACAAAAACTACTTCAAAAAATGCTTGATGATTACGGCATAGGTATTGAAGTACAGCAAGTCCGACTTTTACGTGTCAACCCTCCAGAAAAAGTTATTGATGCTTTTCGCGATGTTCAAAGAGCACGAGCTGACCGTGAAAGTAAGATTAACGAAGCGCGTGCTTATCAAAATTCAATTATTCCAGAGGCTAGAGGTCAAGCTCAACAAATTGAGCAAAGTGCCGAAGCTTTTCGACAATCTGTTGTGGCTGACGCTCAAGGACAAACCCAACGTTTTCTTGCCTTACTACAAGAATACAAAAAAGCACCAGAAGTAACACGAGAACGCCTTTATATTGATCTTATGACTCAATTAATGAAAAATATTCATAAAGTCATTATTGATACACCAGGTAACACGCAAGGAATATTACCTTATTTACCTCTTCCTGAAATTAAAAACAAACGTCCTACCCCGGCTGGAGAACCACAATAATGAAAAAACCTGTCATTACTTCTTTTATTTTTGGTGCAATTTTAATTTTTTTTACTGTGAGTAATTCACTTTTTACGCTTCATCAAACAAAGAAAGCGCTTGTTCTTCAATTTGGTGAACTTGTAAGAGTTCATGATACCCCTGGTTTAAAAATTAAAATACCCGTTATTCAAGATGTAATCTTTTTTGATAGGCGTTTGCTTGATTATAATCTCCCTGTCATTGAAGTGAATGCTGGTGACCAAAAGAGAATGGTTGTAGATCTTTATGTTCGCTACGTTATTAACGATGTTTTGGTATTCTATAAGACAGTTGGTACGTTAGAGGGCGTTCAAAATCGACTTGGAAAGATTGTGCCTGATATTATGCAAGAAGTTATTGGTCGAGTTCCTCTTTCTGAAATGTTATCTTCAAATCGCGCAAAAATCATGGAAGAAATTTTCCG
The DNA here is from genome assembly GCA_000743035.1 of Candidatus Paracaedimonas acanthamoebae. Classification (GTDB taxonomy): domain Bacteria; phylum Pseudomonadota; class Alphaproteobacteria; order Caedimonadales; family Caedimonadaceae; genus Paracaedimonas; species Paracaedimonas acanthamoebae. The sequence continues at coordinate 1,093,693 of CP008936.1, forward strand.
TAAAGTTCGAGATTCTTCTAAAAATTTTGGTATTGATGTTCGAGATGTCAGAATTATCCGTGCTGATTTGCCTAAAGAAAATAGTGAAGCTATTTTCAATCGAATGGAAAGTGAACGACGACAAGAAGCAAAACAGTTTAGGGCTGAAGGAGACGAACAAGCTCAGGGAATACGAGCAAAAGCGGATCGAGAGCACACCCTCATTCTTGCGCAAGCACGAAAAAAATCTGAAATTTTAAGAGGTAAAGGCGAAGCAGAAGCCGCACGCATTTACGCAGATGCTTTTTCTCAAGATGCTGATTTTTTTAAATTTCATAGATCTATGGATGCTTATCAAAAAGCAATGAGACCTGAAGACACAACACTTGTGATATCACCATCAAGTGAGTTTTTTCGATATTTTCACAAAAATAATTTAAGCAGGAATTAAGGAGAAAAAAATGACGTTTAATGATCATAAGATAACGCTTAAAAGCTCAATTATGGCCGCCGCTATCTTATCCATATTTGGAAATACTTCTCATGTACATTCAGTTCCTTTAAGCCCCTATAAAGAAGTTCCTAACAATTTTGCAAATATCGTTGAGCCGCTTCTACCGGCTGTCGTGAACATTTCAACAACAACCGAAGTAAGTGCAAACCGTCGCTATCAAGAAATGCCGAATTTTCCTCCAGGCACACCTCTTGATGAATTTTTTCGTTACTTTTTTGAAGAAGGGCAACCTACAAGGCCCCGCAAAACAACTTCTTTAGGATCCGGCTTTATTGTTTCTCAAGAAGGCAAAGAAGCTTTTATTGTTACCTGTAATCATGTGATTGCTGACGCAGATGAAATCACAGTTATTTTACATAATGATACAGAATTAAAAGCAACAGTTGTAGGACAAGATCGTCGTACTGATTTAGCCCTTTTAAAAGTTACAACAGATCAAAAACTTGCAACTGTTGAATGGGGCGATTCTAGTACAGCAAGGGTTGGTGAGTGGATAATTGCCGTTGGGAACCCTTTTGGCCTCAGTAGCACCGTCACAATTGGTATTATTTCGACAATTGCGCGGAATATCTCAGCACGAGCAAAAGGCGCTCCTGCTGTTGATTATATTGATGGCTACATTCAAACAGACGCTTCGCTTAATATGGGTAATTCCGGTGGCCCCATGTTTAATATCAATGGTAAAGTTATTGCTATTAGTACTGCAATATTCTCACCAAATGGTGGTAACATTGGTATTGGTTTTGGAATCCCAGCTTCTCTTGCCAAAACCACTATTGAGCAGATAAAGAAATTTGGTCATCCAAAACGAGGATGGTTAGGTGTAACAATTCAAAGTGTCACACCAGAAATTGCCGAGTCTCTTAATCTAAAGACGACAGCAGGTGCTTTGGTTGGAGCCATCGCCTCCAACAGTCCTGCGACGAAGGCTGGAATTAAACGTGGAGATGTCATTCTTTCATTTGATGGAAAACCTGTAAAAGAATCCCGCTTGCTCCCAAGAATGGTTGGGGAAGCTACAATTGGAGGAAAAGTACCTCTCACTATATGGCGTGATGGTAAAGAAATTAAGCTTGAAACGATGGTTGGTGAATTTGAAGAAGCTCAACAAGAAGGCCTCATCGTTGATCCAACAGATGATAATAGTGCTCAACGCACTAAAGGGCCGAAAGTTCTTGGGATGCTTATTAAAGAGATTAAACCAGCTGAATTCGAACGATATGGTGTATCTGAAAAAGGTGTTATCATCATTGGGCTTGACCCTGAAAGCGAAGCTGCTGAAAAAGGACTTCGACCTGGTGATCTTATCTCAGAAGTAACAATTGCAGGAAAACGCGAGCGTATTACTACTTCAGAACAGTTATCAAAACTTATTGATGAGTCTCAAAAGCAAGGTAAAAAACAAATCCTCCTTCTTATCAATCGAGGAGGCATACAAAGATTTATTACTTTGGCTCTTAGTAAAGACAAAAAAGAAACTCAAAAAGCAGAGTAAGTTACATAAAAAGGCTGGGTTTCCCCAGCCTTTTTATAATAGAATCTTGAAAATTTCTTATCCAGCTCGAGAAATTAATCCAACCGACTTATTCAAATAATTATCCACAGAGGTAACAAGCCCCTCTAAATGATCAGAGAAAAAGTGATCTGCCCCTTGAATAATATTCTCTTCTACAACAATATTTTTTTGTTGAGATAATTTTTTCGTTAGTTCTTGGACGGAGTCTCGAGGAACTATTGTATCTTGATCTCCATGAATAATAAGGCCAGATACTGGACAGGGTGCTAAAAAGCTAAAATCATACATATTCGCAGGAGGGCTGATAGAAATAAAGCCATCTAGCTCAGGGCGTCTCATAAGAAGCTGCATACTTATCCATGCACCAAACGAAAAGCCAGCTACCCAACATTCCTTTGCATTCGGATTGTAAGTCTGCATCCAATCTAATACAGAAGCCGCATCGCTTAACTCACCTTCACCATGGCTAAAACGACCTTCTGACTTCCCCACCCCGCGAAAATTGAAGCGCAAAGTGTTAAATCCTCGATTCACAAAGGAACGGAAAAGAGCATAAGTAACTTTATTATTCATGGTCCCTCCATGCTCAGGATGAGGATGAAGAATTAAGGCCATCGGCGCATAAGGATTATTTCCATGATGATAACGGGCTTCGATGCGCCCTTCTGCTCCATTAATAATGACTTCAGGCATGTTTGACCTCTTCCTTAAATTATGGACTTTGAGTACACTAACTCACCTTTAAAAGTCAAGATTTGTTTTATAACTATTTAATTAAAAAGGAAAATTACCATATATCATTTTTAAATCATGTTAAGAAGTGCATGCATATTTCAAAGCTGCACCTAAAACTTAAAATACATCACTCAAAGAAATTTTTAACTTTTTTACATGTTAGAAATAATCTCTTCTAAAATTACTTAATCTCAAGTATGAGCTTTAATTTTGTTTTAGGTTATAAAACTAAGGTCAGACAGTTATTAAGATACACATACAGAATTATTATCACTTTCACCGCCATCATAATTAGGGTGAGCTCCACCTTGGCCTACTAACACAATACCATCGATCGTTACACCATTTCCTCCTATCCCATTTTGAAGTCCTGCTTGGCCTAGGGCTCCTGTATTTTGAATAACATCCACTCCATAACCCACTACTACCTCCAGAACGTGTGTTAGCATCTATTCCAGCACCCCCACCGCCTATATTTTGGATGGGAATAGGATCAACATTATAATCGAGCGTACTACCACCTTGAGCCGTATTATTTCAAAAGGTCACATTTTCAACAGTAAATGTTGCTCCCTGATTGACAAGAGTACCACCACCAAAGCCACCCCCCCATATTTACTGTCGCCTCCTTTAGCCATACCATTTTGAATTTTCATATTTTTTATTGTGACATTGATAATAGCATCTCCCCTTTACCCACGAAAAAGGGACGATACGCTCCAGCACCATCAACTATAATTTTGTCATCACCATCACTAGTTAGACTTTTTCAAATAATAGGAAGATGACTTGCTAAAGTGATTTTTTCTCCCACACCCGGTTTAAATGTAATTGTTGATGCAAGATCGGCATGCTCGTTAGCTAGCTGAATTGCATTTCTTAAAGAACCTACCCCAGCATCATTATTATTTTGGACCACAAAATTTTCACCATATGCTAAAGATGAAAGTAATGTTGTTAAGAGTGCTGCTTTTAAGCCATTTTTAAATGTAAAATTCATATTATTCCCCAGTTTTTAATTTAAATTTTCTTTAAATTAGACCTAAAAATGGTCAAATTTTTACAAACTTCAATTTTTTTCTTGCTCTAAACAAGTTCCTTTTTCACAAAACAATCTTGACTATTTTAGTCAGAATAAATAGGGTAAGGATAATTATCATGAGAAGTTTATATGAGATTAGGCACTAAAGGACGTTATGCGGTTATTGCAATGACAGATCTTGCAAGTCAAATGCAAGGAAAACCTATTACACTCGTTGAAATATCTCAACGGCAAGACCTTCCTTTATCTTATCTTGAGCAACTTTTTATTAAACTTCGACAAAAAGGCCTTGTTGAAAGTGTCCGGGGAAATAATGGAGGATACTTTCTAGCAACCTCGCCCGAAGGTATTTATATTCGCGACATTATTCTGGCCGCTGAGGAGAAAATTAAATCAACTCAATGTGAAGCTTCTTCAATGCAAAGCTGTCATGGGCAATCAGAACGTTGTTTGACTCATAATCTTTGGGCAGGACTTGAAAAACATATTTTAGATTATTTAGGATCAATTACCTTAGCTGATGTATGTGCGCGTCGTGTTCTTCCGAGTGGATGCAAAGTAAAAGAGGCCGTCGCATGAAAAGAACACCTATTTACCTTGATTATAACGCCGCAATGCCTTTACGCCCTTGCGCTCTTAAAGAAATGCAAGAAATTTTCGCATTAACTGGGAACCCTTCTTCCATTCATCGTTTCGGTCACGCCCTTGCAATGCGAATTGAGAATGCCCGCCATCAAATTGCAACCTGTTTAAATGCTTTGCCTGCTGAGGTCATTTTTACGAGTGGCGGCACTGAGGCAAATAATCTCGTCCTCCAAAGCCACCTTAAAAATGGTTATAATATCCTCGTCAGCGCTGTTGAGCACGATTCCGTGCTTAAAAGTGTTGAAAATCTAGAGACAATCCCTGTGGATACCAAGGGAATCTTATGCCTTGATACCCTTGTAAATATGTTAAGTCAAAAGACACAACCAACTCTCGTATCTGTGATGCTGGCTAACAGTGAAACCGGGGTCATCCAACCTTTAGAAAAAATTATTGCGATTGCTAAGCATCATAATGCGCTTGTCCATACTGATGCCGCACAGGCGGCAGGACGTATTTCCGTTAATTTTAAGGGATTAGGCGTTGACTTTATGACACTCTCTTCTCTTAAAGTCGGCGGTCCTGCAGGTGTGGGGGCGCTTATTGCGAAAGAAAAATTACCTCTTACCCCTCTCTTGATGGGGGGAGGACAAGAAAGAGGAAAACGAGCAGGAACCTCCAATACAGCAGGCATCTGTGGCTTTGCATTTGCCATCACTGAAGCCTCTCAAGAATCCTGGAGCAATTGCCAAGCATTAAGAGATGAACTTGAGTCTAAATTACTTCATTTAACGCCTGAGGCTTATATTTTTGGACAACAAGCCCCTCGCCTTCCCAATACCACTTGCATTTCTTTACCGAACCATCGCAGCGATAAGTATGTTATGATGTATGACCTTGAAGGCATTGCCATTAGCGCGGGCTCTGCTTGTTCTTCTGGAAAAATCAAGTCCTCTCATGTCCTTAAAGCAATGAATGCCTCAGAAGATTATATTAATTCTGCCATTCGAGTGAGCTTAGGGCTTCAAACAACCAAAGTAGAGATTGAGGAGTTTTGTAAAATCTGGCAAGACATCGCCATGAAACTTCAAAAGCAACCTTTAACCAAAAACCAGAATTTTCAAGATCTAACAATATCGAGGAAAGAATCTTATGTCAGCCCAGAATTTTAAAACATCTCATCCAGATATGATTTATCTTGATTATCAAGCAACGACGCCTTGCGATCCTCGCGTTGTTGAGAAAATGCTGCCTTATTTCACGGAACATTTTGGAAATCCTCACTCTCGTAACCATCAATTTGGATGGGATGCGGAAGCCGCTGTTGAAACAGCTCGACATCAAGTCGCCGAGATTCTAGGAGCCCATCCAAAAGAAATCATTTTTACATCAGGAGCAACGGAATCTAACAATTTAGCCCTTAAAGGGGTTGCTTATTTCAATCAAGCAGAAAAAAATCATATCATTACGTGTGTCACAGAGCATAAATGCGTCTTAGATACTTGTCGTCATCTTGAGCAACAAGGCTTTGAGGTTACTTACCTCCCTGTTGATAATAATGGACTTCTGGATCTTAAAAAATTGGAAGAAGCCATCACTGAGAAAACAGCATTAGTCTCGATTATGGCTGTTAATAATGAAATAGGCGTTATCCAACCCCTCCAAGAAATTGGCGCCCTCTGTCGTAAAAAGAATGTGTTCTTTCATACAGATGCTGCTCAAGCGGTTGGTAAGATCCCTTTAAACGTCAAAGAGATGAATATTGACCTCTTGAGTCTTTCGAGCCATAAAATTTATGGCCCTAAAGGAATTGGGGCTCTCTATGTTGGTCGCAAGCCAAGAGTGCGCCTTACATCTCAAATGAATGGTGGTGGCCAAGAAAGAGGCATGCGCTCAGGCACGCTTTCCCCAGCTTTATGTGTTGGACTTGGTGAAGCCTGTAAAATTGCCCAAGAAGAAATGGTTACCGAACACGCTCATTTAACACAGCTCAACCATTATTTCTTTGAGAAAATAGAGCGTTCTCTTGATCAAGTTTATTTGAATGGTGACCGTCTTCAAAGGATCCCAGGAAATCTCAATCTTAGCTTTGCTCATGTTGAGGGAGAAGGACTTATGATGGCAATCAAGGATCTTGCCGTTTCATCAGGCTCTGCCTGCACCTCAGAATCGCTTGAGCCTTCTTATGTGCTCCGCGCTCTTGGTGTCGATGAGGAACTCGCTCATACTTCTCTTAGGATTGGATTTGGGCGTTTTACAACGCTTCAAGAAGTTGATAAAGCGAGTGAAACAATTATTTCTGCAGTTCAAAAACTTCGTAAAATGAGCCCGTTATGGGAAATGGCTCAACAAGGCATTGATCTTAAATCCATTAATTGGGCAGCACATTAAGGAGAGTATTATGGCTTATAGCAATAAAATTATTGATCATTTTGAAAACCCACGAAATGTCGGCTCATTTGAAGGCTCAGACCTAGAAGTAGGGACAGGCTTAGTGGGCGCTCCTGCTTGTGGGGATGTCATGAAACTCCAAATTAAAGTTAAAGATGGCATTATTGAAGATGCTCGATTCAAAACCTTTGGATGTGGTTCTGCAATTGCTTCAAGTTCGCTTGTGACTGAATGGGTTAAAGGAAAAACGATTGAAGATGCTTTAGAGATTAAGAATACAACCATAGCGCAACATTTGGCTTTACCTCCTGTAAAGATTCATTGTTCAATGCTTGCAGAGGATGCCATTAAAGCCGCAATTAAGGATTATCAAGATAAGCAAGAAAGATCCAAGGATGGCGATATCTCACATGCATGAAAAGCCCCCTGTTCTCCAAGTAACAGACACAGCTGCCGAAAGAGTTAAAGCTCTTTTAGCTTCACGAGGTAAGCCTTCCTTAGGAATTCGTATTGGAATTCGAACAAAGGGATGTAATGGACTTTCTTATACCCTCGAATATGCTGATGAAAAGAATGCCTTAGATGAAATTGTGGAAGATAAAGGGATTAAGGTTCTTATTGATCCAAAAGCTTTATTATTTCTATTAGGCACGGAGATGGATTTTGTTCAAGACCAGCTTCAATCAGGCTTTGTTTTTAAAAATCCTAATGAAAAAGGTCGCTGTGGATGTGGAGACTCTTTCCATGTCTAGTTTCTTTTGTTCAATGAATGCATTTGAGAGGTTTAACTTACCTTTTTCCCTAAATATTAACCTTGAAGACCTTGAGCAGCGGTATTTTAAGGCTCAACACCAATATCACCCAGATCGTTTAAACCTTTCTGAAAGTTCTTTAGAAAATAAGACCCCTCAATATGCCGCTGCCTTTAATGAAGCCTATCAAGTTTTAAAAGATCCCTTAAAGCGTGCTGACCATCTATTAAAATGTTTAGGTTGGGTTGCCTCAGATGAAAATCTTGGAGGTGATCAAGATCCTAAACTTCTTACCTTTATGATGGAGCTTAATGAAAAAATTGAAAACGCAACAACGGAAGAAGCAAGAGAAAACCTTGATGATTTCCTTCAAAATGAAATTCAACACAGTTGGGATGAATTAGCAAGTTCCATTGACAAGCAAGATAAAAGTAATGCTATCACTCTCCTAACGAAACTAAAATACCTTAAACGTCTTAAACTGAACCTAAAGTAAAATAACGATGTTGCTCCAACTTGTTGAACCTGGTCAAACACCTCTACCTCATGCTCAAGAAGAGACTTTTGCTGTTGGCATTGATCTTGGCACAACCCATTCATTGCTAGCTTTTGCGACAGAAAAAAATGTTCCTCAGCTTATCCCATTACAAGGAGAATATCTTACTCCTTCTGTCGTTTATTATACAGAAGAAGGTTATCCTATTGTCGGTAAAAATGCCCTATCCATGCTTTCGCAAGATCCCGAAAATGTTATTCGTTCCATCAAAAGATTTATGCATCAGGGGAGCCAACGTCATACTCTGAGAGAACTTGCATTAACCCCGGTTGAAATTTCTTCTCATATTTTAGCGTATTTGAAATCCCAAGCCGAGAGGCAATTAGGACGCCCAATTAATAAAGCCGTCATTACAGTTCCAGCTTACTTCGATGAAGCTGCCAGAACAGCAACACGTGATGCAGGCCGACTTGCAGGCCTTGAGGTCCTTCGCCTTGTCAATGAACCAACAGCAGCAGCCCTGGCCTATGGCCTTGAAAAGAACGCTCAAGGTATTTATGCCGTCTATGATTTGGGGGGGGGAACCTTCGATCTTTCTCTTCTCAAACTTCAAGGAGAAGTCTTTCAAGTCCTTGCAACAAGAGGAGATATGAATCTTGGAGGCGATGACATTGACCACGCTATTTACCAAGAATGTTTTCATACAAAAGATCCATCTATTGACCCTAAACAGGCTTTATTTATCATACGCCTCCTTAAAGAAAAGCTCACAAACCAAAACGAGGCTTCCCTGACGATTGAAAACCACGCTTATACTCTGACCCGTCAGCGCCTTGAAACAATTGCTCAGCCATTCATTGAACGCACGCTCGAGCACTGTAAAAAAGTGCTTGAAGATGCGGATACCTTAAGAGAAAACATAAAGGGAGTAATCCTTGTGGGAGGGGTAACTCGCATGCCTCTTATTAAAAGCGCTGTTGAAGCTTTCTTTGGCAAGAAGCCCCTTGATGATATCAATCCTGATGAAGTTGTTGCGTATGGAGCTGCCTTACAAGCACGCGCTCTGACACAAGGAAGTAATAGCTTACTTCTGGATGTCACACCTTTATCCTTAGGGCTTGAAACTCTTGGCGGAATTGTCGAAAAAATTATTGAGCGCAACTCTCCTCTTCCAGTCAGTAAAATTCAAGAATTTACGACCCATGAAGATGGACAAACTGCCATGCTTCTTCATATTGTGCAAGGCGAGCGAGAGCTCGTCAAAGATTGTCGCTCATTAGCCCGGTTTGAACTTCATGGCATCCCTCCACTTCCGGCCGGAATCGCGCGGATTCAAGTACAATTTACGGTGGATGTTGATGGTCTGCTGACGGTCACTGCAAAAGAAAAAACCACCGGCATCAATCAATATATTGAAATTAAGCCTTCTTATGGCTTAAGTGAGTGCGATCTTTTAGACATGATCTCAACCAGCCTTACCCATGGCCAACAAGATCTTGAAGCCCGCCTCTTGATTGAGGCAAAAGTTGAGGCGGAAAGAATACAAAAGGTTACTCTCAGTGCTCTTGAAAAGGATCAAAGCTTGCTTGAGGAAAGCGAAAAAATTCTTATCCTTTCAATGCTCACGAAACTTGAAGAAGATTTAAAATCTGAAAACCGCACCAAAATTCAACAAAGCACTGAAGCTTTAGCAGCAGCAACACATCCTTTTGCTATTAAACGAATGACCCATCATTTGAATGAAGCTCTCAAAGGCAAGGATGTAACGACCCTATAAATGATTTTATCTCTTAACTGGTGTGTGTTAGCATTTAAACCTACCATTAAGAAAGGGGGCCTTTATGAATTCAATAAAACTATTACTTGCATTAAGTACGCTTATTCTATCACCCTTCACATTGCAGGCAGAAGGAAAAGCAAAGAGCCAGGCTGAATCAGTTGTCTGTGGAACCATTGACATGCGTGGTCTTGAAGCCCTCATCAACGCTAAAATACCAATGGTCTTGATTGATGCGAGAACTGATAAATATTTTGATGGCACAATGATCCCAGGGGCTAAACGCCTTCATATTGAGTCTCCTCAAGCCGACATCGCAAAACTCCTGCCCGAGAAAAATACGCTTATTGTGGTTTATTGCGCCGGCGTTGGCTGCCCCGCCAGCAAAATGTTGGCCAGCCGCCTGATCAAAGAAGGCTATCAAAATGTGATCGACTACCATCACGGAATTCGTGAGTGGAAAGCGAACAACAAACCAATTGAAAAAGCTTAAAGAATCAATATAGCTCTTGAGTCCGGTTTCTAGGCCGGACTTTTAAAAAATTAAAGTCTCAAGCTGCAAGAATTATTATCTCTTCAAAACACCTTTTTTTGCTTGCAAAACATTTTATTTCGCCCTATTTAGGCAAGGTTACCAACATGATATTGCGGTCGTGGCGGAATTGGTAGACGCGCAGCGTTGAGGTCGCTGTGGAGGAAACTCTGTGGAAGTTCGAGTCTTCTCGACCGCACCAATCTTTTTAAGATAAAACCCCTCTTTCTTGTGCTTGAGTTTACTCAGAATAAAGGTTTCAGAAAAATTACGTGAGATTCGTTCTCTCATTTTTTAATGAAATCTCAAAGAGTACACTCTTTTTCATTCTCAATACGATAAATTTTCACTCATTTTGAATAAGAGGAATTTATTGTAAAAATCTTAAAAAATTATCTTTCAACTATTTGATATTTAATATTTATTTCTTTGATTTTTGGGGGGAATTTCCTTGATATTTGTAACTTTTTGTGATAGTCTGATAATAGATGGTCAGAGATAATTTCCTTTTCTTATGAAAACTTAAAAAAGTTTCATAATTCTTTCATAAAATCTATCTCAATCGTCTCAATAAAAATAATAATAAGGCAGGGATAAAAACCTAAATTATTAAAGAGAATAAGCCTTTTATCACTCTTTTTGAGTGAATGATCTTCCTTTGTTTTTTTTCAAGGGATGATTCCTCTGCAGAAAAGGATGAAAGAGAAGCCTTTCTGAACACTCATTCCTTGGATCTCGAGGTCAAGGAAGAGATGAAGGAAACGGCAAGGGCACGAGAGGTAGAGGAAAATGTTGCGGTGTGAAAGGGGTAACTTTTTTCCTTCCCTGCTCAAGGTTTCTTTCCTCTTGTCATCCCCGCGAAGGCGGGGATCCAGGAAAGACTAAAGAGGATCGATTGATGACATGAGAGATCTTCAGGCCGCTTGGGATCCTAGGGACAGGGCCTAGGATGACACAGATTGGGTGTGAAAGCGCTCGCAGGAAAGAACGGTGGGAAGGAAATAATAGGAGAACATCCTCTCCATCGTCATCCCCGGCCTTGTGCCGGGGATCTCAGGCAACCAAGAGATGTGAATAGGTGCCAGAATGTCCTCATCATGTGTGACAGGCACAGGTCAGGACTGAGGAAAGAAGGTACAGCGAAATGTCTGAAAGTAGGGATAACAATAAAAATAATAGGAGGCAGAAATATCAAAGAAACAGGAACAAAGAAAAAAGAGTAAGAAACATGGTTACGTGCGTGAGAGGCATGAAACTTTAAGCAAAAGCTCAAGATCAAACGAAACGATAGCATGGGAGAAAGACTTTAATCGGTGGTGGAAACAAGGTTTTCCAAGGAACCGAGTGATGATTGATAAGTTTTCTGAGCTACTTGGATTTCTTGATATAGGAGAGAAGATTACAGTCCCTAATTTTCAACTTTTTTCTTATCTCAAAAATGAAGTATCGTGTCAGACTTATCATTATGTTAGTGTGCATAGAGTTTTAATTTAAAGATGAAACAACCAAATATGAAAAATGATCTTTATTTAAGTGCTCTTGATTATCATCGCTTTCCTAAACCCGGAAAGCTTTCTTTGACGGCCACCAAACCGCTTGCCAATCAAAGAGATCTTTCGCTTGCTTATTCGCCAGGTGTGGCCGCTGCTTGCGAAGAAATTGTTCGCGATGAGCAAGAGGTTGCTCACCTTACTGCGCGTGCAAATCTTGTGGGGGTTATTACCAATGGCAGTGCTGTCCTTGGTCTCGGCAATATAGGGCCTTTAGCCTCTAAGCCCGTGATGGAAGGCAAAGCCGTTCTCTTTAAAAAATTCGCAGGAATTGACGTCTTTGATATTGAAATTAAAGAAAATGACCCCGAAAAACTTATTGATATCATTGCAAGTCTTGAACCAACTTTTGGGGCTTTAAATCTTGAGGATATCAAGGCACCTGAATGCTTTTTTATTGAGGAAGAGCTCAAAAAGCGACTCAAAATTCCTGTTTTTCATGATGATCAACATGGAACAGCCATCATTGTTGCTGCGGCTGTCTTGAATGCCCTGGAGCTTGTTAATAAGAAAATCAATCAAGTAAAGCTTGTGACTTCAGGTGCGGGAGCCGCGGCTCTTGCTTGCTTAAAACTTTTAACAGAACTTGGCCTTCCTAAAGAAAATATTTTCATTTCTGATCTTGATGGGGTGGTTTACGAAGGCCGTGAAAAAGGAATGGACCCCCATAAAAAATGCTTTGCTCAAAAAACCAACGCAAGGCATTTGAATGAAATTATAGAAGACGCTGACATCTTTTTAGGACTCTCTGTTGGAAATGTTTTAAAACCGGAAATGCTTACAAAAATGGCCCCTTCTCCTTTAATTTTTGCTTTAGCAAACCCTACACCGGAGATTGATCCTATCATGGCGAAAGCCCTCCGTCCTGATGCCATTGTTGCCACGGGCCGTTCGGATTTCCCAAATCAAGTTAACAATGTCTTATGCTTTCCTTTTATTTTTCGAGGGGCTTTAGATGCCGGTGCAACCATGATTAATGAAGAGATGAAGTTAGCTTGTGTGCATGCACTCGCAAATCTTGCAAAGGCTGAATTATCAGATATTGTTGCACATGCCTATGGAGATGATGAGTTAATCTTCGGTCCTCAGTATATCATTCCTAAACCTTTTGATCCTCGTTTGATGACTGAAATTGCTCCAGCAGTTGCAAAAGCTGCCATGGATTCAGGTGTTGCAATGCGTCCTATAGAGTGCCTTGATGCTTATAAACAAAGATTAAGCGAGTATGTTTACCGATCTGGCCTCACCATGAAGCCACTCTTTACCCAGGCAAAAAAATCACCCAAACGTATTGTTTTTGCCGAGGGAGAAGAAGAGCGCGTTTTACGAGCGGTCCAGATTATATGTGATGAAGGATTAGGACATCCTATCTTGATTGCCCGTAAGAATGTTCTTGAAAAAAGACTTCAGCGGCTAGGCTTACGCCTTATCCCAGAAAAAGATTTTGACGTTGTCGATCCAGAAAAAGATCCACGCTACAATGATTATTGGCAAGATTATCATGCCCTTTTAGAACGTTCAGGCATTACACCAGATTCTGCAAAACTTATTGTTCGCACAAACCCTACAGTCATTGCAGCAATGATGCTCAAGAGGAATGATGCTGATGCCATGATTTGTGGTATTTATGGTCGCCATCCTCATCACCTCAACCACATACAAACGATTATTGGACAACACCTTGATATTAATGTGTGGGCAACCTTAAATGCTGTTGTCACTGAAAAAGGGGTCATTTTTATTACAGATGCTTATGTCAATGAAGATCCAACCGCCGACCAATTGACCGAAATTACGCACTTAGCAGCAGCAAAAGTACGAGAATTTGGCATTATTCCAAAAATAGGGCTCCTTTCTCACTCTAATTTTGGCACAAGCAATTCTGCTTCAGCTTGTAAAATGCGAACTGTTTTAGAGCAATTACGCCAGCAGGCTCCTGACCTAGAAGTTGAAGGGGAAATGCATGCTGATGCCGCTCTTTCAGAAATTTTACGTAAAAAAATATTTCCTCATTCCCAACTTCAAGGAAGCGCTAATCTTCTTGTCATGCCTAATTTAGATGCAGCAAATATTGCTTTTAATCTCGTAAAAATTATGGCTGATGGACAAAATATTGGTCCAATTTTATTAGGTGCCTCCAAAGCAGCACATATTGTTACACCGTCTATAACTGTCCGAGGCCTGCTCAATATGACAGCCGTTGCTGTGGTAGATGCCCAAATGAAGGCTCTCTCTAATACGATATTGGAAATAGGAATGTAGCTATGGTTACAGAACACCTCTCTTTACCCGAAGATGCTCTTGCAGAAAACCTTTTTGGGATTTCAGAAGAACGTATTTACGCTATTTCACTTGCCTTAGAAAAAAAAGACTATGAAAAGGTCCATCAGCTTATTGAAAATCTACACGCCGCTGATGTTGCGGATCTTATTTCTTCTTTGCAACCAGAGTTACGTGAGCATTTTGTAAGCATTATTAAAGATTCTCTCAACCCAGAGATTTTAGCAAATCTTGACATCCCCACAAGAGTTCAAGTTCTTAAAATGCTAGGGCCTGAGCTTATTGCGGACGCCTTAAAATCTTTGGCAAGTGATGATGCCCTTGAAGTTCTTTCCTCTTTAGAAAAAGAACAACAAGAACGTGTTCTGCAGGCTATGCTGCCAAGAGAGCGGGCTATGCTTGAGAAGTTCCTAAGCTACCCTAAGGATAGTGCAGGCCGACTTATGCAGCGTGAGTTGGTCTGTGTTCCCCCTTTTTGGACGGTGAGTGAAACTTTACACTTCATCCAAAATTCTCATGACTTACCTGAACACTTTTATACAATTTATATCATTGATCCACGTCAACACCCTCTAGGAGAAATTTCTTTAAGTCTCCTCCTGCGTCATCAGCCGGATACCATTGTCTCAGATATTATGAATCATGATATAAGATCTATTCTTGTTACGAAAGATCAAGAAGAAGTTGCTTTTGCTTTCCGACATTATGGTTTTGTCTCAGCTCCTGTTATTGATGAATCTGGTCGTATTGTTGGGATGATTACCGTTGACGATGTTGTCGATGTTATTGGGGAAGAAGTAGAAGAAGATATCCTTCACATTTCTAAAGTCCATGAATCAAACGTTAATGAGCCCGTAAGCAATACGGCCTATTGGCGTATTCGATGGTTAATAATTACACTTATCAATACGCTTATCGCTTCATTTGTTATTGCACAATTTCAAGTATCAATTCAAAAAATTACGGCTCTTTCCTTTTTAATGACAATTAATGCGGCAATGGGTGGAAATTCTGGAATGCAGGTTGTTACCATTGTTGTAAGAGCACTTGCCACGCGCCAGCTACGTGAGAGTGATATCTGGAGGGCTATCTCGCGAGAGGTACTTGTAAGCTTGATAACAGGGACGTTTTTCGCATGCCTACTAGGTGGAATTGCCGCATTGTGGGTAAATGATTTATGGTTAGGTGCTATTTTGGCAATTGCTCTCTTTTGTAATATGTTATGGGCTGCCTTTGCAGGCACAATGTTCCCTATTTTAATTCATCGACTAGGTTTAGATCCAGCCGTCAGTGCCGGTCCTATTTTAACAACAACAACAGATGTTTTTGGTTATGCAATATTTCTTGGACTTGCGACCTTAATTTTGCTCTAATAATTGCAATAAAATATAAAAAAGGGAAAGGGAAGCATATGTCTAAAAATGAAATTTGTATTGTTGCCGCAAAAAGGACGCCAATGGGTGCCTTCCAAGGAGTATTAAGTTCTGTCACAGCTCTTGAACTTGGTGCCCATGCTATTCGTTCTGTCCTCCAAGATACTCCCTTACCTCCATCTAACATAAAAGAAGTTATTATGGGGTGTGTTCTGCCTGCAAGTTTGGGGCAAGCCCCAGCAAGACAGGCAGCAATAACTGCAGGCCTTTCATCGAGCGTAGGTGCCACAACAATTAATAAAGTATGTGGATCAGGTATGAAAGCAATTATGCTTGCTCACGACCAAATTAAAGCCGATGAAGATTCAATTATCATTGCAGGAGGCATGGAAAGCATGAGTAATGCTCCTTATCTCCTTTTAAATGCACGCAAAGGATATCGCGCAGGTCATGATAAACTTATTGATCACATGATGTACGATGGCCTGGAAGATGCCTACAAAAAAGGCTGCTCAATGGGGGCTTTAGGAGAAATCGCTGTAGAACAGTGCCAGTTAACACGTAACCAACAAGATGAGTTCGCAGCACTGTCAGCAAAGCGAGCTTTACAAGCAATCAACGAGGGTTGGTTTCAAGCTGAAACTTCACCAATTTCAATAAATTTTGGAAAAGAAGTCAAAATGGTTGCAGAAGATGAACCTCCTACACGCGTTAAGTTTGACAAGATCCCTCTTCTTAAACCTGCCTTTAAAGAAGGTGGAACAATTACGGCAGCAAATTCAAGTCCTCTTACAGATGGTGCAGCGGCTGTTGTTTTAATGACCACATCTAAGGCACAAGAACATAATCTTTCTCCTCGTGCGATTATTCGGGGTCACGTTACCTATTCTCACGATCCTGATTTGTTTACATTGGCACCTATCAATGCTATTAAAATATTACTTGAGAAAATTAATTGGCAAATAGACGATGTTAATCTGTTTGAAATTAATGAAGCTTTCGCACTTGTTCCTATAGCTGTTATAAAAGAGTTAAAATTAGATATTAATAAAGTCAACATACATGGTGGGGCTTGCGCACTAGGTCATCCCATTGGTGCAAGTGGGACACGCATTGTTGTCACTCTCCTCCACGCCTTAGAAAAATATAACCTTAAACGAGGTATCGCGACTCTTTGTATCGGCGGCGGAGAAGCAACAGCTATTGCCATTGAAAGACTAGAATAAAATGACTTTAAAAGATATTATAACTGCAATCTTTGTTGTATTCTTGTGGTCTACAAGTCTTCTTGTCCAAAAGTTTGCCGTAAATCATATCTCAATCTATATTCTCGGTGTTTTGCGTCTACTTTCAGCTGCCCCCCTTCTCCTGATTTACCGGCAACCACCTCACCAATTATGGCGTTATTTAGTTGCTGGTTTTTTTTGGAATATACTGAATTTTTTATTTATTGGCTTTGGCTTTAAATCAGGGGTGGGAGCAGGCATTGCCTCATTTTTAATACAAACAAATGTCTTTTTCGGTGTCTTCTTTTGTTATCTTTTTTTGCGCGAAAATGTCCATATTCTTGAAATAGCCGGTATGTTTATTGCCTTTTATGGTGTTTACTTACTAACACAAAATGGTTCTCACATCTTACAGGGAAGTACAATGATAGGCATAATCTCCATCTTATTTTCGGCTGTTTGTTGGGGAATTGGTTTTATGCTTCTGAAAAAAATGAAGATTGGCGCCACTATGGCTGATACCGTATGGCTTTCAGTTGTTTCTGCCCCTTCTCTATTTGCTCTTCTCTTGATGCTTGAAGGCCCTCAAAAAACTATGTTTGAGTTTTCTCATTTAAATCCTCTTAGCCTTGCTTGTGCATTATATGTGGGATTTGCATCAACAATTTGCGCAAGTTATTTATGGTTAAACCTAGCACACAGAGTTTCTTCTTCTCAGCAAGCTCCTTTCATGCTCCTCTTGCCAATATTTACATGTGTCTTTTCCGCTGTATTTATGCAAGAAATGTTAACACTTTCTCAACTTTTTGCGGGTGTAATTATTTTAATTGGAGTCTTTGTAACACGTTGTACTCCTCTCTTAAAACGATTTAAAATGGATACTCTTTTAATTAAACTTAAAGTTACGACTCATGATTGATTTTGATAAACTTCGCATCTTTTATCATGTTGCTAAAGAAGGTTCCGTAAAACGAGCTGCTCAAAATTTAGAGAAAAATCCGACTTCGATTTGGAAGCATATTATGGATTTGGAGTATCACTTTAAAGCAAAATTATTTCTTCGACGTAAAAAGATTGGCTTAGAACTTACAGAACTAGGAGAAAGCCTTTTTAAAGACGTTAATAGCTTGATTCCAAGCTTAGAACGTGCTTGTACACGCTATACTCAAGAAGAAAAAATAAAAGATGACTTATTTATTATTACAACAAATGGTGTTGTAAGTATTTGGCTGATTGAAAAATTAAAACCTTTCCTTGAATATAAACAGGATATCAGAGTAAGAATTTCAACAACAAACTCAGAGGTGGATTTTTTAAACTCCAAGGCTGATATAGGTATCTTCTCCAAAGTTAATTATTCTGAAGGGTTAACTCAACAGAAACTTTTAACGTATCATAGTAAACTTTTTGCAAGCCAAGAGTACTTAGATAAGTATGGTGTTCCTAAAACAATTGATGATTTAAAAAACCATAAGTTAATTAGTTTTTATCCTGAGCTTCCAGGATATCGGGGTAATGTTGATTGGCATCTGCAAGAAGAGATGCCCCCACATACTTTACGTAAAAGCTGGCTTTCAGTAAATTCTGCTATTTGCCAACTTGAAGCAGCGCGGCAAGGGTTAGGAATTCTGGCAATTGTACAAGAATTTCCTTTGCTTAAGGATGCTGGCTTAGTTGAGGTACTTCCTCATGAAATAGGTCCTACGTTTGATGTGCATTTTATCACGCGTGCTGCAGATTTTCAAAGTCGCCTTATCCGTGAATGCTATGAATTTTTAAAGCTATAATAGGTTGAAAAACTCATTTAATATGCTAGAGTCTTTTTAATGTTATGAGTACATCCTAAAAAAAAATCAAACATAATAGTTTTATAACATTAATTTTTATAAGGGGAAGTCATGTCAAAAATAAACCCATTAAAAATGTTAGATATCTTCCTTTTTTCTACAATAATCCATATATTAGGTTTTTATTATGACTCCATTATTTGAAGCCAGCCCCTGCGAAAAGCGAGCTCTTTTTCTGAGGGAAAAAATAAATCAGTCACTTATTTCGAGCCTCTTACACCTTTTAGAAGCTGCTGAGGCAGTCTTAGTACCTGAAGTACATCAATCTTCTTTACAAAACTTATATTCTTTAAATATAGAAGAAAAAATTTCAAGCTTTTTACATGCTTTAAACGCAGAACTATTGCAAGCTTTTACAATAGAAGACATTCCAACTATTCAAAAAATAGCTTATAATATTGCTGAGAATCGTTTTCAAATTGAAGAAATTAATTTTCTTCGAACATATGAACTACCAACCTATCATAGAGAACTCTTTGAAAAATCTGCAGGTTTTGAGATTCCTGGAGGAGCCACTTTTACAAGCTCATCTCCTGAAGGGAATCAAAGAATTAAATCGCTTTTTCAGCAAGGTTTAAATTTGATTGCGCAAAGTTGTGATGATCTTTACAAAGAAATAACGGTCTTTCTAGGCGAAATATTCACTTTTGAATCTCCTCAAGTGAAATATGGATCAAGCTTTAATCTTTTTGGCTTGATCTACGTTCGAGAATCTCTACCATTTACACCTGCCGATGTGGTTGATACTTTAGCACATGAAGCAGCTCATCTATACTTATTCTCTTTATCTGCAGATGATCCTCTGGTTTTAAATCCACCAGAAGAACGCTATATTGGGTCTTTGCGAAAAGATAAGCGTCCTCTTATTGGACTTTATCACGGTTGCTTCGTGATTTCTCGAATACTTTACGCCTTAAGAGCACTTTATAGTCATAAATTACTGTCAGAAGAGGATCAAGCTCGCTGTGCTGTTCTGATTGAAGAGTACAAGGTAAAATATGCTTCACTATTGGAAATTATTCAAAAGCACGCAAAAATGACCACTTTAGGACAAAGTATTTTGGGCTCCACTATAAAACTAGCAAGCTGACATCAAAAACATCAAAATTTTTGCGATAAAAGTTTTTTGTCGCAAATTTTGATTTTTTCCTTTGCACATTAAAATGAGATATGATACACCTCTAGATAAGTAAAAATTAATTTATCTAAACTGGAGGACTTAAATATGTTTCATCATCATAAAGTTACTCTTACAGCTAATGAAATTGCGCAAGCTCTTACACGTATGAACTCTCCAGCTCTTGCACCATTGACGCAAATTAATGCAAGCTCTCAAAAACACCTTGCTGCTGCTGCTTCTTGGGTGGTTAATCGCCGTAAAGAAAATTCATCCCGCCTCTTCTCAACGGCAGTTCATGGTTCTCCTATTTAAGTTTATTCCCCTATTTCCCGACATAAGATTCTTGTTTTTTAACGATACTGTCAGAGATAGGCTTATATTTACGTAAATATAAGAAGCTATTGTGGAAAATTTGTTAACATACCTAAGTTGCCTTTTTATATTTTTCTCCAAAAAGACAAATAAATTTTATACCAACCTCTTAACTATCAAACGCAAAAACTTTGCAACAATGAACTTTAACGGAGAGGGAAATATCCGGCATTTAGGATAAAACTTCCCAGAACCCTATATTTTAGTAACTTTTCCAATTGACAAAAAGACATGTTTACTCTAAATAAAGAACAAAATAGGTGTTTGTAATTTTTTTTATGATCTTTAATGATAATCCTCATTTAGATATAGGTAGTTTTTATGAATAAATCAGTATTTCTTTTCTCTCTTTCTGTAACAACAGCCCTACTGCGTATGCCTGCGATAGCAACAAGCTACTTAGAGGAAGTCGAAAAAAATAATCGCCCAGGTCTTCCTAAGGATTCTTCTTCACAGGACACCCCCGTCGCCATAAAGAAAGCACAAATAAAGGCTTCCGAAGATATTGGGGCCTTTCTTGGCGCATGCATTCCCCAAATGCGTACATTAAAAGAGTGGGTTGGGGGCTTCCTTGACGATAAACAATCTCAGCCAACTGAATCTATGATAACATCACCGCGGGCAGAAGATTATGACACAACGATCAAGATCTTTACAAATAATGCGACAGTAAATGTGGATCAATTGATTAAGGATGGCATCGGGCTTATGGAAAGTAATGCAAATTCTCTCTTGAACAATAAGATGGGGGACATTAGCGCCTATAGTATGCTAGGAGATTTGTTGGCACGTATTTATGCGATAGAATTATTGCTGGCAGAACATTTTTCACCTTATATGCCACACCATAAGGAGTTGAAGGGCTATCACACATTTTGGCAAACAAGACAAAAAGAAAAAGAAGGTTTGCAAAAATTACAACAGCAAATACAAAACTCTCAACAAGAAACAACACCTTCTTCAAATGAAAGATCTTCTATTTTAGTGGCATTGACATGTGAGTTAGAACAGAAGTTTCGAACGGTAGAAGAGAATGCACAAAAACTTAGACGCCTCACTATCGCATTGTCTCATGGTGAAGCTCTAGACTTTTCGTCATTTGTGGAAGAGCAATCACCAACAAGCGCACTCTTAAGCCCAAGAAATAATTCTTCTAGCCCACAAAAAACACTTTATACAGAATCTTCATCGCCCAGCAGTGAGTCCTCTCAGACCAATACTTCAACTCAAAGAGGGAGGGGGGCATCTATAGTTTCGTCTCCTATCAGCCTTAAAAGTAAAAAAACTTTAGCTTTAGGAGGCTCTTCTCCCTCATTACAATCTCCGGAGAAGACACAACTAACTTCCGATGATGATGATCGTGTGGTACGAAGAAAAAGAGCCACCTCTTCAGGCACTTCTTCTTATGCCTCTCACATCAGTTCTTCTTCCTCGTCTTCTCCAACTGCTTCAGAAAGCAAGTCGAAGAAGCTTGGACGCTCTGGATCAGTGAGCATAGCGTCATCAGCTCAAGGTGTCTCGCATTCGGATTTACAAGAATCACCACTCTTTAGAGGACTATCTACAAAACCGTCTCCTTCAGAAAAACCTGCAGAACTATCAGGTTCTCCAAAAGAAGGATCGCCTACTTCTTCAAAAAAAGAAAAAGGTGGCGTCCTTGTGAGTTTTAAAAGAGTTTTGAGCGGAAAAAGCGGAAAAAAAAGTCCTTTTCAGGAAGATTCATCTTCAGAAACTAGCTCATCCACGTCTTCATCTCCAAAGAACTCTTCTAAGTTTCTTCCTCAAGAGAAGAAATGAGACAAGTAATAATCGAGTAAGAAAAAGGGTACTGATGGGATGTCCTGAAATTTTTTAAGAAGCTTTAATAATTAAGTATGATTAAAAAATTAACTCTAATAGAGAGACCATATCATCAGTATCGCTTTCCTAAAATACTTCTGCAAGCTCTCCCCAATTTGTGGTGTAACGCGGTGACAAGTACTCACGTTGTGTTAACTCAAAAACTTTCAACCGAGAATCTCCATACATTATCCCCTTCGCCCCAAATTTTTTATTAATTTGATCAATTGCTTTTGTAAGTCGTTCTCGCCGCATTGAAGGACGGTTAAATAAAGAATATTGGAGATGAGAAGACTCCACCAAACCACTTAAGCAAACTCCCATCCTTTTATATCTTTGACCTAAACAAAAGATTTTTTTCAAACCTATCTGAGCAGCCTGACACAGAGTTAATGTATCATCAGCAGCAATATCAAGTACCACAACATGCTTATTTGCGTAGTATGATTCTCGCTGAAAACGATTAGTTTTTATAAAAATATGGACATGTGTCGCTAATTTTCTTTCGTTTCTTAATTTTTCGGCAGCTTTCTCCATCCAAGCTGAAACAAAAGAAGCAAGTTCCTCAAAAGAAGAAAGAGAATTTTTAAAAGAACGAGACACCAAGATTAGCTGTTTTGAGGTATCATGATTTTCTATAGGATACGCTATGTGTCCTTTAAGCTCCCAAACTATTCTTTCGCCTATTACACTCATCCCCTGGCGTATCCATTTCAAAGGAGTTCTTTTAAGTTGAAGAGCCGTCTCAATATTTTTGCTTCTCAGATAAGCCGTATATTTACGTCCAACCCCCCAAATTTCTTTTGCTGGTAGGCCAACCAAAAACCCATCAATTTCATTCTCTTCAAGAAGATTAAGGATTCCATTTCCTTTCTTTGCGTAAGCATTAGCGACCTTTGCCAAGGTTTTTGTTCGTGAAACACCAATTGAAATGGGAATACCGGTCCATCTCTGAACCCGCTGTTGAAGCTTATAGCAAAAAGCTTCAAGCTCATGATCTGGAATCTTAGAAAGATCCAAAAACGCTTCATCAATAGAGTATATTTCTATCAAAGGAACCATTGTTCGTAATGTTGCCATTACGCGCTGCGATATATCCACATAAAGCTCAAAATTTGAGGAAAACACTTTAACATCATGTTTTTTTACAATCGAAATAAATTTAAAGTAGGGCTCTCCCATTTTAATGTTTAATTCTTTGGCTTCGTTCGACCGAGAAATCGCACATCCATCATTATTACTTAATACAACAACAGGCTTGCTTTTAAGATCAGGCCGAAATACGCGTTCACATGACACAAAGAAATTATTACAGTCGACTAATCCGATTTTAGGTTGATCCGAATGATTCACGAGTGGCATCTTTTATTATTTTCCAATCGTTAAAGTGTTATCTATCCCCATTCCTCAAATTCTTTTCTCGCATAAAAGATCATCGCAGAGAGGTTGGAACATTCCATTTAAAGAATAGGCTGAACTAAAACCATGCCTCAAGATTAAGTCTCTTCCCTTAAGACATATGAAACCTATTAAAATTCTTTTATTTTTAGGATTTAAGATATCTTCTACGCTCATGAAGTTGTGCTATAGACCCCCTTAAGGTTAGAAGGATACCTTTTATCGCTCAACGTTATACTCGTGTAGTTATTGTTTAGCTTCACATACTACCTAAAATAAAATCCTCCTTTACATTCTTTATTAATTTTTCATTAGGATCCTGCTTCGGCTAAATCCTCTTACTAGATGGGAATCAAAATCATCTGGATGTCATTATCTCTAGAATAAGAGCTCTCTTTATTTATTGATCTTAATGTTCACTACCTATTTTTTATCCTAATTGATTTAAGATCAAAAATCAACAGAAAAATGTACATTTTACAAATAAATTTATCTCCCTTTAAAAAGGCTTTTTTTATTTCCTTCTAAAAGCGCATTGATCTCCATTTTTAAAAAACCTTTTTATAGAGGGATTTCAAAGCTCCTGCTTTGGAAAGAAGCATTAAATTCCGATAATAATATTCATTTTTACTGGTTAATTTTATAGGAAAGATCTGGACTGCTTCCAGCTGTTTCGCGTATTGTTATAAAAAATTACAATTATTTGCTTTATGAGGTTTTAAGGAAAAAGAGATCACATCCTAAAAAATAACTGAAAAATTATAAAGCCATAAATTGGCTTTCAATAAATAAAGGCGAAATGAAAATTTCAAAAAGAATGGTGGGGATGGTTAAGAACCTTTTAGCCTTCCCTGTTTATCTTTTTTAAAGTTCCCTCCCCTAACTTGCCAATGGAACTTTAAAGGCTATGGCAGCCCCCAGCTACCTATTAACACTAATGTATCAGAAAAAAATATAAATACAAGCACAAAAGCTATTGAATTTATTAGTTTTTATGCTTAATTTTGCGCAATTAAAACAATATCTCAATTTTTGAGACATACGATTAAAACCCAAACTTAATTATTGCCATATCTTCTCACTATCTAATCTTAGTACAATAAAACGTAAACAGAGAATCGAGATAGGTTGATGTTATTGAAAGGAGAGAACATGAGCAAAAATACGATAAAGAATTCAAGATTAATGCCGTTAAGGTTTATCTTAGAGTATTGAGAAAATAGCATTAGATTTAGGGGATTCTTGTGCCAGTTTAGGGCAGTGGATTAAACAGTATAGGCGTGAAGGAGACAGGAGTTTTCTAGCAAGTGGCCATGTGATTGAGGAAGCGTTAAGAGCCTTAAAGCGTGAGCTTTATCTTGTTTATCAGGAGCAAGATATCTAAAAAAACCACCTAAATGGCACCCCTTTCCCTAATAAATAGAAACTCGCGCTCGTTAACTGCTAAAGTTGAGCTATCAAAGAGAGCGGCCGTCTGCTTATTGGTGGATTACCCCGTTAAAAAACATGGTCCAGGGAGTACAACGAGCCCGGCATTGGAGGTACAAACCCCGTTTAGGAAAGTGATTTATTCGTTACCCTGCTCTTTGATTCTATAGATAAACAAGGAGAAGAGGTAAGTGATGACTCAATCTAACAGACAATCCAGTATGCCAATTATTCATCAAAATGCTGCTGGGATTGATATTGGTGCTAAGTTTCACGTTGTTGCTGTAGGGAGTGATAAAGCAAAAGAACCAGTTCGTACGTTTCAAAGTTTTACCACAGATTTACATGCTATGGCAAAATGGCTTAAAAGCTGTGAGGTCACCAGCATTGCTATGGAATCCACAGGTATTTATTGGATTCCTGCTTTTGAGATCTTAGAGAATTATGGTTTTGAGGTATTTTTAGTTAATCCACGAGAAGCTAAAAATGTTCCTGGACGTAAAACAGACGTCAATGATGCGCAATGGATTCAACGGTTACATCAATTTGGTTTGTTACGTGCTAGCTTCAGACCAGAAAAACAAATTACTGTGCTACGTGCTTATATTAGACAACGTGAACGTATGCTTGAATTCAGAGCCTCTCATATCCAGCATATGCAAAAAGCTTTAATGCAAATGAACTTACAGTTGCATCATGTCGTATCGGATATAACGGGAGCCACAGGCATGAAGATCATTCGTGCGATTATGAATGGTGAACGTTGCCCTGCTGTATTAGCAGAACATAGAGACATACGTTGTAAGGAATCCATTAAAACTATTGAGGAATCCTTAAAGGGTAATTATCAAGAAGAGCATTTGTTTTCTTTAACTCAAGCTGTTGAATTATTCGATTATTACACACAAAAAATTAATGAGTGTGATCGTCGAATAGAAGAGACATTAAGCTTGCTTGGAAAAGATAATAAGTTGCCTGATCAACCTCTACCCAAAGCCAGGCATCGCACTAAACAACCTAATAGCTTAAGCTTTGATGTAAGAGCATCCCTTTACCAAGCATTAGGAATGGACTTAACACAAATACACGGTGTTGGACCTTCATTAGCCTTAAAATTAATATCAGAATGTGGCACTGATATGTCTCGCTGGCCGAGCAGCAAGCACTTTACTTCTTGGCTATGTCTTTCTCCAGGGAATAAGGTATCAGGAGGGAAAGTATTATCATCACGAACACGGCGTTCCTCAAGTCGTGCGGCAGCAGCATTAAGATTGGCTGCTGTAACAATTGGAAAGACAAATACGGCTCTTGGTGCGTTTTATAGACGACTCTCGGCTCGCATTGGTAAATCAAAGGCAATTACTGCAACAGCTAGAAAAATGGCAGTATTATTTTTTAATGCTCTGCGTTATGGAATGCAATATGTTGATCCAGGTGCCAATTACTATGAGGCACGATATCAAAAGCGGGTTCTTGATAACTTATCAAAGCGAGCTGCTGCTTTAGGTTATATATTGCAAGAGAATAAAATGCAGGACTTGGTACAGGGAGTTTCTTAGGAAAGCAGTTGCCATCTTCTCCGAACCCCGAGGCAAAGGTACGAGTTCATGAAGAGCTCAAGTTTTAGGGATTTTTGAAACTCAACCCATAATACATGTCAGTTATCTTTGGGTGTTTTCCAATAAGGTTGTGTTGGTGTTCCATCGGATGAGGACGATGAAGAAATCTCTCCGCCAGAATTTCTTGAGGGCTGACTGCCAGAGGAGGATGGGGAGTGGCGCGTATTCGCTTGAATCTCTCCACCTAATGGACTATTCCCCCGGACTGTCGAGTGGGATTGGGGTGAAGAAGGAGGAGTAGATGAAGATGGATTGAGAAGCTTTTGCATCGCAGCGTCTTTCCTATCGTCATGCCAATACACCTCCATTCCATCTCGGTTGAATTCTTCGCACTTGTAGCAATTACGGGGAGGTTGTTTACCCTGTTGCTTTAGCTCTACACATTTATGGCATAATTCTTCGTTCGGCCTTTGGGGAGGTGGAGAATCGCTTCGTTGTAACTCTGCCCTTGAAATGCGCCGGTGCTCTTGCTCTTCCGTGCCATGGATTTCCAGTGTGCCCACTGTAAGAGCAATTATCATAGATAGGGTTTTTGTGTAGATGACCATACGCTTCCTCTTTTCTTACGATTAATTAGTAACACCCGGTACTACCTTTTAATGGGACAGGGATACATGATCTAATCATGCCACACGATGGATTAATAAGTTATTAACGGCACTGTTGAAAAAGCTTTCTATAGCTGGAACTAGGGTTTGCTCTGTTTAGCTGAATAACTACATTTCAATTTATTAAGCACTAACAACATATAAATTTTTTCTCATATAAAAGTAATTAATCAGCTTTTTAAGTTAAAGGTATAATATATACACTATACATATTATATAAAATAATGTAATTCATATACTGTTCTTACAGTATACTTATATTATAAACACACTATATCGAGAATTTGCTATTATTGTTACATATGAGGTATAATAGATGAAACACTTAATTAAAGGATGTTATTGTCTATCCTTTTTCTGTAAGAAGAGATGATAAGCTATGTCTGAGTTAAATTTTAAAAAGTGCGGCTATACAAATTATATTAAGAGTGGCTATACACGAGGGTTACAGCGTTATAAATGTAAAGAGTGTAGACATCAGTTTACCAGCACTAAACGCGGAGGTGTTCATCCTGCTTTAAAATCCTTTGCTATTTTGTCCTTTATGCCTCTTGTGGTGTTTCTATGGGAAAGATAGCGCAGCTGTTTAAGGTCAGCACTGTTGCTGTACTTAAATGGATTAAAGCTGTTGCCCTATCTGCTAATCAGCCCAACCCTGTTGCATCTTCAGATTCTGTGATGATTGATGAGATGTGGTATTTTGTGAATGAAAAAAATAAGATATGGCTCTGGAGAGCCATTGATGGGGTATCGCGTAAATCTCTTGGATGACAATTAGGCTCCCGTGATGATGCCAGCTGTAAGAAGCTAATTGCAAAGGTTGATACAGGGGCTTGCTCCTTTATCACAGATGAATGACCAGAATTCTTGAGATTGCTGCCAGGAAAAAGGCACTTTTATGGAAAAAAACGGGAATGTTCAACTAAGTGTGTCACCGTCTAATTTGTCAGCTTCAATCTAAGCCGTCCTTCAAATTCAAATGAGAAGAGATATCTTGGTAACTCATCCCCAGCCCATAGAGCCCTAAGATTTTATTATCCAAAGAAGCATTTAAAACAGTCTGGCGCTTCTTCACAATTTGAGGAAAAGCTACCTTCGCGATCTCTTGGCGTCTCAAGCTCAAACGATCCCACAGGGTTTTGCATGATCTTGCTGCTCTTCCCTTTGCGACAATTCTGATTCTCGGGCTCCTCAAAGCAAGTCGCCATATGAGAAGTCATCTCGCCTTCCAGAACTGCTTCTAAAAACTCCTTTATTAAAGACGTGAGAATACCATCTTTCCCAACAAGACTCTTACCTGCTTTTAAATCAGAAATCGCTTGATTCTTAAAATCTTCAAAATTAAATGAAGTCTCTTTCTTCTCTACTCACATCTGTCAATCCTTTCTCTATAACAATTACATCATTATCAGAATTGACACAGTTGTCTAAATACTCCCAAGACGATGCCTGCTATAGTAATGCAGGCTTACTTACACAAAATTCCTTACAGTCTCGCGACAAGTCGGCTTTATAAACACATAAAAACCACGGGCATTACCCCGTGGTGCATTTAACTAATTACTTATTTTTTCAAATCTTTATAAGCATTCATGGTATTCAGAGTGTACTTCATTTCACATGCTTTTGAATCTAGAGCATCCATCTTTCTTTGTATAACCTGCATCTGTACTTCATCCAATTGATGCGCGTACTTCTCCTGTTTCAACTCTATGTATTTATCATAATTTTTACAATTTTGCGCACCTTTTTCCAAACTCTCTTTGAAACCGTTCTTATTATCAGTTGCATTAGCGAATTCGCTTATAGAAAGTATCGTTGCAGTATATGCTAAGTAAGTTATTACTTTTTTCATTCTCATTTTATTCTCCTTTAAATATTTTTTATTGTAGTTTTACATTTATAAATTAATATTAATTGTTTAAAATATTATTAATAATATTAATATTCTTTATGTGGTTAGATGTGACACTATTGCATATTAAGGACATTCTTATGCATGGACCTGAGTTTATTGCTAAAGAGCTTGATCTCTGGGCCTATAGCAATGGAGTTATTTTAGATTTTACAAAACCAGGAAAATTAACAGATAATGCTCATATTGAAAGCTTTAATAGTCGCTTCAGGCAAGAGTGCTTGAATCAAAACTGGCTTTTAAGCTTAGAGGATATTAAGGTCAAGATTGAAGCTTGGCGGCGAGAATATAACTTTCATCGTCCTCATAGTGCCCTTGGCAACATAGCTAAATTTTACCTCTGTTAAGGCGCAATAGAGAACAGTATCTATGAGTGCCTTTTTGGCCAGGGAAGCGACACTGGCATAGCTCATTGTTTTCAAATCCAAAAACATATTCTTTGCTAAGAAATTCTAAGTGTAGGTAGCTATAGGCGATGCCTGAAGCTTTTGAGTTTATAAAGTCATTATCTTCAAAGTTGAAAGGAGTTTTACTCCGGCCTTTTAAGCGTTGAGAAGCATCAATTAATCTTAAAGATTGTATAGCCTTATCCTTATCCTTATCCTTATCCTTATCCTTATCCTTAAGAATAGCATCTATGACAGCAATATGTGTACCAGAGGGCTGTTTTGCTTTCCTCTGACTGGGATCGGGATTGTAAAGAGGATCAATATAAATAAATAAATCTCCAGGGATGGCTTCTTCTATAGGTGGGGATGACCAATGATCTGACTTTAAGTCATTGTTTTTTAAGGATAGAGATATTAAGTGATAATGATAAGGTATTATATGCTCAGCTTGATGAGAAGCTGGCAACTTATCATTTATATAGGTATGGAGCTTTTTAAGCTCTTCCCAAGCATAATAAAAACTATCATGGGATAATAGATGATCTATAAATTGATAACAGACTTTTTGTTCATCATTTTTGGGCTCTAGTGCACAATTAGAAGAAAAAATATAATTTCTAGTATGTCCAAGGAGAGACTCGTCTATTATGGTCATATTGCATCCTACAGCTATGTCCCTAAAAGACAATAAAAAAGCCAAAATTAAAATAAACTTTACGGCATTGAACAGCTTTTTATTCTTATTTAACATTTAGTAACTCAACATTTATAATGGCTTATATACGAATAATATAATAATTAAGATATTTAATCTGAAGATAGTTTTTTAAATCTTATAAGAAACTTGATGTCAAATTATTTCTTGGATTTTATATTTCAAAATAACCTTATTTCATCCTTTAGTTAAATGTCTAAAGAAAACCATATTGTTTTATATTGACCCTGATGGTATGGCCTGAGCGACTTTAAGAAGCTTTGATAATAAGGCATGATTAAAGAGCTTAACCATAATAAGGAGACCGTATTATGGAAGTTAAGATCTTTGCTGACAGAAAACTTTTATATTATTGGCAAACCAAATTCGAAAATTATAACCGCTTGAGTATAATGTGAATTAGAGATGTCAATTTTTGTTGGAGAATGAGGGTATTAGGGAGTATTGATTATTTTATGCACTAAGTCCTGGGAAAACTCCTGTATAATTAAACAACATTTCCAATGTAAATTATTCCATAATTTAATTGCCTTACTTTAGATTGAAGTAAGGTTGCCTTTACCAAAAATTAATACGGTGAATGGCCAGGAGGCGGTAGAGGCTTGTCAAAATAAATCCTATGATGTTGTTCTTATGGATGGGACAATGCCTATTATGGATGGCTTTGAGGCAACACAAGAAATACGGAAAGTTTTTGATGCGAAAACGCTCCCTGTCATTGGTGTTACTGCTCATGCTATGACTGAGGATCGAGAAAGGTTCCTAAAGAGTGGCATGAACAACTTTTAACCCTCAAATCCTTAAAAATAATCCTTGATCCTTAACACAGTATTAGAACCATTTTCCTTAGATAAACTCTACCTTTAGCGCAAAGTTGCAACATGTATGTTGCTGAGGAGCCTATGAGAGAGTAGCTAAGCCTTGTAGGCTGGAAGAGGTGACTCTGTATTTGCAACAAGACACCAAATCTGAGGTTCTGATAAGAGCCCTCTTCCAATTGGTCTAGAGCTGAACAGTATCTTAAGAAAAGGTTCTACCTTATTCTGAATTCACATGACAAGCTAAAGACTCAAATAATCATATCAGTAGAGGGAAGGAAAAAAAAGATGAATGAGGCTATATTAGGGATAGATGTTTCTAAGAAAGACCTTTCTATCGCTCTTCTCCTCCATACGTCTTATAAAAAATACAAGGTCTCTAATAACATTAAAGGCTTCATAGGTCTAACAAAGTGGCTGCAAGCACAAGGTATTGAACAAGTTAAGGCCTGTATGGAAGCCACAGGAAGCTATGGAGAGAAGCTTGCAGATTATCTCTATGAACAAGGACATCAAGTTCATATTGTTAATCCTGCTTGTATTAAAGCCTTTGCCAGAAGCAAGCTTAGTCGCCATAAAACAGATGAGGTTGATGCTCACCTGATTGCAGAGTATGCGAGCAAGAATGAGTTAAGAGCCTATAAGCCTAAAGAGCCCATGTTAAAAGAATTAAGATCTCTTTATCGATGCTTGCAAAACTTGAAGGAACAACATACTCAAGTTGGAAACTTCTTAGAAACCAAAGACTGCCTTCCAAAAAGTGTTGAGAAAGTTTATCAAAACCTCATCAAGCATATAGAGAAGCAAATTAACGTCGTTAATGTTGCTATAGACCAAGTGGTCTCTTCAAAAGAGAGCTTAAACCAGGATTGTAGGAACCTTCAAAGCATTCCAGGCATTGGCAAAATAACAGCCATAGCTATTCTTGCAGAAATCCCTGAACTTTCTTCTTTAGAAAGTGCCAGGCAATTAGCTGCATATGCTGGTCTTACGCCATCTCATAGAACATCAGGGACTTCTGTTAAAGGAAGATCTTGTCTTTCTAAAATAGGTTCTTCTTCTTTAAGGAAAGCTCTTTATTTTCCAGCTATCGCAGCTAAAAATCATAATCCGCTTCTTCAACCCTTTGTCCAAAAATTAGAGAAAAAAGGTAAACATACTATGGTGATTATAGGCGCTATTATGAGAAAGCTTCTCCATATATGCTTCGGGGTGCTGAAATATAAAACAGTTTTTAACCCTGAAATTCTTAAAATTAATCCTTGATCCTTAACACAGTATCACAACCAACAGACCAAGTAGTAAAAATTCTTATATTGTCTCAAGAAATAAGCAAGTTCACTCAACAGGAGAGGGCGTCATTTTATATGATCCTAATTCTAATCGTGAAGAATTTGATTCTGTGCATGCATTTGCTGTCGCAGATACTGTTCTAACAATGTATGATCGAAACTTAAATTTTTTAAAGAAATTAAAGCATTAAATACAATAGGGTTTAATCGTTCATATGCCTCTTGGCAAAACAGAGCTTCTCTTACAATATACCCGCATGATGATAGTAAGGAGAATAACGTCTATGTTACCCCAACCAATGGGGCTGATTTGAGGGATCATGACTAAGCATTTCTTATAATGAAAATCTTGCTCGTTTGTATGTTTAAGGCTTAATTAAATCTTAATACTTCTTGTTTAAGATTTTTTTAAGGAGAAATAAGATGATACATCGAATAGTATTTGCGTTATTTGTATTATTAACTTTCAATATTTATAACGAGCAACAAGCTCACGCTTCTCAATTATCGCTTCGGCAAATTGATGAGGATAAACAATTATTGCGAGAGATTGTTACAAAGATCGTGAATCAGCAAAATGTATATGACGCCATTAAGCTTAAGCTTAGAACTTACCACTCTACTGATGCAAAGGCCGTATGGTCAAATTATAATAAAACGACTTTACCTAAAGCCAATGATCATAATTATAACACAAATATTACTATTGGAAATCTACGCTTTGAAGCACGTAAAGATATATTGAGCCTTGTAGGTAAAACAACGAATACTTTTTATGCACCACAAGAAATAGATACCATCCAGAATCACGTTCAAACCGCCATACAACATGGAACAATACAAGTTAACCCGCGCAACCCAGATACTATATTAATAGACCATAATCTCAACCTCAACTTTGGAGAGGTATGTACAAAAAATGCAACACCACCTTTTAATGTTAATTGTAACCATGGAACTACGATCACAATTGTTCTGATTGCTAAGCAATTCTTGGACGATATAAAGCAAAATGGTAAAAATGCATGGAAAGAAAAGAACTTAGCAGGTTCTATACAAAATATTTACGCTCAATAACACTACATAAAAACATTATATTGACTATTTGTAATATATGATTTATATTTTTATACAATAAACCATCAATATTATTAAAGGTTGGCTATGTCTATATTATCTAAATGTGTTGTACTGTCTTGTAGTTATTTTGCTCTTCTAAATTCGCAAGTAAATGCTAGTGCTTTGGTTGAAGAAGCAACTTCTAACTATAACCTTTCCCATAGTCAGCAACATTATTCCCAGGAAGAGAGTGCAGAAGAACTTGAATTAGCAGCTTCAAATTTGCAAACAGCTCTAACAACCTCTTTACTTAAGAATATTTTAATGAAAAACGGAAAAACAACTATATCAATTGATATCTCGGAAAATACCCTTGGTGACGAGGCTTTAGAGGTAATTGCTGCATACCCCCATTTCCAGCATCTTTACCTTCAAGAGAATTGCTTTACAGATGAGGGAGCCCCATATTTAAAAGTATTTGTAAATGCAAAAGAAGTTAATTTATCAAGAAATTACCTTACAAGCAAAGGCTTAAAGCATCTTCCTTTAAATAGGCTTGAGATTCTCCAGGTAGATTCTATGGAGCTAGGGAATGAAAGTCTTAAAATTATTTCTAAAGCACCATCCTTAAAGCACCTCAATATACGTAATGCTCAGCTAGATGATAATTCTGCTTCAGATCTATTAAAAATGCAAACTGTTGAAATTTTAGGGCTTAGCTATAATAGTTTTACAGATGACTCATTGTCTATTTTTACGCAAATGAAAAATTTAAAAGCCTTAGATCTGTCCTATAATAAATTCACTCAAGAAGGTATTGAGCAATTAAGAATACAGTTGCCAGGCACAATGATACTTTTTAAGACTAGATAGAACCAAAGTATATATCTTATAAGGTATTCTTTTATAATAATTTATTAGATGTAAGTTTCCATAACATATATAATACTGACAAGTGCTAGCCCTAAATGATAATGTCGCATTTTAGCTATTTAGATACTGCGTTTGATAGCAAGCATTTATCTAGCGTTGACAATAGTAATTGTCTTGTCTGAATCGGTTAACAATGATAAGTTTTAACTGAAATATTTCTCTATTAATTTTCAGTAAAACTAGCATTATCCTTATTAAAAATGCCTACTCGAGACCAATATCTGAAAATAATTTAAGAATGCTGGAAAATAAAATAAACGACTTAACTATTCTTTAATGCACGCACCCTAAAATGAATAAATACTAACTATCTTGCAGGGAGCTTATTCTTGGCTGAAAACATTCAAGGCGTGGACCTCTCAACAGGCAAACTTTACATTCCTTTAACACTTGCTTCTTTATCAGGACCTAATGGTTTTGGTGAGACTTTTGGAATCCAATACTCAACCTTAGGGCTTCCTCCTCTTATAAGAACCTGGAACCAAGATGCGCCAACTGGTATCTTAGGCTTAGGATGGTCTCTCACGACTCCTGCTGTCATCCGTTTAGGAAATGGTTCTATTTATGATACATTTCTCTTGAATGGGCAAAAGCTTATTTTGACTTCCATAAAACCTAATTCGATATATTCAGGAAATTATACATTAGAGTTTGTAACAGCTATTAATAGCCAATTACAAATCACTTATGATTCATACAATGAATGCTGGACTGTTATAGATAATAATGGGGATATATATATTTATGGTGTTATCCCTAATACCAGTAACTGGGATGCTATACAATTTGGCGTCAATTGGCAAAATACTAATGGCCAAAGTCCTGCTTCTTGGTCTGGATCGACCATCCAAGCAGACTCGTCTAATCAAAACACATATGTAAAAGTTTGGAATATAGCTTCTAAATCGAACATTTATGGCCAGAAAGTTAATTACACTTATAATAAAACCAGCCTTAATGTTGGTAAAAGTGGAAATCCCCTAACTTATGACACTGCTAGCTATTTGGTTGGCATTTCTGTGGTTGGAGGTCAATCTCTCCAACTATTCTATGAAGAAAAACAACCATCAGAGTATCCTCTTCCCCGCTTTAATTATGAAATGGATGGGTCGATTACCAATGCTTATCAAGATCGGATTGAGACAAAATACTTATCTTCAGCTCAAGTCTTTGATGGGTTAGGACAGCTGCAAAATATCATCACTTTTAATTATGGTTTTCTCTGGGATAACTTTAACCTCTCTTCTTCAAATAGTTATAATCGCGCAGTAATGAATAAGCGCTTATTGACCAGCATTACAATCACAACACCAGATGGTTATGAGGTTTCACCAGCTCATACTTTTGACTATTGGGGATATGGGAATACAACAACTCAAAATAATAATGATGGTTATCAGACCTATTTTAATAGTGATGCGTTTAACATTATGACCATGCAGAATGGAGATCTGGATGGTACTGGCTTTCCAGAAGGATATACCTTATCCCCTTACCAAGACGCGTCTGGTAATACTTACAACCAGATCTTTGGCCACTTAAAGACCATCCAATCCCCTGAGGGAGCACTTACTTGGTATTCCTATATGCAAGTGTCTCAAAACTATAATGAGATTGGGTCAGCATCAGACTTTGACACTCAATGGCAAAACCAGCTTGACTTAAAGAATATTACGCCGCCTGAGACTGAAGATGTGACCTGGACTTGTCCACGCCCTTTCTGGGGACCTGATGGATACCTGGTACTCAGATGGTATAGTGAAGATGACAGTAGCGGATCCTACCAAATGTGCATTGTTGTCTACGAGTGGCTTGGTAAATGGGTTCCTGTCATAACCCAAACCTTTAATGTTGGTTATTATGACCCAGATCCAGCTAAAGATTGGCAAATTATAACTACAGGAACAGGCTTCTTTTGTTTGCTTATCTCTGGAGGCGATAAAGGTGGTACGTATCCTGGAACTTTTCATATTTTTAATCGCGATCCAAATCTACCTGGACAATGGCAATCTCATACTTACAACTATAGTATCCCTGTCCTTCAAACTTATTATGATCCTGATGACAACCCAACTGCCAATCTTAACTGCGAAGTGAATATCAGCAACAATATCATTGCTCTTCTAGATAAATTTAGATTTAAACTTTATGCTTTTGCTTGGAATGGACAGAGTTGGGATGAAATACCTGAAAATTTTATGGTCCTTAAAGAAATATTTCCTCCTATCGAGCCAAATATTTCCAATCCATATTATAATTCAACCTGTGCCATTCTAGGAAATAGTGTTTTAGTTCTGGGAAGCTCTATGAGTGATTCCTCAGCTGAAGCTTGCTATTGTATTTTTAATTATAATCCATCTAATGCTTCTAACCCATGGGCACAATACCCAAGCCCCATTGCAGGCACTCTAAATGATGTGATTTATTTAAACAGTCAGAATCCTGATAATGGTAATGTCTGGCTCTTACAAGCTCAACCTTCAAATGGATATATTGTTGTAAGCGCTTTAACCCAAGATGTGAATCAATACACAACGAATAATCTTCCTTTAATTGTCAGCTGGGACGATAACTTTAATATCAGCACACAAAAAATTCAGCAAAATGGGAATTGGTATTTTGATATATCCACTCTAGAGACTGATTTTTTGCCTTGGATAGGACAGGGTAACTTTTTCTCAATCGGAAATAATATCTATTACACAACATCAGGAGCAAAGACTGCTTTCAGATATATTGCGAGTCCTGATGCTAGTATGGATTCAAACGGCAATATAGGCTGGGAGAGCCAACAGTTAACTAGCAACAAGAGTAATGATTCTTTTTGGGCGAATTTGCCATTGCCTGATATGACCATTGCTGCTCAAGGAACAGGCGATATTACTTACAGCTTTTATCAATATGATCCAACTTCTCAAACCTGGATCGAAGCAAGTAATGTTAGTACTGTCCTGGGATCTATCACAGATACAGATGAAATCATTGCTATTGTCTGTTTTAGTTTTCAAGTCGCTGGGATCGTTTTTATGTTTCTGGCTCCCCTAAGCTTCTTAGCAGAAGCCTTAGGAGAAGGCCTTAACATGCTCACAATGCCCTTATCAAGCTTATCTGGCGCAATTGTTGGTACTTTGAGCGCTTCAGTATTCTCTGAATCAACAGCAGAAGTTGTAAGTTTAGTTTTTGATCAGGTTGCTCAGCAAGCTGAAGGTATAGGACAAAACTTTTTGACAAATTATGTAATTAAACGCTCTATGGATAATTATTCTAATGGAAGTTTTGGAAGCTTTCTCTTATGTGGGCAACAATATACATTACCAAGCTTATTTTATAATCAGTGGGTACCAAGTAGTACTCCTGGAACTTATGGATCCTATCAATGGAATAATTTAAATCTTCCAGCTCCTTCAGACGTACTTTATTTAGTATCTTCAGAGACTAAGGCTGAATATGATGGCCTTGCTCAAAGTAGTTTCATGCTTGGTAATTACTGTCTTCCATACAGCTACATATACTATACAAAGAGTGGTGATAAATGGTACTTTCTCTCAACAGATCAAGTGCTGTTCTTTAATAATGGGCAAGTGATTGCTAATACA
Source organism: Candidatus Paracaedimonas acanthamoebae (assembly GCA_000743035.1). Lineage (GTDB taxonomy): Bacteria > Pseudomonadota > Alphaproteobacteria > Caedimonadales > Caedimonadaceae > Paracaedimonas > Paracaedimonas acanthamoebae. The sequence goes on from CP008936.1 coordinate 1,131,389, forward strand.
AGCATGCCAACAACAAATATTCCATCTCAATATATTGATAAATATAGTGATTTTAAAGCTTACCCAGTAAGCGATAGCAATGACAATAATCCTGTTACTTCTATTGCTTACCAGATTAATGCTTATGAAGGAACTGATGATAATTATGGCAGTCCTTTACTGACAGCACCTTGGGGAGGAGTATTAGGATTTTTAGGTGCTTTTGTCGCTGATCCCATAAAACATTATCAGCAGAATGTAGATACAGCTGTAGAATTTGGCCTTTTTATGGCCAAAGACGAAGCCCTTGAAGGCCCAGTTCAAGACTATGTTATTAATAAAGTTGCTGTTGCTGATGGCTATCAAACCAACAATACTTTCTTTCAATTCATGCCTCAGGGTGCAACTTATGACCGGGCCACGAATACAGCACGTTATAGCCAAGTTTGTATAGCTCAAGGCGCAGATAGCTATACAAGCTCAGCACAACAATTTGGATGGAAAGAATATTATTTGTATAATGGTGGTTTATACTATGCAAACAGCCCTTATGGAAACCTTCCATATGACCCAGCAAGCTCTACAGACAGCTTTAGCACCAGCAATAGTAGCCAAACCAATGCAGGGCAGTACCCAAGCCTTATGTCAGGGCAAACTTATTGTGTGCGAACACTCATCAGCCAAGGGAATGGCGACTTTCTTACAGGGTATGAAGTGGCGCGAACCCAAACATTTTATTATGGCTTTACCAAGAATGTTTATGATCCTGCTTCTGGAGAGCAACTGAGCGTTCAACAGGTAGTTGGCGTTGTGCCAACGTTAACAGTCACCTACTCCTCACCGAGCATTACAACATATACTGATATTACAGAAGCTTTAATAAACAATTGTGCAACCTTAAACTATAGCTATATCTTCTATGATCTCGCTTCGCTTTATGGGCCTTGGGGGCCCACAGGAACATCCAGCCAAATACCTTATCGTTTATGGCTTAATCAACAACAACCTTTAGAAACCGCTTTGCCTCTTGCAAGCCTTACCTATACTTATTCTTTATATGAAAATAATACGACACTTAATGCCACTTACACCCAGTCCTTACCAGGTATAATTGCTTATGTTCAAGGCACCATGGATACAACTAATCCTTACTATGCTTTTGTGGATGATAATTTATATCACTCTCAAGTCCAAACCATGACCTGGCAATTGAGCAATGTCACACCCCCCTCTTCCTTTGCGATTCCTGACACAACATGGGGAGATGCATGGGAATTAACCTCATCTCAAGTGACCACCTGGGCTTCTAGCGATGACCTCTGGTATCCTAATTCTTCCTATACCTGGCAAGGGAATCTTGACGGCACACCTCAAACGCTCCAATTTCATTTTCCTTGGGCAACCCCGCCGACCAATAGTGCAGACAATGTCTGGGTTCAAGGCGATTCAGTGAGTCAGATCAGCTCGAATGGAATTGTGCTCAGTAAAGTTAGCAGCCTTGGCGTCCCTACTTTTTCGATTTACGATCAGCAATACTTCAAAAATCTTGCAACTTTTACCAATGCTGGCCTTGCAGGAGGGGTTACTTTTTATACAGGCTTTGAATCTTTTGAGAATCTTTCTCCGTGGTCTCTTAATAGTGCATCTTTATCAAGTTTTAGCACTCAAAGTTACACAGGGAATCGTAGCTTAAGCTTAGACAGTAATTCTAATAGTGTATCTTACCAGCTGTCTTATGCTCTTTCGGAGACCAGCTTTAGTGATAGCCGTAATTGGGTCTTAGCTATAACACTCTTTAGCACCACTGAGGGAAATGCGGTTACTCTGCAAGTTAGTGTGAATGGAAGTACCTCTCTTCTCTCGCAAGAGGTAACTCTCGGCAATAACTGGACAACCCTTTATCTCTCGCCACTTAATTTGAGTACTCTCTCGACGATTACCTCGATTGATATCGGGATTTCCTTTTCAAGTGGAACCATTCTTATTGATAATCTTTCTTTAATGCCTACAACAGAATCAAGCTTTGCAATTAAACGTTATGATTCGGTTACGAATCAGCTCCTCTCCACAGCAAGCTTGGATGATCGTGAGTTTAACACTCGCTATCTTTATGACAATCTGAAGAGGCCCTTAGGCATAGTTCGCAAAGGTATACAACCTAATGAAATCGATGTCGTAAAGCTTGTAACCCCTTACTACTCAAGGTTTGGGAATGAGGATACCTTTAATGCGGATGATCCAAATGCTCTGCTCACCTTAACAGCAGGCCTTAATAGTAGTGCTGGCTATTATTTTGACTTCCGGGATGGCCAGAATCCTTGGAATGGAGGCACTGTCAACGATCGCCTTTTGATATTAAATGGGGGCGAATCAGCAAGTTTTGCGCTTCCTGAAGACACAAGTTATGGCTATGGCATTCAAGTGCAGCTTCAAGGATATTTACAAAATTACACAACAACTTTATCCAATTCATCATTCCCTACAGGCTCAACCCTATCATTAGCAGGACAACCAGCCCTCGGTATAGAATACCCAAGTTCTAACTCATATTTTACTGGACTCTGTAGTTATAACTCTGGTCTTTATAGTTATACGATGTACTTTAATGGAAATTCTTTTAACTCAGGCACTTCTGATATTAATACACCTTCTTTTACAGATTTTACTCCTGTAATGGCTTCTTCAGGGCAATGGCTCATTGCAAATGGATATGAAGATAATGGAGCGGTTGCCTTATTTGGAGTTCTCCAAGACAATAATAATTATGGCCTTTATCATATTGGAAATACGACTTCTACAAGTTATTGTGTTTACAACAGTGGTACTATGCCTCTTTTCCCTCCCTTTCTTTCCGCTAATAAAGATATCTATTTTGCCGATGCAACTAATGGTGTTTATTGCGTTAATGTTGGTAATTCAATTAATTCGCCTGGAACATTTAATGTGCAAAATCTAGTCACCTATGGGGGTATGTTTGGGCTTCCAATTGCTGACACTTATACATGCACTGCACAACCAACTGCAGGTAAAGAGAATCAGTCTCAAATAGCTTTTCCTGTTGCAATCGATCAAAGTAATACTAGTGAGACTTACATCTGTATGTTTGATCGCATGAGTCCTAACGCTCTTGCTTCTCAACCTTTAGAAGACAATATTACTCTGCCTTTAGCAATTGATAATGCAGGCAATATCTTTGCAGTTGGTACTGATACACTTTACGCTTTTGATCCTAGCTTAAACCTAGTCTCTCAAGTTTCTTTACCAACGCCTTCCAGCACTGTTAGTCAGCCTATTGTTGGAAATGGAGTTGTAGCTGTAGCCTTCAATAATGGGTTACTTTGCCTTTATACGCCTTCTTTAGAACTCATTAGCCAAATTACTGTAGATGATACCATTACAAGTGTCCTTGTCATGAATGGTGATAAAATTAGTGTTGTTGGTCAAAATACGTCAACTAATAGTTTAAGTGTTTATACTTATAATACCGCAGGTCTACTTATCACTGTTCCTTATGTAACTTCTGCAAATTCATCCTTAAATATTGCCGCTTACTATAGTCAACTTCCGCTCCAAGTGACTCCCTCAGCATGTGCACTCAATCTAACAATTGATAATAACCAATTCTCACAAATTACTTTAGGTGTGCCTTCAGCAACTATCAGTATGGGGCCTTACACTGTGAACTGGGATGCAAGCAGCAACCAGTTTAGCTTATCAGAAACACCTACTCCTGTTGATCCTGTAACAGTGGCTGGGACTCAAGGAAACTGGTTGTTTGCCTTGGTGAACCCTTTCCTCTACTTCTATGCTGACGGGCAACAGATCTTTACGATCCCCTTGGCGCTTGATGCTTTGCCTACAGGATCCTTTAGCATTACAGCGGGAGCTAATGCACTGAGCTGCCGAGACATTGTCCTGATTAATGATCCAAGCTTAAAAATCTCTTATCGCGATGGCGCGAATAAAGTCAGGCAAGTTCAACAAACTGCAGATATTGTTCTGCCTCAACAAAGTAATTCAGGAGGTTGACGATGACTTTAGGAAGCACACAAGTTATTGTCTCAGAGATTCTTTACGATAGTTTGGGACGTCAAGCAATTACGACTGTCCCTGTCATTAAACAAGATTATCCTTCTACAACTATTAATGCGAGTCCTTTTGGATTTAGCAGTGACTTCATTAGCTCGCGCGATCCTCAACAAGAGAGCAGCACTTGGGTGGATGGAGGAGCATTAACAGGTACTATTACTTCTTGGGTCGATCCTACAAGCTTTTGTTTAGAAGGTGATCCTAATTATGCTTACCAAGGGGTCTACTATGAGACAGACCCTACCTCTCGGACTTTGCAAAGCAGTAAACCGGGCATAACCTTTCAAAAGTCTCAGGACTTCTCAAACCCTGGGTATTCTGAGAGCTATTATGCGGATTACTTCCCTCAAGCACTTTATAATGTCTTGCCTCCTTCTCAGATCCAAATTCCCAATGCTTCAGGTCAAGCTAATAGCTTTACTTCCCCCAATAGCTTTCCTTATATGCCGATGGCGGCTCAGCAAACGAGTTTAGGGAATCTACGGCTTATAACCCAAGCATCTTGGAAAGATAATGCAGGAAGAGTGCAAGCTAAAGCAACTGTGGATGCGAACAATCATTTTATCCTGAAAAGCCTCAGCTATCAAACTGGAGCCACCCTCAGTGAGGGCTTGCCTTTCAATTCTACCTCAGCTTGCCCGATCATGCGTCAAAAGAAAATTTATTTGCCCAACTTTTTTGATCCAAGTGTTGATAATCAAGAGAGTTTTTATACCTCAAAACAAATGAACGCTTTAGGCCAAGTGGTACAAACTCAAAGCCCTGATCAAGGCATCACCGTTTATTATACCGATCTCTTTGGTCGGCTGAGATACTCTCAAACTGCCGATCAACTCACTGCAGGGATGATTCAATACTATCTATATGATGCACTCAATAGGATCATTGAAGTGGGGCTTTATCCTGGAAGTTGGGATGTTGGCTCTTTCCAACAAAATACCCTGACGCTTCTGACCTTGCAGCCTGATCATGCGCAAGTGCAGAGAACCATTACTTATGATCAGCTCTCAAGCTCAAGCTTTGATCCTAATGCTCAAGGGAAGATGGCTCAAAGCCTTACTTATCCTATTGCTGAGAATAGTCCCTCATCCGCTTGTGTGACTGAAACTTATTCCTATGATTCTTGGGGGCGCTTAGTCACAATTACAAAGGAAATTACAAACCTTCAAGACGACAGCCCTTTTATTGCCGGAAGCTTTACAACCCAATATACCTACAATGGGTTGAGTAAAGTTCTAGAGATTACTTATCCTAGTACCTTTGCAACCCTCTATAGCTACAACCTTCAAGGGCTTGTAAACCAAATCAGTTATGCGCCAACGACTGATGTTGTTTACTCTTTAGCTTCTTACACCTATAACGAGCAAGGGCAAATTGCTTCTGAGATTTTCTGTGATGGCAATGCGTCAACCTCAACCATTACGAGTACATATGCTCATGGCAACAGCTTAAATCAACTCACGTCTATTAATACAACGCTCTCAACTTCAAGCTCAACAGATACACCGCTCTTTAGTGAGGGCCTTTGTTATACAAATGATTCCTCAGGAGACAATACAAAAGGCACCTATCAAGATGGCAACATTCAACTTACAAGCTATACTTATGGATTTAACACAGACTTAAACTACCAGCTCACGTATGCTTATGATGCTTTTGGGCGTCTTTATGGGGCTGAAGCTTCTGGAGGATGGGGGCCTTGGGTGAGCTTTGGAAGTGACAGTCAATATGATAACTTTGATAGCAATGGAAACTATCTTTTAAACATGAGCTACACCCCAAGCACCAAAGGCAAAGGCACCAACCAAGTAAGCCAAGCCACTGTTTCTGCACAACGGAGTCCTTATACATCAGCCACCTTTACCTATACAGATAGTGGCTTAACCTCTTTAATCAGCTATAGCTCGACAAATAGTGAAAATCTCCCTTATACCATGACGTTGACCAGTGATCTGATGACCCAAAGACCCTTACAGATTACTTTAACCAATGAGGAGCAAACAGCGGATAGCTTTCTTTATGACAGTCAAGGCGAGCGGATCCAAAAGATTGTCTCAACAACGAGTGGCACTTCTGTGCTCACCTATGTTCGCGGAAAAGGAGCTCAAGTTCTTGCCGAATATGATGACAATAATAATCCTCAAACCTACTATATCCAAGGCCCTACAGGGATAGTAAGTCTTTATGATCCCCCCGTCCAACAAAATACTTTTGTGATTAAAGATCACTTAGGCTCTACCAGGGTAGCCTTTAATGCGAGCACAACCCAAGTCACAAGCTATTATGGGTATGATTCTTTTGGTACCCTCTTTATTGCTGATGGAAACTACTGGGTTAATAATACAGGGCCTCGCTACCTCTATACTGGGCAAGAATGGGACCGAGAGCTTGGGCTTTACAATTATCATGCCCGTCACTATGACCCTCTGTATACCAAGCGCTTTCTCTCCCCTGATCCTGCTCATCAGTTCCCTTCCCCTTATACCTACTGTGCTAATAATCCAATCAATGCAACCGATCCAACAGGGAGAACTGGGGGAGCTAACGCTGAATTTACAGGCAATCCAGAAGCATTTCTTAGCAGAAATTTAATTACTTTAGATGCTCAATTAAGAGGAAGTTACGATCCAAGAGAGCTTGCTTTAGACTTAAATTATTCCGGAATAAATGACCGTAACAACTATCCAATTTATCAAGTTAGAGAATATCCAGGTCTCGCTATTGCAGGAGAAGAACCTATTCCAGGTACATGGCTTCCATATCGGGTAGGAGATGTGTTTACTACTCAAGTCAGGGAGGGAAGATTCGTATTTACTCCAAGGCTTACAGGTTGTACGCTGCAATATAGTGGAGATTATGCTAGTCTTATAACACATGTGGCTGGTGATATAGGGGACAATGCAACATTGCGAGGCATTGCAAACTTAGAACAAAATGCTCCACGATATCCATGGAGAATTGAGCCTTATATAGATACCTCTAATGCTGAACTTAATCACACCACCAATAACTCTATTAATTTTGGCTATGATAGCCCTGAAGGTTACAGTTTAATGGTTGTTGGGCAGATGGATGCAGAAAGTCATTTCACTGGCTATGCCCAAGGTCAAATAGTTATGGACGAAAATAATTTAGATAATGTAATTAGGTCTTCAAATGCTTTTCGTCGCCCCTTTGACCCGGCTCCAGGCGAAGCAGGAGATGGTTCAATTGTTCGTATCTGGGCAAGAACATAAGCCTGAGCAATAAGCTCGATCTTGTTACATAAAGCAAGATCTATTGCAAAGGTAACTTGGTCATTTATAGAAGTATAGGCAGCTGTTTCTCCATTGATCCACCGATAGATAGACCATTTAAAAGGATACATTTCTGATGCTTCGTCTTGCCTTAAAAGCTCGGGAATTTTATAAGGAAGAAATGGCGCTAGTTTGGGAAGCCACTTTTGCTCTTTCTCCACTTGAGCTGCATAATGTTTGCTACTTGGCATGCGCACTAGCATTTCATCGCCTAATTGAAAGGTCCTATTATCCACCCCACTAAATATACATGTGTGATTCATAGACATGGTTTCAACTTTCTAATGGCCATTTCAACGTAGTAGCTTTGTTCTTGAAAGTGTTCCTTTTTAGGATCATAAGCAGCAATGACTTCGTCCCAAAAAGGTGTCTCATTGCCTAGCTCGCTGCTATATTGAGATGGCGTTTTTCCACTTAATGAACCATGAGGCCGTTGCCAATTATAAAAGAACTGCCATTCCTTTAACTCTTCTTTCAAGACCTCAAAATTTGTGAGATCAGCAGTTGCATAAAACTCTTCCAGATCTGTTTTTTGTGAGCGCTCTACTTTACCATTAAGATGAAGAGACGCAGGCGGTGGTCAGCTTATGAGAAGAAAGCCATTATAGAAGAAACCTATGAACCAGATCAACCGTATCTTCTGTTGCTCGTAAATACGGTCTTTCCCCTTCTCAGCTCTTTTTATGGCGCCGGAAGATGGCAGAAGGTGCGTTAGTTGGGATTGGGAGTGAAGAGCAGGTTATTCCTGAGAGTTCTTATAAACAAGCGCTTGAGCGCATTAAGAGGCTTGAAAGGCTATTAGGTCAGAAGACCGAAGAAGTTGAGATTCTCAATGAGTTCAATATGTCGCGTTTTAGAAGTCTCCCGCTCAAATATTTGCACTCAATTAAAGCAACAAAGGGTATCAGCCCCATATATGAAATAAAAATTTGATTTTACTAAGAATTATGCCAGAGACTTTAATGTCTCTGGCACCATAAACAGGGAGACTTGAATCTGTTCTATTAGGGGAGGGAGAAGAACAGATCTATAAGAATTAACTTAAATCCAATCTTAATAAATTCCTATTGTTAAATTTAAATACCCCCTATGCATTTTTTAAAATTAGCTTGTCATATCTTCTTTTTTGATTTCGCATAAAATATACAAGCAGCTAAGAAAACAGCAATTATTAAAGGAAAAATAGAAAGTTTCATAAAGAACTGAGAGAAGTTTCCAAGGGTATATATAAATTTCCCCTCTGCAGTATTAAGGGAATAATTCGCCATGAGCCCTGCTAAATAATGACCATAAGAAATTGCCATAAGCCAAAGGCCCATCATGAATCCAATATGTCTCTGAGGAACTAGTTTTGATATATTTGAAAATCCAATCGGAACAATCATTAGTTCTCCTAGTGTTTCGAGAATAATTGCGGATAACATCCATAATATTGAGATTGGTATATGCCCCTGATAAGCCGCTGTTGATAAGATACCAAAGCTCAGACTTGTTAAGAAAAATCCTATAGAAAATTTAGTAAACCCTTCTAAGGCTGATTTTTTGCTTGGAAATGTTATTGCAACAAAAGGTATGATTATTCCTAACATTAGGACTAATATAGGATTTAGTGAAAGAAGGCTTGAAGGAGGAATAGTTAAATTAAAAATTTGTCGATCAACAAAACGTTCAAAAAACAAAATTAAAGAGCTACCACATTGCTCATATAAAGCACAAAAAAAGGTAAATAAAATAATATACAGTATTGCTTTTAAGAGACCCCGCCTTTCTTCAGAATTTGCTCTGTAAAAGAAAAATCCAAAGCTAATAACACTTGCGCTCATAATGATCCCCATCAATCCATGAAAATAAACTTGATACCTAAGTAGATGATAAATTACATAAGCTACAAAAATTAAGAGGATTATTGTTCTTCCTACATAACCACCTTTAAACCTTGCAGAAAAGTTTTTAAAAAGCTGTCCATGTTTAAAGAATAATAAGGTCCCACCTAGAAAACCTAAGACAATGAACATCAATCCATACTGCCACCCATATAAGCTGCTCATAAAGCTACAAGCAATTGGCCCCATAAAACTACCAACGTTCATTGCAATGTATAAAGTAGTGAAAGCATTATCTTTACGTGAATCTTGCGCATCTTTGAAAAGCATAGAAAGCATGGTAGAAAAGTTAGGTTTATAACAGCCCACCCCTACACTTAATAATGCCATAGAAATATAGACCGTAGATTTAGGAGTGAAGATTAACAATAAGATAGAAATACAGCAAAGGCTTCCTCCAATAAGGAGGGAATTTCTAGCCCCTATAATTTTATCTGCAAGGATCCCCCCAATTAGTGAAGTTGCATACGAGAGAGACATAAAAGCAGAGAAAAAGGTAATTGCTTCTTGCTCTTTCAGAGCGAGTGAATCTATAGCATATAATAAGAATAAAGACTTAAACCCATAAAAACCAAAATTAAAAAGCATTTGAGTGAAAAAAAGGGGTGTAAATCCTGCCGGGTATTGATTAAATAATTGAAGTTTAGAAAGTCGCATTATCACATTGATCCCTTCCCTGAATATATATATTCATGACACTATAGTTTGCAGGAGCAATCTTTAAAAGAGGTCTTTATGCTTTACCTTCCCCATGAAGCTTTATCGATTAGATGGCTTGATAATAACACAAAGCTTAGTTTGAAATTACCTTGGTTATCCATGGAAATTGAAGTAGATCCTCAAGAAAAGGCTTGGATTGAAAAAGCTATAAATCTTCTTCATACTGCCCCTCTTAAAGATGAACCACAAAGATTTATTAAAGAATTAAAAGATTACCCACTTTTTTATTACAAACCTCGATTAATTGAGGAATTTCATGAACAAGATTTACAAAGTAGTAAACCATTTAGTGTTGATTATACATCGCCACTAACCTTTTTTAATACAGCTCAAATCCCAGCTGATGCTTCTCTTCAACAAGATATCCTTCAAGACTGGACTTGGGAATGGGGTAAAATCTTAGATAAGTGTCGTATTGATGGAACTGAACTCTATGATCCCTTAAGTGCTGTAAGTTATTTGATTTGTTATCGTCTTCAATGGGAAAGCACAACTTGGTCAGGCCAAGATGGGCTAGGAAAAAAACTTGAAGAATTCCTCAAAGAAGATGAACATAAGTTTTTTAAAGCTATAGGATGGATTTCTAAACAATCTTACTTTATTACAAAAAATTTCTGCGATGGCTTAAAACCCGCTTTAACATATTTTCCTAAAGCAACTGACCTTATTGAACATTTTATTAATGATGAAATAGGTCATCATAAATTTATGGAACAAGTATTTAATGATCTAAACTTAAATAAAGATGATTTAAAAGTTGGTCCAGCAACAAAATGGACATTAGCAGCACACCAGAAAATGGCTACACTTTCTCCTCTCGCCTTTTCAGCCATGATTAATCTCTTTGAAGCTGCCTTTTATGAAGGACAAGATCCTATCTCCAGAGTCATCAAGAAATCTTCAAAGCCTGAAGCAGCAAGAGGGTATGATCTTCATTATAAAATCAATCAAGAACATCGTCATTGTGATATGCCGATAATTTTGGCTCAACGCCTTGCACCACAACCAAAAGAACACATTCTATTAACGCTTGCCATTTTCGAATTAACCTTGAATTTTCTTGATCAAATGGAAAAAAGGCTTGACGAATATATTAAAATTTAGTTAAAAAATTAATGAAATCTATTCATATGATGAATGATTAGATATTTCTGTTGATTCATAAGATATGGAGATCATTATGAAGATTAAAAAAATAAAATTTCAACCAACCAGAACTTGGCAGTATGGTTAATTAAAAATTATCAATTAATTTCTCAATTAAATAATTCTTAAAGTTTATAATATGCTCATCATTTTTTAAGTGATTTGGATATATAATATAGTCTTTTATTTCTTTATCTGTCACATGAGGAAGTATATTAATTAAATTTGATTCTTTAATAATTTTCATTTCTTGGTAGCTACCAACAATTCCTATGCTTTTTTTAGCAGCTTCAATCATACACTCAACAGAATTTGAAGTAAAAACAGCTTCATGTAACTTTCCTTCTGACATACCTAAAGTTAATATCCAATTGACATTTGCATATGGATGCTTTCTGGGCTCACTAAAAGCTATGAGATGATGATTTTTCAATTCTTCAATAGTTTGAGGGGTACCATATTTCGTCAAATACTCTTCACTAGCATACAACCTTTTTGCTAAACTACACACTATCTCTTTATGAACATTTTGTTCTTTTGGAATATCTTTAATCGTAATATCGATGGGTCTAATAGCAAGATCTACATCATTTAAATCAATATCAAGAGAGTAATCATTGGCAATTAATTCAAATATAATCTCAGGGTGCGTTTTATTGTATTCAATTATATGATCACAGAAAACATAGGATGCTAAAGCATGAGTTGTTACAATGCGAATTTTACGCTTCTTTGTATTATTAGCCATAACCGCAGAGTTATATGTAAGTCCCTTTAATTCTAAGAATGTCCTTTCAATAATAGCAAATAGTTCTTCACCTTTACGGGTTAATTCAAGTCCATGAGGGAGACGCGTGAACACTTTAAAATTAAGATGTTCTTCAAGAATTCTTATTTTACGACTTAAGCTTGATTGTGAGATATTTAAAAACTTCCCAGCTTCGGAAAAGCTTCCTAACTTTGCAACATAATAGAAGTCCTTAGCTTTATCCCAATCAAAGTAAGGCAAGCGTATAAGATTATCTGCGTTTAAATTCTTTTTATCGTCCAATAAATATAAACCCTGTTTTTAATTCATAATAACATAAAATAATATTGTTAACAGGAGTTTAAGATAGATATTAAAGGGGGGTGACTTGTAAGTCTTTAAGCATCCCTGTTTTCTTTTAGTATCTAAGGCTTTCTCCCCAATTCGCCTTGAAGAACTTTTTGGAGACTATGGCAGCCCCCTGCTGCCCTTACTAAATGTAGTATATAAGAATCATTTTAAAAATATCAAGTAAAAAGTTATTGATTTTATTGTATTATACCTTATTTCTTGCGATAAAAGATTTATATCTTATTTTTTAAAAAATTAATGTATCGTCAATCAATTGGTAAGGTATTGTTAAAATTATATTAATAGTTTGTTAACTTTTTAGCGTAATGTACTATTGGTTAGCTCTTATGCATATTGTTCCATATAAAACTTAACTCTAAGAGAAAATCCGTCTATCTTGTGGTTGATTAGACATTAATGGGAGGCACGACGATTACTCCTAAAACACAATAAGGCATCCCTCAGTGAGTAGTAAACTCAAGGTCTTCCCATAAGCGACCTTCTCTTCTGCAGTAAGAGGAAGGGCTTGAAACGTATCTTTTAATCCTCCCTCACCTTCAATAAGTTCATGAGTAAGCTCATCCATCAACTCCGATACATGCAAAGTGAGAATAGGCTTCTTACCCCACCTTAATCCCATTTCTATCGTTCCCATCATAATAAAAGGAAGCTTACCGAAAAATTCAAATGACGCAGAAACAGCCTCGGCCTCTTCAGGAAGAATTTCAAGATGAGCAGCCCCCGATTTACCAATTTCCCTAAAAAACATCAAAAATAGAGTCGCCTATTTGATGAGCAAGAGAGGGGCTCATCTTTTGTTTAGAAGAAGGATTTACAGATTCTTTTAAAGCTTCAACCAATGTAAAATAAGGTTTGATTGGCACATCCCCCTCTTTTAACATTTTTTCAGTTTGCAAAATCTGTGTTTGGGCTTGAGAGGTAAAGTTCCCAAGCTTTAAAGTTTGCTCAGTCAGTAATGGATATGCTCGAGAAAGATGATGATCACTAAGAAGATTTTGAGTTACATAAAATCCTTTTATAATGAAATGAGAGATAGATGGCTCTGGAACATTATTTGCAAAGATTAACTTTAAATTTTGATCCGCTGTACCGAAAGGAAGTCTTAGTGTATCTCTGATTAAACCTGGTGTTCGATAATATTTGTAAGCTAAGAACTTACTCCCATCTTGCGATTCAAGGCCAATACAAAACCCTCCTTGTTTGAGATCAACCACGAAAGGTAACTCAAAAGTTGAGAATGGAGTTATGGAGATAGGCTTGCTTATGAGCTGGTAATCAATTTTACAAGAATTGGTAGTGACATCAATTCCTTTGTCAGTACGCTCAACATTTTGGGGTAAAAAAGGTGTTAAGATCTTCTCAGGAGAAAGAGGAGACTGACTTAAAGCATAATCCTTAATGACAAATTGCGATACGCTTGGCTGTACAACATTATTTGAAAAGATCAAATAAATACTTTTCTCAGAGACTCCAAAAGGAAGCCTTAAGGTATCTTTCACAAGACCAAGCTTTCGATAAATCTTATAGACCAAAAACTTTTTTTGATCTTGGGAGAGAAACCCAACAGCAAAGCCCCCTTCTTTGAGCTCGGCACTCTCCTCTTACGCCATATAAAAGATCCCAATTTGCTGTCGCGGTTGAAACATCATTGAAAACATCTGTATAACCCTTGCGTAAAGCCCATTTGTCTAAAAGCCTATCTTTTGCACAATCAAGACAAGACCTATAATCATGGACTGTAGAACTAGTGACGTTCTTATAGCTCAGCAGAGTCTTAAGAATGAGGCTTAAAATTTTATTGATATTGCGTCTTAACCATATTCAGTAAAATACGCCCTTTATAGGAGATATTTCAATTTGCTTCCAAATTGCTTCCAAATTTATTTGGTTTCAATTTAGAAATTCCCCAAGCTATTGATTTTACTGGTGCGCCCGGCGGGATTCGAACCCACGGCCCCAGGATTAGGAATCCTGTGCTCTATCCTGCTGAGCTACGAGCGCGCGCCTAGCACTCTAATACACTTTAGCTCAACTTCCAAGCCCTTGTAGCATGAGCCATCTTCAAAACATTATCTTTTGCTTTTCTAAAGTCGATAAACAATCAATAATATTCTTAAGCATGTCGTCGTCTGTCCCCGTCATATTTTCTTCTTCTGCCACTTCTAGCCGTTCAGCATCATAAGCCCATAGTCTCAAAATAATTATTTTTTCATCCAACGAAAAATTTGGAGCCGCTAACAATTCTTGAGGCGTTCCAAAAGAGTTTTTCGGATCTAAAATAGCTTGCTTTAGCGTCACCATGATTCCAATCCTCATTTTTTTCTATTATATCATTAAATAAATAAATTTTCATTTAACTTAAAAATATCAACTTTTAACCGAAGTTTGTTGCAGAAAATAATAAATATTATTAAGAAGAGTAATTAAAATGTAATTTAGTTTAAGGTTAAAAAATTGAGCCTTCAAATTGGTCCTATTAAACTTCAAGGAAATGTCATTCTGGCTCCCATTACGGGCGTTTCAGATCTTCCCTTCCGTAACCTTGTGAAAAAGTTTGGGGCCTCTCTTGTGATGTCTGAGATGATTGCCTCCCAAGCGATGATCCGTGAAACACGACAAAGCCTAAAAATGGCTCAAAAAACAAAAGAAGAACGTCCTATGGCTGTGCAATTAGCTGGTTGCGAGCCAGCCGTTATGGCAGAAGCTGCCCGCCTCAATGCAGACTTAGGAGCCGACCTTATTGATATCAATATGGGATGTCCTGTAAAGAAAGTCGTTAATGGCCACGCAGGATCAGCCCTTATGCGTGATGAAGTCCACGCCGCTAAAATTATCGAAGCAACGGTTAAAGCAGTGGACATTCCCGTGACTTTGAAGATGAGAACCGGTTGGGATGATAATAGTCGGAATGCCCCTCGCCTTGCAAAGATTGCTGAAGAATGTGGTATTCAGATGGTCACAGTCCATGGTCGTACAAGGTGCCAACTTTACAATGGGCATGCAGATTGGGCTTTTATTCGCCAGGTTAAAGATGCCGTAAAAATACCAGTGATTGGTAACGGAGATGTTAATACTGAAGAAGACGCTGTTGATCTGTTAAATCTCTCAGGTGCTGATGGTGTTATGATTGCGCGCGGTTCTTTTGGCAGACCTTGGTTCTTAAATCAAGTGAGCCACTACCTAAGTACCGGCAATAAGCTTCCAGCGCCCACCCTTATTGAAATGAAACAGATTGTTTTAGAACACTACAACGCAATTCTAACATATCATACATCAGACTTGGGCGTAAAAATGGGACGTAAACACTTGGCTTGGTATAGTCGAGGGCTTCCTAACTCTGCAGAATATCGTGTAAAAGTCAATCAATTACAGGAACCACACGAAGTGATTTCGTTTATTCACTCCTTTTTTGATACCATTATTGACAATCCTTTACAACCAATGGCAGCATAGGTTTTTATGAAAACATCACATCCTAAAGCATGTCTG
Source organism: Candidatus Paracaedimonas acanthamoebae (assembly GCA_000743035.1). Lineage (GTDB taxonomy): Bacteria > Pseudomonadota > Alphaproteobacteria > Caedimonadales > Caedimonadaceae > Paracaedimonas > Paracaedimonas acanthamoebae. The sequence goes on from CP008936.1 coordinate 1,147,111, forward strand.
CAACAAGAAATAAGTAATGTTGGCTTATCAGTCATTGTGGAAGCAAAGTTAAGAGAATACTTTTCAGCATTGGGCGATATAAAACCTACCTGTAGCCTCTATGATCATATTATCCGTGAGGTTGAACGGCCTCTTATTTGTCTTGTGCTTGAGCATGCTAAGGGTAATAAAGGTAAGGCTGCAGACCTCTTAGGTATCAATCGCAATACCTTACGTAAGAAATTACAAGAACATAATCTTACTTAGGCCTTCTTCATGAGATTTTTCACTCTCCCATCCTTCAACCTCTTTATAAAATGGAGGGTATGGCTTTTAATAGCTGCTGGCGTAGCTTGTGGAATAGCAACTTATTTTACATTCAGTAATGCCGGCCTGTTAGGGGTGAGTTCCCGTTCCATTGTTTTACTGTTAAATATGGATCTGGCAATTTTATTGCTGTTTGTGATTATAATTGCACGACGACTTGTCACATTATGGGGACATCGCCGTCAAAAACGCGCCGGTGCAAAACTTCATGCGCGATTAGCTCTCATATTTGGAGCTCTTACTGTTGCGCCTACTATATTTATTTCTATCACTTCAGGTTATCTTTTTAATGCTGGTATTGGATCATGGTTTAATGAACGAATTAGCACGGCACTTCAAGAATCTACAGCAGTTGCTGAGGCTTATTTAGAAGAGCACAAAAAAGTCATTAGAGCAAATTGCGAAGCAATGGCTCATACTTTAGCAGAAAATTTTCAACCTCTTTCAAATGATCAGATTCATTTTAATCAAGCACTTGATATAGAATTACAAGTACGCTCTCTAGATGAAGCCATTGTTTTTAACTCTTCAGAAGTTCTTGCCCGTTCCAGGTTAAGTTTTTCTCTTGAATTTGAACGTATTTCAGAACTTGATCTCGAAAGAGCCGAAAAATCTGTTGTCATTAATACTTCAGAAAGTGGCGACCGCGTCCGCGCTCTTATGAAGCTGCCTAGTTATAATGCCTACCTTCTTGTTGGAAGATTAGTTGATCCGCTTGTTTTAAAAAGAATTGCTAATGCTAAAGATGCTGTCAGCGAATATAACCAACTTCATGACATTCAAAAGCAATTAGAAATTAGGTTTGTGCTTGCTTTTATTTTGATTTCTCTGATTTTATTAGCAATTGCTATATGGGTGGGACTTAACTTTGCTAATCAGTTAGCTCATCCCATTATCGATCTCATTGAAGCTGCTGAAAAAGTGGCTTTAGGCAATCTTAATGTAACTGTCAAAGATGGCCGACAAGAGGACGAATTATCCATTCTCAGCCAGACTTTCAACCATATGACCTACCAGTTGAAAGCTCAACAACATGAGCTTATCGAAGCGAATCAGCAAATCGATCAAAGACGCCAATTTATTGAAGACGTATTAGCAGGAGTTAGTGCAGGTGTTATTGAACTTTCTTCTAAGGGAATCATCCGTTTGCTTAATCGTTCAGCACTTGAACTCCTCCGTCTAGGAGATCAAGAAATCCTTGGTCAAAAACTTGGAAAAATAGTTCCTGAGATGGCGGAAGTTCTCATGCAGGCGAGAGAAAGTAAAATTAACTTTTACCAAACTGAATTGAACTTAACACGAGAAGGTTTCACACGCGTTCTCTTAGTAAGGGTTGTTTATGAGAAAGGACAAAACTCCCAACAAGGAGTTATTGTCACATTTGATGATATTACAGCCCTTGTTTTTGCTCAACGAAAAGCCGCATGGACTGATGTTGCCCGTCGCATAGCTCATGAAATTAAAAACCCACTTACACCTATTCAGCTCTCTGCTGAACGTCTGCGTCGGAAGTATCTTCCAGTACTTCAAGATGACTCACAAGCTTTTGAAACATGCATTGAAACTATCATTCGTCAAGTTGATCATATCGGACGCATGGTCGCTGAGTTCTCTGATTTCGCTCGCATGCCAGCACCTCAAATAACACTTACTAATCTCATAGAATTGTGCAAACAAGCTATTTTCTTGCAACAATCTGCTCATCCAGAAATTGAGTTCGAATTTTCAACTGCTTACCAGCATATCGGCATCTATGCTGATTTATCTCAAATTGGCCAAGTTTTAACAAATTTGATCCAAAATGCTGTTGATTCAATTCTAAGCTGGCAGAGTGAAACTGAAGAAAAACCTTCCTTAGGTTGGATAGGATTCAAAATTGTCCTTGATAATACAAAATTGACTCTCTTGATTGAAGATAATGGAAAAGGTTTCCCTGAAAATCGCCCGTCTCTTACAGAACCTTATGTTACCTATCGTGAAAAAGGAACAGGTCTCGGACTTGCAATTGTAAAAAAAATTATTGAAGATCACGGTGGAGAAATTAACCTAGAGGATCGAAGTGTGAGAGGTGCTTGTGTGCGTATTACCCTTCCAACTACAATTATAGAAAAGGTTGTTATGATGCCTTCTATCCCATTTAACATATCATAGGAATTAGGTTATGGCACATGACATACTTATTGTAGATGATGAGGCGGATATTGGACGCCTTATTGCAGAAATCCTTGAAGATGAGGGATACCAATGTCGCTATGCAATGGATGGTACCAAAGCCTTGGAAGCAATTCGCATGAGGCGACCAAGTTTAGCCATTTTAGACATATGGTTAGGTGATAGCCGTTTTGATGGTATGAAACTTTTGGAGCTTATCAAAAAGGATCATACAGATCTTCCAGTTATCATGATGAGCGGGCATGGTACAATTGAAACTGCCGTTACTGCGATCAAAAATGGTGCCTATGATTTTATTGAAAAGCCATTTAAAGCAAATCGTTTATTATTGGTTATCGAAAGAGCTATTGAAGCTGCAAAACTTAAACGAGAAAATAAGGAACTAAAATCTAAGGCCCCCATCCTTACTCAATTGATTGGCACATCACCTTCAACAAATCATGTACGACAACAAATTGAACGTGTTGCCGCGACGAGTAGTCGCGTTTTAATTTCAGGCGCATCTGGGGTTGGCAAAGAAGTGGTTGCTCGCCTTATCCACAATAAATCGCGAAGAGAAAAAGGGCCTTTTATTGTGCTAAATTGCGCAACTTTAAGTCCAGAACGCTTCGAAGAAGAGCTTTTTGGACAAGAAGGGGAGCAGGGTATCAAGATTGGACTTTTAGAACAAGCCCATCAAGGGACATTATTTCTTGATGAAGTTTCAGATATGCCTTTAGAAACACAAGGTAAGATCGTTCGTTCTTTGCAAGAACAAACCTTTTTAAGAGTGGGGGGAACTAAAAAAGTGCAAGTTGATGTGCGCGTGTTAGCCTCTACAACTCAAGATATAAAACAAGAAGTTATCGAAGGAAAGTTTCGCGAAGATTTATATTATCGCCTTAATGTTGTGCCGCTTCGTGTTCCTTGCCTTAAAGAGCGACGAGATGATATTCCTCAATTGGTGGAAGAATTCATCAGACGTATCGCGTTTTCTCAAGGTTTGCCAGAGCGAATTTTTACCAAAGAAACTCTTCTTGTTTTGCAATCATATGATTGGCCCGGTAACATACGACAGCTTAAAAATGTTATTGAATGGATCCTTATTATGGCAACGGAAAAAGATGATAATTATATCACTCCCAATTTCCTACCCGCAGAAATCTGCGGCGAGACCCCCTCTTTACTACGAAATGAGGAAAGTTCTAAAATTATGAGTCTTCCACTGCGTGAAGCAAGAGAACATTTCGAGAAAGATTATCTTTTAGCACAAGTCGCTCGCTTTTCAGGTAATATTTCACAAACTGCCAACTTTGTAGGAATGGAACGTTCAGCTTTGCATCGAAAATTAAAAACTCTCCAGATCGAGCGTAACAACCGTTCATAAACTAAACTGACAAAAAGAGGCTTTATGCGAGTTATTATTTGTGGTGCTGGTCAAGTCGGATTTAATTTAGCTCGTTACCTTTCCGAGCGTGATAATCATGTTACCGTGATTGATTCTTCAGCGGAACTTATTAATAAAATTAATGACCGCTTAGATGTGAAAGCCATTTGTGGGTTTGCCTCACATCCGGAGATTTTAGAAAGTGCAGGAGCAGACTCAGCAGATATGCTTATTGCGGTTACTTACTCGGATGAAGTCAATATGATCGCATGTGAAATTTCTCATGCTCTCTTTAAAGTCCCAACAAAAATTAGTCGCGTTCGCAGTCAGGCCTACCTTGATCCAAAATGGTCTCGACTTTTTAGTAAAGAACATCTTAGCATTGATGTAGTTATTTCACCTGAAGTTGAAGTGGCAAAATCCATCAGCCAAAGCTTAAGCATCTCTGGTGCTTTTGACTTAATTTCGTTAGCAAATGGTCGAGTCAATATTGTGGCCGTAAGATGCACACAAGATACACCTGTTATTAATACCCCTATTAGTCATGTGACCAGCCTTTATCCGGATCTAGATCTTACTGTTATAGGGATTGTTCGTGAAGACTATAATTTCCTTCCCCAACCCCAAGATATTCTTCAAGTAGGGGATGCTGTTTATTTTGCAGTTGCTCAAGAACAAATTCCCTTAGCAATGAATGCTTTTGGATTTGAGTACCAAGCAGCACATAGACTTCTCATCTTGGGAGGTGGCAACATTGGCTTAAGCTTAGCACAAGAAATAGAACAATCATACCCCGGCGTACATATAGAAATTATTGAGAAGAACCCCACAAGAGCTGAAGCTATCGCAAGCTCCTTAAAGAATACAATCGTGCTTTGTGGAGATGCTCTCGACAGTGAAATTCTTCAAGAAGCAAGCGTATCCACAACAGAAACTGTTGTTGCTTTGACCGAAGATGATCGTGTTAATACTCTTGCCTCTCTTCTTGCAAAACGTTTAGGAGCTATGCGTGCGCTTGCTCTGATTAATAATACTTCTCACGCTCCTCTTGTAACTTCCTTGGGAGTTGATGCCATAATCAGCCCACGCAAAGTTACCGTTTCTAAAATTCTCCAACATGTACGAAGAGGTCGAATTAGATCTGTTCATTCTTTAGGTGAAAATTTTGGCGAAATAATTGAGGCTGAAGCAGTTCAAGCCTCTAGCCTGATCGGTTCAACAGTTCAAGACCTAAATAGCGATAAAGAAATTATTGTTGCAGCAATTATTCGTAATGCTGAAGTGATTATTCCACTTCCTGCAACCATTATTCAGCTAGAAGATCGAATTATCATTATGGTAGCGAATCGAGCAATTTCAAAGATTGAAAAATTATTCTCTGCGAGAATCGATTATTATTAGTTAATAACACAGGCTACAGAGCCTCAAGAAAATTTTTGAATAATAATTTTTCTCATATTGTTGCTAAAGAGTTTATTTTTAGGCTTATTTTAAACTTACTACTTTAAGCTATTTTAATTTTATATCTCTTACAAAGTATATTAAGATATTTTTAAAAGATACAAGGAGTGAAGTAGATTAAGAATGAAAAGAACAATCCATAATACTGAAACAGAAATAAATCCAGTAGATATTTTTGTAGGACAAAAATTAAGAGATTTCAGAGAAAAAGTAGGCTGGACCCTTTCTGATTTAGCAGACAAAGTTGGCGTCTCACACCAACAAATCCATAAGTATGAACAGGGGCTTACAAAAATTTCTGCTAGTATGCTTTACAAGCTGACTACTATTTTTAAAACTACCTCTAACTGTTTTTTTGAAGGCTTTAACCCGGAGGTTTTTCAAGATAAAGAAATAAAAGCAGATGATCTTATTTCGCTCGAAACCAAAGGACATATTAATTTACTCCTTATCGAAGATAACCCGGCAGATGAATTTTTAGTCCGAAAGGTTCTTGAATCTGCAAAATATCAATTTGATATTTACTGTTTACACGAAGGGGATGAAGTTCTTGATTTTTTACGTCATAAAATTTCACTGACCTCTTTTTCACGCCCGGATATCATTCTTCTTGATCTTAATCTGCCTAAAGTTAATGGCCTTTCCATTCTAAGAGCATTGAAGCAAGATCGTGACTTGCAAGGAATTCCTGTCCTTGTCTTAACCAGTAGCCTGAGCAAAATGGATATGGTGAATGCCTATAAGAATTATGCTAGTGGATATATTATCAAATCTTTTGAATTTGAAATTTTTAAAAAGAATTTGTTAATGGCTCTCAATTATTGGGTAGAAACTGTTGTTTTTCCTGAGCAAGCTTAAGAGAAAAACACTTAGCCGAGAAGAACATATGGATCTCATTAAGATACCCAAAGTATGGCGCTGAGCGTCAAAATAGCCCCTAATACAGCTATAATATTCACTCTTATGAGAACTTTATCCTTAATAAGGACACCATAAATAAGCCAACTTATTAAAGAAATAAGGGCAATTGTAAAACCACTCAAGGAAACTCCTTGGGCGTTTCCTGTGAGAAAGATCTTAATAGCTTGAAGATAAAAAAGAGATTGTCCCCCTATCCCCATATATAACATATATTTTTCATAATATTTTAAGAAGTTACTTTTGAGGAATTTTTCTTCATCTGTAATTTTTACTTCTAACTGAGCGCTAGCAAGGTCTTTATTGTCATGATTCACTGCATTATCATAATTAACTGCTTTTTTATTACTTTGAATCATTAAATTTTTACTCCTTTATAATTTAATCATCTATATTTCCATTTTTTAAATAACACTGAAAATAAAATGGAAAATATAAAAGAAGAAAATTACTTACTTTTTAAACTTTTATAGTTAATTATTTTAATAAAAAATAAATTTGTCAGGCCGATTGAAACCTATAAATTTTCATTGGCACGCGGGGGAAGAAAAAATGAATTCTAAACAAGTTTTTATAAAAAAATTGCAAGAAAAATTTCAATCTTTTGACAAAAATCTTTCTTACATAACAAGTGCTTCAGGAGATAGATTTATTAGTAAAAAATTGCTTATTTCTAAAAAATTAGACGACATTAACTCTCATCTTCAAGAAGCTTTTGACATTTATAAAAAAATTAAATTATCCAAAGAAGAAGACTGGAATGAACTTCATCCTCTTGCCTCAAAGACTTTTCACAAATTAACAAAAGAGTTCTCAATACTTATTAAAGATATTAAAAAGAAAAAGATGAACAAAGCTTCTCTTCATCTCTTAAAGAAAGGTAAAATCTTTTTACATAATTTACAACTTTATATTAAAAAGCGTCCCTGCACATCTATGCTAACTGCTTTAAGTGTTGGTTTTACTTTTGGGAAAGCATTTATAGCCCAAGGTAAAAATACAAAATTTTCTTAGATATTTTTCAAATGACCTGAAATTTCTTGTAGCGTGCAATGCGTAAGATCCTTGCTGACCTCCTTATAGATGAAAGCTTTAAACTTTGGGTCTAAAGTTTTCCTGAGGTCGCCAAGCATTTTAGGATCAGCAAATACTACAATACATTCCGTAGGATAAAACTTGAGGATACTTTTAAGCCCACGACTAATTTCTAATGAAAAGCTTTTTCTTTTATTTTCCTTTGCTTCATGACGAGGGTCAAAAAAGTGGCTTGAAACACCCATTTTATGAAAAAAATTATCGCGCCCTTTTTGGAGCAATATTTTCCACCATTTTTCTGCTTTTACGCTTTTTAAGAGATCTTGAACGCGATTTCCCTTAGAAGAATAAAATTTAGCCACTTTACTATCCATAATTAAAATTAATGTGTTAGATGCAAGCATTGATTTTTTTCCTTTTTTTAAAAAAATTAAAAACTTCTTACCATAAAGAAATAATTTTCAACTATACTTACAAAAAATTTAGAAATTAAATTCTACTATCATTATTTAATTAAAAGAAATTAACCATTCCTAAAAAATATAGCCTAATAAAAAGGAAATAGGCACAAATATTTCTCGTATTGTCAGAGAATATTTGTTTTATCAGCTCTAGATTTTTGAAGCAAATTTTGAAATATAGGCAATGGTAAATATTGCTCTATCGTAAAAAGCAACGAGTGTTTCTGCTCGATGGTTTTCTTGATTGTTGCCAAATAACTTAACCACGAAAAGCATAAACTAAAGCCAAGCAAGACTAAAACCCAAAGAATAAGAGGTTTTTGATTACTATTGAGATTAGAAGTATCTCTCGTATAAGCTATAGCGGAAATCCCCAGGGAATTAACTATGACCCAAAAATTATTTGCCGACTCTCTCAGTTGATTGCTTGTATTGATTGAATCATTGATGATCTTATATTGGTTTATAATTTGCCCTTGATTAGCATTTTTATTAAGAAATATTGCGTTCTTCCATTCTATATTTCGTTCATTCATCATATAAAAACTTCCTTTTTTAGTTATCTATAAGGAAATCCTTCCCCACCTTTTTGCTACGGCTCATCTCCTCAATAGTATGAGCGAAAGCAAAGGATCATAGTAGTTGAGATTTTCTCAATTATTCGCATGTTTATAGATCTTTTTTTGGGTTACTGTTGTGTGGTTAGGCAAAAAAAGAAAGGAGTATGCCAATGAAAAAACAAACAATATTTGCAACAGCTATTTTAGCAACCCTATTACCTGGATGCGCTGTTTTACAGGATCGAGAAACAACAGGACAATATATTGATGATTCAGGGAAAACGGCAAGCATCAAATCAGCGCTTATTGCAGAACCTACACTCAATGCAACAGAAATCCATGTTGATACATTTAAAGATACGGTTCAATTAAGTGGTTTTGTCAGCACTTATGAACAAGCGCGTGTAGCAGAAAGAATTGCTCGAAATACTAAGGGTGTTAAGAGGGTTGAAAATAATATTAAAGTACGACGCTAATATCACTGGGTTTGTAGGAATTCCTCCTACAAACCCTTATTTATTATCATAATTATCATTTTCTCTAGGGTTAAACCAAGGTTAGTGGTGGCTTACCTTTCAAAAGAAAATCCTTCCATTTTTAAACTTTTAATAATAAAAATTCTTCATTATATAGCTTTAAAGTTATTTAATAAAAATCTTGCAAAGCTAAGGCTTATGAAAATTCTCATTAATTTAAACTTAGGGACTTTTTCTTGAAACACACCTTAAAAGACCTTGTAATTTTGAAAGAAAATGAGGATCTTCTCAAAGTTTTAATTAAAACAATGCCAACAGCTGTTGCTATGCTTGATGACCAACTACGATATATCATAACAAGTGATCGCTGGTTTAAGGAAACTAATTTATCCGAGAGCGACATAACAGGAAAATTGCATTACGAGGTCGTACCAGACCTTCCTGAACGATGGAAAGAAATACACCAGCGTTGTTTAAAAGGCGAACATGTAAAATGTGATGAAGATGTTTTTATACGCTCAAATGGAAGCATCGAATACCTAAGATGGGAGATTTTGCCTTGGTATAAATCCTCAAGCCTCATTGGTGGGATCATTATGTTTGTTGAACATATTACCGAACGTATAATCGTTGAGAAAAAGATGGAAAAAATGTTAACACAGCTAAAAAAATCAAATACTGAGCTGAAACAGTTTGCACATATGTGTGCACATGATCTGACTGAACCTCTCCGAACAATTACAAATTATATTCATTTAGTGGAAGAGAAGGTTCAGAATAAAGACCTGCAAGATATTAACAACTATCTTAATATTATTCGAGACGGAGCTACTTACATGCGTGCTCTTGTCCAAGGTATTTTGAATTACTCGCAAATGGGCCTCCATAAACCTAATAAATCATTATTTAATCTTGATAAAATAGTAAAAAATACTCAAATTACTCTTGCAAAAAGAATTAAAGAAAAAAATGCTGTTATTCATTGCCATGATTTACCAAAAATTTATGCAGATGTAACCCTGATCACTCAAGTCATGCACAACCTTATCAGTAACGCGATAAAATTTAATTGTAGTGAAGCTCCAATTATCATGATCACCGCAGAAGAAAAAAAAGATACTTGGCTTATTAATATTACCGATAATGGAATAGGTATTGATAAAAAATACCATGCAACCATCTTTAATATTTTTGTCAGGCTTCATAGCAAATCTCAATATCCAGGTTCTGGCATTGGATTGGCATCGTGCAAAAAAATTATAGAAGACCATGGTGGAGAGATCGGCCTTCAATCTAGCCCAAACAAAGGCTCTACTTTTTGGTTTACCTTACCAAATAAATAGTCTGCCTCCTGTCGTCATGAAGCAACATTGTTTTTAATAAGGGTGTCTCCCTCAAACAATCTCTTTAAAGATGACTTATTTTAATCCGGCGAACCCAAGCCTGCCAATCTCGCGCGCCTAAATCTGATTCAAAAGATAATAACTCTTTCACAGTTTTCTCACAGATTGATATATCAGGCACAATGAGTTCTTGGTTCATGGATAAGACCAAACACTGAGTTTTACAGGCTTGTTGAAGATGGTAGGTATAAAATAGCGCCTCTTGGATTGTCTTCCCACAAGTTAAAGAACCATGATTCCTCATGAGCAAGACATATTTATCTTGTAAATCATCGACAAGGGATTCTCCTTGGCTTCCATTAAGGGCTAACGAATTATAAGAATGATAGGTAATCTGATTATAAAAATGCAAAGCCCATTGACTCAGCGGTTGCAAACCTTTTTTAAGCGCCGAAACAGCCACAATCTCAGGGGTATGGATATGAAAAATGGCATTAATATCAGGGCGCTTCTGATAGATAGCCCCATGAATAACATAGCCTGTTTTATTATATTGATACTCCGATCCTTCTAAAATTTCCCCATCAAAAGCAACCCGCAACAAACACTCAGGCGTTACTTCTTCAAAACAAAGACCAAACGGATAGATATAATATGCGCAACCATCTTCTGCACGTAAAGATAAGTGCGTATAGGTATGGTCATCAAGCCCTAAGTAAGCAAGGATTTGATAGGCATAGGCGAGATCTCTTCTCAAAGTCATCTTCTGGTTCCTGCATTCTTCTCTACTTGCTTTGTAAGTATCATAAGCAATAAATAATTCTAAGGGAAAAAGGTACTCAAGTTGACCATCACGATAGAGTTCTGCGATTTCATTCGCACCTAACCCACCAAGTGTTCCTGCTACAATACTTCTGATCATCCCTTGAAGAGTGTCTTGAAGTCGAGCACCTCCAATTGTTGCATTTAATGCCCCTGAGACTCCCGCACGAACCATATTGCTCTTCAAATGCTGCTGCCATCCTTCAGGTTGCTTGGGAAGATTAAACGTCCCACTTAGCTCATGCATCAACCCCGCACTGGCCATATTGATGATGAACGATCTGGCAAACTCAGATGAGGTAAGAGCCTTCAGGTTCCCTGTCTGCACAAGAGACGAGGCCGCTTGGCTACTTATCGTCGAGAATCCTGCATTGGTGACGGCAACACCCAACGAGGATAAACTCACTGCAGGCACCACGGTTGCTGTGCCGGTCGCTGCCACGGCTGGCACCATCCCAAACGCGGACTCCGCAAGCGCATTCATAAGCCCTGATGCCCACCCATAGGTTAAAAGACCTGCAGCGAGTCCCACCACCATCGCAAGGGCTTGATTCCCGCCTGGGCGATGGCCCACACAGAGATCATACAGCTCTTGACGAGGCGCCGGACGCGTAAGGTCAACATCTGGCGCTTCAGTGATCAACTCAGTTCGCACCTCAGGCCGATGACCTTGAATCTTCCCTTGCGCCTTCAACACAACCTTGCCAGGCATCGTGAGGGTGTTCGGGACCTGAATCTCTTGAGAGCCACCCCGCTCCCAAATCGCTCGCTTCTTATTATAAAGCTCTGTCTTTTGCGGCTGCATCACGCTGGCGTCTTCAACCGTCAGATCTCTCTTCGCCTCAATCAGAGCAGACCCCTTCTTCCCCTCCATCTCAACCCCCACCAGATGAATATCCTGATGAGAGAAAAGATGGATTGGCCCTTGCGAGAGGACCTTTGGCCGCACAACCCTATAACTTGGCCGCATCCCTTCCTTGCGCATCCCGCGGCAACTCGTCGAATCCTCCATTAATGACCTCGTGATCAAAGGCGAAAGGTGCATCTTCTTTTGAGTCTCTGGCGACCAGCCTCCTTCCCCAACGATAAGGGTGACGCCTTGAGCAAACAAGGACTGAAGCTCTCTGACTTTCTCATACCCGGCAAAGATCTCTTGGATCTCTTTGGGATCCTTCAAAACCCTGCCATATTTATAAAGGCCACTCACCTCCTCTGGAAGCGCTTCTGATAGGGTCACTGTCTGCTTCTTGATCTCCTTCTTCCTCTTCACACGACCCCAAACATTCTTCCGCTTCCACATCTTCTTCATCTCATGCGTCTCGGACCATGTGTGGTGCTGACGTTGAATCGCAAGATGCCCAACATCCTCAATCAGCAGCTCTGTGTGAAGGGTTCCTGTCGTCAATAAGTCTTCAATATCTAACCACAAGATTTTTGACTTCATCTCACCAAGATCAATGTTGGCTTGCTCGGCATGAAGATCGAACTGATCCACCCATAAATCCCCCCCAGGTTGGGAAACATACTGAAACTTTTTAGGAAGCTTTGGCGCCTCTTTCTCCTTTTTCTTAAAAAACCCTATCAGCTTTGTCGAGGCTCCTTCTCTTATGAAAGGCTTGGGCGTTTGCTCGACACAATCCACCTGCTTTGTCACCTTCAAGGTCCCTGTCGTCAGAGTTCCTTTCTTGGCGATCAGGCGAGAGCGATCAAAATGCGTATGAGACCCTTTCTTCCCCAACAGATAGGCTTCCTTCTCTATGATTTGCGCGAGGTGATCACGGACATGAGGATCATGATAGGAAGGCGGCGTAATCAAATAAGAGCGCAAGGCTTGCCGATCATACTGCCCTTCAGGAAGGCTAAAAAGGATCGGCTCATTCAGCTTCAGCGCCATCTCTTTCGGCAATGAGGATTGAAGGCCTTGGAATAAATGGGGGCCCCGCTCAATCAACGCTTGAGAAGGCGTATTCGCGGGCAAACCCAAAAGCTTCGGATTGTCAAGAAAAGGCTTAAGGTAAGGGAACAGATCCGCTCCATTTTGAATCACCTTGCGATGCAAAGAAAGGTAATCTGGACATTCAGGTGTCAATGGCACATAGCCGATATTCTGCTGAAACGCCTCAATAAGAGCCTGTCCCTCAGCAAAGAAAGGAAGAACAAACGGAAGCTTCTCTGATCCTTTCGGCCCTAAAATCAGCCGTTTGCTTTTTTGAAGCTCTTCTTCCAAAGGATACTTAATGGGAACAAGCGGGATAAATAATGTCGACCCCTTCCCTGTCGAATCCAGCTTCACAAGGCTGGAAGACGCTCCCAAAGATAAAGGCATGACGGGCTGATAAGGAATGGCACGGCCAGACCGGCCAACCGTCTGCACCGTGAGCCCTTTTTCAAAAATAATGAGGAGCTTCGAGCCAATCATCTTTCCTTGAACTAAGGCTTCCTTTGCTCCAGTAAAGGCAATTCCCTGGCTTCCTTCCAGCTGAGGAAGGATTGAATAAAACCCATCCCTTTCAATCTCAATGGGCGAATCCCACGTAAAATAATCATCAATCGTTTTCTTTTTAGGACGTTTCGGGAACGCCTTATTCCACCGTTCATTTTGGAGAAGTTTTAGAATGTTTTTATTTTCCCATCCTCGGCGGGTTAAATCGGAGCATCTGGCCGGATGTAAAATCTCATAAGGCGTCTTATCAAGATGATAAATAATTCCTGACTTAAAGTGAAACACCGCCTCTATTTGATCAATAAATTCTTTCCCAACAATAGCTCCAGAGGCTAAAATAGATCCTCCATAGTTCCTTCCTTTCTGAATATCAAACCTTATATGGCCATTCACCTTGAAGCTCGGCGCTCTTCCTTGAGCAAGGCAATAATCAATCCAATAAGGCGGAGAAAGACCTTCACCCACGCGCTGAACAGCTGGAATGAAATGATTAAAGAGAGCCCCCCTTATCGTCGCATTGCCCTTCCAAACCGCCACTGACGTCCCTGAAAAAGAACTCTCTTGATGGGCCACAACTTCCAAATGCTCATCCGCAACCACAATATTCCCGCCATGGCCATGGAAGGTTTGAGCCTCAAGCCTCATCCCCTCATTCGAGACAAATTGACTTTTATTGGGAATATACACGTCATAAGGCGCCTTAATGGCTGGCCCAATCGCATTCCCGCGGGATGTCTCATAGAATACCTTCCTTTTAATCCATCGCCCTAACGTAATGTCTTGCTCTGCCTTGATGTGAAAGAAATGATTGGAGAACACAATCCCTCGAACAAGGTCAAACGTTTTAGCATCGGTCGCTTCAAAAGAACCCCCACTCTGAATCTTGATCAAGGGAAGAGAAGGCTCTCCAACCCAAATAGCATGCCCTGAGGCTTTCAGCTGAAGCCCTTTGCCTGATGACAGATTTGCGTGTAGTTTTAAAGTTTGCGCGGTCTTGTGAGGGAGAACTTCAATCTTTATCCCCCCTTCCACCTCAAGAGGACGCCATAGCTTTCCTCCTTCCCGAAAAATCAGCTTTAAAAGGCCTAAGGTTCTTAAAGAATGGAGACCATAGTTGGCCACTCTCTCAGGGCACTTGGCCTTAATCTCAATTCCTTCTCGCCCTTCAACAAACGCCCCTCGAAAGTCATGGTAATGTCCCTCGATCTTAAGAACTTTTGCCGCTCTCACCTCTCCTGTATCTCGTTGCGAGAAGTTCCCCTTTAAAACAATGTTCCCTTGATCGCTGATCATCTTCCCATAGTTATACAGATTCCACAGATCCTCATTATAAGAAGACGTTAAAATCTCAATTCCTTTTCTGGCTTCAAGGGTGGTCTTGTTCGTGAGCCCAGGACTTTCAACCCGTAGCTGTCCAAGCAATTTAAGAGGAATCTCTAATTTTTGGCAAGGCGGCAAGATAAGATGAAGCAACCCTGGGGTTTGCAGACCCTCTGTTTGATAAGAAAGGCCTTTTGCTGTCTTCAATAAGACTTTCTGAGTGCCCTCAACAACATCCTTTAAGATAATATCCCCCTTCGTCGAGGTGATCTGAACGTGATCTGCCTGGATCTTTTTTTCAGCCACGACGGAAGGCGCTTGGATAAAAAGTTCACCCCTCGTCTGTAGGGGGGGCGTTAACGTGAAGGCCTCTTGAAGAATAAACGAAAGCTTCGGCGTGTTCCCTTTGATCTCTTTCACCTTAAAAGGTTGTGTCACTGTAATAGAAGGACCTTCCAGGGTTAACTGTGTCTCTGGACTCTCAAGGGGCTGATTCAGTTGCTTATTGCCATCAAAGGCAAAGGTTACTAAAGGACATCCCTTAAAAACTGTGGGCAAATATTTAAGACCCCACTTATGCAACGTATGTACCTTCAAATGCTCTTTTACCGTCATGGGGCCCTGCAAATAATTTAAATGCCCTTTAAAAGAAGCCTGCTGAGAGGTATAAATCTCCCCTTCTGGATAATGGGTGGTATTGCCCTCAACATAAAGAGGACCTTCTTCACTCATCAGCTTTCCACGATTCACCACCCCAAACCCTTCTTCAACAAGAGGCGTCAAAAAGGTAAAGCCTTGTTTTGCGCGTAAGGAGGAAAAATTATAGGCTTGAGGGCCTTTAAAAAGAAAATGACCTAAAAGAGAAAGAGGAGATTTAAAATAAAGCCGAGATGGAGTGCTGATAATCTCTAAAGTCCCCTCTGTCTGCAGGCCTGAGGTTTGTGGCGTGATATTCGGGCCGCCGTCTTTGTAAGAAAGCCCCCCTCCGACTCGCAACGTGAGACCTTCAATACCCACAGCCCTTTCCTTCAACGTGATCTGACCCGGACTCTCAACTTGCAAGGTGTTATGGGCAAATACCTCTTTCTCTGAGCTCACCGATTGGCCCACAATCGAGATATCTTGCTTGCCGATAACGGTTCCTTTCAGCACAACAGGCCCTGAGGCTGATATTTTAAGGTCCCCCTCAACTTGAAGATCTTGCGTTGAGGTAAAAGCTGAAGAAGCAATCTCAACCTTTCCCCAAGCCTTGAGGGAAGTGGATAAAGCAGTCCCTGTAAACTTTAAGAAAGGTGTGTGAGCTTCCGTGATGGTCGCCTCTAAATGCTGTCCGATCTCTAACGACGGTCCTTCTAAGGAAAGAGGTCCTAACGTTTTAATGTCTTGTGTGAAGGTTGCAGGCTCTTGAAACACAAGCTTTAAGGCTTTCTCGGTCTTCAACTTTTGAGGATCATAGGTAAATCCTTGCTTGCTCTTGATCGTAAAAGCTGATTGAGGGTAAAGGTCCCCTTGCACCACATGCGTCTCACCTTCCATCTCAACGCCTTGATAGGCCCAAAGAAGTCCTTTTGTATGCTGAACATTCCCTTGAAGAATCACTTTCCCCTCTTCCGAGTGTAAAACGGCTTCATTGAGAATGGAGGGTGCTTTAAAGTGAACTGTTCCTTTGCCACTCATCCCCCCAAGGTTCTTTATAAGAGCAGCTTCGGCGGTTAAAGAACCTTTAAGGATAAGAGGATCTGAGAAAGTTAAAGGAGAGGTTGTTGAGATCAGCTCAAGCTTCTTAAATTCCGTCAAGCCCTTAAAATCACATCCTTCAAAGTTTATGGCTTCAAGGTGGAGATGATCCCCCTGCAAATGAGGAAAAGTGCTGAGACCTTGGTGGGTCTTCACGTGAATCTTGTGAGCCTCAACCAAAGAAGAGGGATGCGAGATCATCTCCTTCCCTTCATAGGCAAACTGGCCTTCTTTCATCCTGAGCTGAGACTGGGAAGTCCGATGATCAAGGACCCGGCCATTTCTAAAGGTAAGACGCTTAACCCCTTTAATCTGATGATCATTCATCAGGTTATTCCCATGTAAATCAGCCGTCCCATCTTCTTTAAATTTTAAAGTCCCTTGGTTTAAAAACGTCCCTTCATGAAGGTGGAGCTCTTGCACATTGAGGGTGCTGCTCCCCTCAATCTTAAAATCTCCATGTACAGCTAAAGTCTCAACATCAATCCCCTGTAACTCTTTCTGCAAATCTAAAGAAGCCATCGCCCGACTCACAACCCTTGGCGCACACGTCACAAGGCCTTTCACTTGAATCCCATCCTCAATAATAATGGCGCCCTCATTCTCGAGCCCAACTGTGGAGTTCTTCTGTCCTAAACCATCAAGCAATAATTTAATGTAAAGAGTGTTGTTGTCTTCCCCTTTAGGGCTTTTCAGGACCTGAATAGACTTCAAAAGAGCAGGATGGACAAACTGATAAACCTTCCCTTTCCAGCGATAAAAAGTTTGAAGCTGATCTTGGCTTTCTCGAAAGACCCAATCACAGTCCTTAAACTCTTCTCGTAATTTAGCACTCTCTTTTGAAAGGCTTATCGTAGAATGGGGAAAAGGTTTAGAAACATACGACCCTCCTTGCAAGCGAGCTTCTTGGAGGTCTGCTTGAATCGCTCCCAACCCCTCATGCGCCCACACAACACCTAAAAATATCTGCTGATAAATCAAAATATAGGTCAGAAAGATGCGACCCACATCACGCAATAATCCCAAAATCTTTGGCACACAAAATCTCATGCAACCTCCCTTTGCAACCTCAAAACCTCTCTGTCCCCTGCCTGTTCTCTCTTTTTATTATTATTTTACGTCTCTAAGCAGAGATCCCCTCAATCGCCCTTCCTCCAAACCTTCAATCATCAATAAATAGACGACCAAGCTCTTTTAATCTATTACCCAACCAAAATGTCTCTTTCAAACTTTTTTATTCCTTTGGGACAATTTAGTCTCAACTCGCTCCCTCAAGATAAACAAACTAAAAATAGGAGAAAAGACCTCATAAAATCTAAAACTGGCTCTTTCGCTTTTCTCCCCTTTTCCGTATAAGCTCTTAGAATAAGCTATATGTACGCCGTGGTTTTTTCTCCCTCATTACACACCTTTCCCGCACGATGAGGACTCTTCTCTGGCACCTATTCACACCTTCTGGTTGCTTGAGATCCCCGGCACAAGGCCGGGGATGACCGTATGGGTGATAGCCCTGAAGCTCATCAGTTTTCATTCCTTTGCTGTCAACCATTTTTTCTTCCTTTCTTTATTCATTTTCATCTCTGCTCAGTCCTCACTAATGAGATCCAAGTTCTTCCATCTTCGTCATCCTAGGCCTTGTGCCTAGGATCTCAAGCGACCGTAAGATCTCACCTACCACTACTCGATGTCTTCGGCCTTTCCTGGATCCCCGCCTCCGCGGGGATGACAATAGGAGTGTGCAGGAATGATACAAAAAAGTGTTTGTTGCCATCCGTGCCTTTACTTTGCCTCTCCTCTTCCAGATCGTGCCTGTGACACACAAGTACGCCTCTCGGGTACCTTTACCACCTTCAGGCTGCCTGAGATCCCCGCCTCCACGGGGATGACCGTGTGGTCGATATGTTTCAAGTTCATCAGTTTTAATTCTTTTGTTTTCAATCATTTTTTCTTCCTTCCTTTAAGTTGTTTTAATTTTCACTCAGACCTTACCTGTGAGTCCCAAGTTCCTTTGTATTTGTCATCCTCGGCCTTGTCCCGAGAATCTCAAGTAACCGATAGGTCTCACTCATCACCTTTCGATGCCTTTCAGTCTTTCTGGATCCCCGCCTCCACGGGGATGACCCTTATAAATTTCAAACGTTGTCATTCTTGAACTTGTCCCGAGAATCTCAAGCGACCTGAAGATCTCTCCTGTCACCAACTTTTACCTTTCCGCCATCAAATGCCCATTTCTTTCCTCTTTTCATCAGGCAAAGAGAGAGCCTTCGCTCAAAAAGAGCGTTAAAAGGTTTATTTCTTTAATAAATTGAGTTTGTGCTCCCTTTATTATTATTTTTATTGAGATGGATATAGAGACTTTAAGAAGAGGACTTATCAAGGTTTATTTAACCTCAATAAGGGGAAGAGATTCGTCTCTAACCATCTACAACCAGACTATCATATCATGATACAAAAATCAAGAAAATTCAGCACAAATATCAAAAAATAAATACTTAATATCCATAGCTTATAAAATAATTATTTGGGTCCATAGTGACCTCTTATTCTTGATCACTTCATCATCCAAGCTTGGTGGTATCTTACTTACAGTGGTGAGCTTGTCCATTCTTCCACCATCGATAAAGGTTTTTTGATAGACAAAAAATTAAAAGTTTTCGCCTATCAAAAGCTGTGTTTGAACCCCCTATAAAAAAAGGTTAAGCAATTGCTTAACCTTTTTAACATTCTTCTTTTCCACCTTAGCGTAACAATTACTCTATTTCTTCAACTTTTATTAAAGAGGTTGAAAAGGTGTTTGAAATTTTTACAGAATATAACGTAAAATCAACGATCAACATTTCAGGTACAAAGAATTGATATTGACCATAATACCAACCATTCCCAGGTATTGAATTCAACATAGACGTGGGCTTTGATTCGTACATTGATATCCCTTGAAACCCTGTAAGCCCGGTGCTTGAAAATACTTTAAAATTTCTGACGCACTCTTAATCGCAAAATCATGAGGCTTAAAAGTCTCTTCTCTCCATCCAATAGGAACTGCGGCAAGTTGATAATATTGACCAGCATCAACATCTTCATAAACTGTGAATTTTGCAAAAGGTAAAGTATAATTTTGGCGCATTTTCTGCGCAAAATCTTTGACTGCCTCTTCTGTCTTTATTTTACTGAAATCGTCTGCATATCGCTTCGCTTGCTTAAATATTGGTGAATCTAAAAAAATACGAGGATATTCTTCTACGCGACAAAGATTCTCCAAGACTTTATGTATCGAACCCCCCTTGAGATCTGTTTCAATCAAACTCGCCTCACTGAGGTTAGAGAAAAGTAAACTTCCCAAAGCAATCTTTAAAAGCAAAAACTTCTTCATCATATGATTCCTCTTAGTTATTGTGCTTATTAGTAATATAAGAGTTTGCTTGCGCTTTATAAGCGTCATTCTAAAAAATAAGTCCAATATCTTCTTTGCTCCTTGGTGTGGCCCTTACCCCCGCACCAACTGCTGGAATTCGAGCACAGCTTCTCGGGTAATGGCATCGTCTTTAAGGGCTATGTCCTGGCGAACAAATCGGAACAATCCTAAGCTATTAGGTTCAAGAAGCACCTTATAACCCTCCAATTTCTCCTTCAAAAACGCCACAATTCGATCCATCTCCTGGGGACCTTTATAAGTGCTGACAGCCTTAAGTGTAAACGTGATCGTCCCTTTGTCTACCTCAGGAAAAGACCATGCTTGGCCAGTTTCTTCATAAATCACATAAGGTGGCTTAGCATCGGGAGGCACAAAGCCATATAAAGAGACTTCCCCTTTCAAAAGAGCTTCAATGGCGGGAAAAATGGAAACTATGGTCATCATCCGCCTCTTTCATGATCTTTTAGAGCCACCCCACAAAACTGTTGCCATCCCCTATTGGGAAGATATTCTGCATCTTCAAGAATCGCATAAGACGTGCGCGTTCCTTTAAGACGCATCCCAGCCTTAATGGAGATATCTCGGCGGGCTGAAAACACATAGATAGGCTGTCCAAGATATCTTGCGCCTAAACATGGCCACATGTCACATGACCCACACGCCGTCGCACAGGATGCAACATCTCGCGCTTTACCCATAGGCGTCCAACATCTTGCCAGTCTTCTTCAACCCCACCTTCATGATCCGGCAAAAGATGGCTTTGTTGCACAAGAATGAGCTCTTGCAAGCTGTTTAAGGATGACTTCATGATTGATCTACCTTTTCAGATGATTATCCTAATCGTTGAACGCGATAAGGTAGAATCAATTGAATAGCAGCTGGACTTAAAGAGGGGGGCACGCCTCGATTATCATTGCTGGACACGCGATTCTCAAAAAGCTCTGCCACCATCATCAAGATTCCATGCTGAATTGACTCAGGAATATCATTATGATTCAGGCCATAGCCTGCTTTAAAATCAATTTGAATCATGCTGTTTTTGCTGGCTTCGAGGCTTAATGTCTTCCCGAAATAAAGCTTTGCAACACGTCCTGCGGTATCAAGACGATAATCTTTCAGCTCACATTGCCGATAGGAATCAATAAGCTTTGGACAACTCAAGAGTTCGACAAAGGGTGAGCGTGGCAGTTCGATGCCTTGCTCATGCTGACGATGATTACCTGTTAGAAAACCATTATCACTTTTAGCAATACAGAAGCCTGCATTCACAGTAAAACGCCAAGTTTGATAAATGAGCGAGCGGGCTGTGAATGCTTCAACGGCCATTCGTGCTGTTTTAATAAGATGCTTTAAAAGCTCATCTTCTTCAGAACTTTCAATCCTTAAAAAGGCTTTCACATCCGCCAAAGTAACGGGCTCTTTTCCTGGATGTTGTAATAATGTTAGACTCATTTTTTTTATTTTCCTTTAAAGGTTATCTTAACGATAAGACTATTAAAAAATTATTACGTGCTTGAGGAATGATCCCTAAAACTTCATTTTTTGTAAAAGTTTAAAGGAGTTCCCTCTCATCCTTTTTTAAGCCGCGAATGAAATTACTTTAATCGCTTCAAAATTGATCACATCACCCCCCACTCGCTTTGTGGTATAAAATTCCACATACGGTTTTGAGCTAAACGGATCCCGCATAATGCGCATGCCCGCGCGATCAACAATTTGATAGCCTTCTTTAAAGTTCCCAAAAACGATGGATTTAGATGCCGTTCCAGCCACTAAAGCCGGCATGTCTTCAGCCAAGACAACGGGATAACCAAGCAACGTTGGACTGATCTCATCAGCTAAACCTGGCTGCCATAGATATTGGTGATTTTGATCTTTGAGTTTGCGGACCATGGCATGAGCGGAGCGTGACATCAACCACACAGCCCCTTTTTGGTACTCAGGCTTTAAAGCATTCATGGTCTCAATTAAGATATCCGCCGCATTTTCATCTCAGAAAGCCCCATCCTTCCCTGTCTTAATATGTTCAAGCTTACCCCACTCCCATTGAGCGCGATCTTTCGTTTCATAGCTTAAAAAGCCTTTAGGCTTATTATCACCATCCCCATGGATAAAGGCATGATTTTCCACCTGAGCGAGTTTTGTGGCAATCCGACCCGCAAGCCATGACTCAACATCAACCCGCGCATCATCCAACAGTTTCTGGGTTGCGCGCGGCTTTGCATAGAGTTCATGCACGGGAATGCGCAACTTCATCAAATTTGGCGTCTTTGTTTCTTTCCGCTCTGCTGTCTCAGTCACCCACCCCACTTCAGCGCCTTCTTTATCCAACAAGAGCTCAATCGCACTTGCTGAAATTGTCATGACGGATGAGATGGCACGAATCGGCGATAAATCCTGTAAATTTCGTCCAATGCGATCTGCAACCACTTGAGGAATAAGATAGCCCCCATCACCCTCAACCCCAGCGGTTAAGCTTTTTGTCTCCGCGCATTCCAGCTGTTTTGATTCTCCTTGCCGAACATAGTTGAGTAATGCTTTCTTTTGTTCCGTTTCTCCGTAAGAAAGTGAACCACTCGTCTCAAACGCCGGTCGTTTGGAAGCCACCTCAAGATGACGGAATCGTTCTTCTTGGCTCGCTTTAAATTCGCCAAAGGCGTGTGTTAATGTATCAATTGCTTCATTGACTGTATTCATTTTTAGTCTTCCTGTTTTTTCGTTTTTTTAATTTTAGTGTGCTGTTAGGCACGTTTTTTGTTTTATGGTTTCATTAAAACCTTTTGTTTTTTTGTTTTTTGGTATGAGGTCAACCGTTAAGCCTTTTCCTCAAGTGTTATGCTCTACGTTCTTTATGACATTTCTGCCTCCCTTTGTTTTTTATCGTTAGTCATTGTTCATCTACTTCGCTGTATCTTCTTTTCTCATTTCTGCCCCGTCCCTCTCCCGCGCGGTTAGGGATCTTTTGACACCTTTCGATACTCACCTTTTCCACCGTTCCTCTCCCGTAGAGTGAAGACATCCTGGCGCCTCTCAGCATCCTCTGGTTGCCTGAGATCCTTGGGACAAGCCCAAGGATGACAGGATAAGGTGGTCATTCTCGGGCGTGTCCCGAGAATCTCAAGTAACCGATAGGTCTCACCCATCACCACTCGATGCCTGTCTTCTTCACACTGCGCCTCTCACGCACAATGAGGACTCTTCTCTGGTACCTTTCAGCATCTCTTTGTTGCCTGAGATCCCCGCCTCCGCAAGGATGACAAAGAAGAAGCCAGGGCTGACAAAAGAAAGGATTTTTCCTCTATCGGAGCCTTTCCATGACTTTCCTCGTTTCAAAAGGTAAAACCAGAAAAATTGTCCTCTCGTTGTCACTAACTTCACGCCTTTTCTTTTCCAACTCGTGCCTCTCACACACGGTTGAGGACTTCCTGTCCGTCCCCTTATTTGTCATTCCCGCGAAGGCGGGAATCCATCCTCTGTTTTTCGCAAGCGTGCCTCTCAGGCGCACTTGGGACCTTCTGGCACCTATGCACATCCTCAGGTTGCCTGAGATCCCCGGCACAAGGCCGGGGATGACCGTGTGGTCGATATGTCTCAAGTTCATCAGTTTTAATTCTTTTGTTTCCAATCATTTTTTCTTCCTTCCTTTATTGTTTTCATTTCTATTTAGTCTTCACCAATGAATTTCAAATCCTTACATTCTCGTCATCCTAGGCCTTGTGCCTAGGATCTCAAGCGACCTGCAGGTCTCTCCTGTCACCATTTGTTGTCCTTCGGTCCTTCCTGGATCCCCGCGTCTCGCCTCGACGTAGACAGGATCTCAGGGAGAACAAGAGAGAGGCTAGGAATGACAAACCAACACCTTTCAATCCTCCTTATTTTCCACCAAACCCTCTCCTTTTCCGTGCCCAACTCGGCCTTTTCATCAGGCAAAGAGGGGGCATTTGCTCAAAAAGAGCGTTCATTGGCTTTTAATGAGCTTTTAGGGCTCAATTTTTAATCGGACGGATGGAGGGAATTTTTGAAGAGGATTGAGAGCTTTTTTAAAGGCCCGCAAGGAAGTAAATTTCATCTCTGACCATCTACTAATAGGCTACCATATCATGATACAAAAATCAAGAAAATTCGCCCCAAATATGTATTATTTTATTGTTTTAAATCAAGTAGTTGAAAGAATATTTTAACTTACCTAAATCTTCCAGATAATATCGATAGTTAGGCGGTTTCGTTCTGCCACCTAAACATTTAAGAATTAAATGATGTTTTAGAACTTAAAGCTCTTTTTTTGAAGAGCATCCCCCTTAAGATAAAATATTCCTAAGTTTCTCTATAAGGTCCTTTGCATAACCATAAAAGCCTTTTCCGGCATCTCCTAAACTCCGCTTTCGCGGAGATAACAAGATGAAATCCGAGGATAACAAGAAAGAATGCCTGAATATGCGCTTTTACTTTTCCTCTCCTCTTCCAGCTCATGCCTGTCACACAATTAGAAGCTTCTGCTACCTTTCACAGCATCCTCTGGTGGCCTGAGACCCCGTCACAAGGCCGGGGATGACGATGGAGACGTTGCTTATCCTATGTTTTCCTTTCCAACATCCGTTCTTATGTTTTCTTTCTCCCCCAACCTGTGTCATCCTCGGGCTTGTCCCGAGAATCCCAAGCGACCGGAAGACCTATCCCGGCCCCAATCAATGCCTTTCCTTCAGTATTCTCTGGATCCCCGCCTGTGCGAGGATGACCTAACAGAGCTTTTTTGTCTCTAACAACACCATGTTTATTTCTTATTCATCACGCTTTTTTGACATTTTAGGATTACCTATGATGAAAAAAATGAGATATAAAACTTTTATCGCAACAAACGAGATAAAAAGCAATAAAATCAAGCACTTTTATACTTGCATTTCCAATAAGAGCTCGCTATGATGTTTTTAGATAGGTAGCTGGGGGCTGCCAAAGCGTTCACTAAAGATCCTAGCAAGTTAGGGGAGGGAGCTTTAGATAAAAAAACAGGGAAGGCTTAAAGATTTAACATCACCCCCACCAATTTCTTAAGTTTTTCATTTTTATGAGTCATTTTAGAAATCTACGATTTGTATAGGGTTTTTCTTACAATTTCTCGTGAATCGATCATATAAAGAAATTTTTCATCCTCATAATCAGTTAAAATTCCATTGTGATGCAATAAAAAAAGAGGCCTTAAAAGGCCTCTTTTTATTTTTAAAAATAAAATTCTTTATTTTTTGATCGCAAATGCGATTGTAAATTCGGAGCTAGCCAATCTCTCTGAACTTCCATCTTCTAAATAATAATGCCCAACAAAACCTTCAAAACCTTGAGCGCTTAAAGTATGACTAATTCTTTTTTCATCAATATCAAGCTTCGCTTTAGCATTGGGATACTCTGCAAGAATATTGGCAATCCTTTGAACGCCGGGAGCAGCAAGCTTATGAGAAGCAAGACCACCTTGGATTTCTTCCTTTTGGCGCACAACATCTCCAGCAAGCATTGAATAGCCTAGATCTAATTTTCTCCATTCCAAAGGGATACCCAACAATCTTTTTACTTCCTCATAGGTGAGTGAGGGTGGTGCCCCCGCAACATGAGATGGAAGTTTTACTTTCATGACAGGCCCTGTTTTCTCATCTTCCTCTACAAAGGTAACCTTTACAGGAATAGGAAGAACAATTTTGCTGGACGCTGTACTTGATGAGGGTAAGTGTGTGGCAAATGGATCTTCATTTTTTACGCTAGGATTTGCTTTTCGACGACCAGCTTTTGGTGACTCCCTTTCAACACTTTCTTTTGAACCTTTAAGAGAGTGTGTTTTCTTTACAGACTTCCTGTGGGTTTTTGGAGATTTCGTCTCTTCGGGCTTCTCGCCGAAGGTGGATGAAGAACCATTATTGATACTAGGAGATTCATTATCACCTTCAAGGGAAAGCGGTTGCCAAGGACGAGGAGTCGATGGTAATACGGGAGCAGGTTCGTCGAACGCTTCTTCATTATTAATTTCTTGATTAGCTTTTTTGTTCGCTAATGCAATATCATCAGGAGTAAAGTATCGCGCATCTTTCTTGTTGAGAAAAGAAGGTAAGCTTCTTTGCGCTGTAGATTCTTCTTCTGGTTGTGAAGCCCATAGAGATGCCCCCGCGGACACCGCCCATACTGACACACTTAAGACAATTTTTTTTGCGACATTTTTCATCCATGGCTCCTTTTCTGCTATAGTAAAGTCCTTTACTTATAACAGAACTAAACTAAAATTCAAACAAAAATTGTCAAAATGGTATTTTTAAAACTCTATCAGAAAATGGCGAGAATTTCCTCTAGCCTTCCTTCTTTAATTTGCGAGCCTCCTTTTGAACAGCAAAAGTGAGACAAATCAAAATGCTAGGGATTCTCTCTGTTCCGATATAAGCATGATAGAAACCAAAATTAGACTACATCTTTGGCCCAAGCGTATTCGCATTCCTTTTCTCATCGCCGATTTCTTCGGTGTGAAAGTTGGCCTGTAATGTTCTCACCGCTTTCTCAAATTTACGAAAATCTCCCTGCAAGCCAACAAGAAAGCCTTTCATAAACTTTTTTATATCTTCCGCCTTGGTGACAATAAGGCTATCTTTGACCTTATTAACAGCTGGCTTTTTGATTATTTTATCATACCTGATTGCGGTCCTTAAATTCTCGAGGCCTTTCCCTTCATTTCAAGGTCTTCAGGTTGTACGTTGAGATCTTCAGCTTTTGCGTCATAAAAACCAGCTGTCATTTGTTGGTATGGAAGATAGACTTTATTATATTTTCTTGTTGCATTTCCACCCCCCAACCCTATCCCTTGCTCTCCAGCACAGGCAATAAGAATAAAATTTCTTGCCGGAGTTCAGCGCTGCTACTTGCAAAAAAGCTGCTACTTGCCAAAGATAAAGGCTGAGAGAAATTTTTTGGCCCAATTCTTTCATTACACACCTCCACTTCATATTATAGAGCCTGTTTTAACAATAGATGGAAAATGTAAAGCAAGTTGCCAATAAGGCTTTTTATCGCTAAATTTCAGCGTATAGCAAAGCTCTACTTCATTTATTTTTTTTATAAAAAGACAAGAGTAACATCATTACTTTTTATGATAAAAAGTTAAGCTAAGTACAACCCCCTCCATGTCATACTGTTTTTCTACAATCTGATACTCAGCTAACTTAGAAATGTGTCCTGCAAGTGTTGAATGACTTCTTCTTTCGTCTGCACTTAGCCTTGCACCTGCATGCCTTAAGCACAAGTCTTCAATTTTCTTTTGTAGCCCTTCAATTGCATTATTTATTGTAAGAGATTCAACACGAGAAAATGATGTTTTAACAACTTCATTGTTATCCTTTATAACCAAATACTTTTTCAAAATTGCAAGAGGTTCTGAATTTCTAAATTTATCAAGGAGAAGAAAAGGAAACAAATCCTCTTCTTTTTTACCTTTTAACAGACTTTTATAGTTACAACTTAAGTCTTGCCCAGGAAAAAAAACTTTATAAGTCATCCCAGTATGGGGATCATCTCCTGCTAGCAAAAGCAAGATGAGTTCCCAAGCTTCTAGTCGAGCCGGCAAAGCAAAAGTCTTTTTAGTCTCTTTCTTTTCCCCTAAGAACTCGTCAAAGAGATTTTGTGCTACATTAGAGCTCAAATTATTTACCTTCAAAGGCTTTTTCTCTTCTGACTTGTTGTCTAACTCCGTAGGCTTTTCCTCATCATAAGGCTTAATAATCATTGTGACAGGTCTAGACTCATCTTCTAGTATGTTATTGTTTGCAATAACCTGACTTATTGTTTCTGCTTCGTTTTTACTTTTTGCAGTCGCCTTTGGCTTTTGGACTTTTTTCGCTTTTGCTCCTTTTACTGGTACTGGCTCTTTCTCTTTTTCCTTCTCTTTAAGAACCTTTAATTTTGCAAGACGAGGAGAATGTCCCTTCTTTTTAGAAGATGTGGTTGTCGGTGCCGTTATGGTTATATTTTCTAAAGCTTCTTCAGCTTTTTCAAGCTCGTCAAGTACGAACTGTCGATCTTCTAAAGGAGCTATTTTTTTCATTAGCGCAACACGGTTAAGTTCTTGAGGTGCATGAGGATCAACTTGACTTGATATCATACTTGAGTGAGGTGCTCTATATCCCTTAGGAGAAGCTTCTTCAAATTCAGAACTCGCTATGAGGCTAGCACTATGCATTAAAATAAAAAGACTATAAAAACTGAAAACAAATGATCTATAAGATACCAAAATAAGCTCCATTTAAAAATTTACCAAATTTACCATTAGATAATGGTTTAAGTACTTTTTGCCTCACTAATTAACCTCTTCAGTTTTTTTAACTTTATGAAATTCGATCTTCAGAACAACATCGGCTATAGAGGTTCCAGTGAGAGTATATTCAGCTAAAATTATTTTAGGAGAAGATGCTTTCAATCTTTTATGGCCATTTGCTTGATCTGTTTTTAGTAAAGACGCTCGTGTTTTTTGGTCTTTCTTAATTTCTTCCACAATATCAAAGGATATTAAGTTCTTCACACCAACTTCAATACTTTTTAAGCGCGCCTCTCTTCTTGAAAAGACAACCTCTACTCTATCTAAAATATTGACCAAATCTTGAAAATTTATTTTTGTTGGCGTCGAAAAGACCTTCGGTTTCTCTTTTGACGCAAACTCAGTCCCTACTGTTTTATAATTTTTTTTACCCGAATCTTTACCCTTTTGAGACAATAAAGCCGAAAAAGGATCTGAGATTGGACCTAGAGTGCTCGCCTTTCTTTTGGTAGACGGAGACATTCTCATTATATGCTTAGCTGATATATTTTCTTCTCCATATATATCTTCTGCAAGAGAACTAGTAGCTAAAGCAGGCATTAAATAACTGAAGAAAAAAACAAAAAATGTAAGAACAAAGCTGATTAATTTCATCGAGAGTCTCCCATCCCAAAAGAATATGTCTCGCTGTGGATAGCTTCACTGTATAAATAAATGACCACAGAAGCAAAACAAATTTTTTATTGACATGTTGTCGCACTTATTTTAAGAATGAAATGATATTTCCATTATGGAGTTTAATATGAAAGCTTTTAAATTTCTTGCTCTATCTGCCGTTGCCGTATCAACAACCTCCGTTTATGCAAAAGAAAAGTTTTCAGAGAATGCTGAAGCTCGCCCTCTTCGCTCACGTGCAGCAGAGAAAGATCTTTTAGTTCTTTCCGGTCTTAACACTGCAAAAGGTGTTATGAAAACCAAACAGATCCTTGAAGATATCTATAAAAAACTTGCAAAGGATCAACGTAAGCAAAGAATCGCAGCAAGAAAAGCAGCTTTAAAAAAAGCAAGAATGGAGCAAAAGGAAAAGCTTGCTATTGAAGCAAAACTTAATGCGATTTCGAAGCTTCCTGCCGTAGTTGATACGCTGAATGTTCCAACAGCGATGAAACTTTTGTTTATGTATCCACAAGTCCAGAATCCAGATCTTGAAGAGGCCATTGTAAATAAAACAAATGCTCTTATGAGACGCCGTAAAGATTCAGTTGCGATCGATAGAAAAGCTGAATACATTAATAAACTTGACGTTTATTTTGCCGAGGTCGAGCAGGATTCAAAATATTGGGCACTTGGTAATGATGGCTACCGTCACGTTGTAAAATCAGTAAGTCGCCCTCATGTTGAGAAGATCTTCTCTGAGAATAGTTTCTCAAAGCCAAAAACACGCCTATTCGCAAAAAGAATGAAGGTATGGGAAAAGAAAGAAAAGGCCGCGGCAGCTGCGTAAGCTTAATCTCATAAAAGTTTTATAAAATCCCTCGTTTTTTTTACGAGGGATTTTTTTTACCCTTTCTCTACTTTCCACCTTTTGAGTTTTCCACTTGCATATTCTCCTCCTAGAACATTACGCTACAGAAATTATTAAGGAAAATTATGAGCTCTAATTGAATTGCTACTAGATTGCAATGATTGACAATGATCCAGGGAGAACATTAACAACGGCCTTTCTCGCCCTCTCACAGCTTCTCCGACACAATATTATTTTTACCGTATCCCATGAAGTTATTATGAACAGAAAAGGAATTAAATGCTTAACAGTTAATGGACATAAAAAATAGGCTACTGATCTTAAGCTATTCACCTTATAATTGATCAGCAGCCTATCCAAACATGATCGCGCAAGAGAATTATTGAGCAACCCATAAAGATTTTAAATTCTCAAGACGAGCCCGTGTGACAAGATAACCCGCCACAAAATCTTCTGTTTGTTCTGTGGAGTGCCCTTCTTTCCATTCAAAATGATTCAAGATAAGAGTATAGATCTCATTAACATTGGCAACGAGACTTTTCCGTGTCAAAGCATCACCCATTGGAACATGTACCTTTCCTTTGCTAAAAATATCTGCCATATATTTTGCCGTCTTTAATATATGTTCTTCCTTAGTATATTGCTTTAGTGTTTCCATCAAAAAGTGGGGAAGCCCATGTTTCAACATTTCATCAGATAATGACATAGTAAGCCCTGGTTTTACTTGAGAGAGATCCAACTTAAGTTCCCCATTCCAGCCAGCCACCACAGAAGTATGCTTAGATAAAAATACCTTAACTTCCTCTTCACTCATGATCCCCTTCTCAATAGCGTTGGCACCAGGAATACACAACGCACAAGACATAACATACGCCAACAAGTGATTTTTTAAAAACATTTTAGTGCTCCTTTTGATTCTAAGACAATCATGCATTCAGTATACCAAACATCTATTAATTTAATACTAAAAATGGTAATCAATTATAAGAATAATTCTATTTCTGAGAAAAAGGCTTAACAACACAAAAGCCAATAATTATTTCCTTGATTGCAAATTAAAAATGGCTTGATAGATCACATAATTCTCGATCACGCGTTGAATATAGTTGCGGGTCTCGCTATAAGGAATTTTCTCAACCCAATCAATGGCATCCACCTCTGGACTTCTTGGGTCACCATATCGTTCAATCCACTTCTTCACACTTCCCGGCCCTGCATTATACGCGGCTAAGGTTAAAATAACGGAACCTTGATAATCTTGAAGACGTTCTTTGAGATAAGTTGTTCCAATCAACATATTATAATGCATATCCGTCTTCAGCCGCTCCTCACTAAAGTGAATACCTAATTTCTGAGCAATCATTCTTGCAGTTGATGGTGTCACTTGCATCATTCCACAAGCTCCTGCCTCACTTAAGGCTGTGGGGTTAAATTTACTTTCTTTACGAATTAAGGCATGAATCATCGCTTCTTCTAAGCATTGTAAAGAGGATCCTTTTTTCTGATTAACTTGAGGATAGGCTTCTTTATAGTGTGTGTTATGAAGGATAGACATGCTATCTGCCATGCCCACAGCAAACTGCGGTGAAAGAGTTGATGCTAAAGAAAGCATCATCAGTGCTTCGTGGGATGAAGACGTCTGGGCAAACATATAACCAAACGGCAAAAGTTCTTCAGTGAGACCTGCTTTATGCAAAAGTTTAATTGCTCTTACAAACTCATGGTTTTCAAACTGCCGAACTTCTGAAAGAGGAAAAGATAAAGATTTTAGGTGAAAATTTTGAGGTTTTTGAAGGGCTTTTAAAGCCAGTTGCCCATAATAAGTCGCCGGATAATAAGCAGCTTTCTGGTACCATAGGTGAGCTTCTTGAGGGAGTTTTTGGGCTTGTGCTGCTCTTCCGGCCCAGTAAGCAGCTTTAGAACGAGAATACGCTGAATTTACTTTTTGATAAAGATGGTTAAAGTGATGAAAAGCTTGCCCTGGTTGCTTAAGAAATCTAAGAGAAATCCACCCTAAAAGCCATTCAGCATCAACAAATTTCTCCCCTTGATGGAGTCCATGGCGATGGATGACTTGATAGGCCTCTTGGTACCTTCCAGCTGTTATTAAATCACGCCCTAGCGTATGGCGTGTTGACCAAAAATCTTCCGGATGCTGCTCAATAAGATGCTTATGTTTTTTAAAAAATTCATAAGCATGATGATCATCATTATGCAAACGATATTTAAGTTCATCATGAATCAGTCCTACATCCAAGCGTTGTTGCTCAGAGAGACCTCGTAGAAGTTTAAGGGCATCATGCTTCCTGTCGCGTAAAGCAAGCCTCACCTTGATGAGCTGTCGAACATTTTTTGATAGATAAGGCGCTAGCCTGTTAGCTGCCTCAACCTTATTTTCACGTAACAACCTTCTCGCGCGCGCATGATGGAGCGCAGGAGAAATCGAATTCTTATAATTTGCGAGCAGGATTTTTTCTTCTTCATGCGAAAAATTCTGATGAAGCCATGCTTTTTCAATAATCACACGCGCTTCTTTAGGAAATCCTTGCTGCCTTAAGGCCTCAACGTAAGCCACGACGCCCTTTGCCATTTTGGGCGGATGCTTTTTAAACCATGCCAATGTCTTGGATGGATTTTCATCTTGCTTGGCAACTAATTCAGCTCGTTTCTTAAAGACATAAACCCAGGGCCAATTTGGATTTTTTCCAATAAAATTTGTATATTCTTCAAACGCACCCATCGAGTTGTCACTTTTTAAGCGCAAATAAGTAACTAACTTCTTAACTGTGGGGCACTGCTTACCGTTCAATATTAAGGTTGCCTGAGG
This sequence comes from Candidatus Paracaedimonas acanthamoebae, assembly GCA_000743035.1. Taxonomy (GTDB): domain Bacteria; phylum Pseudomonadota; class Alphaproteobacteria; order Caedimonadales; family Caedimonadaceae; genus Paracaedimonas; species Paracaedimonas acanthamoebae. The sequence continues at coordinate 1,179,570 of CP008936.1, forward strand.
CCAGTCTTCTTGTCCTGCAGCCTTCAACGCATCCCCACAAATTTGATATTCATACTCTATGGAAGGTAACGCCATTCCTGGCATACACACAAAAAAGACCCAGAATAAAATTTTATGCATGATTAAAAGGGAGTATTTGATTCTTTTCACCTGCTTGCCCCTTTGACTTTACCAACACCCCACGGTATTGTCTTGACATTATAGCTAAAATTTAAAGGATTGCTATGTTTAAAGGTTCTCTCGTTGCTTTGATTACACCTTTTAAAGAAAATCAAATAGATTTTGATGCTTTAACTCGTCTCGTAGAATGGCATAAGCAAGAAGGAACGCATGGGATTGTTGCGTGTGGGACAACAGGGGAATTCTCAAGCCTCACTCTCCAAGAACAACGCCAAATCTTAAGCACCTGTATCGATGCTGCTCAAGGAAGATTTCCTATCATTGCCGGGATTAATGCTTTTGATGTGAAAAACGCTGTAGATCTGATCTCTCAAGCGCAAGAAGTTGGTGCACAAGGCGTCATGGTGGTCAATCCACCCTACATAAAACCAACACAAGAAGGGCTGTACGAGTTTTTTAAGGCAATTCACGATCAAACCCACCTTCCCATCATTATCTATAATAATCCTGGGCGCACAGGCACCCTTATTACTCCACAAACGCTTGCTCGTCTTTCTAAGTGCACACGGTTTGTGGCGGTGAAAGATTCAAGCGGCAATTTGCTTGCTCCTCTAGAGCTTAAGCGGCTTGCTGAAGAAGATTTTACTCAACTTTGTGGAGAAGATCCTATGACCGTTGCTTTTTTAGCTCATGGTGGTCAAGGATGCATCTCAGTAACAGCAAATGTTGCTCCTCGGCTTTGCGCTGATCTTTACTTAGCCTGGAGAGAAAATGATCTTGAGCGCGTCAGTTTCATTAGAGATTGCCTAGCACCTTTAAATAAAGCGCTCTTCATTGAAGGAAATCCTGTCCCTATTAAATATGCTGCTTCGCTTTTAGGGCTATGCCACAATGAAGTTCGAGCGCCGCTTCTCTCTGCAAGTGAACATGCTCGTATTGTAGTGAGAACAGCCTTAGAATATGCTGGCCTCATTCCTAAAGAAGCGACCACAAGGAAAGAATCTCATGGCTAAAAGTTCAAGTTATAAAGTCATTGCTGAAAACCGTCGTGCACGCCACGATTATGAGATTCTTGAAACCATTGAAGCAGGTATTGTTCTAACAGGCTCTGAGGTAAAATCGTTGCGGGTTGGAAAAGCCAGCATTGCAGAATCTCACGCTTCAGAAAAAGCTGGAACCATTCTTCTCTTTAATGCAACGATTCAAGAGTATGCAGCAGCCGCTATTTTTGGACATGAACCCAAACGACCACGAAAACTTCTTTTAAAACAACGCGAGATTAATAAACTTATTGGCTCGATAACGCGCAAAGGAATGACGCTTGTTCCTTTAACTATTTATTTTAATGAACGAGGTCGTGTAAAAGTTTCTTTAGGTCTTGCAAAGGGAAAAACAATAGCAGACAAGCGACACAGCGAGCAGGAACGGGATTGGAAAAGAGATAAACAGCGACTTTTAAAAGAACGTTCTTAAAAATTCATCACTCAAGAGTTGCATTCAAGAAAATTTCTGCGTATGTTATGGCCAACGCCAGTATTTGGGGAGTCGCCAAGTGGTAAGGCATCGGTTTTTGGTACCGACATTCGAGGGTTCGAATCCTTCCTCCCCAGCCATTTCTTTTGATAATATCTTTTTTAATATTTGCTCTTTTTTTTTCTAATAACTGCTCTTAATGTATTGTCGCCTCTTCGCTTATAAGTAGAAATTTCTCACTTTATTCAGCTGTTAAGCATGTCTGTCATTCGTTAGGCTGAAATCGTTAACATCTTAGAAAGGATTTAAAGATGAATTATACAACTGATAAGCTTGCAGGAAAGTGGAACCAAATTGTTGGTTCTGTGAAAGAAACCTGGGGCGAGCTTACTGATCAAGATCTTGACAAAGTCAAAGGAAAAAAAGATCAACTTGTCGGCCTTATCCAAGAAAAATATGGTGCTGCTAAAGAAGAAATCGAGCACAAAATTAATCAATGGCTTGATAAAGCTGATTAAAACCAATTCATTTATTTTCAACTTAAGGAGGTATACAGATGTCTAAACTTAATTTTAAGCTTATTTCAGCAACAGTTCTAGGATTCACATTCTTAATCATAACGCCCACTATCGCTAAGCAAAAAACAGAGCGGGAAATCGCTGAAAAAAATGAATCCGTGAGTGAGTACCTCGATGATGCCGCTCTCACTGCTAAGGTGAAAGCTGCTTTAGTCGCCGAACGTCATCTGAGTGCAGGAGATATTCATGTCATTACCACGCAAAATGTCGCTGAGTTAAAAGGAATCGTAAATAATATAAGTGAAAAGCAGCGTGCTGAAGATGTCGCGTCTAAGGTGAGAGGGATTACAAGAGTCATTAATAACCTTGAAATTCGCGCACCTAGAGAAGCTGCAGAAAGAGATGAAACCTTAGGCGAGTATGTTGATGATGCGGCGGTGACAACAAAGGTTAAGGCGAAACTTAAAGCAGAGCCTAATTTCGATGCCAGTGACATTAAGGTTACAACTGTTAAAAATAGTGTTAAATTAACAGGAACTGTCCGTAGTTTAGCTGAAAAAGAGAAAGCGCAAGAACTTGCCTTAAATGTAACTGGAGCAAGAAAAGTTATTAACAATCTTACAATCAGGTAGAATGAGAGGATTTTCCTCTAAAGCTTTTTCCTGCTTGAAGTCGAGAAGGCATCCTTTAATGGATGCCTCTCTCTCTTTTTTATACATGAGGCTTTAGAGCTTTTTTATTTTAGATAATCTGAAGGTTTCTTTATTCTCGCCGACTTAACCCTGTTAGTTCACTTTTTTCATTATTTTACATAGAGCTTACTCTTACTTTCCCAGTGCCTCATCACACGTGTGATGAGCTGGGAGTTTTTACCTTTTTTTCATAAAACAAAAAAAGCTACCTGCCTTGGAGCAAAGAAAGGTTACTTCATTCTGATAAATTTGGTTTCTCTTTATAAAAAGCAATAACAAGGCTATACCCTTCAAGGCGAGATCCTTTTTTATCTTCAGGCTTATCCTTTTTATGAAAATGATAAGTGACAATAAAAGGCTTATACTTTTCGCCCATCGTTCCTTGCGGACGAGTCTCTTCTACAACACGCTTTACATAAATAAGTTCATTCTTATCTGCGTTAATAAGGTTCATTAAACGTATGGTATCCGGCATTTTATGCGCTGCCCACAAACCTAATTCAATTTCTTTTGGTTCAGCAACTAGATCAGGTATCGATCCACTTTCTGGATTAGGAAGAACTTTCCTACACTTAGCATTTAATATCTCCAATAATTTTTCTCGCCCAATAGTTTTTGGGCAAACAAATACATTTTCTTTGTTAGGCTTGCCTTTTTCTAAATATTCTTCAAATACATTCGTCGAGGCCATTCCTACAGAGGGATAAACCAATATCAATCCAGCACTTAATAACATACTTGAAAATGAGCGATTCTGCATCTTTGTTCCCCTAGAGATAAGATTAATAAAAGAGATTCAAACATATTCTTTCCATATTGGATATAAAATTTCAATAAGAAATTCTCTCATTAAAGCTTATGATGAGGTTAGAAGAAAAACTTAAATCCGTTCCTCAACCTGATTAAAATCAGCGACTTTCTCAAGCGTTTGACGCATCATGGCTAGCGTATTAAGACGGTTGGCTCTTAAGCCTGAATCTTCAACGTTAACTGTCACTGTTTCAAAATAACGATCAATGATGGGGCGTAAAGCCGATAATTCATTCATCACGCTTATGAAATCATGATTTTGAAGGCTTGCCTCTAATAAGGGACGACGACTTTCAAGAGCCCGATAAAGTGCTTTCTCAGCCTCAGCCACTAAGGCGCTTTCTTGTACAGGTCCTGAATAATTCTTACCATCTTTGCGTTCTTCAATTTGCACAATATTCACAGTACGCCGATAACCGGTGAGCAGATTAAAGCCTTCAGGGGAGCCAATAAAGTCTTCCAAAGCCTTTACACGCGCTTTTAAAACATAAAGCGAATCATGATTCCCCACGGCAAAGGCTGCACTGATCGTATCATGGCGAATCCCTTGCTCTCGCCAATATACTTTAAGGCGATCAAGGATAAAGGCTTTAAGTTGTTCTAAAACTTCTGCTTGTGAAGGAATTTCTTTTTGATGGAGGAGTTGAGGGTGATAAAGCGTATATGCCTTTTCAAAAAGAGACGACAATTTAAGGTCACCCCCTTGCTCTAAGATACGAATAATGGCAAGCGCGATCCGTCGTAAAGCAAAAGGATCCTTTGAACCTGTAGGACGAATGCCAACGGCAAAGAAACCAACAAGCGTATCAATGCGATCTGCAAGCGCTAGAGTGCGCCCCAAAGCTGAATCAGGAAGAGAATCTCCCGCCCCTTTAGGGAGATAGTGCGCGGCGATTGCCTGCGCAGCAACCTCAGGGTATCCCTCAAGTTGAGCATAATAGCTTCCCATAATCCCTTGCAATTCAGGGAACTCACCGACCATTCCCGTCACCAAATCGGCCTTCATCAGCCCGGCAACATCAGCACTCAACTGAGGCTCTGCGCCTAAATAAGATGCTATTTCCTGGGCTAAGATTTGCACGCGCGCAACCTTCTCATTCATCAGTCCAAGGCGATCATGAAAAACAATATGCTCCAATTTTTTTGCATGTTCTTTGAGCGAAACCTTTTGATCTTGCAGATAAAAGAATTTTGCATCTGCAAGTCGGGCACGCAACACACGTTCATTGCCCCGCACAAGAGTCTTTCCACCGTCTTTAGCCATAATATTTGAGATAAGAATGAAATAAGGTACAAGCTGACCTTTGTCATCTATCAGCGCAAAATAACGTTGATGAACACGCATACTCGTGATCAATATTTCTTTTGGAAGTATCATAAACTCTGGATCAATCTGTCCTAAATGCGCCTGCGGCCATTCAACAAGGCCTGTGACTTCTTCTAAAAGACCTGGATCTGGATAAACGGCAAGATTTTTGGCTTCAGCAAGTTTTGTGATTTGCTGTTCGATCAAAGCCCGCCTCTCATTAGCGGATAAAATCACATAGTTTTTCTTCAATTGAGCTTGATAATCAGCAAAATCTTTGACTGAAAAAGCAGGCCCTCCCATAAAACGATGCCCCTGTGTTTGATTGCCGAAGTTTATCATCGGCCCCTCACCCGCGCCATTAAAATGAAAAGAAAATGGCAAAATCTCGCCATTAAAAAGACAAATGCCAGAATGTGCAGGCCTTACCCATGTCTTATTTCCAACAGCCCAGCGTTGCGATTTTGGCCATGGGAATGTCGCTATAATATCATTGAAGATTTCAGGGAGAATGTCCTTTGCTGGGCGGCCTTTCCGCTGAATGTTTGCAAACAAAAAGATTCCTTTTGGCGTTTCGCGTTGACTACACTGCTCAAGCGTTAGCCCTGTGGAAGCTAAAAATCCCTCAATGGCTGCTTGAGGCGCATCAGCACGCGGCCCACGTCGTTCTTCAGTCACATCGCGTTGTTGCGTCTCAAGACCTATTGCATGAAGCGCAAGGCGTCGTGGAGTAACATAAGTTGCAACGGACTGCACCTGAAGCTTTTGTTCTGCTAGACGCTCTGTAAACATTGACTTTAAATCATCAGCGGCGCGCCTTTGCATACGCGCAGGGATTTCTTCACACAAAATTTCAAAAAGAAGTTCACTCATGCTGTGGCTCCTTCATAAGAAGGAAGATTTTTTACATAAACCTCACAACACCCTTTCGCCAATGCCCGAACACGCCCGATATAGCTTGCACGCTCAAGCACACTAATGACACCACGCGCGTTTAAAAGATTAAAGAGGTGACTTGCTTTAATACAGTATTCATAAGCAGGTAAGGCAAGATTTTTCTCAAGAAGGTTGCTACACTCTTCCTCGGCATCCTTAAAATGTTGAAAAAGGATATCTGTGTTAGCATGTTCAAAATTATAGGCTGAGATTTCTTTTTCATTGCGCAAAAAGACATCGCCATACGTCATCTTGAGAGGACCTTCTGCCCCATTCCAATCCAGATCATAGACATTATCAATCTCTTGAACAGCTTGCATTGCAAGACGCTCTAATCCATAAGTAATCTCTGTTGAGACAGGATTGCACTCAATGCCACCAATTTGTTGAAAATAGGTAAATTGTGTAATTTCCATACCATCACACCATACTTCCCATCCAAGCCCCCAAGCCCCCAATGTAGGACTCTCCCAATCATCTTCAACAAAACGAATATCGTGCTGTAAGGGATCAATACCTAACACCTTAAGGCTTTCAAGGTAAAGTTCCTGAGAATTTAAGGGAGATGGCTTTAAAATGACCTGGAACTGGTGATGTTGTTGAAGGCGGTTAGGATTCTCACCATACCGCCCATCTGTGGGGCGCCGTGAAGGCTGAACAAAAGCTGCTCGCCAAGGATGTGGCCCTAAAGGTCTTAAAGTCGTTGCGGAATGAAATGTCCCTGCACCCATTTCCACATCATATGGCTGTAAAATGACACAGCCCTGTTTCGACCAGAAGTCTTGCAATTTGAGAATAATATTTTGGAAACAAGTTTCTCGGGTACTCATAAACTTACTCTTGATTATTAAATGGTTGCCTAAGCCTAATCAGTCCGCCCACCAGGGTCAAGGGCTGATCTATCACATTAGAGAAAAAAGAAGAGTTTTATAAAAATTGGGACTTAGAGTGACTATTTAAGAATTATTGTAGGTTAAGATAAATTAGTTTATTTTCTTGTAAAATAAAAGTATTTAGCCTTTGTCCTTGAGATATGTAATGATATCATGCTCTTGATCTATGTGCACAACGTGACGTGGTTTTGGCGGAGTGGCACTTTCCATCAATCTTTTTATATCTAGTTCAGAAAGACTAGAATTATTAGAATTATTTTCTTTTGCTTTTCTAGCAGTAGAATTTTTACTTTTTACATCAGCCGGTGATTTTTTTTACATCACTACATTGACCATGAGAATAAATTAATAACATTACAGCAGACAAAGTAAGTAGGAATTTCATGATCATAGCCTTTTAGTAAAATCACTTAGATCAGAGTTTATACTGGAAAGTCTAACATAAATATTCTTTAAACTAGACTTTAAAATTTCGCCACTATATTCTGTAGTTCCGCCCTTCACCTCTCCAGCGCTTGTGTGAATGCCTATCATCCTTACCTTGATAAACAATAGATACACCACTTGAACCGCCTAAAGTAGGAATAGTATGATTTTGATTTCCTGGAGTTATGAATCCCTGGTTAATTCTCTGACCCTCTACTCCATAAGGATAGTGAAAAATGGTTACTTTTCTTTTTATGGTAATTTCTTGGTGGTCTCTAGGCATACTATAACTAGCCAATTTTGTTTTCTCAATAACAGGAGTTGTTAGTTCACACTCTATGTAAGCCAGATCTTCTGTATTATGAATAAATACTCGCTTAGCAGTATATAAAGCTAAATGTGTTATAAGAGAGTTACCAGGCATGGTTAATACCGAATCCATTGTAAAAGTTATAGTACCTTTTTCTTGTACGACATGTGCTGCAGTTAGGACTTTAATGGTGTCAGTATTGTTTTCAATAATAGTGCCCGTACCTGCATTAATAACGGTTTTTCCCCCTAAAGGATCAAAAAATTCATTTTCAATAAAACCAACCGAACCTTGAAAATTGTTCTCAATCAACGAAGTTGAAGGAAAAATTTCCTTAAATTGATCGTCATTAACCTTATATCGTCCATGTCCTACTTTCTCCATGGAGACTTTATTTTTGCCAAGAAAAGCTTCAAGCTTTTTTAAATCTTTATCGTCTTCATTAAAATCAGAGACAGATGCATATAGTTGTGGCGTGAAACTAAGTATGGAAACGACACTTAAAATCAATTTAGGAAGTTTCTTGCTGTCGAAGAAAAACTTTAGCCAATGACTCACATTCTCCTCCACTATTTTCTTCTTTTGTGCTCTAAAGAGCACGACCAAAGTGTCTATTACTTTCGTCTTCCTGAAACTCCAAAAAAGCTTTCCTCTCTCTGGCCCATGCCTACCCCACATGCCAAGGGCCTTCTGGTGCCTATTCACATCTTCTGATGACCTAAGATCCCCTCCTTCGCGGGGATGCCGGCGTGTGTGGTACTCTTGGAGCTCGTCATTTAATAGCTTTTTATTTCTAATCATTTGTTCTTCCTTTCTTTATTCATTTTCATTTCCAGTAGTCTTCGCTATTAAGTCCTGAGTGCTTCCATTCTCGTCATCCTAGGCCTTGTGCCTAGGATCTCAAGCGACCGTAAGATCTCACCTACCACCACTCGATGTCTTCGGCCTTTCCTGGATCCCCTCCTCCGCGAGGATAACAATAGGAGTGTGCAGGAATGATACAAAAAAGTGTTTGTTGCCATCCGTGCCTTTACTTTACCCCTCCTCTTCCAGATCGTGCCTGTGACACACAAGTACGCCTCTCGCCACCTTCAGGCTGCCTGAGATCCCCGGCACAAGGCCGGGGATGACGATGCAGAAGACGCTTATCCTCGGAGTTCCTTTCCAACATTCTTTCTAACATCCTTGCCAACGAGCACTCTCGCACCCAACTTGTGTCATTCTCGGGCGTGTCCCGAGAATCTCAAGTAACCGATAGGTCTCACCCATCACCACTCGATGCCTGTCTTCTTCACACTGCGCCTCTCACGCACAATGAGGACTCTTCTCTGGCACCTATGCACATCCTCAGGTTGCCTGAGATCCCCGGCACAAGGCCGGGGATGACCGTGTGGTCGATATGTCTCAAGTTCATCAGTTTTAATTCTTTTGTTTCCAATCATTTTTTCTTCCTTCCTTTATTGTTTTCATTTCTATTTAGTCTTCACCAATGAATTTCAAATCCTTACATTCTCGTCATCCTAGGCCTTGTGCCTAGGATCTCAAGCGACCTGCAGGTCTCTCCTGTCACCATTTGTTGTCCTTCGGTCCTTCCTGGATCCCCGCGTCTCGCCTCGACGTAGACAGGATCTCAGGGAGAACAAGAGAGAGGCTAGGAATGACAAACCAACACCTTTCAATCCTCCTTATTTTCCACCAAACCCTCTCCTTTTCCGTGCCCAACTCGGCCTTTTCATCAGGCAAAGAGGGGGCATTTGCTCAAAAAGAGCGTTCATTGGCTTTTAATGAGCTTTTAGGGCTCAATTTTTAATCGGACGGATGGAGGGAATTTTTGAAGAGGATTGAGAGCTTTTTTAAAGGCCCGCAAGGAAGTAAATTTCATCTCTGACCATCTACTAATAGGCTACCATATCATGATACAAAAATCAAGAAAATTCAATACCAAAATATAAGAAATAACTATTTAAAATCAATTATTTATAAATAATTTTCCCATTATTCCCCACGTTTCTACATCCTGATGAGCTCCAGCTTTACTTAAGACGAGCCTTATTTATTAAACAAATTAACGCCTCCATCGACAGAAAGACGATTAAAAAATTTACTGCGATTCTTCTTCCACCTTCAGTTTTTTTACAAATTTACAAGAACTTAACAGCCACAGGTTTAACAAAATAAGCTTCAATTTTTGCAAAAAGCTCATCATGTTTTTCTGTTGAAGCCCATTTATCTAATTTCTCTTCACTTGAAAAAGACAAAGTGACCGTTGGATGAAGGTCCACCGTATTGCAAACCATCGAGATAAAACCGTCTTGCTGCCTTACTGCTTCCATTACATCCTTATACCAAGATGAAAAAGAAGAAAGCCCATCAGGCATAAGAAAATATGTGATCTCTATCGTAAACATTTCTTCCTTGAACGGTTAGTAATTTAGGCGCGTTTAATCTTCAGGAAAGGTACTTTAGGCTTTCCACCAGCTCATTCACCGCGTTAAGAACTGCTTCACGATAAGGCTTAAAATCTTCGGATGCATTTTTAAGCTTTTTCTTCTCATTTAACATTTGAGGAGCAAGACCAATAGCAGGCATCGTTGAGGAAAATTTCATTTTAAAGCTTTCTAAAACTTGCTTTAATTGCATTGCTGCTTTTGCACCACCATCTTGGAACCCATAGCTTATAATGATGGCAGGTTTATCTTTCCATTCAGCATAAAGATAATCGATGGCATTCTTCAATGATGCAGGATAGCCACAATTATATTGCGGTGTCACAAAAATATACCCATCATATGAGGCAATTTCATGGCCCCATTTCTTAGTATGAGCATGCACATAGGTTTTGGGCCCATTGAGAGGCATTCCTGGCTCATTAAAAAGGGGCAAATTCCACTTCTCAAGGTCAACCAAAGTAAACTGTAAATTTGGTGCTTCTTGAACTTGTTGGAAGACCCACTCAGCCACTTGCCCACCAATTTTGTTGGGACGTGTGCTGCCAATAATGATGCCAATTTTATAAGTTGATTTTTCTTTCACTGGGTTAGTATTTGCAAGATGAGCTTCTTGCCCGCTGAGCGATAATGGCCCCCATATCATTAAAAAAAGACTTAAAATAAAGCGCATTTTTCCTCTTCTTAATAAATAAATTTAAAGGACTCTTATAGCATGATTTTCAAAAGGACAGAAGTATAAGAAATCTTCTCTCTTATTTAACTATTTGATATTTTTTCGAATACTATTGATTTTTTACTTCTAATGGAATCTCAACTTAAGAGGAATTTTTTGCATGTAGTATTTTAATGTATATTTTCCAGCTGTTAAAAACGCCTCAAGATCAACTCTAAAAAGCATGAGGAGTTGTTTCCCATCTTTATAGTAAGGGTTTACTTCTTCAAAATAGCCATCGTATGAAGAGATTCCTTCGACCGCTTCTTTTCGAACAAGGTTCATTTTCTTGTAGGCTGTAAGCAGAAAAATATCGTCCTGCTCTTCATATTTGCCTTCGCCCGCTACTGTTTGAGCAACAAGTTTCATTAACTGTTTTGTAAAATCATCGATTTTCGTCCCTTTTTGAGGAAAGTGATTAGGGTAACGCTGGGCGATATTATACGATTTAGGCGTTGCCATAAAACAAGCAAAACACATTTTTTTACCAGGAAATTTCCATAATGTTCTGAAACAACTATCGAATAAGACAGTATTCACAAAATGATGGCGTTGATAGTGTGTTTCAACGGCTCCATTTCCCACATAAACAATGACGTAATCTTGCAAAATAATCCATTTAATTGCCAATGTCCCTATAAGCTTATGCTCTTCTTTATCAAAAAAAGCATATAATAAGTCTTTCTGGGAAAGTGAATTTATCAAATCGTTCTTCATCAGCTTAAAAAAGCTTTTTTCCAAAATGATAAATTCCTCAAGAAGATTTTTTTCAATTTTTTGACAATTAATAACTTGATATGAAATTTTCATTTTAATGACTTTCTAAAAGGTTATCTACTTTTCTAGAATATCACCAAATGGTAAATTTTTCCTTTTAGGAAAAGTTAAATTTCTAATTATTATAGAGATATAAGAGCTTTATATAAAACTAATTACCTTTTAAGCAAAATATTAAAAGGAAAGGATGGGAGCTATTCACTAAATAAAAAAGGAGTCGTTACTGACTCCTTTTTTAGTAGAGAAATGCAAAAAGCTTATAGTGCTTGTGGCGAAGTTTCAGCTTCATCTACAGTCGTTGGCAAAGCCGTTTCACTGGCATTCTCTTCTTGTGAAATTCTTTCCCGATCAAGCTTCCCAGCAACTCGCTTCAAATGATTAATGACACTTCCTGTCCCTGCTGGAATCAAGCGTCCCACAATTACGTTTTCTTTCAATCCAATCAAATTATCGATCTTTCCAGCAACTGCAGCCTCAGTAAGAACACGTGTTGTTTCTTGGAAAGATGCCGCGGAGATAAACGATTCTGTTTGAAGCGAAGCTTTTGTAATACCTTGAAGAACAGGATGCCCAATAGCCGGCCTTAAGTTCTCTTTAAGAAGCCTATCACAGATGTCGTTAAATTCACGACGGTCCACATGCTCACCCACAAGATACGTTGAATCACCTGGGTCCTCGATCTCAATTTTTTGAAGCATTTGACGGACGATCACTTCAATATGCTTATCGTTAATCTTCACACCTTGAAGACGATAAACTTCTTGAATTTCATTGATCAAATAGCTGGCCAATGCCTCAACACCAAGAATACGTAAAATTTCATGAGGCACAGGATTTCCATCGACAAGTAACTCACCTCGTTTGACGTAGTCCCCTTCAAAAACAGTGACATGGCGACCCTTTGGAATCATGTATTCTAATGGCTCTCCATGGCCTTCCATCGGGACAACACGAATACGACGCTTTGTCTTATAATCTTTACCAAATTCAACACGTCCATCGATTTCGCTGATGATGGCGTGATCCTTCGGCATCCGAGCTTCGAAAAGCTCAGCAACACGAGGCAAACCACCTGTGATATCGCGTGTTTTTGAGCTCTCCCTTGGAATACGAGCAATAATATCACCGGCTTTAACCTCAGTGTTATTGTCAACATTCAAGATTGCATCCACAGGTAAGAAATATCGGGCTTCAACACCACTTGGAAGCATCAATGCTTCCCCTTTCTTATCCCGAAGAGCAAGACGTGGCTTCAGGTTCGCCCCGCGTGGTTGTTGACGCCAATCAATGATCACGCGGCTTGCAATTCCAGTCGTCTCATCCATGATCTCACGCATCGAGACGCCATCAACGAGGTCCACATAATGAACGACACCGTCTGTTTCAGTGATGATTGGAAGCGTAAAGGGATCCCATTCCGCTAACTTTTGACCTTTTTTCACTTTAGTACCGTCATCCGCAAGGATACGTGCACCATAAGGAAGCTTATAACGCGCCCGCTCACGGTCTTTTGAATCTTTCAAGATCACTTCACAGTAGCGGTTCATTACAATCGGAATTCCCTCACTGTTTATGACCACATTACGGTTACTAATCTCAACATTGGCATCTATGGAGGATTCAATGCTGGATTTCTCACCCGCACCTTGTGCTGTTCCACCAATGTGGAACGTACGCATCGTAAGCTGTGTTCCAGGCTCACCAATGGATTGCGCAGCAATAACACCAACGGCTTCGCCCATATTGACGCGTGTACCACGCGCCAAGTCGCGACCATAACAATTTCCACAAATTCCAGTTTCTGCTTCACAGGTCAGGGCAGAACGAATGCGAATCTCATCGATACTTGTTTGTTCAAGACGTTCAATATGAACCTCATCAAGAGTTTCACCCTTTCGTGCAATCACTTCTTCTGTTGCAGGATCAATCAAATCTTCCAGAATGGTACGTCCCAAAACACGCTCAGAGAGAGGTGTAAGAACTTCGCTGCCTTCAACCACTGCCTTCACAGAAATACCATTCTCTGTGCCACAATCTTCGATGGTAATGACCCCATCCTGGGCAACGTCGACGAGACGACGTGTGAGGTATCCTGAGTTTGCGGTCTTAAGCGCTGTATCAGAAAGACCCTTTCGTGCACCGTGCGTTGAGTTGAAGTACTCAAGAACGGTCAAGCCTTCCTTAAAGTTTGAAATAATTGGTGTTTCAATAATTTCACCAGAAGGCTTGGTCATCAATCCGCGCATTCCAGCCAACTGCTTCATCTGGGCTGCCGAACCACGAGCTCCTGAGTGAGCCATCATATAAACTGAGTTTACAGGTTTTCCTGTCTCAACATCCGACAAGCCTTTCATCATAGCTTGCGCAACCTTTTCAGAGCATTGTGCCCAAGCATCAACAACCTTGTTGTACTTCTCACCTTGCGTGATAAGACCATCAAGATATTGCTGTTCATACTTCGCAACCATGTCATGCGTTTCGTTAACGAGTTGCTCTTTATCAGCCGGGATCAAGAGATCATCTTTACCAAATGAAACACCTGCATGGGTTGCATATTTAAAGCCAAGTGCCATCAGACGATCGGTGAAGATAACTGTCTCTTTTTGGCCGCAATGACGATAAACAACATCAATAAGCTTTGTAATGTCCTTGCTGGTCAATAAGCAGTTAATGATTTCAAATCCCAAATTTGGATGACGAGGATAAATATCAGACAAGATAAAACGTCCTGGGGTCGTTTCAACGATTGCAGATGTCTTCTTTCCTTCTGCATCCACACCATAGTAACGAACCTTAATTTTTGCGTGCAAGGAGACGAGACCCGCATTCAAGGCTTGCTCAAGCTCTCCAATAGATGCAAAGGTCATCCCTTCACCTTTTTCACTCTCACGCATCATTGTGAGATAGTAAAGGCCAAGCACAATATCCTTCGTGGGCACGATAATGGGGCGCCCGCTAGCAGGGCTCAAAATATTGTTGGTTGACATCATCAGCACGCGAGATTCAAGTTGGGCCTCAATTGAAAGAGGAACGTGAACCGCCATTTGGTCACCATCGAAGTCTGCGTTAAAAGCTGTACAGACTAAGGGGTGTAATTGGATTGCTTTTCCTTCAATTAAAATAGGCTCAAAGGCTTGAATACCAAGACGATGGAGGGTTGGTGCGCGATTTAAAAGCACAGGATGTTCGCGAATGACTTCTTCAAGAATATCCCAAACTTCTGGACGCTCACGCTCAACCATACGCTTCGCTGCCTTAATCGTGCTTGCAAGGCCATAACGCTCAAGACGAGAATAAACAAATGGCTTGAAAAGCTCTAACGCCATTCTTTTTGGAAGACCGCACTGATGGAGCTTAAGTTCAGGGCCGACAACGATGACAGAACGTCCTGAATAGTCAACACGTTTTCCAAGCAAGTTCTGACGGAAACGACCTTGTTTTCCTTTGAGCATATCCGCCAAAGATTTTAAAGGACGCTTATTCGCGCCCGCGATAGGACGTGCACGACGACTGTTATCAAATAACGCATCAACCGATTCTTGAAGCATTCGCTTTTCGTTCCGAATGATAATATCCGGTGCACGCAACTCCATAAGACGACGCAGACGATTATTACGGTTAATCACACGACGATATAAATCATTGAGATCGGATGTCGCAAATCGGCCACCATCAAGTGGCACAAGTGGGCGAAGCTCGGGAGGGATGACAGGCAAAACGTCCAAGACCATCCACTCAGGACGAGCGCCAGATTCAAGGAAAGCTTCAACTATTTTTAAGCGCTTAACGAGTTTTTTACGACGCATTTCTGACGTTGTTTCGTAAAGCTCTTCACGAAGGTTCTTTTGCTCACTTTCAAGGTCAATTTGAGAAAGCATTGCTTTAAGCGCTTCCGCACCAATTCCTGCGGTAAAGGCATCTTCTCCATATTCATCTTGAGCATCAACAACCTCTTCTTCTGTCAAAAGCTGGCGTTGCTTTAGAGGAGTTAAACCTGGCTCAACCACAATATAACTTTCAAAATAAAGGACTTTCTCAAGGTCTTTCATTGTGAGATCAAGCAACTGGGCAACACGACTTGGAAGCGATTTCGTGAACCAGATATGTGCGACAGGTGTTGCCAGCTCAATATGGCCCATACGATCTCGACGAACCTTTGAAAGCGTGACTTCAACGCCGCATTTTTCGCAGATAATTCCGCGGTATTTCATCCGCTTATACTTACCACATAAGCATTCGTAATCTTTTACAGGACCGAAAATACGCGCACAGAAAAGGCCGTCTCTCTCGGGTTTAAATGTACGATAGTTAATTGTTTCTGGCTTTTTTACTTCACCATAAGACCAAGAGCGAATCTTTTCAGGACTTGCTATTGAGATCTTAAGATGGTCAAAGTTTGCAGCAGTTTTGACCTGGCCAAATATATTCATTAAATTATTCATTCAGAACTCCAAGGATATTCTATCTAGTCACCTATTCACCAAACTCGAGATTCAAACTCAACGAGCGCAATTCTTTTACCAACACATTAAAGGACTCTGGAATACCAGATTCAAATGCATCTTCCCCACGTACGATGGCTTCATAAACCTTTGTGCGTCCTGAGACATCGTCCGATTTGACGGTGAGCATTTCTTGCAATGTATAAGCAGCACCATACGCTTCAAGAGCCCAAACTTCCATTTCACCAAAACGTTGTCCACCAAACTGCGCCTTACCACCAAGAGGCTGTTGCGTGACAAGACTGTAAGGTCCAACGGAACGAGCATGGATCTTGTCATCAACCATGTGGCTTAATTTGAGCATATAAATGTATCCAACTGTAACGGGACGCTCAAAAGGCTCACCTGTTCGACCATCAATGAGTCTGACTTGGCCAGAAGTATTTAATTTCGCACGTTGAAGTTCACGAATAATATCATCTTCATGAGCACCATCAAAGACCGGTGTTGCCATTGGGACACCTCGGATCATGGAAGCTGCTGTCTCAATAATCTCAGCCTCATCCATTTTCTCAATCTTCTGAATATCTGTTTCTTTTTGATAAATCCCCGTCATCAATTTTTTCAAATCTTCAGGGTTTTTATTATTAGAATAAATATCACCAAGCATTTGGCTGATTTGTTTTCCTAAGCCAGCCGCTGCCCATCCAAGATGGGTTTCCAGAATCTGGCCCACATTCATTCGCGAAGGAACGCCTAAGGGGTTTAAGACAATGTCAACAGGGGTCCCATCTTCAAGGTGTGGCATATCTTCTTCAGGAACAATAACGGAAACGACGCCTTTATTTCCATGGCGTCCAGCCATTTTATCTCCTGCCTGAATTTTGCGCTTTGTTGCAATGAAGACCTTAACTGTTTTGAGCACACCTGTTGGCAGTTCATCGCCGCGACGCACTTTCTCAACTTTATCCTCGAAGCGCTTTTGAATGACCGCAACATCTTCGTCGTGTTGCTTCCGCATCGCTTCGATTTCAGTCATAATGACATCGTTCTCAACAACAAGTTGACGCCATTGCCCCGTGGTAAGAGCTGCAAGATAAGCTTCATCAATCTGGACATTCGTTTTTGCACCTTTAGGAGCTCCAACCACTTTTTGTTCCAAAAGCAATTGTTTTAAACGCGCAAAGAAAGCACGTTCGAGAATGCCCTTCTCTGTATCGCGGTCTGCAGCCAAACGATTAATTTCAGCCCGTTCAATAGCAAGTGCACGCTCATCTTTTTCAACTCCACGACGTGAAAAGACTCGAACTTCAACAACAGTTCCGCTAACACCTGGTTGAACTCGTAAAGAGGTATCCCGAACATCAGAAGCTTTTTCTCCAAAGATTGCTCGCAAGAGTTTTTCTTCTGGCGTTACAGGCGTTTCACCTTTTGGTGTCACTTTTCCAACAAGAATATCACCCGGCTTTACTTCAGCACCAATAGAAACGATGCCTGCCTCATCCAAGTGGCATAAAGCTTCATCCCCAACATTTGGAATGTCACGGGTAATTTCTTCTTGCCCTAGCTTTGTATCGCGTGCATGAACCTCGAATTCTTCGATGTGAATTGAGGTAAATACATCTTCACGCACTAAACGTTCGGAAAGAATAATAGAGTCTTCGAAGTTATAGCCATTCCAAGACATAAAACCAACAAGGACATTTCGACCTAAAGCCAATTCACCTGCATCTGTGGCTGGACCATCAGCAATAATGTCTCCTGCTTTTACAAATTCGCCAGGACGCACTAAAGGCCGTTGGTTAATGCAAGTATTTTGGTTAGACCGTTGAAACTTCTGCAAATTATAAATATCAACAACAGAAGGTGTTGAAGCACTTGTTTCTTTCACGCGAATAACAATTCGTGTTGCATCAACTTGATCAACAATGCCATCACGTTTTGCAACCACAGTCACCCCTGAATCGCGAGCCACGGACTTCTCCATACCTGTTCCCACGAGTGGTGTTTCAGCCCGCATCAAAGGAACAGCTTGACGTTGCATGTTGGAGCCCATTAACGCACGGTTCGCATCGTCATTCTCAAGGAATGGAATCAAGGATGCCGCAACAGAGACCAGCTGTTTTGGAGAAACATCAATAAATTGGATATCGCTTGGCGGCGCAATTGTGAACTCGCCTCCCTTACGACAGCTGACGAAATCTTCTAGCAGCTTACCTGCTTTATCCATAGCAGCACTTGCTTGTGCAATAGCATACCGACCTTCTTCAGCAGCAGAGAGGTAAACAATTTCATCAGAAACACATCCGTCAACGACACGACGATAAGGACTTTCAATAAAGCCATACTTATTAACACGCGCAAAAGTAGCAAGCGAGTTAATTAAACCAATATTTGGCCCCTCAGGTGTCTCAATCGGACAAATACGACCATAATGGGTTGGGTGAACGTCTCGCACCTCAAATCCAGCACGATCACGTGTAAGGCCTCCTGGCCCTAAAGCAGAAAGGCGACGTTTATGAGTAATTTCTGCAAGTGGGTTCACTTGATCCATAAACTGAGAAAGCTGTGAAGAAGCAAAGAATTCTTTTACCGCTCCGGAAACAGGTTTTGCATTGATGAGATCATGCGGCATCACGGTATCAATCTCAACAGAACTCATCCGCTCACGAATAGCTCTTTCCATTCTTGAAAGGCCTGTGCGATACTGATTCTCAAGAAGCTCACCAACAGGACGAACACGACGATTACCAAGATTATCAATGTCGTCAATTTCACCACGACCATCCTTAAGCTCAAGAAGAACTTTTACAATCGCAATAATATCGTCTTTACGCAGAGTCCGAGCACTGTCTTCAGTCTCAAGCCCTAAACGCGCATTCATTTTCACACGACCAACCGCTGAAAGATCAAACCTTTCAAAGTCAAAGAAAAGACCAGAAAACAAAGCCTCAGCACTTTCAAGTGTTGGTGGCTCTCCAGGACGCATTACTCTATAAATATCAAGAAGCGCATCTTCTCTCGAATAATTTCGGTCAGCTGCCAAGGTATTCCTTAGATAAGGACCTATGTGGATATGGTCAATTGCAAGCGTTGCAATATCTTTAAAACCATTTGAAACCAAGTTTTGAATAAGTTGCCCTGTTAATTCTTCCCCAGCTTCAACAAAGATTTCCCCCGTACTTTCATTAATCATGTCTTCAGCAGCATAACGACCAATCAAGTCATCTGATGGCACTAAAATTTCGTTCAGCCCATCTTCTTTAAACTTCTTTGCAAGACGCGGGGTCATTTTCTCCCCAGCGGCTACAACAATTTTGTTCGTCTTTGCATCAATAAGGTCATGAACAAGCTTTCCACTTTTCCAACGCATAGGCTCAAACGGTATTTTCCAACCCTTATCGTGGTGCGTAAAAGTGATTGTTTCGTAAAACAGCTTTAAAATATTTTCTCGTGATAAACCTACAACCTCACCTGGCGCAAGTTCTTTACCTTCTTGCTCGGCCTTTTCACGTTTTTTAGCGGTTTCTTCATTATCAAGCGTCATCAATAGAGTCGTTGCAGGCAATTTTCTGCGCCGATCAATACGAACATATAAAAGATCTTTCGCATCAAATTCAAAATCAAGCCATGAACCACGATAAGGAATCACACGACCTGAGAATAATAATTTTCCTGAAGCATGCGTTTTACCACGATCGTGATCAAAAAACACCCCAGGAGAACGGTGCATTTGTGATACAATCACACGCTCAACACCATTAATAATGAAAGTACCATTATCTGTCATGAGAGGAATATCTCCCATGTAAACTTCTTGCTCTTTAATGTCGCGAATCGAACGAGCTCCTGTATCCTCGTCTACATCCCAAACGACTAACCTAAAAACAACCTTTAAAGGAGCAGCATAGGTTGTTCCTCTTTGCCGGCACTCTTCAACATCATATTTAGGCTCATCAAAATCATAATGATAAAACTCAAGTTGAGCCTTGTCTGAAAAGTCTTTGACTGGAAACACTGAATGAAAAACAGCCTGCAATCCAAGCATTTGCCGCTTTTCAAAAGGAATATTTCTTTGTAAAAATGCTTCATACGAGTTTTTTTGAAGCTCAATTAAATTCGGCATGGGAGCCACACCGCTTAATCTCTCAAAACTCTTGCGTATACGCTTGCGACCAGCCATAGATAATGCCATCTGCCCCTCAATCAGCTAATAAATGTGCAATTTTAGTCTATTCGTATGCAAAAATTTCTACGCTACCAATCTTAAAATTGAAAAAGCTATAGATTTACACGAAGAGACTAAATTCACTCATATATACGTTAAACTTTAATAATGCAAGTAATACATGCGCGATCGGAAATTATGCCTTCTCAAAAAGCTTTTTCCGATCGCGTCTTTAATCCAACAAAAAGAACTACTTAAGTTCGACTTTTGCGCCAGCCTTCTCAAGTACATCCTTAATTTTTTGAGCTTCGTCCTTGCTAACGCCTTCCTTAACAGGCTTTGGAGCGCCTTCAACAAGGTTCTTTGCTTCAACAAGACCTAAGCCTGTAATTGTGCGAACTTCTTTAATGACGTTAATTTTTTGTGCGCCACCATCTACGAGCATCACTGTGAATTCTGTTTGCTCTTCAGCAGCAGCAGCGGCAGGTGCAGCAGCAGCAACGGCAACAGGTGCAGCAGCAGAAACGCCCCACTTTTCTTCAAGAAGCTTCGCAAGCTCAGCTGCCTCAAGAACACTCAATCCAGATAGATCGTCTACGATCTTTGCTAACTTTTCAGCCATTTTATATCTCCTTTATCTCTTCAAAAACTATAATTACAATAATCAGCCTTTTTTGCTGTAAGCCGACACGACGCGTGCAAGCTGCCCTGCAGGCGCTTGAACAACGCGAGCCAGTTTTCCAGCAGGAGCTTGTAGTATACCAATAATCTTTCCTCGCAATTCATCGAGAGAAGGCAAGGTCGCAAGAGCTTGAACATCTGCCTTGCTGAGGAATTTATCCCCCATCGCGCCACAGACAATCTCAAGTTTTTGGTTATCATTGGCAAACTTTACAGCAATACGCGCAGCTGCGATTGGATCAGATGAATAAGCTAATGCTGTTGGACCTTTTAAATGGTCTATCAACATCTCATAGCTTGTTCCCTTCACAGCCAACCGGGTCAAAGTGTTTTTAGTCACCTTGAATTGAGCTCCCGCATCATACATCTGACGACGTAGAGCTTGAGACTCAACAACAGTTAACCCAACCTGTCGCGTAATGACAACAAGTCCAGCCTGATCAAGCGCGGATCGCATTGAAGCGATAAAGAGTTCTTTTTCTCTTTTTTCCACGGTTTTCTCCTTCAAGCTTCACACCACTCCTCATGAGCGGTGCTCGTTTAACAATTCTGCCCGGAAAGAGAAACACACTTAAAAATGATTGTGCCTTCTTCCGTCTATGTAGGCGGCAGACCATTAAAAACCAATGTCTACCTACAGTCTCGGACAGAGCGTAGGGAACTTCCCTACTAAGCAACACGAATTACTTCATGCTACATTTTCATACTTAGTTTGAGCAATATCTCAAATTAAGTTATTAACTTGCGAAATCGGCAAGATCAACACGCACAGATGGCCCCATTGTCGAACTTAAAGAAATTTTCTTCAAATACGCTCCTTTAATGCCACTTGGACGTGCCTTATTGATAACCTCTACAAACATCTTGATATTTTCAACGAGAGCTTTCTCTGTAAAACTTACTTTACCAACACCACCATGAACAATCCCCGCCTTCTCAGCACGGTATTCAATTTGCCCACCTTTCGCAGCTTTCACAGCTTCAGCGACATTGGGTGTTACTGTTCCAAGTTTGGGATTTGGCATAAGCCCTTTAGGTCCCAAAACCTTTCCAAGTTTTCCAACAACAAGCATCATGTCTGGCGTTGCGATACAACGATCAAAAGCAATTTCACCTTTCTGAACTTTATCAGCAAGATCATCAGTCCCGACAAAGTCAGCGCCTGCAGCTAGAGCTTCCTTGGCCTTTTCATCTTTTGCAAAAACAGCAACACGAAGCGTTTTACCTGTTCCATTAGGAAGCTGAATCATTCCACGCAAGCTTTGATCTGCCTTCCGCGTATCAATGTTTAAATTTAAAGCAATTTCTACTGTTTCATCAAATTTCGCAGTCGCACGAGTCTTAATGATTTTAACAGCTTCTTCAAGAGAATAAGCTGCCACAGCATCCAAATTCTCGTAAGCTTTTTTAAGTCTTTTTCCAATTTTTGTCATCGCTTACTCCACCACCTCAAGACCCATTGATCGCGCAGAACCAATAATCATTTGCACCGCAGCATCAACTGTAGTCGCATTAAGATCAACCATTTTCTTTTGAGCAATCTCTTGAATTTGGCCCTTTGTTACTTTTCCAACCGTCCCTTTCCCTGGAGTCTGAGACCCCTTAGGAAGACCTGCAGCTTTCTTTAAAAAATAGCTGACGGGCGGAGTTTTTGTAACAAAACTAAATGAACGGTCTGAGTAAGCTGTAATAACCACAGGAATTGGCATCCCAGGCTCAAGCTCTTGTGTTTTCGCATTAAACGCCTTACAAAACTCCATAATATTGAGCCCCCTTTGACCCAAAGCTGGGCCAATTGGTGGAGATGGGTTTGCTTTTCCTGCAGGAACCTGCAGTTTAATATATCCTTCTATCTTTTTTGCCATAGTATCCTCTACTTATCATTAAAGGGTGCGGTACGGTTTTGGCTTTCCTCCCGCATATTTGCTCTCTCTTAAGAGAACTGAACTCTACATACTCTTAATTTTAGACTTTTTCAACCTGAGAAAAATCAAGATCTACTGGCGTTGAACGTCCAAAAATACTGACAGAAACTTTTAAGCGCTCTTTTTCCTCGTCTATCTCTTCTACAAGACCTGTAAATGTTGAGAAAGGACCATCAGAAACCCGCACTTGCTCACCAATCTCAAAGCTGAGCTTATGCTTAGGTTTCCCGACTCTTTCTTCAACCTGATTCATTAAGCGCTCAACCTCAAACTTACTGATAGGTGTCGGTTTACCTTTCCCACCAAGAAAATTGGTTACTTTTGGAGTATTCTTAATTAAATGCCACGTTTCATCTGAAAGAGCCATTTGAACCAAGACATATCCTGGGAAAAACTGCCGCTCTGAGCTAATTTTTTCACCTTTTTTAATTTCAATAACTTCTTCAGTAGGAACAAGAACTTGAGAAATTTGATCATCAAGACCTTTCTTTTGAGCTTGTTCACGAATTGTTTCAGCAACTTTCTTTTCTGATCCTGAGTAAACATGGACCACATACCAACGAAGTGACTCTGACATGTAATTATTAATCCTTATCCCAGAATAAGCTGCACAATAAAATGAATAAAACCATCTGCCGCTAAGAAAAACAAAGCTGCTAACACAGAGAGAATCACAACCATCATAACGGTGACCATTGTTTCTTTCCGAGTTGGCCAAGTGACTTTTCCAATCTCTTGCCGGACTTGACGTATAAACATTATTGGACTTGCTTTTGCCATAAGCTTTCTTTCTCGCTAACCCCATAAAAATTTGTTCATTAATTTGGCAGGAGTGGAGGGGATCGAACCCACAGCCTTCGGTTTTGGAGACCGACGCTCTGCCAATTGAGCTACACTCCTAAACAATTGCAGCATCAAAATCAAGGGCTTTTTATTTATAGATTATTTGAAGCCAAGGTTTGAACAATTAAAGCTTTAGCCTTTGACCTCAAATTACCCTAAACTAAGCCAGTATTTTAGTGACGACACCGGCACCGACAGTACGACCACCTTCACGAACTGCAAAGCGTAAACCTTCATCCATCGCAACAGGCGCTATAAGCTCTGCTGTAAGCTTAATGTTATCTCCAGGCATAACCATCTCAACTCCATCAGGAAGCTTCACTGTCCCTGTGACATCCGTCGTCCGGAAGTAAAACTGGGGACGATAGTTATCAAAAAATGGCGTATGACGACCACCCTCTTCCTTCGTCAAAATAACAACTTCTGCCTCAAACTTCGTATGCGGGGTGATCGTCCCAGGAGCCGCCAATACCTGACCTCGCTCAACATCTTCACGACCAACTCCTCGCAAAAGCGCACCAATGTTATCTCCAGCCTCTCCTCGATCAAGAAGCTTACGAAACATCTCAACTCCCGTCACCGTCGACTTCACTGTATCCTTAATACCCACAATCTCAATTTCTTGACCAACATTAATAACACCTCGCTCAACGCGGCCCGTCACAACAGTCCCACGACCAGAAATTGAAAACACATCTTCAATCGGCATCAAAAATGGCTTCTCAACATCACGAGCAGGCTGCGGTATATATGAATCAACCGCGGCCATCAATGCTAAGATCGCTTCCTTCCCAATCTTGTCCTCACGACCCTCAAGCGCACATAACGCTGATCCCTTAACAATCGGTATCTCTTCCCCAGGAAACCCATAAGAAGTCAACAAATCTCTAATCTCTAACTCAACCAAATCCAATAACTCTGGATCGTCAACCATATCAACCTTATTCATAAACACAACCAACGCTGGCACGTTAACCTGGCGCGCCAACAAAATGTGCTCACGTGTCTGTGGCATCGGACCATCTGCCGCAGAAACAACCAATATACCGCCGTCCATCTGCGCCGCACCCGTAATCATGTTCTTAACATAGTCCGCGTGACCAGGACAGTCTACGTGCGCATAGTGACGATTTGCCGTCTCATACTCAACGTGCGCCGTCGAAATCGTAATACCGCGAGCCTTCTCTTCAGGCGCCTTGTCAATCTGATCATACGCCGTAAACGTCGCCCCACCAGTCTCCGCCAATACCTTCGTTATCGCCGCCGTCAATGTCGTCTTACCATGGTCAACGTGACCAATCGTTCCTACGTTGCAATGCGGCTTATTACGCTCAAACTTCGCCTTACTCATATTTTATCACTCCTCAAGATCTAATTTATATCTGCGGCTAGTGGAGCGGGTGAAGGGAATCGAACCCTCCTCACCAGCTTGGAAGGCTGGAGCTTTACCACTAAGCTACACCCGCGAACTACCTATGATTCACCTTACTATTCCTAAACAACCTTAGGAATGGTGGAGGGAGTAGGATTTGAACCTACGTAGACATACGTCGGCAGATTTACAGTCTGCTGCCTTTGACCGCTCGGCCATCCCTCCAGACGAAGATGAAAGCATTATAACTTATTAGGCGATCTATAAGGATTTCTACAAAGATGTCAACCTGAATATCTCTCATTTTATTTATATTTTTTTATTGTGTCGTTTATAAAGCTATTTTATAAGGCCTTGCTCAAAGGCAAAACCTACTTTAGAATTTTATTATGCTTGATTTTTCATGCTCTACATCAATTACAGGAAAACGCTGGCAAGAAAAGTCTTGTGATTCCCGTCTTGCATTTGCGCTCTCTCAACGCTTAGACGAACCCGAAATTGTAGGACGGCTTCTCGCAAGTCGAAATATTACTCTTGAAGAAGCTCCTGATTTTTTAACACCTTCTTTAAAAAACTTACTTGTTGACCCCTCTCATCTTCACGATTTGACCAACGCTGTCCAAAGAATTATCCAAGCGGCTGAAAAAAAAGAAAAAATATGCATCTTTGGGGATTATGATGTAGATGGCGCAACATCAACAGCCCTCTTATATCGCTATTTTAAACAAATTGGCATTCATGTAGATTTTTACATTCCTGACCGCCTTCAAGAAGGCTACGGACCAAATATACTTGCCTTAAAAAAGCTTCATCAATCGGGTATTGATCTTATTATTACTGTCGATTGCGGAACAACTTCTCATGCTCCCCTCCAAACAGCTAAAGACATAGGCCTTGATGTTATCGTGATTGACCATCATGTCGGAGAACCAAAATTGCCCTCAGCGGTTGCAATTGTGAATCCTAACCGTTTAGATCAAGAAAGTTCATGCCAAACATTGGCTGCCGTCGGCGTAAGCTTTTTATTACTCATTGCGCTTAATCGAGCTCTCCGCCAACAAGGTTATTTCACATCTTTTCCTGAACCTAACCTTCTTCAATTTCTTGATTTAGTAGCATTAGGAACAGTCTGCGATGTCATGCCTTTGCAGAAGCTTAATCGTGCTTTTGTTACGCAAGGATTAAAAGTGATGGCCCAACGACAAAATTTGGGCCTTAAAACACTCATGGATATGGCTTCTTTGCAAGAAACCCCTTCAGCTTATCATTTAGGATTTATATTAGGGCCTCGCATCAATGCTGGAGGCCGCGTTGGAAAATCGACTCATGGTGTTACCCTTTTAACAACGGATGATCCAGCTCTAGCCCAAAAAATTGCTCAAGAACTTGAGATCTTCAACTGTGAACGTCAAGCGATTGAGGCAGAAGTCCTTAAAGAAGCTCATCACCAAGCAGAAATCGAAGTCAACCAAAACTCCATTTTAATTGTTGAAAGCGCCCAATGGCACCCTGGAGTTATAGGAATTGTTGCGGGCCGCCTCAAAGATCATTACCATCGTCCAACATTAGTCATTAGTTTTGATGAGAATAATATTGGAAAAGGTTCTGGACGTTCTATTCCTGGCATTGATCTAGGCTCCCTTATTCAAGCTGCGCGTCAAAGTAATCTTATTCTTGCAGGGGGAGGGCACCCCATGGCGGCAGGTTTTACAATTGAGAAAACAAAGCTTGAACCCTTCAAAACCTTCTTAAATGAGCGTATTCAAGCGCTTAAGATTGACTTAGTCCCCTGCTTAACAATTGATGGCTATCTTTCATTAGGCTCAGCCACTCCTGAATTATTGCATAAATTGGAACGTTTAGCACCTTATGGACAAGGCAATCCTACCCCGCGATTTGTCTTTTCGAATATCCGCATTCTTCATGCTGAAATTGTTGGTAACATTCACATTAAATGTCAATTAGGAACTTTAGAAGGAAGTCGACTTCAAGCCATTGCTTTTAAAAGCTGTGAAACAACCTTAGGTCCCGCCCTCTTAAATCATTCT
Source organism: Candidatus Paracaedimonas acanthamoebae (assembly GCA_000743035.1). Taxonomy (GTDB): domain Bacteria; phylum Pseudomonadota; class Alphaproteobacteria; order Caedimonadales; family Caedimonadaceae; genus Paracaedimonas; species Paracaedimonas acanthamoebae. The sequence continues at coordinate 1,206,472 of CP008936.1, forward strand.
GGGCGCCTTTTTCATATACTTGGGACTTTAAAACTTGATTCTTGGCTAGGTCAGAATCGTGTCCAACTCTCAATTGAAGACGCCATTTTAGCATCCGAGGTGCCTCTCCTCAAACCAACAAGTTCACTGTGATGCCACTTTTCGCCAAAAAGACAGGCAGAAAAATACTTGATTTTATTTTACCCCCTCAATGCATTAATTGTTCCACTCGGGTACTTCAACAAGGAGGTCTTTGCGCAGATTGCTGGGAGAAAATTTCCTTTATTAGCAAACCATTCTGCTTTTTTTGCAGTTTTCCCTTTAATATTCAAATTGAAGATGAGAGCGTTTGTGGTCCGTGCGCTCGCAAAAGACCTCTTTTTACAAGAGCGCGTACTGCCATCTATTATAACGAAGCAAGCAAGCCTATGATTCTACGTTTTAAACATGCAGATGCGCTTCATATAACGCCTCTTTTTGCTGAATGGCTTTATCAAGCTGGTCAAGACCTATTTCAACAAGCTGAATATCTTGTCCCCATCCCTTTGCATTGGAGCCGTCTTGTCTATAGAGGATACAATCAAGCCGCTCTATTAAGCCATAAGCTCAGCAAGAAAGCAAAAATACCTCACTTACCTGACCTTCTTGAGCGTAACCGAAGAACCCCTTCACAAGGTGACTTAACAGCCAAAGAACGTGAAAAAAATGTTTCTAATGCATTTAAATTAAAAGAAAAGTATAAACAACTCATTCGCAATAAGCATATCTTACTTATTGACGATGTTTTCACATCAGGCGCAACTGTGCGAGCTTGTACTAAGGTTTTAAAAAAATCTGGCGCCAAACAAGTAGATATACTAACATTAGCAAGAGTTATTAAACCAGAGATTTGAGATTAATATGACCACCTCACAAAAGAATATCATTATTATTTATTCTACACCGGTCTGTCCCTATTGTACGCTTGCAAAAAATCTTTTAACAAGAAAAGGCCTTACATTTACTGAAATTGATGTCTCAGCCCCTAAAGATCGCATCGCTCTTATTGAGAAAACAGGCGGCCGCAAGACAGTACCTCAAATCTTTATTAATAACATCCACATTGGTGGGTATGACGATTTGGCCTCTTTTAATCAGAGTGGTGAATTAGATAACTTATTGCTGAAATAAATGAAAATATGCTTAAAATGTTAATTTTTTTAATTGATTATCTTAAATAAATATTTTCTTGCAAATATTTCGTTTTCTCTTTTTTTATTATTCCCATAAATATTTTCCAAAAAATCAACAAAAAACCCCCTAAAAATTCTATATATTTTATGTTTGCTAATTAGCTCTTATCAAGCTAATTGTTTAATGTTAGAGTTTTTAAGTTTAACAAAGAAGGAAGTAAACATGACAAAATCTGAATTAGTTGCTACAATCTCTCAACACTTTAAAACAAAAGCGGAAGCAGAACGTGCCCTCGAAGCAGTTCTTGAATCTATTCAAGGCAGCTTAAAGAAAGGTGAAGATGTTCGCATCGTTGGATTTGGTACTTTCAGTGTAAGCAAAAGAGCTGCTCGTACAGGACGCAATCCTCGTACAGGCCAAGAAATTAAGATTCCTGCGACAAAAACTCCTACATTCAGAGCAGGAAAAGAACTTAAAGAAGCTGTCAATAAGTAATCCGTTAACAGTTTCAAAAATAAGCCTATAAGATTTTATCTTACAGGCTTATTTTTTTCTCAAAAAAACGCTAAAAGCGTTTTCCTATTCTAGATTTATTCTTTTATCTCTGCGCAATTAGCATGTAATTTTTGCATCTCTGGATTTCAGAAATTAAATTTGAATTTTTGACAAAAAAACCTATATCAGAAATAAGAAATATTAATTTAATTTGAGAAAACATATGTATAATTGTTTTTTAACATCCATTTTATTCTCTATTTTAATTGCCTTTTTGACCAGAGCTTATGGGTCAGACGCTATTACTGACGAGGATTTCACTCTTCTTACTCAAATTCCTGCATCTGTTAAAAATCTTTTTCCTGATAAGTTTAGCGGAGAGCAAATTGCAGAATTTTATAAAAGCAAACAAATAGTAACCCCCAAAGGCACTTTTTCCGCGGGCGATGACTTCCATCAGACAAAGCCATATTCTTTCCAAATTATAACGGGAACCTATAGCGCGTTTGCAAGCCATATTTCCTTCACTGGAAATATTGAGGTTGGAGAAAATTGCTTATGGGGTACCTATTCTTTTAAGAGCCCATATAGCACTTTTTATAATAGGATATTTAAAATTAAGCTTATTGGCGATTCTTTTAAGATCTTTAATCTAGCCGATTCCATCTTAGGTGACAAAGATTTTATCAGTTCGCCAACCCAACCTCTTAAAGATGCCAGTTTTTACCTTATAAAAAATACAGATGAAACATTCTTTCGCCAAACAAGTTGTATCCATCGTCTTAACAACAATATTAAAAACTGGCTTTTGATCTTAAAGCAACTACAAGGAGAAAATATTTACGCTTTGCAAGAGGAAGAACGTAACATCCGAGCTGAAGAACTATTTACGGAGTATCTTTATAAAAATAATTTTATGCTAAATGATCAAGGAATATTAAGTATGGAGGAGTATGTTGATATAAATAAAGACTTACGCACCAAAATCTTTGCTTGTCATGGTGTTCATCTTAATGATATCCTAGATGTTATTATAAGAGAGGATGTCATTAAACTTTATGAGAGGAAGCTATACTTTATAAGTATTAAATCATTTGAAGAAGAATAACTTTTTTTGATTGGCTTAAGTAAAGAAATTTGATCTGTTTTTATAGTACGCCAAATACGTGCCAGGGTTAGTAATGCATTACATGTATCATGGTTAATATCTGTCATTAAGCTATCTAGCGATTCTAATGTAGCATATATGAAATCTTGGTATGGGACAGAGCAAATAAGTTGATCAGGATTTGGCCCTAATAATTTTTTACTAGCCAATAAGAACTGAGTTGTTAGTATAGCAAGATCTGGCACCTGACGCAACTATTCACCATATTGAAAATCAAATTTAGAAGGATAATGCCAAGGATTAATTTCTGATTTTACTACAATTGTCATCTCAATTGGCCGCTGTAAGTCACTCTTATAAAGGCCAGAAATTTTTTGTAGATTAGTGGCTAATTTCGCTTTTTCGTTAAGTGTAGTAGCGTGATTTGTAACAATGAATAAGTCTATATCGCTGCATTTCTGTAATCCACCAACTATTGCCGAACCATATAAGTACCCCCCAAAAGATCATTCCCAAAAGTACCTTTAAGCAAATTAAGGCACTCGGTAATTTGGTCCTCTATATTATCTAACTGGGAAACCATAGTAATTATTTTCTTCTTTTTCCTTTTATAGAGCATATTTTGTAGCTCCCATCCATAATTCTGGCGTAAAATTTTCTTTTATTAAGGATGAGCGATAATTGAAAGATCATTAAAAGTCTACCTTATTTAATGATTGCAATAAATTACTTGCCTGTATATTATCTTATTACTATTTAAGCAGATGGGGGCTGCTAGAGCTTCAATAAAAATAATATGGAGGGAAGCTAAAGGTCTTAATGACCGCCCCCCACAATCTTAAATACGATCCTTCTCAAGCATTTTCTTTAATAGGGTAAAGTTCTCTGGGACTTAATAAACTTAAGAATAAAGTAATCGGGCCCTTGTTTCAAACGCATCCAGCATCTGGCAAACAATTGTTGTAAAAACAGTCTCTGTTGCTTTTTGTAAAAAAAAAGATTTTAATTCAAATTCTAATTCAAAATCTACCCGACAAGTCTTTGCAGTCATTGACTGGAAGTGCCATTGATTTTTCAAATGTTTTAAAGGTCCCTTTGCGTATGTCACATTAATTGCTGTTGTTGGCATTAGCGTTATATCTGACATATAAGCTTCTTGAAAAAATTTATACCCAATTTTAAGCTCAGCAATAAGTTTATTGCCCTGGCGTTGATGAATTATGGCATCCCGACACCACGGTAAAAACTCGGGGTAACGCTCAACATCAGCAACCAATTCATATAACTGCTCTTGGGAATAGGGCAAAACTTTCTGATCAGTATGGGTGATCATTTCTTACTCTCATATAAACTTACTTCAGCGTTACGAGCTTGCTTAAGTTTCTCGAAGTCTTCTCCTGCATGATAAGAAGAGCGCGTCAAAGGAGATGCTGAGACCATTAAAAATCCTTTGCCACGCGCCATACGTTCGTAATCTTTAAATTCATCAGGTTCAACAAATCGCATAACTTCATGATGCTGGGGCGTTGGCTGGAGATACTGGCCAATTGTTAAAAAATCAACATCCGCTGATCGCAAATCATCCATTACTTGATAAACTTCCTGCTTTGTTTCTCCTAATCCCACCATAAGGCCAGATTTTGTAAAGAGATTTTGATTTAATTGTTTAACCCTGTGCAAAAGATGAACAGAATGATAATAACGTGCTCCCGGGCGTACATTTGAATAAAGACGTGGAACGGTTTCAACATTATGATTGTAAACATCTGGTTGAGCTTCAACAACCACCTCCAAAGCACCTTCTTTTCGTAAGAAATCAGGGGTTAAAATCTCAATTGTTGTATGAGGTGACATCTTGCGAATTTCTTTGATAACTTGAGCAAAATGATGAGCCCCTCCATCAGGTAAATCATCTCGATCAACTGAGGTTACAACAACATGAGAAAGCCCTAGCTTCGCAAGAGCTTCAGCGACCCTTTGAGGCTCATGAGGATCAAGCAGATCAGGCCTCCCTGTTGCGATGTTACAGAAGCGACATGAGCGCGTACAAACACTTCCTAAAATCATTATTGTTGCATGCTTTTTAGCCCAACACTCGCCAATATTGGGACATGCAGCCTCTTCACAGACGGTATTAAGTTTATGAGTCTTAATAAGTTCACGTGTTGTATGATATTCCTGAGAAACAGGCGCTTTTACACGTATCCAATCAGGTTTTTTTGAAGAAGCATGCTCTGTCACCTTAGTCACCTTTATTAATAATGAAGGCCGCGTCCGAAGGCAGCCAACGGAGATTCATGCATCATCTCTGAAAGAGTCGGATGCGGGAAAATAGTTGACATTAATTCTGCTTCTGTTGCTTCGCATGTCTTGGCGATCGCATAACCTTGAATTAATTCCGTTACTTCCGCCCCAATCATATGAGCGCCTAGCAATTCTCCTGTTTTAGCATCAAAGATTGTTTTGATCAGACCTTCAGGATCACCAAGAGCAATAGCCTTACCATTTCCTATAAATGGAAAACGGCCAACTTTAAGCTCATAGCCCTGCTCCTTGGCCTTTTTCTCAGTAAGGCCAATACTTGCAATCTGTGGAGTACTATAAGTACATCCTGGAATATTTTCACGCCTCATCGGATAAATATCTTTATGTCCAGCAATTTTTTCAATCGCAAGAATTCCTTCATGACTTGCCTTATGTGCGAGCCAAGGAGCACCTGCAACGTCACCAATCGCATAAATACCTGGCTCTGATGTCTCTGCCCATTCGTTAACAACAATATGCGAATTCTCAATTTTTACTTTTGAGTTTTCAAGGCCCAAGTTTTCGATATTTCCAACAATTCCAACAGATAAAATTGCTTTTTCAATAGGAAGCTCAGTTCGTTTTCCATCGCTTTCTAAAATAGCTTTTAGGCCTTGAGATGTTTGTGTCACAGAAGTAACTGTTGTTGCTAAGTGAAATTTAATCCCTCGGTTTTCAAGCATTTTTTTCGCCATTAATGAGATTTCTTCATCCTCAGCAGGGAGGATACGATCAACAACTTCAACGACTGTTACTTCTGCTCCCAAAGAGCAATAAAAACTTGCAAACTCAATCCCTATAGCCCCAGATCCTATCACTAACAAAGATTTCGGCATTTTTTCAGGCACCATAGCTTCTCGGTAGGTCCAAATATTCTCCCCATCGGGTTGAAGGTTGGGTAACGTCCGTGCGCGAGCACCTGTTGCGATAATAACATTTTTTGCAAGTAGCATTTCTTCGGCTTTTGACTCTCGAGCTATTTCAATTTTATGGAGGTCTCCTTGTTTGCCTTTAAGCTTCCCATAGCCATTATAAACTGTAACTTTATTTTTTTTCAAAAGATGCTCAACTCCTTTTGAAAGCTGGCTTGCAACCTGCCTTGAGCGCTCGACAATCTTTGCCAGCTCAAACCCCACCTTTTCTGCTTTCAACCCAAATTTATCGGCATGATGCATATAATCAAGAATTTCTGCTGATCGAAGCAAGGCTTTTGTTGGGATACATCCCCAATTAAGACAAATACCCCCAAGATGATTTGCTTCAATAATTGCAGTTTTAAAGCCCAGCTGTGCCGCACGAATAGCTGTCACGTAGCCTCCTGGGCCTGCGCCGATAATCACAACATCAAAAGTGGTCTCTGTCATTTAATTCTCCTTTAGGACTTCCTTTTTTCTAACTTATGGACTATAGAGAAAACATTACTTAACGTGAAGCTGCAAGGCTTAAATTTTATCTTAAGTAGATTATTACCATGGTTGCAACTTCTCATTTGCTTGTTATTGATGATGATCGTCGCCTTAGAGAGCTTTTACAAAAATATCTTGAAGAGAATGGTTATCAAGTTTTAGTGGCAGCTTCTGCACAAGAGGCGCGACAACAATTGATCCAAGAACTTCGTCTCATTGTACTCGACCTTATGATGCCAGAAGAATCAGGACTTGAATTTTTGAAATGGCTTCGACATGACATGAAAAATGAGATTCCTGTTTTGATGTTGACTGCCATGGGTGAAGTAGATCATCGTATTGAAGGCTTAGAGGCTGGTGCCGATGATTATCTTGCAAAACCTTTTGAACCTCGAGAACTTCTTTTAAGAATTCGTAATCTTCTTCAAAGAAAATCTAAATTAATCTTCCCTGGCTCTGCGATACGCCTGGGCTCACTTACCTATGATCCAATACGAGCTATTCTCAAATGCGGAGATGAATTAATCCATCTAACTTCTCTGGAAGTTACTTTAATGAATATTTTCTCTCAACAACCAGGGGTCCCAATTAGCCGTGAGAAGCTTGCTGAATTAAGTGGAGTCAGCTTAAGCCCAAGAACTGTGGATGTCCAGATTACAAGACTCCGTAAAAAAATTGAAAAAGATCCTAAGCAACCTCTTTATCTTCATACAGTGAGACATCAAGGATATGTTTTGAGGCCTGATATAATATGATCTCCTTCTTACATCCTTTTCAATATTTTAAGAAATTTCTTCCTAAAACTCTCTTCGGACGCACTTTAATCATTGTTATAGCGCCCGTTGTATTTGTTCAGATGATTACAACCTATATCTTTGTTGATCGACACCTTGAAAAAGTGACGGAACTTCTTGCAAACAACATTTCTCTTAGAACAGCTGAAGCAGTTAATGCTGTTTTAGATAGTCCCAACCTTAAAGATCATTTTCAGCCCTTACGTAATTACATTTTTACTCACTTTGAATTAACGCTAGAAATTGAAGAAAATGAGGGTGCCCAACCTTTAATAAAGAAAAATCTATTCGCTCCTTACGGCAAAATATTAGCTCAAGAACTTGCAAAAAAACTCCCCTTTACCTTTTTAATCAATTCAAAGGATGAAGATATTATTATTTCTATTCAAACACTTAAAGGAAAAATCATTTTAAAAGAAAAAATGAAGCATTTAGCGCCAAAAACAACCTCTCTTCTTTTATGGTGGGCCGTTGCAACCCCTCTTTTGTTTCTAGCAATTGCAATCCTTTTTATGAGAAATCAAATCAAACCCTTAAAAAGATTAGCTGAAGCCGTGGATGATTTTGGTAAAGGACGAGAGATCATAGCTATCAAACCCGCAGGATCTTTCGAGGTTCGTAAACTGACATATGCTTTTATTTCTATGAAGGAACGTATTCAACGACAAATAACACAAAGAACAGAAATGCTCGCAGGCGTCTCACATGACTTAAAAACACCATTAACAAGAATGGAACTTCAGTTAGCCATGTTAGGTGATTCTCAATCCATAAGAGATTTGCAACAAGATGTTCGCGAATTGAATAAAATGATTGAAGATTACTTAGCCTTTGCAAAAGGTGAAGAAGATGGACCGTTTGAAGAGACAGAAATTCTATCACTTTTACAAAGTGTTATTTCCCTATTCCCTGAGAAACCTATTACATTTACACCTTCAAAATCTGTTTATGTCACTGCTCATGCGCTATCTCTGAAGCGCGCATTTACAAATATTATTGAAAATGCTTTAAAATATGCTCATTCCCTTTGGATATCATCACATTTAACTTCTGAAGATATCAAAATATATTTCGAAGATAATGGACCAGGGATCCCAGCATCAAAAAGAGAGGACGTTTTCAGGCCCTTTTATCGTTTGGAAGGTTCTCGCAATTCAGAAACAGGAGGTTCAGGGCTTGGTTTAACAATTACACGAGATATCATCCTAAGGCATGGCGGCACTATTGAACTTAAAAAATCAATACAAGGAGGACTCCTTGTCATGATAAGTTTACCACTTTAATGAACTACAGACATATCTATCATGCAGGAAATTTCTCAGATGTTGTAAAGCATTATGTCTTGACGCTTCTTCTTCAGAAATTGCACGAAAAAGAAAAAGCTTTTTCAATTATCGATACTCACGCAGGAATAGGAGTATACAATCTTCAATCACAACAAGCTTTAAAAACCAATGAAGCACAAGAAGGTATTTTAAAGTTACTTCATTCTTCTCAAGACAGAAGTTTTTTTGAGCAATATTTAAAGGTAATACAAAAGCAAAAAACTGGCTTTTATCCTGGCTCCCCAGTAATTTGTCGCGCTTTTTTAAGATCACAAGATCGTCTATGGTTGTCAGAACTTCATCCTGAAGATTTTCAAAGTTTAACTCGATACTTTGATAAAGATCCTCAAGTAAAAGTACTCCATCAAGATGGCTATACGTCACTTAAAGCGCTCCTTCCCCCCAGAGAAAAGCGGGGATTCATTTTAATCGACCCACCATTTGAAGAAAGGAATGAGTTTAAAACTCTGGTTAACGGCTTACGAGAAAGCTATAAGAGATTCGCAACAGGAATCTATATGATATGGTTTCCCATCAAAGACTTAAAACCTATTAAAGAATTTTATGCTGCACTTAAGGGGTTAGAAATCCCTAAAATTCTCACTGTTGAATTCTTGCGGAAGCCACCCATCACCCCTGAATTCCTGAATGGAACTGGCCTCATTATTGTAAATCCACCGTGGAAAATACAAGAAAAAATAGAGCCTGCCTTAGAAAGGCTTTTAAAAATTTTTGAATTTACAGAAGGTTATGTTCGGCTAGAATGGTTGTGTGGGGAAAATTAGGACAAAAATTAACGCGCTTTTTTCATTTCATCGAATATTGGCCACGAAAGATAAAAGGTTGTTCCCTTGCCAACAATACTTGTAAAATTAATTTTGCCCCCGATTTGGTCTGTAATCTTTTTTACAATTGCAAGCCCCATCCCATACCCTTCGACATTATGAGCTCCGTGGAATTTCTTTAAAGGTTCAAAAATAACTTCTCTTAAATGTTCCATAATTCCTGGTCCATTATCACTTATTTTCACTAAGAGTCGTTTCCCTTGATTTTCAACCTCTACCTTAATCTCACCTTCCTTAGGATTATGATGATGTTTTACTGCATTCGAGATGAGATTATAGAGAACTTCAGTAAGTAAAAAATTGAATGTTTTAAAAGTAGAAATTGAGCTTGAAACCATAATTTTAAATCCCTCAGGAAGAAAAACTCGCCGCTTAATAGCCTCAACTGTCCGAAGAAGATCAAATATACTAGGAACTTCCATTAAATCATTGACAAATAAGGAAACCAAATCTTGCGTTAATCGATAAGCTTGTTTATTAACCACCCTCAACATTGATAAATTTTCTAAAGACGCAGGAGTTAAGACATTATCTTTATCTTCAATGATCCACTGAGAAAGGTGCTCCACAGTTCTTATAGGGGACTGAATATCATGCGACAAAATATGAAAAAGGGTTGCCTGCTGCTCATTTTTAGCCCTTAATGTTTCATTAAGCTTGCTTAGTTTTTTCCGTTCTTCAATCAGTTTTGTAATATCACGCCAAATCCCTCGACTATAAAGAATATTGCCTTCTTTATCTTTGACCGCAGTCACACTAAATGAGACATACAGCTTTTCTCCCGTCTTTTTTCTCAGAATAACTTCCCTGTCTTTTACAACGCCTTTTTGCTTGTACTCTCGTATGATAGCATCTCTTGCACTCAGAGAATCTGGATGATAAAGTTCTGCAATGGAATTTAAGGCAAAAAGCTCTTCTTTTGTATAGCCAAGGGCATCAATAAGAGCTTGGTTGCACTCTATTATTTTGTCGTTTGAGGCATTAACCGACACAAACATATCTGGTGCATTATTATAAAAATCTTTATAAAATTTGGTGTCGATTTTAACCTACCTTCATTTGGCATTTATGGATAAGTACTATGCTCTTGATTTGAGTAAGCTTCATTTATATCAACGCTAAAACAATTCTTGTTACTTTGCAATAAAATGTCTTGCCCTAAATGAGACCAACAGACAAATACAATGAAATCAAAAGCTTAACTGAAGGACAGAGTCTTCCTCCTTTAATTTTTTATCTTAAATGAGATATGGGCTTTGTATCGTAAACTAAATTTTTAGCCCTTATCCATTAAATAAAATTGCAAAACTATTGGTTGCAATACAATCAAATTTAAAGTGACTTTCTTATCCTATTTGATAAATTAAGTCACAATAAAGCACTCTATTTCATCGCCAATAACGTTTTAATTTTGGAGGCTAACTTGTAGAGTTTTTTACTCCTCTCTTGACAAGAAAAGATTAAAGTTGAGAGTAACTTTATTTTATATTTATCATATTTAAAAACATGAAATACTTATAATGCTTTCTGCTAACTAGAGTCTTTTTATAGCTTGTAGTTTATTAGGAGGGATGGGATGGATTCTTGGCTCCTCTCAGGTAAAATATCTTCCCCAGAAATGGCAGTAGCCTACTGTTTTATAATGGCAGGTATTTTTACAATATTTTTTGCTTTCGCTTCTAGATATAAATATCGTCCCATTAACTTAAAAAAACAAGGTATTTTTATCGTTCAAGGGGTTTGTATGTTTAGCATTAATTATATCCTCGCTTATTATGCTTTAAACTATGTCTGGGATTGTTGCAGTTATCCTTTCCATGCTTATAATTCCAAATATTTTGCTGGAGTCCTTGTTTTTTAAGAAAAAATATACTCAAAAGAAATCCTCAGCATTTCGTATAGCTTCTTAATGAATAGCTCTTCTGCTCTTGTTTTAGGAAAGTTATATGTGATGTTCAGAGTAGGCTCAATCAAAAGAGAAGGAAAGATTCTTACCAATTTCTTTTCACTGGTCTCTACTCCTTTTTGGGAGATTGAACCAATCCCAAGATTATTTTGTACCATTTTTAATATAGCAGTTCCTAAGTTCACTTGAACAAAGGGAATAAAAGTAAGAGGTAGAAATTCAAGGAGTTAGCAGTCAAAAACATGGACCATAATGCGTGATGTATCCATATATACAAACCTCATATATCAAATTAAAAATAGGCGTATCCTAAAGAACTTCAGTATGGTTAAAATATTCCAAGGTTGCCCAAAAGCGACTAAGAAACAAAAAGAAAAATTGGTTCCCCTTTTTCTCCCCCTATTATTCAACTGATTCTTCCTCCTTCCTTTACTGGTTCTATTCCCTCCTTATAATTCATGCTCTCTCTTGCTTACTGCCTATCTTTAGGCACTTTAAAGATCAGATTTAAGAAGAATATAGTTAAATTTTTATCCATCTTAACTTTTTAATAACCATTCCCCCATAAAGCTATTTTAGTGCTCTACTAAGGCAGTGATTTTTCTTTCAATACTAGCGTTCAAGACTGCAGACATACACGCGGATCCGATTCTTGTGGCATCGTTCGGAGTTTTTGGCTCTGATATTAGAAAAGTTGGCCAACCACATGGCCTCGTCTCTGCTCCATTTGCCACGCCGCAGCCGCTTATGATGCTCAATTCAGCGCAAAATACAAAGCTCACGAAATCTCTCTCAAATTAGGACATCGATTCTAAGAAAAATTATTAAAAAGTATTGACAATGCCTTGTCCCCAAAGCATATATAAGTTTATTGTTGAATGATGACACTGGAGATGGCCAAATGAAAATTGTTAACTCATTGAAATCGATGAAAACACGACATAAAGATTGCCGTATTATTCGTCGTCGCGGCCGAAACTATATTATTAACAAAACGAATCCCCGCTTCAAAGCAAGACAAGGTTAGTATTTCTACTAAATAAGGAAAATTTTATGGCACGCGTTACTGTTGAAGATTGTGTTCGCAAAGTATCAAATCGCTTTGAACTTGTTCTAGTTGCATCACAACGTGCCCGTCAGATTGGTGCTGGATCTTTACTGACTGTTGATAGAGATAACGATAAAAATCCTGTTGTTGCACTTAGAGAGATTGCTGTTGGTACAGTTGAAGCTGATGCTCTTAAAGAGGGTTTAGTTAATTCTTTCCGGATTCAAGTTGAAAGTGACCCTCAAGAAGATGAGATTTCTGATTTTGTTGCTCAAGAAACATTACGTTTTCAACAACCCTCACATTCTTCTTTTGAAGATGATGAATCAGATGATGAAGATTTAGAAGAAGAAAAAGACGAAACTACTTCCCTTTAGCCTATTTAAGCTGCTACTATATATCAAGGATTAAACGTAAACACGGTTAAGGCTAAACCCCATTGTAGAAATTAAGGCTCAGTGTTTGCGTCAATTAAAAAAGCAACACTATGATTCAGCAGCATGCATTAATTGAAAAAGTAAGATCTTACGATCCAACCCTTGATGAAGACAAGTTCAATCGCGCTTACCTTTTTTCTATGAAAGTTCATGGAGAACAAGTGCGCGCCTCTGGAGATCCCTATTTCTCTCATCCGCTTGAAGTTGCTGGCATCTTATCTGATATGAAATTGGATGGAGCGACGATTATGACCGCTCTTCTTCATGATACCGTAGAAGATACAGGAGCTACACTTGAAGAGATACGCAAATTATTTGGCGATGAAATTGCAGGGCTTGTTAATGGTGTCACAAAATTAACGCAAATTGAATTACAATCTTCTCAAACAAAACAAGCAGAAAATCTTCGCAAACTTGTCCTTGCCATGTCGAATGATATTCGCGTCTTGCTTGTTAAGCTTGCAGATCGACTTCATAACATGCGTACGCTTCATCATGTTTCGTCTGAAGATAAACGCCGGCGCATTGCGAGAGAGACGATTGAGATTTATGCGCCTTTAGCTGAACGTATAGGAATGCACCATATAAAAGATGAACTTGAAGACCTTTCTTTCAAGATTCTTAATCCTGACGCGCGTGAATCAATTGTGACTCGTTTAAATTTTCTTGAACGAGAAGGTGGAGATATTGTTAAAAAGATTATTAAAGAACTTAAAAGTGTCTTTAAAAACTCTAACTTAAAAGCAGAAGTTTCTGGTCGTGTAAAAACACCCTATTCCATTTGGCGTAAAATGCATCGGAAAAATGTAGCCATCGAGCAACTTTCTGATATTATGGCTTTTCGCATTCTTGTTAATACAATCCCAGATTGTTATCAAGCACTTGGGATTATCCATAGTAGCTATATTGTTGTCCCTTCGCGCTTTAAAGATTATATTAGTACACCTAAACCTAATAATTACCAATCTCTTCACACCAGTGTTATTGGTCCTTTAAAACATCGTATTGAGATCCAAATTCGAACACATGAGATGCACACTATTTCTGAATATGGCGTGGCAGCTCATTGGCAATATAAACAAGGGAAAAATACAGATCATAAACAATATCATTGGCTACGGAGCCTTTTGGAAATTTTAGAGCATGCTGCAGGTCCTGAGGAGTTTCTTGAGCATACAAAACTTGAAATGTTTCAAGATCAGGTTTTTTGCTTTACACCTGCAGGCGACCTTATTTCTCTGCCTCGAGGTGCAACTCCTATTGATTTTGGCTACGCAATTCACTCTGCTGTCGGAAATCATTGTGTTGGCGCCAAAATAAATGGTCGAATGGTTCCATTGCGCACAGTTCTTCATAATGGAGATCAAGTGGAGATTACGACTTCAAAGTCACAAACTCCTTCCCCTACCTGGGAACGCTTCGTTGTCACAGGCAAGGCCCGTGCCCATATTCGACGCTTCATTCGCACCCAGCAACGCGCGCAATTTATTGAATTGGGGCGCTCAATTTTACAAAAATCCTTTCATCATGAGAACTTGGAATTTTCTGAAAAATTCCTTGAAACAATCCTTGCTAAATTTAAATGCCAAACTGTAGATGATCTATTTTCAATCCTCGGAGAAGGACAGCATACAAGTTATGAAATTATCCGAGCAGCCTACCCTGATTTTCGTGCAAAGAATCCTATCGATCTACAACCTATTGTCTCTAAAGCGAAATTTATTCCTAAAGAAAAGGATGCTATTGTTTCTATCCGGGGTCTTATCCCAGGAATGGCCGTACACTATGCAAAATGCTGTCACCCATTGCCAGGTGATAAAATTGTTGGAATCGTGATGACAGGCACGGGAGTCACTATTCACACTTATGATTGTGAAAATCTCAATAATTATGCCAATGAACCAGAACGCTGGATTGATGTTGCTTGGGACTCTCACAATGAACAGAAGCATTACCTTGCTCGCACAAATGTGTTTGTTAATAACCAACCTGGAGCACTTGCAAATCTTACGACAATCATCAGTAAACACAACGCTAATATAGCCAATCTTAAAATTAGCCATCGCGGGGACACTTTTTTTGAATTCATCATTGATATTGAAGTAAAAGATGCCGATCACCTAAGCAATATTATCGCAAGCCTACGAGCTTCGTCCCTGGTCATCTCGGTCGACCGAGTTAAGCATTAAGCACCAAAACTAAGAGCGCTTTCTTTCAAAAGCGCCCTATTTTCTTAAGAACTGATATTGTCTCCTTAAAAACTTAATTCTTGCGATTGTTGATGCTTAAAAGGCTCTTCTTTACGATTCTCTATTGAGGCCTGCCCATCAATGGGCTGTGGAGTGCGTATAAGAGCATTCTTAATAACTTCTTCCACATTTTTAACAGGAATAATTTGTAGCCCTTTTTTCACGATCTCGGGAATCTCTGCCAGGTCTTTTTGATTATCATAAGGGATTAGCACTATCTTAATCCCCCCTCTTAATGCCGCTAATAACTTTTCTTTAAGTCCCCCTATTCCAAGAACACGCCCTCGAAGAGTAACTTCACCCGTCATTGCGATATCCTTACGGATAGGGATGCCAGTTAGCACAGATACAATAGAGGTACACATCGCGATTCCTGCTGAAGGTCCGTCCTTTGGCGTTGCTCCTTCGGGAACATGCACATGAATATCGTGCTTTTCAAATAAAAGGGGCTCGATTCCAAACTGGGTAGCACGAGATCGTACGAAGCTTGCAGCAGCTTGAATAGACTCTTGCATTACTTCTCCAAGTTTACCAGTTGTCTTGATCTTTCCTCGCCCTGGAAGCATGACAGCTTCAATCATCAAGATATCCCCACCAACTTCTGTCCAGGCAAGCCCCGTGGTAACACCAATAAGATCTTCACTTTCGCTCACACCATAAGAATACCTAGGAATACCTGCATAAGTTTCAAGGTTTTCTTCGGTGACTTCAATTTTTTTAGTGTTTTTTGTGAGAATTTCTTTTGTTGCTTTCCGAAGAAGATTGGCAAGCTCTCGCTCAAGATTACGCACCCCAGCTTCTCTTGTATAAGTGCGGATCAACTGGCGCAGAGCCTTATCACTAATCGACCATTCACCATCCTTAAGCCCATTTGCTTTCATTTCTTTTGGAATTAAATGACGGTGACAAATCTCTGCTTTCTCTTCTTCAGTATAACCTGGCAACCGAATAATTTCTAAGCGATCGAGCAAAGGCTGTGGCATATTAAGACTATTTGCCGTTGTCACGAACATCACATCAGAAAGATCATAATCAACTTCCAGATAATGATCATTGAAACTATTGTTCTGCTCGGGGTCTAAGACTTCAAGCAATGCAGATGTGGGATCGCCTCGCCAATCAGCGCCAAGCTTATCAATCTCATCGAGCAAGAAAAGAGGATTTGCTGATGCCGCTTTTTTCATTCCTTGAATGATCTTTCCTGGCATTGAACCAATATAAGTACGTCGATGTCCCCGTATTTCAGCTTCATCACGCACACCGCCTAAAGCCATGCGAACATAATTACGACCTGTTGCTCGTGCAATGGAACGACCTAAAGACGTTTTTCCTACACCAGGTGGTCCGACAAGACATAAGATAGGACCTTTTAATTTTCCAACGCGTGTTTGAACCGCAAGATATTCAATAATTCGTTCTTTAACTTTTTCTAAGCCATAGTGATCTTCATCTAAAATTTGTTGTGCTTTATCAAGATCATTCTTAATTTTTGTATTTTTTTTCCATGGAATCGACAAAAGCCAATCTAAATAATTACGAACAACTGTCGCCTCAGAAGACATTGGACTCATTGTTCTTAATTTTTTAATCTCATTTTGAGCTTTAGCTCTTGCTTCTTTACTTAACTTGGTTCTTGCAATTTTTTGCTCAAGCTCAGAAATTTCATCTTTACCTTCTTCGGTCTCGCCCAGTTCTTTTTGAATCGCCTTCATTTGCTCATTGAGGTAGTATTCTCTTTGAGATTTTTCCATCTGTTTTTTAACACGTGTTCGAATGCGTTTCTCAGTTTGAAGAACACTAATTTCACCTTCCATATAGGCGCAGATTTTTTCAAACCTCTCCTCAAGCGACGAAATTTCAAGAAGTCTCTGCTTATCTAGGACTCGAAGTGTTAGATGCGCAGCAATTGTATCAATCAACTTATCAGGTTGTTCAATGCGCGTGATTGAGACGAGAACATCTGGGGGAATATTATTATTTAGTTTTGAATAATGCTCAAAAAGTCCCAACGCTGTACGTGCAAGCGCTTCAAGCTCAGGTGTTGGTGTAATAATTCCGGAATCTAAAATCTCTGCGTAGGCTTGAAAATATTCAAGACTTTCATCAAAACGCAAGATACGAGCTCGGTCAATACCTTCTACGAGCACTTTCACAGTACCATCTGGTAATTTTAAAAGTTGGATAATTTGCCCTAGAGAACCAAAAGAATAAAGATCTCGTGTTTTCGGATCATCTGTAGTCGCTTCTTTTTGCGTTACAAGTAAAATCCTATGATCCAGCTTCATAGCTGCTTCCAACGCTTTAACCGATCTTTCACGTCCCACGAATAATGGCACAATCATATGAGGGAAAACTACGATATCCCTTAAAGGTAATACTGGTAACAAAGTTCCATACGGAAGCTCTAGAGCTTTTGTTGTTTTTGCCAAGGATCAACCTCTTTTATTTCAAATAGTTTACATACACCTACTTTAAAATAGTATAATCAGGGTGATGAAATAAAGGAATAGAAATTTAAAAAAGTCTACGCTTGACTTCCTTTGCTTTTTAATTTTTCGCCATAGACGAGCAAAGGTTCAGTTCTACCTTCCACAACTTCTCGGTTAATGACAACTTCTTCAATGTCCTCTCGCCCAGGAAGATCAAACATGGTATCAAGCAAGATATCTTCCATAATTGAACGAAGTCCTCGAGCCCCAGTATTTCTTGAAATCGCTTTTTGCGCAATTCCAGATAAAGCATCTTCAGTAAACTCTAAACGAACTTTTTCCATTTCAAAAAGCTTTTGATATTGTTTTACAAGAGCATTTTTCGGTGTTTGCAAGATTTCAATGAGTGACTCTTCATTTAGGTCTTCGAGCGTAGCAACGACAGGTAAACGCCCTACAAATTCAGGAATAAGGCCATACTTCAAAAGGTCTTCTGGCTCGATTTCACGTAAAATCTCACCCGTACGACGATCTTCAGGTAACTTTACATCGGCTCCAAAACCAATGGATGAACCTTTCCCACGAGCCGCAATAATTTTTTCAAGTCCTGCGAAAGCTCCACCACAAATAAACAGAATATTTGTAGTATCAACTTGCAAAAACTCTTGCTGAGGATGCTTCCGGCCACCTTGAGGCGGAACGGAAGCAATTGTACCTTCCATAATTTTGAGCAAGGCTTGCTGTACACCTTCACCAGATACATCCCGCGTAATTGAAGGATTATCGGATTTTCGTGAAATTTTATCAACTTCATCAATATAAACAATGCCCCGCTGAGCCTTTTCAACATTATATTCAGCAGCTTGTAGAAGTTTTAAAATGATATTCTCAACATCTTCGCCGACATAACCTGCTTCAGTTAAGGTTGTTGCATCTGCAATTGTAAATGGCACATCCAAGATGCGAGCAAGTGTTTGAGCTAATAAGGTCTTTCCACATCCTGTTGGACCAATGAGAAGAATATTTGATTTAGCAAGCTCAATCTCATTTGAACGCCCAATAGAGTTAATTCGTTTATAATGATTGTAAACAGCAACAGCAAGAACACGCTTTGCATGTGCTTGACCGATCACATAATCATTAAGAACTTTTACAATTTCTTTTGGTGATGGTATCCCACCTTCATTTGAAGAAAATCCTCCAACTTTATTCTCTTCTCGAATAATTTCAATACATAAATCCACACATTCATCACAGATGAATACACTTGGCCCAGCAATTAATTTTTTAACTTCATGCTGGCTTTTTCCACAAAAAGAGCAGTGAAGAGTATCTTTAACGGAATCGTCGTTTTTACTCATTTCTTTTTTACCTTTATTCCTTAATTTTTAGCTGAGCTACATTTACACGTCCAGAGTGCCAAAAACCGGATAATAAAAAGTTAACGTTCAAATTTAATTTATCATTTTTATACAAGAGCGCGATGAACCATCACTTCATCAACAATTCCGAAATCCTTGGCTTCATCTGCAGACATAAAATAGTCTCGCTCAACAGAAGCTTCAATAATACTTAAAGGTTTTCCAGTACGTTCAACAATGATTCCATTCAAGCGAGCGCGCAATTTCAAAATCTCACGAGCCTGAATTTCGATATCTGTTGCCTGCCCTCTCGCACCACCGTGAGGTTGGTGAATCATGACACGAGAGTTTGGTAATGCAAAACGTTTCCCTTTTTCTCCTGAACATAACAATAAGGCTCCCATAGACGCTGCTTGTCCTAAAACAATCGTTGAGACATCTGGACGGATATATTGCATTGTATCATAAATAGCCAAACCTGAAGTGACAACACCACCTGGGGAGTTGATATAAAAGGAAATATCCTTTTTAGGATTTTCGGCTTCAAGAAAAAGGAACTGGGCACAGATAAGACTTGCAATGTCATCATTAACTTCACCGCTTAAAAAGACGATACGCTCTTTAAGAAGTCGCGAATAAATATCAAAAGAGCGCTCGCCACGAGCTGTTTGCTCGATCACCATTGGAACAAGCGTATTCGTATATTGATTAACGATGTCTACCACTGAATCCTCCTATTTCTAGTGGGCAGAAACATGAACTTAGTTCACTTCCTCGCCTTCTGTAATTTCTTTAATTCTTTTTTGAAGCTCTTCAAAACTGATCTCTTTATCTTTTAAAGCTACTTTTTCAGTAATGAGCTTAATCACTTTATCCTCAAAGATTGGTGCACGCAAAGAAGCTAGAGCTTGAGGATTATTGCGATAATATTCAACAACCTTCATCTCATGTCCTTTATACCGCATGGCTTCATTATAAACAGCTTGATCCAATTCTTTTTGTGAGACAGTGACCTGATGCTCTCGCCCGATTTCAGCAAGCACCAAACCAAGCCTAACGCGCCGCTCAGCAATACCTTGATATTGCTTTCTTAGCTTTTCTTCTTCTTTGGGATCCAAACCATGCTGACAGGTTTCCCCTTCTGCATGATTATGATCATGATGAAGTTCATTTTCTAATTGGCGCCAAATGGATTGAAACTCAAGTTCAACCAACCCTTGTGGAAGATCAAAGTGGAATTCTTCTGAAAATTTATCAAGAACCTTGCGCTTGATATCAAGAAAAGAAAGTTGCTCATACTCTCTTGTGATCATCTTCTCAACTTGATCTTTAAGTTCTGTAAGATCTTTAAACTTTAGCTTAACAGCTAATTCATCATCTATTGTAGGTTCAACAACTTCAAGAACTTCTGCAATTTTAAGACTAAATTTTGCTTCTTTTCCTGCAAGTTCTTGAGAACCATAATCTGCTGGAAAAGTAACAAAGATATCTTTTTGATCCCCTGCTTTCATTCCAACAATTTGCTCTTCAAAGCCAGGGATAAAAGTGCCTGAGCCTAATTCTAGGACCGTATCAGCTGAAGAACCGCCAGGAATCAATTTATCATCAATTGTTCCACGAAATGAAAGACGTACAGCATGACCATTCTCAGCTTTTATCTCTGCATCAAGAAGCTTATGCTCGCGTGAAGAATGAGCCATTTTCTTAAGGCTATCCGTGACCGTCTGAGGATCAACCTTTGCCTTTAACTGCTCAAAGGAATATTTACTAAGATCAACTTTTCCAACTTCTGGGAGGACCTCAAGAGAAATATTTAAACTTAAATCTTGACCTTCCTCAGCACTTTCGAATTCCACTTTTGGCTGAAGAGCAACCTTTAATTCTTTCTCTTGAACAAGCTTTTTCATACTTTCATCCAATAACTTCTGAATAACTTCACCTTTGACAGAAGTTTCATATCGTTGTCGTAGAATTGGCAAGGGGATGTGACCTGGACGGAATCCAGCCACTTTTGTTGTTTTGCCTAGCTCAAGTAGGCGCTCATCCATCTTTTCAGCAACTTGTGCTGCTGGAATATTCAGATGATATTGGTGCAACAACCCTTCAACCTTTTTTTGTGTCATTTGCATAAAAGTGTTACCTGTCTCTAAAAATGTTGACCTTATGGTGCGGGCGGAGGGACTTGAACCCCCATGGCTTGCGCCGCCAGAACCTAAATCTGGTGTGTCTGCCAATTCCACCACGCCCGCGAAAGGCTTTACTAAGCCCTTATCTATAAATTAAAATCCTAAACAATTCGTTAAGGAGATCTCTTTCATAGCGTTGATCTCATGAAAAAGCAATGGCTCCGCATAAAATATATTGCGCCCTAGATCTACGTTCAGAAACCCATCCCTATCATTTCTTATTTCAAGGCTTTTTGAGATAACCTAAACTGAAGAACGCGAAGTCCAACTTTTTAAGGTTTTTAAGGCATATAGCCGTCTATATCTCTAATATATAACTCCAGAAACCCTCGCCTTAGAGCGCTACAATCTTGCCGTTTTTAACCGTTCCTTGAATTTTAGCTCCCGCCTCCATGAGCACTTCTCCGTTTTCATCAAACATAATATCTCCTTTGACCAAGGTATTCCCTTTTAACAAGACTTGTTGCACTTTTACTCTTTTGCCCGTGTTCTGAACATGTAGACTTGAAAGCTTGGCATGATGAAACTCCATTTTCTCAGCAGCAACGGAAAGATGTTTCTCAAAAGAAGTATCCCTCGCGACCAACCCACCATTAATAACGGCCTCCCCCTTAATATAAGTTTGTGAAAGGCTCACTCCACCATTAACATTTAGAGCTCCAAATTCTCCCTGCTGCACATTTAAACCACCATCAATATTCGTTTGTCCCTTAACTGTTGAGTTTGTGAGCTCTGCACCCCCATTAACCTGGACATCGGCAAAAGTCACCTTTTTGGCTGTTAAAGCGCCATCAACGGCTGTCTTCCCTTTAACTTGAGATTCCTCTAACACAGCACTTCCATTAACCATCAAACTATTTAATTCAGCCTTTCTTGCTACAAGACTTCCATCAACTCTCGTCTCTGAAAGAACATGAGTGCCATCAAGAACAATAGCTCCGTCAGCCTTCACCTCGTTTAAGGTTCCTGGCCCAATATTTTGGACACCTACTCCCCATCCCGAAGCGACACAAAAACTCCATAACAAAATAAATTGCTTACAATCTAATCTCATCATTTAATTCCCTTTTTTCCTTATTCTTATTATAGTACCATAAACAACAGAAAAAAGCGACCAGAAAACACTTTTTAAACATGATTTTATCTTCTCATTCTCCCGCCTCAGCTGACCCAATTACGGATGTGGAATTTGCGCAGGCAATGACTAAATTTGGTCCTTTCGAGCCACACCCCCATCTTGCCGTAGCTGTATCCGGCGGGGCTGATAGCCTCGCACTAACCCTGTTAGCCAATCGGTGGGTTAAAAACCACGCAGGTTCCCTAACAGCCCTGACCATTGATCATCAGCTACGCTCCACCTCAACGCAAGAAGCGCATCAAGTTCAGCAATGGCTGGCAGCCTACGGTATTAAGACGGTGATCCTCCCATGGTCAGAAGAAAAATCAGGGCGTCGACTTCAAGAAAAAGCACGTAAGGTGCGCTATCAAAAACTTGAAGAATGGTGTCGCGAACATGGCGTTTTGCACCTTCTCTTGGGCCATCATCTGGAAGACCAACTAGAAACCGTTAGCATGCGCGCCGAAAAGGGATCAGGAATTGAGGGCATTGCAGGAATGTCTGCGCTTGTTGAAAAACCTTACCATCGTCTTCTTCGCCCTCTTCTCTCGCACACTAAAAGCCGACTTCAAGCAACCTTAATAAACTATCATCAATCATGGATTGAAGATCCAAGCAATCAGAACCCAAGATTTAAGCGCGTTACATTAAGAAGCAAGGCGCCTAAATTTTCTCCTGCTGAAATTCATTCATTTGGACAAGCAAGGCGCCACCATGAAGAAGCTTTAAACATTTTAATCCCTAAAATTGTCATTCCTTTCCCACAAGGATATGCCTTCCTAAACTATCAAGCATGGTCCCAGCTCGATTTGGAGAGCCAGCTCGGCATTACACAACGGCTTCTTATGACCTATGGCGTCAACCCTTACCCCCCTGTAAGAGAAAGCCTTTATAAGCTTGCCCAGCACTTTCAGGAAGCCTCTTCTCCACGAACTTTAAATGGATGCCTCATTTCGCGTTATCGCGAGAAATATCTCCTTTTTATGCGAGAGCCTGGCGCAATCCAGCATGAAATTGAGCTAAGTGATCCAACAAATACGATACCCCTCTTCTGGGATCAACGTTTTAGGATTCATCTCTTTTCCCCTTTACAAGGGCATCATACTTTAAAGGCTTTAGGCCAAAAAGGATGGGTATCTATAAAAAAGGTGCTCGAAGATCAAGAAGAGCTTTTACCTTACCCTGTGGCGCTTACTCTCCCTAGCATTTGGCAGCAAGATCAGCTTGTTTCCATACCCTCTGTTTTTAAGATTCGCTCAAACCAAACCTTTACACTTTTCCAAGAAAACGCTATAAAGTTTTTACCATGTTATCCACTTACACGATTTACGTTTACAATTGCTTAACTAAATCGAGACATAATGCATTGCATGAATCTAGAATGCGACAATTGAAATACGAAGGAAAACAACAAATTGAATAATTTAGGTAGAAATCTCATTTTATGGATTATTATTGGCCTCTTCCTTACAGCCGTTTTTCATATGTTCCAAGGCGAAAAAGAACCCTCTCATAATAAAAACCTCATCTTTTCAGAATTCTTAAGTGATATCGAACAAGGAAATGTGAAAGATGTTGTGATTAAAGGCGATGTTGTCAATGGTCGTTTATCCGATGGACGCTCGTTCTCAACCATTGTTCCTAACTATCCTCAACTTGTTGAGAAACTTACTGAAAAAGGTGTTGCAATTTCTGTTGCACCCGCTGAAGAAGGTGGATCGACCTTTTTCCAAATTTTAATCTCTTGGTTTCCTATGCTTCTTCTTATTGGCGTCTGGATTTTCTTCCTTCGTCAAATGCAATCAGGCAATAACCGGGCTTTAGGATTTGGAAAGTCGCGGGCACGCCTTTTGAATGAAAAAGCAGGTCGCGTCATGTTTTCTAATGTCGCAGGATGTCAAGAAGCAAAAGAAGAAGTCTCTGAAATCGTTGAATATTTAAAAGATCCGCAAAAATTCCAAAAATTAGGCGGAAAAATTCCTAAAGGCGTTCTTTTAGTTGGCTCTCCTGGAACTGGTAAAACACTTCTTGCACGCGCGATTGCGGGTGAAGCTAACGTTCCGTTCTTCTCAATCTCTGGTTCTGATTTCGTTGAAATGTTTGTTGGTGTGGGTGCTAGCCGTGTTCGCGATTTATTTGAACAAGGTAAAAAGAATGCACCATGCATTATTTTTATTGATGAGATCGATGCTGTAGGCCGTCATCGTGGAGCTGGTCTTGGCGGTGGCAACGATGAACGTGAGCAAACACTGAACCAATTGCTTGTCGAAATGGATGGCTTTGAATCAAATGAAGGTGTCATCCTGATTGCTGCGACCAATAGGCCCGATGTTCTTGATCCCGCTCTTATGCGTCCAGGCCGCTTTGATCGTCAAGTTATTGTCCCCTTGCCAGATATTATAGGGCGTGAGGAAGTCCTTAAGGTTCATATGGCGAAAGTTCCTCTTGCCTCCGATGTCGATGCAAAAGTGCTTGCGCGCGGAACACCTGGTTTTTCTGGCGCAGACCTTGCCAACCTTGTAAATGAGGCTGCTCTTAATGCAGCTCGCCAGAATAAGCGCGCCGTGACGATGAGCGATTTTGAACATGCCAAAGATAAAGTCATGATGGGGCCCGAAAGACGTTCCATGGTGATGACGGATGAAGAAAAGAAATTGACCGCTTATCACGAAGCAGGACATGCCATTGTTGCCCTCCATACGATTGATTCTGATCCCATTCATAAAGCAACGATTATTCCTCGAGGCCGAGCCCTTGGTATGGTTGTACGCCTTCCAGAAAATGATCGAGTTTCTATGTCGCGAGCCAAGCTTTTAGCAGACCTTGCCGTTGCCATGGGCGGAAGAATTGCTGAAGAGCTCATCTTTGGGGCTGAAAAAATTACGACGGGTGCTTCCTCTGATATTCGTCATGCAACCGAAATTGCTCGGCGTATGGTCACTGAATGGGGCATGAGCGACGCCATGGGTCCTTTAAGTTATGGGGAACCAACTCAAGAAGTGTTTTTGGGACATTCTGTCACTCAGCACAAAAATGTTTCCGATTCAACAGCAACTCAAATTGACAAAGAAATACGGAAAATCGTTGAGAATTCTTATGATCGTGCTCGTCAAATTCTAAGTAATAACCTCCATCAGTTACATGGTCTAGCTAAGGGCTTATTAGAATATGAAACGCTTTCAGGCGATGAAATTAGCGCTTTATTAAAAGGTGAAAAGATTGAAAAAACGACATCTACATCACCTGACAAGCCTAAAAAGCCTCGCTCTTCAACACCAACACGAAAGCCAACTCTTTCGCCAGAGCCCTCTGCTTAAAGGGAGCCAGAGAAAAAAGACGGATAAATAAACGTCATTTCGAGGCCTCTTCATCTATACTTGTGGCCGCACTAAATAATCTTTAGTGAAGCCTTGATCCTACAAGGTCTTTATGATGAAGAAGATTTAAGAGCTCTTTTGTACGCTTACTTGATAAGTCATTTTTTTGTTGAAGAGTAAGATTTTTTTCTTCTTTTTTAAGAGAGTTTCCTCCTTGCTTCGACAAGTCAAGTTTCCTTGATTTGGAATTTTCCGAAGGATGCGACCATATTCTAGAAAAGGTATCCTCTTCTTGTCCAAAAGTCGTTACAGCCTCCCCCTTAAAAGATAGAAAAAGAGAAGTGGCAAATAAAAAAGAAGTCATCACTTTTGTTGTTAAGATATATTTCATATTCCTGATCTCTTTAAAGTTTCACTATACTTTTAGAGTAGCAATATAAAGTTAATACTTCATTAATTTTGCCACAATGTAACAATACTCTTTTTCTTTTCACTTGCTTTTTGGGGAATCAACTTAAAAGGCATAAAAGATTCGTATGGACATAGACGAAAAATATATTCCTTAGAAATTTTAAAGGAATACATAAAGTTATCTCCCTTTATGAAAAGAATAAGCGTTGAGAGCTTGAAGAATAGAAAATGATATTTAAGCAAGAAATTAAAAAAAGCTTAATCCATGTCCTCTCTCTAAAAATCTATAGCTTTTATTTTTCCTTCAAACTCTATCATGGCGTTACTAGGTGAGCGGTCTTTTAAATTAGGTATACTTTTTGAAGATCTTCTAAAAACTGAGCATATTGAGGGGAATGAGAAAGCCCTGCTTGTAAAACAGTTTCTCTCAGAAGTGGGGAGACACTCGCCTTGTAAGTCATATCAATGAGGAAGATTACATAATTCTTTTATTCTTTGACTTCTCTCATTATCTCCATGAAATCTATATTTCATCATCGCCCAGTCAGCCAAGTTAGAGGATGGCCATCGATATACTTTCATTGCAAATTCTTCTTGAGTGTCAGGATCAATAGCCTTGAAAACGAGCCCGTATATTCTACTTCTTCACAAAGTAGAAACTAAAAAATTTTTTTCAATACTGACGCTAGGATATTTAATAATTGTACCGTCTTCTTGTGTATAATCTAAATAACGAATCGTCCAACCAGGATAAGAATCAGGATTAAAGTTTGCTGAATTCATAAAAAATTGAGAAGTAGAAATCTTGACTAAAATTAGTTGTGTTGGATACTGGGGTTCATAACCATGCCTCAATCTGTCTTCAATTTCGGCCCCCAATCTCCTTAGTTGAGAAAATGCTTCTAAATTTTGATCTTCCTTACTTAAAGAGGCATGAAGAGAGGGAGAAAAAAAAGTTTACTAAATTAAATAAAATGACAAAAAGTAAATAATATAATTTTATGATTCTTCTTATTTTTTAAATTTTAAAAGAATATTTATAGTAAATATCTAGCTATATTTTTTCTAAATTTCAATCATTCAATAAATCATAAGAGATGACGCAGGAACTTTAATTTATTGGCACGCATCCAGAGCAATGATCGAATAAGGACCCTCAGTATAATCAATGGGAATTTTGGCCTGAAGCGTTCCGCGATGAAACGCTATACTCAATGCCGAAAGTATAAGAGCAGAAAAAACAAGAAGTAATCGCTTCAACCACTTGCTTTCAAAGAGTTTTTTAATCATCTTTTCTCCTCTCTTTCGCCGTATCTAACCATAAGTTTAAATTATCTTAAATTGTTTAAGATTTTATTAAACTTTTAAGGTAAGACTGCATAACAGGTAACCATATTTTATTATCAACAGGGGGCATGATGGTTGTTAAACTTGTTTTTCTCATCGTCAGTTTTCTGGCGACTTCACCGCTTTTTTCAAGAGCGCTGAACCATCATCATCATTATACGAATCATATGCGGCTCATAGAAAATAAACACCAGATCCCTACTGGCCTTTTAAGTGCAATCGCAAAGGTTGAATCTGGCCGATGGAGTGAAAAAGAAAAACAATTTGTCACCTGGCCTTGGGTCATTCATGCAAAAGGAGAAGGACACTACTTCTCGACAAAAGAGCTTGCCATTAAAGCGGTTGAAGAGCTGCAAGCAAAAGGCATTAAGAATATCGATGTTGGGCTCATGCAAATTAACCTTTTGTATCATCCTGATGCTTTTGAAACACTTGATCAAGCTTTTGATCCTCATCATAATGTTGAATATGCTGCACGTTTTTTGAAAGGCTTAAAGCAGAATCATAACTCTTGGCAAAAGGCCGTGGCTTATTATCATTCGGCGTCCCCTGCCCATCATCGCCCTTATACTAAAAAAGTCCTTAAAACATGGCGTGAAGAGCAAAAAAAGAATCCACGTCAAGCCTTTCTTCAAGAAAGATTTGCTTCTCAAGACCTTGCCTCTTTTGGTACAAAACCTGATCAAGGACACAGGATTATTACCCCCCCTATCGACCGCCTCAAAATCTTTAAAGAACGAATGCAATTTCGTTATTATCAAGTTCGCGACCGCCTTTTTGAAGCTAAAAATTTGCGCCGTGGCAAAGTTTACCGTTTAAAGCCTGTTGAGTATAAAGCCACCACACAACCTCAAGTGAAGTAGAAACGCCATATCGGAAAATTTTTTTAGTATCCTGATGATTCTCTTATTTCCATATTTAACATCTTAAAAAATGATGGTTTTTTATTTTAAATCCAATGACTAAATACGATGTTAATGGGTGTAGGAAATAATAATATTTTCAAAAACTGATTGCAGGAGACAATCATCAATAAAATATTTCCTCAACTTTATAAGGTGTGTCTGTCCTTCAATATCTTTTACTGCAAATGTTTCTCTTTGAGGATGTTTTTTAACAGCAGGTAAAAGCAGGTTAATATCTATCCAAAGAAATTCTTCTTTCTCCTTATATTCTTGAGAGATTTTATCCCCTAAAGAGCTTCTTTTATGATTAAGAATGCTCGCAGGCATATATTGGGAATTGTTAATCAAATAAACGGCATAAAAAATATCTCTGTCTTTTTTCTCAGTGTGAAATACAAAAGCATTTTTTAGAAGATCTTCTTGGCTAATTTTATATGTCTGAATACTTTCCTCTTCTAATTCTCGCAGCATATTCTCTAAAAATGTTGTCCCATCATGACTAACGCTTCCTCCAAAATCACTATATCTACCTGATTTTTCTGAGTTTCCTTCATTATTTTCTTTTCCTAAAAGCGCATATAGACGATCATCCTTTTTATAGACTAAGATGACGCCCACTGTTCCTTTACGGGAAGGGATCTGGTTAAGTAACTTCTTATGAGAATATTCATTCTGCCTTTCTACATGCTCTTCTGCTTTAATAAAGGAGCCAAATAAATTGGAATTAAATAAAAAGCTTAGAATTAAAATAAATTTAATCGTTTTTTTCATTCTTTCCTCCTAAATATTCATTAATAATATCTTTATATTTAATTTTCTAAAGCTTAAAAAATTTTTGTTTTTCTAATGTTACTTAAATGCATGGCCAGGGATTTTATTTGTCTTGCTTTTATTCGGCCTTTCTCACCCTTTGAGCTCCTTTAAAGCTTTTCTTCAAGCAAGAGATTTGCCTCACAAGATTTGGCCTCTTTTGATGAAAAGCTTGGTCAAGGACACAGGATCATTTCAACGAACTCCTGCCATATTTTTACTCAAACGCTTAAAATCAAAGCATGCTTTTTAGACATTATATACTTTGTCAAAGATCCAAAATTCATCATTCACATGATGAATCTAACAGTCCGTTGTCTCACCTTTTTAAGGCATAGACCGACGTTCCGTCTTATAAGACGGTTCTACCTTATTGCTAATCATCAATTTTATCGTTGTTTGTTAAGCCAAAGAGTGCCCTGTTCACACTCTGCTCAAAAATATATTTTTCCTTTGCACGCACTATGGAAAAGCAGAGGTTTCAACCGATCTTCTATAAAAGTGGACTTTGTGTCCGCTTCCCTTCAAAAAGATTTTTAATAATTTATTGTTTTTATTATTCATTTTCATTTTTTTACTCCCTATTTTTTTTATTCTATTTATGATTAAACTGTTTGTCAGAATGGCCTTTGTCTGACTCTTTACTATAGTTTTTTCAGTACATCTTAAATGTAACAAAAATTCAAGAAAATTGTACTTATTTCAGTATAAAGATAATTTTCTTAGTTATCAATTTGTTGCTAAAAATTCACTAAAAAATTCATAGCTTAAAGTAGATAAATTCTTGGCCAAAACTCCAAGAAGAGAAATTTTCTTACCATCTTTATGAAAGAGAAAAGAAAGGAAAAGTTATTACTAAATTCTGCCCCAAGAAAGTTACTCTATCGGTTTAATCCGAGTCAGAAGAAGATTCAGAAGAAGATGATGAAGATTTATAGACTTCCGCAGAAAACTGACCATCCTTAAATTTAAAATAGCAAACCCCGCCTTGCTCTAATCTTAATTTTTGATGAGAGAGCCATTCAGCCAAAAACTCAAAGACTTTTTGATGAGAAACAATGATAAGCTCACCAGCATCTTTTGGCGTTTTCTTAAGGATTGATATTAAGGTTTCTTGGACCCTTCTTCGAAAATTCTCTGTTGTTTCAGCATCATCAGGTTGATAGGCATAAGGATTCTCTCGAGGAGCTTTACGATAATCACCATAGTATCTTTCTTGTAACCCTGTAACTTGTTCTATAGGAACTACCTTATCAAGCTTATTCGCGAAAATTGTCGCTGTTTCAAAGGCTCTTTGAAGATGACTACTAACGATTATAGGACTATGGATATCTTTATGTTTTTTGACGGTCCAAAAGGCACCTTCTGCTTGGTGCCGCCCAGTATCGTTTAATTTTAGATCTTGAGGACCTTTTAATATATCATCTGGTCCCCAAGGCGTTTGCCCATGGCGGATAAAAAGAAAATCTCTTCCTTGTTCTTTTAGGTCTGTTGATGATGCCAAACAGCTATCTGTGGGACATATAACACTTGAAAAAAGCAAACTTAAAGAAGCAGTAAAGATTCTCATATTCATCATTTTACTCCACGATTGTTGCTGCCCAGGTATTTCCCATATATGAAACTTTAAGAGGTGAACGTGTGTTCCCTGTCCATTCTTGCTGGATATCTGACGTCCAACATCCTTTCAATTTCAAAAATTCTTTTACGACTTGACCATGTGTGACAACTATAGGACGTTCCAAATCAGCCTTCAAGCACTTGCTTATAGCCCCTTTTATTCGTTCAAGAAAAGGGTCTCATTTCTCAGCATCTGGAACCTGAATCCCATTAAAGAAAGGGAGGGAATGTACGAAGAACGTTTAATTGTTGTGCAGTTGTGTTTGACTAAATAAAATCTATCAAACAACTATCTCCATAATGTTCGAAAAACAAAGTTGGATTTATGCTATGTACGGAAACCTCCTATTCTGTTTTTCTCATATTTGCTATAATGTAGTAATAATTTAACCTAAAACTCAAATATATTAGTTATAATATTTAAAAAAAAGGAAAAATGAACATGCATGCTATAAGCAAAATAGGAAATGTACTATTTTTAATTAACTTAATTATCGGATCTTTTTCTCTTTATGCTTCTTCGATTCAACATGAATATTCCTCAGAAGATGATGCATCTGGTAGTCGCAGTCGTTCTAGTAGCGTAAGCAACTATTCTGATGGTATTTTTAAAGGAAGTTTTGAAGAGTATTTGAGACAAAATAGACTTTTAGATAGATTTAAGAGATATGATCAAGAAGATATAGAGTGGAGAAAAACTCAACGTGAATCCTATTTAGAAGAAATGATAACAATTTTAAAAACAGATTGTTTGGATCCCACAAAACTCTTAGAGATGGGTATTTTACAAGATGAGAGTGCTCATTCAGCCGCAACTATTCAAGTTATTTTAGAAAATATTCACAGATCAGCTGATAAGTCATTTCCTGAAGATTTATTTGATGGCGAAAATAATAAATCTGTCGGCACTTATAGACATACTTTTTGTAAGAAATACATAGAAGCGATCCAACAAGAAACAGGTTATCTCAAATTTTTACTACTTGAATATTCTTATTTGATGGGTGAAACTGTACCATCAGGTACTAAAGGGTCTGTGCGTCCTGATGTATACTGGCTAGAGAAAGGAATTGCGTTTGATTATAAAAATTGGGATGCAATTGTCTCTGATTTAGATACTGAAAAAGGTAAACAACACATCCCTAATTTCAAAAGGCTTATACAAATCAATCCTTAGAGGGAGAGGAGGGAAAAATAATATGAGTAATTATCTTTCTTGTAAATTATTAATGTTGGTATTGATGATATTTACCTCAAAAACTACTGTTAATGCCTCTGATCAAATTTCCTACCTTGAAGATAGTGAGTTTGGTAAAGTAACGGCCCAAACATTTGTTAAACTCGAAGAAGACAAACGACTTGATCTATATGATAGATTTTTAGATCAATCGGATATTCAAAATCGGCTTACAAGTTTTATTGATGAACTCACTCAAATAAATGAAGAGGGAAACATAATTTTTGAAGTAGGAGTTAATCTACGTGGTATGATGAAAAATATGCCTGAAACTGAGCTTAAAAACTTCCTATCACGAAAGGCAGCTGAGTGTATTATACATGCATATCTTCATCATTATCAATCTTCTGAATGTGTGGTCATGAATTATTTTAAACGTGCAAAACCAATTTTAGATCAATATAAAGAGGATAACCCTCAAATCTTTAAGCTTTTAGTTGACCTTGCTCAAGAAGGTTGGTGCAAGATTTAGAGATTAAACTTTTGGAAAAATGATCTTCACAATACTTTAGGAGAATAGAGATCTACGGGTTTTCTGCCACCTTTGCGTCCCCTAGTGCGTGCAGCATAAGTAGCCCCTAAAAGATCATATATAAAAAAAAAGAGGAGCTCACGGCTCCTCTCTTCCAATTTTTAAACGCACGTTTACATAAAGTCGTGCTCAATTTCCGCCGTGGTTTCTTTCCCAATCTTATCAAAGTTTTCACGAAGCCACTCGCGTCCCATCCGGCGACCGGCTTGGAAAAGATAGTCTAAGAAGTCAGGATCTGCACAAAAACCACTGGCACGATCGATGCTTCCAAAGAAGGCATCATCTCGAATCATATGCATATGAAGACGCTTCATCTTGCCCGCAGGAATCGTTCCATTATCAATCAACTGCGTGATAAAATGAATGGCCCGCATTTCACGCGTTAAGCAAGCGTTTTGTGTGATCTCTCCTAACCTATTTGAGATTTCATGAGAGGTATAAGGCATCTTTGGATCATGAACACGCCGAATCTGGATCACGAGAATATCAGGCGTTTCACAATTATAAATGAGCGGATAAATGGGCGGGTTTCCAATGAATCCACCATCCCAATAAAATTCTCCATCGATCTCTCGTGCTTGGAAAAGTGTTGGGACACAAGCACTTGCCAAGACAGCCTCTTCTGAAAGCTCTTTCCCAGAAAAGATTTTTAATTTTCCGGTTGCAACGTGCGTTGCACACAAAAACAGCTTGGGATCTTGGGAAGCCGCCAATGCATTAAAATCAAAAAGTTCCCTCACCACTTTTTGCAGAGGATGAGTATTCATCGGATTCAACTGATAAGGCGACAAGAAACTCGACATATATTGCATCATAATAAACATCGGGTTACTCGAAATATCAAAATCCTTAACCAGTTTCTTTATAGGATTCGGTTTGATGGGGCTTGTTTTAGAGGATTCACCAATCTTATGCCAAAGACGCGTTAGATATTCACGTGCTCCTTGATTGCCATTCTTAAGTAATCCCATGGCTGTCGCGGTTGCATTCATACCGCCAGCACTTGTCCCTGCAATGCCTTCAATATCAATCCTCTCATCTTCTAAAAGAGCATCCAGAACACCCCAGGTATAAGCTCCATGGGAACCGCCTCCTTGCAAGGCCACGTTAATGCGCTTCTTTGTGCCTTTTGTCTCTTGTTGGGGCTTTTCTTCAGATGTCTTTTTTACGTTTGCCATTTCATTTTCTCCTTTGGCGATTAAGCCTTTTGACCTTTTTTATAGGTTCTCTGGGACTTTCCTATCTTCCATAAATGATACTGCTCTATTCTTTCACTATTCAAAATTAAAGTTAATTTTTCGTAACTTATTCTGGATTTTTTAATAAATGAGCCTAAACTCATTTTATGACACGCCTAAAAAAAGATTATTTCTCTCAACCAACACTTGAAGTGGCAAAGGATTTACTCGGGAAAGAGCTTATTTTTAGAGAATACAAGGGGCTTATTACTGAAACCGAGGCCTACATAGGTCAAGATGATCCAGCCTGCCATGCGGCTCGGGGAAAAACCCCACGCACTACGGTGATGTTTGGCCCCGCTGGCGTTAGCTATGTTTACCTCATTTACGGGATGTATTTTTGTCTTAACATTGTCACAGAAGCTGAAGGTTTTCCTGCAGCAGTCCTGCTTCGTGGGTTACATCTTAAACACCCAGAAAGCAAAAACCTTAACGGTCCAGGAAAACTCTGTAAGCACCTAGGCATTACGCGCGAGCATAATGGGCTTGATCTCACGACGTCTGATGTTTTCTATGTCCAAGATAACAGCCTTAAACCAGGATATATTGCAACCCCTCGTATTGGCATCAAAGTAGGAACCGAAAAGTTATGGCGATTCATCATTATCGAAGACTTTTCAGCGATTCATGATTAAAAAAAACCATATTATCAAGCTCTTGCATATTATGCTCTCTCTCGTTCAAGAGACAGGGCGTAAAGAAAGTTAAAGGAAAGAACTTTATCGAACTAGTGTTTAGGGGAAGAAGAATCGGCTATATTAGGGGGAGGAAAAGGGTAACCGATTCTTCTTGTTCTTCAGTTACTTTTGAGCAACCTTGGAATATCTTAACCATACTAAAGTTCTTTAGGATACGACTACTTCTCATTTGATATATGAGGTTTGCACATATGAATACCTCACGCATTGTAGCCCATTCCTTTTAATTAAATATAATTTTTTCTTTTTAAGTCAATTACTTATTGTATTTACTATTGATATACCCCCATAAAATTACTATATTCATAGAACCAACAAAAAAATAGTGAAGTAGAGGCACGATGGATCTAGCCCATTTAAGAACATTTTACATTATTGCACGAGAAGGCAGCCTTACTAAGGCCGCTCATATCTTAAATACAAGTCAATCTTCTTTAAGCCGAACTTTACAAATGCTTGAGTATTATGCAAAAACCCAACTATTTGAAAGGCATGCAAGAGGCTTAAAATTGACGCTGCAAGGCGAAAAAGTCTTTCACCATGCGCAAAAAATGGTGCAAGAGCATGACGCTTTTAAACATTCTTTTCTTAATGATTTTAATGAGACTGAAGGTGAACTAAAAATTCTTACAACACCTGGAGTAGCATCTATATGGTTACCAGAAATCATTCCTGAATTTTTAAAAAAGTATCCAAATATACAGTTAGATATTAATAGTTCTCTCACAAATTTAGAAAAGGATATTGAAAAAGCTGATATTCTTATTCGCACACGTATAGACCACCATCCTAACCTTGTTCAAAAGCGAGTCTTAGAATCTCCCTATAAGTTATGGGCAAGCCCTAAATATTTACAAGAATTTGGTATTCCCCAATCCGCGGAAGATTTAGATCATCATCGATTGCTTGTGTTTGAAAAGGCTCAATTTAATGTTTTAGCAAATAATCATTGGATTTTAGAGGTTGGAGCTAACCTAGAGAAACCCCGGCAACCATTCCTTATTATGAACTCTTTAGAAGGATTAATAAGTTGTGCTAAAAATGGCTTAGGAATCATTCAAATGCCGATGGTTCTTGCTCATATTAGAAACAGGGATGATGCATTAGTGTCTGTTTTAGAAGAATTAGAAGAGCCTGGTATAGGAATTTTGTGCATATACCCACTAAAAACAAAAAACATTAAAAGAATTACTCTGTTTTCTGATTATTTAGAAGAATTATTTAAAAATAATATCCCTATATAATAATGTAGCCCTCTAAGTAATGGTAGGATTTCTATTAAAAATTTCAAAAAATGTTTCTCAGAGGGCTAATTCTTTACTATATTTTATTTTTTTTTACAGATAAACATAGTTTGCATTGGTATAATTGTATTTTCAAAAATAGTCTTTTTCATAGTTGTATCCTTTCATTAACAGAGTTTTGCTTGGCAAGATTCATTATTTATGTCCAAGAATAGTGTTGTTTCATGTTTGATTTTGACTGAGAAGCATAATTAAGTCCTACTTACCATGCATTTTTGTCATAGCCTAAAATTTTGATTAAATACAGTTTAAATTAATTATTTTTATCAAATATAAGTTTTGTCTTGTAACCCAAATTTGGAATTTAAAACTTTGAACTCATTGCTTGAGGCTCTGCAAGGAATCTATCCTTATTTCCGGTGCTTCTTACGAGAAGAAAATGAGGTCTTTTTTTGAGTTTCAGCAGGCAAGAATGTTAATCCTCCCAATAAAGGCTCAGCCTCGTGTAATGTCACCTTAAGACGATCACCTAAGGTGTAGACACGCTTTTTCCGGCGCCCCACGACGCGTTGTTTCTTCTGATCATAAGCATAGTAATCATCTGCTAATAATCTTAAAGGAACAATGCCATCAGCGCCATTTTCTTCAATTGTGACAAACATTGCAAATTCAGTAACACCGTTAATGCGCGCCATAAAGCTTTCGCCTATTTTATCTTTCAGATAAGCCGCCACATATCGCTCAGTCGTTTCGCGCTCAGCTGTTGCCGCGACCCTTTCCGTCAAGCTAATGTGTTCAGCAACGGCTTTCAGCTGCGGCAAAGTATAAGAAAATGGGGTGTCTTTATTTTTGGCCATCGCATCCACAAGCGCCCGGTGAACGACTAAATCTGCATACCGTCGAATGGGAGAGGTGAAATGGCAATAGCGCGGCAAGTTCAGCCCAAAATGTCCTATATTTTCCGGACTATAGACGGCTTGCGCTTGAGCACGCAACACCAGCTGATTGATCGCTCCTTGGGCGAGTGATTCTTTTGCCTTCTCAAGAATATGATTAAAGATTTTTGGCCGTACTGCTTGGCCTTTCGGCAGCGATAAATCAAAGCCTTTTAAAAACTCACGCAAGGCATCAACTTTTTCAAGAGAAGGCTCATCGTGAACTCGATACATACAAAGATGCTGACGCGTTTCAAGTTCTATTGCTGCGGCGACATTGGCTAAAATCATGAATTCTTCAATAAGGCGATGGCTTGTAAAACGTGGCCGTGGAGCAATCTTGGCCACTTGTCCTTGCTCATCAAGATAGATTCTCTCTTCAGGCATATCTAAGTCTAAAGGCCCGCGCTTATCTCGTTCAATGCAGAGCGAGTTATAGGCTCCATAAAGAGGGCGAATGACTGTTTTAATAAAATCTTGCGAAAGATCGGTCTTTTGCCCTTCAAAGGCCGCTTGTGTCTTTGTATACGTCAATCTTGCCGCTGACCGCATTAAAGCGCGCGTAAACTTATGCTTTAAAAGGCGACCACTTTGATTAATCCAAAGATGCACAGCAAGACATGCACGATCTTCTTGGGGCTTAAGCGAGCAAATATTGTTAGACAAAGCTTCTGGAAGCATCGGGACCACACGATCAGGAAAGTAGACTGAATTCCCTCGGCGATAGGCTTCTTGATCTAAGGCATCTTTAGGGGTTACGTAGGCCGACACATCCGCAATGGCCACAATAAGATGCCAACCTTTTGAGTTTTTTGGATCCGTGTCAGGAGCTGCCCATATTGCATCATCAAAGTCCCGTGCATCCTCATCATCAATGGTCACAAGAGGAATATCACGGAGGTCTTCTCGAGTGCCTAATGGCGGGACTTTCGCCTTTCCAGCCAATTCAATTGATTGAGGCGAAAACTCGTGGGGTAATTCATACGTATGAATCGCAATAAGGCTAATGGATTTAGGGGTGTTTAATGATCCAAGTATTTTGGTCACCTTAAGGGATTCACCCCGCTTTCCTTGGATCCACTCTGCTTCTACAAGATCATTGTGTTGAGCATTAAATGTTTGGCCTGCAGGAATGAGATACTCAACCTTGCGCCGTTTTTCGGGAAGGATGAGTCGTCCTCCTTCGCCATCCAGCTCAAAAACTCCCATAACACGATGGGATTTTTCATCAAACTTGCGAACAAATTCTGCCTCGAGAGCTTTAGGGGCCTTTAACCGAACCAAAGCAAGGTCTTCAGAATTTAATTGATTGATTTTATTTGACTTTGAAAAAACCCTGATTAAAGGCTTCTCTTCATGTTCCGGCCATATTTCCGGACACCCTAGAAGATACCCCTCCTCATCAACACCTGTGATTTTAACGACCAAAAGATTCAACTGGCCTTTACGTTGGTAATATTTCCCGCGCTGTTGAATGGCTTGCTTTTCCACAAGTTCTTTCAACATTTTTTTCAGAATAATCCGATCATTTCCTTTAATATGAAAAGCTTGCGCAATTTCACGGCGGCGGATTTGACCTTCATGACTGTTAATAAAACCCAAAATATCTTCTGGACTTGGAAATTTTTGAGAAGAAGAAGCCAAAGTAACCTATCTTTTTTTGAGTAATAATTTCTTATTTTAAAGGGTTTTAAGCTGAAAGGCTAGCTTCCATTCATTACGTTAGGCATATTAATGAAATGAAAAGTGAAAATATTCTTATTAAAATAGTATAAGCTGTTGTTTTATAATGTTTTTGTGCATAACTTTAAGATGAAAGAAATTAACAAAAAAGGAAGTAAATATCCCTCTTCTTAAGAGTGGGCAAGATTACTCTGCACAAACCGACTTACCACTGATAGGATCTTTATATTTAATTTTGTAATCGTCGCGACAACCTTTGGGTTCACTAGGAACTTCAGGAGGATTTTGATATTGATTGATGAGGGCAGATATTTCATCTTCCCAACTAGATTTTTGAGCTGTTTCTTTTGTTTTGAGTGATGGTCTTTTTTTAGATTCATTAATATCAGTAAGTAAATTACTGGCACTTAAAACACTTGAAAAGATCAAATTAATTGCCAAACTTAGTAGTGATGCTTTTGTGACAGACATTGTTTACCTCATAACCTTTTGAAGGTTTCCAATTAAAGCGAATGGCAATAAGCAAAAAACATAACTGCTCATCTCCTGCAAAAATCTTAGACCTTTTGTATTAGAAATGTCAAATCGATAATTTATTCTGTAAGCTCATCTTTAGATTCCAAAAAAACTTCAGTATAAATTTGAGGGACAAGGGTAGAATATAAAGAATTTGGACTTAACTCATGTAAGTCAACACCTTTCAGCATCATTTCTATCTCAGTATTACACACAACATTAAAACTATTTTTTTCAACGACTGAAATCTTTCTATTAGGATTATCTTCGAAAACAAGTCCCATGATTGAACCGTCAACACTTCCAATATGAATCCCTATTATTTCACCCGTTTTTTTGGCAAATAACGCAGCTCCACTTGAACCCGCTAAGGTGCTTATTTTATGCGTTGAATCTGTTGATAAAAGTTTTCCTTTATTTTCTCTTTGATTTAACGTTCCTAGAGGATAATGGTACAGAATCGCTTTTGTAGTTTTACCTGAAGTAACAATAACTTCACTAATTTTAGGAAGCTTAGCGTGAGTTCCTGCTATAACTTTAGGAAGGACTTCAGCGGGATATTGCCCACTCAGTATATAAGGTCCTATAAACAAACAGATGTCTTTTCCTAATTCAGAACTAAACAAGATTTTTGTTACCTCTATTTTTGCGAAATAACTTCTTTTTTGATTATCTGTGGAAGTGCTGTTTTGATAAAAAGTCCAGTTAGGTGTATAGCGGTATTTTTTCTTATCATGACCAAGAAAAACTTCAAGGAAAACATGTAATGATGTAATCCCTGTTCCCATCAAAATACCGTCGTCCTTTTCTTCAATTTTAAGAAGAGTTCCGGTGCCTTTTCCTCCACTTTGACTGGCCAATTGCCCACAATACCATCCCTGAGAAAAATTTTGAGGATTTGATGCGGGAAAAAGCTTATTGAAAGTCTCCTCATCAAGCTTGTCACCATCTTTTAAATGATGCTTTTTAACATCTTCCTCTAATAATCCTTCTAAAGTTGACGTTGCTTTACCACTTGAGTGTGGAAATATGAGAAATATAAATAAAAAATATATAAACTTGCCAATACTCAGCTTTTTCATTACAAAATTTCTCATGTTAACATACAGTTACCCAGCCGTTTAATGTATTTCTATTTCACAAAACTGTCAATTCCCGATCCCGTCCTTTATCAATCTAAAACCAAAAGTAGATTAGAAAAGTTGCTTTAACGATCTCTTTACGTTTCTTGTAAAGTAACCCTTTTTTCCTCTATAATGTATGGTCACTAGATACCTTACTTTTTGATTAGAAAGCAGACACTATGGCCCCCTCTTATAAACATCATGTTTTCATTTGCCAAAATCAACGCCCTGAAGGCCATCCTCGCGGATGTTGCCTGGCAAAAGGAGCTGATAAAATTTTGGAATATATGAAAATACGGATCAAAGAGTTAGGACTTAAAAATATTCGTATCAATAAAGCTGGTTGTCTTGATCAATGTGAAAAAGGCCCTGCTGTCGTCATTTACCCTGAGGGAACATGGTATACCATCAAGACAATTGAAGACGCTGAAACCCTTATTCAATCTCATCTTATTCAAGATCAAAAAGCGACAGAACTTTTAATGAAGTGAGAAGCTTTCCACCATAAATTAAGAATAATTGTCAGAAGCTTGTGTTTCCGACACTTGCTTAGCATAGTTCAGTATAACCTCAATATTCTCTGTCGTCTCAAAATTCAATGGATTTTTAGTTCTCCAGCCCCGCATGCCGTATTTTCCTAAGCCTGGCATAGTGAATTCAAATGCGCTCATTTTAGCACTGATGTAGACATGCTGATTAGGGTTTACTCCCAATCGATTTTGTAGACTTAAAAAGGAAAAAGCTCATATTTGAAAGGAATATTTTTAAGATCATTTTCTTGTATTTTATCAAATATATTTTTGCCATATATGCTAATAAGCTTAAGATCTTCTTTTGTAAAAATTGTAGGCAAAAGTTTTTCTTTTACGCCAGAAAAGTCATCAGAAACTGCCAATAATTCTTCTTCACTCATTGTTAGTACGTTATTAATAGCAGAAAGACATTTAGTTGTAGTTTTTCTCTCATCTGGCTTTAAATTATCCGTACAAAAACTGTTACTTGATAAAAAAGCAATGGTTAATAAAGTCGCAAAAAAGGTTTTCATACTTTCTCCAGTCCATAAGAAAAAGAATTTTTATAAGCTATATGGGAACTATTTTCTTAATTTCAAATTTTAACTTTTAGAATGCCAAAAAAGCAAAAAACAATTTCAGAAATTCTATTTGGCTTTTACTTTATTCTTTTTTTATGCGAGACTGAGAGATAATTAAATCCCTCTACATAGCTCTTATGATTTCTTTTTAAACGTTTTTTTCTTCTCGGGTTCTTGGTTAAAGAGTTCTAAAGCTCGTTCCAACGTCACCGTTAAAACATCATCATCCTTCCCGATTGATTTAAAAGTACTCTCGTGTTTGACATAAGGCCCAAAACGCCCAATAGCCGCCGTAATTGGCTTTCCTGTTTCGGGATGCGTCCCCACCGTGCGTGGCAAAGCTCCCAACGCTAAAGCATCCTCAAGCGTGATACTTTCAACAGCTCTTCCTTTTGGAATCGCAACACGCTTTGGTTTTGCAACTTCTGCTTTTTTCCCTTTGCCTTTAGCCGGAACTTGAATGGGTTGCGCTTCTCCGTCCCATTGAAGATAAAAGCCATAAGGTCCTTTTCTCAAAGAAACAGTAGCATTTGATGTTGGGTCTTTTCCTAATATTTTCGGTTCAAAAACATTCTTTGGCGCTTCCTTTTCTGCAGTCTCCTGAGACTGCGCTTCTTCCTCTTTAAGCGCACCTGAAAGCTTACGGGTAAAACCGCAAGTTGGGTAATTTGAACAGCCGACAAAGGCGCCCCATTTCCCTAATTTAAGATTGAGTTTTCCCTCTTTACATTGCGGACATTGCCGAGGATCCTCAGTACCATCCATGGTGATAAAAATTAACTTCTCAAGGTCTTTTTCTAACTGCGTAATCACATCAGCTATTTTTAATGGAGAGGCCTGTTCAACAGTCGCATAAAACTGCTTCCAAAAATTCTCAAGCACCTTAAACCAAGAAAGCTTCCCTGTCGAAATTTCATCCAACTCTTCCTCAAGGTGAGCGGTAAAATCATATTCGATATATTTCGCGAAATAATTCTTCAAAAAGGCTGTTACCAAACGCCCTAAAGGCTCAGGCTTAAGTCTTTTCTTGTCGAGAGCAACATACTTACGGTCAATCAACGTTGAAATGATGGATGCATATGTTGAGGGTCGCCCGATGCCAAGTTCTTCAAGCTTTTTGACGAGGCTTGCCTCTGTATATCGCGGTGGAGGTTGCGTAAAATGTTGTTCAGGGTGAACAGCTTGCAACTTTAGGTCTTCACCTTGCAACAACGGAGGAAGGATTTGCTCTTGTTCAGACGCCTCGTCATCCTTTCCTTCTTCATAGACTTTAAGATAGCCATCAAAAGCAATCGTTGAGCCTGTGGCGCGAAGAATGATTTCTTTGCTAGAGTTTGCAATATCCACACCAACTTGATCAAGAAGAGCAGACTCCATTTGAGAAGCGATTGTCCTTTTCCAGATAAGTTCATAAAGTTTGAAATGGTCTGCATCTAATACAGATTTAAGCATATGAGGCGCGCGCGTAAGATCGGTGGGCCGGATCGCTTCATGGGCCTCTTGAGCATTTTTGGCCTTGCTTTTATAGGTTCTTGGAGCTTCAGGACAATATGAAGAGCCATATTGTTGTTTAATAAGGTCTCGCGTTGCAAAAAGCGCTTCTTGCGCAAGGTTAACGCTATCTGTACGCATATACGTAATAAGACCAACTGTCTCTCCTCCCACTTCAAACCCTTCGTACAGGTGTTGAGCCAATTGCATTGTTTTCTTTGCACTAAAGCCTAATTTACGGGAAGCTTCTTGTTGAAGAGTTGATGTGGTAAATGGCGGTGATGGATGTCTTTTCGCTTGTTTTTTCTCGACCTCTAAAACTTTATAAAGGTGCTTTTCAATTTCAGCTTGGGCTTCTTGAGCTTTAGATTGATTAGAAAGATCAAACTTATCAAGCTTCTTTCCCTCAAGATAAGTCAATCTTGCACGTAATTGTTTTTGGGGCTGGCCTAAGAACTCAGCGCTAATTGTCCAATATTCTTGAGAACGAAAAGCTTCAATCTCATCTTCACGTTCTGTTGTCAGCCGTAATGCCACCGATTGAACTCGACCAGCGGAGCGGCTGCCCGGTAACTTTCGCCATAAAATAGGCGAAAGCGTAAACCCAACAAGATAGTCTAAAGCGCGACGCGCTAAATATGCTTCAATTAACTCTTGATTAAGAGGCCGTGGCTGCTTAACGGCTTCAAGAATTGCTTTTTTGGTTACCTCATAAAAAACGACACGCTTGACATCAACATTTATCAAAGCTTTTTTTTGATCAAGGACTTCTTTAACATGCCATGAAATAGCTTCTCCTTCACGATCAGGGTCGGTCGCTAGCAAAAGTTGGTCGGCTCCTTTAAGCGATTTTAAGATCTCATTGATATGACGTTCAGCCTTGTCATCGATCTCCCACACCATGTTAAAATTCTTCTCAGGATCTACAGAACCATTGCGGGAAGGTAAATCACGAATATGCCCATAGCTGGCTAAAACCTTATAATCAGAACCTAAATATTTATTGATCGTTTTTGCCTTTGATGGCGATTCAACAACTACAACTTTCATACGCAAATCTTATATTCTCACTGTTTAAAAAATGATGACTCTTACCCTTTAAGAGAAATCTGACTCCCTGGATGGCGCTGTATACGTCCCGCAAGCTCAAGTTCAAGAAGAGCCAATATAACCTCTGCTGTCGAGAAGTGACACTCTCGAATGATTTCGTCAACCCCAATTGGTGATATACTTAATAAATCCAATATGAACTGCTGTATTTTCTCCTCATTTTCTTTATTGAAAGATAAATTCTTTTGAAAATTTCGGCCCTTTTGCTGTTGCTTCAAATCAGGTTTAATTTTGCTCAAATTTTCAACTATTGAAATAACATCATCAGCATTTTGTATAAGTGTTGCCCCCTGGCGAATTAACATATTTGCCCCATATGATCGGGGATCAAGCGGTGAACC
Source organism: Candidatus Paracaedimonas acanthamoebae (assembly GCA_000743035.1). GTDB lineage: Bacteria > Pseudomonadota > Alphaproteobacteria > Caedimonadales > Caedimonadaceae > Paracaedimonas > Paracaedimonas acanthamoebae. Next base: position 1,250,286 of record CP008936.1, read on the forward strand.
AGGCACAGCAAAAACTTCTCGTCCTTGTTCAAGCGCAAAACGAGCGGTTACAAGAGAACCAGACTGCTTAGCTGCTTCTATAATAATCACTCCGAGACTTAAACCCGCAATAATACGGTTACGGCGTGGAAAAAATGAGGCTTGTGGAATCGTTCCCAAAGGAGATTCAGCAATAATTAACCCTTGTTCGGCAATTTTATCATAAAGATCTCTATTTTCACTAGGATATATGTGATCGATCCCACCTGCTAAAACAGCTATCGTTCCAGACTTTAAGGCGCCTTGATGAGCTGCCGTATCAATCCCGCGTGCAAGCCCAGAAGCTATTTGATAGCCGCAAGCTCCTAAGTCTGTCGCTAATTTTTCTGCAAAGTGTCGCCCATTAAGTGATGCATTGCGCGCTCCCACAATTGCCAGCGCTTGTTTTTGTAAAACTTTGCGATCGCCAAAAATACTAATGACGGGGGGTGGATCAACGATGTGCTTTAAGATTTCAGGATAATCTGGCTCTGAAAAAGCGACTATATCTGCTTTTATTTTATAGTGTTCTTCAAGCTCCTTCTCAACCTCTTCTATTGAGGGAATTTTCAGCTTTCTCCTATGGATGCCTTTTAAAGTAATTTCAGGCAATATTTCTAATGTTTTTCCTGCACTACCATAATGTTGAATGAGCTCAAAAAAAGTTATAGGACCAATAGGTTCCGCTCGAGATAAACGAATCCAGTTTATTTTTTCTTCTGAGGATAAAACTGTTGTTTCAAAAGAGTCTAAATTAACTTTTTGTTTTTTTTCTTGCTCCAATCCTTAGTTCCCTTCCCTGAATAAGGCGATAAATATTTCCTTTATGCTTTAGAGCAACGATAATGGTGACAATTAAACACCATGCAATTAAGTAAGTATCCCCAAAATAAGCAGCATAAAATGGCATTCCTATAGCCCCTAAGAGCGTTGCTAGAGAAGAATATCGGGTTGTTACTAAAGTGAGCAGCCATGTGAACATTGTACACAGCGCCACAGGCCAAGAGAGCGCAAACAAAGCACCTGCAGCCGTTGCAGCACCCTTCCCCCCTTTAAAATCAAGCCAAGGTGTAAACATGTGCCCTAGAATCGCACTAAACCCAGCCAAATAAGCTTCCACACCATTGAATGAGACATCTAACTTATGACAAATAAGCACAGCTGCCCCCCCTTTCAATGCATCTAAAAGCAAAGTTGCAATAGCTAAAGATTTATGCCCTGTACGTAAAACATTTGTTGCACCAATATTTCCTGAGCCAATTTTACGCGGATCAATCCCTGCAAAATTTTTACTGAGTATTAAACCAAAAGGTATAGATCCGAGCCCACTTCCTATCATGATAGCAACAATTATCATAAAAGAAGAATTATCCAAGAAACACATCATCCTAACTCTTTGCCTTGTCGCGAATGCATTCATATAAACTAATTGCAGCCGCGTTTGAAACATTTAATGTTGAAAAATGAGAACTCGTTGGCAAACGTGCTAGAAAATCACAACTTTCTTGAGTTAAACGCCGCAACCCTTCACCTTCTGCCCCCAGAATAATATTTGTTTTTCCTGTCAGATTTAAATCCGCTAATAAAGTACTCCCTTTTTCATCAAGACCTACATGCCAGAAACCATATTCTTTCATTTTCTCAAGCGCACGTGCAAGATTGGTCACACGCAAGATTGAGACCCACTCAAGAGCTCCCGAGGCTGTCTTAGCAACAATAGGAGAGTTTTCATCTGGTGTATTGCGATCAGGTAATATCAGTGCTTTAGCACCAAAGGCCGCCGCTGATCTCAAAATAGCTCCTAGGTTATGAGGATCTGTAATTTGATCAAGGGTGAGCACCACACATGAGTCTTCAACATATTCGAGACTTTCAATACCTTTTTCTTCAAATCTATTCACAAGGATAGCAACGCCTTGATGAACAGCTCCTTCTGGAAAAAGGGAATGGAACTTTTGTCGGTCTACCTTTTCAATTGAAAGATGTGGCCGCCCTGAAAGATCAAGCTCGTTAAGGAGAGAGTCTTGAAGATAAACCACCTTATAACATTGGCGCTCAATATTTAATAAAGCCGCCTTTACAGCATGGAGCCCATAAATCCAAAACGTATTTTTATGTGTAGCAGAGTCCTGATTTTTATTCATGAGCTTTTCTAGCATTTTTTAAATCCTTTGTCATGAGATGTTATAAAGCTTAAGTCTTATACCGAACCTAAAGCTTTTTTATAAGAGGGGTGCCTCCTCAATGTTACGGTATGCATGATTAATGCAAACATTGAAGTAACGAACCCAAAGATAAAAATATTAGAAAGATGAGTGTTTGCAATCCACCCTGAAATACTTCCAGCGAGGAGAGAAGAAACACCTGAAATAATATAAAAAATACCGATGGCTGTCCCCATAATCTTTTTAGGCGCAATATCGGCTATGAGCGCTGTGAATAAAATTTGTGAGGTACTGCGTTGTGCCCCCCAAAATAAAACACCTAATAATCCAAGCCACATATCCCCCGCAAAGATAAAACATACGTTGCAAAGGATCAAAGAAACATAAGAAAAATAAAGCAATTTCTCTCGCCCTACTTTGTCTGAAAGATGCCCTATTGGATAACTGCACAAAACCGAAATAAAATTAAAAATCCCAATTGTTGCCGTACAAACAGGAAGTGGGGCTCCTAATTCTTTTAAACGTAAAGCTAAAAATCCATCACTAAAACGAGCAAGCATAAAAATGGCAGCAATTCCAATTGCCATCCAATACTTAGGAGGCAACTTTTTCATATCTACAAAAGAGATTTTGTTTCTTTCGTTAGGCACTTCAGAAGTGTTTTTTTCCTGAATATTCGTCTCATGCATATATCTCCATATAATGAACAAAGCCGCTAGGACAGGTAAAAAGCCAATCCATAAGATAAGACGGTAGTCTTCAGTGAAAAATATTAAACTAGAAACAAGCAATGGCCCTATGACACAACCGATTGTTTTTCCTGTCATCATGATACCATAAGCTGCCCCCCTTTTGGACGAAGCACAAATGTCAGCAACATACGCATCTCGAGGAGTCGCAATAACGCCATTGCTAATGCGTTCTAATACCTTTGAAACTATGACCGCAAATGAACCATTTGCTAAAATAAAAAAAGGCTTTGAAAGCGCTGCCAAGAAAACGCCAAATATGAGGGTTGGTTTTTTCTTGCGAAAGTAATCACTGCTTACACCTGAGGAAAGTTTACTAATCTGAGATAAAGCTTCAGCAAACCCTTCTATAGCTCCCATCGAAAAAGTACTTAGGCCAAGGACTGTCGTAATAAAGAAAGGAGAAATGCTAAAAGCCATTGCTGTTGCAACTGCAACCAATAAATTAGCAAAGGTTAAGGCCCAAATTTCTAAAGGAAGATGGGAAAATTTATTTTTTAAAAGCTTAATCATTTATTTATAGCTCCCAATCTTACTTTTTACCTTAAAACATGCAAACAAATGGATAATAGATTGCAAAAGCGGAATGAGAAATAAGCGACATGTTAAAGTTTGTTGCATGATCTTTCCTTGTTAATAAGCAAAGGGTCCACGCAAAGCAATGAAATATTTTCATACGCTTTCATCAGTGCACCCCGCCTGATGTTATCGTCCATTATCATAAGGCAGGTCTCCTGGCTTCTGGGTCACGGTATTCTTTATTGTCTTCCCAGGAAATCCAGTGACATTTCAAAAAGAACACTAACCAATCACAGTTGCGGGGGCAGCTCTAGCTTTGCTATTAAAACTTACTAGATTCCCTTTTAAACAGAGAAAAAACATCCCTGTACCTTAAGATAATTTTTAGAAACATAACAAAAAAGATTAAACCGTCAACAACTTTAATGATGGTTTCGTAAAGTCTAAGAAATATGTAAAATGCAGCCAAGAAGGTATAACCTTCTTAGCTTTTAATGATAGAGAAATTTTAGTATTTTATATCAACGAGCGGTTATAAGCCTTTAAAATATCCTCGATTTCTTGCTTTTCTGTAGAGAATAGCTCCATTAATTTTTTATCCGCCAACCAATACTGTTGATCAGAGGCTTTTTTAAGCCATCTCTTTGCTACTTTTGGTTTACCTTGAGCTAATAACTCAAGACCATATTGATATTGAGCGACATCCAACCCTTGTGTTCCTGAAGCTGCTTCCTTGAGATGCTTCAATGCAGATTTTTCATTCCCTCTAGATTTTTCAATCATATAAAGTCGATAAAACGTATCCTTAAAGTCAGGGTTTTCTTTCGTCACAGCTAACAATAACTTATGAACTTCAAGACTAAGTGGCTCATCTATAAGCATACGACTTGCTTGCATATAGGTCTTTTTCCACTTCTCACTTGCTGTAATTCTTTCACCAACAAATGGGAAAAGGGGTACGCGCGAATGAAGGCATGGTATATTAAGCTCTGAACGTACCTTTATCTGCTCTTGCTTTATATAAAGAGCCTCAATTTGAGCATAACGTCTGTGAAGCGTATCCAGTATTTTTTCTTGTAAGGCAATACTTTTTTTATCACCTTGCTGGATAGCACGATCAAGCCATCTTAAAGCCTCTGTAGACTTCTTTTGGCGATATAAACGCTGAGCGAGCGTATATTGCGCTCCTACCTCATCAAGCTCAGCCCATAGTTTAAGTTTTTGGTTAGAAGCATTTTTAAACTTCTCATTAGTTACTAAATTATTCAAGTATTCGCGTGTTCTTGGACTTAATGGCTGTGCAAAAAGCTGGTTCCTATCCGTAATAACTGCTCCACGTGTATGCCGTGTTGGCTTCCCAGAGACTTCCTTAGCTTCTGGCATTTGACTATCATTTGAAGAAACTATTGTTGGTGCCATTACCTTAAATTTTAAGACAGGAACAGGTGACTTTTTTACTCTATGGGACTTTATAGCCTCTCTAGCCACAGGAAGAAAAACTGATAATTTTACTTTCTCGCGAAGGGGTTGTGGAGAAGTCTCATTCTGATCTTTTTCACTTTCAAACTCATAGCTACCTAAATCATGAATCTCTAAAGTATTCCGAAAATCTACATGTTTTCTACCACTCGATTGCTGAACTTCCATTTTAGCAACTTTAAGAGCATGCTCTTTTAATTCTCTAAGACGATCATATCTTGGCGGCAGGTTGTAAGTATGAGGTTGAAAAAGTCGAGGGGATTCATCATCGATTGTTGTGTTTTTTGAATATCCCCCAGTTACAACAACAGATAAACTAATAACAGAAGAAGAAAGAAGGGAGAGAACTTTTGAATTCATAGCAGGCCTCCATAATGTTGATAGCAAAGAGTTATCTTTAAAATTCTAGAATTCTACCTTATAAAGTCAACAATATTTATCAGTAGCCAAACCAGTCATTTTAAAGTATTATTCGCCTGTTCTTAACAAAACCCTCTCTTTAATGATGCGTTTCTTAATTTTGTTACTACTACTTATCTGTATCGCTGGCGGCGCATGGCTGGGGTATATTTATACCACGCCGCAGCAACTTCCGACCGAAGCACCCGTGGTTATATTTCAAGAGAAAGAACATGGCACCCCCCATATTGGTGGCTCCTTTTCGTTGATTGATCACGAGGGAAAACTTCGAACAGACGCTGACTTTAAAGGAAAAATCTTACTGGTTTATTTTGGATATAGCTTTTGCCCAGATATTTGTCCCAGTGCTCTTTATAATATGTCACAAGCCTTAGATGCTCTTGGTGCAACCGCTAAAAAGATTCAGCCCCTTTTCATTACAATTGATCCTACCCGCGATACAGTGGAGCATTTGGCGCGTTATCGTGATAATTATCATCCCAGCTTCGTCATGCTGACAGGTTCTGAAGAACAAATTCAAAAGGTTATGAAAGCGTATAAGGTTCATGGAGCGAAGGTGAAGCCTGATGGAACGACGACAGAATACCTGATGGACCACACATCAATTATTTATATCATGGACCGCCAAGGGCGCTTTATCGCTCACTTCAATCATCTAACGCCACCTAACGAGCTGAAAGAAGCTCTTATAAAAATTCTTAAATGAAAGGCTTTTCTGTAAATGCTTACTAAGAAGCCTATTGCACAAGGGAAACTTGACCTTATTGAAGTCTATTCTAAAGCGCTTGAGAATAATTTATTAGGAGATTCAGCTGTCCGCCAATGTCCTGTTTATCTCCCGCCTGAGTATCACCCCGAAAAAAGCTACCCACTTATTATTGAGCTCGCTGCATTTGGTAATTCTGGGCTAGGACGCATTGGATGGCAAGGCTTTCGAGAATCAATGCCCGCACGTCTTGATCGTCTTATTACAGAAGGCATGCCACCTATTATTGTTGCTTTTCCTGATTGTTTCACCTCTCTTGGAGGCAATCAATACATCAATAGCTCCGCTCTTGGGAATTATGAGGATTTCTTAAAAGAAGATTTGCTTTCAGCCTTAGAAGCTAATTTTCCTTGCGGAGGACCAGGGCGCCGAGGGTTGATCGGAAAATCTTCTGGTGGATATGGTGCCCTTGTTAATGGAATACGTCATCCCGCAATATGGTCAGCTATTGCCTGTCATTCAGGAGATGTAGGGTTTGAATGGGTTTATCTCCCTGAAATAGCTAAAGCTTTAATGACGCTCGAGAATTACGGGGGCTCTTATGAAAATTTTCTATGCAAGATTCAGACATCGCCCAAATTAAAAGGAAATGACTTTACCACGCTTATGATCTTAGCGATGGCTGCCAGCTATGACCCTAATCCTAATGAATATTGCGGTATTCAACTACCTGTTACAAAGAAAACAGCCGAATTAATTCCTGAGCGTTGGCAAAATTGGCTTCAATGGGACCCTTTAGAAATGATCCCCCATTATCATACAAATCTTAAGTTATTAAAATTCATCTTTATCGACTGCGGTATCTACGACCAATACTACCTTCATTTTGGTGCTAGGCGACTGAATTCATTATTAAATGATTATCAGATCCCTCATATTTTCGAAGAATTTCCTGATAATCATTCTGGCCTTGATTATCGCCTTGATCGTAGTTTACCTCTCATGGCTCAAGCTTTAAGCGCTTAAGCCTTCTTTTAACCGGACCGCAATTTCATCAATAATTTGATTCACCTCAGGCACCGTGCCCGTCATATGCAAGAATGCATGGATCATTGACTCATAGCATTGATAGGTCACAGGGACGCCAAATTGCTTCAATTTTTCATAGTAAGCTTGTCCTTCATCCCTTAAAGGGTCAAACCCAGCTGTTACAACATGGGTTGCTGGAAGCCCTGCAAGGTCTTTGGCGCGCAATGGAGAAGCCATAGGATCATCAACTTCTGCACGCGAATGAAGATAGTGATCAACATAATATTGAACATGCTCAGCACTTAAAAAATATCCATCATTATAGGTGGTATAAGAAGGCATACTACATCCCAAATCAAGTGCTGCATACAGGAGGAGCTGAAACTTAGGTAGTTGCTTATTCTCTTTCTTAAGTCTTTGGATAGTTACAGCCGTCATATTTCCCCCGGCACTATCGCCTCCCATTGCAATGCGATGAGGATCAACATTATAGTTCTTTGGGCCATGGTCTAGAAACCAATGATACGCATCCCAACAATCTTCAAGACCTATTGGGAACTTATATTCTGGTGCTAACCGCCATTCAACAGACATGACAATACAATTGGCTTTTAATGCCAGATTTCGACAGATTGAATCATGTGTCGTAATACTCCCTCTCTGCCAGCCACCTCCATGATAATAAATGAGGGCGGGTAATTGAGTGCCCAGCTGGGGAATATAAATACGGATAGGGATTTGTGCACTTCCATTTGAAACAGGAATGGTGAGATCTTCAACTCGTCGCATTCTTAAAGGAATTCCACTTTGCATAATAGAGAAATGCTCATAAGCTAAACGCCCAGCCTCAACAGGAATTTGTTTAGGTTGCGTTAACATAAACGCATTAAATTGATCTAAGAACTGTTGAATTTGCGGATTGACCTTTTGTGTCATTTGAAACCTCCATCTCTCTATTAATAGAACTGCCGCAAGGATAGTATCCCATAAGATGATTAGAAATTATTGAATAAATACTTTCAAATCCACTTTAAGAATAAGACCCTGTGGGCTTTAATTTGAACTTTCTATTTTTCTTATTTAATCAATAAACTACAAAAGGCTTAAGAAATTATTGATAGAAAGATATTAAATGTTAAAATTTATAAAAAAGCTCATTTTTTGCTATTTTCTTGACATTCACTTTCAAAATATTTATAAGCATGGCAAGCGATGAATTTATCATAGCTCTTTTCAAAGACAATAACTGACCTTGTGTTTGCCGTCATTTTATAGAACTACCGACAAATTCTGCTCTTAAGCATAGAGCGTGGAACTCTCGTTTTTACGCAGGCTTAATTCATTAATTTTAAATCGGATAGAAACAAGAAATGACAACATTCCAAAGCTTTAACTTACCTTCCTTTCTTTTACAATCTCTCGAGCGTATTAAGATTAAGACCCCCTCACCTATTCAATCTAAAGCCATTCCAATGGCTATGGAGGGCCACGACTTATTAGCATCCTCGCAAACAGGCAGCGGAAAAACGATTGCTTATCTTTTGCCTATGATTACAACTTTAAACACTTCTCAAGGCCGCACAGCTTTAATCTTAACGCCAACTCGAGAATTAGCAATTCAGGTTAAAGATTCTCTTATTCAGCTTATGGGGAAAAATCCTTCCTTTAAGATGGCCCTTTTAATTGGTGGACAATCCATGGGGCAACAGTTTGCTCAACTTAAGGCAAACCCCAGAGTTGTCATTGGGACCCCTGGTCGCATTATTGACCATTTAAAACGAAATAGTTTAAAGCTTAATAAAACAGGTTTTTTGGTCCTTGATGAAACAGATCGCATGCTTGATATGGGCTTTAGCCAACAGCTCGATGTCATTGTAAAGTTTTTACCATCTGAGCGTCAAACACTCATGTTCTCAGCCACAATGCCTTCAAACATCATAAAGCTTGCGAACAAGTATCTTAATAATCCTCAACGGATTAGTGTTGATCTAAAGGCCCAACCAGCGCCTAAGATTAAGCAACGAGCTATCTATATCAAATCAACAGAAAAATTTCCTCAACTTTTGAAAGAGCTTAATGAGCGTGAAGGTTCCATTGTTATTTTTGTGAAAACTAAACGCGGAGCTGAAAAACTTGCAAAACAACTACAAGCTCAAAATCATAATACAGATGCCATTCATGGTGATCTTAATCAAAATAAACGTACTAGAGCGATTGAGGAGTTTCGTAAGCAAAAAAGCCGTATTATGGTTGCAACAGACATCATTGCTCGTGGCCTAGATGTTCCTCACATTCAACACGTCATTAATTATGACCTGCCATCATGTGCTGAAGATTACACTCATCGCATTGGAAGAACAGGACGTGCAGGCGCTCATGGACATGCTTTAACGTTAATTTCACCAGATGATAGCCGAAAGTGGAAATCCATCCTCAAAACAACCGGCGCACAGATGAGTGCTTGATTTGTTAAAAAACGATAATTTTTAAGCTATCTTGCTTAAACGTCTGCGATGGCGTTCATCTTCTTCAAAGGCTGTCGCAATAAAAGTTAAGAGCGTGTCTCTAGCCGCCTCTGGGCCAATGAGCCGCTCTCCTAAACACAAAATATTCGCATCATTATGAGCGCGTGCTAAACGCGCAGAGGTCGTTCCTTCATTGCAAACAGCCGCGCGAATACCTGAATGTCGATTGGCTGCGATACTCATGCCAATCCCCGTCCCACAAATAAGGACACCTGCCTGTACTTCTTCGTTAAGAAGTGACGTAACAACCTGCTGTGCATAATCAGGATAATCACTTGATTCTTCAGTAAAAGTTCCAAGATCAAATACGGCGATATTCAAACTCTCAAGCGTTTTAATTAACGCTTTTTTGAGAGGGAACCCTGCATGATCTGAAGCAATTGCAATTTTTTTAAAAACAGGCGTCACTCAGCTCCCCTTATTCTACTCTCACGGTTTTTTGTCGTTTCCATTCTTTCTCAGCGGCTGTTAAAATTGCTTTTTCAATCGCTTGAGGTGTGCACTTTTCTTTACAATCTATCCCTTGCGCAAAAATCCCTGTTGAAGATTCACATTTCTTTTGACAGGCAATGACATCTGCCTCAGTAATCTTTAAGGAAGTAGGTAAAACAACATGATCCCCTTTGGTTTCTTTTATAATTTTTTCAATTTCTTGAGTTGCAGAATAAACCTGAACATGTGTGAGGGGTTCTTTAAGAGAATCTAGAGGTGATCCTCCAAAAACTGGCATTCCAAATGATAACAAACAAATACTAAAAATAAACTTCATCACCCCTCCTTTAAAATCCTATTTTAGTGTAATCTTTCTTCTGTTAAAGAGTATACTATATTTTAGAGTTTTTCCTATCATGATGATTATTAAAATTTTAACAGCTCTCAAAGGACGCTTTATAGGCAAGGATGAATATGGAAATCAATACTTTGAAGAACGATTTCTTTTCATCAAACCTTTACGACGCCCTCGCCGTTGGGTTCTTTATTCTGGTGAAGTAGAAGCTTCAAAAGTCCCTGCCGAATGGTATGGTTGGCTCCATTATACCTTAGAAGCCCCTTTACAAAAGCTACCTTACCCATGGCTTCACCCTCACCAAGCCAACAAGACTGGTACGGATGACGCTTATCATCCCCTGAAAAGAAGAACAAAAAATAAGCTCGACAAGGGATATGAGCCTTGGCAACCTTTATAATTTCTTTTATATTTTTATTATTAATTTAGCCTAAGGATAAGAAGGGGTTCCTAATTGGAAAAAATTGTTCCATTTATAAAAACTTTAGTAAAGATTAATAAGAAAATCCTTTTCAAACTTAATAGAGGATTACACGTTTTGGGGTATTCTCGTGAGGATTCAAATCCTCATAATTTTTGTTTGATAGAAGACATGCGAAAATTATAGATTGACTTTACAGGAGTATAAATATGTTAAATAAGATGCTTAAAATTATGGCGTGTTGTGTTTTTGCTTGTTCATTGTCGCATGAAGGAAAAGCAAGCCTGGTTGAAAACGAAGAGATTTTGAGTGATGTTGAGTCACCTCGTCCTACCTCCGCCCCTCTATCAGATATCGAGCTCGCTCAGTCCTCTTCAGACCAAGCATCTCCCTCCTCTACCGCTCCAACAGATACAAGCATAACCACAGAAGAGCCAACAAGCACTGCTCTTCCCAAAGCAGGAAAAAGACGCACTGTCTTACAACGTAACTCTACAAGTAGCTCGAAATCTAAAGGTAGCGAGCTAAAGCAAAAAGAGGAAGAGAAAAAAATAGAGGAAGTGAAGCCTGTCGCAAATCTGTCCGCTGATATGACAGTGGAATCCTCTTCTCCTCAGGCAAACATGTTCGCAGCTTGGGCAAGCTATTTATTACCAACAATTAAACCAGTAAAGTCTCCAACCTTATTTGCGCCAGATGAATTTCCTGCTGTTTATATTCTTCTTGCCATGCGCGCCGACGAAATAAAAGGACCAAATGATACTCATTCTATGATTTATATTCCACCTGTGGATATGTTTATCGGATTTAGAGGCATGTTATATGGCAAAGAAAATGACTTGAAAAAAGCCCTAAAATTTGATGACTTTATAAAAATGCAGAATTTAGAAAATGCCCTTCGCTTACTTTGCATCACAACTGAAGAAGATTTAGAAAAAATTTTGAATCAAAAAGACATGGAAATGGCAGAAGAGTTACTCAAAGAGACACAGAAAGAGCTATCGCTTCAAACGCACCATCTTAAAGTAAAACGCTCAGATACTGATAAAAGGCCTGATCAAAGTACTTTAGCCCGCCTTCAAAAAGAGAAGACATTAAAGCATACAGAATCAAACCTGGCTTCTTATATGCTCAATTATACTGATGGAAAGCTCTTTATACCAGAACAAAAAACAGAGGCAACTTCATCTAAATCAAAAAAAGAAAAAAAGAAGAAAGAGTCTATAGAAGAGGAAGAACCTAAAGGAATCCAATTTTTAGTGTCTGTCACAAGGAAGATAAAAGATAAAGAAAAGGATTCTTCTTCCACCTCAAAGGCATCTACTTCTAAAAGCAAAAAATCGGGTTCAACCACACCAAGGAAACGTGCAAAAAGTAAAGGTGCTACCGCTAACGCAGCATCCTCTTCTGCCACCTTCCCTTCGCAGGTTGTAGAAGATTCACAACCAACGACGATCCCTTTATCTGAAGCTGATCAAAAAAGATTTGAATATGAATTAGGTAGAGATGAAAGAGTAACAGAACCAAGTTTAATGCCTATGAAAAAAAGAGAATAATCTATATTAATATGGATATTCAATAAATATTAAGGATAGATAATTAGACATGCGAAATAATTTAATTGAAACTGTTATGGGTGGTGTTGTCCTCTTAATTGCTATTTTTTTCCTTACTTTTGCCTATATGAGTAGCGGATATAAAAATAGTGAAGGAATCCCTTATTGGGCTCAATTTGATCGCATTGATGGCCTTTTTGTAGGCAGCGATGTTCGCATAAGCGGCGTTAAGGTAGGAACTGTGAAAAAAGTTGAAATTAATCCACAGACCTACCTTGCCGTTGTCTACTTTACTTCAGCTTCTGACGTAGCACTTCCTAAGGATTCTTCCGCAGAAATTTTAAGTGATGGTCTTATGGGAAATAAATATCTTGCTTTAATTCCTGGGGGCGCTGATGAAAACCTTTCTTCAGGTGCAGAAATTAAACATACTCAATCAGCCGTTAGTTTAGAGGGGATGATTGGACAGCTTATTTTCAGCGCTAAAGATGCGAAAAAAGGAGAAACCGCTCCTACAGCAGAGAAAAAATAGTGAAAATATTAGCTTTCTGCCTTATTGGAAGTGCTCTTGCAAACAGAGGGTATGCGACAGAAATTACGCCTCCTTCCCAAGAGAACACAATACCTAAAACCCAAGAGCAAGAAGTCTATGTTACAGACAAAATCCATCTTCAAGCTCTCGACAAAGTTACAGGGCGTGTTATTACCATTGCAGCTGAAATGAATAAGCCCATTGAGTTTGGCACTTTACGTATCATCCCTCACCTTTGCCAAAAGGCGGCCCCTGAAGATCCGCCGGAATCAACGGCATTTTTAGAAATATTTGAAATAAAACCCAACAACCAAGAAAACCTTGTTTTTCAAGGATGGATGTTTGCTTCACACCCTTCTATTTCTGCTTTAGAACACCCTGTTTATGATGTGTGGGTGAAAGAGTGTAATGGTTCTATCATCCAATCTAAAAAACTCTCTTCCCCTTCAGTTACTGAAAATAAACCTATTTTAAGTGATGAAATAAAAGCATTTTATCAAGGGCTAGGCGAGCCCCCAGAAGAAAATACAGCTTCTGACGAACAAAATGATAGTTAAGTCTTACTTTTAACTAAATTTTTTTCTTTATATTCGCATATATCAACAACAGGGCAGAGATAACATTTTGGCTTACGTGCTTGACATATATAGCGACCATGCAGAATAAGCCAATGATGTGCATGCTGAAGATATTTAGAAGGAATTTTTTCCATCAATGCTTTTTCAGCCTCTAAAGGTGTTTTGGCCGTACAAATTCCAAGACGATTGGTTACACGCAATATATGCGTATCAACAGCTATAACAGGTTTACCAAAAACAGTATTCAAAATAACATTTGCTGTCTTACGACCAACACCCGGCAATTGTTCTAAAGCCGCGCGGTTCTGAGGAACCTGTCCTTGGTGTTCTTGAATTAAAATTTCACTGAGACGGATAATATTTTTTGCTTTAGTATTATAAAACCCTATTGTTTGAATCGCCTGCTTTAATTTTTCTTCTCCAAACTCAACCATTTGTTGCGGAGTAGATACCTTCTCAAATAAAGTACGTGTCGCTTTATTAACGCCTTTATCTGTAGATTGGGCTGATAAAACGACTGCGACCAACAGAGTATAAGGATTTTTATATTCAAGCTCTGTTGTAGGTTCAGGATTAAGAACAGATAATTTCTTGAAAATTTCTTCGATAGCTGAAATGCTGAGCATTATAAGCTCCTTTTGAATGTGACTAGACGAGATCGTATGTCTGAGATACAACTCTCTTTAGAATTAGTATAGAGGTAAAAATGCAAAAATTATTCTTATCAACAGCTTTCATCTTAGCTTTTTCCTATCAGTTGAAAGCAGAAGAACTTATCGACGCCGACGTTCTAGATCAAGAAATTGTTCAAGAAGATGTTCCTCCTGTTCTTCCCAACGATGCCTATGGAACGACTGAATCACGTCTCATACAATTAGAAACACAAGTTCAAAAATTGACCGATAAAGTTGAAGTTCTTGAACATCGTTTAAACTTAAAAAACGTGCCCGCAATTTCTTCTCTTACATCCCTGCCAGAGAAAAAAACGCAAGCGAATCTTGAAGAAGATTTAACGCCGACAACTTCAGATGCAACAACACTTAGAACAGATGATGCTCAAATACTTTACGCAAAAGCACAGGAGTTTTTAACACAAGGCGAATATAACGCTGCTGAAAATTCTTTAAAAGAGCTTATTAAAAATTACCCAAAAGACCCTTTAGTAATTAATGCTAAATATTGGCTTGGTGAAACATACTATGTCCAAGGAGATTATCGCCGGGCATCGGTTTCTTTTGGAGAAGCTTACAAATCTTATAAATTAATAGAAAAATCAACGGATCCTAAAGATAAAGAAGCAAAAAAGTTAAGCTTTGCAAAAGCCCCTGAAGCTCTTATTAAACTTGTCTTCTCTCTTAAAGGGTTAGGAAAAACAGAAGCCGCATGTGCCACCCTTGAACAACTTCGAGAAGAGTTTCCCAATCAGGCTCAAAATGTTAAAAAAATGGCTGAAAAAGCCCGACAAAGCTTAACTTGCCCAAAACAATAAAAATGATATCAAGGCCTTAACAAGAGTAAATTTCGTGTTAGCCCTTGGCTATATTTTATTGCAAGCCAGCTTTTTTCTTCCCCTATAACATCTCCTTTAGGATCTAAGGCAAAGCCTTTGAATATATTAATAAATAAAAGACTTAAACTTAGTAAGCCAACAACGTTAAATGCATTTTCCTCTTGCAAGCTATTAACCAATCATAATTTTGCCCCAATTAGGCACTTTATTGTTAAATTATTAGCTTTTCAGTTCGTATTCATGAATACGAATGAAATTAATACATTGTTAACCTTCGTAAATTAAACTTAACAATCTTAAGGAAATATGTTCAAATAATAGTGTAAAAATAGAATAAATTTAGGGGAGGAAAAATGCGTGTATTAATAATTGAAGATGATGCTGCCACATCTAAAACCATTCAAATTGCTTTGGAAGCGCAAGGATTTGTTTGTAATTCTACAGATATTGGTGAAGATGGTTTAGAAATCGCGAGGCATTATGAATATGATCTTATTCTCCTCGATTTAATGCTTCCTGATATTGATGGGTATGAAATATTACGTCGCCTTCGATCTGTCCAAGTTTCAACACCTGTTTTAATTCTCTCAGGTCTTTCTCAGATTGATGATAAAATTAAAGGATTAGGTTTCGGTGCCGATGATTATCTGACGAAACCATTTAACAAAGATGAACTCATTGCTCGCGTCCGCGCCATTATCCGACGCTCAAAAGGTCATCCTAATTCGATTATTCAGATTGGCCAACTTAAAATTGATTTAAATGCAAAAACTGTAGAAGCTAAAGGAAAACCTCTTAAACTCACACGTCGAGAATATTCTATTCTAGAACTCCTTGCCATTCGTAAAGGAGCGACTCTTTCAAAAGAAATTTTCTTAAATCATCTTTATGGTGGAATGGAAGAGCCAGAGTTTAAGATCATTGATGTTTTTGTATGCAAACTTCGCAAGAAACTTGCTGATGCTTTAGACGATGAAAACTATATTCAAACTGTTTGGGGCCGTGGTTATATGCTCAGAGAGCCAACACACGAAGACAAGCTCTCACCAACAAATCAACCTGTAAAAGCAGAAGATTCTTTTAATCTTAAAAAAGCTTTACCTGCATCGTAACTTTATAAAAAGCACAATATCCAATAAAGATTTCTCTTATTGGATATTATGTTCTCAAATTTTTCTCTTAAAAACAATTGCTTTATTTTAACATAAAGTCTAAATAAAAGAGATGCTTTGCGTTTTTTGCATAGGCATATGCAGAATTTTACGTTTATTATTATGTTCTTTTCAGATATGCAAAGCAAACCTAGTAAGTTTATCAATGTTATAGGAAAGTAAAATGGCAACCAATAAAGAAGGTACACAACCAGCAGAGTTTAGTCCTGTGCGTGCTGCACTATGGCCTATCTATGCACACGAACTTAAAAAATTCTTGCCCATGGGCATGATTATGTTCTTTATTCTTTTTAATTATACTATTTTAAGAGATGTTAAAGACGTCCTTATTATGACAGCTCCTAACTCAGGCGCTGGAGTACTTAGCTTCTTAAAAGGCTGGGGTGTTATGCCATCCGCCATTTTGTTTGTTTTGCTTTATACAAAATTGTCTAATATTGTTAATCGTGAACGACTTTTTTATGGAATTGTCGTTGTGTTTATCGCTTTTTTTGGATTGTTTGCTTTTTACCTTTATCCAAATCGTGAACTTATTCACCCAAGCCTTGAAACAATTCAAAATCTTCAAGCAAATTATCCCAACCTTAAATGGATTTTCCCTATTTATGGTGTATGGACATACTCCTTGTTCTACGTCCTTGCTGAGCTTTGGGGGTCTGTCATGATTTCGCTTCTGTTCTGGCAATTTGCTAACGATATTACGCGAACTGAAGAAGCAAAGCGCTTTTATGCAATGTTCGGTTTAATTGCAAACGTTGCTCTCATCTTTTCAGGAACAACTGTTGAATACTTCTCAGAAATTAAAGATAAACTCCCTCCTGAAATTGATGCTTGGGGATATTCTTTGAATTACATGATGGGCGCTGTTGTCCTTTGCGGTGTTGCAGCGATTGCGCTTTATTGGTGGGTTACAGAGTATGTTCTTACAGATCCTCGTTTCTACGATGCATCTGCACCAAAAAATAAAAAAGAGAAGAAGGACAAGCCAAAATTAAGTGTTGGCGAGAGCTTTAAGTTGATCTTTAGTTCTCCTTACATTGGTTACATTGCAATTCTCGTATTAGCCTATGGTGTATCTATCAACCTTATTGAAGTTGTATGGAAAGACCAATTGAAGCAAGCTTTCCCAAATCCTAATGATTATGGTGCTTTCATGGGTAAATTCTCTCGTGCAACAGGTATCGTAACCATGCTTCTGATCTGGTTCACAAAAGGTATCGTACGTAAGTTTGGTTGGTTCACGGGTGCGATCGTAACACCTGCTGTTTTGATTATTACAGGCGCGCTATTCTTTGCATTCGTGCTTTTCAAAGACGAGCTCACACCGCTTGTGGCAGGTTTTGGTCTCACTGCAACCTTAATGGCAACCTATATTGGAGCGATTCAAAATATCCTCAGTAAAGGTACAAAGTACTCAAACTTTGACCCCACAAAAGAGATGGCTTACATCCCTCTTGATCAAGAGCTCAAGGTTAAGGGTAAGGCTGCCGTTGATGTTATTGGTGGACGTTTAGGAAAAGCTGGTGGTGGTTATGTTCAACAGGGTCTCCTGATTGCAACAGCCGGCGATATTATGACAATTGCCCCCTACCTTGCTGGTGTTGTTGGTGTCGTTGTTGGTGCTTGGGTTATTGCTGTGAAGGGTCTTTCAAAGAAATATAATGCTCTTATCAAGAAAACAGCAGCTTAAGCTAACTTGATATATTACTACTTTAAGTAAGGGAGTTTTGTAACTCCCTTATTTTTTACTTAAAATGTATAAAAATCTTTTCCTTGCAGTTCTTTTTGAAGATAAGCTTAAAGAAAAATTAGCGCATAACCTTCGTCTTGAAGCTTCTTTAGAGGAAGTCATTTATGCCCCCAAACAAAATTTACATTTGACTTTAGGTTTTATTCGTAACGTTGCCCCTCAGGATCGAGCCCTTCTGAAAAATGCTTTTGATGCCATTCAATTCATATCTATTTTTAAAGGATATGCTCAAACAAGTGTCATTCTTGGGAATAGCAATAGCTTGTGTATTAGAGCTGGTCCCTTCGAAAAATTATCTGAAATCCGTATTGCATCCCAAAAACTGTTATTACAAAATTCACACTCTAAATATGATTTTAATGCCTCGTTTGATTATCTACCTCACATTAAGATTCAATCGCTACGCTCTTATCTTCCTATAGAACGACGCACATCTCTTTTAGAAGAATTCTCAAGGAAATGCGAGCGTCGCATAGAATTTACAATCATGTCTCTTGCGCTCATGGAGCGACAAGGAGAATTTTACCATATTGTAAAAAAATATTTTCTAGAAGATTCTCCAACAACTTATTGAATTTTGAAAACCTCAAAGTGAAAATGAGGGGTTATAAAAGATGCGATTTACTTAAGGCTCTTGCTTGTTGCTGTTCAACATTTTCTATACTAAAGTCTTTAATAAGCTCTTGATATAGTTGATGCCAATTCAATTCTGCTTTTAGGTGCATAAAGACCGAACCAATACCAACAGCAGCTCTATCCATAAAAACAAACTCTCGAGGAGGGCAGACCCCCCCTAACTCTCGTAACTTTGTATGAACTTGATAGGCAATCTCCCTACCATAGGTACCCCTATTATCAGTTTGAATGGGACGAACACGATCTTCAAGTAAAGGTTCATATAAAAGCTTTGCCCAGAGGTTAAGGACTTCTATAAGTTCTTTAGATAAATTTTTAAACCCCCAACTTTCGTAAGCTGACACTGCTAAATCTATATCTTGCCGAAGCATGGCATAATAAAGATCAATAACACCTTTCACAAAAGGTGCCGGAAATTTTCGTACACACCCAAAATCGAGTAGATTAAGGATACCATCTGAAGCAAATGTATAATTTCCAAGATGAGGATCACCATGAATCACTCCATAATGGTAAAAAGGCTTATACCATGCTCGAAAAACATTTTGTGCGAGGCGATTGCAGTCTTCTTGAGAGAGATTTAGAAGCGCTTTCAGGGGGTTACCTTCAAGCCATGTCATTGTTAAAAGGCGTTTAGTCGAAAGATGTGGAACAACTTCAGGAAGGCGAATTGAAGGTTCATCTCCTAAGATATATTGATAAAGGGCAATATGTTTTGCCTCCAACTCGTAATCAAGCTCTTCCCATAAACGTGCTTTAATTTCCTCATAAATTTCTTGTGTTTTAAGAGCTTTTAAAGAGGCTTCATAAAGAGAAAGAATTAGCTTCAATTGAGTTAAATCGGCTTCCACAATCGAGTTCATATCAGGGTACTGAAGCTTGCATGCAAGTATTTTCCCTTCTTTACTTTCAGCCTTATGAACTTGACCAAGTGATGCAGCGAAAGTTGCTTCATGTTGAAAATTTTTAAATTTACCTTGCCAATTTTGTCCCAATTCAGCTGTCATTCGCCGCCTTACAAAAGGCCACCCCATAGCAGGAGCATTTGCCTGAAGCTGTAAAAATTTAGTTGTATATTCTGAAGGAATACTATCAGGAATTGATGCTAGCATCTGGGCAATCTTCATCACTGGCCCTTTCAGAGACCCAAGTGCATGGGTTAGATCGTGAGCCAGAGATTCATGATCAACCGAAAGGCCAAAATAGCGTTCACCGACTAGACGCATAGCAGCACTACTCATTGCTGTTGAAACATGAGCATATCGTTTCAAACGGCCCGAAAAGGTGCTATCATCCTGCAAGATCTATACCTCACCCACGGCTATAATGCTTAATACACGCGTCGTCCCCGAATAAAAAACGCGGGGAGCATCTGACTGCGAGAAATCTCCTCCAATCGTTAGGACTAAGTTATCTCCTATCTGCGCAAATCCATTTTGCATAGCAAGATGCGAAACACGTGGATCTATTTCCATAATAGAATCAAAATCTTGCATTTCTATAGGATGAGTTCCCCATACAAGAGAAAGGCGACGTGCCACCTGATGATTAGGGGTTAACGCTAAAATAGGTGTTTGAGGCCGCTCTCTTGCTGCTCGCAAAGTGGTAGATCCCGAAGTCGTCAATGTCACAATAGCAGATGCCGAAATAGTCTCAGAAACTTGCCGTGCAGCAGCCGTAATTGCATCTGCAGATGTTGCCTGCCATGGTGTTCTACTATCTCTTAAATGTTGATAATAATAAGGATCTCTTTCAACTGACTCTATGATGCGATTCATCATAGAAACTGATTCTTGAGCGTAAGATCCAGAGGCTGACTCTGCAGAGAGCATAACCGCATCAACTCCATCATAAACAGCTGTTGCCACATCCGAAGCTTCAGCTCTCGTCGGCGTTGGAAGGTGTACCATGGAATCAAGCATTTGGGTAGCCACGATAACTGGTTTGCCAGTCATGCGACAGGCGCGTATAATTTTCTTTTGTAGATTAGGTACTTCCTCAGGCAGCATCTCAACACCAAGGTCACCTCGTGCGACCATAATCCCATCCGCAACTGAAACAATTTCGTTAAGATGCTCAATGGCCATGGGCTTCTCAAGTTTAGCAATAACGCTTGCTTGATTGCCTATAATGGACTTTACTTCCGTCACATCTTCTGCTCTTTGGACGAAAGACAAAGCAACCCAATCTACCCCCATCTCCAGGCCAAATGCTAAGTCTCTATGGTCTTTTTCAGTCAATGCTGAAATTGGTAAAGTGACACCAGGAACATTAACTCCTTTAGAATTGGACAAAGGACCACCAATGATAACTGTCGTCTCTGCAAAATCGGGGCCATAGTTTTGTACTTTAAGGCGTAATTTACCATCATCAAGTAAAAGATCGGTTTCCTTCTGAAGAGCAGAAAAAATTTCTGGGTGAGGCAGATTGACTCGCGTAGAGTCACCTGGTGTAGGGTCAAGATCAAATCTGAAATGGTCGCCAGCTTTAAGCTCAATTTTACCTTCTTTAAAGGCCCCCACTCGTAATTTAGGCCCTTGTAAATCTTGTAGAATACCGATAGGGCGTCCGTATTTTGTTTCTAATGCACGAATAATCTTATAATTTTTGAGATGAGTCTCATGTGTTCCATGCGAGAAGTTAAGACGAAAGACATCTACACCTTTAAGAAAAAGTTGCTCAATTACTTCTTGAGAAGAACTTACCGGACCAAGGGTTGCAACTATTTTTGTTGCACGATAGCGACGCATATGAGTTCCTTAATTTTGAATTGATAATTTTTTTTCATTCTCTCGAGCAATCACAAGCCCAATAAGAATAATGATTCCACCTAGAATTTTTATCAAAGTTAGCTCTTCTGAGAACAAGTACCAGGCAATAATAGTAGACACAATAGGGGAGATCATTAAGGCAACTGAAGAAAAAGCCGCCGTTAGATGCCCCATCCCGTAAGCCACAAAACCTTGACCAAGAACATGGACAATGATTGCAAGTCCAATAATAGGCAACCAATCTTGATAGTGTGTGGGCAAGAAATGATCCTCATAAATTCCCATCATCAACGCCAGAGTATACATACTCGCAAGCCCAGACCATGTCATAATTGTCGCCGCGCTGAAATGTTGCCGTAACTGCTTAACGGCCAGCACATATCCTGCATAGAAACCCGCAGAAATTAAAGCCTGACTATCTCCCAGAAGCTGAGAAACATGTGTGTCATCTCGGTCTCCAACAAGAAGAGCGGCCCCTAATGTTGCGAGCAAAATTCCGATAACAGTTGCTCTTCCTAGCTTTACTCGTAATACAAGCCAAGAAATGGTGGCAACAAAAATAGACGTTAAATTATTTAAAAGGGTTGCATTGGCAACTGATGTTTTATGAAGAGACCAATGCCAAAAAGCAATATCGAGAGCTAAAAAAGCGCCGGCTGAGATTAATAAGAAATATTCTCTCTTGGTTCGAGGCGCTTTAGATTGAATGTCTTGATTATGGTCAAACAGCATCCAACTAAATAAAAATGGAAAAGCTAAAAAGAAACGAAAAAAACCTGTTGAGAGGGGGTCAATCGTACTTAACCGAACAAAGATTGGTGAAAATCCAAGAAGTGCTGCACCTATAATCGTTAAACTAACAGCTATGGCCTTTTCCCGCGTAGAAGCATCACGCATTTTATTTTTCTTTCTTCATAGAATTTAAAGGAGTATCCCATTAAAATTAGAAATTAAATCTTTTAGCTAGGACTCGTCAATTTAGAAAAAAGAGTAAATACATCCTTTTTCAATTTTAAATTAATTTAAGACCCCTTTATCCACAATTTGATCCAGCAAGAGATACATGTATTGATGAATGTCTTCCAAGCTTTGATTCATAAGTATTTCTGGACTTTGAACAAATTTTCCAGCTCTTAAATCATCGGGGCATGCTTTAATTAACTCTGCTATCCCTTGTTGAGTAATTTCCATATGAAATTGGAATCCATAAACACGGGCCCCGTACCGAATAGCCTGACGAGGACACCCTTCACTAAAAGCAAGCAGCTGAGCATCCTTTGTGAGTCCAGGCATATCGTTATGCCAATGAATAACATTAAATGTTTTAGGAAACCTTTTAAAGAGATCATCTTTCAGACCTTCTGGCGTCAATGAAACAGGATGAATACCAATTTCTTTTTCAGGGCTTCGTTCTGTCTTGCCTCCTAAGGCTTCACCAATGAGTTGAGCCCCTAAACAAAAACCCAACACTATTTTCTCTGTTTGAATAGCTTTATTAATTAATTCAATTTCATCTTTAAGGTAGGGTGCCTCCTCAAGATCAAGAGGACTTTGAGGTCCTCCCATTACAATGAGGAAATCAAATTCTTCGGTAGTTGGCAAAAGTTGAGCTTGATACGGTTTGAAAATACTAAGTTTATGTTTTTTATCCCGAGCCCAAACTTCAATGACACCCGGTGTTTCAAAATCGGCATGCATAATGACAGAAATTCGCATCTTTTAATTCTTCCCTAAAAAAAAAGGAACTTAAAAAAGTTCCTTTTTTTGGTAATTTTTTTGCGTTCCTACTAACGAGAATAGAACTCAATAACAAGGTTTGGTTCCATCTGAACCGGATAAGGAACATCAGCAAGCTGAGGTCCTCGTACAAATGTTCCCTTAAGCGCATTGGTATCAACTTGAATATAATCAGGCGTTTCTCTTTCTTGAGAATTCACTGATTCTTGAACTAACGCCATTTGTTTTGAGCTATCCTTGACTTCAATAACATCGCCATCCTTCACTTGATAAGACGCAATATTAACGCGACGACCATTCACTTTGACATGACCATGATTCACAAACTGACGAGCAGCAAAAGGTGTCGGAACAAACTTCATCCGATAGACAACCGCATCAAGTCGCCTTTCTAAAAGTTCAACAAGGTTTTCACCCGTATCACCACGACGACGAATTGCTTCTTCGAAAAGACGACGGAATTGACGTTCACCAATATTACCGTAATATCCTTTCAAACGTTGCTTTGCAGCTAATTGCAAACCATAATCTTTTGGCTTGCTTTTATTTTGGCCATGTTGGCCTGGGCCATAGGCACGTGAATTTACTGGACTCTTAGGACGGCCCCATAGGTTAACTCCTAAACGACGGTCAATTTTGTACTTAGAATTTAAACGTTTTGTCATACTTTACATTACTCTATCAAAGGACAAGAAAGGTTTTAAAAATATACTGCTGCTTTGAGATATACTGGATTCCCCCCTGTTGTCAATTCGATTATTAAAAAATGTTTATAATCGTGAACTCCAACCTTAAGTTTTATTCTCTTTTTCACATTTTTGAAGTCTTCGTTTTGTCATTCTTGCTCTTTCACCTTGGGGATCAGAAAGATCCGACACAATTCCTCTTAAGGTCCGAACCTCTTGAGAAGTCAAAGGAACCCTAGAAAACATATTATGAATTGTCCGAAGCATTTTAGGCTTTTTATGATCGGCTCTAAAATAACCAGAAAGATCCAGCTCTCCCTCAAGTTGGTTTAAAAATCCCATTAATTCTTCACGGGTGGCTAAAGAGGCCTCTCCTTTTTTCAAGGTCATCTCAGGGAATTTGGCTTTGGCTTGATACCACTCATAGGCGATCAAAAGGACAGCTTGGGCCAGATTAAGTGAGCTAAACTCGGGATTAACTGGCACATAAATGTTTCCTTCACACAAAGCGACATCTTCATTATCAAGCCCTGCTCGCTCAGGCCCAAAAAGCACACCTATGTGATGATTTTCTTGGACCATCTCTACAAAAAGGTCTGCTGCTTTCTTTGGCGTTAGCTGAAGCTCGACCATATCTCGATGCCGGGCACTTGTTGAGAAAACACGATGCAAATCCGCAATAGCTTCGCTGGTTGAATTAAATATTTTTGCTTGCTCTAGAACTTCATCGGCGCCTGCTGCCAACGCTCGCGCATCACGATGGCAAGGATCAACAAGAGGCCTGACAAGCCTAAGATCTCTCAATTCACAATTCAGCATCGCACGAGCCGCCTTCCCAATATTTTGAGGAATCTGAGACTCAACGAGGATAATGACTGGACCTATCATGACACGGTATTTTTCTCTGAGGATGTTAAAATATCGGAAAATTTATAATAGCCTGGCTTCTGATTTGCAAGCCATAGAGCCGCCCTCAAAGCACCTTTTGCATACAATTCTCGTTTTAAAGCACGATGAGAAAACTCAACAACCTCTTCATCTGAGGCGAATATAACTGAGTGATCGCCAATCACACTGCCACCTCGCAAGACAGCAAAGCCTATCTCATTTTCATGACGAGATTGACGTTGACGGGTTCGATCATAGATGGCTTTCTCTTGAAGTGTGAGATTTCGACCTTCTGCGGCTGCCCTTGCCAAGGCTAAAGCCGTTCCAGATGGCGCATCTTGCTTATGACGGTGATGCATTTCAAGCAACTCAACATCAAAAGCAACGCCCAACTTTTTCGAGGCCTCTTTCACCATCTCCATCAGCAAATTAATCCCCAAGCTAAAATTCGCAGAGTAGAGAATTGGAATGGTAAGCGAAGCTTTTTCTAACATTTGGAACTGCTCTTTTGATAAGCCTGTCGTTCCAATCACGAGACCAATTTTCTCTCGCAGCGCAACATCAAGGTGTGTTTGAAGCGTTTCTGGCGCTGTAAAGTCAATGATCACTTGAGCATCCTTAAAAGCCCCAGCTACATTTGAGGTTAAAATAATATCCTCAGGTGCATTTGAAAAAAGCCTTGTAAGCGGTTCCTCATTTAAAGGACTTGTGCACGAAACCGTAGCGCCCGAAAGTGTTGTCTGAGATGACGCAAGAACTTGCTGAATAATCAGCTGCCCCATACGTCCAGAAGCGCCAGCCACGGCAATATGAATGTTATCCATTATTTTTTACCTTTTATTTCCTAAAGAAAGATTAAATCTTTTTTTCTTCACATGTTGGGATAGCGAGGTCCATCCCCCCCTTCTGGGGGTACCCAATTAATATTTTGCAATGGATCTTTAATATCGCATGCTTTGCAATGAACGCAATTTTGCGCATTAATATGAAGCTTCTGTTCTCTTGAGGCACCTTGAACAATTTCATATACACCCGCAGGACAATACCGTTGTTCAGGGGCCGCATAATTTGCAAGATTATAAGAAATAGGAATCTCAGAATCTTTCAATTGCAAATGACACGGCTGATCTTCAGCATGATTCGTATTGGAAAGATAAACAGATGACATTTTATCAAAAGAAATAACTCCGTCAGGTTTTGGATACGAAATAGGGATGCATTTCTTTGCTTTCTTTAACGAATGATGATCCTCACGATGTTTTAAGGTCCATGGAAATTTTCCGCGCGATATCGTCTCAAAAACCGCATTTACTAAACCTGCCCATAACCCCTTTTGAAAACCAGGTCGTATATTGCGAACAGGTTTTAGTTCTTCAGCAATCCAACTCTTTCGAATCGCTTGATCAAGGATTCCTTCCTCAGGCTCTACCCCTTGACTTAAGGCATCAAAAATCACTTCAGCCGCAATCATCCCTGACTTCATTGCTGTATGTGTGCCTTTAATCTTAGGCACATTCAAGAAGCCTGCAGCACATCCAACCAATGAGCCTCCACGAAAACTCAATCGAGGGATTGACTGCCACCCACCTTCATTCAAGGCTCGCGCCCCATAAGAAATGCGTCGCCCACCTTCCAAAAGTGATTTAACAGCAGGATGATGCTTAAAGCGTTGAAATTCATCATAAGGACTCAGATAGGGATTTTCATAATCCAACCCAATCACAAACCCAATAGCCAGCTGCTGGTTTTCCAAATGATATATAAAAGACCCACCATATGTTTGTGAATCAAGAGGCCAACCAAGGGTATGGACCACCAAACCTTGTTGATGCTTCTCAGGCTTAATCTCCCAAAGTTCTTTAATGCCAAGACCATACGTCTGCGGTTGGCACTCTCTGTTCAAATGAAATCTCTCAAAAAGCTCTTTGCTTAATGATCCTCGACATCCTTCTGCAAAGACAACATGACGTGCCAAAATTTGAACGCCTGGCTCATAAGAATCTTTTTGGCGTCCCTCGACATCAAGGCCTCTTGGCGTTGTTTCCACACCAATCACCTTCCCACGATCATTATACAGCGTCTTACCAACAGAAAATCCAGGATAAATCTCAACCCCTAAGGCCTCAGCTTGTCCAGCAAGCCAGCGGCAAAAATTCCCTAAACTAATAATATAATTTCCATGATTTTTCATGGGGGGCGGCGTCGGTAGTCGAAAGGATTTTTTTTCAGTGAGAAAAAGAAATTTATCTTGCTGCACCAGCGTTTCTAATGGAGCGCCTTTTTCCTTCCATTCAGGAATAAGTTCGTTCAACGCGCGCGGCTCAAGAACTGCTCCCGAGAGGATATGCGCTCCTACCTCGGCTCCTTTCTCAAGAACACAAATACTTAATTCATGAGATTTCTCGGCGCACAGCTGTTTCAACCGAATGGCTGCCGATAGACCAGCAGGTCCAGCCCCCACAATCACAACATCAAAATTTAAAGCATCCCCCATATTTTTCTCCTTTTTATTATACTTCCAGTATAACACAAAACCATCATTGTGTCGACAAAATTATTAAAATTTTTGAATTATTTATTTTTTATTTTCAACCACTTATAACAATAAATGGTCGCGTTTTTTTGTAAAAAATAGGGCCATTTTCCTCTTCATAATATTCACTTAGAAGACAAATATTTTGCTTGATTTTCATTTCATAACCCAGTAAAGCTTGTGCCGATGTCCCCATCGTCTAGAGGCCTAGGACACCGCCCTTTCACGGCGGCAACGCGGGTTCGAATCCCGCTGGGGACGCCACTTTTTTTAGAATTCCTGTTAACCACACTCTCGCCTTATTTTGGGCTACTTTTTTGCTGAAGTTCCCGTTTCTTCCATTTTATTTGTGCGCTATCCAAGTGCTGTTGAGCCCGACTCTGAGTAACGTCATAAGATTGGCGACGACGCTCTTGTTTTTCTTTTTTCAACAAATCATTTGCACATTCCTCCATCTCTTGAGAGCCTTCTTTAAAACCAAACTCTCCACACCGAGCCTTATGACACTCAAGAAGCAGTGTCTCACAAGAACTCAAGAAAATACTGATTGAAAGAAAAACAACCACTTGAGATAAAAAGAAAATTTTACCATTCAATTTCATCATTAGCTTACCATACTCCGCAATAACACTTCCAAGCATAAATGAGAATTATTTGTCCTTAAATCCCTTTATTTTAAAGAATGAATTATCAATTTGACGGATTTCTGTCGGAAGAGTACAAACACCTCATTGAGACTAATATAATGAAGCATGACCATGAAAATTTTCTATCAATTATTTTTAAGTTTGTTGTTAAGTATTTCGACTCCCTTGCTTGCCGATAATGAAAACACACTGCTTTCGCAACCTATTCCTATCGATCAAATTTCGACCTTTTTAGCCGGCATTCCACAAGGCGGCCCCTTCACTGAGTATGAGCAAACCCACGAATGGCAAGACTTTTCTAAAGACTTTGAATATCGTTGGCAAAGCATTCAAGAAAAACGGCTTGCTCCCATGAGAGCTTGGCGTGATCAATACTTGGGCCCCATCACTTTGCCACTTTTCTATCCTATGGGGGGTCCGGATGTTTTAAATGCTCTTTTGTTCTTTCCTCATAGTGCTGAATATCTCATTGTAGGGCTTGAACGTGTAGGGCGAAAGATTGATTTTGAAATGCTGGCCATGCCTGAGAAACGACGAAGCTACTTTGAAAACATTCAAAATGGTACAAGCTCT
This sequence comes from Candidatus Paracaedimonas acanthamoebae, assembly GCA_000743035.1. Taxonomy (GTDB): domain Bacteria; phylum Pseudomonadota; class Alphaproteobacteria; order Caedimonadales; family Caedimonadaceae; genus Paracaedimonas; species Paracaedimonas acanthamoebae. The sequence continues at coordinate 1,278,673 of CP008936.1, forward strand.
CTTTTCCAGCGCAGTTTTTTTATTACAAAGGATATGTCCAAGGACTTTTTTGATTATGGCGTTCTACCAACCCTCCTAGCCCTTCTTAAGCGGTCTCAAGCCGAAATAAAATCGATTACTTTTGTAAAAATTACAGCTGAGGGTGAACTCCTTGAATGCCCTGACGATCAAGCTCAAGGTGTCCACATCTTGTTTTTTCAAAAAGGCCATGAAAAACCTCAAACGCTCTCTTATTTTAGACAGAATCTTAATGATTACAATATTCACCAATTTACCTCTTTCTTAAAAAAGAAAGCTCCCTTGGCAACAATGTTTAAGTCAGCCTCTTACACACCTCATCAAGTTGGTTTTGCTAAACTCGTTGAATTCGTTCTTGAAAATACAACCCTACTCTTGCAGGACGATACAGGTCTTCCCTATCGGGTGCTGCAGCAACATCAATGGCAGCTTAAATATTTTGGTATTTATGAAGAGCCTTACGGAGAAAGCTTTGTGGCTTATAAACAGCCTGATCTCGCTCGCTATTTCATTGAGCAAAAAGCAGTTATAAGAGAACTACCTTTCCGCATCGGTTATGGTTATGGCAAAGTCCCCTCTAATTTTTTGATTGCAATGCCCCCGATTAAAGGCCTGGAATCAACAAATGAACCGAGTCCAAAACCAACTCCTTAATCGTTTAAGAAGCGCCTAAACCTAAAATACGGTAAGCTTCAGATGTTAATTGGCGGCCTCTTGGTGTTCGTTGTAAAAAGCCTTGCTGGATAAGATATGGCTCAACAACATCTTCCAACGTATCTCGTTGCTCAGAAAGGGCTGCTGCAAGCGTTTCCACACCTACTGGCCCTCCATTATAGACGCGTGCAAGCTGATTTAAATATTGCCGATCTAATGCATCCAACCCCTCCTGATCAACCCCTAATCGATTGAGGGCTTGCGCACAAAATTCGGCATCAGCCTCAGGAACCTTCATGACTTCAGCAAAATCTCTCATCCGTCTTAAAAGACGCCCTGCAATACGAGGTGTGCCCCGCGCTCGATGAGCGACCGCCTTAATGCCATCAGCTGTCATTGTGAATGAGAGCAGTCTCGCCGCTCGCGCTACAATCATTTCAAGTTCAGCAGGGGTATAATACTCAAGCCGTAAAGGTATACCAAAGCGATCCCTTAAAGGTGAGGTAATTAATCCCGTGCGCGTAGTTGCGGCAACTAAGGTAAAGGGAGGCAAATCGATTCGAATAGAACGGGCTGCAGGCCCCTCACCAATGATTAAATCTAGCTTAAAGTCCTCCATCGCAGGATAGAGAACTTCCTCAATCGTTGGATTAAGCCGATGAATTTCATCAATGAAAAGAACATCCTTGGGCTGCAAATTGGTTAAAATTGCGGCTAAATCCCCTGGTTTGTTAATGATGGGCCCCGTGGTCGCCCGAAAGTTAACGCCTAACTCCGTCGCCACAATTTGCGCAAGCGTCGTCTTTCCCAAGCCAGGAGGACCATAAAAGAGCACGTGATCTAAAGCTTCTTCTCGTTGGCGAGCCGCTTCAATGAAAACCTTCAGGTTTTCACGCACTGATTGCTGGCCAATAAAATCTTGAAGTGAACTTGGCCGCAAAGATTTTTCAGTAAAATCTTCATCAAGAATATTTGGATCTGTGAGTCGTTGCAAGTGCAAGCTTTATATCCTCGCAAGTTTTGTTAAGCTGAAGCGAATTAAGTCTTCAATTGTAGCATCTTTCCCAGCTTTTTGTTGGGCAAAATTTAAAGCCTCTTGAGCTTCCGCCAATTTATAACCAAGGTTCGTTAATGCCGACAGGGCGTCTTGAAGAGCAACCGTGGGCAATGATAGCGCCGCACTCGTGTCAACATTCCCGAAAGGCATTTGCTTATTGACCTTGTCTTTAAGCTCATGAACCAAGCGCATCGCAAGTTTTGGTCCCACTCCTTCAGCTTGGGCAAAAAAATTCTTGTCCTGGTTCATGATAGCACTTGCGAACTGGTGAGGTTCCGCAATAGATAAGATCGCAAGAGCGACTTTCATTCCCACACCTTGTACTGATAAAAATAGGCGAAACCACTCTCTTTCTTCGCTTGTCTTAAAACCATACAACTGCATGAAATCTTCCCGAACAATCATTTCTGTAAAAAGAGTGATAGCCTCCCCCGATTTCCCGAACTTGCTCAAGGTTTTTTGAGAGCAAAGCACGCTATAACCAACCCCATTCACATCAATGACCGCACTATTGTCATGAGTTGAATCAATAACGCCTGTTAATTTACTAATCATGCGCAGTTCTTCCATCTCTTTTCAATTGATGAAGTATGCACGTGACAAATGGCAACAGCAAGGGCATCCGCTGCATCTTCTTTAACTCCCTTACATCCATATAATAAGCGCTCAACCATCAAAGCCACTTGATCCTTTGTCGCATGCCCCACACCGACAACTGTTTTCTTGACACTGTTGGTGGCATATTCTGCTACCTTTAAGCCATGCTGGGCTGGCACCAATAAAACAACGCCACGAGCCATGCCTAATTTAAGGGTTGAGTTAGCATTCATATTAACAAAAGTTTCTTCAACGGCCGCCTCTGCTGGCTGATATTGTGTAATAACTGCTTGTAACTCATGATGAAGAATGTTTAGACGATTTGAAAAATCAAGTTTGCTCGAAGGACTAATGACACCATGAGCCACATATTTAAGAGCATTCCCCGTCGCCTTCACAATTCCCCATCCTGTATGCCGTAACCCAGGATCTAAGCCAATAATTGTTGGCACTTAGCGTTTCCTTTTTCTTTTTTGTTATGCTTAAAGCTCTAATGTTTTTAGGACTGATTCATCGATATCTTCGTTCGAATAAACATTCTGAACATCATCGTTGTCATCGAGAACATCTAAGAACTTGAAAAGTGTTTTAGCGGTATCCGCATCAACAGGAATTGTGTTTTGAGGTTTCCAAACAAGCTTTGCGGCTTGAGGATCTCCAAATTTAGCAATCAGCATGTCGCGAACAGCGGCCAATTCCTCAACCTTACAATAAATTTCATGCTGATCTTGGTTTGTGGCAACATCGCTTGCGCCCGCTTCAAGAGCTGCTTCAAACATAATATCTACACTTGCCTTGGAAACGGGATAAAGAATTTGCCCCAGCTGATCAAACTGAAAACTCACGCTATTCGACTCTCCTAAATTTCCGCCATACTTTGTAAAGCTTGATCGAACCTCTGCAGCTGTTCGATTACGATTATCTGTTAAAGCTTCCACAATCACGGCAACCCCTCCTGGTCCATATCCTTCGTACCGAATGGCTTGGTAGTCTGCCCCATCTTCTCCGCCAGAAGCACGCTTAATCGCACGCTCCATGGTATCTTTTGGCATATTCGCCTCACGCGCTGCAATGACAGCACTGCGAAGACGTGGATTACTTAAAAGATCTGCCCCTCCTTCTTTGGCAGCAACTGTGAGCTCACGAATAAGTTTAGTAAAAACCTTTGCACGCTTTGCATCTTGAGCGCCTTTTCGATGCATAATATTTTTAAACTGGGAATGTCCTGCCATTGAATCCTCATCTTTTAATCAACTTTATGCTTCATCAATCGCAGAGGAACAGGGGGGACGTCAAGAGATTCGTTTAATTAATTCTTTTCTATTAACGAAAGAGATCTCTTGGAATAAGGCGACCGACAAAAAGCAACTTCTCAACAATATAATTTCATTGGATGATTTGTACTGAAGATGGGCGCCCAAAAGCTTTGACCAACCTTTCCCAAAGATTTGATAAATGAGAAATTCCATATACAATGAGGGTTTTATGGTTTTTAGAAACAGAATCTTTGATTACGTTTATGAGATGATTGTCTCTATGATTATGAAACCAATAAGCCATCCTCTGCGTATATGTATATAAAGCATCTTCCTTATTACTTGACTCATGAAAAGAGCATCCTTTTTTCCATCCAGAAAATTCTTTTTCCATGTTTAGGGGAGCCCCAAATCGTTGTTTCCACCATATAAGAAAATCATTATAGTCTAAATATACCTTTTCTTCTATCCAGGTGGCAATCTTATTTTTTAAAAATGCATTACACATATTTTCCCATGAAGATGAATCGAATTTTTGAGTATGAGTTTCAAAGTCGCCGTCTCGATAAAAGTAAGGGAGTTGCTGCACTAATAAATAAAATATGACATCTTCACGTGAGTAACCATACTTCTTTAATAAAGGTATTTGCTCCTTTTCAGATAGTTCTGCACCTATAAAATTAACCTGATATTTTGTGGCAAGGTATGCAGCATAAAGATTTTCTTGGCATTTTCCTTTTTTTTCGCAGATTTCTGCAGACTTTTTCTTTAAGCGCACAGGTGATACCCCTTCTCGAGCAGAGCAGAAACCTTCCATTATGTAGATATCTGGCTTCTCATTTTGAAAAATATCTTTTATGCGCTTGTGCTGAGGAGAATTAATATCATTTGTATGCCAGCAAGCAACAAAGATAAGTTCTTTATTGTCTTTTAAAGACCATCGCACAATTTGAGAGGGCCACTCTTTAGATGAAATTTCCTGTATACAATAAGTAGGATGTATCCATAGAATTAGGAAGCAAATAAATCTTTTCATAAGATCTCCCTTTTGAGCTTTCGACTTAGATAATATTATTATCGAATTTCTCACCTATTTTAAAACACAATACGACATTATCATTTATTACGACATCTGATATGCTTTGGGATATGCAGCGCTGCATCTAGCTTATCTCTCCCACACCATACCTCTCACACATGATGGAAAATCTTCTGGCGCCTATTAACATTTTTAGGCTGCCTGAGATCCTCGGCACAAGGCCGGGGATGACCTTGTGGGTGGTACTCTTGCAGCTCATCAGTTTTTAACCCTTTATTTCCAAACATTTTTTTCTCCTTCTTTTGTTTTGTTCACCTTGATGAAATCATGAGTTCCTCTTCTTCTTTCCGAACACAAGACTTCTTTTTTTCTTAAGGATCAAGGGTTGGTTCCTCTTCATTTAAACCCTCCCCCCTTGCTTCTTAAGTTGTTCTCAATAAGGCTTAAACCTTGTGAGAATTTTTGTTATTTCTTCCTTTCTTTATCAAATTCCAATCTTGCCATCCTTGGGCCTGTCCCAAGGATCTCAAGAGACCGAAAGATCCATCATGTCACCAATCGTTTCCCTTCAGCATTTCCTGGATCCCCGCCTGCACGGGGATGACAAGAAAGAAGCCACGGATGACAAAAAAAAGAATTCTTCATCTCTCGGAGCTTTTCCTTGACTACTTCTTCTCTCCTAGAGAAACCAAAACAGGGATTCCACTCTCTGACCCGTGCCTGTCACACACGGTTGAGAGCTTTTGGCATTTTTCCTATGGTGTCATTCCCGTGGAGGCGGGAATCTATAAAGACGGTGAGGACAGAAACTTCTCCTTTGTCTCCTGGCCCCTTTTGTGCCTGCCACGTACGCTTAAAATCTTCTGGTGCCTATTAACATTTTTAGGCTGCCTGAGATCCTCGGCACAAGGCCAAGGATGACGGCGAAGTAGCCATCTAATCCTGTCCTCATCAATCACCATTAGTTGCCAGTTGCCAGTTGCCAGTTGCCAGCTGCCTAAAAAGAAATTTCCTAACTTCTTTACAATATCAAAGATCCAATTTTGATGTTTCTCTCTTTCCCTGGTACCAAGGGAAGGTAAGAACTTTTCCCCCATCTTCAACCTGAGTGAAGAATCAGAAGGTGTGGTGTACATCCCTGGATGTACGAATGGTGTTTCACTAAGTCATTTTTTTGTTTTTCTCTCTTTCTTCCTGTTTGTTCTTAACCTTGTTTTAGGGCGCAGAAACTCATTCGCTTAAATCTTTAAATCCAAGCCTCTTAAAACTCTTATTTCCTACTATCTTATTAGACTTTACTTCTTTTTCTTATCTATCGCATCTTAGCTTTCTCCCATGTTAAACGTTAAACCTACCTGTTTTTTATTTTATCTTACATGGGGGTGATCAATCCCTTAGGCTCTCTCGAGAAGAATGTTGAAGGGCTTGCCAGCCATTCAACCCTCTCCATTAATAGTAACAAATTTCATTTAAAAACTCAACCTTTTTCCTGTTATATTTATCAAGAAATCATCCTTTTTTGAACACGCCTTATCATCTTTCAATATATTATTGACAATCAGAAAATAACACCTATATCTTTCTTGTCATAGGTCTTTTTACACGAAAATAATTAAATGAAACTACGCTCTCTCCTGACTGCCATCTTGATCAATATCTATGTTCTTTCTCCTCTCTGGGGCACAGACCTGAGAGATGAGCAACAAGCTTTATCCTCAGCCGCTACTTCATATTTACTTAAAATGCTCCCTGACGATGTGATGGCCCTCATCCTTTCTTATGTCTCAGGTCCTACTCTCAATCGTTTATGGGAAACAGGCGATAAGACAATGCAACAGAGATTATCCCAAAACGCCAAAGTTTTTGAGATAGGAAAGACCCAGAAACAACTCGTAGAGCTATCAACTTATAGGCTTCCTAAACCCAAACTTCCCTTTCATTTCTTAGAGGTCATAGTTTCTCGATATTCTGCTCTCATAAACCTAGATATATCCCGTAATCTCTGTGACCAAGATGCCCTAGAAACATCTATACCCTCACTGACACACCTGAGGGCATTGAACCTATATGAATGCGGCTTAACAATATTGCCTCAGAATTTCTCAAAACTCGTCAATCTCACTGAACTCAATGTAGGGTTTAATTGGTTTGTAGGTGGTGTTCTCCCTACTAAAATATTCACTAACGCAACTAATAACATTGATTATAAGTGATTGTGGATTAACAACATTGCCTGAGAACTTACCGCAATTCGTCAAACTTACTTACCTAAATCTATCCTCTAATCGTTGTTTAGGTGATGATCTTAGGCCTCTCATTCCTTTATTAACCCTAAAACGTCTAAAAAGGGTAGAACTATCGGGTATGCACTTGACAAAGTCAAGCTTACCAGAGGAACTCCATCAATACCCTCATATCCTTCAAAACGTTGATTGGAAAAATTAACAAAAGAAAACAGATCGTACGTCTTCTGGATTACCCCTCGGCCACCCCCCTTTCTTTTAGGGGGGCTTGGAACACGCTTTTCATCCCCGAAATCAAGAATGAACGCAAAATTATTAAATAAAGAATCCCTGCCGTTAGTGGATAGGGACTTTAATAGGGCAAATTAAATTGCAAGCGGTAAAAATACAACCTTAAGAGGTTTAACCGCCCTCACTATGTTTATTTTTTCGTTTTAATTTTATTTCTTTCATCTTGGGCCAACTTATAGGCTTCCTGTCTTTCTAAAACAGCCTTTTGAAGAGCTTGAGAAAAATGAGTAATTTCTTGTTTTTTTGCAGCTGCAATACTTTAAACGTTTGCTTTTCTTTAACTGTTGCTTGAGCAGATGTCGTGATAAAGTTAGCTTTAGCATAAGCAAAAACGGCTTCTAAAAAATCTTTTCCGTGATGTAATTCTGATTTTGTTTTATTTTCGAGAATATCTAATGCATTTATCCATGATTTAAACTCTGGTTTTTCGCCAAATTGCCTTTTTGCTCCTTGGATGCCCACAATATCTTTAATAGATTGAGTGAGGAGAGCTTTTACATTATTTACAAAATTTTTACATTATTTTTGGCTTCATTTAATCCTGGTGTGCCTAGATTTATTCCAGAAAATATTGCTGTGATATCTAATCTTTCATTGAGATTTGCAAGAGCTCCTTCTAATTTTTGTCGATCGACACTCTGTTCGACGACTGTAATGGCGGCTATAACGCCATTTAAAGTACTGTCCAATACATGGCTTAATTTTTGATAATCTTCTTCTAAAACAGCTGATTTTAAAGCTTTTCCAGCATTATTTGTTGGAAGATTTACAGCCTCTGCATTGCTCAATCCACTGATAACAACACTCATAATAAAAAAGAAAAGATTTTTAAGCATTTTGATATCCGATCGTTAATTAATTCCATAAGACTATCAAATGCTTATTAAAAAATGGTTAAGTCCTCTTATCTGTCTAATGAAGGCTCAGAGAATAAGGCGTGTATTTAAACTCAGATGGTTTAATAAGGTTTACATGGGAAACAGTTACTGAATGCATACGTCCCTCAATATTGTGCGCCCAAAAATTAAGAAATTTATGAAGTTCAGGAAAATTTGGTAAAAGATCATACTCTTGCCAGATAAACGTTTGTAAAATATCTGGATGATCGGGGAGATGATACAGGATTTCTGCTGTTGTTAGTCGATAATTTTGAAGTTGAAGGGCGAGATGTTTCATCACAATCCTCCGTCTCTTTTATCTACACTTTTAGAATGCCATAAAATGTTAAAGAGTTTATTAAAATTTAAGCAGCGGCAATTATCTGAATTTGACCCGGAAACTCAATCGTAATAACGCCTCCGATGTTACAGGAAAGGATTGATGCCTGATCTAAAGCAAACTCTTCACCAATAAGAACAGTTGGCACGCCAGGTACCCATGATTCAATAGCCGGCACGCATTCTGTATCAACTCCTAGTGTTTCTGCTGCAAGAATTGAGCAAACAGAGAAACTTTCAACATTTACAAAAGGTATAGCGCTACTTATATTCCCGACCATTCCCTCGCCTGCGATGACATTCCCAACAATTGTCATGGCACTCGGTGTTGCTCCGGCCGCGCACTGTACTAATGCCTCTGTCACAACTAAGGTTGCCATTGCTCTCTCTATTCTTCAAGTCGACGCCAAGTTTGGCGTTTTATAAGCCCCATTAAAACAGTAAAAACTAAAAGATACGTTAAGATCTTGACGCCTAAATGCTTACGCTCCTCCATTTCAGGCTCTGATGCCCACGCCAAAAAAGTCACAACGTCATGCGCCATTTGATCAACGGTAGCCGGCGTTCCATCTGCATATTGAACAAGATGGTCTGAAAGAGGAGGCGCCATGGCAATTTGATGCCCGCTGAAATAAAGGTTATAAGACATCCCAGGCGCCAACTGAATACCTGAGGGCGGATCTGTATATCCCTTTAACAAGGCTTTCACGTAGTGAGGCCCTCCCTTACGCGCTTTAATGATCAAAGAAAGGTCTGGTGGATTTGCGCCATTATTAGCTGCCCTCGCTGCTTTCTCATTGACAAAGGGATTTGGAAAGTAATCTGAGGGCTTTCCCCCTCTTTTAATCGGATTCCCTTCTTCATCAACACCATCTTGCACCTCTTTTTGAGCTGCAATTGCTTTAATTTTAGCTTCACTAAATCCTAAAGCCTTGAGATGTCGGTAACTGATGTGGCTCAATCCATGGCATGTGGAGCACACTTGTTGATAGACTTGAAACCCTCTTTGAAGCTCAGCCCGATCAAACGTTCCAAATATCCTATCAAAGCTCCACTTTTCTTGAGGAAGAGGAGATTGTTGATTTGCACAAAGGACATCGCTGACCAACAAATTTAAAAAAACAATAAAAATTTCTCTTAAAAAACGGCGACTCATGAGTGTCCTCCAAACTCTCCACTAAGAGTAGATTTTTTTTGAAGGTTCTCGGGCAAAGGAAGGGGACGTTCAATACGATTCAAAATCGGCACCAAAATTAAGAAATGAATAAAATAATAAACAGTTGCTATCCTTCCAAGTATCAAAGGTAAACCCTCAGGTTTCTGGGAACCAACCCAGCCCAAAATTAAGCAATTGATTAAAAAGATCCAAAACAAGATCTTATATAAGGGTCTAAAACGCGCACTTCGAATAGGGGAACGATCTAACCATGGCATTAAGGTTAAGATAAAAACGGCGCTAAACATTAAAACAACGCCTCCCAATTTATCCGGTACAGACCGTAAAATGGCATAATAGGGTAAGAAATACCACTCAGGCACAATATGTTCAGGCGTCACAAGCGGATCAGCAGGAATATAATTATCTGGCTCTCCAAAAAAATTGGGCGCAAAAAAAACAAATGCCCCCCATATCAGCAATAAAACACCCAAACCTAATAGATCTTTTACCGTGTAATAGGGATGAAATGGGATTTTATCTCCGGGCTTCTTTGCGTCAATACCAAGCGGATTATTGGAGCCATGTTGATGAAGGGCGATTAAATGAAGGAAAACCATCCCCACAATCAAAAAAGGAAAAAGGTAATGTAAGGCAAAAAAACGGTTTAATGTTGGATTCGCAACAGAAAACCCACCCCATAACCACGTTACAATGGGATCACCAATTAAAGGAATTGCTGAAAAAAGATTCGTGATGACGGTCGCGCCCCAATAACTCATTTGGCCCCACGGCAATACATATCCCATGAAGGCTGTTGCCATCATCAAGAGGAAAATAATCACGCCTAAAATCCATAAAAGCTCTCGCGGCGCTTTATAAGATCCATAATAAAGTCCTCGAAACATATGAATATAAACAACGATGAAGAACATAGAAGCGCCATTCATGTGAATATAACGGATCAACCAGCCATAATTGACCTCTCGCATAATGCGCTCAACGCTGTTAAAGGCATGATCCACATGGGGAGTATAGAACATTGCTAGGAAAATGCCCGTTAAAATCATAATAACTAACACAACTCCAGCAAGAGAGCCAAAATTCCACCAATAATTAAGATTCCGAGGTGTTGGATAGTCAACCAATTCCTTATTAATAAAAGAGAAAACTGGTAGACGCTCATCAACCCACTGAATAAATCCTGATTTCTTTTTTTCTGACGATGGCATCGACATGGGGACTCCTAACCAACCTTTAACGTTGTTTCATTTAAAAATGTATAAGGCGGAACCTCGAGATTTCGTGGCGCTGGCCCTCCCCGTACTCGTCCTGAAATATCATACACAGAACCATGGCAGGGACAATACCATCCGCCATACTGTCCTCGATTATCGCTGGGCTTTTGTCCAGATGGTACACATCCCAAATGCGTGCAGACGCCAACGACCACAAGCCATTGGGGATACTGTTTAAAGCGATCTACATCCAATTGAGGATCAACCAGATCGTTAAGATTAACATTTTTAGCTTCTTGAATTTCTTGGGCCGTTCGATGACGAATAAACAACGGGCGTCCCCGCCACATAACGGTAATCGCCTGCCCTTCTTGAATAGGTTTAAGATCAATTTCAATAGACGCAAGAGCTAAAACATCGGCAGCAGGATTCATGCTTTTAACCAAAGGCCAGACAAAACCTGCAGTCCCCACAACACCCACAGCGCTGGTGGCCAAAATGAGGAAATCGCGCCTTGATTTATGCACAAGATCAGGTTGTTCTGGTTCACTTTTTAAAACTTCATCATTATGCATGCGCCCCCCTTTATGGTTGCAGATTCCTTTCTTTGTCTGAATAAATCTATAGGACAATCAAGGCATTTGAGCAATATGAATAAAAAGAGTCAGCGCTTAAAAATGCCGTCCCTCAATAGACTCCAACAAAAACTAAGGGCGGGAATAGATAATCACCAGAACCGCATAAGTCACTTGCATTCCCCCTATCCGCATAACAATTTTTCATAAAACCTATACATCCTCCTTTGTCATTAAAAAATAAGATAATTATGTAAGATTTTAAATGCATGAATGTAGGATTTAGGATACTTTGTATGCTTGTAACAATTATTAAGACATGCAAGCATATGAAATCCCATTATTTCCATCTTATTTCTATTTTAAGCTTTATTACCATAGCCACACCACAACCCAGCTTCTCATATTCTAAAGATTATTATATCGGCTATGCGCGCTCGATAACCGATGATGCTATTCCTGAAGAAGATGTAAAACTAACAATTACAAATCATATTCTTGATCTTACAATTAATGGTGATCCTCTAGATATTCATGTTGAACAAAGACTAAAAGAACGCCTTTCAAGAACAAAATATTTTAGAAAAATTAATATCCAATACAAAAATAACGCGTGTATTGCAGCTAATAATTTGTCTTTGCCCGTTGAAAAAGAAAAACCTGCTTTAAATGACTTTATGCCTTCTGGAACGATTTATAACGCTCCTATTGCTGATCCTAAATGGCCCAGATTTTCTGTAGGATATCAAAATCATTTTAAAAAGAACCATGCTAGAAGTATTTATTTCTTATCTTTTGGAGAGAATTTAGCTCTCTTCCGTCATAAGAATAATAGTGAAGTATATGAATTAGGCATTCAAGCAGGGCTCTTTGGAGCGATGGATATCTCCTCAAATCCGACTAAATTAATTAACTCTGACTATTTTGTAGGTTTAGGACTTTCAATTGTGAAAAGTAAAAAATGGCAAAATATGATACAATTTTCCCACCTTAGCTCACATTTAGGAGATGAACTTATCGTTAGCGACCCTACGATTACGAAAAAAAGGATCAATCTCAGTTATGAAACACTTAAATGGCTTACAGCCTATAAATTTAATAGTTTAAGACCTTATTTAGGCATCGGATATATTGTACATCGAGACCCTTCATCTCTCAAACCTCTTACGTTTGAAGGTGGGATTGATTATATCTCTGAAGATAAATTTATATTACCTACAACAAGGGCTGTGGCAGGCGTCCATATACATAGTTGGGAAGAAAATAAATTTAAGCCAACGCTCAATGTGAGGGCTGGTTTGCAATTAGAAAATCCTGTTTGGCAGGGAAGGTTCCTGCAAGGACTCATTGATTATTCTTATGGGAAATCGCGGCATGGCCAGTTTTATAAACAAAAAGAGCATTATATTGGCTTCTTAATATCTCTTTCAAGTTAAGTTATAATTTGAATAAATTTGCCTTGAAGGATCAGCTGATGTATCAACTGCGCATAAGTTATGAAGCTAATTGCACAAGATAACTCATCTTTATCATTTTCTTTTAACATTCTTTAAGTTGCATCAAAAGGGTAGGAGAGGCTGTCCCCCGTATCAAAATATTCATCCTAAATTTGTTTAATACTTTTCCATTTTTAGGTTATTTAATCTCTCTACTTGATTAAGACTTATCTTTTAAAAGTTATCTCATATATCCATAATTGACTTGATTGAGAAAGCTCTTCCTATAACACTTATGCTCCATGGGGACTTTATAAAAATGCCTTTATTTGCTTTCAAAGATTTTCAGGAAAATTTTATAGTCAAGAAATGACTTATAAGATGGTGGGCGATGAGGGATTTGAACCCCCGACCCTCTCGGTGTAAACGAGACGCTCTCCCGCTGAGCTAATCGCCCTGAATTGGCCACACCATACCTAAAACTTTCACAAGAGAAAAGAAGAATATTACATTAAAATAATTTTTTATCTTTTCAAAGGAAAGTTTTGCATCTCACCTTCCAAAAAATCCAACGCCATAAAGATCTTATAGAACTATTGACCAACTACTTTATAAAATAAGGCTTTCTTTCTTCATTTTATACTCAAGAAAATCTCCTAAAGAAGTAATGCGTTTTGAATCACTCATATTCGCTTTATAAATATAGTATAAATCGACAATAGGAACATTTAGTTGCGGCAACACATTGACAAGGTTTGAATTCTTAATGCTCGGCAGTTCTCCTGAGATTTGAGCTATTCCAAGACCTTCTTTTGCTGCATTCACCAACCCCTCTAGACTATTAACCTTTAAGTAAGGACGATCAATTAAATAAGGCGTCGCCCCAAGCTCTAAAGCCCAAGACAAATGACCATATGGACTTAAAATATCTTCCCCATAAGCCAACATTTGATGATCCTTTAAAGATTCTAATGTTTTTGGAATACCATGTTTTTCAAGGTAGCAAGGACTTGCCCATAATCCTAGTTGAAAAGACTTAAGGTAGCGCTGAATAAGATTAGGATGATGTGGCACTTTAGTACAAATTGCGACATCTGCTTCAACAATATTTATTTTCTCTGTCACACCAATAATTGTAATACGAACTTCCGAATGAAGCTCTAGATACTCTCGAAGATAGCTCATTAGCCAAGAAGCCCCCATATGAGGCGAGGTCACAATTTTTAATTCCCCATAAGCGTCATTATTACTTAAACAGTGAATAATGCGTTCTGCTTCATGGATAAATCTATGAGCAAAGTTATAAAGTCTCTCCCCCTTCTCTGTCAGCATTAACCCTTTAGAAGTTCTTTTAAAGAGAGAAACATTTTCTCGATATTCAAAAAGCTGAACTGAACGGCTTAAAGCTGATTGACTTATATGTAGCACTTTAGACGCTTTGCTGAAGCTGCCAGCCTTGGCCACGACATAGAATATTCTTAATTTTTCTAAATCCATGATGCCACCCTATAGTTAATTGTTGTTATGTAGAATCAGTCAAATCGTAATTTAGGGCGGTGTTATAAGGTGATTTCTTCAACAAGTCAAACTGATAGATAAGAAAATAAAGAAGACAATCTTTAAAAAACAGGCTTTAAATATTAGGCTGTGTGCACTTATCTGAGCTAGAGGACAATAGATCATCAGCTATAATTCCTGCTATATGCTATACACCACTTTTCTTCTCATTAAACTCCTCCCTTTTTGGGAGTAATCTTACAATATTTTGAGCCTCATATGTCAGGCGTTAAGCCTGGCCGTCACCTTGACCTTTGTGGAGAGATGTATTACAAATGTGTTATACTAACTCCCAAGTTTAATTCTTGCATACTATATCCTGTAAATAGCTCAAGAAAACGTATCCATGGAATGGTTTGTTCAATTTATTCTTACATTTTATATTATTATAAACTATAATAAAAAGGAGTAATCTTATGAAAATAAGTGAAATTATATTCATTGTTTCTTTTCTAAATTTTTGTATAAGTGGGAATCTCCAAGCTACTGATTCTTTACTTATCGAGACTTTTCCTGATGAAACATTGGTAAATATTGCTTCTTATGTTACAAAGCTCAGAGATAATAGGAACTTATCCTTCGTCTCAAAAAAATGGAAGAATATAGCTAACGATGACCAAGTTATAAGATATATTAAGACTGATCTTTCCCACAGAGACGCGGAACACCAAGATCATGTAAGGCTCAAAAAACTTCTTCAAACGTTTCCGGCTTGTGTAAAAATCCTAGACTTAAGTTTCGTTGATCTTGATAAGTTAAGAGAGAATTTCTATCTTTCTCATTTGCCCCCTTCCCTGATAGAGCTTCATCTGGGTAATACGTATGGGTGTGAGGAGGATGTAAGTGATTCCGATATAATACACGTCGTTGCCAGCTGCCCCTACCTTCAAGTCCTTCATCTTGCCTCTTTAAACAAAGTAACAAAAGAGGGCTTATGTGCTCTACGTTCCCTCACAAGTCTGAAAAAGTTAGAGCTTTATTTTATGCTTCATATTAAGTCAGAAGACGTAGCTGAGTGCCTTCCTAGTTTACAAGAGTGGAATATTAATGGAACAACGTTTCTGCGCTCTGGACAAGAAACCCATAAAAAGTCAAAGAATAACTAGGTTCTTGTTCTTATCTAAGCCATAGGATAGTAGAAGCATAAGCAAGGAATCCCATAAAAGAAGAAGCTTTTTTGTCAAAGCGAGAGAAGACTCTTCTGAAGTATTTGATCTTATTAAAGAAACACTCGATAAGGTGTCTTTCTTTATAAAGATGTTCATCATACTCTCTTGGCTCTTTTCTGGAAGCACGTGGAGGAATAACCGGGGTACAACTCTGTCGTTTAATCTGCTCAATAAAGGTATTTGAATCATATGCTTTGTCGGCGATAATGTTGGAATTCTTCATCCCCTCAACAAGATAGGGTGCTTGGGTGATATCATGTCTATGTCCACCTGTCAGGGAAAACCTCAGGGCTTGTCCTAAAGCATCGACAACAACATGAATTTTTGTTGTAAAACCACCCTTACTGCGACCCAAAGCTTGTTCTTCTTGAGAACCCTTTTTATATCCTGCAGCACAAGGATGAGCTCTGACAATACTGGCATCAAGCACATGGTTTTCTCCATCTTTATCTGGAGTAAGGTATTGTAAGATAAAATTCCAAAAATCTTTACAGCACCAAACTGCATAACGCTTGTGAACACTGCGCCATTTTCCGTAATAGGTAGGCAGCTCCCGCCATTGGGATCCAGTCCTCATTATATAGTAAATACCTTCGAAAAAACGTCTCGTTTTAGTTTCATTCTTGACGCGAATCTGTCTCATCCTCTTGAGAATTTCATAAATCTTTGACCACGCTTCTGGCTTGATGTAATACTTATACATGGTAATGCTCCTTTAAATTACAATAGAACATTACCACTTTTTTTGATTTAATTTTTACATAAGTGCACAGAACCTAATAATTTTCAAAGTGTTAAATCTTACCTATGCATTCATTTCATAGGAAGAGCACTTTAAGTATGATTAAATTATATTTGAACTTATTGAGTGATACTCATAATTTTAAGAAATTGAGTTGAATTAAAAATTTAATTTAAACTCAATATTGTCGTGAAGTTTTTTCTAACTAACAAAAATTTCACGTCTCCCTGTCAACTTGGTCAGAAGATTTTATCTTCTGACCTCCTTTTGAGAAAAAATTTCTGCTACTTATGATATTTCAATACTTAAATTTTTAAAATAAGGTAACTATTAATACTCTTCCTTCTTATCAGCAAATGCTATCTATTCCTTGATATAAATCACCTAAAATTTTGATGCCTTATTACAAATTGAGTTGGCAGCCTCGCTTAAAGTTTGTTGCTTTCCTGAGCTAAGGTTTGTATGTAAGTGGGTACATCGTTAACCTGTGCGTTTAGAAGAAATAAAATCATAATGAAGATTACTAAATCAGTTATAAGTTATATTCTTACTTTTTTTTTAATTGGCACTATTGCAATCATTTGTTTGGCAACAAGCGATATATCTTCAGTAAGAAGGTTTAGAAAATCTAGCGACCCTTTTTCAATCAATTTCAAACAACAACCGTCACGTAAAGGCTTAGATGATCTTAGAATCTCAGGCAGTAGTTACCTCTCTCAACTAGCAATAAAAAAAGCCTTAGCTAACATCCCTTTTCCTGTATATATCGTTGATTTACGATCAGAGCCCCATTATTTCATCAATGGATTACCTGAGCGTTGGTATGGGTATAAAAAAACTGAAGTTACTCAAATTCCACAAGAAACTAAAAATGTTGACATACTGTATCTTTTACGTCGGCTCGTAAAAACAGGCAAAATCACCCATTCATCCCAGGATACTAAATCTGAAAAAGAAATCGTCGAAGCACTTGGTTATTCCTATGTAAACATTAATCAGACACGCCACGATGTTAACGATAGAGATTTTGTCGATTCATTCGTGAATTTAGTTAATCACATTCCCCCTAAAAGTTGGATCCATTTTCACTGCGCAGCTGGGCGAGGACGCACAACAACTGCAATGGTGATGTTTGATATTTTAAAAAATAGAGATGTTCCTCTTGAAGATATCGTAGCACGCCAACATCTCATAGGAGGACAAGATTTGTTTAATACAACAGTGTGGGAAAATGGAACATATGCAAAAGAGAGGCTAGAAAAAAGAAAGAATTTTATTATTCTTTTTTATCAATATGTACATGATCCCAAAGGTTTAGGTCATATATCTTGGACAGAATGGTCGAAGGATAAAATTATAAACCAACGCTCATGTCTTACGTCTTAGACAACTAAAATATAATATTAACTGTTTAAATCATAACATAAACATTCGCCTCAAGCTTAATTCGAAGAGGACATTTTTTGATATATAAAAATTTAGTTCTTCCTATCAACTTGAACAGAAAATTCCATCATCTGACTTTTTTCGTAGAGAACCCACTTATTAAATGTCAAAAGACCTTTTTCTTCCAAGAGAGTTTTTAGTTCCCCAGATTCATAAATTCCTCGCACCATCCCAACTCTACCAATAATCTTAATATAAATTATTAAAGTAATTCTTCAATTTTATAGATCTTGTATAAAGTTTATTGCTTTCTTAACCTAAGGCTTGTATGGAGTAAGAACATTTTTAACCTAGGTATTAGAAGAAATATAATTAAAATGAAAATAACTAGATCAATTATAAATTATATTCTTACTTTTGCTTTAATTAGCATTATTGCAATCATTTATTTCATAGCAAACGATATGTCTTCCGTAAAAAGGTTTAGAAAATCTAGCGACGATTTTTCAATCGATTTCAAGCAACAACCGTCGCGTAAAGGATTAGATAATCTTAGAATCTCAGGCAGCAGCGCACCATCACAGCCCGTAATAAAAAAAGCCTTAGCTAACATTCCTTTTCCTATATATATCGTTGATTTACGATCGGAACCTCATTATTTCATCAATGGGTTACCTGAGTATTGGTATGGGTATAAAAGAACTAAATTTACTCAAATTCCACAAGATATTATAAATGTTAGCCCAAAATATCTTTTACGTCGGCTAGTAAAAACAGGTAAAATCACCCATTCAGCCCAGGATACTAAATCTGAAAAAGAAATTATCGAAGAGCTTGGTTATTTCTATCTCCACATTAATCAGAAGCGCCACCATGTGGATGATAGAGAGTTTGTTGATTCATTAGTGAATTTAGTTAATCAAATTCCCCCTAAAAGTTGGATCCATTTTCACTGCGCAGCTGGGCGAGGACGCACAACAACTGCAATGGTGATGTTTGATATTTTAAAAAATAGAGACGTTCCTCTTGAAGATATCGTAGCACGTCAACATCTCTTAGGTGGCGAGAATTTGCTTGATACGACAATATGGAAAAAAAATAGCACATACTCAAAAGAGAGGCTAGAAAAAAGAAAGAATTTTATTATTCTTTTTTATCAATATGTACATGATCCCAAAGGTTTAGGTCACATATCTTGGACAGAATGGTCAAAGGATAAAATTATAAACCAACGCTCATGCCTTACCTCTTAGGTACTTATCGACAACTAAAAATAATATGGATCCCTAATTAACCTTAACGTAAAAATATTCGGCTCAAGTGGTAAGCTTTTTGACCAATCAAAATTTAGATTTTCTTATTAGCTTGGTCAGAAGATTTTATCTTCTGCCCCTTTATTGTAAAGGATTCAATTATTAACTGTCACAAGGCCTTTTTCTTCTAAAAGAGTTTTTAATTCTCCAGATTCATACATTTCTCGTATAATATCTGCCCCCCCAATAAATTCGCCTTGAATATAAAGTTGTGGGATGGTTGGCCAATTTGTAAAATCTTTTATTCCTTGGCGAATTTCAGGATCTTCAAGTACATTCACATCATGAAATTCGGCACCTAAGCGAGTTAAAATCTGAGCAACTCCGCCTGAAAAACCACAAAGAGGCGCTCTCTTCGTGCCCTTCATATACAAAACGATAGGATATGTCTTAAGGTGTGTTTGAATTGTCTCAAAAATAACTGTCATCTATTGCTCCTTTATGCAGAGTGTGGCACTTGTGTTTTAAGGCTTAAAGCGTGAAGCTCAGCTCCCATTCGTCCCTGAAGCGCTTTATAAACCATTTGATGCTGTTGTATCTTTGTTTTCCCTTCAAATGAAGATGCGGTCACAATCGCAGCATAATGATCTTGGTCTGCAACAAGCGATTTTAATTGCACATCAGCATCAGGAATCTCTTGCTTAATTAAATGAATAATATCTTCAGCAATCATAGGCATTGAATATTCTCTTCGTCATAATAAAACTTGCAGAAAATTAACTCTTTCCTTCATAAAATGCAAGACTTGTCCATTAAATAGCTTCAGCAAGGCCTATAACACTATTGTGACATGTAATAAACCACCGAGTTCAATAATTTCATAATAATTTAATTATTTATTAAGTTATTAGAAAGAAAATAAATAAAAAAACACGTATATTTTCAATTATTTAAAATTTTGTTTAATATTTTTTTCGTCGTTTACCGCTTTTTAATTAAATTCCTTTTAAATTAAATTAGACAATAAGAATAGAAAAACAGCAACCCACGTTTAGGTTTGCGATATAACAAGGGAGATAATGATGAGAGAAAGTATACAACATGTTATAGATAATGTCCGCCCGCCACGCGTACAAATCACGTATGATGTTGAAATTGGTAATGCGGTTGAATCACGGGAGCTCCCATTTGTTCTCGGATTGATGGCTGATCTATCTGGTGCCTCTGAAGTTGCACGCCCTCCACTAAAAGAACGTAAATTCGTCGATATCGCAAGCGATATGATCCCAGATGTCATGGCTGCCATCCGCCCAAGAGTAAATATTCTCGTTCCGAATAAATTAGGCGGCGACGCTAAAGAACTAAATGTTGATTTAACATTTCTTACAATGGATGACTTTGAACCTCTCCAAATTGTTGGACAAACTCCTGTTCTTAATGATCTTTATACAACAAGAACTCGACTTAATGATTTGCTCGGAAAACTAGAAGGTAATGAAGCCCTAAATAAAGCTATGGATGAAATCATGACCAATAAAGGGGCAAATACTGATGTCCCAAGTTTGATTCAATCAACTCAAATGGTCAGAGATTCTTCTCAAGAAAACTATGCTGGTATATTAATTAATGAATTTATCACACTTGTCAGTAAAGCAGATAAAATGCCTGCGGATTGTGTTGCCTTAGTTCAACAAAAAATTGCTGAACTTGACATCACGGTTAGTGCTCAACTTAATGAAATTTTGCACCACCCAGATTACCAAAAACTTGAAGGAAGCTGGAGAGGTCTATGGCTTTTAATGACAACAACAACTCAAAATGCCCACATTAAAATTCGACTTCTCAATGTAACGAAGACAGAGCTTATTCTCGACTTGGAAAAAGCTTGTGAATTTGATCAAAGCCAGTTGTTTAAAAAGGTTTATGAAGAAGAATACGGTACTTTTGGTGGTTCACCATACTCTTTCTTAATGGGTGATTTTGAGTTTGGCCGTAATCCGCAAGAGATAGAGTTATTAACAAAAATTTCTCAAGTTGCTGCTGCTGCTCATGCTCCGTTCATTGCCGCTGCAAATCCAAACTTATTTGACCTTATCAGTTTTTCTGAACTAGGCCACCCAAGAGATTTGTCCCGCATTTTTGACTCAACAGAGCTTGGCAAATGGGCTTCATTCCGTGAGACTGAAGACTCACGTTACGTTGCTATTACCCTTCCCCATATCTTGATGCGCCTACCTTATGGCGGTGAAAATGGCCAAATGGTGATGGGGTTGAACTTTATTGAAGATGTTGATGGAACGGACAATTCCAAATTTTGTTGGGGAAGTTCAGCATGGGGACTTGCACAAAGAATTCTTCATGCAGCAACAGAGTATGGTTGGCCAGCTGCAATCCGTGGTGTTGAAGGTGGTGGTATGGTTGAGGATCTTCCTTACTATACCTTTAAGACAACAGATGGTGATATTGCTCTTAAATGCCCTACTGAGATCTCAATTACTGATCGACGTGAGAAAGAGTTGAGTGATCTTGGATTTATTGGACTGATTCATTGCAAAAACCGTGACTATGCAGCTTTTTTTGGCTCACAAACGTGCCAGAAACCTAAGCTTTACAACTTGGATGAAGCAAATTCAAATGCGCGACTTTCTGCTAGATTGTCTTATATTTTAGCAGCTTCACGATTTGCTCACTATATCAAGGTGATTATGCGTGACAAAATCGGCAGCTTCATGTCTAGAGCAGATGTCGAGAACTATCTCAATAACTGGATTGCCTCTTACGTCCTTTTGACAGACGAAGCAAGCCAACCCGTGAAAGCGCGTTATCCTCTTCGTGAAGCACGCGTCGATGTGTATGACATCCCTGGGCAGCCTGGAAGTTATAGAGCCGTTGTTTTCTTAAGACCTCATTTCCAAATGGAAGACTTAACAGCATCCATTCGTCTTGTGGCTGCCCTACCAAAGCGGGCTGCAGGCTGAGGGTAAACAGAAATATAAACGAAAAAATAGAAAGAAATTATAGGAGGTAACAATGTCAACTGGAATAGGAAACTTCTCAAGCGTTTCAGCATCCGCAGAGAACTGGGCTAGAGGCGCAACTCAACCTGATCAAATGGTCCCTTCAGAAGCTTATCGTAATGTAACGGCAACGCCAGAATTTATGATTAAGATTGATAGTGTCGATACGAAATCAACTTTAGAGAATTTTACAGACCATGTGCAATTATTTCACTTCAATTATCGAATTAGCCGTCTTACAAACCCTAATGCTGCTGATCAGCTCTACACATCGGCACGCGTTATCATTGAAGACCCTGTGATGGTCATCCCTAACGGTAACTTTGCACCTATCATCTTAAATAAACTCATGAAAGGTGATAAAATTGAGACGATTCACATTGCACGCTTAGCCAACATTGCTCAAGTAAATGTGGTTGTCCAAGAATTAACTTTTACCAACAACTACTTCCAAACGTATGAACCGAAGTATGATACCGTGGTTGTTACTTTCAGACCTGCCACTATTGAGAATAAAATCAACAGTTACGATCAAGGTGGTACAAATACGGGTTCAACTTCAGTGAAGTTTGACTTTACTACAGGACAATTAGTATAATTAAATAATGAGTAAACGCCAAAATTTAGAACAATCGACGAAACAAACAGGGGTGCTCGCGCCTCTGTTTGATCGTTTAACAGATCTTGAACCTCATTTAATTGCAGAGCCGAGTTCTTATCAAATGCTTGGCCCTCAAGAGTTAAAAGAATCTGTACAACGAGAACTTGAACTAGTTCTTAATACGCGCCCTACCGTGCAGCGCCCTCCTGAAGATGGTCATGGGGAATTTATTTCTGACTTTGCACTTCCGCAATTTTTTGGGTTAAGAGATTTTTCATGGTTTGACGGAGCAAGCGATCTTGGAAGACGCGCTATTGGAACAGAAATCGAGCGTGTTGTTACCTATTATGAACCGCGCCTTAAGAATGTAAAAGCTCGAGTCAATAAACACCCTCAAGATCCTTTAGCTCTTATTGTTGAAGTCACAGGGGACTTAAAAATCGGCGAGGTCCTTGAGCGCTTTACGTTTCCGATTACGATTCAAAATTTACTTCAACGGAATGAGCTATAATTTATTAGCTTATTAAAAATGATAACAACATTTTAAAAATAGCCTTTTTCTGTTAGGCTTATAGAAGAAGGTGATGATCCATCATGAGCTTATTTTCTCTTAAATCAAATTTCCAACCTGCCGGCGATCAGCCTGAGGCTATTCAGCAATTGCTCGCGGGACTTCAAAAAAACGAGCGTAATCAAGTCCTTCTTGGCGTCACAGGCTCAGGAAAAACATTTACAATGGCCCATGTTATTGCCACCAGTAATCGTCCAGCGCTCGTTTTAGCTCCGAATAAGACACTTGCTGCCCAGCTATATGGAGAAATGAAAGAATTCTTTCCTGATAATGCTATTGAGTATTTTGTTTCGTATTATGATTATTATCAGCCTGAAGCTTATGTCCCTCGATCAGATACTTATATTGAAAAAGAAGCAACAATTAACGAGCAAATTGATCGCATGCGTCACTCTGCAACAAGAGCTCTTCTTGAAAGACGCGATGTCATTATTGTTGCAAGCGTTTCTTGTATTTATGGTATAGGCGCTGTTGAAGATTATGGAAGGATGATTATAACCTTACGTCCTAATGAGATGGTTAATCAACGAAGTTTGTTACAGCAGCTTGTTGAACTTCAATATAAGCGAAATGATATCAATTTCCAGCGCGGAACCTTTCGAGTAAGTGGTGATACAATTGAAATATTTCCCTCTCACCTCGAAGATCGAGCATGGCGACTTTCGTTATTTGGCGATGAAATTGAAGATATTCATGAAATTGATCCTCTTACAGGCGAGAAAATTGGCCTTCTTTCGGAAGTACGTATCTTTGCAAATAGTCACTATGTCACACCTAAACCTACTATTATGCAAGCAATCAAGAAGATTCAAGGAGAGCTAAAAGAGCGACTAATTGAATTCGAACAACAAGGGAAACTTCTTGAAGCTCAGAGAATACGAGAGAGA
This sequence comes from Candidatus Paracaedimonas acanthamoebae, assembly GCA_000743035.1. Lineage (GTDB taxonomy): Bacteria > Pseudomonadota > Alphaproteobacteria > Caedimonadales > Caedimonadaceae > Paracaedimonas > Paracaedimonas acanthamoebae. The sequence goes on from CP008936.1 coordinate 1,302,633, forward strand.
ACAAGCTTTGACCTTGAAATGCTTGAAACAACGGGTTTTTGTTCAGGAATTGAAAATTATTCACGGTATCTTACAGGTCGTCAACCTGGCGCACCACCTCCCACCCTTTTCGAATATTTACCCTCTGACGCTCTCTTAATTGTCGATGAAAGCCACGTTGCAATTCCGCAGTTGAAAGGAATGTATCGCGGGGACTCTGTCCGAAAAGGAACGCTCGCTGAATACGGCTTTCGGCTCCCTTCTTGCCGAGATAATCGACCTTTAAAATTTGAAGAATGGGATACAATGCGTCCTCAAACAGTTTTTGTTTCTGCGACACCGGGTCCCTGGGAACTTGAGCAAACCCAAGGCATCTTTATTGAACAAATCATTCGCCCAACAGGCCTCGTTGACCCCATTTGTATTATCAGGCCAACAACTCACCAAGTGGATGATCTGATTGCAGAATGCGTTGACGTCACTAAAAAAGGTTACCGCTCTCTTGTTACCACTTTAACAAAGAAAATGGCTGAAGCTTTAGCTGAGTATCTTAACGAGGCAGGCGTTAAAGCCCGCTATTTGCATTCTGATATCGATACCCTTGAGCGGATTGAAATTATACGTGACTTGCGATTAGGTATCTTTGATGTTCTGATTGGTATTAACCTTCTACGGGAAGGATTAGACATCCCTGAATGTGCTTTAGTTGCCATTTTAGATGCAGATAAAGAAGGGTATTTAAGATCGAGAACTTCTCTGATCCAGACCATCGGCCGTGCAGCACGTAATGTAGAAGGCCGAGCAATTTTGTATGCCGATACCATGACTGGCTCTTTAAAGGCAGCCCTTGAAGAAAGTGGGCGACGGCGTGAAAAGCAGCAAGCTTATAATGCCAAACATGGAATCACCCCTGAAAGCGTTAAAAAATCAATTGGAGACGTCCTCTCCAGCGTTTACGAGCGAGACCATACCACCATCACATTACGTGAAGAAACGCAGCATCTTGTGGGCAAGGATCTCGAAAAATATAAGAAAGACCTTGAGAAAAGAATGCTCCTCAATGCGGCTAATCTTGAATTTGAAGAAGCTGCAAGGCTAAGGGACGAACTTCGCAAACTAGAAGCTCGAGAACTGGAATTGCTCAACTCTTAACTCTTCCTTTAAGACATTTTTAATAAATTGTAGCTTAGTGTAATATTTATAGATCACAAACTTTTGAAAAGTTTAACGATGGATAATATAAAACACTACAAACATCCAATAATTTTTTATTTCTTATCAATTTCTATTACCTGGTTATTTTGGTTTATTGCAGCTTATTTGAGCCATATAAATTCCCCCAATAATCATTATAGTTATATGTCTGGCATATTAGAAATAATCGGTTTAATTAGCCCTATGGCAATCGCTTTTACAATGATGTATTTAGATCCTCATTTACGTCATGACCTACTGAGTAGGATTTTCAGTGTTTCTAATGTAAAATTTTCATATATCTTGATAGCATGTTTTCTTATGCCTATAAGCATTGTCTTGGCACAAGGAATATCAATTTTTTTTGGGTATAGTATAGACCAATTTAAATTATCCAGCGTAACGTCTTTTTCATTTAGTCTATTTTCAGCATGGTTCATGCTTTTTCTTGCCCCAATATTAGAAGAATTGGCATGGCACTCTTATGGCACAGATTGCCTGCGTGCACGATTTAATCTTTTTACCACATCCATAATATTTGGGATGTTTTGGGTGCTTTGGCATTTGCCGCTATCATTCATTAAAGGTTACTACCATAGCAATACACTTAAAACTGGTTGGCTTTATTTATTAAACTTTTCATTGAGCCTTTTCCCTTTTGTCTTGTTGATGAATTGGTTATATTATAAGGCAAATAGAAATATTTTAATTGCCGTTGTTTTTCATATTACTGCTGGTTTTTTTAATGAAATTTTTTCAACTCACCCTGACAGCAAGATCATGCAAACCGCGATTTTAATCATTCTCTCATTCTTTATAATTTATAAAGAACAAGACTTATTTTTTAAGAGAGAGTTCTAATTTCAAGCATCAATGCTCTGCACACAATAATCATTGCGTAATAACTGGATTTTACTTTTAGGGATAATTTAACTAAAAATACGACGATAATCAGGTGCCTCATAAAACTAAAAAATACCAAAATGGAAAAATATCCGTATTTAAACTTGGAAGACAGTTAAAATAAAAATATCATGCTTACAGTTGATAAGGTTTAAAGTTAAATAACACTTATTTTAAAACAGGAAACAAATAGTATATTTATAAATACTTAAATATTTTACTTATCATAAATACTGATACTTATTGTATTAATATTATTATATTAACACTTTGATTTTTAAAGAGTTATAAAAGTATTGACACAACCGTTTTTATCCATAGAATGGTATCATAAAAAAGTTTGATTGAAAGGAGATCGCGTGTTTATTCAAACAGAAGAAACACCTAATCCAGCAACTCTTAAATTCCTTCCTGGACGAACAGTCCTTGAAAGTGGAACGGCAGACTTTCCAACAAAAGAAAGCGCTGAAAGGTGCCTTCTTGCAAAGACTCTTTTCACAATTAATGGTATTGCAGGTGTCTTTTTTGGGTCTGATTTTATTACGCTAACAAAGCAGGATCAATATGATTGGCTTGTCCTTAAACCAAAAGTTCTTGGTTTTATCATGGACTATTTTCTGCACCATGAGAAAGTAGAAATAAACCAAGAAAACGTCCCTAGTTCTAGAGAAGAAGATACTGAGATCGTCAAAGAGATTAAAGAAATTCTTGATGGTCGTATTCGTCCTGCTGTGGCTATGGATGGTGGAGATATTGTTTTTAATCGGTTTGAAGATGGTATCGTTTACCTTGAACTACAAGGTTCATGCTCTGGCTGCCCAAGCTCCACTGCAACTCTTAAGACAGGAATTGAGAATATGCTAAAACATTATATTCCAGAAGTTCAAGAAGTTCGAGCTGTTAACTAAGCGCCTACTTTAATTACTTAACCCATTATTGAGAAAAAAAATGATAAGAACCCCCCAAAAAGCGTTTAAGCATTTCTTCGATCGTAGTTTTATCATTGCCATAAGCGCTATGGTCACCATTCTTTATGGAACCTCTCTTACATGGTCACCTGAAATATTCTTTTTATCAACCTCAAACGTAGAGCCCAATAAAAATGCTGCGCCCTCTATCCTGCCACAAAATGAGACGTTTACGCTTGCGAAGAAAATAAGCCTTTCACATAATCGTGTTGTTGAGAATGCTTTTGATAAGGACTCATCTGCTATACACAAAAAAACAATTTCTATTGAAATTCCTCGCGTTTTTGCGGCTCATCTTCCTGCAGAACTTGGCATCATTACTAACATAAAAAACAAGCAAGAAATGTTTATTGAAACTTTACTGCCTCATATTTTGAAATATAATGAAGATATTCTTGCAGACCGAACCTACCTCTTGCGCTTAAAGCGTATTGTTGATAATGGCAATTCTTTAAGTTTTGAACAACGCTTATGGCTCCAAGATCTCGCTAAACGCTACAACATCAAACACATCTCTTTTGATGAGCTATTAAAACGCGTTGACATCATTCCACCTTCTCTTGCTTTAGGACAAGCCGTTGTTGAGAGTGGCTGGGGGGGATGCAAGTATGCCCGCAAACAAAACTCTCCATTCGGCTTAATGCGGGATAAAACGCGCCTCATGACATTTGATTCCTTATATGAAGGAGTTAAAACTTATGTGGACACACTCAATAAGCATCCTGCCTACGATTCATTACGTCGTATCCGCGCACAACAACGACAAGATGGCATACATCCTTGCAGCTTAAAGCTTGCAGATGGGTTAATATATTACTCAACAAGACGACAAGCTTATATACGCCAGTTAAAGCAACTTATTGGTCTTCATTCTTTTAAGAAATATGACCATGCTCGCTTCATAACTGATTTGAGGTCTTGACAAACAACCTTATTCGCTTCTCTATAAAGAGAAATTAAAAAGAAGGTTTTTGCTGGCATGAAGCCATTTTTTTCAGAATTTTTAAAAGAGTCTCACGCCCGTGGTTTTATTCATCAAGGAACTGATTTAGAAGGGTTGGATCAGCTCCTTAATTCTCAAATTGTCGTTGCTTACCTAGGATTTGATGCAACGGCTAAAAGTTTACATGTCGGTAATCTTGTTCAAATCATGCGTCTCCGACTTTTGCAACGCTCAGGCCATAAACCAATCGTTCTTATGGGAGGCGGTACAACTCGTATTGGCGACCCTTCTGGAAAAGATGAAATGCGCCAAGTCCTTGATGAAGCTAAAATCTCTGAGAACCTAGAGAGCATTAAAAAAATCTTTGCAAAATATCTTACATTCGGAGATGGCGCAACGGATGCCATCATGGTGAATAATGCAGATTGGCTTAATGACTTAAATTACCTTGATTTTCTAAGGGATTATGGGCGTCATTTCTCCATCAATCGGATGCTGACGTTTGATAGCGTACGTCAACGTTTGGAGAGAGAACAATCTCTCAGTTTCCTTGAATTTAACTATATGATTTTACAAGCTTTTGATTTTCTTGAGCTTCATCGGCGTTATGGCATTAAATTGCAAATGGGGGGCGCAGATCAATGGGGTAATATTATAAGCGGTGTTGATCTAATCCGCCGCCTCACCCAACAAGAAGCCTTTGGCCTAACATCTCCGCTGATTACCACAGCTTCAGGTGCGAAAATGGGAAAAACCGCGCAAGGCGCTATTTGGCTTGAGAAAAACTTATTGTCTCCTTACGACTTCTGGCAATACTGGCGCAATACAGCCGATCGTGATGTTGGCCGCTTTTTACGGCTTTTTACAGATCTCCCACTGACAGAAATTGAACGACTTGAAAAACTAAAAGATGCAGAAATAAATGAAGCTAAAAAAATTCTCGCTGATGAAGCAACCCGGCTTTGTCATGGAGAAAACGCTGTTTTAGAAGCACGCAAAACGGCTGAAAATCTTTTTGAATACCCTGAAGGGAATATTTTAGAATCTGCTATTCCAACCGTCTTTATTGGGGAAAGTTTGCTTTCTCAGGGGCTTCCAGTTTATGAAGTCTTTCGTCTAGGAGGCCTTGCTGAAAGCAATGGCGAGGCTCGCCGCCTTATTCGAGGTGGAGGCGCTCGCATAGATGATCAAAGCATTACAAGCGAATCCCTCTCATTGAATTTAAGCGATTTTAAAGATAAAGATTATCTCAAGCTTTCAGCAGGCAAGAAACGACATGCTCTTTTGAAATTACAAAAAGCTTAACAAATTGGAACACTAGGGACACAACCTTGACATTGCTGTCATTCCAACGTTTAATTAAAAAATAGAAACAATAAAGTAGCTTATATAAACAATGAAAATTCTTATCGCTGTTAAACGGGTGGTTGATTATAACGTAAAAATCCGCGTCAAATCTGATCACACAGGAGTGGAGCTCAACAATATCAAAATGAGCATGAATCCCTTTGACGAAATTGCCGTTGAAGAAGGTGTAAGACTTCGTGAATTAGGGGCCGCCTCAGAGCTTATTGCTATTTCTATTGGCTCTCCTTCTTGTCAAGAGGTCTTGCGATCAGCGATGGCTTTGGGTGCCGATCGCAGCATTCTTGTTGAAACCGAGCAATTTCTAGAACCACTGGCGATTGCTCATATTCTCAAGACGATTGCTGAGCGTGAAAAACCTGATCTTATTATTTTAGGAAAACAAGCGATTGATGATGACTGTAACCAAACAGGACAAATGCTTGCAGGCCTTTTAGGATGGCCTCAAGGCACCTTTATTTCAGACCTTAAATTCGAAGATCATTGCGCCCACGTTATGCGTGAAGTCGATGGTGGCCTAGAAAAGTTAAAACTTAAATTGCCTGCCGTAATAACTACAGATCTTCGCCTCAATACGCCGCGCTATCCCAAACTTCCCAACATTATGAAAGCAAAACAAAAACCCTTAGATATATTTAAAGTCAACGACTTAGGCATTGACATTACACCACGCCATCAAACGCTTAAGGTGACTGAGCCCTCCAAGCGCAAAGCAGGCATTAAAGTTAAGGACGTTCAAGAACTTGTTGAACGTCTACAACAAGAAGCAAAGGTAATTTAAATGAACATTCTTGTTATTGCTGAGCATGATAATCGGATTTTAAAACCTTCCACTCTTAATACGGCTGCGGCAGCCCAAAAGATTTCAGCTAATGTTGATCTCTTGGTTGCAGGTTCTAAAATTGACTCTATTGTACAAGCAGCCGCTTCTATTGAAGGGCTAGAGCGTGTTCTTTATGCAGATCACTCTGCATTAGGGCAAAATTTAGCTGAACCTCTTGCAGAGCTTATCGCAACTCTCGGCAAAGGCTATACACATATTCTTGCACCTGCTTCTGCTTTCGGGAAAAATTGCCTACCCCGCGTCGCGGCTCTGCTTAATGTTGGACAACTCTCTGATATTATTGCGATTGAAAGTCCAGATACTTTCATTCGACCAATTTATGCAGGAAATGCTCTAGCAACTATAAAGTCTAGCGATCCTATTAAGGTCATTACCATTAGAACCACCGCGTTTTCGTCTGCTCAAAAAGGAAATAAAACAGCCCCTATTGAAAAAATATCCCCATCTCTTTCAATAACTGAACTTTCTTCATTTGTTGAGCGGATTGAAATACCCTCAGAACGTCCAGAACTGACCACAGCAAAGGTGGTTGTATCAGGAGGTAGAGCTTTAGGGAGTAAAGAAAATTTCGCGCTTGTAGAGCAACTTGCCGACAAATTGAAGGCCGCTATTGGCGCTTCGCGCGCAGCTGTCGATGCTGGTTTTGCGCCAAATGATTATCAAGTCGGGCAAACTGGAAAAGTCGTGGCTCCCGATCTTTATATCGCTCTTGGCATTTCTGGCGCTATTCAACATCTAGCCGGCATGAAAGATAGTAAAGTAATTGTTGCGATCAACAAAGATGAAGAGGCCCCTATCTTTCAAGTGGCCGATTACGGCCTTGTTGGAGACATCTTTGAGCTTGTCCCTCAATTAATTAATGCTTTAGACATTGCAAAAGGTAATCCCTAATTTAATGATAATCAACAATCCCAACATTATGCGCCCCTATGCCTGTTTCCCATGAAAAACAAAGACACTATTGATTATTTACGCGCAAACTTATCTATCCTTTTCGGTCTCCTTTTAAAATCTCAAGCTTGGTTCCAGGATTTAATTTTTGCCGTAGTTTATAAATACTTGAAGACTGATTAAGAGCTTGCATAATTTCAAGAGAACTTGGGAACTTTGCATCGTTTCTTTGCTCCCAAATTTGTTGCGCAAGATTGCGATTCTTGAAAAATTTTATCGCTAAAGTTTGAGATGAAGAGTTACCAGCCTTGTCACTCTCTTTACTTTCAAGATCTTTACCTTTATCTTGCGAACTTTTTTAAAGTTGTATTGAGGATAAAGAACTCGATGAAAAGGATTATATTTCTAACTTTACTTTTGTTTGAGCACTATTAGAGGACTCACTTGCCCGTTCGTGTCGCTGGTTTTCAATATCTCGATATAAAGATTTCAAATTTTCATGTTCATAATTAGGCCATAAAACCATAGGCACCTCATGACTTGATGTTGCTTGTTCTTGTTTTTACCTCAATTCACGTAGTTCACTATCAATCTTTTTTGTTTCTGCAGAAAATTGAGTTACCAAATTTTTAAATGATCTTAAATTATTCTCTATGGTTGAGATCTTTTCATCTGCTTTTGGATTTTCTAGAAGTGCAATAGCGCACTTATAAACTTCCTTTTCTAGAAAATTTTGTTTTGCTTTTCTTAGATCTAAATCTGTTGAAATCATATAATAATCTAAACAAGTTGTTATAAAATCTACAACAACTGTACGAACATTTACTTCAGAATCAAAAGAGCAATTTACTAATATTCGCCTTGCCTGTTCTAGACTTAATTCACTTTCATTTTTTTTACTGCTTGTAACGGATAAACTATTTTTTAGAGAGTAATCTTCGTGACTTGGTTTTTCCGAAGCCAATATTTGCTGAGAAAAGAATAATATTAAGGTGATATAAAGACTTATGTAATTTAACATGGTTATGTTTTCCAGAGATATTAATACCTAAATGTCAAATATTTACCATTATTTGCTCATTAAAGCAACAAAACACCTATTCGAAATCTAAAGGTTAAAGATGACTAAAAAAAACTTAGGATGACTCTTTTATACTTTTAAAGTAAGATACAGGTAAAATAATTTAGGTTTCAATCATGACAAATGAACTTTCTAATCTTCCTTTTGAAGAAGCTATGCGTGAATTAGAAGCAATCGTGCGTAAGCTTGAAGAAGGCCGTCTTCCTCTTGATGAAGCCATTAAGAATTATGAAAGAGGTGCTGTTTTACGGACTCATTGCGAGACCTTGCTGAAAGAGGCCAAACTGAAGGTGGATCAAATCGTTGTTTCGCCTGATGGCACACTGTCTTTAGAACGTTCAACCCTTGAAGATGAACTTTAAAACAAGGCGTTTAAAGGTGGAAGAGCTAACATTCCTGCTTCAAGAAACGCGACTCAAAGTTGATGAAAGCCTGAAAAACATCCTTGCCACATTTCGTGATAATACGCCAGACCGCCTTTACAAAGCCATGGAATACAGCGCTCTTTCACCCGGGAAACGTTTTCGAAGTTTTTTACTGTTAGAGTTCGGACAAGCGTTCCAAGTTCCCGAAAAACAACTTCTTCAGGTTGCTATGGCAATAGAGTTTGTGAACGCCTATTCCCTTGTGCACGACGATTTACCTTGTATGGATGATGCCGCATTAAGGCGGGGGCAGCCAACTACCCATCTCAAATTTGACGAAGCGACCGCCCTTCTTGCTGGAAATTCTCTCCTTACAGCAGCATTTCAGCTTTTAAGCAGGGAAGGCACCCATCCAGACCCAACTATACGCTTACGTCTAATTATGGCGCTTACACAAGCATGTGGTTCTCAAGGAATGATGGGAGGGCAAATGTTGGATCTTTTAGGAGAAACTCAAAAATTTAATGTCGATGAAATTAAACACATGCAAGCCCTAAAAACAGGTGCTCTTCTTATTTTTTCTTGTGAAGCAGCCGCTATCTTAAGCAACAAAGAAATTGATACCATAAATAAAGTTCGTAGCTTTGGCGCTCATTTAGGCCTCGCTTTCCAGATTACAGACGATTTGCTTGATTATGAAGGATCAATAGAAAAGGCAGGTAAACCAATCGGTATTGATCAACAAACGGGCAAATCAACCCTTGTAAAGCTTCTAGGGTTCGAAGAAGCGCGTGTACGCGCTAAAGAAGAAGTTGAAAATGCCTTGCTCGCACTTCAAAAGATTGGGTTTTCTTCTTCTAAGCTGGAAAAGGCTACACGAGCTCTTTTAATACGTAGCATTTAGTAAAATTAACTACCTCATTCCCTCTTTTTTTCTGTATTGGTTTCTTTGCTTGAGCTACTTTCTTGGTCAGCAAACTTTTTTCCATGATCAGATCCTAAAAGCCCGCCACAAAGAAGAAAAAGGGGAAGGAACGGCAATGCAATTAAAAGAATTTTAACGTCATGGATAGGGATTTTCCCTTCTAAGGCTTTTATTAATACACTTCCAAAATAAAGGGAATATTGCTGCAGCTATCGTTGATATACCTGTCTTTCTTGAAAACGAAGGCATAATCCAATAATACTTGTTGAGGAGCTAATGCTAAAACTTGCTAACAATAAAATAACTTCATCCTGAATAGCAATAATATGCGCAAAAAAGAAATAATGCTGTAAAAAATATAGAGCCTACTAAGGGATCTCTTTGTAACGGCAGTTTTATGCTAGAAAGAAACTTACACAAAAACATATTCTCATTCTTCACCATGGAATACCTTTTTCTCTGCTCGTCTTAATTGTTCAACTTGTAGTTTATCTTTATCTCTTAATATTTTGGATGTTTCATGAAAAGATGATTGAGGAATAGGATGAGTGTCTTTTTTATGCAATACTACCTTTTGTTTTTCCGACTTCTCAATAAACACTGATGCCAATTGATTATCTTTTGTTGTATTACGCACATCATATGCCAACAAGGAATAATTACACAAAAGAAGACCGACGACTAAGGGTAACTTATACATTGTAAACCTCCTCACAAATTTGAAGATAACTTACCTATTAGTATAAATTAAATTTATTAATATTCGGTTAATAGCTTATTGCTTGCTATGGAACATAAACTTGCCTTCTAGAACTAAGCCGCTTTCAACCCTTGTCGCTCTACAAGCATCCCTTCCAACCAATGGATATCATAATTACCTGCAATAACGTCAGGATGGTTAGCTAACTGTTGGTGCAGAGCTAAATTGGTTTGGATACCACCAATAACATATTCCTGAAGCGCCCGCCTTAAGCGCATCAGACAAGCCTGACGATTCTCCCCATATACGATGAGTTTTGATACCAAGCTATCGTAATGAGGTGGAACGGTATATCCGTTATAAAGATGGCTATCAACCCGTACATGTAGCCCCCCGGGCGCATGATAGTTTGTAATTTTTCCAGGGCTTGGGATAAAGGTTTCAGGATCTTCAGCATTAATCCGACATTCAATCGCATGTCCTTTGAAATCGATATCTTCTTGCGTTAAGGTCAGTTTTTCGCCTGCGGCAACCTTGATTTGTTCACAGACGAGATCAACACCCGTAATCATCTCTGTGATTGGGTGCTCAACCTGAAGACGCGTGTTGGTTTCAATAAAATAGAATTGTCCATTTTCATAAAGAAACTCAAACGTCCCAACGCCACGATATCCCATAGCACTTACCGCTTTAGCAACAAGAGTGCCAAGCTCATGACGTTGTTGAGGACTAATAGCAGGAGAATTAGCTTCTTCCCATACCTTTTGATGGCGTCTTTGAATAGAGCAGTCTCGTTCCCCTAAATGAATAGCATTGCCGTAATTATCTGCAAGAACTTGAATTTCAATATGGCGAGGGGTTTCAAGATACTTTTCCATAAAAACTTGTTCATTACCAAAATTAGCTTTAGCTTCACTACGTGCAATCGAGAGCGCTTCCGGAATATCTTCCAAGCGACGAACAACTTGCATACCTTTACCACCGCCACCACCTGCAGCCTTAATAAGCACAGGAAGACCAATCTTCTCTGCAAAAGCAAGTCCCTCCTCATCAGAAGAAATAGGGCCATCTGAACCAGGAACCACTGGAATTCCTAAAGCTTTCACAGCATTTTTTGCTGTAATTTTATCTCCCATGATGCGCGTGTGTTCAGCACTAGGTCCAATAAAAGTAAACCCATGTTCTTCAACCATTTGAGCAAATTCATGATTTTCAGAAAGAAAACCAACACCAGGATGAATCGCATCAACACCAGCAACTGTGGCCGCTGAGATAATGGCCGGCATATTGAGGTAACTTCCTTTAGCTGGAGCTGGCCCAACACAAAGACTCTCATCCGCTAAACGGACATGCATCGAATTTGCATCTGCCGTTGAATGTATAGCAACCGTGCCAATTCCCATCTCACGACAAGCCCTCAGCACGCGAAGGGCAATTTCACCGCGATTTGCAATTAAAATTTTTTTAAACATTTTGCTTACTCAATGATTAATAAGGGTTGGTCAAATTCAACAGGGTCACCATCGTTAAATAAGATTTGACTTACTGTCCCCTCTTGAGGTGCGCGAATTTGATTCATAACTTTCATTGCTTCAATAATAAGCAACGTTTGGCCTTGAGTTACTTTTGCGCCCACTTTCACAAATGGTTCTGCTCCTGGCGTAGAAGCTGCATAAACCGTTCCCACCATAGGCGCTTTTACTGTTCCAGGATGGCGTGCCACATCAACCGGCACAACCTCCTGGGGAGCAGACGCTGCCATAGCTTGAGTAGAAGTTACTGTCGGTGCCTCAACTGTCGCTACAGCAGTTAAATTTCGTGCAACCCTTAAACGACTATTTTCTTGTTCTATTTCAATTTCTGAAAGACCCGTCTCATTAAGGATTTCTGCAAGTTTACGAACAATTTTTTCATCAAAAGACAAAGGGTTTGCCATGCGTTTCTCTCGTGTCAAAAGTTATTAACTTGATGGCTTATACCATGGACAGAAGCAAAAAGCCAAATAGTATCAACAAGACAAGCCAATTATAAATTTAACTTATTGTAAAATAATAATTTTAATTTCTAATTTAAATTTCTTTTAATTGGCACGTCTCAGTCCATAAAAGGACAATTTTAATTTCCTTATCGGAAAAAATATTCCGAATAACTCCTTTATAAATAGCGATTTTTTCGCTATCTTCATCTGAAATCTCACCTATAGATTGCGGCGCGATAGCACCAGTTTTATAAACAACGACATAAACAACTTGATCCTGCACAACGATTCGATCAATTCGACCAGTGACTTGTTTCCCTTGATGATGTCCTGCGAAAGAAACTTCAGCATACGATGCGTTGGTAAATAAAAAACGTAAATTTGGATGATTTAAAATATTTGTCGCAGCTTTATAACACTTTTCAAATAATTCATGAGAAACAAAAGAAAAATATAACTTAAAAATACTTTGCGTTTCCTTTTCATAGGATTCCGGAACACAAAGGGGTAAATTTTTAAGCAGTTTACGAAGGATTTGTTCTCGAAGCATCTCGCCTGTATACTCTTGACTAAGCATCTCATCCTCAATTATAGAAGAAATAGATGGCTCAGAGGACTCTTCTTGGGAAGGAGGATTTTGTAAATACTCGGGGAAAGAAGCAAGCTGATTATTTAATACGGCATGATTTAAATTAATGTCACACTCCTTCCAACCACTTCTACAAAGTAGCAATCCTTGCCCTTTAATGACCCCATCATCAAATTCTATTTTTTGAGAAATTGGCTCTAAAGCTTTCGAGAGTACTTCATACCAAGAGCCTTTTGCTGCCGCTCTAGACTTAATACCTACAATATAAAGATGCTCCTCAGCTCGAGTCATAGCAACATAAAGGAGACGCCAGTATTCAGCTTGTTGCTCTGCTTGTAACGTCTCTTTAATTCTTTTCAAATGATATGGTAATTCTTCATGAGAAGACGCCCACAACAAAAGCGGCCTTGGTTTTTCTTGCCATAAGAACTTATCCCGCCATACAGGTTTTGTTGTCGTATCAGCCAAAATCACAACTGGCGCTTGCAACCCTTTTGCCCCATGAACTGTCATTACTCGAACACCACTATTTGCTTTTGAAAAGTCTCTCTTCACCTTAATATCAGTTGCTTTTATCCATGTTAAAAATTCCTGAAGAGATGCACAGTGAGTATTTTCATAATCTAGACAAAGAGTTAAGAACTCTTCAATAGCATCAAGACACTCTTCCCCCAATCGAGCCTGAAACTTTTTACGTCCTTCTAACCGATTTAAAAGATCAGAATACAAAGAAAAAGGCCCTACACAATCAACCTTGTTCCGAAGCTCAGAAAGAAAAAGATATTGATTTTGATATTTTAAATTTTTTTGAAGTCGTCCCCAAAGTGTCTCTCCTTGGCGATTATAAGCAAGGTTAAAGAGATCTTCTTCATCAAGCCCCACAAGCGGGCTCTTAAGAACACATGCTAAATTTAAATCATCTTGTGGTAATAATAAAAACTCCCCTAAAGCAATTAAGTCTTGAATTGCAATCTCACTTAAAAGTGACAATCGATCTGGCCCCGCAACAGGGATTCCTTGTGTTTTCAATGAGGCGATTAAAGAAGACATTAAAGAACTTCTTTCTCGAAGTAGAATCAAAATATCTGAGGGTTCTACGAAACGCCCTTGAACTTCTAAGTAAATTTTTTGTGTAAGCCATTTTTTAATCTTCTGGGCAAGACATATGCTCAGCTGTTCTCGACCAGTAGTTTCTTTATCTTTGAATTCAAGTAAAGGCCAAAGCTCAACTGTGCCCCCCTTATGCTCATGATGACTGATATGTTTTACTTCATCCCCCATCATATTGATAGCGGACTTTACCTCTTCATAAGAACAAAGCGCGTTTACCGCCTCTAAAATAATTGACGTTGATCGATAAGATTTTTCAAGTGAAAGCCCATAAAAATTCTTCTGGGAAGCTTGGATTGTTTGTTGATAAAAGGTGCTCTTTTTCTCAAAAATCTCAGGGGATGTCCCTTGAAAACTATAAATTGACTGTTTCGGATCACCAACAGCAAATAACGTACGACTTGTTGTTCGCGCACTCACACCAGCATAAAATTCTTCAGTTAACGCTTGGACAATAGCCCATTGCACATCGTTTGTATCTTGCGCTTCATCAATCAGGATATGGTCTACCCCTCCATCAAGCTTATATAAAACCCAAGCTGATAATTCCGCATCTGTTAAAAGAAATTTGGTTTTTTGAATAAGGTCATTGTAATCAAGAGTGTGTTTTGCATTTTTCAGACGCTCATAATTTTCTAAGATAGCTGAACCCAAGGTATACAAAGCTCCCGTCATTTTCATGCTAAATAGTTTTTTTTGTCTCTGAAAGATATCTTGAAGAAGATGAGCTTCTTTGACCAAAACATCTAAAATGTGTGGGGCATCCTGACAAATTGCTGTAGATGCTAAATTTTTACGAACTTCTCCCTCTAACGTTAAAAAATGACTCACATAAGAATCAAAATCTTTTGCTGTGAGAGGACTTTTTAAAGTAACCAAAGTTTGTATAGCTTCACCTCGCGCAATATCTGTTTTCCCCCCCCTTACCAAATAAGCACTAGCATTTCTCAAGCTATCTAAATGCTCTTTTTGAGCTTTTTGAAATTGTTTTAGGTAATCTTCAACTGTATCCGTATGACGACACCCAAAAACCTCTTCAAGTTTATGATGTGCTATCTCAAGCCCTTCTGCTAAGATTCTCTGAAGACGCTCAGGTCGTTCAATGAGACTCTCGATTATTTCTTGAAAGGTTGAAATATGTAAACGCGCCGTTAAAAGCGTGATTGACTGTTTAAGTACTGAAGAAGTTGAAGAAATCGCCAGAACCTCCTCAACAGCCTGTTTTAAAAGCGCTTGGCTCTCATGCTCTGCTAGAATTTTAAAAGTCGGCGTAATTCCTGCTTCCACAGGAAATTGTACAAGTAAAGACTGACAAAAACTATGAATAGTCGTAATTCGTACGCCAGGCACAACGTCTATAAGGTTCATAAAAAGAGAGCGTGCTTTGGTTTGTTGATCTTGAGAAGGAAGATCCCCTAGAAATTGACTAAGGCTCTCCTTTAACTTTTCTTCTGAACATGTTGCCCATTCTAGAGTATACTGAAGAAGACGCTCTTTCATTTCTGCAGCAGCTGCTTTTGTAAAAGTAAGGCATAGAATTTTTTGTGGCTCAGCTCCTGTTAACAATAACATGAGAAGTCTATCTGTAAGAATTTTAGTTTTTCCCGTCCCCGCAGAAGCAGACACCCACACATTAAAATCTGGATGGAGAGCTACATGCCTTGGATTACAAGTTTGTGTTACAATCGTTGCCATTCTTGAATCCTTGACAAGTGAGAATAAGGCGAAAATGCCGGCGCAATTTCAGGATTAGGACATGATAAATAAGGTTTTTTAGGATCATCATACTGATTAATCATAGTTTGAAGTGATTCTAAAGCCTTTTCAATAAGAGTGCCTCCTGGAATGTCTAAGATCATGCCTGGGGGCTGTCCTCCTGATAAATGCATATACCGCATCACAATCGAAGTATGAGGATCGATCTCCTGAAAGCCACCCTTTTGTAAAATAGCAGCCTCAAGTGGAAGCTGCGGCATTACCCCTTGTTTGATTTCTTTTCGGGTTGGTAGCCCTCCAGTTTTATAGTCAACAATACAAGCTGTACCATCAATATTGAGATCAATTCTGTCTGCCGTCGCTTTAAGTTTAAAAAGTCCTTGTGGTCCTTTAAGAAAAATTTCACCGCGAACTTCAGCAAACCTTTTTGATGGCGATAAAGCTCGCTCAACTTCTAAGAACCAGGCGATAAGCCGATTAAAACGAGTCCACCAAAATGAAGAAACAACAGGATGATTTAAAGATTCTCCAAAAGTGTGCTTCCCTAAATTACGAAGAATTTCATACGCTTGTTGATCTTGTACTTCATATCCTTGCTTAAAGAATGCTTCGAGAATCTGATGTATCATGACCCCAAATAAAGCTGGTCCTAGCGCTGGTTCTAAAGATGCAAGAGGCTTCAAATTTAAAATTTCTCGCGCATAGATAGAATAGGGATCACGAATCCACGTTTCAATTTGTGTTGCACTCAGAGTACGCGGCCGTGCTTCAAGAGGAGGACAAGGCGCTGGCCGAGATAATACTTTTCGTTCTGCAGGATAATCTAATAATCTTGCCCATTGTTGATAAACAGGATTTAATTGATGCCTTTCGTATTGTCCTTTGGCTTTGAGTCTCGCCAATAACCCTAGCCACCATCTTGATGCAGCTTCAAGTTGCCCTTCTTCGCGTAAAGCTCTCGTCAAGATAACTTCAGGCGCTCTTAAAAGGTTAATCCACAAGCGCTTTTTTAGCTCATACCACATGGTTCTCGTTTGAAGACCTAGAATATTGCGCATACTTTCATTCAACCAAGCACTTTGTTGATAGTACCCTGGCCAATTTTTCTCATTCATTCCACCAACAATTATACAATCAACTGACTGTAATTGGGCTTCAAGAGGCCCCCAAATATGCAGCCTTGGATGGACCCCATAAAGTGGCCTAAGTGTTACTTGGCTGAGTAATTTTTCTAAAATAAATGGATAATCTGTCCCCTTTATTTTAAGATTATTTAAAGCCCCCTCCAGCCCTTTTAGTTGCTCAGTAAATTCTTTATAGCCTCTATGATGTTCAAAAGTATTACGCGACAAAATCTCAATAAACTGCAGATGTGCCGTGACTAAATCTTTTAATATAATAGTTTTCTGAAAGAGTAAGTGTTTTAATGGCGCGGCCCATTCTTGAAGAGAGAGTAAAAATTTATAGAGTTCTGTTCCTTTAGGAATTTCCTTTAAAAGAGAAAATATATTGCTTGCAAACAACTGACCACGTAAATACTGTGTTTCAAGCTTTCCTATATGCATCTTATAGGTTTGTGACATATATGGGTGTTTAAGAAAGCTTAAAAAGGGAATACTTTCGAAATCTTTTAAAACACATTTAAGTGATAATCTCAAAAAAACACCTAAAGGTATATCGGATAAACTCTTACCATAAGAGTCATCAACATTTAGATTCCAACGGGCCAGTTCTGAAATAACACGTTGTGCTAGAGCACGCAGAGGAGTCACTAAGGCTATTATTTTATCAGTTTCCTCAAGGCGCTCTCTCATCAAGATTGCAATGACTCTCGCCTCTTCTTCTAGAGAGGAAAATTCTCCTAAATGAAGTTTTTGAGTAAGCATATCTGTTTGAAATACTTCTTCTTGTTTTTCAGCTTGAGGGGTTTGCATCTTACAAGAAAACAAATTAAGAATCGTTTTTTCCTCAGAGTTATTCCAAAAATTTTCTTGATATACTTTTCCTTTGGGTAGTTGTTCAATTGCCTCAAGAAACCTCCCCACAACTGGAATATCCGCCTCAAAGCCTGCAGCAATTACGGGCGCCTGTGGAGGATTGTCTTTCCACGCCTCAATCTGTTCATTAAGTAGCTGCACAAAATGCACACATGGGTCACTTCGACCTATTCTTCTTAAAAAATGAGGCCATTGATCTTTAATAACTTCCAAGTACTTTAAATTCTGTTGCCAGTGAGCGGCAAAAGTCTCAGGAATTAAATTTTTTGTCTTCTCAAAGGGTACTTCAGCAAAAATAAATTCATCATGTAAAGCCGCAAGAGATTCTGCAAACTGGCCTGCTTGTGATTCCTCGCGTACATACGGCTTTAAAAGGTGAATATAATGTAATTCACGCTCAAAAAAAGAAACTGGAGGAGGCAACATGCATGGAAGACTATCCGTTTGATTGACCCAATCTCTTAAAGTGCTAACGTGAGGAAAAATAAACGTCATCTCCGGAAAAAAACTTTGTAATTCTTCAATAAATTGTCGTTTTGCACGGCGAGAAGGAAGAAAAACAATAGCTTTAGAAATCTGCAAGGGTTCCTCTTGGCACATATGATAAAGCTGCCAAGAAAGTTGTTTTAAAGGAGCAAAACGAAGCTTAGATGGCGCCAGAATCATAGACATCTAATTGAATCTTCTCTAAACGACTTACCCACTCTCCATAAGGTGTTAGGATCAATTCACGTGTTTCGTCACCCCTATGCAGTTTCAATGAAACCTCAAGATAATTTTTAAAAACAAAATCTTGGCCTAATCTTTCTGGCCATTCTAAAAGGGTAATTCCTCTGGCAAAAGCTTCCTCTATTCCTAAATCCCAAATTTCAGGCGCTGATTTAAGGCGATAAAGATCAAAATGCCAAATATCTCCACTTATCGCTTCATAAATTTCGACAAGCGTAAAAGTAGGGCTTGGCACCGTCATTTCCTGATGCGTAAGTTCTCGGATGAAAGCACGAGCAAACTCTGTTTTTCCTGCCCCTAAATCTCCTTGCAACATAATAACGTCTTTTGGCCTTGAGAGCCGCGCAAGCTGTTGAGCAATTTCTTGCGTTTTTTGAAGTGTGGGTAAAAAGAAAGTCTTCATTTGAAACTTATTGCCCTTCAATAACAACAAAGGCCAATGCTTGAGTTTGAGTGTCTGATAAACTTAAATGTAAAAGCTCCTTTTGATACCCTTGCAAACGTTGTTGTAAAATTTTCTGCGCAGTACCATAAAGATGAAGACGTGGTTGTCCTGTGGCTTCATTATAAACCTCAATTTCAGTTAATAAAATTCCCTGAGAAAACCCTGTTCCTAAAGCTTTTACAAACGCTTCTTTTGCAGCAAACCTCTTTGCAAATGATGCCGCAGAACGAGATAAAGCCAAAGCTGTTGCGATTTCAACAGGTGTAAAAACTCGCTTCATAAATCTATCTTTATGACGACTTATTAAGTTCTCTATACGTTTAATTTCTACAAGATCAGTCCCAATACCAATAATCAATTTAAGCCTTTTGATTTTAAGGATATGTTTTTTGTATTTATCATAGAATGGCTCACGGGTCATTAGCAATACTCGAAATGGCGCAAAAACCTCTTACTGCAAGAAACCGATAAGACGATGAACATCTTTAAGTGTTGAGGAAGCTTTTGCTGTTGCCTGCTGTTGCCCCACTCGTAAAATAGTTTCTAGCTCAACTTTATCTTGCAACCATTTTTTTGTTTCTTCACGGATAGGACCTAAAATGGATATCATCAGTTCTGCGAGTTTGGGCTTAAAGGCTGAGAACAAAGAACCTTTGAACTCTTGTAAAACTTTCTCCACAGAACATTCAGCCAAGGCCGCATAAATTGTCACTAGATTTTGTGCTTCAGGACGAGTTGCTAGCTCTCCCACGTTGCCTGGTAAAGGCTCTGGGTCTGTTTTGGCTTTACGTATTTTTTGATTTATCTCTTCATCACTATCCATCATATTAATACGTGAAAGATCTGAAGGATCAGACTTACTCATCTTTTTTGTTCCATCCCGCAAGCTCATGACACGAGGAGCAATTCCTAAGATTTGTGGTTCTGGTAAGATGAAAAAATTGCAATTATAAGCTCGGTTAAAAGCTCCTGCGATATCTCTTGCAAGCTCAAGATGCTGCTTTTGATCCTCTCCAACAGGTACATGAGTTGTTTGATAGACGAGGATATCAGCCGCTTGCAAAACAGGATAAGAATAAAGTCCCAAAGCTGCCTGCTCTCGCTGCTTCCCAGCTTTATCTTTAAATTGAGTCATACGATTGAGCCACCCAAGCGGGGTTAAACAACTTAAAATCCAAGCGAGTTCTGCATGTTGAGAAACATGACTCTGCACAAAAATAAGCGATTTTTGGGGATCAATTCCACATGCAAGATAAGTTGCCGCAACCTCAAGTGTTCGCGATTTCAGCATGATAGGATCCTGAGGAATTGTAATCGCGTGCAGATCAACAATACAGAAAAGCGCCTCTCCTTCTTTTTGAAGAGGAATCCAATTTTTAATAGCGCCCAAATAATTCCCTAATGTTAAATTTCCTGAGGGTTGAATTCCTGAAAAAATACGCTTCATCATTCTTCTCCGAATTTAGTCTTTTTAAATTTTTTCTTTGCTTCAATAAAGTTCAGAGCACCTGCCAGTTGTGCGATCGTAATAAAACTAATAATCCCCCCTCCAACTAAATAGAGTAAAGCAAGCATTTTGTCAGAACGCGAACCTTGCAACAATGGTTCAACAAGAGACCTCAGGATCAGAATAACTATACTTGTAAAAAAGCTTGCAACAAGCATTCTGGGAATAAAGCGCTTAATCCGATCATTCAAAT
This sequence comes from Candidatus Paracaedimonas acanthamoebae, assembly GCA_000743035.1. Classification (GTDB taxonomy): domain Bacteria; phylum Pseudomonadota; class Alphaproteobacteria; order Caedimonadales; family Caedimonadaceae; genus Paracaedimonas; species Paracaedimonas acanthamoebae. The sequence goes on from CP008936.1 coordinate 1,323,055, forward strand.
AAAACTGCTTATGCTGCCATAGCTTATATACAAGAAAGCCTACATTAATCCACGAGGACACGGCTGTTGCAATACCAATACCAATATGACCATAAGAACGCACCAAGCAAAGAGCTAGGATAAGATTTGTGACAATTCCTATAGCTGCCGCAATAAAAGGAACAAAGGTATTCTCACGCGCAAAAAACGTAGAAGAAAAAACCTTTATTAGAATGTAGGCCGGAAGTCCTGTCGCCAAAGCCATAAGTACATACGAAGTTTGCTCAGTGGCATAAGAAGAAAAGTGTCCATGTTCAAATAAAACATGAATCAGTGGTTTTGCTAATAAGATCAACCCAATCATTGCAGGGAAGGTCAAAAGTAAAGCATATTCTAAAGCTAAATTCTGGCTTTGTTCTGCTTTTTGGTAATCTTGCGCTCGAATTTGCTTAGAAAGCAGAGGAAGCAAAGCCGTCCCTACAGCCGTCCCTAATACGCTAATTGGAAGTTGCACAAGCCGATCCGCATAATGGATGAAAGAGACACCACCTGCTGGTAAGAAAGTTGCAATCAAAAGGTCAAGGAGTAAGCTAATCTGGACAACCCCAGAACCTGCTAAAGCTGGCACTAAAAGTTTAAAAAATTTCTTAACACGCGGCGTTAGCCGGGGACGTGACAAGCGCAAAACAATATGATTTTTAAAGGTCGGAATTAATACCCATAGAAATTGGACAATCCCACACGCAAGAACACCAAAAGAGAAGGCATAGCCATGCGTACATAAACCGAAGCTCGTCATTAAATAGACAATGGCTATTATCACAATATTTCCAATCATTGGTGAAGATGCAACAGCCGCAAACTTATCAAGAGAATTTAAAATGCCACTATATAACGCTGTTAAAGACATAAAAAATATGAAAGGAAATGTAATACGAGTAAATTGGACAGCAAGCTCAAACCGTTCAGGCGTCTTTGAAAAACCATGAGCAATGATAGATAAAATCTCAGGCATAAAAATTTCAACGGCGCCAACAAGAACAAATAAAATAACCAGCAAAATCATTAGGATTTCTTCGGCAAAATGGCGCGCTTCTTCTTTTCCTTTTGTTGCTAGAATGCCTGAAATCATTGGAACAAAAGCGGCATTAAAAGCCCCTTCTGCAAGAATTTTACGAAACATTGAAGGAAATTTGAGGGCTAACACAAATGCATCAGCGACAATACTTGCCCCCAAAAATCGTGCCATTAAAATTTCGCGTACAAAGCCAAAAATACGGCTCCCCATTGTATACCCACCGATCGTCGCAATGGAACGCACAAGATTCATACTATTGACCTCTGTTTTATTTTTGTTGCTTTGTCATATCACAATTTCTTAAATGAGTCGCAACGATTTATAAAGAATACTTGGAAAAAATTTTCTCTTCTTAAGGTTAAATTAATTTAACTCCATTAAAATAGAATCAAAAGTCAGAAAAGCGAGATTTATAAATGATGAAGAAAATAAATATTTTTCTAGTTTTCTTAATTGCAGTCTTTGTTAATAAAGAGGATCTCTACGCCTCTTCTCATCACCCGACAGTGATACGAAGTGGGCTTGATAAAAAGTTAACTGCAGCAGGTGAACTTTATTTACGACAAGTTTATACAGGCACTGATTATACTGCAGGTGGCTTTACAGCGCTGGAATTATTTTCTTTAAATGATTCTCTCAAACAACAAACCCGCACTTCTTCCACCGCAAAAAGTGATCCTCTTCTAATTGGGAAGAAAGCTAAAGGAACAACATCAGAAATCCAAGAACGACAGGAATTACTTGCTCGTATTATCGCAATGATGTGGCAGCTAGATGCAAAAGCCGCAGCGCAAGGAGAAGGTTTTACAAGCGGGTCTTTTAAAATTATTGATCCGGGATATAAATTATATAATTTTCTTCTTAAATATGTAAAATTAGCTCGGTCACAATCAAGCTCTTTTGCTTACGAACGTAATCCACAAAAGGGTCAATCTAGCCACTATAAAGATGCCAGCCCTGAAAGCCAATTTGGCATTGATGTAAGATTTGAAGCAAATGAATCAAGCCTTCAACTCCTTCCCCAAAGCAAATCCCATATTATTTTTGGAAAAATTGCAATTAGCCCTAACTCTAAACTGCCTTTGCTTTTCATCAAGCTTGAAACTATTGGATTAGGTTCGTTAAGTGATAAAATTAATCATGGGATAGGGTTTCTTAAAACGCGTGCAGATTCTAAAGAGCTATTAGAAAGGACGCGTAAAGAAAAATATATTAAACCTGAAATCCAGGAAGCCTATAATAAAGTCTTTGCAATTTTCAAAACCTTTGACAGCAAAGACCAACAAGATCATTCCAAAAAACCACTTATGGCTGAAAAACCAAAAAACATCAGTAGTATGATTGAGATGCTTAATAACGCAAAAATGATTCAAAGCACTTCTTCTAAAACTCAAGCAAGTCTCGCTTCTTTTAAGGCAGAAGGACAAAAGTTTATGGATCTTTTGGCTAAGATTTATCCAAATGATAAAGAAAACATTTTTTTAAGAACAGGTCACGAAGTCATCATTGATTTAAATAAATTATAAAAAGTTTAAGTTTGAAAGTTTTTTCTTGTTAAATACTTTGCAACATCTTGTAAAGAAAAGGCTTTTGAGAGTAAGGCTGCAACACCATAGCTAGCACCACCCAAAAGAATTAGAATAATTAAATTCATTGCTTTATAGCCATGACAAGAATGGCACTTAAAACTCCAATCAAATAGTTTAATAGCAATCCCCATCAGAACAGTTGAAAAAATAATCCGTGGAACACGTATTTTTAAACGTGCGTCGAATTTTAGCAACCGCTCTTTGGTTAATATCCTCACTAAATAGCCAACATTAACCCAGGCGGCTAAAGCAGTAGATAAAGCAATGCCCACATGCTTTAAAGGCCCTATGAAAATAAGATTAAAAAATATATTTACGCCTAAAGAAAGAAGAGCTGCCTTTACGGGTGTTCGCGTATCAAGCTTTGCAAAAAAGACGGTCGATAATATTTTGATAAGAATGTAAGCAGGTAATCCTATCACAAAGGCAGCCAGAACTTTAGATGTTTCTAGAGCTTCATAAGCTCCAAAGTGGTTTCGTTCAAAAAGGACAGAAATAATCGGATGTGCTAACAGAATTAAGGCTGCCGCAGCAGGTAAGGTCAGAATCAGCGAATATTCTAAGGCTCTATTCTGCGTATAAACTGCAGCTTCCACTTCTCCTTTTTGAAGATGCTTGGCCGTAAGAGGTAATAAAGCTGTGCTCATAGCAATACCAATTAAACTTAAAGGAAGCTGGTTTAAACGATCTGCAAAAAATAAAAAGGAAACCGCGCCTGTCGGAAGAAAAGAAGCAATGATGACATCAATAAATAAATTGACTTGGACAACGCCCGCACTTATCGCGCCCGGAATCATTGTTTTTAAAAGTTTTTGAACAACAGGGGTAAGCTTGGGCCAGACCCATTTGAAATGAACACCATGCGTATACGCGGAGTAATGAAGCCAGGCATATTGACCTATTCCTGCAACCATCACTCCCCAGACAAGCGCATGCCCTATTGTTGGGAAAGATTTGTTAAAGATTAACATTGCTGTAATCATGCTAATGTTGAGCAGGATTGGTGCTGCTGCAGCCGAGGAAAAACGACCCAATGAGTTTAGAATCCCGCTTAAACAAGCGCTTAATGAGATGAAAAGGATATAAGGGAAGGTAATCCTTGTAAAAAAGATAGCATACTGCAAGCGCTCAGGTGTTTCTTCAAACCCAGGTGCCAGAATGTAGATCAGCCAAGGAATCGTCAATTCCACAAAAGCAACCAGCAAGATAAGAGCTAAAAAGAGCACAGATATAATTTGCTCTGCATATCTTGTTGCTTTCTCTAATCCTTCACTCGTATACAGACGCGCAAAAAGAGGAACAAAAGCAGCATTAAAAGCCCCTTCTGCAAAAAGCCGCCGAAAAAAATTAGGAAACTTAAAGGCGACAAAAAAGGCATCTGCAATGGGGCCTGCCCCTAAAAATGAAGCAATGAGAATATCACGCGCAAACCCAAGCACTCGACTGATCGCCGTAAAACCTGCAATCGTTGTGACAGAACGTAGTAAATGCATTTATATCCTAATGCTTCTTTGTAAAGACATAATCATTCTCCCTGTTATATAAATTCTTGGCTCCTTGTGGAAATAAAAAAGTTTAATTTTCTTTTATCCTATCTTCTCATACATATTGTGAAACTCTTTATATCTTCAATATTTTCCCGTTACTCAACCTCTCTGGCATAAGACAGAAAAGGATAAATTAAAAAATGTTGAGGATAACCTTAAACAATATCATTCTCGTTCCTGTTCCTTCACTTTTCTCTTCCTATTTCTTTCCCCTTTTTATGAGGGAAATAGAGGCCTTCTGCGCAAAGAGCACGTTAAAAAGTTTGCTTTTCTAATAATTTGAGTTTGTGACTCTTTTTATTATTATTGGATAACTCTAGAGATTTTAGTGAGAGTAATTACCAAGATTTGTAAGACCCTAGTAAGGAAAGAAAATCATCTCTGACCATCTACAACTAGGCTACCACAAAAAGTTACAAATATCAAGAAAAATAGTTCTAAAAATTAAATATCTTCATACATGTTTGCTAGTTTTTAAGGTAAAATTAAAAACTCGATGTAGTGAAAACCAATATGAAAACAAAGGTGCCACGAGATTAAATTTATGATGAAGGGAATTACTTATAAAATAAATAATTCCCCTTTTTCTTACTAGCCTTTATAGTTTGTTAAAATCTTTTGTGCTTCTTCATTAACTTTAAGTTGTTTATGAGGAACATGTCCTGCAAGAATCTGCTTATATTCCTCAAAGGTTTTTTTAATTGTTGCTTCTATTTTTGGGTAAGCAGGCTCTGACTTAAAATTAGGATTACTTAATATCTGGCTAAATAAAATAACTTCTTTTGAGCGGTCAGATTTAAAAAACGCAATATTAGCTGATGCGTATAAGCCAACAAGGCATGCTTTATGGTTACCTTCTTTACATACTTGATCAACGGCTTGATGAATATTTTCAATTTCTACATCTGATAAATTTGCTGATTTGTAACTATATTGATATACTGCATTGATATCGCTAGGAAGGTTTTGTAGTTCTTTTACCGCTTCATTAGTTGCGTCCACAGTTCTTCCAGATTCAGACCAACCTAAAATACCCGCAGCCAATAATATACTTAAAGATTTATAATTCATATTTTTCTTCCTTCATTTAATATCTTTTAAATTTATATCCTTAAAATGTTACTAGACGGTTAAAAAACTCATTTTAAAATGCACCATAGCTTCAGAATTTTTGGGCAAAAATTTTTTAAGATAACACACGCCTTTATTCAATTATTTCTAAAAAATACCTTAGAAAAATGATAAAAATAATCTGTCATTACTTCATTTTTATTGTTTTTTGTATTACGCTCCTTAACATGTTTTGGAAGTAACCTCATAAAAAACCTGTCGACTTCTTTAAAAAGCGCTCGCCCGTACTCTCCTGAAAGTTCTTGTAAAGAAAGCCAATCTTCTTCATAAATTTTATGGGCTAATAAACGCTTAATCCAGCTGAGGCTTTCTTGGCCGAAGGTATTTCATTAACCGCTTTAAATCATTGCCACAAAAAAACTAACATATTAAAAAGTAACAATAATTTTGATTGACATCTTTTAAATTCATAGTATCACATAAGCAACTACGATTTGAAATTTTCATAAAGTAAATCAATAACAATGATAAAATTTCGCCATTTTTTTAGCCTGGTCTTTATCCCAATCTTCTTGGTTTTCTCAACGGCTTTTTCCTCTGATGGAGAAGTTGTTGATCAGCCGCAGAAAAAAAGTTGTTTTACAACCTTCCCTAGAGACCTCTTTTGTGAAGTAGCAAAACATCTTCTGGTCCCCGATATTTTGAGAGCCACTCAAGTTTGTAAGGAATGGTATCAAGCATTTAATCAAGACACCATCTGGAAAAATATTGCCCAGACGATCCCCCTTTATCAGCATTATAAAAAGCTGAAATTTCCTGCAAAACGCGCATTTATTAAACTTATGACACCACAATTTTATTTTTGGGAGGATTTAAAAATTATCATCCGGTTGTCAGAACATCATAAAAAATCAGCCCGCCTGTGGGCTCTTTTGTATGGTGAGGAGATTCTAGAGCTTCTTTTAGCTAAAAAAGAATTACTCAACCTTGATAGCTCCTTAAAAATCCCCCTTCATGTCTCGGTGACAGCCTTCAAATACAACATTGGCCCCAAAATTATTGCAGGGAAAGTTCAATTTGACGACCAGAAACTTCCTTTCCTCTATTTAGAAAAGAAGGGCATTGAGTTATGGAAAAATATTCTTGCACAAGCGCAAATCCTTCCTGTTGGCTATGAAGCACAAAAAATCACTCACATAAGTGAAGACAGCACTATGTTTACTGGGATTGGCTCTCAATCCTCCTTATGGATTGCTTACTTTCCAGATGTTAAAAGTTTTGAGCGACGGGGTGTTAAGGTGTTTGATTATCAGCAAAGTTTAAAAAACTCGGATAATTTTACCTCTCATGTCCCACAAGTGGTGCCGCAGCCAAATCAATCTGTTGGGGTGCAGACCACGCCATCGGGATCTTAACATGAACATCATGCGTCAACATTCCAAGACTCTGTAAATCTGCCAAAATAATACGAATATCCGTTGCGACCTCTTTGAGCACACTTTTGATATGATGACGTCTCGGGTATTGGGTGTCTTGCAGCACTTGGTTTTGCTCTTCAGCCCCGTTTCGCACCACAATATCTTCTATAATGTCTTTAGCATGTAAAGTATCAGGATAAAGATGTCCCCGTTGTGGAATCTGGTCGCCCCAATCTTCATAAATAAAGCCAGAAGGTGATTCTCGCCAGGTATTTGATTCAAACTGATATGTTCCTACTTTAATATAATCCTCTTCAACATAACAAAGGGAAGATTTTTGATAAGGGAGAGATTGCTGATCTTGATCCCCGACAGCCACTCCTATGCTAACCTCGGCCCATCTGCGCCCTGTCTGACCTTCAACCTTTAGGCAATAGCTGATAACTTTACCCTGGGCTTTTCCCCCAGGAAGGCGAGAGTCTTCAACTTCAATCGTATGGTCACAACTAATGTCCCATAAAACCTCTAAAGGAGCTTCGATTCTTAAGGTCATGGCACGCGCCGTCGCAGCTAGATGGGCTCGAGCAACCTCAAGGGCATGCTCGAAAGCTTGGCGACCTCGATCTGTCAAGAAGAAGCTGCCACGCCTCTTCTCAAGAGGGATGTTTGGCTTCCTCCCCAGCAAGCGCCAATCTGCTTGATCTTCTGCAAAAGAAAATCTTGAATGATGAGATCGAATGCACTGATAAACCATCTCCTTTTCCTCCACTCGATAACCCCGGCTATAGACCCAATCTGGTTTCCAAGGATGTAGATCTTCAGCCAACATAAGATTTTGCAAATAAAGATGAAGCTTTCTCGTCCGCGGTGCTTCATACGCAACGATTTGTGTTTTTTGCTCAAGTTTAAAATGAAGATTCTCTCGCCGCCGTTGTCGATAAAGCCACCCCAGAACTAGCTTTGCGCGATACCAAGATCTTTTAAGTCTCTTCATCTGTGGCTTTTTGGTTTCATTTAAAGGATCATAAGGAGACATCCAAAATGGTTTAGATCTTGCGGGATAAAGATCCAGCGCCCCTGTATATTTTGGCTGAACTTCTCGAAGCTCGCTATGGGCTATCCAATACCCGGAACGCCCGATTTTCTCACCACAGCGCCACCACCTTTTTTCAAGACTTTGTCCTGTTAAGGTATTAATGAGCCCTTCAGGAAACTTAGCATGCAATAAGCGGCTGATATCTGTGCGTCCTTCATATCGTTGATTCCAATCTGCCGTGAGGGTGACATCAACAGCTGCTAAAGGTGTTGCCGTCCGTGAAATTTTTAAGCTATCTCGAAAAAAATTTCCTTTCAGTACTAGCTTTTCTTGTCCCCAAAAATAATCAGACAAGGTGACCTTTGAAGTGGTACGCGACCAATAATAAAGTGCTGCTCTTGCCTCCATGCTTTCAAAGGGATTATCCTGTTCCTCTTCTTGAATAAAAAGAGGATCCCAAAATGGCGCTGTTTTTAACGTGTGATGAAGATCCATTAGAATCCTTTTGGACTCAGTGGGTTCAGCAATCAACAGGATTTTGAGTGTCTCGCCTTCGATTTTCTCAGGAATCGCAAGGATTCTGCCACGAAACATGAGTTCAACACCCTCTCCTCGATCTCCAGAGATAAATGCCCATTGTTGACGATCATGGTTTATAAGCCCACATTTAGGGTTCATAATTTGCACATATGCTGTTGGGTATTTTGCTTCTTGCCCTGAGATCTCAAGACTAAAGAGATGTTCATCCCGCCGCGCATGAACAGTCGGGTCAAATTGTTCATTTTCATGACACCACGCAAAATAAAATTTCATTTCTTACCTCCCTTTTATATTTTCTTTTTTTTAAGCAAAATGCCCTTCTCTTATCATTCCTCTTTCCTTCCAACCCGTGCCTGTCACGCACGCTTAGAAATCCTCTAGCACCTATTCACATCTCTTGGTTGCCTGAGATCCTTGGGACAAGCCCAAGGATGACGACGGAGGAGAAGCTAGTTCCTATTGTCACCAACTAACGCCCTTCCATCCTCGCCAATAAGCACTTTCGTACCCAAATACTGGTCATCCTAGGCCTTGTACCTAGGATCCCAAGCGACATAAATCTCTCGGCTGTCACCATTCGGTGCTCTTCCCCCAGCCCTTGTCGTGCCTACCCCTTTTCATCAGTCAAAGAGAGGGCATGAACTCAAAGAGAGCACCACAGTTACGGTTACTTAATAATTTAGGTTCTCATCCCTTTCTTATTCTTCTTATTGGATGGACTCAGAAACTTACTAAAAGGATTATCAAGATTTTTAGGCCTCAATAAGAGAAAGAGATTCATCTCTGACCATCTACTAATAGGCTACCATATAATGATACAAAAATCAAGAAAATTCACCCAAAACATCAACAATTTTATTTTTTTAAATCAAGTAGTTATGAAGTTTTTTTCATGACTATTTTGCAATCCTTTTGATCTCATCAAAATAAGGAAAAATTTATTACATTTGTCTCTTGATATCTGATTTTTTTTAATCTTACCGTATCAAGGTAAACATTTTTATAGGAGCTTTTCATGTATACTCAACGTTTTTCCTTTCTTAAAAATGCCAAAGGAATAAGCATTTTTTCTCTGTCGGTTTTCTTAAGTTTCTCTCAAGCAAATGCTTCTGATTTTCGAAAAGAAGGAAAGACTCCTGCCCCTAAAAATCCTATGTCCTTAGCGCCCACAGGAACGAATAGGGATCATCAAGATCTTGCTCAAAACTTCCCAGGAGGCACCACCTCCTGTACGGGTATTGTCATCCTCCAAGGTACCAACGCTTGTCTCGGAGTCCCAACGTTAGAAGGTTGATTTTTTCAGATATCTATTAAGAAGGGATGATGGCATTGGCGCGATCATCTCTAAATGCTTTTGATATTCCAATCCAATAAGAAGACTGCCTCTCAATATCTTTTGTTGCGGCTTCTCTCGTTGCCCTGTGTGTCTCACACACAAGACCTTCTGGCACCTTTCAGCATTTCCTGATTGCTTGAGACCCCGGTACAAGCCCGAGGATGAAAAGAAAGAAGAATTCTGCTCACAAATAAACGTACCTCGTTAATCATGCTTACCTTCTTGACTAAAACAAAATGCTCGACATCCGCATATTTTTTAAGCCATACATAGGGAAGAAATATTTGAACCAATGAGTTTTTATGAGCCCCCTTGATCAAACTCTTTCATCCCCTGCCATAGCCACGAACTGGTTTGCCCGCAAGGGATACCTTCAGGGTGTCTTCTGGATTGTTCTGGTCTGCCTTATTAGCAACCTGAATGATATCCTCATGCGCTTGTCGGGAACACGACTTCCCAGCATGCAAATTTCTTTCTTCCGTTTCTTTTTCGCCTTTCTGACCCTTATTCCTTTTATGATGATCCGCGGGAAAAAGGCTTTTATGACGGCACAACCCGGCTTTCATTTTTTGCGCGCCATACTCGGTTTTGGTGCGGTTGCCTTTTGGTGCACAGGCGTTAGTAAAGCACCTCTTGCCGTAGTCAGTACCATCGCCTTAACGGTTCCTATCTTTGTTCTTCCCATGGCCTTTCTTTTGCTCAAAGAAAATGTGGGCTGGCAAAGAACAACCGCAACACTTATTGGCTTTATCGGCATTCTTGTCATCATTAAGGGAACCGCAGGTGAAGAAGCTTTATTGAGCTCTCTCTATCACTTCGATAACGGCTCTGTTTTCTTGATCGCTGCCGCCATTTTGTTCGCGCTCAGCGACATTTTAAATAAAAAAATGGTTCATCAAGAATCTCCCCTGACAATGTTATTTTACTTTGCCGCAGGAACATCTTTATTTGGTGCCATTCCTGCCACCATAGTCTGGGAAACGCCCACAACAACCGAGCTCTTTTACCTCTTTTGCCTTGGTGCTGGTGGAAATTTGATCCTTTATTTCCTCCTCAAAGCTTTTGCTGCAACCGATGTTTCTGCGCTTGCCCCCTATCGCTACGTTGAGCTTATTTTTGCAACTTTCTTTGGGTATGTCTTATTCCAAGAAATCCCCACAGAAATGACGCTTTTAGGGGCAGCCATCATCGTGCCTAGCACGTTTGCCATTGCTTATTACGAAACACGGCAACAAGCAAAAAAGGCCTAGAAGAAGAAGCATCAAGCTTTGCCTGTGCTTGCTGCTGGACACGGGTAGACTCTCATCGACATTTCTTTTTCTTCTAGATCCCCGCTTACGCGGGGATGACAGAGGAGAAAGTTGATCTTTTCATGGTATAAGACCTTCTGGCGTCTTTCAGCACCTCTTGGTTGCCTGAGATCCCCGGCACAAGGCCGGAGATGACAATCAAAAGGTGGCTTATAGTAATACTTTCTTCCCACAATCCTTGCCAACGAGCACTTTCGTACCTAACCTTGGTCATCCTTGGGGTTGTCCCAAGGACCTCAAGCGACCTAAAAATCTCTCCAATTACCTTTCGATACCCTCCAGTATTCCCTGGATCCCCGCTTACGCGGGGATGACAAAAATGTCACTCACACCTCCTCAAGCTCAATTGCCCATCCTACTTGATGACCCCATTCATCTGTTTCAATGGTATGGTTGATCATCATCATCTCAAGAAGCGGACGATAACTGATAAAAAGTCTCTTGCCTTTGGGTGGCACCTCTTCCAGCATGACCTCCTCCTCTTGAACTTTAAGAACTTTCGTGGTTTCTTTCGTCTCATCAAAAACCACCACAGATCCTTCAATTGGCAGCCGTGCAAGCCGGATACTTTTTTGAAGCCCATCACCCAAAAACTCTTGGCATAACCGCTGAATGCATCCGACGCGGACTTGACTTCCTCGCCACCATTTTTCAAGTGCAGGGATGGTTTTATCTTGCCCCCGAATCTTTGTGAGATATTTATGATGCGTCTCATTGCCAATAAAGAACAGCTTCCCCTCTATCGTGCGACGATACTCGCCATTGCGAATGGGCGTGAGCACTTGATGACATCCCCGTGCCGAGAAAGGAGGAAGCCCACCTCCCTCAATCGTTAAATCTGTTTCCATCAGGGTCTCCCTACCACATTACCCATCGTGGGAATGGATATGCTTGCGCAAGAGATGCTCGACGCAAATACTGCTCAAGAGCATCAATGATCGCTTGTTCATCTTCCTGCTGAGAAATTTCCTGGCTTAAATCAGGATTTAAACTCAATGGGTTATTAGTCTTTGTCCCTACAATCATGTGTTACCTCCACTTTTTTAAAGTTATGATCCATTTTGCTTCTATTGATGTTCATGACTGAGGTTCACACTCATCATGCCCACGTTATTTCTCATCTTATTCGAATCAATTAGCTCTTTTCTCAGGCTTTTACCTGTTCGTGTATCAATAGGTTTAAAGTTCATTTTTTAGTCTTCCTGTTTTTTCGTTTTTTTAATTTTAGTGTGCTGTTAGGCACGTTTTTTGTTTTATGGTTTCATTAAAACCTTTTGTTTTTTTGTTTTTTGGTATGAGGTCAACCGTTAAGCCTTTTCCTCAAGTGTTATGCTCTACGTTCTTTATGGCATTTCTGCCTCCCTTTGTTTTTTATCGTTAGTCATTGTTCATCTACTTCGCTGTATCTTCTTTTCTCATTTCTGCCCCGTCCCTCTCCCGCGCGGTTAGGGATCTTTTGACACCTTTCGATACTCACCTTTTCCACCGTTCCTCTCCCGTAGAGTGAAGACATCCTGGCGCCTCTCAGCATCCTCTGGTTGCCTGAGATCCTTGGGACAAGCCCAAGGATGACCGTGGGGTGGATAGGCCTGAAGCTCATCATTTAATAACTTTCTATTTTCCAACATTTTTTCTTCCTTCCTTTATTGTTTTCATTTCCACTCAGTTCTTACCAATAAGCTCAAAGCACTCTCTTCTTTCGTCATCCTAGGCCTTGTGCCTAGGATCTCAAGCGACATAAAGACCTCTCACATCACCATTCACTCCTTTTCCGGCCTTTTCATCAGGCAAAGAGAGAGCCTTCGCTCAAAAAGAGCGTTCATTGGCTTTTAATGAGCTTTTAGGGCTCAATTTTTAATCGGACGGATGGAGGGAATTTTTGAAGAGGATTGAGAGCTTTTTTAAAGGCCCGCAAGGAAGTAAATTTCATCTCTGACCATCTACTAATAGGCTACCATATCATGATACAAAAATCAAGAAAATTCAATGCCAAAATATAAGAAGTAACTATTTAAAATCAATTGATTAAGAAAAAATTTTATCAGATTTCTTACTCAGGCTACATTGCTGTCTTTTATCAAAGCCCGTAATTCATATAAAATTTCCAAACTTTGCCGTGGCGTCATTTCATCCAGCGATAAAGCCTTTAATTTCTCTTCAAGAGGCGATTGATAAGGAGGGAGCGCCACTGAAGGCACTGTAAATAAAGGGAGCTCAGAAATTTTTACTTTCCCTTGTTTTGCTTTCTTATTCTCAAGGTCATTTAAAAGGATTTCAGCCCGTTTTAACACAGAAGAAGGCATCCCGGCGAGTTTCGCTACATGAAGCCCATAAGAACGATCTGCGGCACCTTCAATAATCTCGTGTAAGAAGATAACATCGCCTTGCCACTCTTTCACACGCATCGTGTAGCATTTTAAATTCTTGAGCTTCTCTTCAAGCTCAGTAAGCTCATGATAATGTGTTGCGAAAAGAGCCCGGCTTTGATTCACATCATGAAGATGCTCTAATGTTGACCAAGCAATTGAAAGCCCATCATAGGTGGAAGTTCCACGCCCCACTTCATCCAGAATTACAAGGGAACGCTTTGTTGCTTGATTTAAAATAGCGGCGGTCTCGACCATTTCAACCATGAAAGTTGAATGTCCTCGCGCCAGATCATCGGATGCTCCTACGCGTGAGAAAAGCCGATCAACGATGCCAATATGCGCCTTCGTCGCTGGCACAAAAGAACCTATCTGCGCCAGGAGAACAATAAGGGCATTTTGTCTTAAAAACGTACTTTTCCCTGCCATATTTGGCCCTGTTAAGAGCCATATGCTTGCTTGCTCAGCCATCACACAGTTATTTGTCACAAATTTGCTGGCATTTGCTTGTTTAAGGGAAGCCTCCACAACAGGGTGGCGCCCCTCAATAATTTCAAAAGCGATTGAATCATCAATCTCAGGGCAACAATAACTTTCAGTCACAGCAAGTTGTGCCAAGGAAACTGAGACATCTAAATTTGCAATCGCTTGGCCTGCTTCCTGAATTTCGTGAGCCCTACCCAGCACTTCTATCACGAGATCATCGAATAATTTTAGCTCAAGCGCCAACACCTGTTCAGAGGCTGAATTTAGTTTTTGCTCAAACTCTGTCAGCTCGACAGTGGTAAAGCGCATCGCATTTGCCATTGTTTGTCGGTGAATGAAGGTGGGGCCAATTTTTGCGGCTTGCGCTGCTGTAACTTCGATATGATATCCCACAATATTATTATGCTTAACTTTTAACGAAGGAATACCAAGCTCTTGCGCGTATTTTGTCTGCAAATTAACAATTAATTTTCGACCTTCTTCTTTTAAAAGTCGCGCTTCGTCAAGCCCTTCATGATATCCTTTTTGAATAAATCCACCATCTCTTGCAAAGTAAGGGAGATCATCCGCTAAAGCCCTTGTCAACCGATCAATCAGAATAGAATGTTCGCCCAGAGAATACTGAATTTTTACAACACCTTGTGGCAGCTCTTTCAAGAGTTTTAGTTGCGCTTGAAGCATGGAGGCAATTTTTATCCCTTCGCGCAAGGCAGCTAAATCTCTTGGCCCTCCACGCCCAAGACTAAGGCGTGATAAAGAACGTTCAAAATCCGGGGTTGCTTTTAATATTTCCCTTATATCCGCCCTCAATGTCGTATTTTCTTTGAGGAATTTAACCATTTCAAGACGCGTTTTAAGGCGCATTATATTCGTCAGAGGATGGGAGAGATGTAAAGCTAAGAGCCTTCCCCCCTGCGCCGTCAATGTTTTATCAATCACGCTAAGAAGGCTTCCTTTATACTCCCCTTGCTGGGTCGTGGTCAGTTCAAGATTGCGCCTTGTTGCTGCATCGATTTCCATAAACTCTGTTGCTTTAAGACGCCGCAATGGACAAAGTTTTGGCATCCCTCCTTTTTGGGTCAGAGAAACATATTCCAATAAAGCCCCAGCTGCTGTTATCTCATGAGGCAGAAATGTCCCATACCCCTCGAGCGTTTTGATCCCATAGATCTCATGAAGTCGTTTTTGTGCATTACGATGATCAAAACGGCTTTCTGCTTGAGGATAAAGAATACTTTTCCACATCCCAAAAATTTCAAAAAGCTCTTCTTTTTTACATAATTTTTCTGAAATAATCAGTTCTGAAGGAGAAATCCTCGCAAGCACTTCAGGTAACTTCTCACGCGCGCAACTCTCAACAAAAAAGGCACCTGTTGAAATATCCATAAAGCTTAAAGCAAATTTATGATCTTTTTGTGCTTGATCCTCGATGAGAACACAAAGAAAATTATGGCGGCGTGCTTCTAGTAAAGTATCTTCTGTCAGCGTGCCAGGCGTTACAAGACGTATGACATCGCGCGCAACAACGGCTTTCGGGCCTCTTTTTTTAGCCTCTTCGGGGTTTTCCACTTGCTCACAAATAGCGACGCGAAATCCCTGCCGAACAAGCCTTGCAAGATACCCTTCAACAGCATGAGCCGGCACCCCACACATAGGGATATCCTCTCCTTCATTCTTACCCCGCTTTGTCAGAGCAATATCTAAAGCTTGAGCGGCTTTAATGGCATCCTCAAAAAAAAGCTCATAAAAATCTCCCATCCGATAAAACAAAAGATTATCTGGGTGATCGGCTTTAATTCGATGGTATTGCGCCATCATGGGCGTCATTGCTTTATCCTTTAATAATTAACTTCATCCTTATTTAGCGCATTAAATATAGCTTTGCAAACTCATGACCATGAGATGAATGAAATAAGAGTATTTAAATTTTTTAAAATCGTCTATTCTTTTGGAATGATGAATCAACCTTTAGATGTCAGTACTCTTATTGTTGGAGCCGGCCCGGTTGGGGCAACGCTTGCATTGGCGCTTGCTCAAGCCGGAGTTAAAAGTGCAATTGTTGACACCTGTGATCCCGCTCAAGTTCTTAAAAAAGAGTTTGATGGGCGTACAATTGCCATTTCTCATGGCTCTCACCTCATTTTTAAAGCACTAGGGCTATGGGAAGAACTTTCATCCTTTGTTGAGCCCATTAAAAAAATTCATATCTCTCAAGCAAACTATCTAGGATACGTCCATTATGATGAAAAAGATTCAGATGGTTTTGCAATGGGTTATATCATTGAGAATCGCCATCTGCGCCGAATCCTTTTTAAGGCAATTTTTAATAATCCTCTTATTAATTGCCGCATTTCCAATCATGTCAAAAGTTTAGATCGGCAACCATTTTTCATTGAGGCTACTCTTGAACAACAAGAAAAGCTAAAAGTGCCTTTGGTTGTTGCTGCAGATGGTAGAAATTCTATTACGCGACAACAAGCTGGGCTTAAAGCCCATGCTTGGTCTTATCAACAAATTGCCCTTGTTGGCGTGCTGAAGACTGAGTTTCCCCATGAAAATATTGCTTTTGAACATTTCCTTCCTTCAGGCCCACTCGCATTGCTCCCGATGCAAAACGATCTCTGCTCGTTTGTATGGAGTATTGATAAACAATTTGGCGAGCATCTTTTAACTCTTTCAGAGCAAGAATTTTCCGACCAACTGCGAGCATCTTTTGGAGATTATCTTGGGAAATTTGAATTAGCAAGCCAACGATGGTCTTATCCTTTAGGAGGCATATTAGTCCCCCAGTTAATTGCTGAAAGGCTTGCCCTTATAGGAGATGCGGCTCATGTGATTCATCCTGTCGCAGGCCAAGGTTTAAATCTCGGCTTTCGAGATGCTGTGACGCTGGCAGAGGTGCTTGTTGATGCCGCCCGCGTTGGCATTGACATAGGAAGCGCTCAAGTCTTGGAGAGATACCAAAGATGGCGCCGATTCGATGTTCTCACATTAACCAGCGTTACTGATCTTTTAGTTCGGTCCTTCTCAAACGATTCTAAACTCATCGGAAATCTGCGGATGATCGGATTACGCCTCACTCATCGGCTCCCCGTCTTAAAACGGGTCATGACGCAACATGCGATGGGCCTTTTAGGTGAAAAGCCACGGCTTTTGCAAGGATTGCCGCTCTAATCTTGAGGATTGATTTCTTGAGACATCATAATTTGTACAATAGCATTTCTTGCTAAAACATCCGCACGTTCATTCTCAGGGTGCCCTGAATGTCCTTTAATCCAATGCCATTCAATTTCATATTGTGATGCCAATGCATCAAGCGTTTGCCAAAGATCCATATTTTTAACATCATCACGCCCAGCCGTTTTCCAACCGTTGCTTTTCCACTTAGAAAGCCAAAGCTTCATTCCATTTTGAAGATATTGGCTATCTGTGTAAAGTTTAACAAAAACTGGTTTTTTAAGGGCTTCAAGGCCTTTAATGGCTGCAATCAACTCCATACGATTATTTGTTGTATTGGTTTCACCGCCCGCAAATTCTTTTTCTTCCCCAGATTCCGCACGCAAAATAACACCCCATCCCCCTGGACCAGGGTTCCCACTACAAGCGCCATCTGTAAAAATTTCAACGGTGTTCTTCTGCGCGGATGTTTGTTCCATATTTACCATCTTGTGTTAAAAGTTATGCTTCAGTAAGCTATGCTTGGTTCCTAAAATGGAGTATAAATTATGATAATTCCCCATATGGCGCAAGCTAGTCCTATAAAGTTGAGGTTAAAAAAAGAAAAGCCTCCTTTTGGTGTACTGGTGGTTTAAGTACAAATCAACCCCTTTATAATAACCCTTATCATCAATTTTGAGTATAAATGATCATGCAATATTTTTGGCTAATTTTATTAATAACTCTGTTTCCGTTAGGAGGCTGTCAAGATTCTCATCAGATCGAATATCGCTCTTGCTTTGCTCCCACAACAAATATTATCCATGAGCTCTCGCGTCAGAGTTTTTTCGATCCCACTCTCATGCATGAAGTTGCTCGCCTTGAAATTGAATCCCTTAATGAGATTGCTGAAAAAGATACAAATGAAGCCCTACTCAGCTTTCAGATAGTTTTCAGCGCCTTAAGAAGCACGACAGAACCAAAAAAAGTTAATGGAAACTATTTTATTGCCATCACTGATCGAGAAGGAACTCCCTTACTTAAGCAAACTTTTCCTCTAGAAATCATCTTTGAAGGCAAGAAAAAATATCAGCGAAAAGTAAAAGAAGTAACGATGCCAGTTCCTCTTGCAATCATTAACCAGTGTGAAAAGTATCAAATCTTTATTGGATTTGATTTAAAAGGCCATGACCTTGAATATAACTTACGCCGGTTAGAGCGGAAGCCTTCTTAAGCTGCAGCCGTTTCTTTATGAGGCACGCCTTGAGTCGTTGAATGCTCAAAATGCCATACTTCTCCAGGATGCACTAAAGATCTTGCGGTATGTGCAGCTTGCGCAGCCTCGGCGAAGCCAGTTAAAATAAGCTTTAATTTATGAGGATAAGTTGCAATATCACCAATCGCAAGAATACCTGATTGATTGGTTGCACATGTTCCTGGCTCTACTTGGATATGATGCTTCTCAAGGTTTAGCCCCCAATCATTAATAGGACCTAAATTCATTGAAAGCCCGAAAAATGGCAGTAAATAGTCTGTTTCAAGCCTCCGGCTTTCACCTTCAAGCGTTTTCACAATGACCGTTTCAAGCTGACCATTATGCCCCTCAAGTCCATCAAGCTGATAGGGGACAACAAGCTCTATCTTTCCTTGAGCCACAAAACGATGCAACTGCTCTTCAGATTCAGGCGCTGCTCGGAATTTTGGGCGCCTATGCACAACCATGACTTTTTTCGCAATTTCTGACAGTGAGAGAGCCCAATCTACTGCGGAATCTCCACCCCCCGCGATCACAACGCGCTGGTTGGTAAATTGTTCACGTTTCTGAATATAGTAAAGAACACTTTTGCCTTCATAAGCATCAATCCCTGCCAAAGGAGGACGATTAGGGCCAAAAGCGCCACACCCTGCAGCAATAATAACGACCTTTGTATTAATTTGTGTGCCGGCGGAGGTTTTCACCAACCAACGATTATCTTCAAGAGATTGTAGGACTTCTACCTGTTGATTAAGATGGTAAACAGGGTTAAAAGGAAGAGCTTGCTTCTCTAAGTTCTTGATAAGTTCACTTGCCTCAACACGTGGGAAACCTGGAATATCATAAATTGGCTTTTCTGGATAAAGGGCAGCACATTGCCCCCCCACTATTTCAAGAGCATCCACTACATGGCATTTAAGACGCATCATTCCGCATTCAAAGATAGCAAATAAACCAACGGGGCCAGCCCCAATAACAACAACATCTGTTTTTATAGCGGTATTCATTAGTCTAAGTTCTTTATTTAACGTTTTGCTTTTTGAGAAGATTCAATAAATGGAAGAAGGATTAACGCGACCCCAGCAGCACATGCACTCAACCAAAATGCAAGAGAAGGACTTTTATGGGTAAAAATCCATCCTGTAATGGTGTTTGAAAGGAAAATGGCCACCCCTATGATCAAGTAATAAATTCCAAATCCTGTCCCTCGAATCTCAGTAAAGGTTGTATCCGCAACTTTTGTTAAAAGCAAGCTTTGAGTCATCCCCATCTGCACTCCCCATAAGCTCGCTCCAAGCAAGACAAAACTTGGCCCATGGGCCATTGCAAAGGAAGCATTTGAAATAATGGTAATGACAAAACCAACCCCAATTAAAATACGTCGATCAAAGCGATCTGAAAGACGTCCCATAGGATAAGCTGATGCAAATGCAAAAAGATTTTGCAAAACCATGAGAATAGGCACCTGACTCGGAGAAAGACCTTGATGGGTCCCTTGTAAAATCATATAGGCACCACTGTAGTTTGAGAGCATAAAAATCCCTGCAACAAGGACAACGCGCCAATATTGCTTATTGAGATGGCGAGCATGTTTTAGATGAGCCCAAAAAGAAATTTTTGCATGGTGACGCCCAGCAATAGGAGAATCTTTCACAAAAAATATGAGCGCCAACACAGCTAAAATAGGAGGAACCGCAGCGGCCCAAAAGATAACCTCATAGTTTTCATTCGTGTGATGCATCAAAAACATCACAACACCAGCTCCGGCAAAAGAACCAACCATAGACAATGTTTGGCGCAAGCCAAAACAAGCACCTTTTAAATTTTTAGGGGCCAAATCCCCGACTAGAGCCTCTCGCGGCGTTGCCTGCAATCCATTACTAATTCGATCAATCAAGCGAGCACCCGCGATCCATCCAAGCGAAGGCGCAATTGCAAAAATGGGACGAGACAATGCAGAAAGAGTATAAGCAAAAACCAGAATAGGCTTGCGTCGGTAAAGATAATCACTCAAAACCCCCGCAAAAATTCTTGTAAACCAGGAGGTTGCTTCCACAAAACCCTCTAAAATTCCAAGGTCAAAAGTTGAAACTCCCAAAACTGTTGTCAGATAAATGGGAGAAAGACTAAAAATAATCACTGAGGATAAATTAACCAATAAAGTGACGAGTCCTATCCCCCAAATACTTTTAGGAAGAGAAAAAACAGAGTATTTTTCAATAGATTGTTCCATTAAAACCACGTATTAAGTAAAATAATTATGAAGTGCGATGATCATTCTTAAAAGTCGAGAAGTCAAGCTAAAGTCTATTTCTTGTTCATATTATCAAAGTGCTTGCCATTCTGCTAGAAAAAAATATCCTCGAAAGAAGGTTTTTGCTACGCTACCTTATATTAAGTTGAAATTTAACAAGAGGAATAGCTCTATGTCTCTACCCAGTCTCAACCAAGTTACCTTAAAAAATAAACGAGTTATTCTGCGTGCAGATCTCAATGTACCAATTAAAGACGGGAAAATTTTAGACGACTCCAGAATCACAAGCCTTCTCCCAACAATTGACTATCTTTGCCAAAAAGGTGCCAGCATTGTTTTAATTTCTCATTTTGGCCGCCCGAAAGGAAAAATAACGTCTGAGATGTCACTTAAACAGATTTTACCTGCTTTAGAAAAATGTTGGAAAAAACCCATTGTTTTTGCCGAAGATTGTATTGGGTCTCAAGCTCAACAAGTGGCTCAAAATCTCAAGAGTGGCGAGATTGCCTTGCTAGAAAATCTTCGCTTTCATCCTGAAGAAGAAGAAAATGATCCACATTTTGCCCAAGCTCTTGCGAAACTAGGCGACATTTATGTAAATGATGGATTTGCTGTATCACACCGCGCTCACGCATCCGTGCATGCCATGACCCAGTACTTGCCCTCCTTTCCAGGCCTTCTTATGACAAAAGAAATCAATGCTCTCTCTCAAGCATTACAGGCTCCTCAACGACCACTCGCAGCCATTATTGCGGGTTCTAAAATATCAACAAAGTTGGACCTTCTAAAAAATCTTTTAAATAAAGTTGATGTACTTATGTTGAGTGGAGGAATTGCAAATACATTTTTAAAAGCACGCAATATTGAAATTGGAGCATCTCTTTATGAACCCTCAATGCTTGAAACGACGCAAAAGATTGAAAAATTAGCGCGCGAAAAACAAGTTGAAATTGTCCTTCCTATTGATGCGACAGGCCCTCTTAATGCTGAGAATTTTACAACAATCAACCTGGCTCACGTTCCAAAAGAATTTAAAATACTTGATATTGGTCCTGAAACTGTTTCTCTTTTCAGTACTAAGCTCAATCAAGTCCGTACCCTAGTCTGGAATGGCCCTCTTGGTGTATTTGAAATACCCCCTTTTGATCAAGGAACGACAGCCATTGCCCAAAAAGTGGCTGCATTAAGTCATCATCAACAACTCTTCAGTATTGCTGGGGGAGGTGAAACACTAGCAGCCCTCGCGAACGCTAAATCCAGTAATGACTTTAGCTATTTATCAACGGCTGGAGGCGCTTTTCTTGAATGGCTTGAAGGAAAAAATCTTCCTGGGATTATGGCTTTGATGAAAAGCTATCCAGATGCTGGTTAATAACACAATCGCTATTGCTTGATGTGACGCTGCTAAAAATAAAGGCACCTGCAGTAAAAGTGTAGAAATTCCTAAGGCTGTCTGAAGTATCGCAAGAGCAAAGGCAACAATATAAAAACCTTGCCTTTGTAAAGCAAGCAAGCCTAAGAATACGAGAGTTATCATAGCTAAAAGGCGATGAATAAATTGGATACTCACTGGGTTATGGATAAGATCCTTCCACCAAGGGGATTCGAAAAATAACTCTTCAGGAATCCAAGATTTTCCCATCAATGGGAAAGTATTATAAATGAGGCCTGCCTTATGCCCGGCAACAAGCCCACCGAATAAAATGGTTAATGAAATAAGACTTACAGCAGTCATCATACTATAATTCCAGGGTCCTACATGATCATACCACAATCGTAATCCTAAATTTAGAGTCCAACTATATGTGACAATAGCTAACATCAAATGCATAGAAAGACGATAAGGGCTTACATAAGGATCATGAACGAGGCCGCTTTTAACCATATACCACCCCACCACCCCTTGAATGGCTCCTAAGCCCCACAAAGCTAAAAGAGATCCTAAATAAGGGCGCAAAGCTTTCTTTTTTAGAGTAAGGAAAATCAGGAAGAGAAAATAAAGGCCAATAAAGCGTCCCCATAACCTATGAATGTATTCAAGCCAGAAAATTTGCTTAAATTCTATTAAGGACATGCCAAAATTAACTTTTTGATATTCGGGTGAAGCTTGATACTGAGAAAAAAGCGTTAACCAATCCTGCTGAGTAAGCGGAGGAAATATACCTTGAAATGGTTTCCATTCAACAATTGAAAGGCCTGATCCCGTTAAGCGCGTCACGCCTCCTAAGAGAATCATAATGAAAATAAGGCCGCTTCCAGTAAACAATAAAAGCGCAAAAGAACGATGCATTTCAAGCGGTTTCATCACCTTAAGATACCATGGAGAAAAAAGTTCTCCTTTAGATTAACACACTGATAGCACAATACCGGAAACTAAGCTGCTTGCAAAATCTCTTCAACTCGAGCAATAGCTTGATTTTCATCAATTGCTTCAATAGCTGCGATTTCAGATGCTAAGCGTTGAAGAGCTGCTTGATAAATTTGGCGTTCACTATAAGATTGATCTGGTTGCTCTCCACTACGATAGAGCTCGCGAATAACCTCTGCTATTGAGGTTAGCTCACCTGAAGAAATTTTCATTTCATATTCTTGAGCTCGACGCGACCAAATTGCTTTCTTAGATTTTATTTTTTTCTTCAACGTTCCCAATGCTTTTTCAACCTCATTTTCCGTACTTAAAGCACGCAAACCAGCATCTTGTGCTTTTTTCATCGGCAAACGTAGAGTCATCCTATTTTTTGAAAAAGAGATCACAAAAACCTGAAGCTCATGACCTGCAACTTCTTGTGTTTCAATTGACATTACTTTTCCAACACCATGTGCTGGATATACGACAAGATCACCACTTGAAAAAGCACGGCTTTGAATCATTTTAAATCCTTAAGATTGATTAGGTAATGCGCCCATAATATATCCAAAAAACCCCACTTTGTCAAACAAAGAATGAGGAAGAGAACCTATCCAATAAAAGTATCGAATCTTATTAAGTACCCACCTCTAAAAAGAGGGGGATTTTCTTTAAATAATACAAAGAGAAACATAAGAAATATTAACTCTTTTACAGTATTTTTTTAATTTACTTATTCTTTAACATTCCAGATTTTAATAATTGTATATTTATTTTCATCATATCAATATAAGTGGCTGCAGGTTGGTTCTTTTCAGAGAGAGCATCAGAATAGAGCATTCCACCAATAGTAGCTCCTGCTTCTTCTGCAATATGCCGAATCAAACGCTCATTGGTAATATTTTCAATGAAAACTACACCTACTCCATGTTCTTTTATTTCCTTAATAAGGCCAACAACTTCCTGAACAGACGGTTCGCTTTCTGTACTAAGTCCTTGAGGAGCTAAAAACTTTATCTGATAGGCCTCACTTAAATAACCAAATGCATCATGCGCTGTAATAACAGTCCTCTGCTGGAGAGGAATACTATTGAGCTCTTTATAAATCCACGCTTCCAAATCTTTTAGCTGTTTACGATAACGAGCTGCATTCTTTTGAATAAGTTCAGAAGATTGCGGAATTAACTCTAAAAGAGCCTTCTCAATATTATCAACATAGATCATCACATTCTTAACATCGTGCCATGCATGTGGATCTGGAGAAAACTCAGCCCCTTGTACAAATGCGCGAGATTTAATATTTTGCGACACAATGACAACCTTGGCTTTTGTCTTTGTTGATTCCAATAGACGAGGCATCCACCCTTCAAACCCGAGCCCATTCATTAAAATTAGATCGGCTTCTGAGATTAGTTGGGCACTCTCAGGCGTAGGTTCAAAAATATGCGCATCACTATTGGGACCAACCAAAGAGGTAACAGTAACAGCGTCTCCACCTACATTTTCAACAAGGTCTTTAAGTATGCTAAAGCTGACAACAATCTTCGGCGTTGACTGAGCACTACTCAGAGAACTCTTCATCAATAAAGCTAGAAATACGAGACCCCACTTCCTCA
This sequence comes from Candidatus Paracaedimonas acanthamoebae, assembly GCA_000743035.1. Classification (GTDB taxonomy): domain Bacteria; phylum Pseudomonadota; class Alphaproteobacteria; order Caedimonadales; family Caedimonadaceae; genus Paracaedimonas; species Paracaedimonas acanthamoebae. The sequence goes on from CP008936.1 coordinate 1,347,439, forward strand.
TGTGTGCCGACACCTTAAGCTACCATAAGGACCTAAAATAACTGTCACAAGATATAAAATACCCGCAATTAAAATAATTGCTGGGCCAGAAGGCCAACCATAGTGATAAGAAAACACTAAACCTAGAAATCCAGACACAATAGCAAAAAGAATCGCAACAAGATAAAGAGACCATATTTCTCTAGCCCAAAAACGTGCTGTGATGGCTGGGAGCATCATCATCCCCAATGCCATTAAAGTTCCTAAGGCTTGAAAAGCTGAGACCATATTTAAAACCACAAGTCCCATAAAAATGAGATGATATAGACTGCCACGCCCCCCTATTGATGCCATAAAAATGGGATCAAAGCACTCAAGCACTAAAGGACGAAAGATTAAAGCCATAATGAATAAGCTTAAGCTTGTAATGCTTGCAATCAAAAGGAGTGAAGCTTTATTAACAGCTAAAATTGATCCGAAAAGGATATGCATGAGATCAATGTTTTTTCCTTTAGTTGAGACAAGAATAGCCCCTAAAGCTAATGCAATTAAATAAAACCCGACAAAACTAGCATCTTCTCTAAGGACAGTTTGCCGAGAGATAAAACTCGCCAAAAGAGCAACGAGAAGCCCTGAAATCATCCCCCCAATTCCCATAGCCGGAAGAGAGAGTCCCATAAATAAATATCCTAGCGCAACGCCGGGCAAAACAGAATGAGAAAGAGCATCTCCCATCAAACTCATTCGCCTTAAAACAAGGAGAACACCTACTGGCGCACATCCCATTGAAAGCGCGATACATGCGATCAATGCGCGCCTTAAAAAAGGATATGTCAAAAAAGGTTCTATAAAAAATTCATACATTGTCTTTAAAAAACTGCATTGTTTTGTTATTTTCTAAATTTGAAACTTCCCATTCGCGCGAATTTCGCTTGGCTTGCCGTAAATTCTCAAGAGTAAGAACTTGCTTTGTTGGACCATAAGCTATCACATTCCGAGCCAATAAAAGTGATTGGGGAAAATAGCTTTGCACAAATTCTAAATCATGAGACACAACAATCACAGTCCGTCTCTCGGCTGCCCACCCTTTAACAATCTTGATAAGATCTTCCATAGTATATCTATCAACGGCTGCAAACGGCTCATCAAGAAGAATGACTTTAGCATCTTGCAGCATAGTCCGAGCAAAGAGAATGCGTTGAAATTGCCCGCCTGAAAGCATATGCAAAGATCGATTGGCCGTTTCTTTTAACCCAACTTTTTCTAATACTTTTTGGATAGTAATATCTGTTTTTTGATCTATTTCTTGGAAAAAACCTTTTGTTTGAGATAAACCAAGAGCAACGACATCATGCACCGTTAAAGGAAATGTACGATCGATCTCAGTTTGTTGCGCCAGGTAAGCAATATCCTTAGGCTTTAAATGAAAGCGCTGAATCTCACCACTTTGCAAGGGAACAAGTCCCAAAATAGCTTTCAAGAAAGTGCTTTTTCCTCCGCCATTAGGCCCCAATACTGCCGTTAAGGACCCCTCCAAAAAATCAATAGAAATATTTTCAAGGGCAAGATGATTTTTATAAGAGACAGAGACATTTTTAAAACTTAAAACAGGCTTAAGATTTTCCATCATAAAGCCCACCATACGCCTATCCATAAAAGAATTACTGCAAGAAAAACTATCTTTATTCTTTTTTGAGCACTCCAAAGGAGGGGAGAGAGCATAGGCCACCTTTTTCTAAGTCACTTTTTATTTTTCTACTATGTGAACTCAAAAGCATGTTGTCAACGCCAGTTCGGTTATTTTCTGAACTTTCTCCTTGAGATTTAGACAACTTTCATCAAGTATAGTAAAATTAATGGTGGGAGGAAAGGTGCATAATAGTGTTGTTCAATTCGAAAGAGTAAGCTTAAAATATGGTCAAGGACCCTATATTCTTGACGATGTTTCCTTGAATCTTTCCTCGGGGACTTTTCATTATCTGACAGGGGCAAGTGGCGTTGGAAAATCCTCTCTTCTTAAGCTCATATACAGCGGCTTTAAGGAATATCGAGGAACCATCCGAGTTTTTGGCAGTGACCTAAGATATATGAAAAATCAAGTAATGGCTCGTTACAGGCAACAAGTTGGTGTCATTTTTCAAGATTTTCTTCTCCTCGACCATTTAACAACTTTGGATAATATTGCTCTTCCCTTGAGACTAAAAGGTGAGGGATGGTCTGATAGTCGGAAAAAAGCCCAACAAATGATGAAATGGATCGGTCTTGGAGGCTTTGAAGAAGCAATGCCTTCGACACTATCAGGCGGACAAAAGCAACGAGCCGTTATTGCACGTTCTATTATGAATAAGCCTAAACTTCTCCTCGCCGACGAACCAACTGGTAACCTCGATGATGAAAATGCGGCTAAGCTTCTTTATCTTTTTGAAGAACTCAATCGAGGTGGCATTACAATTGTTATGGCCACACATAATAAAGACCTCACTACTGAATTTCCGCATCCAATTATTCGTTTAGCTGAAAGTCAAATCTCAATTCATCCCCCTTTCGGACATGAAAGAGTTGCTAATAATGCTTAAAATGAAAACCTCAGCTATTCGCTCTGAAATCCCTTTTAATCAAATCAAAGGCTCTAAAATGGTTTTGGGGACCTTAGGGTTAATGGTTTTTCTGATCACCCTCTGCTTGAGTAGCTCTATTCTTCTTGAACGCTCTCTACAAACATGGCGCCACGAAGCAACACAAGGTTTTACAGTGATCGTCCTCTCGGCGCCAGACCCACAACAGCAATTTTTTCAACAAATAGAACTCATGAAATTTCTTAAAAAAATTCCTGGGGTTCTTAATATAGAAATTATCACTCAAGAGAAACGAACATCTATTTTTGATCACTGGACGTATTCTGCTTCGACGCCATATTCTTCTCTTTCCTTTCAAGCTATTGAAGCGACATTAGATAGTCGCGTTAAAATGAGTTTTCCTGAAATTTCTTCAACACTTGAAACAAATTTTCCAAACGCCCGTTTTGAAGCAGGCCGAAAATCAAAAGAAACTTTTCTAAAAATCACCCAAGTTGCACAAATTTCTGTCATGATACTTGCAGGGCTCATTGGGATCGCCGCAATATTTACCATTGCATTTACAACTCATGCAGGTCTTATCATTCATGAACGCGTTATTGAAATCTTACGCTTAATTGGAGCTGAAGACCGTTTCATTGCAAAGCAATTTCAAAGACATGCTTTAAATCTCTCTGTTAAAGGTGGCATTTTAGGCTGTAGTCTTTCAGCTCTCTTCTATTCCATATTAACATCGACGATTGATTTATCCCTACTTTCATTAACATCCAAAACTTTCCCTTATGCTGAAATCTGGAGCATTATTATGTTTTCTCCAATTCTCGTTGCTGTCATTATTATGATTTCAGCACGTACCACAGTTATGTTTGCACTTTCTCAGGAGTCATAAGTGTTGGATCTAGTAATGCTTGACCGAGATGGTGTAATCAATGTAGATCTCCCCACATCTGTAAGATCTTGGAAGGAGTTTACCTTTCTTCCCTCCGTAGAAAATGCCATTCACACCTTAAATCAAGCTAAAATCCCTGTGGCTATTATCACAAATCAGGCGATTGTAGGACGAAATGAGCTAAGTCTTGAAGAACTTAATAACATCCACCTTCAAATGCAAAAAAGCCTTATGGAAAAAGGTGCCCATATTGATCATATCTTTTTTTGCACAGATACAACAATTGAGCCTCATTATCGTCGCAAACCAGCCCCAGGCATGCTCTTAGAAGCCTTAAAACACTTTAACGCACGGCCTGCCCACTCTTATATGATTGGGGATGCGTTACGAGATCTTGAAGCCGCCTATTATGCTGGCTGCCAACGAATTCTCGTACGGACAGGTAAAGGAATTATAACTGAAAAAGATGGAATCCCAACTTTTTTAGAACCTCTCCCAATTTACGATAATTTGTTAACCGCAGTAAAAGCTCTTTTAGAAAAGCTAGACGATTTCTCTGCCAACGCTTATATTACCGAGCATCATTAAAGGATATCACTTCCCATGAAACGTTGGTTTCTCATTCTAGCGCTTACAAGCTTTCTCAGTTGGGGTCTAGGCCTGCTATGGTTCGCTAACAGCATTCAAAAGGATGTGCTACCACCTGAACAGCCAACCGATGCTATCATTGTGCTGACGGGCGGTGCTGAACGGGTAGCAACAGGCTTATCTCTTTTATCTCGTGGGTTAGCTCAGCGGCTTTTTATTTCTGGCGTTCATGAGCAAGTAAAAATAAAAGATCTGTTATCGCAAATTCCTTTAAATGAACGAGAGAAAATTAACCCTGCAACAATTGATTTAGGATACGCAGCGGCCAATACCACACAAAATGCCCAGGAAACAGCCCAATGGGTTCGAAAAAATCATATTCAAACACTTCGCTTGGTGACTGCTAATTATCATATGCGTCGAAGCTTATTAGAGTTTTCTCAGCGCTTACCGGAGGTCCAAATTATTCCCCACCCCATCTCACCCAAAAATTTTCATGATAAAATGTGGTGGCAGTGGCCAGGTACTTTTGATTTAATGATCCGAGAATATCATAAGCTTTTAGGTGCCCTGGGCCAATATTGCTTAAGACAGCTTACTTTAAAAGGAATTAGTGCTTTGTCATGATGATTTTTATCCGCTCAATCATTTTTAATATCTTATTTTATGTTTGGACTTTTATCATTGTCATAAGTGCCTTACCTGCTCTCATAGTGGGTCGGCATTGGACTCATTGTGCCGCTCGATATTGGGGACATGGCGTAACTTTGTTGCTTCGCCTCGCCTGCATCCAAGTTGAAATTCGTGGGCGTCATCATCTCCCTTCGGAACCAGTTATTGTTGCTTCTAAACACCAGTCTGCATGGGAAACAGCAATGATTGAAGTCTTTGTTCCTGAAGCTGTCATTATTTTAAAAAAAGAGCTCATTATGATTCCCTTGTTTGGTCGCCTACTTTTAAACGCAGGGATGATCAGCATTGACCGTTCTAAGGGAAGAAGTGTCATTCCTCAAATGGTTGAAGGTGCGAAACGTGCAAGAGAACAAGGACGTTCAATTTTTATTTTCCCTGAAGGCACACGTACAGCCGCAGGTGAACGCGGAACCTATCGTTATGGAACTTATGCTCTGTACCATAAGACAGGCATGAAAGTTGTCCCTGCTGCTCATAATGCGGGTTTTTTTTGGCCACGTCGAAAATTCCTTAAAATACCAGGAAAAATTATTTTTGAATTTCTCCCCCCTATTGAACCAGGTCTTTCTGAAAAAGACTTTATGAAAAAACTAGAAGATTCTATCGAAAATGCCTCAGAAAATCTTAATCCTTTGAAAAAGGGTCCCAAACTTCAATGAAACTATCACAGAGCTCAAAACGACATCAATGGCTTCCGCGGATAAGTGTTATTACTCTCTTATTAATTTCTGCGGGGTATACATATTTATGGTTCAACCAGGCTCACTGGCTTGAAGAAAGAGTTAATCGCGAGATTGCCTTACTTCAGACCAACCAAAAGACAACTCTCGTCCATGAAGGTGTAAAAGTTACAGGATTTCCTTGGAAGCTAGAAGTTAAAATCCACAACCCTCGCCTCGCCTCTACACAATGGGGCGCAATGCTTCTTCAAATAGATGGCCTACTTGAGGTTGAATCAACTGTTTGGTCTCCTGAAATAATTGTCGTTAATGCTCTCGGAAAAACGAAGCTTACTTATACTCCTGCTCCTCAATTTGCCTCTTTGATGCTTGAATTCGAGGATTTTCAAGGAAGTTTTGAGATCTACCACAAAGACTACCTTTTAAAGACACTTAAGCTTTATGATCTGCATTTAAAAATGTTGAAAAATAGAGTTAAAGTTAAAGAGATTTCTCTCTCGATGCCCATACAGGGAAAGCTTATCCGCCCATCTCTAACAAGCATTGCAACTGCGACCTCGCAAGAAAAAATACTTTCGAACTCTGATCGTTCTCGTTCTTTTGCTTTAAAAATTTATCGCATGAAGATAAATGAGGATTCCGCAACAAAACTCCCTTCTCTTCTTGAATCGGTTGAAGCAACCATTCACCTCGAAGAAGCTTTTAATCCTTTTGCAGTAAATCCTTTCAAAGAATGGACAGCAAAAGGAGGCTTCCTTGAAATTGAAAAACTTTCTTTTGAGTGGGGTTCTCTTAAAGGCGAAGGGGATGGAACTTTCGCTTTCGATCATAAATCACAACCTCTTGCAGCATTTTCAACAAAAATTTCTGGTTTAGAAACATTTCTTGATCATCTTGCCCAAGAAAAAATAATCCGTAAAAACATCGCTTCGATGGCGAAACTTTCCTTAGGATTATTGCAGGATAAATCTACATCTTACGGTGAATCTCCTCGTCACACCATTGCCTTGAGTCTTCAAAAAGGCGATCTTTCAATTGGCCCTTTAACAATTGCAAAGCTTCCAAAAATAGAGTGGCCTTTACGATAAAATTCGTCAATTTTACCATACTCCTGTCGAGAGTTTTTAGATAAAAGGGACGCAGCTTATAAAAAAGAAATCAACTTAGGGACAGAAGGATTCATCAGCTTATTATAGAAGTATTTTATAAAGCAAAAAAGTTATGATGCATCTATAATTATTTGCGTTTTAGGCATTTTTGTGGCTAATTCTTCTATGTCTTTTGGAGAAAATCTATTATAAGTAAGCTTTAGACAAGATAGATTTTTTAAAGTTGTTAAAGACTCAAGGGATGGCCTAGTAAAACTATTGTTTGATAAATCAAGATACTTGAGTTCCGGGAACTTCCCTAATTTTTCCAATGCAGCATCAGTGAAATAATTATCGGCAAGAAAAAGGCCATGTATCCAATGGGCATAAGGAATTAATTTATCTAAAGCATCATTACCAAGTTCTCTGTCTATAAGATTGACACTTACAGGCCCAAAATGTGCCAGTTGTTCTTCAAGGCTACTCTTATTATCAGGATAAAAATTTTGAGTGTCCTTTTCTGGATTATCATCATACTGATAAACGCATACGGATCGGAAAAATGCACTATCTTCTTCTGTAGCAGATGTAGCAAAGCATAAGGAGTCACTTATGAGATAACAGAAGACACCTATAGAGAGACTTTTAAGAATACGCATAAAAAAAACTCCTTCTTTATTTAGCATGTATAATAACATTATTCTGAATTGAACTTTCTAGACAAACAACCATGATTATAGTACATTAAAAAATAGGAAAAAAGATAGTATAAAGAGAGTGACTCATTCCTTAAAAGAGTAGCTTCTAGCCCATGTTTTGAGGTCGGTTATAGCGGCCTATAAGAATAGCTTGAGAAATAATAGAGGATTGCATCGCTTCTTCAATCTCTCTTTTGCTCGCTCCATGAGGAAGATCCAACATGATACTAAGAGCATAAAGCTTAAAAAAGTAACGGTGCTCACGATCTGGCGGGCATGGCCCTCCATAATCGTTTCTCTGCCAACTATTTATACCAACTTTTGCCCCCTCTGGAAGCTGCGCTATGCCAGCCTCTAATTTTATTATATTTGAAGGAATATTGAATAGCAACCAATGGTCCCATGTCCCCATGGGAGCATCAGGATCATCCATGATAAGGACAAAGGATTTTGTCTCTTCAGGTGCGCCTGTCCATTCAAGAGAAGGTGATAAATCTTCACCATCACAGCTAAAGCGTGTAGGGATAATGCCGTTATTCACGAAGTCTGTGCTTTTAATGGTAAACGTCATTGATCGAACCACATTGTTTTAAGCTATATTTATATTTTAATAGATAAAGAATATAAATTCAAACCTTCGATGCGTGAGAATTAAGTTTCTCTATATTCTCTTACTCTCTTATTTATTATAATGCTTGTAGGGAAAATTAATATTATTCGGCGCATTCTGCCAAAGATGGTAATAAATCCCCCTCTTTTGGATCAGTACATCATGATGCCCGTCTTCTACAATAACACCATTTTGAAATACAAGAATGCGATCCATATCAATAAGTGTTGAAAGGCGATGAGCAATAGCTAAAACTGTTTTATTTTTTATAACTTCAGATAAACTTTTTTGAAGGTAATATTCTGTGACAGGGTCTAATTCTGAGCTAATTTCATCTAATATTATAATCTTGGCAGGCTTAAGGAGAGCTCTTGCAATTGCAATACATTGTCTTTGACCTCCTGAAAGTTTCACACCCCGCTCACCTACAACTGTATTATAGCCTTCTGGGAGCTCCTTAATGAATTCATCCGCGCATGCTAACCTCGCCGCTTTTATAACATCTTTCTTTGATGCTTGAAGATTGCCATATGCTATATTTTCATAAATAGAACGATTAAACAGCAAAGGATCTTGAGGGATAAAACTAATTGATTCATGTAAGCTGCTTTGAGTAACTTCAGTAATTTTTTGGCCATCAATAAGGATAGCTCCATGTTCTATCTCAAACAATCTTAAGATAAGATTCACAAACGTTGACTTGCCGCTCCCTGAGTACCCCACAAGCCCTACTTTTTGTTGTGGCTGGATAGTGGTTGATAGATTATCGAACAAAGGATAAGTCTTCACATAGGAAAAACTAATATTCCTAAATTCAATTTTCCCAGTTTTCACCTTTAAAGTAACTGCATTAGGAGAATCTATAATTTCATCCGAAGTTTGAATTAAGTTAATAGCTGTAGAACATTTTCCAAGATTTTCAAAGAATTTGAGAGAATCATGTACAATATCTTGTAAACTATTAGCTATCATAATAGTAATTGTAAGCGTTAATGCAATATCACCAATTGAAACAAGCCCTTTTTGTCTGAGATAAATGAGATAAATTAAAATAACTGATATTAATATCGCGAGGAATAATGAAATTACAAACTGATTCATAAGAATTATCCATTGTAATTCTTGAGAGGTTTTTGCTTCAACTCTTGCTTGATGCGATACATAAGCTAATTCATATTTTCGCCTTGCAAAGAGTATAGCAGCTAAAATATTACTAATGCTATCAACTAGATAGCCAAAAAAAACGGCGTAAGTTTCCAAATAACGCATCGCATATTGATAAGGTTTTCTTGTAAGTGTATAATTGATAAATATAAAAAGTGTGGCTCCAGTAATTAGGATTATGGAAAAATAAGGATGGACTGTTCTTCCCATAACATAGCAAGCAATTAATAAAGCAACAACTCTTGCAAAAAAACGGTAGATTGTAAGATTAATTAAATATTGTGCTGCATCTGCCAATTCTCCGATTTTTGTTGCGATAGCTCCCCCAAAATGGGATTGAAAATATGCATAGCTCTTTCGTTGAACAAGCTGAAAGCATTTTAAAATAAGATCATTCCGAAACAATGGAACCATCTTTAAATAAATGTAGTCACTTAATCTAAAGATAAAAACTCCCAAAATGCTAAGAATAATATAAAAAATAATAGGCCAAGACAGAAAGAAACTTGCTTCACTTTGTTGTGGCATAATTTCGAGCTTATCAATAATCACCTTAATAAGATAAGGTCGGACCGAAAGATCAACAGCCCAAAATATCTCGATTAAAATAAGCCCAACAGCATGTAAAATATAAGGTTTTAAAGCATCTAAGAGAAAATTAACAGTTGCTCGCACTATGATTATACCCTTAAAATTTTAAGGATAGTATATAATGCCTCAAAGGAATATTAAAGCTCATATAATTTGAGATACTTAACTAAAGGATGATAATAAGGGATTAAGAAAAGTTTCAAGGGTATCTCTATTCTGTAAATGATAGCAAAATAGGAAAGAATCTTGGCCTTAACGCTCAATATAATGTGAAGAAAGTTATTAAGTCCTCAAAAAGGTGGCTTCTAGCCTATTTTTTCAGCACATAAGATATAGTTAACGCTTAAGTTTTTGGATAGTTGCCAGGTCTTGTATAAAGGTTTAAAGCGCATCCCTTGAAGATCTTTGATAACGAATCCTATCTTGCGCAAATGAGCATCAACTTCAGATGGTTTAAGAAATTTATACCATTGATGGGTCCCTCGTGGAAGGAGCCTTAGAATATATTCAGCTCCCAAAATGGCTGTTAAATAAGAAGGAGGGGTTCGATTCAGAGTACTTAAAAACAAGAGGCCTTTTGGCTGTAAAAGAGAAGCACACGCCTGTAAGAAACTATGGACATCTGCCACATGCTCTATGACTTCAAGAGCCATAACAGCATGATACTTATGGTTTTTCTGTGCAAACTCTTCAATAGAACTGTTAAGATAGGTGATATTAAGGCCTTGCGCTTCGGCGCGATGGCGCGCAATAGAAAGGCTTGATTCCGCTAAGTCAAGTCCTGTTACAGCCGCACCTAAACGTGCCAAAGGCTCGGTCAACAACCCTGCTCCAGAACCTACATCTAGTAAGGATAAATTCTTTAATGGCGCAAGATCTGAAACGCCTTGATGAAAATGCGCAATGAGATGATCACGAATAAACTTCAAGCGAAGAGGATTCATTTGATGCAAAGGCTTCATGGGACCTTCTGGATTCCACCATTGATCTGCAAGACGCGCAAAGTTTTTTACTTCTTCTTGATCAACAGAAGCTGGGTGTGTCATTTCTTGAGACCTTTCCATTTACCCTTTATTAATGCTTACTATAGCTTTTTGTGATATAAGAAGAAACTGAATATAATAAAGAATTTTTGGAACCACTTGCAAATGGCACTTATTGTTCAAAAATTTGGAGGAACTTCAGTTGCTGGAATCCCGCAAATTCAGAACGCTGCGCGTCGTATTGCTTATGAATGTAAACGGGGTCATAAAGTTGTGGCCGTTGTCTCAGCCATGGCAGGGATGACTGACCAACTCCTAAGCTATATTCAAGCAACAACCCCAAATCCCAACCCACAAGAAATTGATGTTGTCCTGACGTCAGGAGAACAGGTAACATGCGGTTTATTAGCCTTGGCCTTACAGAATTTTAATATCTCGGCTCGGTCTTACCTGGCATGGCAAATCCCGCTGGAAACAGATGACACCCATACAAAAGCCCGCGTTAAAGAAATCTCAACGCATGCTATTGAAAAAACTCTAAATGCAAATGCTGTTCCAATTATTGCGGGATTTCAAGGCATCGGGTCTGAGGGACGATTAACCACCTTTGGGCGAGGCGGCTCAGATGTGACGGCGGTCGCATTAGCCGCTGTCCTTAAAGCAGACCGTTGTGATCTTTACAAAGACGTTTCAGGGATTTATACAGCTGATCCAAAAATTGTTGAACAAGCCAGAAAACTTGATCAAATTGGCTACAAATCAATGCTCGAATTAGCCTCACTTGGTTCAAAAGTTATTCAACATCGAGCTGTTGAACTTGCCATGGCCTACAAGATTCCTGTACGAATCTTCTCCAGTTTTGAAGAAAGTATTGGAACGCAAATTATAGATGAGGAACAAATGATTGAACGGCCTTTAGTTAGTGGCATTGTTGCCAACACACAAGAAGTAAGTATTTGTTTGGAAATAACTCGCGAACCATCAAAAACAATGGCTCGTATCTTTGATTGTTTTGCTCAAGCACACATTGGTATTGACATGATTCAGCATGCCAAAATTTCAGAAGGTCATACTTTCTCACTTTCCTTTACGGTCAATCAAATAGATTTGCAAACATGCTTACGGATTTTGGAGGACGAAGGAATTGCAACGTACACCACTAATGAAAAAACGTCGAAAGTTTCAGTTGTTGGTGTCGGGTTACGTAGCCATAGTCATTTGACAAGTTTATTATTTCAAACGCTTTCCGCAAAAAATATCGAACTTTTTGGAATTTCAACTTCTGAGATTCGAATCAGCGTTTTAATTGATCAAGATTTTACAGAACTTGCTGTTAGAGCACTTCATCATGCTTATAACTTAGAGCATTCTTCCCAAGCTCCGCACCTATATGCTATTGCTTAATAAGATCGTTCCTTTTAAAGTACATAAGTCTATTATTTAAAACTTTTTGCTTGTTTATTTTAATAGTTAATTATTCACTTTACGATAGCTTAGTGGAGAAACTCAATGAAAAAGTTACCCGTTTTTCAGATTACAAAAGACGCTTATCATTTCATTTTTACCGATGCAAAGAAAATTTTGCCCATGTTTGTTCAATATAGCACTAGCATAGTTTTACTCTATGTCTTTTTGCATTTGATAAAGGATCATTTTACTTTTTCACCCACAGGAATATCTAGAATTTTTTCCTCCCTTGCCATTTTTACTTTTACAACCTTAGCGTTATGGCTTCAATTACCCCTGAATATAAGTGTTGTGCGAACCACAGCAATACAAGAGAAAATTGGAAAAGATTATTTTCATTTAGTTTTGGCTACACGCACGAGAAAAGCATTTTTAACGATGGTTATTACATCTTTACTTTTTATGATGACTTTAGTTGGAACAGCGGCGATCATTGGGGGACTTGCTTTTGCTTTCTCACCATTAAATTTACAAGGGATTAGCCTTAATATTTTCAACATTATGCTTACAATGTTTGGACTTATTTTTATTCTTTATGTTGTTCTTCGTCTTTTCTTAGCTATCCCTAATGCATCTTTAGATAATCCGCAGCCTATAAGACTCTCTTGGAGAGGTTTGAAAGGACAATTAATAAGACTTCTTGTAATTGTTATACTGACATGCCTCCCAAGCATTGTATGGTCATCGTTTGTAAGTTTCTTGTTGAATGTTTCTTTAGACGCAAATCCTCTTGCCTATGGGCTTTTGAACTTGCCACAACTTTATCTTGGTTTAATTCTATGGGCTGGATTAGGGCTTGTTTATAAACACCTTAACATATAAAAAAGAATTTTTAACTTAGCTCCTAGCCTTAAGGCTAGGAGTTTCCTTTTGTCTAATTTTTTGGTCCTATGTTAAAAACTCATAGTTCCTTTGCGTTTTTTCCTCTTTAAATTGACAAAAAGTCACCTATATTAATAAGGAGAGAAATTTATTTTATAAAGGCACTCAGGATGCATTTAAGATTTCCAATTTACTTTATGATGATGCTGGTTTTTTCAGGCCTCAATACAACTTATGCTTGCGATACAGAAGACCTTACAAGTATCCATGAAGAGGCCGGTTTAACTTTCGTTAAACGCTATGCACCTGATACTCTTCCCCTCTCTTTTTTTGAGGAATTAGCAAATCACGGGAAAACTACACGAGAAGACATCACTTATTCGGTGATGGATCAATCCGTTATTCAAGCAAAACTCCCAACAAACCTTCCCATCAGTGATGGGTTGCTGGGACATAGGGAAAACCTTGAGATTAAACGCCTCACGACAACGCCACGCACGATTGAAGGTGACCCAAGCAAACTGGCGCTAGAATATGCTTATAAAGGAAGATGGTTTTCAGGCGAACAAAAATTCGCTTTCTATGCACACTTTCAGGACCCATTGGATGAAAAATTTGTCCAACAATGGACCACAACTTTACAAGGATTCACAATCCATTACCAAGAAGATAATACCCTCATTGCGACCCTCCTTCTTGAAGGGAAGGAAGAAGAGATTGAACCTTCTTCCCTTCTAAAGCAAGTTACCACGGCAGCTCAATTTGTTGCTCCTTATGTTCTTAATGACGTCGCTCAAAGCCTTGCGCCGAAACTTGTTTCCTCTGAAGCACTTGTTGTTCTCAATGCCCTTTCTGCTAAATCCGGATATGATACGCCTCTGCATGCTTTACTGTCTCAAGATGAAACCCAAGAAACCGAAGTTGATCCTCTTGACCAAAAACGGAAGGAACTTGCTAAAACTTCTGAAGCTATTGGAGCTACGCTTGCTCTTGTGCCTGGTGCAACAAAAGTCAGAACTGCCATAAATCTTGCCTGCCAGTATGGTGGCTATGATAGTTTAACCCATTTGATTAAAGGTGTCCCTTCAAAATCAAAAGGTAACACAACGGAAGAAGATTCCTATCAAAGAAAGATTGACTTTGCTAAGGGGGCGGCTCGCTTGGCAATCCTTATGGTTGTACCAGGCGCAAAATTTATCGTCATCGGCAGCAAGATCTATGAATTTGTCGCGGGGGAATCCATCACTCAAACAGTTGTTGAAAAAGTTACGAACTCCCCTCAGACAGACAAAAACTAAGCTTGTAAAGCTTGCTTATCCGTGTGCCTTAACATTCCTTCCTGAGCTCTATGAGAACGAGGGAAATAAGAGCTCGCTTGTGGCGATACGTAAGCGGTTTTTACATCATTACTCTGTTGAGACTCAAATAAATAACGTTCAACCCTTGCCATAATCTTCGCCGGTGTAAAGCCTTCTCGAGGAAATACAACACCCCCCATAGAAATAGGAATTTCAATTAATTGATCTTGCTCATAAATTTTAAGTTCTTGAATGGCATAGGCTATGCGCTGATACGCCCGAACAAGCCCCCAATGATCGCAATTCTTCAAAATAAGACCAAAGCCACATCCATTGGACCTTCCTATAAAATCGTCAAAACGGATTGTTCCCCTTAGTGCTTCTCCAACCTTCTCAATTATGATTTGCGTTGTCTGCAGCCCAAAACGACATGTTATATATTCTAAGTGATCAATCATAAGCGCAATATAAGCCCCTCCTTGATGATTAATAATGGCTTGATCAATAAAGCAAGAAAGCGTCTCTAGTATGAGTTCTTTCTCAGGTAAACCTGTTAAAGAATCATAACCTGAATGATTTTGGTCAAGTTGCCCTAAGAGATCATCTTCTAAAAAGGTGAGAGTCCCTTGAAGCTTGTAAGGTTGTCCATTTTTATCAAAAAATACTTCCCCCTCATCTAAGACAGGACAGGACTTATAGTTAGGTAAAGTCAGCATATATGCGCATTGGTACTCATTGGTAATAGATTTTAAGTGCATCAGTGCTTGCACACGCTTATAGAAAGTATGCGTAGATAAGAAATTATGATAACTACTTCCAGTTTTAAATGGGGCTTCTGGACTTAAAAGAAGATTCAGAGGACCTCGCCAGTCAATAAGATCACGCTCAAGGTCCCATGTATATCCAATGGTTCCAGTTGCCTTAATTATGTCAATAATTTCAAGTGGTTCCAAGCGAATCCCATCCATGTTTCATCCCCTCTTATTATTTTCTTACTTTTATCTTATCGCCATAAACTTACTGACTTATTAATGATAAAAATAATTTTTAAGAATAGGATGTAAAATCGAACGCCAAAGCAAAAGTATTGACTTAAAAAAATACCCTCATTAATTCACCCTTTTAAAAAGGATAAAACCCAAATTTATCTTAAATTAATCCAAGAGCTTTTCGTTGCAACATGACAAGCTTATCAACCCCAGAGCGTGCTAACTCCATCAAAGCTTCAAAATCATGCTGATCAAACGGTGTTTTCTCAGCAGTTGCTTGCACTTCAATGATTTGTCCTTTTCCAGTAAGCACAAAATTGGCATCAGCTTCTGCTTGTGAATCTTCATCGTAATCTAAATCAAGGACTGGCTTCCCTTGATAAATCCCACAGGAAATTGCCGCAACTTGATCTAATAAAGGGTTTTGTTTCAGTGCCCCTTCTTTTAATAGCTTATCTATGGCTTGATAAAGCGCCACATATGCTCCTGTAATGGAGGCTGTACGCGTTCCTCCATCTGCCTGAATTACATCGCAATCTATCTTTATCTGCCTTTCACCAAGAGCTGTCAGATTAAGTACAGACCGAAGAGAACGACCTATTAAACGCTGAATTTCTTGTGTACGACCCGTTTGCTTTCCTCGAGCCGCTTCTCGTTCTGTACGAACTTGCGTCGCACGAGGGAGCATTCCATACTCGGCCGTAATCCAACCACTTCCTGTCCCTTTTACAAAAGGTGGTACTTTGTCTTCAATGGTTGCCGTACACAAGACGTGCGTATGACCAAAGCGTGCCAAACATGATCCTTCAGCATACTTTGCATAGTTCGGCTCTAGCCTTATATCTCTTAACTGTGATGTTGTTCTTCCAGAAGGGCGCATTCTTTCTTCCCATGTAAATATTGACTCGACGCTTCTGGGTTACTACATTTCTATGTGAAATGGAAAGTATTATTCATCATGCTTGAGAGATTGAACATACGCTCACGAGAAATTTTTCGCCTTCTTGTTGAGTCTTATTGCCAAACAGGAGAAGCGATTGGCTCACGCACGCTTTCCGAGCGCCTTTCTTCTTCACTCTCTCCAGCAACGATTCGAAATGTTCTTGCTCAACTTGAATCTTTAGGCCTTTTATATTCTCCTCATCATTCCGCAGGTCGCCTGCCAACAATTGAAGGATTAAAGCTTTTTGTTGAAGGTCTGCTAGAAGTTGGAACATTGAATGAAACAGAACGAGCAAGCCTTGAGAGTCAGTGTCAAACAAAGGGGTTAAACTTAGCTCAACTTCTTGAAAAAGTCAGTTCTTCTCTTTCAGGACTTGCGCGGTGTGCAAGCTTAGTGATCGCTCCTAAGCAAGATTCAAAATTAAAGCATCTTGAGTTTGTCCCTTTGCATCCAGGTCGAGCTCTTGTTGTGCTTGTGACAGAAGATGGTGAAGTTGAGAACCGCCTGATTCAAGTCCCTTTAGGGTTACCAACTTCCGTATTTATGGAAGCAACCAATTATCTCAATGCTCGACTTTGTGGCACAAGCTTATCGGATGTAAAAACAAGCATTCTTTCAGAAATTGAAGTTCATGAAGCTGAGCTCAATAGCCTTGCCAAGCAAGTTGTGGAAGCTGGATTAGGTGTGTGGAGTGGCCCTCCTACACTCGGCACCCTTATCGTGCGAGGACAAGCCCATCTTTTAGAAGATGTTGAAGGCTTAGAAGACTTAGAACGTTTACGCCATCTTTTTTATGAGCTTGAAACACGAGAAAACTTTATTAATCTTCTTGATGCCGCTATAAATGCAGAAGGCATTCAAATTTTTATTGGGTCCAACAATAGCCTTTTTAAAATGGCAGGTTGCTCCATGATTGTTGCACCCTATCACAATCGGCATCAACAAATTGTTGGAGCAATTGGTGTTATAGGGCCCACACGTTTGAACTATGGCCGTATTATACCCATGGTTGATTATACGGCCCAATTAATTAGTCGTTCACTAAGTTAAAGAGGATAGAATGAACCAAGACCATAAGAAAATTGACTCTACAGAACTACCACAAGATGAAACTTCTACACCTACAGAAAATCCCCCATCTTTGAAAAATGAAAAGCTTCCAGATGAAAATACTTCAGAAGCTTCTTCTCAACCTTCAACTGAGGAAGAGATTAATACCCTTAAAGATCAACTTTTACGTGCTTTGGCTGAAAATGATAATATTCGTAAAAGAGCTCAACGTGAAAAAGAGGATGCCTCTCGTTTTGCCATTGCTAACTTTGCGCGAGACCTCTTAACAGTCGCAGATAATTTAACGCGCGCTCTTGAGAACATTCCTGCTGAAAAATTAGAAGAGAATGAGGCACTTAAATCTCTTCTTGAAGGGGTCCAAATTACCGAACGTGAGTTTACCAATATACTTGAGCGTAATGGTATAAAAAAAGTGTCTCCTTTAGGAGAGCTTTTTGATCATAATTATCATCAAGCTATGCTTGAGGAAGAAAGTGCTGAATATCAACCTGGATACGTCACTCGCGTTTTACAGGCAGGATATGTGTTGAATGAAAGACTCTTGCGTCCAGCGCTAGTTGGCGTTGCCAAAGCAAAACCATCTGTTTGAAGTTGACGCCCTCTGGCATTCCACTTATAAAGCCCACAAGCGGGTGTAGCTCAATGGTAGAGCAGAAGCTTCCCAAGCTTACGACGGGGGTTCGATTCCCCTCACCCGCTCCATTATTTTAATAATCCGAAAAATAAAATTAGTTCAAATATGAATAGCGTGTCCTTGAACACTTAAAGCAGCTTCTTTAAGAGCTTCGCTGGTTGTTGGATGCGCATGACAAATACGAGCAATGTCTTCTGCCGAAGCTTTATACTCTAAAGCAAGGACAGCCTCTGCAATCATTGTGCCTGCTTCACTATGAACGATATGAACCCCTAAGATTTCATCTGTTTTTTCATGAGCAAGAATTTTTAAAAAGCCTTCAGTGTCATTGTTCGCACGTGCACGGCTGTTGGCTTGAAAAGGAAACTTCCCGACTTTAAAAGGGATTTTCGCTTCTTTAAGTTCTTGTTCTGTTTTGCCAACACTGGCAACTTCAGGAGAGGTATAAATAACGGCTGGAATTGCATTGTAATTAACCTGTGGCCTTTGCCCCGCCATAAACTCGACAGCAGAAATGCCTTCTTCTTCAGCTTTATGGGCGAGCATAGAACCACCAATAACATCCCCAATTGCATAAATGCCGGGGATATTTGTTTCAAAATGATTATTGACTGAAATGAAGCCACGTTCTGTTGTCTTGATTCCTAGGCGCTCAAGTCCCAATCCTTGGATGAAAGGTTTCCTGCCTACTGAAATTAGCACGACCTCACTTTCTAAAACTTCGTCTTTAGAATCAAGAATAGAACTCACAATTGTCCGAACATTTTCAGTACTGGATTCTACAGACTTAACTTGAGTTGCAAGCTTGAAATGCACTCCCTGCTTCTCAAGAGATTTCTTCAAAGCAGTTCCAGCTTCTTGATCCATAGAAGGAACAATTCGATCTGAATACTCAATAACCGTAATTTCACACCCTAAACGACGCCATATAGATCCTATTTCAAGGCCTATATAACCGCCTCCGATGATGATCATAGACTGTGGCACCGATTTAAGTGATAAAGCTCCTGTCGAGCTTAAAATTCTTTGCTCATCAATAACCACTCCCGATAATGGTGTTGGTATAGAGCCTGTTGCAATAAGGATTTTAGGTGTCTCCAGAATCATAAGCTCACCTGTTGCTAAAGTGAGCTGAACCTCATGAGATGAATGTAATGATGCCTCGCCATTAAGAAATTCAATTTTATTCTTTTTAAAAAGATAAGAAATTCCTTGAACGAGTCCTTGAACAACTTTTTCTTTTTGCTGCATCATAAGAGAGAGATCAGCTCGCAAATGATCAAATAAAATTCCCTGCTGATAGAAATTATCTCTTGCCTCAGCAAACTTATGAGTCGAATGTAATAAAGCTTTCGAAGGAATACATCCTATATTCAAACAAGTTCCTCCGGGCATGTCACGTTTATCAATACAAGCCACTTTCATCCCTAATTGAGCTGCTCTAATAGCAGCAACATACCCTCCAGGGCCTGCTCCAATCACGATAAGATCAAAGTATTTGTAACTCACTTTTAAATCCCAATTAAAAGACGTTGCAAATCTTCAATATATTCTTTAACTCGAACTAAGAAAGTAACGGCTTCACGCCCGTCAATGATACGATGGTCATACGTCAACGCGATATACATCATTGGCCGAATGACAATTTGATCATTGATTACAACAGGCCTCTTTTCAATTTTATGCATTCCTAAAATTCCTGTTTGTGGGGGATTGATAATAGGTGTTGACATAAGAGATCCAAAGACACCCCCATTTGTAATCGTGAAAGTCCCACCAGTAAGGTCATCAAGAGTGAGTTTACCTGTTTGCGCTCTTTGTCCCATATCTGCGATCATTAGCTCAATTTCAGAAAAATTAAGAAGGTCTGCATTCCTCACAACAGGCACAACTAAGCCATTGGGTGTTGAAACAGCAACTCCCATGTCATAATGATTTTTGTAAACAATCTCATCATTTTGGATCTCTGCATTTAAAGCAGGTATTTCTTGAAGTGCTGCAATTGTTGCTTTTACAAAAAAAGACATCATTCCCAAACGAGTACCATATCGTTTTTCAAATTTATCTCGGTATATGTCCCGAGCCATCATTACCTGAGTCATATCAACTTCATTAAAAGTTGTTAGCATGGCCGCTGTATTCTGTGCTTCTTTAAGTCTTTCTGCAATTCGTAGACGTAAACGGCTCATTTTAACGCGTTTTTCTGGCTCCACATGTTGAAGCTCACGACGATATATAGCTTGAGATACTGGCGATGAAGCTTGACTTTCTACTGTTGATGTCGAGTGGGAAGTCGCTTTTGTTTCGCGATCATAGAGATGATTTTGAACATCTTCTTTTATAAGACGACCTGCTTTGCCTGTTCCCTGAATATCTGAGGGATTTATTTGGTTTTCTGCAACCATTTTTCTGACCGCAGGTGAGAACTGATTTGATTGAGCACTGATCTGATCGGTAGTAGAGGATTGCGGCAGTTCCGTTATTTCCTCCTTAACCTGCACTCCTTTTGACGCTTTTTCCGGAGCTTCAGAATCAACAAAACCAATAACTGATCCTACTTTAACTTGCTGCCCTTGCAGAAACCGAGTTTCACTTAAGACGCCAGTTTGAGGCGAATTAATCTCGATTGTCACTTTGTCAGTCTCAAGCTCAACCAATGGCTCGTCTAATTTAATGCTCTCACCAACCTGCTTAAGCCATCGACTAACTGTGGCTTCGGTTACTGATTCACCTAAAGGAGGAACTATTATCTCTTTAATCATAGGGCTTTTCCACTAGTTATTAATTGTTAAAGCTTGTTCGACTAGCAATGCTTGCTCATATTCATGTCGCTCATAAAAACCTGTTGCCGGAGAAGCGCTTTCCGGGCGGCCAACATAATGCGGGCGTAAATAAGCCCCCTTTATTTCCCTTAATATCTTCTCTATACGCCGATCAATAAAGGCCCAAGCGCCCATATTTTCGGGTTCCTCTTGGCACCAAATAATTTCAGCCTGCAAATATCGCTTAAGTTCTTGAATCAATTCTTCATGAGGGAAAGGGTATAGCTGTTCAATGCGTATTAAAGCAATATTCCGGATATCTTTTGCCTTACGAGCCTGATACAAATCATAGTAAATTTTTCCGGTACACAGAATAACGCGCTTAATCTTTAAATCATCAACAAGCTCATCTTTTTCTGCATAAATCATATTAAAATAAGATTTTTGAGTGAATTCTTCCTGAGTCGAAACTGTTAAAGAGTGCCTCAATAAAGATTTAGGCGTCATGATAATAAGTGGTTTTCGAGTCTTCCATTTTAGTTGGCGTCTTAAAATATGAAAATAATTGGCTGGCGTTGTGCAATTAGCAATAACCATATTATCTTCGGCACACAGCTGTAAATAACGTTCAAGGCGAGCAGAAGAATGTTCAGGTCCTTGCCCCTCAAAACCATGGGGAAGTAACATCACAAGCCCAGAAAGACGGAGCCATTTAGCTTCTCCTGATGAAATGAACTGATCGATGATGACCTGGGCTCCATTCGCAAAATCCCCGAACTGTGCCTCCCACAAAACCAGAGAATAAGGATCTGAGAGACTATACCCGAGCTCAAATCCAAGAACTGAAGCTTCCGCCAAAGGGCTGTCAACAATTTCTATCTCTTCTTGCACAACACGAATATTATTCAATGAGATATAAGGAGCACCATTCTCTTGGTCATAAATAACAGCATGACGTTGAGAGAATGTTCCTCGTCCACTATCTTGACCACTTAAACGGACAGAAGTTCCTTCACATAGCAAAGATCCTAAAGCAAGCGCTTCGGCAGTTGCCCAATCAACGCCTTGACCTGTCTCAAACATTATACTCCTTGCTGAAAAAAAACGCTGTAATCTTGGGTGAAGTGAGAAATTTTCTGGTATTTTCAACAAAGCATGCCCAATTTCTTGCATCATTTCTCGCGAAATTCCTGTCCCAAAGGAAGTAAATTTATCTTGGACATCAAATCCACTCCAAACTCCCTCCAGCCACTCATTCTTTTCACCTTCGAAATTTTGTGCTGCTAAAAATTCTTGCTGCCACTGGGCCTCAACCTCTTGTAAAATAAGGTTCTTATAATTTTCGTCAATAATTCCTTCATTCACGAGCTTATCAGCATAAGACAAATGAACTGAAGGGCGTTTAGCAATTGCTTTATACATAAGAGGTTGTGTAAAACTAGGTTCATCAATTTCATTATGTCCATGGCGACGATAGCAAAACATATCAATCACAATATCGCGTTTAAATTTTTCGCGATATTGAGCTGCAAGCGTAGCCACAAATATTACAGCATCAGGATCATCTCCATTAACATGGAAAATAGGAGCTTGAATCATCTTTGCCACATCTGAACAATATGGTGAAGACCGCGAAAAAGCAGGTGAAGTTGTAAAGCCTATTTGGTTATTAATAACAATATGAATTGTTCCCCCCGTTCTATAGCCCTTGAGATCTGATAACATTAATGTTTCAGCTGCAAGACCTTGTCCTGCAAAAGCAGCATCCCCATGGACAAGAACCCCTATAATAGCCGATTGAGTCACATCGCCTCTTCGTTTCTGTTTAGCACGCACCTTCCCTACAACAATCGGGTTCACTGCTTCAAGATGAGACGGATTTGCTGTCAGAGAAAGATGAAAAATTTTCCCTTCAAACTCTCGATCAGCTGAAGCTCCTAAGTGATACTTGACATCGCCCGAGCCGTGGACTAGCTCTTGGGCTTTCCCCTGAAACTTACTAAAAATAGAACGTGCTGATTTTCCTAAAATATTGACCAAAACATTTAAACGGCCTCGATGCGCCACACCTAGCACAACCTCGCGGGCTCCCAAATGCCCAGATTCCCCTAAAATTACTTCGAGCAACGGAATAAGGCTTTCACTTCCTTCTAAACTAAATCGTTTAGCTCCCGGATGTTTCGTTTGTAAGAATTTTTCTAAGGTTGCCGCCGCTGTTAGATTATACAAACAACGCTTTCTGCGTTCTAAAGAAATGCCCCCTCTAAAATTTTCTATTTGTTCTTGGATCCAAGCTTTCTCATCAGGCGCTTGAATATGCATAAACTCTACACCTATAGGCCCGCAGTAAGTTCGATGTAGAATTTTTATTATTTCTCGCAAGGTCGCTTTTTCTCGCCCTAAAACACCATCTATAAAAATTTCTCGATCAAAATCATTTGAGCTGAAACCGTAAGTTGCAGGGTCAAGCTCTGGATGAGTCTTAGGTGCCACAAGCTCTAAAGGATCAAGCTTTGCAAATAAATGTCCTCTCACCCTATACGCTCTAATAAGCATGAGAGCTCTAATTGAATCTACCGTCGTTTGCGGAATGGTCCCGGAAGCAGAAAAAACCGTTTGTTCAGGTAGGTTTGCAGGTATTTTAAACGAACCACTTTCTGGAGCATCTAACGATTTTTGAAAATCTAGCTCATCCTGAGGCACAGTGGATACTTTATGAGAAAATTCAGCAAAAACAGCTTGCCAGCTAGGGTCAATAGAAGCAGGATCTTTAAGATAACGTTCAAAAAGTTCTTCGATAAAAATGGCATTTGAACCCGTTAAAAAAGTGGCCAGAGTTTGTGAAGGCTCCATTTGTATCTCTTTATCTTAGTTCTTGCTTTTCACTTGTTAGATTTCCAATTATACAGTGAATATATTGATGATCCGTAAAATTTTAAATAGTTTTGAGTCTACCGCTTTTTTTAAATTTTACAATTCTTTTAAGAATATAAATGGAAAGATAGGCCTTGAAAGCTTTATTTCCAAAAATTTATAATTTGACGCGCAAAAAAACTTTTTTATTCTATACAAAAGTAATTGATTTAAATCAAAAGATTAAAGATAGGAACAGAGTACAATTTTTATCTTAATCTTGTATAAATCTTCGCTAAAAGAACCTACAAGAATCATATATAATAAGACTAAATAAATAAGAGATTGGTGGGGGGTGATCCTGAGATCTTTAGCCCACCTTGTTCATCTTAAAGTCTCCCCAAACTTGATATGGAACTTTCATGGTGGCTCGGTAACCCCCTGTTACCTTTTCTGAGAGTAGATTAGCAAATTCAAAATAAATTTCAATCAAAAAAGCGATTGATTTCTCAATATTTTTTAAAAATTCTTGCGATAAAAAATTAATATCTCACTTTTTTGATACCTTTAACATTTCGTTAATAAAATGTTAATAGACTATTAATATTATGGTAATCTTTTGTTAACTTTTAGGGTTCTTTTGTTCAATGCTTCATAACAGAGGTCAAAAAAAAATTCTTTTTAAACTCAAAAAATTCTACCATTTTCTATTTTACTATAAAATTTAAATGACGGGCTTATCTTTAGGCCCTGAAAATACAACAAATTTACCTTTTACGCATATTTATATAGCCTTATTTTTTACAATTTAACAATAAAAACAAATGCTTAATTTAATAAATTAGATAACTTAAATTTTAGATAAATTAAAATATTTGACTAAAAGCTAATATTACTCTTATTTTTTCTAAGAGTTGGGGAGAAATTGTAACAATAAATGAAAGGCCCCCGATGAAAAAAATTACCCTCCCAGCTATTCTTTTAACATTTATAGCATCTTCATATCATTCATATGGTTCTCTCACTTTTGAAGAGGAAAAAATTGGAACTTCGAAGGCTGTAAATTCCTCAAAATTAACAAAAGATTTTTCAGAACTTCCGCTTGTAGCAAGCTCATACAATAAAACTGTTAGAGGCATTCAAAGCGAATTAAAGCATCTTCGAAATGGAATGATTCTCTTATCTTCTGGTAAAACTTCATTAGCAACTGAGAGTTTTAAAGAAGCTATAGAATATGGATCTCCTCTTGGCTATTTATATGCCGGTGTTTTAGTTGATGAGGATGCCACATCTAGAGATACTTTGATATAGCTACTTTGGCGGTAGAAAAGCACGCTTTACCACAGGATATTTTCGATCAACATGTGACCTACCTTATACAAGCAGGTTTTCTAACTGAATCTTAAAAAATAAATGCTCAAGAATTATAATATGCAAAATAATTCTTGAGCTTTTCCTTAGCTAAATGCAATAATTTTGCGGCCAATTACACGCTTAAGTTAATATATAAAGAGTTTAAATTTTATCCTTTATTATCAAGCACTAGTCTAAGAAGTGTCTTCCCTATTTCAGCAGGAGAATCGACAACCGTAACACCTGCTTGCCGAAGGCGAGTTTTCTTGCTCTCCGCAGTTTCCTCTCCTCCAGATACAATAGCCCCTGCATGCCCCATACGTTTGCCTTCTGGAGCTGTTGCACCTGCAATAAAGCCTACAATTGGTTTTTTAATTGATGAGCTCTGAATATAACGAGCAGCCTCATCTTCTGCAGATCCTCCAATTTCACCAATCATAATAATGCTGTCGGTTTGGGGATCATGGAAAAACATATCAAGACAATCGACAAACGAAAGACCATGAATAGGATCTCCACCAATTCCAACGCATGTTGATTGCCCCAGCCCAGCTTGAGTAACTTGCCATACAGCCTCATACGTCAGCGTACCTGAACGAGAGACGATCCCAACTTTGCCAGGGCGATGAATATGTCCAGGCATAATCCCAATTTTACAAGTCCCAGGCGTAATAATTCCGGGACAATTGGGGCCAATTAAGCGCGTTTTAGAGCCTAAAAGCGCCCGTTTCACTCTCAGCATATCTAGAACTGGGATCCCTTCAGTAATACAGACAACAAGAGGGATTTGCGCATCAATGGCTTCAAAAATAGCATCAGCTGCATAAGCAGGAGGCACGTAAATTACACTTGCGTTTGCCCCGGTCTCCTTAACAGCTCTCTCAACAGTATTGAAAACCGGCAAGTTAAGGTGTGCTGTTCCTCCTTTTCCGGGGGTCACCCCACCAACCATTTTCGTCCCATACGCTAACGCCTGTTCGGAATGGAAAGTTCCTTGTGCACCCGTGAATCCCTGACAAATCACACGCGTATTTGAATCAACGAGAATTGCCATCTTAAGCTCCTCCTCTAACAGCAGCCACGCTTTTTTGAGCAGCATCTGCCAAGTCTTCTGCCGCGATGATAGGAAGGCCAGACCGCGCTAAAATTTTTTTACCTTTTTCAACATTTGTTCCTTCAAGACGCACAACTAAAGGCACATGGATTTGCACATCCAGAGCAGCAGCCACGATCCCTTCCGCAATGATATCACACCGCATAATTCCCCCAAAAATGTTCACCAGAATTGCTTTAACATTTGGATCTGACAGAATGAACTTAAACGCTGTAATGACACGTTCACGAGGTGCGCCTCCCCCAACATCTAGAAAATTAGCAGGCTCCCCTCCATAAAGTTTAATAACATCCATAGTTGCCATGGCAAGACCAGCGCCATTGACCATACACCCTATATTCCCTTCAAGCTTTATATAGCTCAATGCATTTTTAGCTGCTTCTGTTTCAGTGGGCTCTTCTTCTGTAGGATCACGTAATTGTTCAATGTCTGGATGTCTAAATAAACTATTATCATCAAACATCATTTTTGCATCTAATGCTAAAGGTTCTCCGTGAGTTGTGATAATAAGAGGGTTAATTTCAACAAGCGTCGCATCAAGCGTAATGAATGCGTTGTAACAAGCCTCCATTAAAGAAATAACTTTAGGGATAATTTTTCCGTCGATTCCTGCAGAAAATGCCAACTTTCTCCCGTTAAAAGACTGAAACCCAACTAAAGGATCAATAATTTCTGTAAAGATTTTTGTAGGGTCATGCGCAGCAACTTCTTCAATAGAAGTGCCTCCTGCTTCTGAGAATACCAGCATAATTTTTGAAGAAGCTCGATCTAACAAGATGCTAAAATAAAATTCTTTAGCGATAGGCGTGCCCTGTTCAACATAAATACGCCTTACAAGTTGACCTGCTGGTCCTGTTTGTGGCGTTACCAACTGAGAACCTAACAGAGCCTGGGCATACTCTTTCACTTGCTCTTTTGTTTTTGCAAGCTTAACGCCACCCCCTTTACCTCGCCCGCCGGCATGAATTTGCGCTTTAACTGCCCACAGCTGGCCACCTAATTGGTGAGCAGCTTTTTCTGCTTCCTCAGATGTATAAACAATACGCCCTTGCGGAATTAATACCCCAAAACGGCTCAGCAATTCTTTTGCTTGGTATTCATGAATTTTCATTTAGAGACTCAATCGCTTAATAAGAGCTTGGACTGAATCAATAGAATGATTAAACATTACTCTTTCTTCTGAAGATAACTCAAGCTCAACAATACGTTCAACACCGCCAGCGCCGATAATGGCTGGCACCCCAACATACAAACCCTTTACCCCATATTGCCCATCAAGCCAAGCAGCACAAGGGATAAGTCGTTTTTGATCTTTTAAATAAGCCTCTGCCATTAGGATCGCAGAAGCGGCTGGCGCATAAAATGCTGAGCCTGACTTTAAGAGGTTAACTATTTCTGCTCCTCCATTTCTTGTGCGATCAACAATTTTGTCAATATCCGCCTGTGTTGCCCATCCCATTTTAACAAGCTCTGGCAACGGAATACCTGCCACCGATGAAAACCGCACCAAAGGAACCATTGTATCACCAT
This sequence comes from Candidatus Paracaedimonas acanthamoebae, assembly GCA_000743035.1. Classification (GTDB taxonomy): domain Bacteria; phylum Pseudomonadota; class Alphaproteobacteria; order Caedimonadales; family Caedimonadaceae; genus Paracaedimonas; species Paracaedimonas acanthamoebae. The sequence continues at coordinate 1,374,814 of CP008936.1, forward strand.
GCCCTCCCATGACCAACGCTGAGATATCCTTCACGGAGACATTAAATTGTTGACTGAGAAAATAACGAAAGCGAGCCGTATCTAATTCCCCTGCCATTCCTACAACTTTATGTGGCGGAAGATGGCTTTCATGTTGCATAACCCATACCATTGCATCGAGAGGATTGGTAATCACAATTACAAAAGCTTGTGGACAATACTGGCGAATATTACGAGCAACTTCACGTATAATTCGAGCGTTTATCTCAAGTAAATCATCTCGACTCATCCCAGGTTTACGAGGTACACCCGCAGTTACAATGACAACATCAGAATCTTTAAGATCAGCATAATCATGCCCTCCTCTAATGTTGGCATCAAACCCCATAATAGGCGACATTTCTGCAAGATCTAAGGCTTTTCCTTCAGGCATACCTTCAAGCACATCAAACAAGAAGATATCACCCAATTCTTTTAGTCCCCCCAAAAGAGCTAAAGTTCCACCAATATTGCCTGAACCTATTATGGATAGTTTTTTGCGTGTCATTAACTTTCTTTCTATATATCGCTATGCTCTTTTAAAATTTGATATTATTCTTTGAAAAGGCACTCTCTTAAAAAGAGCCTCCCCAACTCAATACCTTTTTGATTGATTCCATGCCCAAAAGCAGGGCAAGTATAAGTCCTCACAGGTACTTTCATAGAAGCTAAACGCTTTTGTGCCTCATCCATTGATTCATATGGCACTATTTCATCAGCATCTCCGTGAATCAAAAAAACATGAGGTTGTCTTTCTTGCCCTGTAGGTTCTCCATAAATCAAAGCCCCTGAATATCCGATAACGCCGGCACATGTTAAAGGACGCGTGAGAGCTGTATAAAGTGCTATCATGGCGCCTTGTGAAAAACCAACGATCATTAAATTTTCATCTGTAAGTCCACGTTTTTCGAGACTCTCATCGATAAATTTATTCAAACGAGGAACTGATGATTGCATTTGCCCTAAAAGAAATTGAGGTTGCCAACTTGTAAGGCTAAACCATTGATACCCTAATGCCGCCATTTCACAAGGAAAAGGGGCATGAGGAGCAAGAAATTCAGCATCAGGCAAAGACGAAGACCAATGATGTCCGAGTTCTATAAGATCATCCCCATTAGCCCCATATCCATGAAGTAAAAGGACCAACTGTTTTGCTCGACCATTCTGAGGGACCAAAGAAGGGCCCGTTAATACTGTCGCATCATTCATCATTAAACTTCCTATAAGATTAATTGAGTCCAGTTTAATCTAGAATCACTCTAACGTCTAGCAACAGCAGATAGGCTTCCATAATTTTTCTTAATTTTAAGATTGAAGCATACCATTGTTCAGTTATGGTAACAGTAAGGAGCCCCATCATGCCAGAAAACTTGTCTTCTCATAACAATCGCCAAGGAGCTTTGTATATGCTATTGGCGGTGTTCATCTTTTGTTTAGTGAATGCGATTGCAAAAAACATCATTGCTCAATATCCACCATTAGAAGTTTTATTTTTCCGTTTTTTAGGAGCTTTACTGCCTTCATGGCTTCTTTTATACCGCGATCGAGAAACTATTAACTTTTCTACCCTTCCTTATAGGACAAGTTTTATTGCTTCGATAATTTTAGTCTTGGATCTTTTGTGTCTTTTTATGTCTTTCAAATATCTCCCTCTCGCAGATGCAACAGCATTGTCATTCTCTTCGATTTTTTTTGTCACCGTTCTTGCCGCAATCTTTTTAAAAGAGAGTCTTTCTTTTTCAAGAATCAGCGTCATCATATGTGGCTTTATTGGTGTCGTTATTATCGCAAAACCGAGTGGGAATATCTCAATTCTAGGAGCGACTTTCTCACTCATCTACGCTTTGGCAGATGCGATTGTTTTGCTCTTAATTCGCGTCATGACACGAAACCATAAAAGTAGCTCACTTCTGTTTACCTTCACGTTGTTTGCAACTTTAATAACAGCTGCTTTTCTACCTTATATATGGAAAACCCCCAATTTTATTGATCTAAGTAAATTTATAGTGTTGGGTATTGGTGGCGGGCTAGGGCAATTTTTTATCACACAAGCTTATCGACATGCTCCGGCTGCAATCATTGCTCCGATGACTTATTCTGCGACGTTATGGAGCGCCCTTTTAGGATTCATTTTTTGGTCCGAAGTCCCGGGCGTCCATTTTTGGATCGGGGGCACTCTTGTTATCATGTCTGGTCTTTTCATCATGTGGCGCGAACATAGATGACACACCTTTTACAAGAATTAGGCCAACAGTTTTTCACTCTCTAAAGGTAAGTCCAAATTGATAGACTGGTTAATAAAGACGCAGACGGTGTGGGCAAAACTTTCATGCCTATTTTTCATTCGATTCTCACCAATCACCATCACAACGTTGACTTTCGGTTTTTTTAGATCCCTGCCTCTCGCCTCGGCGAAGCCTGGATCACGAGGATAACAAATGAAAATGCGAGAATGAAAGAGAGCGCAGATGACACAAGAGAAAGTTTCCACGCTTCTCACACCGTTGCCTTGTTACCTCACCATGCCTGCCACGTACGCTTAAAATCTTCTGGCGCCTATTAACATTTTTAGGCTGCTTGAGATCCTCGGCACAAGGCCAAGGATGACCATAGGATGGATAGACCACAATCTTATCCGATTTAATTCCTTTGTTTCCTCATATTTTTTATCTTTTCTTTGTTCATGCTAATTCCTACTCAGTTCTCACCCATGAGTTCCAAATTCTTCCATTTGCGTCATCCTAGGCCTCGTGCCTAGGATCTCAAGTGACTTCAAGATCTCTCCATCACCACTCGGTACCCTTCAATCTCTCCTGAATCCCCCGCCTTCACGGGAATGGCAAAGAAAAAGTGAAGATGACATAAGAGAAACCTTCCAAGCTTCTCACACCGTTGCCTATGTGCCTATGTGCCTATGTGCCTATGTGCCTATGTGCCTATGTGCCTATGTGCCTATGTGCCTATGTGCCTATGTGCCTATGTGCCTATGTGCCTATGTGCCTATGTGCCTATGTGCCTATGTGCCTATGTGCCTATGTGCCTATGTGCCTATGTGCCTAAAAGCAATGTTCTAACTTCTTCACACTGTCAAAGATCCATTTTGTTTATTTCTCTCTTCTCTGGTACCAAGGGAGTGAGAGTTTTTTCTTCTGATCCCTAAAATAATTGCAGGATCAGGTGAGGTGATGTACATAAGGTATGTACGGTGTTTGTTCATTAAGTCATTTTTATTTCCTCCTATTATCTATTTTTCTTCTCTTAATTTTAAGGCACAAAAAGTCATTCACTGAATCTATCTGATACAAGCCCCTTAAAACCCTTATTTTTTATCTTTTTTAAGTCTATTCTTCTTTATTCTTTTTCTTATCTAACGCATAGTAACGATCTCCTTTTCTTCATTCTTATAATTTTACTTATATACTTTACTTAAGCAGGGGGATCAGTCCCTTAGGTTCTCTCGAGTGAATGTTGAAGAGTCTGCCAACCCTTCAACCCTACATAATAATAGTAACAAATTTCAGCCAAAAACTCAACATTTTCTTGTTATAAATTTCAAAAAAATATCGTTTTTCGAGCTTTTTCCTAAAACAAAAATGTCGTACTATATCCTTGCGTTAGAAAAAGTAAGGTCGTAGAAAAATACCTAAAAGGAAGTAAAATCTTAATGCCCAGCTTATTAAATAGTTATCTGCCCATTTTTGTTTTTATTGGCGTTGCTTTTGCTTTTTCGCTTATAATTGTCGGATTAACTTTTCTCAGAGCGCCTTACCAGCCTACAGCAGAAAAACAATCTCCTTATGAATGCGGCTTCGAACCTTTTTCTTCTTCACGTATGCGCTTTGATGTTCGTTTTTATCTTGTCGCCATCTTGTTTATTATTTTTGATCTTGAGGTTGTGTTTCTTTTTCCTTGGGCCGTTAGCTTGGGAGAAATTGGCTTATTAGGCTTCTGGTCAATGATGTTTTTCTTGAGTATCCTAATAATTGGTTTTATTTATGAGTGGAAAAAAGGAGCTTTAGAATGGGAGTAACTACCCCTCCTGAGCAACAACATACCAGTGAACTGATGGCGACGATTCACGCCCAAGTTCAAGACCGAGGCTTTGTATTAACATCTCTTGATGATTTGGTCGCATGGGCGCGCTCCAGCTCACTCTGGCCTGTCACTTTTGGACTTGCTTGCTGTGCGGTTGAAATGATGCAAACTGCTGGGAGCCGTTACGATCTAGATCGCTTTGGTCTCTTTTTTCGCCCTAGTCCACGCCAATCAGATATTATGATTGTTGCCGGCACGTTGACAAATAAGATGGCCCCCGTACTCCGTAAAGTTTATGATCAAATGCCTGATCCAAAATGGGTTATATCTATGGGTTCTTGTGCAAATGGAGGAGGGTATTATCACTATTCATATTCAGTTGTCAGAGGATGTGATCGCATTATCCCTGTCGATATCTATGTACCTGGGTGCCCTCCAACGGCTGAAGCACTGCTGTATGGGATTCTACAGCTCCGCAATAAAATTCGCGGTCACAAAACAATTATGAGGACCTAGTGCAAATGGATGACACGTTAGTCCACCTAAGCGAAAAAATAAAAAAGGCATTAAAAGAAGATTTAATTGCTTTTTCTATTGAAAAGGGTGAGCTTACTTTACAAGTTAAGCGTCATACAATTGTAAAAATACTTGTTTATCTTCGCGATCATAAGGATTTTTTATTTAAACAACTCATTGATCTTTGTGGTGTTGACTATCCTGACCATCCTGAGCGTTTTGAAGTTGTGTATCATCTTCTAAGCCTCAAGCATAATTGCCGGCTACGGCTTAAGCTTGCAACTGACGAAACTCATGCTGTTCCTTCTGTAACAAGTGTTTACAACGCCGCTAATTGGTTTGAGCGTGAAGCATGGGATATGTATGGTATTAAATTTGAAAACCACCCTGACTTAAGAAGACTTTTGACAGACTATAATTTCGAAGGTCATCCCCTCCGCAAAGATTTTCCTTTAACAGGATTCGTGGAAGTAAGATATGATGACGATCAAGAAAGAGTTGTTTATGAATCACTTAATCTTCCTCAAGCGTATCGCCATTTTGATTTTTTAAGCCCCTGGGAGGGTAGCTCTTCTGTTCTTCCTGGAGATGAAAAAGCGCTTACTAAGAAAATTTGATCATGTTAAATTCAAATAACTCACAAACCTATACCTTAAACTTTGGACCTCAGCATCCTGCAGCCCACGGTGTTTTACGTTTGATTCTTGAACTGGATGGTGAAATTGTTGAACGAGCAGATCCACATATTGGATTTTTGCATCGAGGTACCGAAAAACTTATTGAGCATAAAACCTACCTTCAAGCTCTTCCTTACTTTGATCGCCTTGATTATGTTGCTCCTCTTAATCAAGAGCATGCTTTTGCCCTTGCCATAGAAACGCTATTAGATATTGATGTTCCTTTACGCGGACAATATATACGTGTTCTCTTTTGTGAGTTAGGGCGTCTTTTAAACCACTTACTTAACATTACAACTTTTGCAATGGATATAGGAGCCGTAACACCTTTTTTGATCGGCTTTGAAGAGCGGGAAAAATTAATGGAATTTTATGAGCGTGCTAGTGGTGCTCGCTTGCATGCAAATTATTTTCGTCCAGGAGGAGTTCATCAAGATCTTCCAGCGGGGCTTCTGGAAGATATCTTTATCTTTATAGAGCATTTTCCAAAAGTTATGGACAATCTTGAAGGATTACTGACAGAAAATCGTATTTTTAAGCAAAGAACTGTTGATATTGGTATTGTGTCAGCAGAACAAGCACTTGATTGGGGGTTCACAGGCCCTATGTTGCGTGCCTCAAATGTTGCCTGGGACTTAAGACGAGCGCAACCCTATGATGTTTATGATCGGATGGATTTTCATATTCCTGTTGGTAAACATGGCGATTGCTACGATCGCTATTTAGTTCGCATGTATGAAATGCGTGAAAGCCTTAAAATTATTTCACAATGTTTGGAACAAATGCCTGAAGGCCCTGTTATGACAAGCGACAGAAAAGTTGCGCCTCCACCTCGATCTGAGATGAAAACTTCAATGGAAGCAATGATCCATCATTTCAAATTGTATACTGAAGGATATCATGTGCCCAGAGGAGAAATTTATAAAGCCGTCGAGGCCCCAAAAGGAGAGTTCGGCGTCTATTTAGTCGCAGATGGCACAAACAAACCATATCGTTGTAAAATTAGACCACCAAGTTATCTTTTTCTTCAAGCTACTGATTTTATGACGCGTGGCCATATGATTGCCGATGTTGCAGCTATTGTTGGTTCTATGGATATCGTTTTTGGAGAAATCGACCGGTGAAACGCACTTTAACTTCTCAAGGTAAACCTTTTACATTTTCCCCCAAAAATCAGAAGAAAGTTACTGAAATTATTTCACAATATCCTGTGACGCGACAAGCAAGTGCTATTTTACCTCTTTTAGACCTTGCACAACGCCAAGCTGAAGGATGGCTCCCTCAAGAAGCCATCGAGCATGTCGCCGAGCTTTTAAAAATATCTCCTATTCGAGCTTATGAAATTGCAACTTTCTATACCATGTTTAATTTATCTCCTCGAGGGAAATATCTTCTACAAGTTTGTACAACAACACCTTGCCAACTTGTAGGAAGTGACGAAATTTTACAGGCATGCAATCAAACTGCCGATGTGGAACAAGGTGAGATTTCTAAAGATGGTCTTTTCACTGTTTTCGAGGTTGAGTGCTTAGGGGCCTGCGTTAATGCGCCTGTCGTGCAAATTAATGATGATTATTTTGAGGATCTGAATGCTGAGCGCATGCTGAACATTTTAAATGACTTAAAGCTAGGAAAACAAGTTAAGCCAGGATCCACAATAGGCCGTCAATGCTCGGCTGCCTATGAAGGTCCTCACCATGAAAAAGAAGACGTGTAATGTTATCCCTTAAAGACCGTATTTTCCAAAATCTTTATGGCCAAAAAGGATGGCATCTTGAACATGCGCGTGCGCGAGGAGACTGGGAGCAAACCTGTGAATTTATCCAAAAAGGGCCAGAGTGGATTATTTCTGAGATTACGCTTTCAGGATTAAGAGGACGAGGGGGTGCAGGCTTCCCCACAGGCCGAAAGTGGTCCTTCATGCCAAAAGCTGATAAATTACCGCATTATTTAGTCATTAATGCAGATGAGAGTGAGCCTGGCACATGTAAAGATCGTGACATTATAAGAAATGAACCGCATAAGCTTATTGAAGGTGCACTGCTCGCAGGCTTTGCAATTGAGGCTCATACAGCCTATATTTATATCCGTGGTGAATTTTATCGTGAAGCCGAGCGTCTTCAAATGGCGATTAATGAAGCTTATAAAGCTGGACTTTTAGGAAAAAACGCCGTTAATTCGGGATGGGATTTTGATCTTTATCTGCATCGTGGCGCTGGAGCTTACATCTGTGGCGAAGAAACAGCGCTTCTTGAAAGTTTAGAAGGCCGCAAGGGAATGCCTCGCTTAAAACCTCCTTTCCCAGCTTTAATAGGACTTTATGGATGCCCGACAATTATCAATAATGTTGAAACAATTGCCGTCGTTCCCGAGATATTACGCCGGGGCGGACAATGGTTTGCCTCTCTTGGAAAACCAGGAAATACAGGCACAAAAATTTTTTGTGTCTCAGGTCATGTAAATAAAGCGTGCAATGTTGAGGAAGCTTTAGGAATCCCTCTTAAAACTCTCATTGAAACTTATGCTGGGGGGGTACGTGGGGGATGGGATAACCTTCTTGCAATTATTCCAGGAGGTTCTTCTGTCTCATTACTTCCCAAACAAATCTGTGATGAAATAACCATGGATTATGATGCATTGAAAGAAGTACACAGTGGCCTAGGAACAGCCGGCATTATTGTTATGGATAAATCCACTGATATTGTTCTTGCTATTGCAAGACTTGCAAAATTTTATATGCATGAGAGCTGTGGCCAATGTACCCCTTGTCGAGAGGGAACTGGTTGGATGTGGCGCATTCTCACAAAATTAGCTCATGGTGAAGGAACAATAAGAGATATTGATCTCTTAGAAGAAGTCACCTACCAAATCGAAGGAAAAACAATTTGTGCCTTTGGTGATGCTGCTGCCTGGCCAGTACAAGGATTGATCCGGCATTTCCGTCCTGAATTAGAACGTCGGGTAAATAAAATGATCGCCACAGACATTTAAAATAAGAAATTTATGGTTTTTAAGGAATAAACTAAGTAAATGCCAAAGTTAACAATTAACAATCAATCTATTGAAGTCTCTGAAGATACAACAGTTCTTCAAGCAGCTCAGCTCCTTGGACTTGAAATTCCCGTTTTTTGTTACCATTCTCGCCTTTCTATTGCTGGCAATTGTAGGATGTGCTTAGTGCAACTCGGTGAAAGTACAAAGCCAATTGCCAGTTGTGCTATGCCTGCAACTGAAGGAATGGTTATTCATACGAATACTCCTCTTATTCAAAAAACACGCAAATCAATATTAGAGTTCTTGCTGATCAACCATCCTCTCGATTGCCCGATCTGTGATCAAGGGGGCGAGTGTGATCTTCAAGATATTACAATGGCTTATGGACCTTCAACAACTCGTTTTCAAGAAAATAAACGAGCCATTCAAGACAAATACATGGGCCCCCTTATCCAAACATTTATGACGCGTTGCATCCATTGTACTCGATGTGTTCGCTTTGCAACTGAAATCGCTGGTATTCCTGAATTAGGTGCCATTGGGCGAGGTGAAAACATGGAAATCACAAGCTATCTCGATCAAGCAATCACTTCTGAGCTTTCTGGTAATATGATCGATCTATGTCCCGTTGGTGCTCTCACATCTAAGCCTTATGCTTTTAGAGGACGCCCCTGGGACCTTACGACAACTGAATCTATCGATGTTTTAGATGCGGTTGGCAGCAATATTCGAATTGACACTTATAAGACACGTGTTATTCGTATTCTACCGCGATTACATGAACATATTAATGAAGAATGGATTTCTGACAAAACGCGTTTCGCATGCGATGGTTTAAGTCGTCAGCGTCTCGATCAATCCTACATCCGTCAGAAGGGAAAACTCGTTCCCGCAAGCTGGGATGAAGCTTTAAAAACGATAAAATTACGACTTCAAAATGTTCCTGGTCAAAAAATAGCAGCACTTGCAGGGGATCTTATCGACTGTGAAGCTATGCTTGCTTTAAAAGATCTTTTGCGTTCTTTAGGATCCCCTCATCTTGATTGTCGTCAAGATGGCGCTCAATTAGAGGGCAAAGTCAGAGCAGAATATTTGTTTAATACAACAATTGCAGGAATTGAACAGAGTGATTTCTGCTTGATTATTCAGTCACAGTTACGTGCTGAAGCCCCTCTCATTCATGCACGCCTCCGAAAACGTTATCTTCAAGGTAATTTTAAAGTTGCTTACCTTGGCGGAGCATTACCTTATAAGTATAATTATAACTTTGATTACGATAACTATGGGCAAGATCCGAACTTGCTTGATACAATTCTACAAGATCGTCACCCTCTCAGCCAAGCTCTCAGAGAAGCTAAATTTCCGATGATTATTATTGGGCAAGATGCTTTGGTACGCCAAGATGGCGCTCATCTTCTTGCAAAAGTGAGATCACTCGCAGAAAAATTCAATATGGTTCGTCCTGACTGGAATGGATTTAATGTTTTACATAAAGCTGCTGCTCGTGTGGGCGGGTTAGATGTTGGGTTTACACCTGGGGAACAGGGGCTTGATAAAAATAATATTTTAGTTGCGGCGGTCAAAGGGGATATAGAGGTTATCTATCTCCTAGGAGCAGATGAGATCGATATGAACCAGCTTGGGCAAGCTTTTGTTATTTATCAAGGTCATCATGGAGATGCCGGGGCTCACCGCGCCGACGTTATTCTTCCAGGTGCAGCTTACACAGAGAAACAAGCAACATATGTGAATACTGAAGGTCGTGTTCAACGGACTTACCCTGCCCTTCTCCCCCCGGGTGATGCTAAAGAAGATTGGAAAATCATCCGTGCTCTTTCTCAAGCTTTAGATAAACCTCTCCCATATAATAACTTAGAAGAGATCAGGGATCATCTCATCCAAGTAAATCCCATTTTTAATTCTATCGACGTAATTCAACCAGCAACGTGGGACGTATTTGGCAAAGAAGGAAACTTTTCAAAGATTCCTTTCAATTCTTTTAACTGTGAGTTCTACATGACTGATTCCATCAGTCGACACTCTCCTACTATGGCAACATGCGTCGAAATGCTTGAAAAAGAGGCTACTTAAAAATGGTTGAACTTTGGTCTCAATACTTTCTTCCACTTTTAGAGATCGTCGGACAGATTATTTTAATTGTTTTGCCCTTAATTGTTTGTGTCGCCTACCTTACATATGCTGAACGTCGTGTTATGGCTGCTATGCAAATGCGTATTGGCCCTAATACAGTCGGTCCTTTTGGACTTTTGCAACCAATTGCTGATGCCATAAAACTTCTGCATAAGGAACCAATTATCCCAGCAAAAGCCAATTTATTTCTTTTTCTTTTTGCTCCTATTCTTACATTTAGCCTTTCTATGCTTGCATGGGCAGTTATTCCTTTTAATGAACATTGGGTATTAGCAAATATTAATGTGGGAGTCCTTTACTGGTTTGCCATATCTTCTTTAGGGGTTTATGGCATCATTATTGCTGGATGGGCAAGTAATTCGAGATATCCTTTTCTTGGCGCTCTCAGGTCTGCGGCTCAAATGATTTCTTATGAAGTTTCCATTGGATTCGTGATTGTCACCGTTCTTCTTTGCACTGGTTCTCTTAACTTGATAGAAATTGTAGAAGCTCAAAAACGGCATTGGTTTGCTCTTACTTTATTTCCGATGTTTATTATCTTTTTTATTTCATCCTTAGCAGAAACAAATCGAGCCCCTTTTGATCTTCCAGAAGCAGAAGCTGAATTAGTTGCTGGCTTTAATGTTGAATATTCTTCTATTTTCTTTGCCTTATTCTTTTTAGGAGAATATGCAAATATGATTCTTATGAGTGCTATGGCATCTCTCTTGTTCTTAGGAGGTTGGCTTCCACCGTTCAATATCCCTCCTTTTACATATATTCCGGGATTTATCTGGTTTGCAGTTAAAATCTCTTTCATGCTATTCTTATTTTTATGGATACGCGCAACACTTCCTCGCTATCGTTATGATCAACTCATGCGACTTGGCTGGAAGGTTTTCCTCCCCATTAGCCTAGGAATGGTGGTGATGGTTTCTAGCGTCCTTGTTTATTTTGATAAGCTACCAAAAAGTGGAAGTTAAATGCTTGCTCGATTAATTGGATTTCTTAAAACTTTTGTTCTTTATGATATCCTATCAGGTCTTTTAATTACTCTTCGTTATTTTTTTAAACCCAAAGTTACCATCCATTACCCTCATGAAAAAGGTTTAGTAAGTCCGCGTATGCGAGGTGAACATGCACTCCGCCGCTATCCTCATGGAGAAGAACGCTGTATTGCTTGTAAACTTTGTGAAGCTGTATGCCCTGCTCAAGCAATTACGATTGATGCTGAACCTCGCCATGATGGTTCACGACGTACTTATCGTTATGATATTGATATGACAAAATGTATTTATTGTGGCCTTTGTCAAGAAGCGTGCCCTGTTGATGCTATTGTTGAAGGACCTAATTTTGAATTTGCGACCTTTAGCCGTGAAGAACTTTTTTACAATAAAGAAAAACTCCTAGAGAACGGTGATCAATGGGAAGCTCTTCTCGCAGAAAATATTAAACTAGACGCCCCTTATCGATAAACATATTCATTTCTCAATTACTTTTTAAAAAAATAGGCATGATGCTCGCTTGACTGCTCTAGAAATTTTCGTCATTTTAAAGACTTCTCTGATTGTTTGCGAGGCTTTCTGTGCTATCTTTTTCTCTGTCATCTAAACAATACATGTGGTGCATGCTTCTAACAATTGGCACACTCGTTTTCTTACTAAATATCGATTATACCGCTGTCAATCTTGCGCTCTTACCAATTTCAGAAGAAATTGAGTGTGATCTTAACAGTTTACAACGGCTTCTTAGTGGGTATGTGCTGACTTGGGGTGCCGTTGTTGTTCCTGCTGGCCGACTTGCAGACCTTTATGGAAGAAAAAATGTTCTTATTGCAGGCCTTATTATTTTCATGATTGGTTCTATTTTAACTGGCGCTGGTCACCATATTTCGTTTCTCATCGGAGGTCGTATTTTACAAGGTATTGGAGCCGCTGTTTTCACAGCGCCAGCAATGAGCCTTATTTTTACAACGGCTCCCCTCTCTCAACAAGGCTTAGCCATGGGGATTATCAGCAGTTTAGGAGGCTTTGGTTTAGCAACAGGGCCAACATTTGCAGGCTGGATCATCAAATCTTTTGGTTGGCGCTGGCTTTTTTATATTAATATTCCCCTTAGCCTATTTGTTATTGTCATAATTTTTTATCTTACGCCCAAAAATGAAACTTCGTCTTCTTCTCCTAAAGTTGATAAGGGTAATGCATTGCTTCTGTCTTGCGGCCTTGGAAGCTTTATGTTTGCCCTAAATCAAATTGAAGTATGGGGGGCGCAAGATCTTTGGTTTTGGGGATTATTAACACTAGGATGTGTCCTTCTTATTATTTTTGCTTTGAGAGATAAAAATTCTCTTTTCCAGACGTTTCCTTATACTCTTTTAAAAAATAAAGCCTTTATGAGTACTGGAGGCGCCATCTTTGGAACAGCGTACTGCTTTTCTCTCATCTTAATTATGATTGCTTTATATCTTCAAAATACACTTAAAATGAACAGTTTAGAAACAGGCTACATCTTTTTAGCAATGACACTTTCTGTGGGACTTCTTTCCCCTATTGGTGGAAAACTTGTTGATCTTATTGACATACGAATTCCTCTTATAAGTGCTTTTATTTTATTGTTTAGCGCCCTTTTATTGATGAGTTTTTTCTCAGAAACAACTTCTATGATTTTTATATTGATTGCACTTTTCTTAGCAGGACTTGGAATTGGTTTCAATTTCCCAGCAATGAACACCGCGATGTTTCGGACGATTGAACCTACAGATATTAATACTGGCTCGGCTGTTTTTGTCATGTGTGCCATGCTTGGGAATACCTTCGCAATTATTGTCTCAACGAACCTTATTGTTATACTAGGTCGGAGTGAGTTAACAACTTTGCTTAATCAATATAATATTGTACTAACGTCTCCCGAATATGAGCAACTTATAAGTATTATTAATAAAGTTGAGCATACGGCCCAGCAACTAAGTGGTTTTGCTAAAGATAAAATTCCTCATCTTTTACACCTTATAGATCTAGCTTTTTTAAATGGAATGAGGATAACAATGTGGATTGGGATGGGACTTACCCTTTTATCCGCCATTCTTGTATGCAAATTTTTAAAACTTAAAGCTACCGCCCCATCATCTCAGCATATGACCACTCATTTTTAAAATAAAAGATGGAAATTGTTGACGATCTTAAAAGTGCATATTAGGGTCAAAAGCAATTTCTTAAGCCGAAGTAGCTCAGTTGGTAGAGCAACTGATTCGTAATCAGTAGGTCGGGTGTTCGATTCACCTCTTCGGCACCAGTAAAATAAACTGTTTTTAGCTTTCTTGATTTACGATAAGAAATAATTGTCTCCAAAAGATAGCCTATTGTGATTCTCACAGAGATCCAGAATCTTAAAGATCTTGAAGCGTATCTTAAACTTCCAGGAAATTATCCGATTACTAAGCTAAAGATGCCTTACCAGCCCCAACCACAAAATAAGAATAAGATTGAGGCACTTGATCTAACTCTAAGCTCAGAAGCAACCCATACATGAAATGAAAGAAAAATTACAAACCCTTTATTATAATCTCTTGCTTATGAATGAGTATTTAAAATCAGAAACCAACACTCTCTGTATAAGCACCCAAGAGTTGAAAGAGTATTCAAAGCTGCCTCCACCGTCTCAAGAGCAATGCATGCTTTTATCTGAATGTATTGAGAAAATGGTTGCAACAGCTTTTCTCATTATTTGATATCTAGGGTTGAATACCGATAGTGAATTGCAAATAGAAAAGAGCGGTCTTTAAATTATGAGTTATTTTTTATATTTACAATGGCAAGAACTATACCCTTTAAATAAGAGTTAAGCAGAATGAATTTTTAGCATATTAATAATTAAAGAATCTTATTTTCTAGTAAAGTACTAGATAATGCTTTGTCTAAGAGGAGGAAAAAATGAAGCTTAAATATTTGGTAGTTTCTTTTTTTTGGTGTGGTTTAATATTGCCAGCCAGCGGGATTTGTAGCCAATTAATGGACAATATGAGAGAGGTAGAAGAAGATTTTAATGCTAGTCCCAAGAAAGCCTTTATCAAATTTAATGAAAGTGATTATCTTACTAATCTTTATGACTCAATTATAGAGAAAAGTAATTTACTCAAAAAACCTTTTTCTGAACTTTCCCAAGAAGAATATGAAAAATTTAAAGATAGTATAAATCTTTTCAAAGGAACTAATCTAAAAAAACAAGTTTTTGATCTTCTCTTATTCGCTAAATTGGCTGGGTGCCCTGTTTTAGCTTTGGGCGAGAAAAAGGACTTTTTTTTGATGCCCTCCATATTTATGACCCATCTGAAAAAAGTATTTCAGGCAATAATCCAGTAACTGTTCATCCTCATGAAGGTGGGCTTGTGACTATTCAAGCTGTAAATGATGATGAAAAGAAAACTTTGAGGGGAAAGGAAATAACCACTGATTTAAAGGACAATGCTATAATATATCGCTATCTTAATGATGACTCTCAGGTTTTTGATAGAAAAAAGTATGAAAAAGAAAGCAAGGAACATTATGTACATAACAAGATCGCTAAAATATCTTATGATTTCTTAGAAGATTATATTATTTCACCTTATACTATTGAAAACATTTATATGAGTAGAATAATACTGGGGCTTAAGAAACTTCCCAAGATTGCTGTTAACCTGATGAGAGGAAAAGCTATTTATATTTCTTCTCAAGAAGGTAGTAGTGGTTGCCTTTATATGACTTCACATAATACGCCTGTTATAAGTTATTTAGGCTTAATCCCAGGAATTTTTATTGAAAATAATAATGTTACTGATAAAAATATTGTCTTAATGGCGGGTGCTCTTATTGAACGTTCTGCTTTTAAAAGAAGCGCGGCATGGCAAAACCTGAATTCTATTGATTTTCCTTATTATTTTTCAGGATTAGAAAGTATCCGAAAAATTTTTAGTGAAGATGGATCTTTCTTTCCCTCTTTTAAAAAGTATATTTTTCAAGAGACGTTAGAGTCAGGGCAAAAGTCCGCGATAGAGGAATTCTGTAAGTTAGATGTCTCTCGACTTTCCTCCGAAGGTTCTTTTCCTTGTGAAGTTACTTTGCAAATGAGCTAGGTTGAGATACCTAAGAAGGCAATTATAGTTTTGATTTATCTCTTAATCTTCTTGTTTAGCTAATATGAGGGGGTTTTACTTGATGTTAAAGGGAAAAAACATGTTAGGTAATGTATCTCTTAATTTTCTTGTTTCTAAGACTATTTATTTAACCATTATATCTTTTATTTTTTTTTCGGGAAATGCGTGCTTTAGCACAGAAGAATTTACCGTAAAAGAACAAGAGATTAGACAAAACCATCTTGCTTTAAAAGAGGTTGTTGAGGGCTTTTATACAAAGATAGAAGAAAAAAGTTTTTTAAACCACCAGTTTCGAGGTTTCCAAAAAAAAACCAAAAAAGCTTTGATATCAAGACGCGTATTAATTTTTGTTCTATTGGAGTTCAATGCATTTTTTCCTCAAAAGGCAAAGTTCAGGCAACCCCTTTTCAGGTAGTTAAAGATTCTCAAAATAGACTGATAGTAGCTTCGAGTTCATCTGCGGGTCAATGGAATATAAGTGCTCAAAAAGACACAGACTTTCACCTTTTAGCCTGGCCTACTGACACGCGCAAAAGTATATTTTTGTCATTTGATTACTTGCAAAATGAATTTTGGGGTAAATTTTTGTCTGGTTTGGATCTAGAGAAAATTACAAAAAATGTTGATTATAAAAATTTGCTTCAGGAGATGCAGCAATTTTTCGGCATTGTAAAAAAAATAATAATAAAAATTAAGCCAGGAAATACCTCTTCTATCTCTAGCTTATCAGCTGATGAATTGCAATCATTAGAGAAATTAAATAAACTTATTGAAGCACATACTTTTCCTGACCCAAGAGAAAATACTTCCCAATCAAACTTGGATGAATGGGGATCTTTTTTGGAAAGTGGTTATTTACAACCTGAGCATGCTCAAAGAAAAATTTTTATAGATTATATTCTTTCACAAGATAAAAAAAACGAATTATGGTCCACAATGATTGAAAAATATTCTCATTTTTTTGGAGTTTCTCCAGAAGAATATAAAACTTTTGATAGCAATGACTCTAATCCACTTTCTATCATTCGCTTTAATTCTGAAAATGATGAACATTCTGAACCTTTACTTGCTGCATGGATTCAACGTAATAGGGAAAATTTAGAAAAAAAAGTATTATTTTCACATTTATCTATTGATCCACAATTAAAGGTATTACACTCAATTTATTTCCTCTATACACCCAGAAGTACATGTAAGAATTGTGAAGAAGTCAGTCATAGCTTAATATCAAAAACTCCTTTGCTAATATCTTTTTTTACTCTTTATGAGAAAGATGATGTGGGGAAATTTTCTGATATTGCAGATCTCTCCCTGAATCTTCATTGCTTAGAGCGTCTGTCTACGCAAAATAATCCGACTAATATCGACGATTGGAAAGGTATTGTAAGAATCCCTGTGCAATATAATATAGGAGAGTAGTATGCTAAAATTTTTTATTACTTTAGTTTTTATTACTTTTGTTTCCTGGCAGAATGATGGACATTCCTCATTTATTGAAGAGTTAAACGATGGTTCTTGTAAGATCACGTCTAAGCAGAAGTATCCTCAACAAGTTTTTGACGTCATTAATTTTATTAAAGATGTTCAGGAGAAATTAAGACAAATTGATAAAATTTCATCCCTTTCAATAGATTTATCAGGCGATATTTCTGTAAATTCAAGAAGTATAGAACTCCTATTAAATGAATTAAATAGAACTTCTCTCCCTATACAGCTTTTAAATTTATCGCATACATCTATAGAAGCAAATATTATACAACTTTTATCAAAGAGTCGCATCAACTGTGTAGATATTTCTGATACAGATGCTGCAGAGAGCGAAGAATTAAGTTTTAATGAGCCTATAGATAAATTTATTTTTATTCCAGAGAGCGATCTCTATTTCATTGAGAATTTAAATAAAACTACTTTAAATCTTCATCAAAGATATTATGATGAAAAAAATACCATACAAGGTATGACTGCTAAAAAGTATCCTTCAGTTGAAGGAATGATTATCCCTAATCTCGAGCGAGTTTGCGGCTTGACCAGCAGTTATGATTGCGGTGATAAAGGGTTAACTCTCCCCGCCAGCGCTCAAATTTGTGGCCTTACGGGTTGATTATTTTCAGAAGATTTAGTTGCATAACTCTTATGCTCTTTAAATAAAATAGATCTGATCTGTTTAGTCATTTCCATATCTTTATTCCTGATACTTTTTAGTGTTGGATCTTGTTTATAAAGCTCTTGGGCGTATGCCTTTAAATTAGCTTCTGCTTGTTCTTTCTCAGCAGATGTGCGCGCAAATTTTTGCTCATGTATAAGCGACTTAATTCTTTCAATGGGTGTATGCAAGAGAAGTGGTTTATCCTCATGACTCGGCGTTGTCAGAACCTCTGCTTTACTTTCCTCGGGCATAAATCCTCGATCTTTCCACAGTATCCCTTCCGGCAGCATGTCCATGTCCATCAACAACGGATGATCCTTCAACCACTGCCCCAGTTGATACGCTGTCATACCCGACAAACCCATCACAGCAAGCATTTCTGGTGTTAATGCTGATGCCAATGGAATTGTCCACAGGAAGTTATGATCGATCGCATTGCACGCCGTGAAGATGCCGGTGCCTTTCTTAGCTCCCGTCAAAACCCCAATAAGAGAGCCTCCTACCTTGGCGATGTTGCCTCTAGCCTCGCGGGAAAGAGAGCTGGGCAAGGATTCTGCTGTCACTTCGGCCATCGTGGCCGCTAGGCCAGCCCCCAAAGCTTCTTTGATGTCCCCTTCTGAAAGCCCAAGACTCAACAAGAACCCCGTGATAAAGTGCCCCCCCTTATGCGCCAAATAAGGAAGATCTCCCTTGTCATAAAGATCGCCTAAGTCCTTCGCAAGAACGCCGCCCACGGTGTTGATAACACAGGACTTAAGACCATCAAGCAAGGCCTCCTTGGGCTTCTCGCCCCCGATGAAGACCTGCAGAGGGGCGGAGACCATCGATCTCACCGCATTCAGATCCAACCGCATAAGAAACCTTCCCTTAAGATTGAGAGCATCTCTGAAGGAGCACTGCGGAATGATTTAATAAAGCCTTAAAGAATCTCTTAGTAGGAAAAGTATTAAAATTTTAATCTCTAGGAGAACAGGGAACTTTTACTTCATGCTTTACTCATACAGAGTATCAGTATGAAGCTTATATAAAAACTCTTCAAAGGTATCTGCTAACTTTATTTTTTCAAACCCAGAATCATGATCTGAGAGCCATACTTTTCCTTCTGGATCTATGCCAATGGGGTTACCTCTCCCATCATCTGAGACAATATACCAATCAGCTATTCCAGGCCATTTTTGAGAGCGATATAAATTTGTATTAGTTATAACAGAGTAATTCTTTACCATGGTATTAGTAGGTTTTAACCCATAAATATCATATGCAAAAGCACTACCACCACCATATTTTAATAAGTATTTGAGATAATTTGGATGGAATTTTACATTTAACGCGTTTTCAGCCCTTGCTATCTCTTCTTGGGTAGGAAGCTCAGAAGCTCTCCAAGCAGGCTCTTCCTCAAATTGCTGATCAAGAAAATCCCATATGCTTTCCACATTTCTCATAATAAACCTCTTTTTTTCAGCTCGTTTTGTGCTAGCTCTTTATTAAAGATACGCACCAGTTTATCACTATCGATCCTCTCTGCTACTGTAAGACCAGCATTTTTACTATTTCCTTTAGGGTGCTGAGCTTTATTCCATATATTATGTTTTTCATTGAGTACTAAAGCATAGGCACTTCCAGGCTTCCTTTGTGGAATTTGATCTATATGATGATACGCAAGTTTATTTCCAAAAATATCATATGGATTTGATCCTGTTTTATACATTTTCCATAAATGTTCTTCGCTTAAGTGCCCTAAATCTCTAACGGCCCTAAATTCCACCCCATCAAACATGACAAAGCCTCTTCTTTCAAGTGGAATAATCCTAGAATCTGCACTAAAGCTTGTTTTATCAACAACATTTTTAGGCTTTGGAACAATCGCGACAGAATCTATCTGTTCAAAGTTCTTAAGTGATTCTAAAGTATCAGCCTTTTTTGCGCCCTTACTCACCAAGCGAGTCAGCTTGCCTAAATCCAACAAGGCCAGGAGCTTCTTAGGCCCAAGAACAGAGAGACCTAAGTAAAAATAATCTCCAGCATTTTGACCTAACCGCTGATTGTGGGTGAGATTTCTAACGCCCCGCCTCACAGCCGTCTGGCTTGCCCTTGCCGCTTTCTCCCATCCTTCCCCAACAGCACTAACCCCCCCAAAGGTAAGATCATCCACCTTATGGACAACAGCCCCTAGTCCCTCAAGTCCATACGCCCCTACAACCTTGAAAAGATCTATCTCTCTTAAACCTTCAAGTGTAAATCCTTGTTCTTCTAACTTGGCTTTCTCCTCATGCCAACTAGCGACTTCCTCTTCAATTGACGCTGAGGTTTGTTGAAAATAAGTGTCTTTTAAAAGTTCAAGGCTCGAGCTCCGCTTATGGGTCTTTCCTCTGGCAAGGGTGCGGCCACGCTTCTCTTCCTCATTCTGAGGCTTCTCAAGAAGATCTTCATACTCTCGCACGCGATAAAGAGACTCAAAGGCTGCCCCTACTTCCTCATAAGAAAGAGTTTCTTCTTCCATAGATCCAGCTTGGGGCTTCTTCTGCCCTTTCTCTTGAGAAACAGTCTTGCGGCTAAATCTTTTGGAAGAAGGGCTTTGCTTCTGCTCTCGGGCTCTTTGCAACAAGAAATGTAAACAGGTTGTTTAGGCCTTTCTTGCCATCCTTTATGAAGCTCTGCTAGAGTTAGCAGTAAGTATTATTCTTCAAATACTCTTTTCTTGAAGTTCCTTTCTTAACTCAGTGATAAGCTCTTTATGATTGGGTAATTTTTCTGAAATAAATGAAAATAAGCTCTCTAAGAAGCTTGCCTCATTTCCTTTAACTTCTTTAATAAATAATTCTTTACATACAGAGCTATTTAATATAGCCGCCACTAACCCCCTGTACCAGAATGGCGAATTTTGAATAGCATCCTTCGATTTTGAGATAATACATTTTACATATATTTCATCAGGATAAGTTTCTATAGCATGAACTAAGCTATACATAACCTCTGGGTGCAAGCATTTATCATCAAATAGATCAATCAGATTACCAAGCACGGTAGGATCTTTTGTGGCTGCAAGATCCCACACCTTTTTTTCAAATTCATCAATATTTTCCGGCGTTTCCATCTTTGATAATTTCTTAAGGTAGCTCCATTGCTCCATAATTACTCTCCTGTTGCCTTTTTAAATAAGTCTGGAAATTTCTCTTTATTCTTTTGAATAACATCTTGCAAACCTTGCTTTATTTCTGGCGTATAAACATCATCCTTTTTATAAATTTGGCGCAGATCTTGGATATCTCTTGCAAGCACAGTACGAGGAGCAGCTCTTAATTCAGGCTGTTTCCCATAAGTTCTTGTTTGGCGATGTCGCCCTCCTTTCCCTGGAGTAGGTTGCTCCATCATCATAGCAATGCCGTCGTTTGTCTTGATTCCATGCTGACGCATATAAGCATCTTGGGGAATATGGTTAGGTGTTAAGTTATCACCTTTTATGCGCAAATTGTGCAACTCTCCATAAGTACCCACTTTTCCTTCCCCTGGAAGAAGTTCCTTTTCTTTCAACAATATAGAGCTATCGGGCCCATCATAGATAGGGGTCTCTATAATCGTGGATTGAGGATCTGCAATTGGCGTCGGCAATATTAAGGGCTCATCCTCATGGATGGGTGTGATCATAACATCGACTTTGCTTTCTTCTACCGTAAAGCCCTCATCCTGCCACTCAGCCCCTTCTGGTAAAGGATCAAACTGATAAACCTTCCCTTTCCAGCGATAAAAAGTTTGAAGCTGATCTTGGCTTTCTCGAAAGACCCAATCACAGTCCTTAAACTCTTCTCGTAATTTAGCACTCTCTTTTGAAAGGCTTATCGTAGAATGGGGAAAAGGTTTAGAAACATACGACCCTCCTTGCAAGCGAGCTTCTTGGAGGTCTGCTTGAATCGCTCCCAACCCCTCATGCGCCCACACAACACCTAAAAATATCTGCTGATAAATCAAAATATAGGTCAGAAAGATGCGACCCACATCACGCAATAATCCCAAAATCTTTGGCACACAAAATCTCATGCAACCTCCCTTTGCAACCTCAAAACCTCTCTGTCCCCTGCCTGTTCTCTCTTTTTATTATTTGTTCCCAGTTAAGGAGAATAACTCTGGAGCCCTTTTAACTTAATGTCTACATATAACCAGCATCCCAAGTTCTTGTAAATTCTTTTACAACTATGGGCTAACATATAAACATCTAACTAGTAGAAAAATATATTTAGCCTATACTTAATACAGAAAACCATCTTCTGATTTTAAATGAGATGAAGAAATAAAAGATATGAAATACCTAGGTTTAAGCTTACCCTAAAAAACAGGGCATGGAACCATCAGAAAATGATGGTTCTTATCGCAGACGAGGGTTGATTAAGGAATATAATTGCTAATTAACCACTCTGCAAAGGCCTTGTCTGGCTTGTTTGACTGATTCTTCTCTGCAAAAGCATAGCCTTCATTTATAATATATGATGCTTGTTCGGTAGAAGGTATATAATTTTTTTTCCTGATAAATATTAAACACAAGCTTTACTGCTTGTTCGTATAGAGAAACATCTTTTATAAGAATTGTTTCTTTCTTACTTAGTGCTGGACGCCCCTGAGGCACTAAATTTACTTGTCCAAGATCTTTTTCATCTAGAAACTCTAAAATTGAACATCCCAACACACTTGCAGCACGTTGTAGGATCTCTACATTTGGTTTTTGTGATCTTCCCCGAAGAATGTTTCTTATTGCATGGCCTTTTAACCCAGCAACTCCTTCCAATTCCGCTACAGAGTAATTCTTCTCTTCTATTTTCTTTTTGAGCTTATTAACAAGTACCCCACTCATAATGTGCAATCCCTTGTTCAACAAAAGAGATTCTCAATGAGTCGCATTTGTGAAGTCCTTGAAGTCTCTCGCTCCAATCTTTATGAACGCTTAAAGAAGACATCAAGCTCTCGAAAGAGGAGTGTTACGATTCATGATCAAAAATTGCTTCTTCTCATTCGTCAGATCATGGATGAACGCCCCACTTATGGTTATCGGCGAGTAACTGCACTTTTAAGAAAATCTTTGAATCAAGCCATTAATCCAAAGCGAGTCTATCGCATTATGAAAGAACATAGCTTACTTTTACAAAAGCATGGAAAGAGACCTGTTCGTGTTCATGATGGGAAAATCATTACTTTGAAGAATAATTTGCGGTGGTATTCGGATCATTTTAGCATTCAGTGTTGGAATGGAGATCAGGTCCATGTGGTATTTGCTCTTGAGAGCCATGATCGAAAAGTTCTTGAGCAGCTATCAGAATGGTTCGATGATTATAATAATAATGCCCCTCATAAAGGGCTGAAAATGCTCTCACCAAGAAAGTATTACAGATCTTCCCAAGAAGATCTTAAACAAGTAAGGTATAACTTAATGAGCTAACAAATCTGTCCGCTTTTATAGGGGCAACTCCACTCTCCATCACCTATAGAACAGATACATCAGCAGTTACATCGAGAGCAGCTCATTGACCTCACTTGAAAGATTGCATGAAAGCCTCCATAAAGATATAGAACAAGGACGTCTCAATAATTCTACTACTTATCATTGAATTTTACATGTTTGATTGCTTTAAAATTGTAACAATTACGTCAATGAAAATTAAGAAAATGCAGTTAGCTAATGGATTTCTTTTTCAACTATAAATAAACTTGCCTTAAGTAAAATTTAATAAATTTACTTCTAATCTAATCCTGCTATATGACATTAAACATCTTAAACTAAAATAAATTGGTTTTCATAATAATTATTGCGCGATTGATTTAAGCGCTGATAGTTGAGTGTTTTCCCTACTTTCTTATAATCATAATGTGTGAATTTCAATTAGCATTATTAACTTCTTTGATTAAAACTTTACTAATTCTCTTACCGATCATCTCTATAATCTTAAATTCAAATCCGTTCCAACTAATGCTCTCTTCAATATTAGGGATTTTTCCAAATTGCATAAGCAAAAATCCTGCAAGAGTATTAAAATCTATATCTGGAAAGGCACGAATAATATTTACTTTAAGAAGCTCCTCAATTTCATCTATAGGTGTCAAACCATCGCATAGCCAAGAACCATCTTTATGCTGAATAACATTAAAAGGTATATTCCCTTCAAGTTCAGTGACTTCTCCTGTAAGAGTTTCAAAGAGGTCCACAAGAGTTATAATTCCTTGCATCGCACCATACTCATTAATTACAATGCCAATATGAGATTTACTTTTTTTGAATTGTTCAAGAATCTCAGAGCCAATTGCTTCTTCTCTAACACAAGGAACTTCTTTCACTAATGAATACAAATCAAAGGGTTCTCCTTTTATTTGCTGGGTTAAGATATCTTTAGTATCAATAATTCCCCTAATATTATCCATATTTTCTTCAAATACTGGATAATAACGATGGGAATGTAACAATATTTTAGCTTTGTTAGTCTCTAAATTATCTTTTAGATTAAAGCATATCACTTTCAGGCGCGGGGTCATCATAATACTTGCATCACGGTCGCTAAACTTTAAAACACGTTGGAAAAGACGATGCTCAAATGGATCTATAGTTCCCCCTTCAAGACCTTCCTCTAACAACTGATGTATCTCTTCTTCTGTCACATGAGAATCTTTAATCTCTTTTTGACGAAGTAATCTTAATAAAATCTTGGTTGAAAAATCTAATATAATGACAAAAGGATGTGTTATTTTAGAGAAAACATTAATCATTGGTGAAAATAGGGAAGCAATTTTTTCAGGATTTGAAAGAGCAAGTCTTTTTGGAACTAATTCTCCTATTATAAGCGATATATAAGTTAATATTAAGATCATTACAGTAAAAGCAATTGGCTCGCCATATCCATAAATCCATTGAAATTTATTAAGCCAGATACCAAGAGGCTCTGCAAATCTTTGTCCACTAAAAGCTCCAGAAATAATTCCTATAATAGTAATTCCAATTTGGATTGTAGAAAGGAAATTTCCAGGATTATCTATGAGATGATGTGCAATTTTTGCTCCCTTACTTTTTTTTGCCATATGCATTATTTTATTTCGATTTGATGAAACAATTGCAAACTCCGTCATTGCCAGAATACCATTTGCAAGAATTAACAAAAAAATGATGCTAAGATCCAAGTAATACATAATTACCCTCATTTTAAGCTTCTAATGAAGTTATTAAACTTAAAGAATGTAAAGATAACTTTAAAAAAATGATGAAGGCAAATTTATGAGTACTTAGTTAAACTATTTTAAGTTTAAGGCCTCTGCTTAATTCACTCTAACCTATCTAAGTGACATTTCTAAAAAATTATAAAGGAGACATCTGCACTTAACGTTGACAATAAATGTAATAGTTTACGGTCATGCGAGGATTGATTGGCTCCCCGGGACGGGCTCGAACCGCCGACCCAGTGATTAACAGTCACTTGCTCTACCGACTGAGCTACCGGGGAACATATAATGTAAGTGTGTATAGCAAAGTCTAAAGCCTTAAACTAGTCCTAAAATAATTAATCTTAGAAAAGTGGAGGCCGGGACCGGAATCGAACCGACGTCCAAGGATTTGCAGTCCTCTGCATAACCACTCTGCCACCCGGCCACAGGCGTTAAACTGAAAGGAATGTAGCGATTAATGTTCTATGGGTCAATGCTTAACTAGAATTCAAAATGAATATTTTACTTTATTGTTAGATCAACCTTTAACTTCTCAATATTATGAATTAACAAAGGTTGCCGAAAATCTTTTACTTTCCTTATTTTTCTGGATTTTTTTCACGCTGCTTTTTTCGCAGATAAAAAATTCCTAAAACAATAACTAAAAAACTTCCTACACTCAATAATGCAATTTTCTGGTAGTGACCTACTTTGTGAATAGCCTCTTCGATCACATCCGCAAAGAGATAGCCCAGTAGGTATCCTCCCAAACAACTTATAACAGTCCAAATCACCGCAGCTAAAAAGTTCAAAATCGTAAAACGTTTAATATCCACTCCTGCTGCGCCGATGATAAGGGGGCTTGCTGTCCGAATACCATAAACAAACCGAAATCCTAAAATAAATGGTGTATTGTATTTATGAAGAAGTGCAAAAATACGCTTCGATTTGTCTTTTAACTTGGGATACCGCTCTAATAATCCTGGACCATAAAATCTTCCTATATAAAATAAAAGCTGATCTGCACAAAGAGTTGCGATAAAAGCAATAATCATAACTTTTGGTAGTGATAGGAAACCTGTATAGGCTAAAAAACTTGCTGTTAAAACAATGGACTCACCTTCAACTAATGATCCTAAAAATAAAATTACATACGCAAGCCAAGGACCATGCGTTGTGAAAAACTCAATCAATTTACCCTCTTTTTCATTATTTTTGTGGCTCTCAAGATATTCTCTTTATTAAATTTTCTTACTTTTCCTCATATTATTAGTTAAGATAGCACAATTTTAAAATTAAGGTGGGCATTTTCATGAAATTTAACATCAAAAATTTAAAGTATTCAATTGTTTCTGGAGGAATACTATTTATTATCATCTCTGCTCTCCTGTATAAGTTTGCTTTACCTCCATCTCTAAGTAAAAGTGGCCAAGCGCATAGTAGCATGTTGACTACTCCTGTTACAGCTCAGAAACCTACTATTCAAGATGTTGTGGATAGTGCGGAGGCTGTGGGAACCATGCGCGCAGATGAATCTGTTATTATCCGCCCTGAAATTGCAGGAAAACTTGTTTCTTTCAACTTCCAAGAAGGTAAACTTGTTAAGGCAGGAGATCTTCTTATTACACTAGATAGCGAAATGTATAAAGCACAGCTTGCGCAAGCAGAAGCCAACTTTTCCTTAAGCAAATTAAAAATGTGGCGCGCCGAAACTTTACTTAAGAAAAATTTTGGAAAGAAAGGCGAGCGTGATGAGGCTGCAACAAATCTAAAAGTGAATGAAGCACAAGTTATTTTTGAAAAAGCTCGCTTAGAAAAAACAACTCTTATCGCTCCTTTTGATGGAATTATTGGCCTCAGAAAATTTAGTCTAGGAGATTATGTTCAAGTAGGGCAAGACCTTGTAAATATTGAGAAAATTAATCCTATCAAAGTGGATTTTACACTCCCTGAAATTTATGCTCCCCATCTAAAAACAGGACAAGAAATTGAATTAGAAGCGCCAGCACTTCCTAACCAAAAATTTAAAGGTCGAGTTTATGCTATTGATCCCCACATCGAAGAGAATGGGCGAAATCTTTCTATAAGAGCGCAACTTGAAAATTTAGACTTGGCTTTAAAACCAGGCATGTTTGTTAAAGTGAAAATTATCTTGGGAACAAGAAAAAATAGCTTGATCATCCCTGAAGAAGCTCTCATTCCTAGCCATGATAATGTTTCTATCTTTAAAATCGTTGATCAAAAAGCTCAATTGATAAAAATTAAGGTTGGTCTACGCCAAAAAGGTACTCTTCAAGTACTAGACGGGATCAAAGCAGATGATTTAATCATTACAGCTGGTCATAATAAACTTATATCTGGCATGAGCGTACGCGTAACAAAACCATCGGGAGCTTCTTTATGAAATTACCTGAACTTTGTATTCGACGCCCTGTCTTAACTCTTGTTTTAAATTTCTTAATCTTATTGGTAGGAAGTATTTCTTATACTCGGCTTGCCGTTCGCGAATACCCAAATATAGATGAACCTGTTGTTACTGTTGAAACAACCTATAAGGGAGCGAGTGCTGAGATTATTGAGAGCCAAATTACACAACCCTTAGAAGAAACTCTGGCAGGAATTGATGGTTTAAATACTTTAACGTCAACAAGTCGCCCAGAAGTAAGCCAAATTACATTACGTTTTCGGATTACGAAAGATCCAGAAGCAGCAGCAAATGACGTTCGAGGTAGAGTAAGCCGCAGCCGCAATAAACTTCCGGATGGTATAGAGGATCCAACCATAGCAAAGGTAGAAGCAGATGCACAGCCAATCATTTATCTTGCATTTTCAAGCGACCGTTTTAGCCCCTTACAAATTTCTGATTATGCCGATCGATATATAAAACCCCGCCTTCAAAATATTGATGGCATCTCGGAAGCACGATTATTAGGCGAACGCCGATACGCCATGCGCATTTGGCTTGACCCGTTAAAATTAGCCGCTTTAAAATTAACTCCTGATGATGTTATTTCTTCTTTAAGCAACCAAAACCTCGAAGTACCTGCTGGGCGCATTGAGAATACGAAAAGAGAATTCACAGTTCTTGTAAATAGTGATCTTTCAACACCAGATCAGTTTAATAAATTAGTATTAAAGAATGTTAATGGATTTGCTGTAACCTTAAAAGATGTTGGCCATGCACAATTAGGCCCAGAAGACGAACGTATTATCGCACGTTTCAATGGAAATAAGGCTATTGCGATTGGCATTATAAAACAAGCAACAGCCAATCCCCTCACGATTTCACAAGAGGTTCAAAATATTCTTCATACTTTAAAAACTCTACTCCCAGAAGGTATGCATGTCGATGTGGCTTATGATTCCTCAGTCTTCATTGATCGATCGATTAAGGAAGTTTACAAAACAATCTTAGAAGCTGTTATCCTTGTTGTGCTTGTCATTTTTCTTTTTTTGAGAAACTTTAGATCTATTTTAATTCCGCTTGTGACAATTCCTATCTCTCTTATTGGAGCCCTCACGTTAATGTATATCTTTGGATTTACAATTAATACATTAACGCTTTTAGCAATTGTTCTTGCTATAGGCCTGGTGGTGGATGATGCCATTGTTATGCTTGAGAATATTTATCACCATATCGAAAAAGGTATTCCTCCTCTTAAAGCTGCCCTTATTGGAAGCCGTGAAATCACTTATTCTATTATTGCAATGACAATTACTCTTGCAGCTGTTTATACACCCATGGCCTTTTCTCAGGGACGCACAGGAAAGTTGTTCATTGAATTTGCTTTAACACTTGCAGGTTCAGTGATTGTCTCTGGTTTCGTAGCCTTAACGCTTTCACCTATGATGTGTTCACGTTTGCTTCACCAGATAAAAAATGAAGGTAAATTTTCTTTGTGGATTGAAAAAAATCTTCAAAAATTAAGAAAATCTTATGAAAAATGGCTTTTAATTTCCGTTAACAATCGTACCTTCGTGTTAGGGAGTGCTGGCGCTATTCTGATTGGATGCGGTATATTATTTCACATGACACCTTCTGAACTAGCCCCTATTGAAGACCGCGGAACAATTATTGGCATAGGTATTGCCCCTGAAGGCTCAACTATTGGCTATACTTCATCCTCTGCCCAAATAATTGAAAAAATTTATCAAGGCATTCCTGAAATAGATCGTTATTTCGTTGTCGCTGGCTATCCTGTTGTTTCTCAAATTATTACCTTTTCTCGTTTAAAACCTTGGGAAGAACGCTCAAAAAAACAGCAAGATATTGTTCAAGCCTTATTCCCTCAGTTTTTTTCGATTCCAAGTATTCTTGCATTTCCTATTAATCCTGCTTCCTTGGGGCAAAGCGCCATAGAACGTCCTGTACAGTTCGTTATTAAATCACTTTCTTCTTATGAACATCTTGATAAAGTTGCTACACAAGTTCTCCAAAAAGTACGTGCTTCTCCTGCTCTCGTTAATATCGACTGCGATTTGAAATTAAATCAGCCACAATTGAATATTCTTCTTGATCGAGAAAAAATTAATAATGTTGGTGCTGATGTTGCTGCTATCGGTAGAACTTTAGAAACCCTTTTAGGTGGGAAAAAAGCAACTCGCTTCAAGCAAGATGGCAAACAATATGATGTTATTGTCCAAGTTTCCGATAATGAACGCCTAACACCACAACAAATTAATAATATTTTCATCAAAGGCAAAAATGACGTTATGATTCAACTGTCAAACCTTGTTAGAATAGAAGAAACTGTTGCACCTAAAGATTTAAATCGCTTTGATCAATTACGTTCTGCAACAATTTCCGCAACAGTTGGTGAAGGACATTCTCTAGAACAAGCGCTTAAAATTCTTGAAGAAGCAACCCTGAGTTTAGGCGACAAAGAGATTCAAATTGATTATGCTGGGGAATCCAGAGAATTTAAAGAATCAAGCAAAGAAATATATTTTATTTTCTTGCTAGCCCTTGTCTTTATCTATCTTGTATTAGCCGCGCAATATGAGAGCTTTCGGGATCCATTAATTATTATCTTCTCAGTGCCTCTTTCAACCTTTGGAGCTCTTTTAGCTATGAAATTGAATGGCATCACGCTTAATATTTATTCTCAGGTCGGTCTTGTGACACTGATCGGCCTTGTCACAAAACATGGTATTCTTATTGTTGAGTATGCTAACCATATTCGTTCACAAGGGAAAAATAAGATTGAGGCCGTTTGTGAAGCCTCAAGTTTGCGCTTAAGGCCTATCTTGATGACAACTGGAGCTATGGTTTTGGGAGCTGTTCCATTAGCGCTTGCCTCTGGTGCTGGAGGAGAAAGTCGTAATGCTATTGGCTGGGTTATTGTCGGGGGGTTGACAATTGGTACGCTATTTACGCTTTTTATCGTCCCGATTGTTTATACTTTTCTTGCAGCTCCTCACCTCAAAACAGAAATAGATTAAATTCTTAATTTCCTAAAATGCATTCATGGTATATTATGATTTTATAGAGAAAAAGTTCCTGGTCTTGAGGAATCTTTAAGATGAGAAAAGCGATCACACAAGAACACGGAATGGGATGTGCTGTTGCTTGTACGGCATATGTTTTAAATTTTACCTATCAACAAGCACTTAACCTATATGAAACTCCTCAATATGCTTGGAGCAGAGGGTTTTACTGTCAGGAAATTGTTACAGCTCTTTCAAATGCAGGAAAATTGTATCAGTATAAACAGATTAAAAATACGAATGATTCGGTCTTAAATCTTCCAGATATGATCGTTTTTATCGAACCATCTTCAATATATCCTGCGGGGCATTACTTAGTATATACACTTGAAGGATGTTGGATGAATCCTTGGATTAATTTTCCTTTGATTGCACCTGCTAAGAGTGGATTTCAACCAATATTACCAGGGAATCCTACTTATGCTGTATTTCCTTTAAAAAAGGACGATTTTATCGCTCAATAATAACACGTAAAGAGAAAATTACTGTTTACTGCCTTTAATCCTTCTAAAATTTTTTGAATGAAAAGGCTCGCGGGTCTTTAGTAAAAGTTTCATATACGGCTTGATCCGCTGGGGTAATTGTAGAAGTTAATGCTTCTGACTCTCTTCCATTATGGACGATTGTTGCACGTAAGAAAATAACCAGCTCAGAAACAACTCTTTGATCACTTTTACTTTTAAACAAAAAATCTAAGAATGGTATATTTAAGCCTTCAACTGTCTCTGTTATTCCTGGAACACTTGTTTGTTCATTATCGGAACGTTCTTCCATCAGTCCCCCCATAATGACGATTTCTCCCGATTTCATATGGACAACTGAATCAAGCTCTCGTACTTGAACTTCAGGAACCAAGGATTGCTGCTTTTGCTCTGAAACAATTGCAACTGCTGGATCTTGCTTCTCATCAACAATTCTAGAAATCGTAGGCCTTAATGTCATAGTAATTGAACCATTTTCAAGGTTAATTGCAGGATGAACAGTCATAACAAGACCGATGGGTACTGTTTGAACTTCGCTTGAAACATACTCGTGTTCACGACGGGAATCATATCCATAGTCTCGATTATAATCTATTCGAAAAAAGACATGATTTGTTGCCACTTTCAAAACTGCTGATTGGTTGTTCATAACCGTTAATCTTGAACTTGAAAGCGTCCTTACGGTACCGAATTTTTCCATAAAATATAAAAGGCTTGTTAGCTTTGGCTCTCCTAAACCAATCCTTAAAACATCGCGCTGACTTGAGTCTTCATTTTTAAAAGAACCAGGCATTACCAAACGCCCTAAAGGAGCTTGTAAGGCGAAGTCTCCCTTAAGAATATTCCAATTAATTCCACTTTTAAATTCATCTTTTAGCAAAACCTCAACAACCTTTGCTTCAATGAGAACTTGAGAAGTTGTGTTGTCACTTAATAATTGAAAGTATTTTTCCACTTGCTCATGTTGAGCTTCAGTTGCAAAAATTGAAATAATTCCAGCTTGTTTATGAATCGCATAAGATGGCTCAGTCTGCTCTTCTAGCATATTTTCAGGTAATAATATTGTAGCTAACGTATTCTCAACTTCCTCCCAAAAATCCGTTTTAGTTTCTGCCTCTAGAAGTGTGTTAGAACCATTGTCAAGTTCTGCTTTGCGACTATCAACTGCAGTAAATACATCTGTCGCTATTGAAATACGATTCTGATTTGCTCGCGTTAATGATAAAAATTGTACATTATAATTCTTTAAATAAGGGTGATCTAATTCTATACGTAAAATATTGTTGCAGATTTTATAACGAAGATGCGTTATAGCACATATCTCACGCACCACTTCAATCACTTCTTTATTATAAATTTGAAAATTAATACCTCCTTTAATAAGAGGATCAAGCGCTATATCTACTTTTGCTTCTTTGGCAATTTGCATAAAAATATCTTTTAATTGTACTGTTTCTGTTGTGGAAAGAGTTACTTTTTTCTTCAAACTAGGAGGAACATTTTCGTTCAGTTTTTTAGGTAAAATTGAGATACGTTTACTTTTTTGTTGGGAAAGTTCTTGCATGAGTCTACTCTCATACTCATACGGATGCAATTTTGTTACCTTATCATATTGTGAATAACGCTCGGCTGTTTTACAAGCGGTGAGCCCTAAAAAAGCAACAAGAGACACGAAATAATGACGCAATATTAAAAAATCCTAATAGTTTATTATCTCTCATAAATTATCTGGAATATACGAATAAACTCTAGGTGAATTTTAGCCCATGATTTTATTTTTTATTATTGGACTTACTTTAGGAAGTTTTGCCAACGTTCTTATTAGACGTCTTCCACAGAAGAACATTAATTTGTGGACTCCTTCTCATTGTTTTCAATGCGCACATTCTCTTAGTTGGTTGGAACTCATCCCCATTATTTCATGGTGCATTCAAAAAGGACGATGTAAACACTGTAATTATTCGATATCTTTACTTTATCCACTTCTTGAAGGAACTGTTGCTGTAAGTTTTATAATTTGTTTTAATTTTTCACCGCAACTTTTGGTGGCTTGTCTGCTCTCTTTATTAAGTTACTTTTTTATTCTTGTGATCGTGATCGATTTTAGAGAAAAGATCATTTTAAATTGGCTCAATATTGCAATTTCGATAACAATTTTATGCTTACAACTTGCTGAACATAAAGATATCTCTTTAGCTTTTCTTTCAACTTTTATAACTGCGTTTGTTGGGGTAGGACTTAAAACTGCGTTTGTAAAAATAAAAAATGTCCATGCTTTAGGAGGAGGAGATATCAAGCTCATGAGCGCTTTACCTTTAGGCCTTGAGGTGCAGCAACTTCCCTATTAGTTTATTCTCTCAGGTGGTTTAGGTCTTTTGACAGCAATTATATGGACTAAGATCAAACAGGAAAAAAGATTCCCGTTTGGTCCAGCACTCATTATTGGGTTTATTGTCATATACTTAACGTAACTAAGCTCTATTTAAGTTCGTTAAATCGAGAATTTTATCCATTTTTCTGTGTGGTAAAAGTAGGACTTCTCCCTTCACGCATGAGCTTTAAAAGCCCTTCAATTTGGCCGCTATTTTGGCTAATAATGCCCCCATATTCAGAACGTTGAGTAATACTCATGCTGACGCCATTGATAATAATATCATAGACTCGAAGTCCTTTTTTTGTCTGAAAAATTTTCCAATTAATTTTAAGAGGTGGCGCTCCTGTTTTCCTCTTAATGATACTCATCACCATGATTCCTTGATCAGAGTCTTCACGAACATTTTGAACTTCCAGCGTTTCATTTTGATAATTATCAAATTGGGCAGCATAATTATCAACAATAGCATTTTCAAAGAGCACTAAATATTCTGTTTTTTGTTGATCTGTTGCTCTTTTCCAATATCTCGCGAGCACAAATTTCCCAATTTCTGGAATATCAAAATAATCACGTAAAACTTGACGAAATTTTTCTTTACGTTCTGTTAAGGGCGCATTTTTGTTAACCAAAATGCTTATAATATTATTTCCCAGAGTCGTAATAAATCTTTTATATATTTCACTATTTTCAGTCACAGCTTG
Organism: Candidatus Paracaedimonas acanthamoebae; assembly: GCA_000743035.1. Taxonomy (GTDB): domain Bacteria; phylum Pseudomonadota; class Alphaproteobacteria; order Caedimonadales; family Caedimonadaceae; genus Paracaedimonas; species Paracaedimonas acanthamoebae. The sequence continues at coordinate 1,408,678 of CP008936.1, forward strand.
AGAAAATGATTGATTAATAAATAATATAAAAAAAAGAAAAAACCTCAGTTTTCGATATAACCACAACATTTTAATTTCCTGTATTTATTTTTCTGACGGTCTGGGAGAATCCAATCCAATAACGGTATCTCCTTGTATCATGAACTTTCTATTTTGCCCATAAATACTTTGGAGTGTCAGATAAGGATCATGCGCATTGTTTACACGCTTCCAAAGAGCATTAGCATTCACTCGAGCATCAATAGCTGTGGCAACTATACGCGTATAAACAAGAGAAGAAGTATGATTTTTACGTGCCAAGTAATTTATTGGATCAATGATAAAATCTAAAATTTTTCCTGTAAAATCTCGGATAGTTGAAGGCCCTAAAATAGGGATCATTAAGTAAGCACCGTCATCAATCCCATACTTTCCTAGAGTCTGCCCAAAATCGCTCGTATGCGCCTGAATATCAAAAACTTCAACAGCTGGATCAAAAAGTCCTCCTAACCCTAATGTCGAATTGATCAAAAAGCGGGCAAGTGAATCAATAGCTTGCTCTTCTTCAGCTTGTAAAACATCATGGATAAAAATCAAAGGAGTACTGAGATTGCTTAAAATACTATGAACTCTATCTTTAATTGCATCAGGCAATCCTTCATCATACACTTCAGCTATAGATTTAAGTATATATTTATCAAAGTCCTGGTTAAAATTGAAAATACTTCGATTAAGATCTTCTAAAGGATCATCCACAGATGTTATTTCTTCAACTTCTTTCGTGGAATCTCTATCACTTAAAACTAAATCAGAGCTATATCCTCTTGAAAATGAAAGAAAAATTATCCCTAAAAGAAAGATAAAAAAAGTATTTTTTCTTGTAAAAAAATTAAGTTTATAACCCATAAAATTATCTAAATTTTGTTCCTAATAATTTTAATATACATGTGAAACTATCACCAAATTCTTAACAACTAAATATTATTCTTGATGTATTATAATAAAATTTTCAAAGAAATCATAACAAGCATTCATTTTGAAATGAGCATTGGTTTTCCTCGTTAGTTGAGCTATAATTTTGTGATTTTAAAAATTTGGGCACCCTAGAAATGATCCGTAAATTTTTTATGTTTTTAGTTCTCTGTTTTTTAAGCCATGTGTCTGTAGAAGCAGCTCCAACAAAGAAACAAATCTCTGTTAAAGTAGAAGACATCCCCGAAATTGTTGTTGGCAAAGAAACTGCCCCTATTACCATTATTGAATATTCTTCTTTAACATGCAGTCATTGTGCAGAGTTTCATGTGCAAACCTGGCCACATCTAAAAAAGAAGTATATAGACTCTGGTAAGGTAAAATTTATTTTTCGGCATTTTCCGACGGATGCAACTGCCCTGAAAGCAACAGCTATTTTAATTCATGTGCCTTTACCTCGACAACCTCAAGTCCTTCAGCAAGCGTTTGAGACCCAAGCCCAATGGGTTGAAACAAAAGATTTTAAAGCACTTAGTCGTATTTGTGGTTTAGAAGAAAAGTTTTGTGAACATATTATCAAAAATCCTAAAGTTTTAGACGCCATTATAAAAAAGAGAGTAATTTATGAAAAAGCCTTGCTTATTGACGGGACGCCCACATTTATTATTAATGGAAAGGTTTATGCAAGAGATCTTAAACTACCTGAATTAGAAAAAATTCTTAATGGTTCTATTACCCATGCAAACTAACTTAAATTTTAAGCTCGTTGCAGAAAAAACTTTTGAATCCCTCTCGTCAATTCTTGAAGACGTTTTAGAAGATAAAGGAGAAATTGAAGATACAGGGGGAATATTAAAAATATTGCTCTCGAACAGCAATACAGTGCTATTAAATTTTCATACACCCACTAGCCAAATCTGGCTTTCATCCCCTTTAAGTGGGGCTCTTCATTTTTCATGGGATGATCAACAAAGAAAATGGCTATCGACACGCTCTCCACATGAAGATCTTTTTACTTTCCTTGAAAGAGACCTATCTCAACTCTGTGGGTTTTCAGTTGACTTAAAATGAAACAAGAAGATTCTCAAAGTTACTCTTTAAAACTTTACTCGCCCTTAAAAGAACTTATTCCTTACCTCAAACCTTATTCTTGCTCTCTTTTAATAACTTTTTTTGCTCTTTGCGGAGCCGCTTTTTCCATTCTTTTTATTGGGCCTAGCCTTCGCTTTTTAATAGACGGCGGCTTTCAAACTGAAAATCTAGAACTTCTTAACAAAGCAATTTTGATGCTTATCGTGCTTAGTTTAGTACTAGCTTTCTCTGCTTATATTCGACTTTCTAGCACCTCTTGGCTTGCAGAACAAATCGTCGCTGACTTAAGGAAAGACTTTTTTGCTCATCTTCTAAGGCTTGATACTCATTTTTTTGATAATGCTCGCTTAGGCGATATCATCGCGCGACTTAGTGATGACTGCACACTTCTTAAAACTCTTTTAAGTACTTCTGGAGCCATCGTCATTAGAGGGTTTATCCAATTTATGGGCGCTTTAATCCTCATGTTTTTCACTAGCTTAAAATTGACGTTTTTTGCCGTTTTAATCATACCTATCGCCTTTTTTCCCATCGGATTATTGGGTGGGCGCTTAAAAAGAAAAACATTAGAGGTACAAAATGCCCAGGGTGATCTCATCGCCTTCTCGGAAGAACGGCTTTCAGGAACTACAACTATTCAAGCTTTTACCCAAGAAGAAGCCGTTATCAATCAATTCGCAGCCTTAAGTACTGCTAACCTTAAAATGAGTCGCGAAAATCTTCGGATGAGAGCTCTTCTGATTTCTCTGGTAATTGGATGTGTCTTTATTGCCCTCAGTATTCTCTTAAGTTTAGGAGGATACAGTGTTCTTTCGAAAAATTTAAGTCCAGGAACGTTTCTCTCTTTTTTATTTTATGCTCTTATTGCTGCAGGCTCTTTAAATGAAATTGCAGAAGTTTTAGGGGATTTTCAGAAAGCCGCGGGAGCTATGAGTCGCCTTCTTGAGATCCTAAGGACACCTTCTAGACTCAATAAGCCGCACTCTACTTTTGTCCCTAAAACACATCTTCAAGGTCATTTGGGTTTAAAAAATGTTTCTTTTGCTTACCCTACCCGCCCTCAAATACAAGCTCTTGAGAATATTTCTTTTGAAATCAAAAAAGGCGAAAAAGTTGCGATCATTGGACCATCCGGTGCTGGAAAAAGTACTCTTTTTAAGCTCTTATTAAGGTTTTATGACCCTCAAGCAGGATCGATTTTTATTGATGGCCATGAAGCACCTATCCTCAACCTCCAAGTGCTCCGGCAAACCTTTTCTTTAGTGGCTCAAGAAACAACCATTTTTCATGATACCTTATACAAAAACATCGCCTTTGCCCGCCCTGAAGCAACCTATCAAGAGGTTATGCAAGCAGCTGGAGCCGCTTATGTAAATGAGTTTTCTCACTCTTTGCCTCAAGGTTTTAATACAATTGTTGGCGATCAAGGGAAACAGCTTTCAGGCGGCCAACGTCAACGCGTTGCAATTGCTCGTGCCCTGTTAAAAAATGCGCCTATCCTTCTTTTAGATGAAGCAACGAATGCCCTCGATCCTCAAAGTGAATCCCTGATTCAGCAAGCGATCTCTCACTTAGTGAAAAATCGGACGACACTTGTTATTGCCCACCATCTCACAACGATTCTGAATTGTGGACGTATCCTTGTTATGGATAAAGGAAGACTCGTTCAAGAAGGAACACATCAAGCATTAATAAAAGAAGATGGACTCTATAGTAAACTTTACTCTAAGCAATTCCTGAATGAAGAAGGCTAATATGCTAATACGTCTTTATAATTATATTTTCATCCTCTGTGCCCTTAATTTAAATTTGTATTCTTGCCACGCATCACAAGACATTCATGAAGATATTACCTTAATGCCTTCTTTAAAAATTCTCTTAAACACAGAAACCCCTCAAAAAAGCAATCAATTTAAACAATGTATTACACGAAATGCTCTTATTATCATTGACTGAGATGGAAATTAATTCATGAGCAAGCTGCCTTAAAGCATCCAAATTTGCGCCATTTAGGCTTTCAACTTTCTCAAGAAAGATCAGGCTTCAAAAAATTTAATACCCTTAAACATTATGGAGCTTTTATAAAAAAGAATTGTGAGATTAGTTGAACCTGAATGGCTACAAATCCTTAACTTTGCACAAGCCAAAGGAGCTACTATTATTGTGTTTACAAAAAATTCACTTTCCATCATTCCTCTTAATTTTGCTGTACGTCATCGCAATAAAGAAATACAATCCCTTGGCTTAGTTTCATTTTTTGAACCTTCTTTTAGAAAACCATCTTCGCCTTCTCTTCATTCTTTATCCTTCAAAGAACCAACCTCTATTTTTTATGAAGGCATTTTGATGACAATTCATCGATATAAAGGCGATACTTTAAAGAGCTTCATTGAATCCATTAAACGACACAATAGAATGAAACCTTTTTGGCCTACAAGCATCATTTTATTTGAAGATAAGGAAGGACAAATCCTTTCTATGCGTCGAGTTGCTAAGGAACTTAATATACCTTTCTTGGGTTTTCTATATCTAAAAGATAAAGGAGAAATACCCCTCCTTATGCTATTTTACAAGCGTATATCTTAGGCACACAAGCAGAATGGATCACAGAACAGCAAGCAGACGATTGGCTATTAAAACAACCAACGTATGCTCAAGAGTATTTTACCATTAAAAATACCGAAAACCTCCTTGAACAAAAATTTGATAAGGATGTTACTCTTTCAATAAATCAGTGAACACCATCACAGCTACAATATTATAAAGATAATCTAGCTTTTGTTGTAGATATGATGAAGTTTTTTTTACATAAAAATTATTTCTTATTTTTCCTCTTCAAATTTCTAACCTTTACATCTTTTCAGGGATTTTAATTCCAAGCAAAGATAAGATCCTCTCAAGACAAACGAGTGTAAGATTTGCAAGCGCAAGCCAAGATGTTGCTTGTTTTAAGTCTTTATTACTCAAGATAGGACAAGTTTGATAAAAGGTGCTGAACTTTTGCGCAAGAGCATAAGCATGTTCGCATAAATGATGAGGTGCTCTTTCTTCATAACTTACTTTTAACATCCGCGATAATTGAACAACATTGAGGATAATGTCTCGTTGCTTATCTGCCTCAATTGTAATTGAGCCTGGAGTTAAACCTTGTTCTTTTGCTTTCGCCAGAAGAGATTTAATTCTAACCGCCGTATAAAGTAAATAAGGTCCTGTCTTTCCTTGAAAACTGACAAATTTATCTAAATCAAAAATATAATCTGACATACGCGGAATCATAAGATCCGAGAATTTAATGGCTGAGATAGCAACTTCCTTTGCAATTTCTTCTCTCTCTTGAGCAGAAATATCCGCGCCTAAATCGGCTTCCTCAATACGTTCTTGAGCCTTTGCAACGGCTGACTCTAACAAATCTTGCAGCTTCATTACGCCGCCAGAACGTGTTTTAAAAGGCTTACCATCTGCGCCATTTAGCGTTCCGAAAGCAATATGTTCTAAGCTTATATCTTCAGCAACTTTTGCTTTTTTAGCTGCTCGAAAAACCTGCTCGAAGTGAAGACTTTGGCGATTATCAACAACATACAAGATACACTGAGGATTGAACATTTCATATCGTTGAGCAATGGTTGCGATATCCGTCATTCCATAAGTGATGCTGCCATCTGAAGTTTTTAAAATAAGCGGTGGCATAGGCTTTTTATCATCTTCAGTCGCAACCTCAATAATCGTGGCACCATCGCTTTCTTGGGAGATCTGCTGATCTTTAAACTTTTTAAGTAAGGCAGGTAGGATGTCATTAACACTACTCTCCCCCAGCCATAAATCAAAATGAACATCTAAAGGCTCGAACTGTCTTTTGATATCCTCAATAGAAACTTGCCTAAAACGCTGCCATAAAGCTTGATATCCTCGATGCCCCGATTGTAAATCTGTTGTTGTTTTCCGCGCCTTTTCACGAGCCCCTGCTTCTTTGCACCGCTCCGCAGCCTGCGGGTAGAGAATCTCGAGTTGCTCAATCGTTACAGGAGATGATTCAAAAGTATCTTCGTCAAAACCTTCTTTAAAATAAGGCCAATCAGGATACAAAAGCTTGAATTCTTCAATCAGCATTCCTATCGGAAGCCCCCAATCCCCTAAATGAATATCACTAATGACTTCATCACCCAAAAAACGCGCTATACGCTGCAAAGACTCCCCGATAATAGATGATCGTAAATGGCCAACATGCATGGCTTTCGCAATATTAATGCCACCAAAGTCGATAACTATTTTCTGCTGCAACTCATTCAAGGGAACGCCCAGCCGCTGATCCTCAAAAATGCGATTCCCATACTCAGCTAAACATGCATCATGAACAATAATATTGATAAAACCTGGCACGCTCACAGAAACATCTGCAAAGGTTTGCAAAGAAGAAAGTTGTTGTTGAAGTTCGTTTGCTAAAACCAAAGGAGAGCATCCTTTTATTTTAGCTCCCTTAAAAGCACCATTACATTGATAATGATATTCTGCTTGACCTGAAGGAACAACACGCCCTAAAGTCGTCTCTAACCCAAGACTTTGAAAAGCTTTTTGAAGATGTTGTTCGATTTTATCTGCTAATGGCTGTATCATTGAAACTTAATCTCTCTCTTTTTATTGCGTTCTTTATAGCGCCTTCTGCAAAAACACTCTAGAGATTTAAAAAGAATAAATAAAATAGTGTAGAATAAAATTTTAGTTTTACTTGAATGAGCGCTTCGCTTATGTTAAGGCTTCTTTGTCTTTCAGAAGCCGGATTAGCTCAGCTGGTAGAGCAACTGATTTGTAATCAGTAGGTCGTTGGTTCGAATCCGACATCCGGCACCAGTCAAATTAAGCGGTTAATAGCATTAGGATAACATAAAGTTTTCTTTTCGAATTTAAGACTTTTCTTCAATGAATCCACTTTCTATTATTAATTTTTGGTTCCATGAATTAATCCCAGAACAATGGTGGAAAAAGGATCCTGTCCTTGATCAACACATTTGCGAGAATTATCGTCATCTTCACCAACAAGCTCAAAAGGGCGAACTCTGGGAATGGCGATCAACCCCAGAAGGAAGACTTGCTGAAATTTTGATCCTTGATCAGTTCTCAAGGCATATTTATCGAGGTCAGCTCCAAGCTTTTTCAAATGATTCTATGGCTTTGGTTCTCGCCCAAGAAGCTATTTTATTAAAAGCCAATCTGGGATTAGCCCCTGTAAAGCGTAGTTTTCTTTACTTGCCCTTTATGCATAGTGAATCTTCCAGAATTCATGAAATTGCGGTTAAGCTTTACACAGACTTAGGACTTGAAGAAAACCTTAAGTTTGAACTTTTGCATAAAAGAATCATTGATCAATTTGGTCGTTATCCTCATCGGAACGAAATTCTTAAAAGAACTTCCACAGAAGAGGAACTTGCCTTTTTACAGCAAGAAAATTCACAATTTTAGTGTATTTTCTAAAATTACTCGGATTTTTATAGAATTCATTCCTTCCACGCTTTAAACAAAGACAGCTTTTTCTACTTCTCACGCAACATTGTTTTACAATGACATGGATTATACAGCACTACATTCCACCCCATTTTCCTCCTCCTTATGCAAAGAGAACAAAGTTGTACGTAAAAAGAAAGAATAATACTCTTTTATCAAAAATGATGTCATCACATAGTTGAAATACTTTCTTTGGAGAAAATGATTGAATCTATTTTCAGAAAAGAGTTGCGTGCGCATGGAAGAGAGGGATGACTTTGACGAAGGAGCATGAAAAGCTTTAAATTTTCTTTGACATTTTGTCTCTACGGAGTTGAGGCAAAAGCGAAAGCAACACGCCGGTTACTAAAGAGGCCACCAAGATCAATTCTTTATTGTGATCAAAGAATTCTTTTAGATGAAGGTCATCAGTTTTTTCTTTAAAGATATCTAAAGTTTTATTAAGAACAGGCGTTGTCTTTTTACCGCGAGCAGCCAGCATTAAAATACTCCCGAGCAAAATAAGGGAACCACTTAAAAGCATGCCTGTTTGAACATGTCCCAAGAGAGGCGCAAGATACTCAAACCCAAAGTACAAGCCAAATGCTGCACCAATCAAGAAAGAGATGGTTCCCAAAGCACATAACCAAGAAAAAGAGTTTGTTTTAGGTTTCAAAAAAAGATCTAAAAAATGCAAAGCAAGTTTAATCATCTTGACCGCCTTAAGAGGTTGGCAAGCAGCAGACCCGCACCAAAAGCCAATAAAACGGATGCCAAAGGACGTTCTGCGATGCGATCTTCAAGCTCGTCGAGTTTATCTTGGCCGTAGCTTACAAGTTCTTCACTTTTTTCTTTTAAGGTATCGACAGAAATACTGTGTGAGATGTCTTTTAATTCTGCTTTAAGGTTATCAAACACTTCATGAGCAGCGTCTTTGAGATCTTCAAAATCGTCTGAAGCTGAATTTTTCAATTTATTATAAGCATTTTCAGCATCATTAAATAATTTTTGCAAGTTTTGCGCTTTTTTAGGATTCAAATTCTCAGAAACTGAGCCTGTTAGATCATTGATAATCTCGCGATATTTTTCAAGTTTATCGCTTAAATTTCGTAAAATAAGATCGCTAGACTGCATAATTCATCCTTTTAAGTTACATTTTTAATTAGACTATAAGGGCAGTTCCAGGAGGCCATGGAGTGGAGTGAAAAAGTTTTATCCTTAAACTGCCCTTTGCCATGTTATGAGGCATTTTCTATTGTATAAAAGGGCTGGCATTATAACAGTTGAAAATCAGTCTATATTTCGCGCTTATAGTTCCCTTTAAGCTAGAGACTCACTTTAAATCCCTGGCGTTGTTCATAAAAAAAGATGTCTTAATGTATAATTGATGGAGATTGATTTTTACCAAATGGTATATTAGCCTCACATGGGTTAAAACCATAAAGGATACTAGAACCATGATCTCTTGTATTAGTGAAAAGGTTGTTTCTTTCAGCCTATTGATAAGCTTGGGAGTTTGTCAAAATATTAACGCTTCTAATGCTTATCATGAAAAAATGGTAAGACAAAATAACCGACAGTATGCAAAGCATCAGGAAAGGCAGTTTGAGAGGTACAACAAAGAATTTAAATTTTTATCTCAAATTGACTGGAATAACCCATGGACTTATTTATTTTCAACAATGTTAGTAGGCCAGGTCGTGCTACCGAATTTAATCCCTGGAGCGGCCGCAGCTCCTGGACCTTCTGCTCTTCAAAGTGAGGGGCCTGACTTGCAAAGTTCTCCAATCTATAGCTCACAAAATACAACGTCACATTTGGCATCTTTACATGGTCCATACTCACTCTTCCAGCATAGTCCCTCATGGATCTCACAAGGAGGGGCAAACACGGCCTCGTTCCTGGCAACAGCTTCTGGTGAACAAAGTTCAACAGCCTCTAGTTCCTCAAGCGCACCAACGCTTGCACAAAGTGAACCTCCCTCTGCGAAACAAATTGCAACAACCGCTGCTGCGGCTGCAACAAGAGGAGTGGCACTCGATGTTCCATTAAAACATTCGTAACTATTCCAGCAATCTTTGCTTAAAAGGCTGTCTCCGGGAGCAGTAAGCAATAAGCCATGCAGTGCCCCTCTTTATGCGGATTACTATATTGAGCAAGTTTTTCAGTCTTATCTCTGTAGTCTGAAGCCAAAATAAAAAGAAAAGAACGTCCCATTTTTTCTAAGAAATCATCAATTCTAAGATACATATCATCGAAGCATTTCGAATCATTTCCAGCACTCATCAAAATGCCAACTCCCCTACCTTTGTCCCACAAAAACGCTTCTTGCCAACTAGAATGAAATTCTCGGTTCATATCGCTGAATGAAATTGAAATAAAATCTACTCCTTCCTTACAATTTTCTTTAATAATAACAGGGAGAGATTCATCAATATGACCTTTGTAATATATATGTTGCTCAAGAACAACATTAGTGTCAGGAGCAAGACCACAAATAGGACCTTTTATAAGGGAAACGATCTTATAAGCATGAGAATTCCCCCCATCAATAACAAGAATTTTTGTCCCTTTTCCTGTAAGATTTCGAGACTGTGCCTCCTCATAAAAAATGATCTTTTTATGATTCAAAGGAATGAAGCTTGGAAGTTTATTTTGAGATTCTTGTTGAAATTCGGATAAAAAAGGATTCGTATCAGAAGCAACAGCCTGCGACAAAAGAATTAACCAAAAAATAAGATGAAATTCCTACTCATTAGACCTCCTACAAGAGTTTATAAAGAAGCAAATAATAAGTTATGATTACAAGAAAACTTGACTTATTGAATCTATCGTTAAATTATTTCTTGCAAAAATAAAAGCTTTTTCGCATATCACGAGGGGGCTAATAGAAGAATTCTGAAAAGAACCAACTTGTCTAAAACATTAAGGTTGGAAAAGTTAAAAGGCTTCAGGACGCTCTTATGTAATAGAACCTTTTAGGATTATGTGTGATACCTTATGTCTTAGGAATATCACTTCATCTTATTCTCTATAAAATAAATAAGTATAGTAATGCAAAAGAAAATTAATTTTAAAAATTAAGTAAGATCTTATGTGGAAAACCATAAAAAAAGAGACCCATAATGATTTGGAGCTGGATTTTTGCGGTGTTCTCGTTAATTTTAAGAAGAAAATTTTATAAAAGAAGAAAGATAACAGTAATGTTACTGCATTATTTAAATAAATTAAAAACCAATATCCTTTTTCAAATCTTATGTGTATTTACACTCGTGATCATTTGGGGAAATTCTTTTCCTCTTTTTTTAAAAGAATTTTTCTATGCATTAAGTCTTTCAATTAAGGAAGGGCTTGTTTTTTGCTTACCTGCCATCATCTTTTGTTATCTGACCTCCTGTCTTTTATCTTTAAAGCAAGGAGCCTTGAAGTTCATTGTTTTTATTCTTGGTGGAGTTGTTCTTTCAAATACTCTTTCTATTTTGGCCGCGTACGGGGTTAAAATGGGAGGGTTTTTGGATGTGAGCTTTCAAGCCGCAACTGTTATTACATCAGCAAAGACTTTAGCACCTTTATGGCACTGTCACTTACCTCTTTTAATTAAAAATGATTGGGCCTTGTTTGCTGGCTTAGGAATTGGAGGTTTGTTAGGTCTTTTCCCTCAGCCTATCCTTGAACAACACTTAACTAACCTTCGAAAAAAAGTGGATTATTTTTTGGCTAAAATTTTTATTCCGCTGCTTCCTTTATTTATTTTAGGATTTATCTTGAAATTAAGTCATGAAGGTCAGCTCCATCCCATCCTTAAGAATTATGCCTCTATGTTTGGAGTGATTCTTGGAGCTCTTTCACTTTATATTATTGTGATGTACGGGATGGCTGTGAGATTTAACCCTCGAGATTGGATAACATGTCTGAAGAATGTTTTCCCTGCTGCTATTACAGGGTTTTCAACGATGTCCAGTGCGGCAACGATGCCGGTGACCCTTTATGCTGCTGAAAAAAATACGCATGGGAATAAAATGGTCGAAGCTATTATTCCGGCGACTGTGAACATTCACCTTTTGGGCGATTCAATAGGTGTTCCTATTATGGTCATGGTGGTGATGGCGGCGTTTGGGCATCCTCCCATGGATTTTTCAACTTACCTTCTTTTTACAGGGTATTTTTTGATAACAAAGTTTGCGATTGCGGCGATTCCTGGCGCAACAATTATCCTGATGGTGCCTGTCCTTGAGGCGCATTTCGGCTTTACCGCTGAAATGTCTGCGTTGATTACCTCGATCTATATCTTATTCGACCCCGTGATTACGGCTGCAAATGTAACTGGTAATGGGGCGTTTGCAATTCTTTTTACAAATTTACTCAGCAAAAAAACAGCACGTCCTCAACAAGGTTTCATTGATTAAAAGAGAACACTCTTAAGCTTTAGGACGCATTGTTGGAAAGGCAATGACATCCCGAATACTTGGCGAATTTGTTAACAGCATAACAAGTCGATCAATACCTATTCCAAGGCCGCCTGTGGGAGGAAAACCATATTCCAGCGCCGTGATGAAGTCTTGATCAAACGGCATTGTTTCTTCATTGCCGCGGGCTTTAGCGGCTACTTGCGCTTCAAACCGCCCTTTTTGATCTAAGGGGTCTGCAAGCTCAGAAAAACCATTGGCAATCTCCCACGCATTCACATAGGTCTCAAAACGCTCCGTGAGGCGCGAATTTTGAGGATGTGGTTTCGCAAGGGGTGAGATATCAAGTGGGAACTCTATTACATGAGTAGGTTGAATTAAGGTGTGCTCAACCTTTTCCGCAAACAGGGTCTCAACGACACGTCCCCATGAGTCAGCCTCGCTGGCATTGATCCCAGCTTTTTGAGCCGCAGCCTTAGCTTCTTCAAGAGAGTAAATATTGTTAAAATCAATACCCGTGGCTTCTTTGACAAGTTCTAACATTGGCTTACGGGTCCACGGCGCCTTAAAATTGATCTGAATATCGTTAAAGTCAAATTGAAGCTTCCCAAAGACTTTTTCGGCAACAGCGGAAACAAGACTTTCCGTTAATTCCATCATCTTGTTCCCATCAGCATAAGCTTCATAGATCTCGATCATCGTAAACTCAGGATTATGGCGCGTTGACAGACCTTCATTACGGAAGTTGCGATTAATCTCAAATACTTTTTCAGAAAGGCCACCAATAATAAGCCTCTTGAGATAAAGCTCGGGCGCGATCCTTAGATAAAGATCCATATCAAGCGCATTGTGGTGGGTAATGAATGGTTTAGCAGCTGCACCACCCGCCAAGACATGCAACATCGGGGTTTCCACTTCAAGAAATTCTTTTTGGCTTAAATACTCTCGAATGGCAGCGACAATTTGGGAGCGGTCGCGGAGCGTTTGCCGAGACTCTGGATTTGCAATTAAATCAAGGTATCGTTGCCGATAGCGTGTTTCAAGATCTTGAAGACCATGATATTTCTCAGGAGGAGGAAGCAAGCTTTTGCAAAGGAGTGTAACTTCTTCAGCATTCACAGTAATCTCGCCGCGAGGTGTACGCCGCACGATTCCCTCAACGCCAATAAAATCTCCTAAATCAAGGAGCTTAATTAGCTCAAGTTGCTCTTCACTCAGATGATTTTTATGACAGAAGATTTGGAGCTTTTCATAAGGATCCCAGAGATCAATAAACATACCGCTGTTACGAATTGAGGCAATGCGTCCAGCAACACGAACTTTCTCAGAGGTCTCGTGGCCTGCCTCAAGATATGCATAAGCTTGCTGAATTTGGCTCAATGTATGGGTTTTATTGTAGCCAGAAGGATAAGGATCAATTCCTTTCTGACGCAAATTTTCAAGTTTTTTTAATCTCACACTGCGGAATTCGTTTTCATCTTCAACAGGAGTATTTAATGGGGTTGTCATGCAAATGCCTATCGTTTCTTTTGCTGTGCATTCTCCACATAATAGGGTCGAGGGTCAAGAATTTGATCAAAAAGAATACATTTAGCTATTTTTTGATAAGGGCTTCCAAAATTTGAACTGCATTTAAAGCGGCCCCTTTGCGCAGGTTATCTGCAGCAATCCAAAGAGAAAGACCTGAAGCAACGGTTGTATCTTGCCGCAAACGACTTACGCAAACAACATCTTCTCCGGCAATTTCCAAAGGGGTGATATAGCCGCCTTCTTCTTGACGATCAAGAACGAAAATACCTTTTGATTTTTGAAGAGCGGTACGAGCTGTGTCGACTGTAAGCGGCTTCTCAAACTCGACATTTACGGAAAGGCAATGTCCAATAAAAACAGGCACGCGCACACATGTTGCCGTAATTTTGAGAGGAGCTTCAAAAATTTTCCGTGTCTCAAGTGCTATTTTTTCTTCTTCGGCCGTGAATCCGTTCTGATGAAAGCGATCAATTTGGGGAATGAGGTTAAAAGCAATTTGTTTTGGAAAGACATCTTCAGGGATGCTTTCATTCACAAGTATTGCTCTTGTTTGGTTGAAAAGCTCATCCATTGCAGCCGATCCAGCGCCTGAGACTGATTGATAGGTCGAAAGAACGATTCGTTTAATTCCTGCAAGATCGTGTAAAGGTTTAAGGGCTACAGTTAAAGGAATAACAACGCAATTAGGGCTTGCAATGATGCCACGCTTTGGTTTTTCTTGAAGGCGATGGCTATTCACTTCAGGAACAAGGAGAGGGACATCTGGCTCTAGCCGAAAATGAGAGCTTTTATCCACAATGATGGCACCTGCAGCAGCGGCCTTTGGAAGATATTGCGCCGCAATTTTAGAGTCCACGGCAGAAATTACGAAATCAACACCTGTAAAATTAAATTCTTCAAGCACTTTCACAGGAAGAACTTTATCTTCTCCAAAGGATACTTCTGTGCCTTTTGAACGTTTAGAGGCTAAGGCAAAGACTTCTTTAATTGGGAAACGACGTTCGGCTAAAATATTTAATGCTTCTCGGCCAACGTTGCCTGTTGCCCCCATAATTGCAATGCGATAAGTCATTTTATGTTCCTGAGGTGTAAGATTCTTCACCTATAATCAAGCTCAAAAAAGAAAGCTAGGATAAAATGATGTTTGGAGATCGGTCTAAGCCGCAACTTCTATAAATTGTCCCCTTTTTATAGGAATCATGGGTTCTAGAGGTGTTTGCGTCCTTAAAAGCTGAGGTACTTTATTTTGGGCGGAAAAGTTTAAAATTTCAGAGATTGATTTCTCACAAAGAACTTCAACCATTTTATTGAAATAATCAGTTTCCGTGGCAGCATGAGCTCGCTGAACAACCAGATTTAAAACCTTCTCGTCAACAGTATCTAAAGGAATTTTATGAGGGAGGCTAAATTGAACATGGAAATAATTCTCTCCTTCCTGCATTTCTTCTGCGAGCAGTGCATGGACTGCAGCTTCTGCACCATTCATGAAGTAAGAAGGGATATTCCCTGGACTGCCAAACCCAAATATTCCAGCATTATCGTTAAATACAATAGGATCTTCATGACCTGTCCCAATTGAGACCAATTGGATTTCATTGCTATAGAATTCATCAAAAGCGCCTTTTTTTAATAAGCGCTGAGCAAAAGTTTTCGCAAGAGCGGCTGGATCATTGGCCGTAATACCACCGTCGACATAATGATGGGCGGCACTAGAAGAGTTTTGATTTCCTAAAAAATCGCCCTCAGAAATTATTTTTTTCGCAAAATAAGTAGGTGCGGCAGCTGTTGCTTCAGCGGCATCAATGATATTAAGATTTCCTGCAGGTAGGTCTGTCCGAGCATAATCAATCGGACCTTCCCCAGGCATTTGATTCGTGAGAAGGTGTGCACGCTCATTTCGATCATCATACACAGTTACGGCCACATGAGTTTTAACCTCACTCAGAGTTTTATGCCCCATGTGTTTCTCAATCGTTTCTCTCAATCCATTTGTTGAATAGGTTGGTCCCCAGATCCCTCCGAACAGCCATTGCCCCCATCCATTTTGTTTAAATATTTGTCGCGTTTCTGTTTGGTAAAGATCTCTTAGTTCTGTTGCAGGTAGCCCCATCCCTAAGCCGATCGCTTGGATGCCGCCGGTTGAAGTTCCTACAATGACATCAAAAAATTCGTGAAGTTTTTTGCCTGTCGCCCTATAGATATAGGCTTCAAGAACACATAAAATCTCGGCAGAGCCCACCCCTCTTGCGCCTCCACCTCCTAGCGAAAGAACACGCACAGGATGCTTATTTTGCTCTTTAAAGTTCGTAGATGGTGAGAATTGAGAGGGGGTATTTTGTTTGAATTCATCTTCTATCGTGTTTGTTGGCACAACCATAATATGGCGATGATCTGTCACCTCATCGATGAAATCTTCATGACCTTGCGCAGCATAAACAATTCCCATGAAAGCAAGGCTTATTAATCTTATAGCAGCATAAATCTTAATTGTCTTTTTCATCTTCTTTTTATTACTTATAATAAAATTTATATTTATTTATAAATATTTACGCGAATAAGATTAAAAATGAATTAAAGACAATTCTTTATTGATTATGAATCAAATCTTCATTAAAGAAAAAGGTTAAATTAAGTTTCTTTTCTTAATTTAACCTTTATGAGAAGTCATAGAAAATTACTAAAAACCAACAGCTTCATTGGCAGGAACATAAGCATAACCAAGTTCCCTAGCAACAGTTTCGTAAGTGATATGGCCATGGAAGACATTGAGCCCATGACAGAGATGTGGATCTTCAGCTAGAGCTTTTTTATAGCCTTTATTAGCAAGAGCAAGAACAAAAGGAAGTGTTGCATTGTTGAGTGCGAAGGCTGACGTACGAGCAACACCACCTGGCATGTTTGCAACACAATAGTGAACAATGCCATCAACAATATAGGTTGGATTGTCATGGGTTGTTGGGCGGCTCGTTTCAAAACAACCGCCTTGATCGATAGCGACATCAACAAGCACAGAGCCAGGGCGCATTTTTTTGAGCATATCACGTGTTACGAGGCGAGGAGCTGACGCTCCAGGGACCAAAACGGCGCCAATGACAAGATCCGCTTTCATGACATAACGTTCAACTGCATCAAAAGTTGCATAAATTGTATTAAGGCGAGAACCAAATTCTGCATCTAATTGCTGAAGTCTTGTAAGAGATCGATCAATAACAGTAACATCTGCCTCGAGACCAATTGACATCCTTAAAGCATTTGTTCCAACCACACCACCTCCTAGAACGACGACGTGCGCAGGCTCAACTCCTGGGACACCGCCGAGCAGGACACCAGAACCTCCAGGATATTTCTCAAGGTTATAAGCACCCACCTGAATTGACATACGCCCTGCAACTTCACTCATAGGACGAAGAAGAGGCAGGCCCCCGGTACGATCTGTAACTGTTTCATAGGCAATCGCAACACATTTTGATTTGATGAGTCCTTGAGCCTGTTCAGGATCTGGCGCAAGATGGAGATAGGTAAAAAGAATTTGGTCCTCTTTTAGCATTTTGGTTTCGCTAGGTTGAGGTTCCTTGACTTTTACAATCATTTCAGCTTGCTCAAAAATTTCTTGAGCAGAAGATTTTATCTGAGCGCCAGCTTTTTTGTAATCTTCATCACTGAAACCAATCCCTGCGCCAGCAGCAGTTTCAATGATGATGTCGTGACCATGATAGATAAGTTCACGCACACTACTTGGCACAAGGCCAACACGATATTCGTGCGCTTTAATTTCTTTAGGAATACCAATACGCATTCAATAACTCCTTAGTAAAGAATAGATCTTGCAAAAGGGTATAGGCTGCTTTGGGGAAAAAAGCAAATTGCTTTTAAGATAACGTATCTTGTGCATTAGAATTTTGATTATTGATGGGGGGAATTCCTAAGATTTTGAGAGTTCTTATTAAATCACCGCCATCATGAATAAGTTCAGCAAGTAATTCACTCAAAGACATATGACCCCACGAAACAGCTCTTTGAATCAAATAAGGTGTCGGACTATGAGGTTCTACTTTAGCTAAGTAGTCGGCAATTTCTGCAAGCATTTGATAGGCTTGTTCACGATTTGTAATTGTATGAGAGGTATCTTTTTTCATCATTTTTTTTACCAAGTTAATAGAAGAAGTAATTTTGGAAGATTTTTCTTCTGACATCGCAATTTCATTTTTTTCAGAAGATATTATAAGAGAAAGAGGTTCTCTCTTTTTAAGAATAAGAATAGAAAAATCCTCTAATTTTTTAACTTCTTGTCGTAAGAGGTTAAGAATAGAAGGATAGCCAGGGCATTTCTGCAAAATAAAAGCTTCTAACTCACTCATGTTTTTAATAGTATTTTGGCAACTATCGACAAGGTCTTCATAAAATTCTGTCGGAGTCTGAGATTGGCTTTGTAAAAACTGGGACATTTTTACATGAGGTTCATCCTGGGTAGTTTTGCTTTTTTGAGTTGCTTCATGGCCCATTTTTAGTATGTTATCATAACGAGCTGCAATTTCATAATCTGTATAAGTATACCCTTTATTTTTATTTTGTGATGCATGAGTAATTGGCATCAATCTAAGAGGTATAAGTAATTTTTCATTTAGCCACTCAAGAGGTGCAAGGCGATACTCAATATCTTCTCCTTGAATTTGAGGGTGGAGTGTTGGCCAAAAACTTTTACAAAGTTCAAGACAGAGTGTGATGCCTAATTCCAGACCTCTGATACCATAAAGTCTCAACCATGCATCTGTAAGCCAAGCGGCAACTTGCAAATCTTTGGAGTCATTTTGCAAGACAGAACAAGACAATTCCTCAACTTTTCCCCAATCTGCTTTTTTTAGCTCTCTCTGCCAAATACCTAAAGAAAGAGTTTCATCTTCTTCAATACGGGCATTTCGAAGTTGATCATAATGATGCTCATATTGCAAAAACCGACCAGAAGGATCTTTCCCCTTGATAGGCGTTAAAAGGGAAGAGATTTTCTTTGATGCTTTTTCTAAACCTAAAATCATTTTAAGAAACCCTTTTCAATGATTGTTCCCTCAAAACAAAAGAATCTAATAGGGGGGCCTGTACTGGAAAACGCGGCAGGGCGATACACTTTAATTTTTGGGGCACTTTTTCATGGGATGTATTTTTCTCTCCTTTTTTAGGCTTATCTGTATCATGAAGCGCAATTCTTAAGTAAACGCGGCTATCCGTCGTTTTTCTTTCCATAGCCAAAGGATTATCTTCTTGGGAACACCCTAGCCTACAAGTTGTTGGAATAACAAATTCTAGCAAGGAACTAGGGGATGTTTTAGCGCTGGAAGGCTCTGATTCATATGAAACATGCTCTTTAATGAGTTTGATAAGGCTCCAACGTCCCGTATAGGCAAAGCTTGCTTTAGGGCCAATAACAGTTAAGCTTGGTCGTCGAGGATCTGAAAGAGGGGATAGATCTCCATCCATAGCCCAGCGCAAATCGACAATAATTGGCATCCCCATAGACCAAGAAGCGCTTAAATTCTTTTGACGGAAGTCAAGGATTTGAGCGCCCACCTGCATGCTCCAATCAATGATCTTATCTCCTCCAGCTTCACGTTTACGATCTGTACGGAAAGAAACGTCGAAATCAACCTTTGAAGGGGCCTGCTCTAGTCCCTGATCAATAGCTGCTAACATTAAAGTACGAATGCTCTGAATATCTTTAATAAAGCGAATAGCTTCAGATTCAGTGCTACCGGTGGTTTTTAAATATTTTTCAAGGGATGAAATTTCTTGTAAATCAAGAGTATCGAAAAGTTCAAAGAAGGTTGCAACGTCATTTTGGTCGGCTTCGAAACTTTCTGCATTTTCTAGCTTACGGCTAAAGGGAAAACGCCCAGCAAGATTGGTATTAAAGAATGTCGCTGCTTTATTGTAGTGCTCAAATGCGCGGCGAATTGTAACATTTTTACACCTTTTTTTAAGTTGTTGAGTGATTGTATTACGAATATCGACAAAATAATCGTCGAGTCCTATAAAATCTTCTTGCAAATCAAGAGAAGCACAATTTTCAAGGGTAATTTCGTTAATATCGTATGTTAAAAAATGCTCAAGAGCTACTAAAGAGCTTCCAGGTGTTTTCTTTTCATAATCATCAATTGCTTTAATAATGCGGGTCCACCAATCAACAAGAGGAATATCAAAAGGGATGTCTTCAAGATAACCAATACTGAGAAGAGAGAGAATAGGTTCTGCGAGCTCTTTCGCAAGGAAACTAATTCTAACTCTTTGAGCCTTTAAAAATGTCTTCATGTCGTTAAGGTCACGAACACCAAAAGCCTTTAATCCGACCATGGAGCTTCCATCCCACCACACAAACATATCTTCGCAAGCAGCATATAAGTCATCACTTTCAAGCATTTTTTCAATTTTTTGCAGAATATGCTGACTCTCGTTAACAAGTAGCTGCCTCAATTTAGTATTTTGAGTAACTAGTCCTCCTTCATCAAATACGCTGAAAATCCGAGCAAATATAGGCACAACTTTCGTAATATTGAGGACTTGTGCCTGAAGAAGTTCGCGAGCTCCGAGACCTGCATTGTTTGTAGATCCATCACTGAGCACTTGAGATTGTGCAACATAGTTTAAAATACATTGGCGCATACTATTACGGCCAATAAGCTTCATAATGTTTTGAAGAGCTGGAGGCATATTATTGAGACGTTGTGCCATAAAATCATCAAAATTTTCAATTATCTTCCCTGCTTTTTGCAGTGTAAGATCATCCCAAAATAAAAGTTTTCCTGCAGGAACTTTTGTTATCATTTGCTGATCTACAGATTTCATCATAAAGGGCTCATCCAAAAACATTGACATATAATCGATGAAATGAATGAGACCGGGAGAAGGGTCTGAAATAAGTTGTCCATTTCTCAGAGAAAATAAAGGACCTGTTAAAGGAGTTGTGAAACTTGCAAGGGCCAGCTTAAATTTAATGAATTCTCTTTCAGAAATTTTATTTAATTCTGATGCTATATCTTTTCCTAGTAGTGTTGAGGTTGTAATTTGGTTGATAAGAGAGCTATATCCTGGGCCTGGATCAAAAACATCTTTATCAGCCCAATTAAGGCTCCCACTTGAAATGATATCAGCTGCTGTGATTGTTTCTTCAACGATTTTACGAAGATCCTCACTCTTATAAGTCCTTGTTTTGGCTGAATCTGAAAGATGGATTAATTTTCTAGAAATACTTGCAAAAATAGGAAAACTTTCATCTAAATTGAAAGCGTGCTCAATAAAGTTCTTATAAATAATACCAAGCTTTTGACCTGCTCCCACTTTAAAAGGACTTAAATCAATAGGTCGCTCAAGACTCATAGAAAGTGCAGAACTATAATAATCCGCTGAAGTATAAAATTGGGAGGGAAGATCTTTATTAAAGAGGTATTTTATTAGTGTCGCCAAGTCTTGAATATTGCGACTATGCTCAAGATTATTGAAATTATGAACTTGTTGCTCAAGTTGCTGAATTTGTTGAACGTAATTCTTAATTGCCAGAAAAGGTTGAGACAATAAAATATTAGTAGCACTTTGTTTATATCCACTGCTGGGATATTCAAGTTTCTTTAAAGAAACAATATCTTCGGCCTTTTTTATGATCGCAGAGTATAAAGAAGGCAGAATAATTCGATCATAAGCTGCTGAAAAAGCAAGACGGATATTATCATTTAGAGGACTAAACCATGAAGCAGGGATAAATATTGATCCTACATTGACAGTATCAATGGCAGTAAATTTCTCTAAAATAATATCAACTTGTTGATTAAGATAAGCAAGAAAACGTGGATCGTCAGAAACCCCTCCTTTAAGGCTTACACCTTGGATAGATTTATCAATTTGAATGAGAGCAGGCATTGTTGTATTCAAGCCTGTTTTTAGATTATCATGAGCAAAAATAAGTCCCATAAACCAAACAATTCCAATCGCTGCGGCAGTAGCTTTGGCATAATTTAATATCCTGTTTGTTGAGACTAAAATTCTCATAATAGGTTGTGCCAATGTTGACTCAGAAAAAATCTTTTTTTCAAATAAATCTGTAATAAAATAGATACGTTCTGAGAGAGGATTTTGAAATTCTTTCTCATTATTAAGATTGAAATCTGTGTTAAGTTTAGGGAGTAAAGAAGGCGCAACTATAGAATCTATAAACGTTCTACCAGTTAAATAAATTCCTCGTAGAAAGAAAGATTCGTGGTATGCACTACCTTTAAATATTTGATCTAAATAAATTTGAAGGTTTTCTTTAAGTTGAATAAATTCAAGTGGTAATGTGAATACACCGTCAATAAGATGAGATTGTGTTTTGCGAGCGGTAAAAATAGATGCGCGAAGTCGATCTAAGGTTCTATGAATATAGCGAAATGCTTCATCGACCCAAGAAGTTAAATAATTAGCATCAACACTATAAGGACATGACCACCCTAAAATTTCTTGAGAATTGGCAATAGGGAGCGCTTCAACGAAGCTTTGGAACCCCGACATAATATCACTTTTCGTAAGCACAACGTAGATAGGAATTTTTATCCCCAAAATACTCTGAAGTTCCCAAAGCTTCGTATAAATAACTTTAGCTCGCTCATATATTTCATTATGGCTTAATCTTGTTGAAGAGACTAATTCATCACATGGCAAAGTTAAAATAATGCCATCAAGAGGACGTTTAGGACGAAAACGATTTAATAATTGTAAAAGATATTCCCAATCTTGGTTGTCAGATGAAAGAGAATTTTCACGTAATATAAATGGGCCATTTGGTTCTAAAACTACTGCACCGTCATAGAAACGCCAAATTAATTTAGCATGTTCTTCTGGAATTTCAAATGCTGGTTTACCAATTGGAAGCTCAAGGTTTAAATTTTTTAATAAAGTTGTTTTTCCTGATCCTTCAGCACCGATCAAAAGATACCAGGGCAGCTCATATTGTGGTTCTCTAGAGCCCAGATATGTTTTAATAATTTCTTCAGTCTGCCGAAATGAATTGCTCATTTCATCTTTAGGAAGCCGCCCCCAGCTCAAGTTAGAAAGCTTATTTTTAAAAGTTGATTTTAAAGTTAAAAAACGCTCTAAAAAAGACGCCTCTTTAGATTGTAAAGGTTGCGGAGCCCGAGTTTTTGTTTTTTGTTTTAGGGCTTTAGAAACTGTTCTTTGAGCAAGAAACACTAAAAATATAACTAACAAAACACCTAAAGCAAGTGCAATAAAAACGAAGTAAGGAAGGTAAGGAAGAAAACCTTGTAGAATTTCAGTAATCATTTAATTCTCCTACCGCTTTTTACCTGATTCATAAAGAATACGGTCAACAATTTCAAAAGTCGCAGTTGTAACACTGCGCCACACTCCATAAGATGCCAATAATAACACTGCAAAAACGCTTGCGATGGCAATCATCCATAAGCGTACATCTTGAAGAAGCCTGACTTTTCTTGGTTCTGGTGTATGGGTATATGCTTCAGGGAAAAGTCGTTCTCCTTCTTGATAAAGTTTAGGTTCTGAATGGTTAATAAAAACATAAAGCTGACGAAGATAATGGGCTAATTGACCTCCATCATTCGTATCACGATATTTTCCTTGAAAGCCAAGACCTAAAGCCAATAGGTAAATTTGGGCAAGATCATTACGTAAAGGATCACGAGTAGCTAATAAGTTTTCAAGCCTTGTAAAGAACTGTTCCCCAGCATCGTGCGTATCAAAAAAGAAAGATTCTAGAAGATTATCTTCCCAATATTTGCGACCTTTCCAATCTAAGGATAAGAAGATTTCATCTGCAAGAGATGCCATAATATACTTAGTCTCAAGGTAATAGCTTACGGCAAATTCACCGCCAAAACGACTAGATTCCATTGTTTGGCGTTCAATTAAAAGGCGTAGTTCCTCTAAAAAATTTCTTGCTTGATTTGCAAGGGTCTCATTTTGATCTCCTGGGATATCATCTATGCCATCTCTGATAGGAAGCCATTGCTCAGTTTTAATTCTTTCTTTGATTTCAATAATTTTAGTATAAAATTCTTCAAAGTAACGAATCACAAAGGATGTTTCGTAATCTTCCTGTCGTCTTAAATTGATAGGTGCGCCCATGGCGTCTTTGCTCCTTTTTAAAGTTTTAATTTTTCTCTAAATTGTTTTTAGGGACATAGAGCACAAGTTCAATAGGTCTCTTTTCTTGGGTGTCTGCGATATTGAAGATCTGCAAGGCTTCATCCGGATTAATAAATCGAGGGTTGGTTTCCACCGTAAATAAAAGGACATCTTTAGCAGGGAACAAATTCAACTCATTATCACCCTCAATGATTTTTCGAGCAGCACCAAGAATACGTTTGTCGCGACTTGGAGCAACATGAGTTTCTGACGCGATTAAAGCATTCATCAACCAAGCCACGAGATCTTTCTCGTTCATAGCGGGAGAAGCTTTAATACCTAAAATTAAAGAATTTCCCATCCAATCTCGCTTTAAGAGTAATGAGAAAAGACGATCTTTTTGGTTGAAAGGAACAACGAAATAACCTTCTTGGATGCGGGCTAGCATTAAATTAATATAAGTAATTAATTCTATATAGCTTGTACGAATGTCATTATGTTGGTAGGCCTTAAAGACAGGAGGCATGTGCCCTAGGTTAAGGGTTGAAACATGGCTTGCTACTGTTGCTAACTGTAAATACAATTGAAATGGATGGGCTGTGCCTGAGTGTAAAATAGCTTCTAGGGACAATAACCCTGTTGTAAGAGCACGAATACTTTGTTCAGCTTCTGCTGACATTATGTCACCTGTATTACTATAAAGTTGATCCCCCAGAAATGCTATTTTTTCTCGCATCGCTTTTGCAAGATCCAAACCAAGAAGTCCAAGGGTTGAATCTGTCTCAACTTTTAAAAGAGGCGCAATATACTCCGTAACTGCAAACCCATTTGTTGAATAGTGAATTTCCATAAGAGGCAAAGCTACAAAGCGCGACGGCGCCTCTTCGCCGATAAACAAGCTTAGATTGGGTTGTAGAATTGGAAAAGCAATTTTGCCTTCTCCGGTATTTTCATCAACGGCTTGAGATCCATCCCGCGACATAAAGCGCGCTTCTTCTCTAGAAACATTTAACGTGCCTGGTTTGTATTCTGGTATAACTAGAAATACTTTAAGAGGTTTTGTTTTTAAGGTTTCGACAAAAGGGGTTAAATTGATTTCAAGAAAATCACCTTCGTTTGCATAAGCTGAAACAACAAGACCATCAGGCATGATGGCTTCAAGTTCTAAAATACGTAATTTACCAGCAACTAAAATAGCAGGATCGAAGTTGAAATGAGTTATGCCCCAGTGATGTGAAACTGCTGTATTGATATGAAAACTTAAGAGTTGATGTAAGCGATGATCATTTTGTTGGAAATGCTGAGGCATCAATAGCATGCCTTCATACCATTGGATTGCATCTCTAACTCGTCCTAATTTTGACATTTTCCCCCCTAAATATCCTTTATCAATTTTTCTTTTCACATTCTTTTTTTTGTTCCGCACTGTCGACAGGTTTTGAGGCTATGCCCGCGCGGATTGTTTCAAGTAATAAATCTTCCGCGCTTTTTGTAGGTCCTGTTTTTTCAAATCGACATCCTTGTTCTAAAATACAGAAATCTTCATTCTTAAGCCTGAGATGAATAGCTGCAGCATTACCTACGCGTTCTCGATGATTTCCAGGAGTTAAATAATCTGCAAAAATTATGATCCCTAAAGGGTCATCGCCATTCGCCTTAATTTTATAATCAGTGATTGACTGCCCGGGTGTTAGTTCCCAACGATAAACCTCAAGCATATCAGGATAATCTCTTTTAATTTGATCAGAGGAAGCGAAATAATCGGCCGCGTTAATTTTTATGAGAGATTTTAATAATTCCATTTTATAAATAATAAGAAGTTCAATAGCCGTTGCAGAATTGCGATTAGCATCATTATCAAGCGAGATAGATACTGATTTAAGATTTAATTCTGGATCTCGCGCGTCATCATCCTTAGCACATCCTACGATTAATAAGACACTCAAGGAGACCAAGAAATTTTTTAATAGTTTAAGATTTGTGATAACACTCATCATTTACTCAATCCACCGTTTGTTTGTTAAATTCTTCAGGAGTAATTAGGACAATACGCGTAAGTTGCCCCCCTTGCTCACGTAAAATTTTGGAAGCATTTAAAGCTTCTTGGAAAGTTTTATATTGTCCCGCTTGTACAGCATAAATGATTCCCTGTGCACTCCATAAACGATTAAAATAGCTGTCTGTGAATCCTCTTTTCTTAAGATCTTCAATGTATTCTTGAGCTGAATTTTGATCGGTAAAATCACGTATATGAATTGTATAAAAATTTTGCCTCTGAGTAAGGGCTGGAGTTTCTTTATGTAAAGTTGTTTCTTGTTTAGAATCTGATAGGGTTGGATTCATTTGAGAATCTTTATACTCATCCCCTATTTTTTCACCTACTTTCGTAAACGCTTGATTCGTTTTTTGTTGAGCGAGTGTTTGAGCAAGACCTGTTGTGAAAGGGGCAACAATACCACCTAATTTAGATCCTAACGTATCTCTCAGCTTGCTTGTTGTTTTATTAAGGACTTGGGCAATAGAAGATTGTGCTTGAAATTTAGCTTCTGCTAAACTTTGTCGTTCAGCTTTTTCGAGTAGAGAAGCTGCAGCAACTTTACGCCCTGAAGCTCTGGCAAGTTGTTGTTGACGTACACTATAAGAGTTTGCTTGAGAACTTTGAACAAAAGGAAGTTGTGGACTGTTTTCAGAAAGTGAAGCAATCGTTTTGGCTGCTGCATGTGTGAGAGAGTACCCACCATACGGAGGGAAAAGCGTATAACATGTGAGAAAACCGACAACAAAGAAGAGTGCCGCCATGAATGCAAGAGCGATTAATAATACAAGGCTTGGTACTTTTCCCAATTTTACTTCTCCTTCAGGTAGCGTTTTTAATGAGGTCTTTTTCTTCATTTCAAGAGAAGCAAGATCGTTTGCTAATACTGTTGCCGCATCTTCAGTATCACCTTGCGTTTCTTGAGCAATAAAGCTTGGAAGAGGGTCGTTTGGACGTTGTTGAGCAACGCGTAAGCTTTCACGGCGTCTTACAACCCCATATAACATCTCCTCTGTTTTGGTCATAAAGCCTCCTCATTCCCCTTATTAAATTTAGCAATATTTTAAGAGGATCAATACCTAATCCACCCTATTTAGATTAAAATTTAGTAAATTTTATGAAATTTTTATAATAATTTAAATAAAATTCAAGAATAAGGGATTAAACTAAAAAGGAAAATTTCCCTCTAAAAATCAGCAGTTAATAAAGACAAAATTAAGTAGAACGACGAGGAGTGGGGATTCTAGAAAGAGAAGCTTCTATTTGTTGAGCATCAGGAAGGCTTGGTTGTGCGCCAACTGTTAGACAAGCAAGACTACTAGCAACAGCCGCCCTTCTAAGAGCTTGATCAATTGGCAATCCTTTATCAAAAGCTGCTGCAAAAACACCCACAAACGCATCACCTGCTGCAGTTGTATCAACAGGCTTAATAGGGAGAGCCTGAACAAGCCATGTCCCCAGGGGATCACAAGCAAAAGCTCCCTCGGCGCCAAGTGTTACAATGCAAGTAATCCCATATTTAGAAGAGAGACGACGTGCAGCAATTGCGGGTGAGATCACATCAAAGCCTAAATGCAAAGCTAAAACTGTTGCCTCTATTTGATTCATGACAAGCACATTTAGAGATTGGATTAACTCATCTGAGATAGGTTGTGCTGGCGCTAAATTAAGAATTATTCGCGCTTTCTTTTGTTTTGCGCGTTCGATAAGCTTCCAATTTTCTTCTGGAGGTACTTCCATTTGAATAAGTACAGTTGATTTTTCGGTAAGAAATTCATCAGGAATAGTTGTCGAGCTTGCCTCTAAATTAGCCCCGCTTGCAATTGTAATCATGTTCTCACCGGCACTATCAACGCATATTGTAGCACAGCCAGTTGGTCGATCACTTATTGTTAAAGCAGAAATATCTACACGCGTGGTTTCGAGAAAATGGCGGGCAATTTGAGCAAAACTATCATTGCCTATACTCCCAAACATTTTAACCTTGGCGCCAGCCTTGGCTGCCGCAACAGCTTGATTAGCACCTTTTCCTCCTGGAAGAAGTTTATATTCTTCACACAATACAATATTACCTGGTCTTGGCAGCACGTCAACAGGCAGGACCATATCTACATTGAGAGATCCAAAAACAATAATCATAGTTTTAATTCGTTATTCGAGAGACTTCTTTCTTTTATTAATAAGAGAAGAGCAAGCAATAGGTCAACTAAAAACCCTATTCAGCTTTGCACTTTGATAAAAAAAGTATATACTTAATATGGGGAAAGGGAGGAATCATGCATCAACAAACTAAAAGAAAAAATTATCTATGGGCGCTATTGGGGCTAAGCTATAGCAGCATTGTTTTAGGCGAAAAGAAACTTGATCTAAAAGAAGAAGAGTTCGAAATTCATGCAGAAGTTTCAACTGTAGAAGTGCCTATGGCACACGACATTATAGATGAGAAAGAGCTGCAATCATCAATGCTTCCTAGGAAGCCCCAAGATTTCCTTTTTGTAAAGTCGGATAATTTAATGGATCATCTTGTGTCTTCAGGAAGCACACCTTTTACTCAATCTGAAATGTTGGGTATGACAGTTTCAGCCACAAATCTTGATACAAAGTCAAAAGAAGCTTTAGATAGGCAGAAAGAATGGCTTGCTAAATTAATAGAAGCATATTTACAACAATTTACTAAATGACTTGGGTGAGTCCATTGTTTCAATAAATGGTTAACGAACGACTTTTTTAAGAACTTCATAGGCTTTATTAATTAATTTTAATTTTTCTTCGGCTTCAGCACAACCGCTATTCACATCAGGATGGTATAATTTTACAAGTTGGATATATTTTTGTTTCAAGTTTTCACTTGTCACGGGCCATTCTAACTCCATCATCCTGAGAGCTTTAGCTTCTTCTGTGTAAGGTGCCCAAGAAGATTCATGCTGTTGTTGGTTAGAAATATTGCGCGTGCTATCTAGAAGATCAAAAGGATCTTTGATAAAAAATGAGGCTTTAGAGACATTGCTTCCGAAACGCCATGTTGGGCGTTGCCATGTTACATCAGCACGATAATGATCTTCAATCTCATCTGATCCCATATCACGATAATAGTTCCATTGAGAATTATAAATTTGCACGTGTTTCAGACAAAACCAATAATAAAGTTGTAGTTGTTGCGGACTTTGGGGCGCTTTATAAAGAGCCTCTTCAAGACAACCTGATTCATCACAAATTCGTTTTTGTGGTTGAGGATCTTCAAAAAAAGGATGAAGTCTATAAGTTATTTTCATGAGTTAAATATGAAGAGGATTTTTAGACAATGCAACTTTTGTCTTAAGGAATTCTTGATACTCATCCGGGGTGAATGTTTTAATTGAAAGTGCATGCAATTGAGTTTTAAAATATTCTCCGAAAAGACCCATAATACACCGATGTCTTTCTATTTTGTTCATTGGTTGAAAAACTTTTGAGACGATGAGTATTGTAAAATGGGTTTCTTTATTATGAGGGGCATTCAAATGATTTTTATGCTTATCTGTATCATCAATTACTTCAAGATGCTCGGGCTCGAATTCCGTTGATAATATAAGCCTCAGTTTATCTTGCAATAAATTCATAGTTTATTCTGCCATTGGAGGTGTGATTTTTAAAAGGGTAATTTGATTCCGTACTCTTTTTAAAATTCTAAATTGAAATCCTTGAATTAAAAAAGTTTGTCCAACTTTAGGGATCACTCGCGATTCGTGCAGAACAAGACCAGCAATGGTTGAGGCTTCCTCATCGGGGAGAGTCCACTCAAATTTACGATTTAAATCACGAATTGTTATTGTGCCTAAAGTCATAATCGTTCCATCGCGACGTGTCCACACGCCCTCAAGAGGAAGATCATGTTCATCACTGATTTCTCCTACAATTTCTTCAAGGATATCTTCTAGAGTGACGACCCCCATAAGAGCACCATACTCATCAACCACAAGGGCAAAATGTTCTTGACGTAGTCTAAATGCTTGAAGCTGCTCCCTAAGTGTTGTTGATTCTGGGATAAACCAAGGTTTTGTTGCAATTGACAGAATGTTTAATTTCTCAAGAGGCGTCTTCTGGGTCGCCTTAAGTAGAGCTTTTGCATGTAAAATACCAACGATATTATCTTTATTATCTTTCCATAAAGGAATACGTGTATAGGGGCTTGAGATCACTTGATGAATAATTTCTTTTATAGAAAGATCTGCGTTAATCATCATAGCGTTTTTGCGATGAACCATAATTTCACCTACTTCAACATCCCCAAGATCAAGAATACTATGCAGCATTGCACGCTCTTCGGCTGATTCTTCTTCACCAGGATAACCATGCAAATCAATAGCACCGCGCAGTTCTTCTAAAGAGCTCGTTGCGCGGGCATGGGCATCAATCTTGATGCCTATCATTCTTAAGGTGCTTCGCGCAATCAAATGCATTAAGAAAGTAAGAGGCGTAGTAAGCTTGATAATGATTTGCAAGGGACGTGCTAAATAAATAGCTGTTGTTTCTGCATGAGCAATAGCAATAATTTTAGGCATGACTTCTGCATAAATAACAATCAAAGAAGTCATTACAATTGGTGCGTATACAACACCAGCATCACCGAAAAGAATAACAAGAGCAACAGTTGATATTGAGTTGGCGAGATTATTGATTAATTGATTGCATAAAAGTATTGAACTAATAAGTTTTTCAACCGATTGCCGTAAAGTTTTAACTAATTGCGCACGCTTGTCACCAAGTTTTGCCAAACGGTGGAGTTTTGCTTTAGAGGCAGCAATAAAAGCTGTTTCTGCAGCAGAAAAGATAGCAGAAATAATAGTGAGTATTAAAATTACCGGGATCGCAACAGTCAAAGAAATAGTCATTTTTTAATGTATGTTTGGGTTGTTAATAAACCTTATCATAAAAGTTTATCTATGATGAAGGTTGGTTGAAAGGAGGTTTTTTTCAAGGCTTTAAAAATTTGTAATTCATTAAGGCCTAGAGAAGAATCTAAGGGTAATCCCAGCTCATCGCAAGTATAAGAGCTTATAGTAAGTAAGGAATCCAATCCTGAACTTATAGCGCCTTGAATATCAATCATAAGTGAATCACCAATAACAAGGAGCGACTTTTTATCTGCGGGGCCAATTACCTTTAAAAAATGAGTATAGATCGATGGATAGGGTTTTCCATGATAATAAACCTCTCCCCCTAAATTTTCATACAATTGTCCTATTGCGCCAGAACACAATCGTTTTTCATTATCTTCATAGGTATATAAATTAGAATTAACACAGATCATTTTTAATGGAAGTTTAGCTGCTTCTTGTAGTGTAGGGTAATACTCTTCTAGATCATTATGCCACTCATCTTTGCCCATGACGAGAATAAAATCTGCTTCTTTAAGTTGTCTTACAGTATGGATATCAAGGCCATAAAGGATAGTTTGATCTTGTACGGAACCTATAAAATAACAATAATTACCAAGGGCACTGTGCCAAGGATCAGACCTTTGAAATAAATGTTGGTACATTTCTTCTCCGGCTGTCAGAAGATGCTGATAAAAGTGAGGTTTAATGCCTTTTTGGGCAAGTTTTTCTCGAGCAGAATCAAGGCGTTGCGTCAAATTTGTTAAAAGAGTGACACCCTTCTTTTCTTCTTGCAAATAATGCAAAACCTCTAAGGCTTCTGGAAATACCTTTTTCCCTGAATGAAGGACGCCTTCGATTCCTAATATAAAGGTTTGATAATGTGGGGTTAAATCCCTTAGTTGGGAAATAATCTCAATCATACGTTAAGCTATTATTTCCTTCTCTTTTGCTGTTTTACGGATATCAAAGAACAATAATAAGTTAGCTGAAACGAAAATTGATGAGTAACTACCAAAAACAATACCGATTAGAATTGGAAGACTAAAAGAAGAAATTTCTGACCCTCCAAAAAGATATAAAGCAAGAAGAGAAATAACAGTGGTCGCAACAGTAATGATCGTACGAGAGAGAGTTTCATTCGTAGATTGATTAATGAGTTGCTCAATTGGCATTTTTTTGTACTTACGCAGATTATCACGAATTCGATCATAAATAACAACAGAATCGTTAATAGAATAACCAATTGTTGTTAAAATAGCGATAAAAGCTGTTTCTTTAAATTCATGGCCTGTAAGTGAATAAAAGCCGAGGACAACAACAACATCGTGAGCGAGAGCTAGAATACCACAAAGGCCAAAATGCCACTCAAAACGCACCCAAATGTAAAGAAGCATACCAATAAGAGCAAATCCTAAAGCCCAAAGACCATTTTCAACAAGGTCACTACTGACCTTACCACCTACAGTTTCCACACGGCGATATTCGAGCTCATTTCCTAACTGTTCTTTAATTTTTTGCAAGGCAAGGGCTTGGGCTTGCTCTCCCCCGGGTTGTTTTTCGATCCTAATCATGATATCGCGATCTGAACCAAATTCCTGCAACTTAACTTCGCCTAGTTTCAACGTTTCAAGTTGTGTTCGCATACTTGCAATATCTGCCTTATCTTTTGTGCGCACTTCTAGAAGAAAACCTCCTTTAAAATCAATTCCGTAATTTAGGCCTTTGAAAGCAAGACTCCAACAGCAAAGCAAAATAATAGCCAGGGATACGAAATAAACATAACGTCGGATGCCAACGAAATTAATATTCGTATCATAAGGGATGAGTTGTAAACCACGCATGAAAGCCTCTTTAATTAAATAGGAAGTTTGGTTGGTTTTGACCAATTAACCCAATAAGTAACAAAAACACGAGTAAGTATGATTGCGGTAAACATGGAAATTAAAATACCAATCGCAAGGGTGATGCCAAAACCTTTTACAGGCCCAGTTCCAAAAAGGAAGAGTGCCGCAGCACCTATAAGTGTTGTGAGGTTAGAGTCAAGAATTGTATTCATTGCTTGACGGTAACCTACATCGATGGCAGACAACATTTTCCGACCATGCCTTAGTTCTTCTTTAATGCGCTCGTTAATAAGGACGTTTGCATCCACTGCCATCCCCATCGTAAGAGCGATACCAGCAATGCCAGGTAAAGTTAGTGTCGCGCCAATAAGTGACAGAACAGCAACAGTTAAGATGAGATTGAATAACATGGCAGCATTAGCAAAAAAACCAAAAAGCGAATAAGCAATCAGCATAAACACAGCCACCATAACAACTGAAAGCATAGTTGCATACCTTCCTGATGCAATCGAGTCAGCTCCTAAATCTGGTCCTACAGTGCGTTCTTCAAGGACAACAAGGGGTGCAACCAGAGCGCCAGCTCGCATTAAAAGAGCTAAATCATTTGCTTCTTGGACAGTGAACTTTCCTGTAATAACTCCATTTCCCCCCGTAATAGGTGTTTGGATTGTCGGAGCGCTTATAACTTTTCCATCAAGAACAATTGCTAATTGTCTATGAATGTTTTTGCTTGTTATATCTCCAAATTTTTTTGCGCCTAAGTTATCAAAGCGGAATGAAACTTGAGGGCGATGATACTCATCAAAACTCACACCGGCATCGACAAGGCTTTCTCCACCAAGAAGATTTTCTTTACGCACAACATAGAAGATTGCTTTTCCATCTTGGCGCACATCATCATTTGGTAAAATTTCGGTACCCGGAGGAGAAACATCTTTTTGATTAGAAGCATAAGGATGTTCATCATGAAGAAGACGAAACGTCATTTTTGCTGTTTTTCCAAGCAAATTTTTGACGCGCCCAGGATCAGAAAGTCCAGGAATCTGAATTAAGACGCGGTCGTCACCTTGGCGTTGTATACTAGGCTCTTTTGTACCTAGTTCATCAATTCGTCGACGCACGATTTCAATTGATTGATCCACAATACTACGCTGACGTTCTGCAATTGAGGCTCTTGTAAAAGTGATTTTACAAATCTTTCCTTCTAATTTTACCTCAAGGTCGGGATCCTGCTTTTTAATAATAGTACTTATTTTTTCGGCTTGGCTTTGATCGCGCAGCTGGAAAGTGATGATGTCTTCTGTAGAGTCTAAAGAAAGATCAAGGTAGCCAATTTTTTCGGTACGTAAGGTTTTCCGCAGATTATCGAGCACAAAAGAGAGGCGCTCTTTTAAACCCGCCTTAACGTCAACTTCAAGCAATAGATGAGATCCTCCTTGCAAATCTAAACCTAAGTTGACTCGTTCATGTGGAAGCCAGGATGGAATCTTTTTAAGCTTCTCCTCACTCACAAAATTGGGAAAGGCATAAATAAGACCAAGTAAACATAAAATCAACGATGTAAGAACTTTCCATCGAGCAAAAGTTAACATTATTTAGCCTATTTCTTAGCCTTTTTTACAACGGTTTTTTTTGGTGTCGTTTTTGGTTTATTATTTTTTAGCGTTGCTACGGTTGGCTTCTTTGATTTAGCAGGTGTCTCAGATTGTGTGGCTTCTTTATTAATTAAAGGCTGTGGCTTCGTGAGAACATGAGCAATCATAGAACGGACAACGCGTACATTAACTTGATCAGAGATCTCAACAATAACTTCATTATCATTTTCAATTTTAGTGATGGTTCCAATAACACCACCAGAAGTAACCACTTGATCTCCGCGGCGCAAAGTATTTAACATTTCCCGATGTTCTTTAGCTTTTTTTGTCTGAGGGCGTATAACAATAAAGTATAATGCTGCAAAGAGCACCACCAATGGGGCAAAGCTCATAAAATCAAAACCTTGAGCGGCTCCGGGAGCTGCTTGGGCATACGCTTCTGGAAAAATAATATTTAATAAATACATTCATTTCATCCTTAATTAAGTTCGGTAACCAAGATACACTTTAGCGACAAATTAAAGAAAGGGCAAATCCGTTATTATTTTATTCTAAATAAAGTTCTGGATTAACAACTTTCCCATTTTGTTTCATATTGCGCAACTCGAAATGAAGCTGAGCCTCATTGACGCTGCCCGTATTTCCAACAAGGGCTATAGATTGGCCTTTTTGAACTTTCGCTCCGCGCTCCACAAGAAGTTTCGCGGCATGCCCATAAGAACTCATCCAGCCGCCTGGGTGCTTGAGTAAAATTAGGTTTCCAAACCCTTGCATTTCATTTCCAGCATATACTACGACACCTTCTTCAATAGCAATAATTGGCGTGCCTTTTGGGGCAGCAATATTGATTCCATCGTTTTGTAAAGTTCCTTGTCCTGGACCAAAACTAGAAATAATTTTTCCTTTGACAGGCCAAGAAAACTTAGGTGTTTCCGAAAGTGATTTTTTATTATTGAGAGTATTTACGTCTTCCTGAACAGGGGATATTTTTTCAATTTGTGATGAAGGAGTCGGCTTAACTTGAGAAAGATTATCTTCAGGAGCGGAGGGTAGTACTCTCTCGGTTGGGAGTTGCTTCTTCGAAACTTTACCTGAATTTGATGACAAAGGCGGAGTTTGTTCTTTCAGATCATTATTTTTTAAAGACATAGCTTCTTTTTCGCGTTGAAGTGATGCTATGAGCTCTTGCTCAGCTTCGGTTAATTTCCTTTTTGGTCTTGAAACGGGAAGAATCACTGAAGTTGAATCAATATCATCGCTTGTATCTCTTAAGGTCGTTTCTGCTGAAGGTTGCTCTTCAGTTATTAAGGAGTCATGAATAGGAACATCTTCTGTAAGACGTAACTGTTGTCCAGGCTTTAATGTATAAGGTTTTTTTAAATTATTTAATGTGATGAGCTGATAAGCAGGAATACCAGTTTTCTTCGCAACTGTAATCAGGGTCTCATTCTCGCTCACAATAATTGTTTTAGATTTTAGGCTATGCTGAGGAAGTTTTTCGAGGCTAGATGCAGGAGAAAGAGAAGTTGATAAAGTTGGAGATTGCGAAGAGGAGTGGCCATAACTTACGGGAGCTGGAGGTCCTTTACGAGATTCACATCCCGCCAAAAGAAGGACAAAAAGAATAAATAAAGAGGAAGAATTAATGTTTTTCATGTTATAAAAAAGCAAGCTTTAAGGTTTCGAGGGTTGAAGAATGCGTTAAATCCAAATGAAGAGGAGTGATCGAAATAGCGCCATTTTGGACTGCTTCCAAATCTGTATCAGATTCTGTGGGGGTATTATCCCGAATTGTTCCGCCAATCCAGAAAAAAGGTCTTCCACGAGGATCTTTCCATTCAAAAATAGAATCATTAATATTGCGAAGACCTTGTTTAACAACCCGAACAGCTTTAATTTTCTCTAGAGAATCATGTGGAAAGTTAATATTCAATAGAACATCGGCCGGCCATGTTTGAGTTAAGAGTCGTTTAATAACCTCAGGTGCAAAGTGTTGTGCAGGTTCATAAGAAAAATTTGCATGGTCTGAAATCTCTTGACTTAGAGCGATAGCAGGCACACCAAAAAGTGTTGCTTCCATGGCGGCTGCAACTGTTCCAGAATAGGTTACATCCTCTCCAAGATTGCTTCCATGATTAACGCCGGATAACATAAGATTAGGAGGCCTATCGGTGATTAGTTTATTAAGAGCAATCATCACACAATCAGTGGGAGTTCCATCTATGGAAAAAGATTTTTCGCCTAGTTTACGAATTCTTAAGGGGCGCCCCAAGGTTAGTGAATGAGCGGCACCACTTTGTTCGGACTCAGGAGCAACAATCCAAATGTCATCACTTAAAGTGCGGGCGATTTTTTCTAAAATTTTTAGCCCCGGGGCATGAATGCCGTCATCATTTGAGAGAAGAATTCTAAGAGGCTGGTCTGTCCGCTTGATCATAAGGATATTCTTTCTTGACCGTTCATATAAGGTCGTAAAGCTTCAGGAATGATTACTGAGCCATCTTCTTGTTGATAGTTTTCTAAAATAGCAATTAAAGCTCGCCCAACGGCAACACCAGAGCCATTAAGTGTATGAACTAATTCAACAGATTTTTTAATCGATGCATTTGCTATAGGACGGTAACGAGCCTGCATTCGTCTTGCTTGGTAATCTCCACAGTTAGAGCAACTTGAAATTTCTCGATAACAATTTTCACCAGGAAGCCAAACCTCTAAATCATATGTTTTATGAGGACTTAAACCTGTATCACCCGCGCATAGCATCATCACGCGGTAGGGCAAATTAAGTCGTTTAAGGACTTCTTCGGCACATTTGGTCATTCGCTCATGTTCTTCTTTTGAATTTTTGGGCAGCGTAATACTAACTAATTCCACTTTATAAAATTGATGTTGACGAATCATCCCGCGCGTATCTTTTCCTGCAGCGCCCGCTTCTGACCTAAAGCAAGGAGTATAAGCAGCATAACGAAGGGGCAAAATAGATTCTTCAAGTATTTCTTCACGAATTAGATTCGTTAATGAAACTTCAGAAGTAGGGATAAGCCAAAGACCATCTGTTGTTAAAAACTGTTCACCACGCATTTTTGGAAGTTGTGCTGTTCCAAATAATGTTTCATCTCGGACTAAGAGTGGTGGAGAAACTTCTTGATATCCATGTTCGCGGCTGTGGAGATCTAACATAAACTGTCCAAGAGCCCGTTCAAGGCGTGCAAGATCTCCTTTTAAAACGACAAAACGTGCACCTGATATTTTAGCTGCCGCCTTGAAGTCCATCAATCCTAAAGCTTCACCGATTTCAAAGTGACGTTTGGGGGTGAAGTTGAAAGAAGGAGGCTCGCTCCAGTGACGAATAACAATATTGTCCGATTCATCTTTGCCATCTGGCACTTCTTCAAAAAGGATATTTGGGATCATGCCAAGAGTATTGATGAGTTTAAGTGCAACTTCTTGCTCTTGATGTTCTAATTGAGGAAGCAATTCTTTAATATGATTGGCACGTGAAATTTTATCTGTTGGTTCAAGGCCTTGTTGTTTAGCTTCGCCAATCGCACGAGCTAAAGTATTTCTTTCATTTTGTAGTTCTTGGATTTGTGTTTGGTAAGCTCTGCGTTCACTATCAAGTGTAAGCACTTGTGTCGAAAGGGGCTGCGTACCGCGTCGCAAGAGAGCTTTGTCAAGACTTTCTGGATTCTCACGAATCCACTTAATATCAAGCATGTGATCCTCGTTTTTCAAAGAAATATACACAAAAAATAGATGTTTCATACAAGAAGTAAAGGGGGAAAGCGAGGCCAATCATTGAAAGCACATCCGGTGGTGTAACAATAGCCGCAACAATTAATATTAATAAAAAAGCATATTTTCTTTTATTGGCTAATGCGCGAGAGGTAATAACTCCAATTTTTCCCAAGAGAGTTAAAAGAACAGGAAGTAAAAAACTCGTTCCAAAAGCAAGAATGAGTTGCATAACAATGGAAAGGTATTCACTGACTCGAGCTTCTAGTTGGATAGGAAGAACATTACTGGCTTTTGTTTCTTCAAAAGCAAGAAAAAATTTCCAAGCGGGTGGAATAATAAAATAATAGGCAAATGTGGCACCGCTTCCAAAAAATAAGGGAGTTAACATTAAAAAGGGAAGAAGAACCTTTCTCTCAATGGGAAACAAGCCAGGAGAGATGAAAAGCCATACTTGGATAGCTAAAAGAGGAAGAGTTATAAATGTCGCCGTAAAAAGAGCAATCTTGAGATAAGTCATAAATGCTTCCGCAAGGCCAGTATAAATAAGGCGGCGTCCAGTTTTCCCCTCAAGAACGTTTGCAAGTGGTTTTACAAGGATGGCAAAAATCTCGTCAGAAAAATGATAGCTTACGATAAAAGCAATGAAAAAACTTCCTAAGACATAGATGAGCCTACGCCGAAGCTCAAGTAAATGATCAACAAGGGGAGTGGCAACTTTCTCACTCATGTTTTTCTTTTCTAAGTGTCTTTTTTTTAAGAGGCGTTGTTTGCGAGCTCGTTTTTAGATATTTTTTATTTTGTGTTTCAATATATTCATCAAGAATACCTTCTTCAACATAATCATCCAATCCTTGGCGCAATTGCTGGCTAAAGTGGCGAATTTTTTGTAACCATCGTCCACACTGATAAAGTACGCGAGGAAGCTCTTTTGGGCCTATCAAGATAAGCGCTGCAATCAGAATAATTAATATTTCACTAAACGCACCAAATTCAATCATTTAACAGTTACTAGCTTTTCTTTTTTGATTTTTTAGAAGACGCTTTAGAAAGCTTCTTAGAAGAAACTATTGTTTTTGGTGAAGGCTCTTCATCATTGAGTCCTTTTTTAAAGGCCTTAAGACCTTTTGCAAAATCTGACATAAGTTGAGGAAGTTTTCCTGCCCCAAAAATGAGAAAAGCAACTAAAATAAGGAGTAAAATATGACTTGTACTTAGACCCATTTAAATTTCCTTCATATTATCCAATGATAAATTCAATCACCTTAAGCAACCCTTTAATAGGAGCCTCTAGAAGCCAACTAATTGGGCTAAAATGCACCCCTAAAGAAGTTAAGATTAAAGGCAAAATCATAAGCCCACCAATTAATATAGCCATGCTCCATCTCTCAAGTCCAGCAATCTGTTGCGCAAGCTGGCGAGGTAAGAGAGCAACAGCAATACGCCCGCCATCAAGAGGCAAGATAGGTAACAAATTAAAAGCTGCAAGAACAACGTTTGTATAAAGAGATGCTTTCATAATCTCAATTAAATAAATGTTAAAGTCAGTTCCTGAAGCTAAATTTTTGAGAGCCAAAGCCGAAATGATGGCAAGTAGCATATTTGTTAAAGGGCCAGCGGCAGCAACCAAAATCGTATCCCAGCGTGGATTTTTAAGTCGTTCAAAAGCGACAGGGACTGGTTTAGCATAACCCAACAAGAAAGGAGCTTGGCTTAAAAGTAGAATTCCAGGGATTATTATGGTTCCTAAAAAATCAATGTGCTTGAGAGGGTTAAAGCTTACACGTCCCAATCGATAAGCTGTATCATCACCTCTTAAATAAGCGACAAAACCATGAGCGGCTTCATGAAAAGTAATTGCAATCATGATAGGAAGCCCCAGTATTGAAATTTTAATGACTAATTCGTTTAGCACGTTTTTATCTTCATCTTTTTTTTACTCGACACCCTAAAGTAATATTATGTTTAGTACTAACCTTTGTAATCTCTTGACAGAGATTTTGGGCCTCTTTTTTTGTTAAGGAGCCGGCAATGAGACGAATTCTTACGCCTGTGTCATTGCCTAAATCAACTTTTTTGAATTCTGGTTTAAGATTAAGGAGATAAGGCTTGAGAA
The DNA here is from genome assembly GCA_000743035.1 of Candidatus Paracaedimonas acanthamoebae. Lineage (GTDB taxonomy): Bacteria > Pseudomonadota > Alphaproteobacteria > Caedimonadales > Caedimonadaceae > Paracaedimonas > Paracaedimonas acanthamoebae. The sequence continues at coordinate 1,448,438 of CP008936.1, forward strand.
CTTGTCGTGAGCTTAAGCGTTTCCATTCTAACTTTGCTTGCTCTTCCGTTTTAAGGGTCCCTAGTTGTAAGCAATATCGTTCTTGAGAAGGTATAATTTGTTGTTGAGAAGTTTTTACGTTAGATCCTGAGATTGCAACATTTGTTGATTTAACCTCTTCTAAATCAGTTTCCTTAGCGAAATCATTTGATGCTTCTTTTTGGGTTTCTGTTGCTTGAAGTGGGGAAAAATCTTGAGGGTCTTTTGTTAACTTAGAAGCCGGCAAAGATGGTTCTGTCTTATCTTCTAAAAATTCACCGATAAACTCTTCAGGTAAGCTTAAAGGGCGTGCAATAGGCTCTTCAGGGCCTCCCAGTAAATGCTCAACTTTTTGTGGATCTTGGGTATCAGAAAGTTTTTGATAGATCGTTTTATCCTCATGAGTATCTTTAAGATTGGTGGTAGGCCGTATTTTTGTGGGGCCTTCTAAAGGTTTTATAATAGGAATTGTTCCTATAGGTAGCTGATCTGAGCCTGGGCCCGTCATTCGCCAAAAACCAAATAAGGCTGCCGCAACGATACAAATGCCTATAATATAACGTAAAGGGGTATTTAGGAAGATTGCCGTGAATGATACCTTGGGCTTATCTTGAGAATAACGCTCTTGATCCCACTTGCTTTGCTGCATTAATCAATCTCCTTTAAAGGAAAAGAAATTCATCTTGTTTTCATTTTACTTTGCTTCTGCTATTTATAGTAAAAAAGAAGCTGTGTCAAAATTCACCTAGGAAATTTTATGTCTGAGATTCTTTCTCTTCTACCCTTGAAAACCAACTCTTTGATAGAAGGCGCTGGACTTTTTATATCTTCAAAAGCAGAAAGTCAAATTTTAGCTCTTCCGATAGAGGAAATAAAAGAGAAGCGGTTACGGGTCTGTATCAATAGTGGGGGGTGTGCTGGCTTTCAATATACTTTGCATTTTGATAATACATGTTTAGAGGAAGACATCATTTTTGCGTCGCCTCAGCAAGTTGAAATTATTATGGATAAGATGACTTATGAAATCATTCAGGGCTCAACCATAGATTATGTTGAAGAGCTTATCGGCGCGGCTTTTGTTATCAAGAATCCTAATGCAAAATCATCTTGCGGTTGTGGTAATTCTTTTTCGGTGATTTAAATGAAAATTGTGACATGGAATGTTAACTCCATTAAGGCACGGCTTCCGATAGTTATAAATTGGCTTCGCGAAAACGCACCTGATATTGTTTTGCTGCAAGAAATTAAATGTGAAAATTCTGCTTTTCCCTCAGAGTTTTTTGAGGATCTTGGCTATAATATTGCGCTGCATGGTCAGAAAACTTACCATGGTGTCGCCATTTTATCCAAGTTGCCTATCGAAGATGTTGTACGAGGCCTGCCGGACTTTGAAGATACGCAATCGCGTTATATCGAAGCTTTAGTAGGCTCTATGCGCGTTTCATCCATTTATGTACCTAACGGCCAAGAAGTAGGGTCTGACAAATTTCATTACAAGTTAAGTTTCTATAAAAAGCTCAAAGCTCACATGAAAAAATCCTTAGAAGCAAAAGAGATTGCTATTTGGGGGGGTGATTATAATGTGGCTCCTTTTCTTGCAGATGGACCTAATGAAGAAGCTTTTAAAGGAGAGCGAATTCTAACAAGCCAAAAGGAGCGAGAGGCTTTTCGAGAGCTTTTGTGGTTGGGAATCACGGATGCAATTCGTGTTCAATACTCGGAAGAATCTCTTCAAGGTCAACATCTCTTCAGTTGGTGGGATTATCGAGCCAATTCATGGGCACAAAATAAAGGATTTCGTATAGATCATCTTCTGCTTTCACCACAAGCTGCTGATCGTTTAGAATCAGCAGGAATTAATTCTGAAGTACGCGCCCTCGAGAAAGCATCTGATCATGCCCCTGTCTGGATAAAATTACGTTAATCTCTGACTTTTCGAGCTCTTATGGCTATGATAGAGTTATTTTAATAAGACTAAACAGGGGGACATAATGGCAAAGTTTGGCCAAAATTCGCTAGGAACCAAGAAAAAAATAATATGTAATAAAGTAACTTATAATTATTTTAGTCTTCAGGAAGCTCAAAAGCATTTTTCTGGCTTGGAGCGATTACCCTACTCCTTAAAGATTCTTCTTGAAAATCTTCTTCGTTTTGAAAATGGGCGTACAATTCGAATAGAGGATATAAAAGCATTTCATGGATGGCTAAAAAATAAAACGTCACCTCAAGAAATTGCTTTCCAACCGGCGCGTGTTCTTATGCAGGATTTTACAGGTGTACCTGCTATTGTAGATCTCGCTGCGATGCGAGAAGCCTTTAAAGATTTCGGAGGAGATCCACAAAAAATTAACCCTTTAATCCCTGTTGATCTTATTATTGATCATTCCGTGATGGTTGATTCTTATGCAAGCAAAAGTGCTTTTCAAAAAAATGTAAGCCTTGAATATCAACGAAACAAAGAAAGATATGCTTTTTTGAGATGGGGACAAGAGGCATTTAATAATTTTCGTGTGGTGCCTCCGGGGACCGGTATTTGTCATCAAGTGAATCTTGAATACCTTGCGCAGGTCGTTTGGAGTGAACACATAGAAGGTGAATGGTATGCTTACCCTGATACGCTTGTCGGTACAGACAGTCATACAACTATGGTCAATGGTCTTTCTGTGCTAGGATGGGGTGTTGGCGGTATTGAGGCAGAAGCCGCAATGTTAGGCCAACCAATTTCGATGCGTATTCCAGATGTCATCGGATTTAAACTGACTGGAAAACTTCCAGAAGGCGCCACAGCAACCGATTTAGTGCTTACAATCACGCATATTCTTCGTATGAAGGGAGTTGTTGGAAAATTTGTTGAGTTTTATGGAGAAGGCCTCCAAGGACTTTCGCTTGCAGATCGTGCAACAATTGCAAATATGGCGCCAGAATATGGCGCAACCTGTGGGTTTTTCCCGATCGATCAAGAAACTTTAAATTATTTAACTTTTACAGGGCGCACGACCAACCGTGTTCAACTTGTTGAAGCTTATGCAAAGGAACAAGGACTTTGGCATGATTATCATTATGAACCAACGTATAGCGAAATTGTTGAGCTAGATTTACACCAGGTTGAACCCACATTGGCGGGTCCAAAAAGACCACAAGATAAGTTAGCTCTCTCGGATGTCAAAAAATCATTTGAGAGTGCTCTGGAGCATGAGAATAAAAGACACATTCAGGCTCCTGTAAAATTAAACAACGAGCATTTTACGCTTGAAGATGGGCATGTCACTATTGCGGCAATAACGAGTTGCACCAATACTTCGAACCCCTCTGTTATGCTGGGAGCAGCGCTTTTGGCGCGAAAAGCACTTGAAAAAGGATTGAAAGTTAAACCGTGGGTTAAAACATCTTTAGCGCCAGGATCTCAGGTTGTAAGCGATTATTTGGAAAAAGCGGATCTTCAGAAAGTTTTTGAAGAACTGGGCTTTTATTTAGTTGGATACGGTTGTACGACCTGCATTGGGAATTCGGGGCCATTGTTACCAGAAATCGCCCAGTCAATTGAGGAAAATGACTTAACGGTTGCAAGCGTTTTATCGGGAAATCGCAATTTTGAAGGGCGAATTCATCCCCAAGTCAAGTTAAGCTATTTGGCTTCTCCTCTTCTAGTGGTTGCTTATGCTTTAGCAGGAACAATTAATATTGATCTAGTATGCGATCCTTTAGGGATAGGAGCGAATGGTGAGCCCGTTTATTTAAAAGATATATGGCCTTCACAAGAGGAGATAAACCAAGCAATCGGTAAGTACCTCACGCCTGAAATGTTTCGTAAACGCTATGAAACGGTGTTTGAGGGAGATCAAGAATGGCGAACATTGGTTGGAAAAACAGGTTTAACGTATGCATGGGAGAAAGACAGTACTTATGTTAAGTTACCACCTTTCTTCAAAGATATTTCAAGTGCTTCGCAGCCGTTGCAGGCCATAAAATCAGCTCGTCTTCTGGCAATTTTAGGCGATAGTATCACCACAGATCATATCTCACCGGCGGGTTCCATTAAAATTGAAAGTCCAGCCGGGCAATATCTAATAAACAGCGGCATAAAGCCCGAGGATTTTAATTCTTATGGGGCACGTCGTGGAAATCACGAGGTGATGATGCGAGGAACTTTTGCAAATATCCGTTTAAAAAATGAAATGATTCCAACGGTAACAGGTGGCATGACTCGGCATATTCCTTCAGACGATGTGATGTCCATTTATGACGCCGCTATGCGATATCAAGAAGAAGAGACGCCACTTATTATTGTGGCTGGGCGTGAATATGGTTCAGGTTCTTCTCGAGATTGGGCAGCTAAGGGGACAAGGTTATTAGGGGTAAAGGCCATTATTGCGGAAAGTTTTGAGCGCATCCACCGTTCTAATCTCATTGGAATGGGGGTTCTTCCTCTTGAATTTACGCAGGGTATGACGCGACAAACGTTAGAACTTAATGGTTCAGAGCTTTTTGATATTAAAGGATTTGAACAAGAATTAATACCTGGCATGATCGTAGAAGGTATCCTTCATCGGGAGAATGGGAAACTTGAGAGTCTTCAATTAAAATGTCGCATTGATACTCTCGATGAAGTTGAATATTTCAAGCATGGCGGGATCTTGCACTATGTGCTGCGTTATTTAAGAAAAATTTAAATGAAGGATTATTGATTTTTTTGAGTTTCAATAAAGGGATGAAGAAATAAGATGGTTACGCATTAATAGAGATTTTTTAAAAAATAACCTTATATTTATTTTTTATTTTAATCTAGAAATAGAAAGAAAGATAAAATGATGAATTTATAAGAAGGATATATGCTTTACTTCCAACTTTTAGCCGTTGCGGTAGGGCTTTTTATTCTCTCCGATCCTTTTAAAGCGGAAGATATCGAAGAACCGCATGCTCTCTCCCATATAACAACTTCTCTTCTTGAAGAACCTCACATTGATCAGCCACATGCAATCCCTCTCTCAACTTCTCCCTCCCCTGATGAACAAGACAGGAAGTCTGAGAAAAATTCAGCTAATGCCACTTTAAAAAAGGCTTCAACAGAGGCTGGCTATTGAAGAATTTAAGCCAGATGTTCTCCTCAAAGCTATTCAGCAAAACCATGCAGCGCGACTTGAAGAAACACAACAGCGGAAAGATGTACGCCAGGCTGCAGGATTAAAGGCTTCAGTTCTTGATGAAGTCTTAGATGTTGCTATTCCTTCCATTAAGCATGAGGTTTCATTTGTATTTTCAGAGCTTTTACCAAGAGTTTTCAATGTTGCAGTAAAAACAGCACCTGTTGGGATACCTATGGTTCTAGGCTTACTTTAAGAAGTAGGGCGGATGAAAGATTTAGACTTTTTCTCTTCATAGCTCAGTAAAATAGAGCTGACGACAATAATTGCCGCTCCAATCCACAGGGATTGTGACGTTGGGATTTCTGCAAAAGCAATAAATCCAATAAGGGCACTAAATAATAACCGTGCAAATCCAAAAGGAGTCAAGAAGACGACTTCAGCGAGCTGATAGGCTTTTGCTGTAGAATAATGAGCTGCCATTGAGAAAAGCCCAAGAAGGCCAAGCCAAAGAAATTGCTGGAAAGTAGGCCATATCCACTCAAACAGCGCTGGAACCAAAGCGCACGGCGACATGAAAAATAAAAGGGTTAACGTCATGACTTTTGGACTTTCTCCGTAAGAACCAAGTTTACGGCTGGCTAACTTAGAAACAGCGATAGCAATGGCAGAGAAAAGGGGTAAAAAAACATACCATTGATAAGTAGCTTGTGAGCCCCATAGAGCTTGGTCAGGCCTTAAAATGATGAAGGCACCGATAAAACCAACACTAACTCCAATTAAACGAATAATCCCAAGGCGTTCATTTAAGTACAATTTCGCCCCAATGACTGAAAAAATAGGCCCTGTAAATCCTAGGGCGACCGCTTCAGCGATGGTCATATGGGCCAAAGACATGTACCAGAGCACAACACCTAATACAGCTGAAGCAATGCGAATGGTTTGCAGGCGAAGGTATTTCGTTTTTAAGCTAGTAAGGCCATCTTTAAGCGTCCATGGTAAAATAATGAAGCATCCAAAAAGATTCTGCCAGAAAGTGATGACGGCAGAAGGAAGCGGTGAGATTTCTTGGCCAGTTCCTCCTGAGATATAACGTACAATGCCATTGATGGAGGCAAAAAAGAGGCAGGCGAGAAGCTTCCAAATTACCCCTTGCCACTGAGGAGTAAGCCCGGAAGCTTGAAGTGGAAATTTATAAGCCTGTTTGATCTCTGAAGACTCTTCAACGGAAGGACGACGAAGGGGCTGCGTCATAGGATAAACCGCTTTAGTTATTTATTTTCAATGAGACTGATGTAGCATGATCTTGCTCATTTGCCAAGAAAACCTCTTGTAGATATTCAATCTTAGGCTACAATAATTTCTCATAAAAATATTCCTGTTGAAAAGGTTATGTCAAATCTTAAAGGATAATATTAATGAGAATTATTAGGGTTCTTCTTACTATACTTAGCTTAACTCCTGCTTATGCCAGCAGTACAACCTTAGAGTGGGAACCCTTAAAAGAGGGCAGAAAGGTTCATATTATTGCCCCAAGTTCTGGTCCTGAAGAAACAAAAGCATACTTAAACACATCAATAACCTTTCTTAAAGAAAATGGTTTCAGTGCTGAGGCTCCCAATGATTTAATTATACCACAGCCTTTGGGCTATGCGAATACCCTTGCTTATCGACAGAAGCATTTAAAGGAGGTTTTATTTGCTGAAAATGTGGATGTCGTCTGGGCATTGCGAGGGGGACGTGGCGCTTCAAAAGTGATCATGCCTCTAGAAGATCTTGCAGCTCCATCAAGAATAAAGCTTATATTGGGGTATAGTGATACAACAGTTGTTCATCTATTAGCCGCTAAATGGGGATGGCCTTCCCTTCATTGTTCTGTTTTAGCGTATCATCAAGATGGCGCGCAGGTTGTAAATAAAAAAACTTCTCTACAGCCAATTTTTGATATCCTTTTGGGAAAAACTCAAGAAGTTAGTTATAATCTTGAGCCCCTTAATAGCATCGCTCAAGAATGCCAAGGAACGATCTATTCTCAAATTAGAGGAGGAAATGCCTCAGTTATCCAAAGAAGCATTGGAACACTCACACACCTAAAAACGAGCGGGAGAATTTTATTTCTTGAAGATACTGGTGAGCCCGCAACTAAATTTTTAGAAATGATGACCCAATTTCAAAGAGCACGCCTCTTTAAAGAGGTTGAAGCAATTATTTTGGGAGACTTTGAGAATGGGTTAAATGATTCTCAACGGCTAGATTTGCGCCTTGCCAAGAAAACGTTTGCCGAGGAAATGAGCGAATTCAAAATCCCTGTTTTAGGCTCAGACTGCTTTGGGCATGCCGACTTTAATGATCCTTTGCCCTTTGGCACCCCCACTCAATTAGATTTTCAAGGGCCAAATGAAGTCAATTTGCGCGTTAGTACAACTGGGGCTCCCTTAAAGGAAAATAAATAAAGTTAATTTATTTTTTGAAGCCAACGCACAATGTGAAGGCGATAAGTATTAAACCATTCCCCAACTGGATAAGGTCCGAGATCGGTATCAACGGCGTTAAAATGAGGCCCTTTCTTAAAAAGCCAATTAATAAAATGTCCCCAAAAAGTTGTTGATTTTAAAGCGACAATTTTTTGCGGTTGAATCTCATAAAAGTTCTAACTGCTTTATCACTCAACCATTTTTTATGCTTAACTAAGTAGTCTGCTTGGAACTGAACAAGGTCTTCATCCCATGGCAGAGTCTTAGAGCCTTTATATTCATATCCCTGGAAACTTATATTTCTCTTTTCACACTCATTTTTAACCGATAAAAGGTAATCGTAGTCATCATCAATCATGATAATATTTTGTGGCTTCAACTTCAGAGCATCAATGAATATACCAACTATTGGTCCCTTTGGTTTTAAATCTGTAGCTAATAGGCCCTTGTAAAATACAGGATTGCGTCCTGAATAAGATATTTTCAACACAATGTCATTGAATGAGCCTTCAAAATCAAGAGATTTGAGGTGGTTATAACGCCATTCTTCAAGACTATTATGAATACCATAAGGTCCTGTATTCATCCCCGTACAAGCAATGACAAATACCCCACTATTTTTAAGCCTATTTATATGATGGATTACATTGGGCTCAAGCAAGGGCCTTTGTGCTTCTTGAAGCATGATACTAGCAATATGATTATCAGACTTCAGAATAGGATAAGTTTGTATTAATTTTTGTCTAAAAGCTTTTCCTTGTGGGGTATGTTCATTAACCAAGAAAGTATCCACTGGTTGGATAAGAGTTTCATCAACATCAAATATGACCAAACTTCCAGGTTTTATAGAATTGAAATCTATTGCATTGAAAGATTGAATGGGCTCAATTTGTTGAGGATGATTTGATTTACAAGCGCAAACTAATAAAATTAGAAATAAACTTAGTATATTTTTTTTACCAAGTAACATTATCTTCCTCTCAGTATTCTAACTACATGCATGTATATATTAATTTTTAAATATGGAAAGTTGCTATCTTGATATAAACGTTTCTTGGGAAATATCATTAAGCATTGCTTAATGGCGACATTATTTCTTTAGCACGAATAGGTAAATATGCTTGAAGTATTGCAGCACTGCCTTTAGTTTAACTCCACCAGGCGTTTTTTCTAACCTCTTCACAATGCCAAAGATCCATTTTTATTTATTTCTCTCTTCCCTGGTACCAAAGGAGTGAGAATTTTTTCTACCAATCACCAAAATCATTGAATGATCAGAAGAGAAGGTGTACATAGTCTATGTACGGTGTTTGTTCACTAAGTCATTTTTATTTTCTCCTATTTTTTACTTTTCTTAACCTAAGTTTTAAGGCGCAGCAGGTCATTTGCTTAACCCATCGTACAAACTCTTAAAATCCTTCTTTTTTTCCTTTTTTTATCTCATCTTTATTTTATCTAACTCATTACAACTATTTCCTTTCCTTCTTTTTTAAATTTATCTTATCTAAGTCGTTTTTATCTAAGCGGGGTGATCAGTCCCTTAGGGTCTCTCGAGAGATTGTTGAAGGGCTTGCCAGCTCTTCAACCCACTACAATAATAGTAACAAATTTCAGGAAAAAAAGCAACAGTTTTCTGTAATAAAAATCAAAAAAAGGTATTATTTAATGATGGATTATTGAGCCGTCCAGCCCCCATCCACACTTAGAGCCGCACCTGTCATTGAATTTCCCCCTGGGCCGCATAAAAAGACCGCAAGATCACCTATCTCTTCGGGAGATACAAACCGTTGTGAAGGTTGTTTTTCACTTAAAAGATCACGGCTTGCTTGTTCATAAGTAATTCCTTGCTGTTGAGCACGTTCTTGAATCTGGCGCTCAACTAGAGGGGTCAAGACCCAGCCAGGGCAGATCGCATTACAGGTAATATTTTCACTCGCAGTCTCAAGCGCAACGGTTTTTGTAAGCCCCAACAAGCCATGCTTGGCCGCCACATAAGCTGACTTAAAAGCAGACGCTACAAGTCCGTGCGCAGAAGCTATATTGATGATGCGTCCCCATTTTTGCTCTTTCATCAAGGGAAGAGCTGCCTGAATTCCATAAAATGCGGCTGAAAGATTAAGCGCTAAAATGGTCTCCCACTTGTCGGCAGGAAAACTTTCAATAGGCGCAACATATTGAATTCCGGCATTGTTTACGAGAATATCTATACGTCCTAGAGTTTGCTGCGTATACGTCAGTAAAGTCTGAGGTCCCGTTGCTTGCGCCAAATCAATTCCGAAATATTTTACCTGAACCTTGTAGGTTTGCTCTAAAGAGGTGCAAAGTTGCGTAATCTCAACCGGATCACCAAATCCATTCAGCATGATAGACGCGCCGGCTTCAGCAAGTTTTATTGCAATATTAAGACCAATTCCACTTGTTGAGCCTGTAATAACAGCAACTTTTCCTTCTAACATTTATTAAAATTCCTTTTGAACTTGTGTAATAATGCTTATTAAAAATGAATTCCTTTAATTTTTTGTTATCTTCTAAAACTTAAAAAATTATTTTTTTTAATATCTCTCTTGCCTTCTTGCGTGAGCCTTTCTAAACTCGCGATAATTTATGATAAGGTATTTTGTATGTACGTGCTTCAAACGATGGTTCACACAGTCATTCCATTCTTGGTTATTTTATCGCTTCTTGTCTTCGTCCATGAACTTGGACATTTTTGGGCAGCGCGTCGAAATGGTGTGAAAGTCGAAGTCTTTTCAATTGGATTTGGCCCTGAAGTTTTTGGATGGAACGATAATAAGGGAACGCGCTGGAAAGTAAGCGCTTTACCTTTAGGCGGTTATGTCCGAATGTTTTCAGACCTTAATGCCGCGAGCCAACCCGACCAAGAACGTATTGCTCAAATGACCGAAGAAGAAAAGCAGCAATCTCTCTTTCATAAATCCGTCTGGCAAAGAATTTGCATTTCTGCAGCCGGCCCTCTTGCAAATTATCTTTTTGCGGCAATTTTAATGACAGGACTATATATCTTTGTCGGACAACGAATTCCTGCAGAAACAGCAAAAATCGGCCAAATTATGCCAGAAAGCGCTGCCGCTCTTGCAGGGCTCAGAAGTGACGATGTCGTTCAACAAATCAATGGGAGTTCCATTGTTTCCTTTAATGACATGTACACTCTTGTCCGAGAAAATCCAGGGAAAGAATTAACTTTTGTCATCAATCGTGAAAATCAACCTTTAACACTTAAGGTGATTCCTCAGGAAGCCAAAGAAGGGGATCTAACCGTCGGGCGCCTTGGTGTCACCCATGGCACAATAGATATAAAGCATCCTATTTATTCCGCCCCTTTTTATGCTCTTTGGGATTGTCTCAAATTCACCTCGCAAGCTTTTATTTCAATAGGCCAAATTCTCACAGGTAAAAAATCAACAGAAGGATTAAGTGGCCCCATTGGTATCGCCACAATGACCGGCGAAATCATGCAAAAAGAATTCACTGAAGTTTTATGGTTCTGTATCTTTTTATCGCTTAATCTAGGTTTTTTAAATCTTCTTCCAATTCCAATGTTTGATGGTGGCCATCTTCTTTTTTATTTTATTGAAGCTATTCGAGGAAAAGCCGTCAGCGAAAAAGCACAAGAAATTGCCTATCGAATTGGTTTTACTTTCGTTATTTTCCTTGTTGTATTTTCAACATGGAATGATCTTTCACGCTTAAAAGTGCTGGAATTTCTAAAAAATATTTTTGGATAAACAATTAAGGGTTTGATGAGAGGTTTTGTGATTGTGAGCAATTTTATTCGTTTCTTTTGTATTTTTGCATTTTTGATGACTTACCAAGGGAAGGCTCTCCACGCCTCCACTCTTATTCAAGACATTCAAATCCAAGGAAATCAACGCATTGAAAAAGAAACTATTTTAGCGCAAATTGAGTTAGTGCCTGGAAAAGTCTACAACCAAGAAGAAATAGACCAAGCTCTCAAAAACTTATTCGCCTCAGGCCTTTTTACGGATACTCGCCTTGAGGTCAAAGGACATACTTTAATAATCCATATTAAAGAAAATCCTATTGTAAATCAGGTTGTTATTGAAGGAAACGATAAACTTTCTGATGATCTCCTTAAAGGTGAATTGCAACTGCGTCCTCGCCAAGTATACACACTCACACGACTTAGGAATGATACTCAGCGCATTCAAGATTTATACCGATTGAAAGGATATTTTGCGGCCGTTGTTACGCCTCAAATCATTAAGCGTGAACAAAACAGAGTTGATGTGGTGTTTGAAGTAAAAGAAGGTCACGCAACTGTTGTGCGCAAGATTTTTTTTATTGGAAATAAAAAATTTAGCGAAAGCAAACTTGAAAGCGCCATTCAAACAAAAGAAACTCGCTGGTATCGTTTCTTTACCTCAGATGACACTTTTGACTCTGACCGCCTTTCTTATGACAAGGAACTACTTCGGAAGTTTTATCTTGAACATGGTTATGCAGATTTTCAAATTAAGTCTGCCGTTGCTGAACTAACACCTGATCGTGAGGAATTTTTTATTACTTTCACCCTTGAAGAAGGTGAACGCTATCAAGTTGGTGAAGTAAAAATTAGCACTGATTTTAAAGGGCTTAATACTAAAATTTTAGAAAAGAAAATACCTTTTACCTCAGGCGATTGGTACAGCAATAAAGAAGTTGAGAACACCATTAACCTTTTAGTTGATGAACTTGGCAGCCTTGGTTATGCTTTCGTCGATATTCAACCACAAATCCAAAAAAATACTGATAAGCACCTTCTCGATATTACCTTTGTCATTCAAGAAGGCCCCAAAGTTTACATTAATAATATTGATATTATTGGAAACGATCGCACGGATGATGAGGTGATTCGCCGAGAAATTGAGCTCGATGAAGGAGATGCTTTTAACTCCAATAAGATGAAACATTCGGAAAAACGTATTAAGGACTTAGGCTTTTTCAAGAAAGTCACATTAACTAAACAACCTTCAGATAATCCTGATAAAGCCGATATTAAAATAGAAATCGAAGAAGACCGCACTGGTGAGCTTAGTTTTGGTGGTGGATTTTCTACAGCAGATGGTCCTTTAGCTGATATTCGCTTTGCTGAACACAATTTTAGAGGAAAAGGTCAAGATCTTCGAGCTGGCATCACTTATGGAAAACATCGGCAAGAATACAATTTTGGTCTTACTGAGCCTTATTTCTTAGGTCGAGAACTTATGGCTGGATTTGACGTTTACCGTGTCACTCGGACTCGTTATCTTGATGCATCTTACGATCAACAAGTTCATGGACTATCGTTGCTTATGGGCTATATGTTGTCTGAAAACTTAAGTCAACTTTGGGCTTATACAATTCAATCAGATAAAGTGACCCACATGAAAGCAAGTGCGTCTAGATTTCTTCGAGCCCAACCACGTAATTCAATCCTTTCAGATATAATCCATACATTGACCTATGATCGAAGAGACAGCAAGATTGATCCCACAACTGGTTATTGCCTTAGTTTAACTAATGAATTTGCAGGACTTGGGGGAACAATTAAATATTTTAAGAACCAAGTAAGTGGAAGCCATTTTTATTCATTCTCAGATGATTGGGTTTTAGAAGTAAGTGCTCGATATGGTGTTATGGTGGAAATGGGTAAAAAAACACGTATTGCAGATCGTTATATTTTAGGGGGGGATACATTGAGAGGATTTTCGCCAGGTGGTGTCTCTCCACGTGATAAAACAACAAAAGATGCCTTAGGAGGACATCAATTTTATTCTGGCTCTCTTGAGCTGACGTTCCCTATAGGTCTACCGAATGAATTTGGTGTCAAAGGCGCGATTTTTTCAGATGTAGGAAGTGTCTGGCAATCAAAAGAGAGAGGGCCTGAAGTTTTTGATAATAAGAAACCTCGTGCTTCTGTTGGAGTGGGTTTACGCTGGAAATCTCCTATGGGCCCATTACGCATTGATATTGCAAAAGCAATTGCAAAAAATAAATTAGATGAGAGACAGGTTGTCTTGTTTGGTTTTTCAACACGTTGGTAGAAAGGAAAAAATATGAAATTATTAACTTCAAAATTATTGTTGGTAGGCTGTTTGAGTATAGGAATGTTAGCTTCTCCTCTTGACGCCGCAGAAGATCCCTTAAAAGTTGCTGTTGTTGATGTAGACAAGCTTATGCAAGCCTCAAAATCAGCAAAACAGCTTATTACTGAATTAGAAAAACAACGCTCTAAGTTCCAAGAAGAAGTTTCTAAACATGAAATAAAATTGCGTGAGCTTGAAAAAAAATTAATTGAAGAACAAAAAAAACTCTCACCCGATGAATTTAATAAAAAACGTGAAGAATTTGAGCGCCAAGTCGCTCAAGTTCATGAAAAAGTTGGTAAACGCCGTGAGCAGCTTGAAAAAGCTTTCAGTGATGCACGTGAAGATATTCAAAAAGTTATTCTTAAGCTTGTTGTGGAAGCTTCAGAAAAGAACAAATACACGCTTGTCATTCCTCGCTCTGTTGTTATCTTTAGAGCGGATCACCATGAAATTACCGATGCAATTCTCAAACAATTAGACGAAAAGCTTCCTAAGGTCGATTTTAAGGTGCCAGCAGCTTAAAAAATATCAAATGAAGCATAGGAAGCTTATAAACTTCCTATGCTTTCTTAACCTGAATAAAACTTATACAAAAGATGATTGATTCTCGCTTTTATCATTCTCACGGACCACTAAGTCTCAAAAGAATTTCTGAACTTTCTGAAACAGAGCTTATCCTTCCTAAAGAAAGACAACTTCATGAAGATAGCCTTATCATCGGGCTTGCTCCCTTAGAAGAGGCAACTCCTTCAGATTTAGCCATGCTTCATAACCCAAATTATAAGGATATTTTTACAAAAAGCAAAGCAGGTGCGTGTTTTATTTCACCCGATATGGTCACGCAGGCCCCTTCTTCAATGGCTTTATTGGTTACCCCAAAACCGCAGCGTGCTTATGCCCTTGTCGCCTCAACTTTTTACCCCGAACCTGAAGGTGGCTTTGTGCCCATGACAGAGCCAATCCACCCTTCGGCTGAGCTTGGTGAAAATGTCATTGTAGAATATGGCGCTATTATTAAAGAACACGCAAAAATTGGTAACAATACACACATTGGCGCAAACTCTGTGATTAGTGCTGGAGTTACCATTGGTGAAGGGTGCAAGATTGGAGCAGGTGTGACTATTTCTCATGCTCTTATTGGAAACCATGTTACTATCTTTCCTGGCGCTAGAATTGGGCAAGCTGGATTCGGGTTTGTGATGGATGAATTGGGTCATATTCCTGTTCCCCAATTAGGCCGAGTGATTATTGAGGATTACGTAGAGATTGGCGCCAATACAACGATCGATCGTGGATCTTTAAGAGATACAATTATTGGGCAAGGCTCAAGGCTTGATAATCTTGTCATGATCGCACATAACGTGGTCCTTGGAAAAGGTTGTATTCTTGTAGCACAAGTCGGAATTGCTGGCAGTACAACACTCGGAAATCATGTCATTGCTGCTGGACAAGCGGGTCTTGTTGGGCATTTAAAGATTGGCAATGGCGTAAAAATTGGAGCTCAGAGTGGTGTTATGAAAAATATTAAAGATGGAGAGACCGTGGCTGGGAGCCCTGCCATCCCCATTCAAGATTTTCTACGACAAACTGTAATGCTTTCAAAAATAACGAAAGATCATCAAAAAAAGAAAGAAAAGTAATGACTGAAACAGCTGGAAAGGTTCAGATGTATAACCTTGATCATGAGCAAATCTTAAAACTAATTCCTCATCGCTATCCCATGCTCCTGGTTGATAGAGCAGAAAATGTTATTCCTTTTGAAAGTGGCGTTGGGATTAAAAATGTCACCTTTAATGAGCCCTTTTTTCAAGGTCACTTTCCAGGACATCCTGTAATGCCTGGGGTTCTAATTGTTGAAGCTTTGGCACAGACCGCGGGCATCGTGGTTGCTCAAGGATTGGATTCCGCCGAAGAACGGCTCGTTTATTTTTTGGCTATTGATGAAGCACGCTTCCGCCTACCCATCCTTCCTGGCCAACAACTTCAACTTTGTGTGCAAAAAATTCAGAATCGTCGTAATATTTGGAAATTTAAAGGAGAGGCTTTGGTCGATGGAAAAATTCATGCTGAAGCTATTTGTACCGCGATGATAGGGGAACGTTAATGGTAGAAACTTCAACCGCTAGCGCTTCCGAGACACAAATTCATCCGACAGCTGTCGTTGAACCCACTGTTCAGTTAGGTAAAGGTGTAAAGATTGGACCTTACTGTGTCCTTTCAGGAGATGTCATCCTTGAAGATGAAGTCCACCTCATTTCTCATGTCGTTATTGCGGGAAACACAAGAATAGGTGAAAAGACAACAATCTATCCTTTTGCTTCTATTGGCCATCTTCCTCAAGACTTAAAACATAAAGGTGAACTTTCTCTTCTTAAAATTGGAAAGCATAATGTGATTCGAGAATATGTGACAATGCAAGGAGGCACAGAAGGAGGAGGATTAGTCACAACAATTGGTGATCATTGCTTTTTTATGGCAAGCTCCCATGTCGCTCATGACTGTATGCTCGGAAACAATATTATTATGGCAAATTGTGCAACGCTTGCTGGTCATGTTCAGGTTGCTGACTATGCTATTATCGGTGGCCTTTCTGCAATTCATCAATTTGTCCGCATTGGTCAACATGCCATCATTGGTGGAATGAGCGCTGTTGAAGACGATGTCATTCCTTATGGCTCTGTCAAAGGTGATCGCGCAAATCTTTATGGAATCAACCTGATTGGCTTAAAACGTCGGGGGTTTACCCGAGAAACAGTCGAATCTTTAAGATCTGCCTATAAAGATATCTTTGAAGGGGCTCTCCCCCTAAAAGAACGTGCTGAGCAAGCTGTTCAAAAATATAAGAATGAGCCATCTGTAAAAGAAGTGATAGAATTTATTCTTTCTCCAGAAGCTAAACGCCCTATTTGTGTTCCTAAAAGCTGATGTCACAAACTTCCCTATCTAAATTAGGCATTATTGCAGGCGCAGGACAATTGCCACGAAAGATTATCGAAGTTTGCGTCCAACAAGGTCGTCAGTTCTCTATCATTGCTTTTGAAAATCAAACAGATCCTCAATTAATTGAAAATCTGCCTCATATCTGGTGTAGATTAGGGCAAACAAAGAAAGCTCTTGATTACTTAAAGCAACAGGGCGTCCAAGAAATTGTCATGGTAGGTCCTATCAAACGACCATCCTGGAGTGAATTAAAGCCAGATGCTTTTACAGCAACTTGGCTTGCAAAACATCTTCACAAGATTTTGGGTGATGACTCTTTGTTACGTGCCATCATTCACCTGATTGAATGCGAAGGTTTTACCGTGGTAAGTGCCGAGAATATTATTGGAAACTCTCTTTTAGCACCCCATGGCGTGCTAGGGAAACATCGGCCTGATTCACAAGATCAACAAGATATTTCTTTAGGTCTTAAAATTGCAACTATTTTGGGAAGTTGCGATGTCGGTCAAGCTGTTATGATTCAACAAGGCCTTGTACTAGGTGTTGAAGCCATTGAAGGAACCGAAGCTCTTCTTAAGAGATGCGCCAGTCTTAAACGCGCGGGCTCTGGCGGTGTTCTGGTTAAAATTACGAAACCACAACAAGAAGTGCGAGTGGATAGGCCCACTGTTGGACTTGAGACTCTCAAGAGAATTCAAGAAGGAGGCTTTAGAGGACTTGCTGTAGAAGCCTTCGGTGTTATTATGCTGAACAAAGAGGAGATGATTCAATTTGCCGATGAACACCAGCTCTTTCTTATTGGAGTTGAGAGAAGAGAATGAAAACACCTCATATTTATCTTGTTGCTGGTGAAGCATCTGGCGACGTTATTGGGACTCGCTTGATAAAAGCCTTAAGAAAGAAAGTACCAAACTGCATTATTTCAGGAATTGGTGGACATCTTATGGCTGAGCAAGGTCTTCAATCTCTTTTCCCGCTTCAAGAATTGTCTATCATGGGGATTATGGAGGTTTTACCCCATATTCCTCGGATCTTAAAGCGCTTAAATGAAACTGAACAAGATATCCTTTTAAAAAAACCAGACATCATTGTTACGATTGATGCTAAAGGATTTAGTTTTCGCTTAGCAAAGCGCCTAAAAAAATATGGTTTCCCTCTTGTTCACTACACAGCACCTTCTGTATGGGCATGGCGTCCAAAACGTGCTCAACAAATCGCACGTTTTTTAGATCACCTCTTAGTGCTTTTCCCCTTTGAACCTCCCTATTTTGAGAAGGTAGGCCTTCCGACAACTTTTGTGGGGCACCCCCTTACAGAAGAAAAATTTGATACATTTAAATCAGATGTGTTGAGAAAAAAATTTTCTTTAAAAAAAGAGGAGAAGCTTATCTGCCTATTACCGGGAAGTCGAACTCGAGAAGTATCTTCTCTTCTTCCTGTTTTTATTAAATCCCTTCAGCAGCTCAATCAAAAAATAAAGAACTTTCGCTTGATTATTCCAACATTTCCTCATTTTGAAACTTACATTAGACAAGAGATGGAAAAAACTAACTTAAAGTTCTCTCTTATTACAGATGAACAAGGAAAGTATCAGGCTATGATTGCAAGCGATGCAGCAATTGCGGCATCTGGTACGGTTGCTTTAGAACTTGGTTTAACACAAACCCCCTTTCTTATTGCGTATAAAGTCAACTCTTTGACGGCATTTATCTTAAAACGTCTCATCCGTATTCCTTATGCTTGTATGGTCAACATACTCCTCAATAAGCCTCTTGTTGGCGAATTTCTTCAAAAAAATTGTCGTCCAGATTTAATTTCCAACCATCTTTATGAAATTCTGCAAAAAGAAAATAATCAAGCGTTACGGCAAGAGCTCTCAACGATGAGAACACTTTTAACAAATAAGAATAAACAACCCAGTAAGCTTGCAGCTGAAACTATCTTAAAAATTTTAAAGAAATATCAAGAATCTTGATATTCAATATTTAATATATCAGCTTATAATGAGTGGGGTTATGGCAATTTCTCTTCTTCCTTGGTTTGGTTTTTTGGGACTTATTGCAATTTTGCTGGTCATCGATCTAGGTGTCCTTAATCGTAAAGATCATATTATTGCACCTCGTGAAGCAACTATTTGGAGCTGTATTTGGATTGGCTTAGCTCTTTTATTTAATTTAGGAATTTTTGTCTTAAAAGGATCCCAAGCCGGTTTAGAATTCTTCACAGGATACCTTATTGAAAAATCACTTAGTTTAGATAATATTTTTGTCTTTGTATTGATTTTCAAATACTTTTCTTTATCACCTCATCTTTATCATCGCGTCTTATTTTGGGGTGTCTTAGGAGCAATTCTAATGAGGCTTGTTCTCATCTTTGCGGGACTTGAGCTTCTTGAGAGATTCTCTTGGGTTTTTTATGTTTTTGGTGCCATTCTTATTTATTCTGGTATTCAAATGTCAAAACAGCAAGAGCATCTTAATACTTTAAGCCAGAATAAATTTGTAAATTTTATTAAGCGCTTTATTCCTATTACTGAAGATTATATGGGCAATCGTTTTTTCACCAGAAGAAATGGTAAATTGATGGCCACGCCTCTCTTCCTTGTTCTCATCAGCATCGAAATAAGTGATCTCGTTTTTGCAGTTGATTCTATTCCTGCAATTCTTGCCGTCACTTTAGATCCATTTATTGTGTACACTTCAAATATATTTGCTATTCTTGGATTGCGCTCTTTGTTTTTTCTTATCGCCAATCTATTGCCGCGTTTTTATTACTTAAAACATGCTTTATCGGTCGTCCTTATTTTTGTTGGATGTAAAATGCTTATTCACCAAGCTTATAAAGTTCCGATTCAGATATCGTTAGGAATTATTTTATTTATCTTCTTTATTGCAATTATCGCCTCAATACGCCGTAAAGCTCCTGTAGAAGAGAAATAAGCCTTCCTCTTATAAAAAACAAAAACTGGAATACGAATACCGCGCTTTCTTCTTATCTTTCTTGTGTAAGAAGCTTATCGTTTGCAGAAGTAGCCGGATATGTTTCTCGAATAAAAAGAACACATAAAGCTGCTAAAACTAGGCTTAGTGGGACAATTGCAAGTGCTAAATGATAATCGGTAAGGCTATAATAAGGGCTTCCAGCAACGCGCTCTCCATTCCAAACAAGATCTAAAATTGCGCCGATGACAGGTTGCATTAAAATACCACTAAACATGCATAACATATTATGCACACCGGAAGCCGTGGCTGCACGATTTCGATCATTAATATCCGCAACGCTTGCAAAGGCAAGAAACTGCCCTGAGGACGCAGCACCTGCAATAAAGAACAAACTGTAAACTGCAGTAAAAGGAATCTGAGGAAGATAAATTACTATTGATAAGAATAAAAGCGTTACAAAAGCGCTCACAATCATTGAACGTCGATAACTTTTAAAAAAAGTTAAAATCCATGACCATAGTGGCCCCCCTATCCCCACGCCTACATAAAAGGTTGAAAGAGCGCCCGCAGCTACTTCACACTCAACATTAAATGCTTGCATCAAATAAGGAACCCCCCAAAGATCAGCAAATCCAGAAAGAGGAATATACATAAGGAATCCGTAGGCTCCAAAAAGCCATGTTTGAGGGTTTCGCACAATTTCAAGAATTAAAATTGTGATATGCTTTAGAGAAAGTGAGGGTTTATTTGGAACCTTTTGATCTAAAGTGTTAATAGAAGGCCCTCCATCAGCGATAACACACCAGATCACGATAGCTAAGGCAAGACTTATACATGCTAAAATATAGATTGTCGTTTGCCAGTCTGTAGCTTGGACGAGCAGAGCTAGAGGTAAGCCACCACTTGTTCCACCAGCAGTTCCAATCGCGAGTGTAAAACCCACAAAAATAGCAAGTTTTTCGGCTGGAAACCATGTTGATGCTATTCTAATACAAGTTAAAAAACCAAAAGCAGAGCCAATCCCCATTAGAAATCGTCCAAAAAATAATAACCCGATATGTTGCCCTCCTGCGAATAAAAGAGCACCTAAGAAACATAAAATACACGCTAAACTCAAAGGTTTTCTAGGACCTATAGAATCCAGTAACAAGCCTGCAGGGATCTGCATGATTGAATAACCCCAATAATAAAACGAGACAAGTGCTCCTAAAGTACAAGCTTCAATAGCTAAAGATGCCATAAGATCTTGCGCCATTACACTAGGAGAGACGCGCAAAATGAATTGAAATCCATAAAAAATAGCTGCGCAGAACCACATGAAAAAACCACGTAGAAAAGAATTAGGCTGTTGCATTATTTTGAAGTTCATTTGTTCTCAATTTTTTTTGATGCCTTTTGAAAAATATTTCCTACAATTAAGGAATTTTATGTACTTTTCAAGTGGTAACTAACCTACCAAGTATGCAAAGTTAAAAAACTTTCTATTTTTTAAGCAATAATAAGGCAAAAAGTCAACTAAAATTGACTAAATTGCACAAAACTACTCAAATAGAAGAGAAAAATTTTTAAAAATTCACCTTGAAGCGATTTTTATTTAACATAATATAAAAATAATTCCGGCTTTTATATTAAATATTCGAAAAATAAGAAATTATTTAAAGCCCATAAAATTATTTATGTAAGCTCTTGATAGTAAACATAAATTATGTCTTATCGTTCAATTTGATCGTATAGTAATAAAGAGGGGGAGAAGAATTATGAAAAAACTTTTGTATAAACAAAGCATTCCATTCAAGATTTCTCAATTTGATAATGATAATAGGCAACTAAAAGAAACTTATGTTCCTTTTAAGCGCGAATTTGAACAGAATTTTTTAAAGTTATTTGGGATTATTCTGTAAAAATTTTATACCTGCTATAAATGTTAACCTTTTAATTGTTCTTTATCAAATGCAGGGCTACTAAGACCGAAATGCTTCAAGGTCTTTTTATTAAAATAATGCTTACTTGCGGCAATAATTTGAACATCTATTTTTTTAATATCTTGCCCTTTAAGAATATTAGCAATCATCACGCCCGTCTCTCGCCCAACCTGATATTGATCATTTGCAACAGCGGCAACTGCACCACTTTTAACGGATTCAGGATCACTTGCAAAAACAGGAAGTCCTCCTTTTGTTGCAATCTTGATGATCGTCTCTAATGCTGAAATAACCGTGTTATCGTTTGTAAGTAAAATAGCCTCTACTTTATCAGTAAGGTAAGAGGTTGCTTGGGCAACATCTGCTGTTTTAAAAGCTGATGCTTCTTCAACTTCTATACCAAAACTTATAGAAGCCTCTTTAATCGCTTTAACTTGTTTTTGAGAATTCTTCTCTGATGGATTATAAATAAGGCCAACTTTACGCAAATTTGGAAGAATTTTTTTGGCGAGCGATAGCTGGGCCTGCGGCAAAGGTAAATCAATCGTGCCTGTTATATGCCCTTTATGGTTTTGTAAACGAGAAACAAGACCCGCACCTATAGGATCTGTAACAGCCCCAAAAACAATTGGAATTGAAGTATCTTTGGCAGCTTTCAACATTGTTTGTGCAGAAGGGGTTGCAATGGCAACAATTATCTTCGGACTCAAAGCAACAAATCTTTGCGCTATCTGAGCCGCAATTGTTATGTTTCCTTGGGCGTTTTGATAAAGGAGATCGCTTAAATCTCTCTGTATGAGCCCTTGCTCGATCAATTCATCTAGAATACCTTGGCGAACCTGATCTAAAGACGGATGTGGGGCAATTTGGGTAATAGCAATTTGCGGTGATTTAGCAAATGCATGATTAAAAAATAAACTTAAAATTAAATACTTAAAAATTTGTAACATCGGCGTTCTCCAACTGTAAAAATTAAACTTAACGAAAGCAAAAAGGGCTTTACCCACCACCATCGCCAAGTTTCAGTTGTGAGAACTTGCGCACAAGACCTTTTCTTAAACTTTAACTTTTGAATTAAAAAGGTCTTGAGCACTCTCAGACTCCTGCATTAATTATTAGATAATATATAAATTTCTCATAAAAGTCTATGATTGAGTAGGTATCCTACATTTCTGTTTTTTATGCTTTTAAACTACAGTGGCTCACTTCCTAATTCTCCTTTGAGCAATTTTAAAATGTGCTTAATTGCTGTAGGGCTTTATCAATTTTTTGTTGTGATGCTTGTAATTCGATATGTCGAGCTTGATTCTTCTCGATAATTTCCTCAGGGGCTTTTTGCACAAATTCAGGGTTACTTAATTTTGCTTGAAGCGCGAGTAATTCTTTTTCAGTTTCTCTTAAGCTAGAGGTCAAACGCTTTTTTTCTACCTCAACATCAATAATATCTCCGAGTGGAAGATATAGAATGTCATCTCCGATCACAAGCTGAAGGGTTCCAGGGGTCATGGTAAGAGGCTCAATATGAATCGCTTCAAGACGAGCCAATCTTTCGATAAGCCGTTTATGTGTTTTAAGGCGCTCTGCCGTTAAAGTCGTCACTTCAGGTGCCCATAGGTGAAGTTTTTCTGAAGCTAAAACATTTAAAGTTGCTCTTGTTCCACGTAGAGTTTCTATTAACTCAATAACCCAAGAAATCTCCTTTTGTGCCTCTATTTCTTCTTCTATAAACTGCGGCCAAGGTTGTGTTATAAGAAGCCCTTGTTTTCCTTCCGAAAGCTGTTGCCATAGTTCTTCACTAATGAAAGGCATAAACGGATGCAAGAGGTGACAAAATTGTACTAAAACCCAAGCCGATACTTTTTGCGTTTCATCCTTGAGAGCTAAATCCTCTGAGGCTAACAAAGGCTTTGCAAACTCTAGGTACCAATCGCAAAATTTTCCCCAAATTGTTTTATACAGAAGGCTCGCCGCTTCATGAAAACGATAAGCTTCTAAAGCTTCATTGAGCTGTTTTGTTAATAGATGAACTTCATTAATAATCCATTGATTGATCGTGCTTTTAGCATTTTGAAAATTAAATGTTGGATCGTAACGACACTCATTCATTTCACAAAAGCGAGCTGCATTCCATAGTTTTGTTGCAAAATTACGATAGCCTTCAACTGTTGTTGTTGAAAATTTTATATCACGTCCCGGAGCCGCAAGTGCTGCCATGGTAAACCGTAGAGCATCAGCTCCATATTGTTCCATTAAATCTAAAGGATCAACAATGTTTCCTTTAGATTTAGACATCTTCTTTCCTTCAACATCTCGCACGAGAGCATGGAGATAAACCGTATGAAAAGGAACTTCACTCATCAATTTAAGTCCCATCATCATCATTCTCGCAACCCAGAAGAAAATGATATCAAGACCAGTAACTAGAGTTGTTGTTGGATAATAACGTTGAAGTTCAGGGGTCTTTTCAGGCCATCCTAACGTTGAAAAAGGCCAAAGAGCCGAAGAAAACCAGGTATCTAATACGTCTTCATCCTGGCACAATTGAACATTCTTATCATAATGAGCATGTGCTTGCTGAATGGCATCTTGCTCATCCATTGCAACAAAAACTTGACCATCTGGACCATACCAAGCGGGGATGCGATGCCCCCACCATAATTGGCGAGAAATACACCACGGCTGAATATTTTCAAGCCAGTTATAATAAGTAGTTGCCCATTGCTCAGGAACTATTTTTGTGCGTCCTGATCGAACGGCTTCTAAAGCAGGCTTTGCTAAAACAGCAGCATCTGCAAACCATTGATCCGTTAATCGAGGCTCGAGAATCACTCCAGACCTTTCCCCATAAGGAATAGTTTGATGCACATCCTCAACTTTTTCTAATAATTCCTGTGCTTCCAGGACTTCGATTACTTTTTTACGTGCAGAAAATCGTTCAATCCCTTGAAATTCCTGGGGTACATTTTCATTAAGATGTGCATCGATGTTTAAAATATTAATGATCTCAAGCTGGTGCCGTTGACCTACAGCAAAATCATTAAAATCATGAGCAGGCGTTATTTTAACAGCACCTGTCCCTTTCTCTGGATCACAGTAATTGTCCTCGATAATAGGAATTTCACGCCCCACTAAAGGCAGAATAACCTTCTTCCCTCTCAAGTGATGATAACGTTCATCTTCAGGATGCACAGCTACCGCAGTATCACCAAAAAGCGTCTCAGGCCGCGTTGTTGCGACAATAATAAACTTATTTTCTTCTCCCTTTAGAGGGTAACGGATATGCCAAATCTGACCTTTAACTTCAGTATTCTTGACTTCTAAATCTGAAACAGCGGTTAAAAGTTTAGGATCCCAATTAACTAAACGCTTAGCTCGATAAATTAATTTTTCTTTATATAAATCAACGAAAACTTTTCGGACTGCATAGTTCAACCCTTCATCAAAAGTAAACCGACTTCTTTCCCACTCAGGAGAAATTCCAAGTTTACGTTGTTGATTGAGAATCATCCCCCCTGATTTTTCTTTCCATTGCCATGCGCGCTCAAGAAATTTTTCCCGACCTAACTGCCGCCGTTCAAGCCCTTCTTGTTCAAGAAGACGCTCAACCACAGTTTGCGTTGCAATTCCTGCATGATCCATACCAGGTTGATACAATACATCAAATCCCCGCATGCGATGGTAGCGCACAAGTATATCTTGTAAAGTATAGGTTAATGCATGCCCCATATGTAAGCTGCCAGTCACATTTGGGGGTGGCATCATTAAAGCATAAGGCGTTGCTCCCTTTTCTTGTCCACTTTGAAATGCTTTGGCAGACTCCCAAGCTTTATAATGCTTTTCTTCTATCTCTTGAGGAGAGTAAGTTTTTGATAACATCCTTAGATCTCGTTTACTCTTTATTGTTCTGTAAGAAAACGCTGCGCATCAAGAGCAGCCATGCATCCTTGTCCCGCTGCTGTTACCGCTTGACGATAAATACTATCTTGCACATCTCCTGCAGCAAAAATTCCAGGAATGCTTGTCCACGTTGAATTTGGGCGACATTTAATGTAGCCATGCTCATCTAATTCAAGCTTATTTTGGAAAATTTCAGTGGCTGGCTTATGACCGATCGCCACGAAAACACCCTGAGTCTCCAAAACTTGTGTTGTACCATTATCAACATCTTTAATACGAATTCCTGTTACTTTTTTTGGGTTTTCTTCACCTAAAATTTCTTCAACCGTATGATTCCAAATAACTCGAACCTTAGGATTATTTAAAAGACGATCTTGGAGGATTTTTTCAGCTCGTAAGCTATCTCGTCGATGCACAAGTGTTATCTGGCTCGCATGTTGTGTTAAAAATAAAGCGTCTTCAACAGCTGTATTTCCACCTCCTATCACAACAACGTCTTGGTTCTTGAAGAAGAATGCATCGCACGTTGCGCATCCTGAAATGCCATAACCCCGAAATTTTTCTTCACTTGATAAACCAAGCCATTTTGCTTGAGCTCCTGTGGAAATAACAATCGTTTCCGCAATATAACGATCCCCACTCTCGCCTAAACAAGCGAATGGACGCTGAGAAATATCAATATCAAAAATTGTATCAAACAAGATTTTTGTCCCTACATGCTCGGCTTGTGCTCGCATTTGTTCCATCAACCAAGGCCCCTGAATCACATCAGCAAATCCAGGATAGTTCTCAACATCCGTTGTAATTGTTAACTGACCTCCAGGCTGCATTCCTGTAACTAACAACGGGCTCAAATTGCCGCGTGCTGCATAAATAGCCGCTGTATAGCCAGCAGGTCCTGATCCAATAATAAGCATTTTTGTATGATAATCGGCCATTGCTCTTCTCTTTAAAAACCAAACATATATCTAAGCTAAAACATCTTTTATTATCATAAAGGCCGTGAAAGCACGGGTGATAATATAAGCATTTTTTTCAGCATGTTGACGCTCTTGTTCTGAAAACGCTATAATACAAAGGGCAGGGATATTTTTAATTAATTTAGACAACATTCCCATCATTTTGCGTTCTAAAACTGAAACTTAATAACACTCAACCTTAAATACCTTATAGCTTTTAAAAAGCTAAACTACCTATCAGATTGCTAAAATGTTATTAAGGGCCACTTATATCTCAGCGCTCTTCGGCCTTTTTATTAAAAAAGCTACCTAAAAAATCAGTTAATTGCTGAAATAAAGAAACTGAAAGTTTAGGAGTTTTTCCCTCAATTAAACTCTCTATCAATTCAACAGCTTCCGAGCTATCCCAACTTGTGGCTCCAATCATGCGCCCAACCATTTTTCCTTCGCGATTCAAGATGATGGTGGTAGGTAATGCTCTCCAATGTAACGCTTCCTTTACTTTTCCATAAGGATCAAGATAGATGTTCAAGTATTGAAACTTGCTTTTGTCATAAAATGACTTAATAGCTTCAGATCTCAAAGGATCAATATTGACTGCAACAACAGCAAAATCCTTGTCAGGAAACATTCCAGCCAAACGGTCCAAAGATGGCATTTCAGAAATGCATGGACCACATCCTAGAGACCAAATATTTAAAAGAACTATTCTACCTTTGAATTGCGCTAAATCCGTTGGATATCCTTCATGATTACCAAAACTAAAAGTAGGTAATTCTTGGGGGGAAACGATCTCATATCGACTTAAATTTGCAGAGGCTGCTTGACTGATAATAAAATATGAGAATAAAAGATAAAGAGTTTTTAAAGTTTTCATGATTTTCCTCCAAAGGAAGCCGTGCTAAGCTCAATTAAGTTTATTTTCTGATTACTGCCTTAAGGAGCATAACACAATGGAAAAGATATCTTTAAGTCTTTTTTTACCGCTTCTCACTTTTAGTTTTTCTCTTCTCATCAGCGGCTGTGGAAAGAAAGGACCTCCGGAAGCCCCAACAGGGAGTACCTACAATTACCCACAACCTTATCCCTCAAAAGAATAAATTTTTATTTTATAAAGGAGAAATAAATGGAGATAGATTGGCAATTAGAGCTTCATTTATGTGTTAAAATTATTATTGCTTTCTTTTTAGGAGCCCTCATAGGGTTTGAACGAGAATATAAGGGTCATGAGGCAGGCATTAGAACTTTTGGATTCATCGCTTTAGGCTCTTGTATCTTTAGTTTAGCCTCTTTTTATGTTGGCTCCGGGGACCCAGGACGCATTGCAGCTCAAATTGTTTCTGGGATTAGCTTTATGGGAATAGGACTTATTTTTCGTGACCAGGGATTTATCCGAGGATTAACAACTGCTGCAACGCTTTGGTGTACGGCAGCTATAGGAATGACGATTGCATTTGATATGTTCATCATTGGAATTTTAAGCACAATTGTTATTCTTATCTTTTTATCAATTCCTCACTTAAAGCACTGGAAGGGCCTTAAAGTAAGAAAAAAACCAGCAGATTTATCTTAAAATTAAATGTTACATCATAAAATACTTCATAAACTAACTCAAATAAATTGGGGCATTCTTGTTATTCCAATTCTTATTGCAACAATTGGTTTTTTTGTCCTTTATTCTGCCGCCCAAGGTAATCTCAGTCCGTGGACCGATCGACAGATGGTTCGGTTTGCAGTTGGAATTATAATCTTGATTATTTTTGCTTTAATTGATTTGCGTTTCTGGCTTTCTCAATCGTATGTGCTTTATCTTATTTCTCTTGGGATGTTAGTCATTGTAGAAATTATAGGATACATCGGCAAGGGAGGACAACGATGGATAGATCTCTATGTTTTTCATTTTCAGCCTTCTGAGCTCATGAAAGTAGCTCTTCTTATGGCGCTTGCTCGTTATTTTCATAACAGTCCTTTAGAAAATACCGGTCAAACAAAGATGCTAATTCTCCCTCTTCTATTTATCTCGTTGCCTGCCATTCTTGTAATGAAGCAACCTGATTTAGGCACAGCGACGCTTCTTATATTGGCGGGCTTTAGCATTATTTTTGCTGCGGGAATTCGAGTATGGAAAATAATGCTTTTTGGGAGCATAGTCTTAATAGCAACGCCATTTTTATGGAAACACCTTCATCAATATCAACAGGAACGTATCCTCACTTTCTTAAACCCAGAGCGAGATCCTCTGGGAACTGGCTATCACATCTTGCAATCTAATATTGCCCTAGGTTCAGGCGGTTTTTGGGGAAAAGGTTTCCAGGCTGGAAGCCAAGCTCATCTTGACTTTCTTCCTGAAAAACAAACTGATTTTATTTTTGCAATGTTATGCGAAGAATTTGGCGTCTTTGGTGGCACTATTTTAATTTTCCTTTATATTATCCTGATTGCTTATGCTTTTTATGTGAGCCTAAAAAGTCGCAGCGCATATGGACGATACCTGGGAATTGGTCTGGCAATGCTCTTATTCCTTTACGTGTTTATTAATACAGCCATGGTTATGGGACTCGTGCCTGTTGTCGGAGTGCCTCTCCCCTTGGTCTCTTACGGGGGCACTTCTATGCTAACTTTTATGATGGCTTTGGGGCTTTTAATGTCGATTTCTATTCATCGCGACATCAGAGTAGGACGAATTGAAGGCCTTATTTAAAAAAAATTATCGACAGCTCTGCAATGCTTTGCTAAGACGGTAGCATTCTTAGGTGTGGGCGCTTAGCTCAGTTGGTAGAGCAGCTGACTCTTAATCAGCGGGTCATAGGTTCGAGCCCTATAGCGCCCACCAAGAAAATCAATAGCTTATAAAGGCGCCTTCTAAACTGTACTCTTCATGGGGGAGCATATGGGGAGCAAATTTGAAAATAAAGTAAGCAAAAATTTTCTATCGAAGAGTGCTTATAATCACAGCCTTTAAAACCACTAGATAACCTAGCATTGTCAGACTAAAACTATTCAACTAAAATCCTTAAAGCTATAAATACTATTTTAAAGTAGAGTTGACTTGTCTACGGAATATCTCAAAGCTACTATGACGGCTATCTTAAAATGTAAAAACTCCTATTCTTAAGAACTAAAGACCATGGATGTACCAGAAACTCATAAATATAAGCCTATCTACAGAAGCATATTCATTCCTCTAGCTGCTTTCTTTATCATTATATGCTTAATAGGTGTGTTTTGGGACTATGTTTCTTTTATAGAATCAAGAAAACATCTCAACGAACGAGCCATCAAGGGGCTTCAAGCATTACTCCAAACTCGCATTAATAATATTAAAGAGGAAGCTAACATTATAGAGACACGAATTAACCATGCAAATTCTATAAATAAAATTGTGCAAGTTCTTAGCACACCAGTATTCAATATTTCCAAACACTCAAGAATATTTCCATTTATTGCTTCACACTACATTCTTGAAAGAGATAAACGCTTTTTTATCAGCCCGTATGGAATATCAGATTTAACAGATTTTCCCAGAGAACTATTACAGAAGCTTTCAAAGGTTTCTCCTCGAGGAGAATTTTATCTATGGGATGGAATGCTGTATTACATGCGCCGTATTAAGCATGCATCTTCTAAACAATTAGATGGTATTCTTATCTTATCCTGTGAAGCAAAAGAAATGGTAGATTCAGAGTATAAGCCTGATCACATCAATATCGTATTAAGCTCAAATATTTATCCGTTTTTACAACCCGACAAGCTAGACAAAGCATATGGCTCTTTGCCTAATTCAATTACTATCTTAGGCAATATTTATGATTATTATGTTGTTATTCCTGAGACTCCATTAGCCCTGTTTGCGAAGCTACAAGAAGAAAACGCCTATAAAATATATATTAAACAAAGAACAACACTATGGGCAGCATTGCTTATGCTGTTTTTACTAATAATTTCTTCACATTTAATGTTCAAATTTGTATTTCTTACGAAAATCTCAAAGCTAAAACATAAAACAAGCATTGAAGTACAATATGCAGAATCCATTAAAGAGCGAGAAAAAATCCTCAAAGAAGTTTTTCTCAGACAACAAGAAGATATTAAAATTCTCACCGCTTCTCATTATGTCATATCTCGATATATTGAAGGCAGTTTAAACACTGACATCCTAACTCCTCAAGGCCTTGAAGAGCTTAACCTTACTGTTGAAAAACCATCATATGCCTTGGAAGAAGGTATTTTATATCCGACTAAATTTGAAGATACTGATGTTTCAGAAATTTTACACAAGAGCATCCTCTTCCTATTCCCTGACATTTACAACAAAGAGATTAAGATTAGCTTTCAACACAGTGTGCCTGGGATCATTAACCACGATCCGCTCATTATTGAGCTTTTATTTATCAATGTATTAAAAAATATTATTAAACGCTCACCGCATGCAGGCTTTATTAATATTCTTATTCGAATTAATAACGATACTCTTGTAGTTGATATCATTGATCAAGGTTATATACATGAGATTAAAACCTTTGCGCATGATTCCTTTAATAAAAGGGGGGATTTGGTCTCTCTAGAGAATGATCGGGTGTTAAAGTTAGCAGAAGGAGCCAACATCAACATTGAAGTTAAGAATGAACTTGCGCCTCCAAGAAACAGTACAATTATTGAAATTCCATTTAAAGCATTTCCTCTAGAAAAGATTGTACCTGCAAATGTTATACAGTTTCGAGGCAAGTAATTTTTATGCAGCTTACCCTATTTATTCTCTTAATATTTATCTCTCTTACATCCCAGGCAAGTTATGGCGCAGAGTTTGCATATCACGTACCAACAGAAAATGCCTTCTTTCAGGGACGCAAAGAAGAACTTAGTAAAGTGTCAAGTATTTTCAAGGCAGAAAATATTGTTGCTCTTGTAGGCCTGCCAGGGATTGGGAAGAGCGCACTCGCTCAAGAATTCTCATGGAAAAATAATGACAAGTATAACGTTATATTAAAGCTAGAGTGTTCCGGCGATATTCGTGCACAGCTTATTAATTTTGGGCGTTCCTGGAATCAGAGATGTGCACCCCCTCTTGAGAAAATCCCTGATAATTACCTTACATTGGATATGTCACTTCAAATCCTAAAATCCTGGATTCCAGAGAGTTCAGAGAAAATACTAATCCTTTTAGAAGATGGTGATAAATTTCAAGAGATTAAAAGTATATTGACGACATTTAAAGATAAGAAGGATAAGTTTATTTTGATGACATCAAGAAGCCTAAATTTGGAGTGTAGAAAAGTGCACATCGAAAAGCTCAATCGGCAAGACTCAATTGGACTTTTAGAAAAGTTTATTGAGTGGCCTAAAGATAAGCTTGATAAAATTGCATTCTTACTTGGAGATTATCCATTAGCCTTAACACAAGCTGGTGTTCTTATTCGAGCATTCCCTTCGATGACGCCTGATGAATACCAAAAGCTTTTTGAGAAGAAAAGAAGCTATCTTGAGAGTCTTCACCAAAAAGTCAACAAAGATACCGATGAAGAAAGCATTAATTATAAAGAAACGGTTTTTGCCACCCTTGCTTTAACATTTGAAGACTTAAAGAAGAAAAATCTCAACGCTTATAATGCATTAACATTTCTAGCCTTCCTCCATCCAAACCATATTAAAGAGGACACCATAAAAGAGTGTGCGGGTTTACTTGGCATCAATAAAGATCTCCTGCATGAGCTTATTTATGATCTTTTGAATTCACTTTATCTTACGGTTGACACAAAAAAAGGAAATAATGAGGTGAGCATTTATCAGATGCATCCCTTAATCCAAGTCGCTCTTAAAGAGAGCCTTCCAGAGGGTACAAAGGATGAAATCCAGACATCATGGGTTAAATATTTTTGCTCTCGCTTTTCAGGGGGCCCCCATGAACTCGAAAAGTTTGTGTCGGATCGGAGTGATTCCTATGAGCATATGAAATGCCTTATTGAGAATATTAATACAAACCAAACTAACATTCAAAACTCTCTTGAACTTAAAATTGATTTAGCTCGTGTAGCTGTTTTCTCACTTGCTGATTTTGAATTTGGTGATAAATGGGCTTATGAAGCAGAAGAAGCAATCAAAAAAGGCAAGAAGGTCAATAACTTTGCAAAAGGTAGATTATATAATATCCTTGGCAATATCATCCTACTCTCTGATACTAACAAAGCTATCGATTTAACGCTTAAAGGTATTGCTCTTTTAGAAAAGGTCCCTCATAGAAATTCAAAAGCAGAGCAACTCTTTGCTCTCATTAATAATCTTCCAGATTATTATAGTATACAAGGAAATATTACCCACGCCCTAAAAGCTCTTAAAAAGGCAGAACCTCTTTTAAACGACGTTAACAATCTTTCTTATAATTGCATTTTTTATTCTGTTTATGCAAACATGCTTATGTTTCAGGGTCAAAATGAACAAGCGCTCTCATTAATCAATCAATCACTTAAAAAAATTCAGGAAGGTAACTTACCTGAAGCCCCTTACCTTTTTGTAAAAATCAGTAAAGCAGAAATTTTATCAAGATTAGGGAAGTTTGAGGATTCCTTGAAACTAGCAACTCTTTGCCATGATGAACTCATGAAAATTTGCAATACTGATTGTGACTATAAAGCGGTTCGCCTAAAAATTATAATAGCAGCCAACTACCTTTTGAAAAATGACCTAGGTAAAGGATTAAAGCATATTACTCAAGCTATTGAGAATTGTAATAAGCTTGTAAATGGATCAGATAAAATTTTCCTTCAAGGATGGGCACATCTCGTTTTAGGGGAAATTTATGAGAAAAAGCAAAACCTATTGAAGGCGTGGAGAGAGTACAGAATTGCAGAGCGTATTTATGATAAAATTACTTCTGTTAAAGAATTTGATGATATCAGTCGTTTATATTCTAAACTGGCGATAATAAGTGCACAAAAAAGAAGAATTGATTTAACTCGTAAATACTTACTTCTTCATATTGATCACTTTGGGTTGAACCACCCAAGAACAAAAGATATTATCCTATTCCTAGACAAAAATGAGCTGCGCGTTCCGTGGTAACTAGGAAGGAATACTATTGCTAATTAACCACTCTGCAAATGCCTTATCTGGCTTATTTGTTTGATTTTTCTCTGCAAAAGCATAAACTTCATTGATGACATATGATGCTTGTTCAGTAGAAGCTATATAATTTTTTTCTTGATAAATATTAAACACAAGTTTTACAACTTGTTCATATAAAGCAACATTTTTTATAAAAATTGTTTCTTTCCTGCTAGGGGCCGAGAGTCCCTGGGGCATTAAATTTACTTGCCCAAGTTCTTTTTCATCGAGAAACTCTAAAATGGAACATCCCAACACGCTTGCAGCACGTTGTAGAATCTCTACACTTGGTTTTTGTGATTTTCCACGAAGAATGTTTCTTATTGCATGGCCTTTTAACCCAGCAACTCTTTCCAACTCCGTTACAGAGTAATTCTTCTCTTCTATTTTCTTCTTGAGCTTATTAACAAGTACCCCACTCATAATGTGCAATTCCAATATTATCTAAAAACAAAAATAAACAACATAAAGCATCTTGACAACAGTACAATGTAAATTGTACAAGTACAATGTTTATATACAACATTCACGCATGCTTATGAACTATGTATCCATTTTATAAGATACAGCCTTATAAGTGTGCAAGCTGATAAAATATAAATCAAAACAAAAAAGACGACTAGGGAAGGATGGGAGATGTATAGCGTTTCTATATCAAAGGAATCAAGCAAGCCTCTTGTTGAGATTATGGGGAATACCTGCTTTTGTTTAGATAAGGATGTTCTTGACCATGCTTTAATTAAAGAATTAATAGATGGAACACTTAATGAAGGACTGTTTAAGCTTTTAGTCGAACAGCAAGCATGGCTAGGGTATGAAATCTCACAACAATTAATGGCCATATCCAGGCTTAAGCATACAACCTATATAAAGCCCTTATTTCTAAAAATTGCAAACTACTCTCTTATTGAAGCTGATGATCTTAGCAGCCAATTAGGTAAATTTAAGATCTCCTCGAATGAGCTTCTCCCCGTTTGCAAAGAATATATAAACTTTTTAAGCACATTAGAGGACAATTTTCTATTTCTCATAGCTATCCTACCTCGATTCTGGCTCAAAGCTCAATTACGCCAGAAGTTTAGAAAGCTAAACCTGTTTAAACATCCCTATAAGAGGTACATTAAATCTAGCTTTTACCATGATACAAGAGTCCTTATAACAAGAATCACTCATACTCTTGATACTCAGTTCGGCACTATTCCTAAAGAACAGAAATTAGCAATAAAGCAAGCTTTTTCAAAGGCTGCATCTTATGAGTATAGGCTCTTAAATGAGGTATATTATCTAGCCTCAATTTAATCCCATTTACTTAAGCCTCAGAAGAATAAGAAATAAATTTCTAACAATTACTAGGGAGAAACAAATGGAAGAAAATGAAAAAACAGATCAACAACACTTTTCTTTGGCAAGTTACTTTAAGAATAATCAAAGTATTTCCATTCATGAAACTTCTTCATTTGAGCTATTCAAGTCGTTAATTGCTTTTCCTCATTCTGAGAGCACTGAAAGCTATATCAATGAGGCTAGAGTTGTTACCACTTCAAAGTTGATAGGCTCTTTAAAAGAGGATATTCGCCTAAAAATAAACCCTAGTATCACCCTTATTTACGAGCAAAGTTCACTAGAGGGTTCCCATCCTCCAATCCAGGGATTTAGAAACTTCAGTTCTACAATAGAATTTGATGCTTCGGTCAGGTTGGTGCTATGCGAGATCATGCATTACTTAAATGGAGATTATACTGTCAAAGAGATTGCAAGCTTTTATGAGAATTCTGAAGCTAAAGTTATTTATGCATTACAACCTCTTTACGAAATAGGTTTTTTAGTTCTGTGTAGTCAAAGTCTTGTCCCTGCATCTTCTTTTCATGCTCATCTTATGAGTACCGAACGGGTGACAAAAGCTGAGAAAGTAATATCTATTGATACGAGTAATGAGGAAAGTCTTAAGGAAATATTGATCCAGAACCTATTTGCTCTCTATCACTTTACAGCTGCATTCCCTGACCATTTAAGTACAGCTATCTCTCAAACAACCAATGACAATTTAAAAGAACAATTGTATAGCATACTCTCGGAGAGCTACTGGTATAGCAATATGCTTTTAAAAGGTTTTATAGAACTAGGTTATTCCAAAGAGCAACTCAAGAGAATAACCCCTAGCCCAGCCACTTTAGGCATCATTAATTACCTAAGATGGCTTGCAAAGACAGATTTGTTATCTTACGCCGCTTGCCTTGGAATACTCGAATATCCAGAAGTTTCAGTTGATGTCATTAGTGACATCTCTGCTTACATACAGTCAGAATGGGAACAGATTGAAACTCTAAATTTGGTTTCAAAGAAAGCTTTAGAGCCTTTTAGAAAACAAAAGAAATTAGAATTTCTTAGCCAAAAATCTCAGGTTTCTAAGAGATTTTTTGAGGTTGAATCTTATTTAACGCCTGAGCGTCAGGAAGAAATCAAAAACCATACTCTTGTGTTTATTCAATGCTTGCAAGCAGAAGCGCATGAGGTATTAGGACATATAAATACTCTTGTGGCATGAATTAAAGAAGCTGGGCGAAAGTCCAGCCTTTTTAAATTGCATCTAAGCAAGGCTTGCTGCTGATTGAGCCTATGTTAGCGCCTAAATACCCAGTTAATTCTAGCTGCACGCTTGATTTTCATACTCTTAATGATAGGAACTATTATTGTGGCTTGGTTAATAGCTCTTAGGTTGTAAAAGCCCGTTTTTGAAGTTGGCTCAATATAACGTAACATAATTGTTCCATTTTCCAATTCAACAATAAGCGGCTCATCTTCAATGAAAAGAATTTTATCCTCCGTTATAATTTTACCCCCAATATGATCACCTGGCCTATAAAAAGGAAGCGCTGTATCATCATGCATGATAAGCACTAAGCAATCTTTATAAAATTCCTTAAAGGAAGATGTTGCTCGCCAAAATAATTCCTCCTCATCGCTGATTGCTATGCCCAAGGAATCAGTGCCTTGTATTAATCTTGAGGCTAAAGCTTTAGGCTTAGGTCCTTCTCCTGTCATAATCCAGTGTGAACTTACTTTAATACCTTCTTTTCTAAATATATCCGCTAGATGTTTTGCAACTTCCTCTGAAAATGGTGATGTCCCATTCTCCCAGGCTGATAGGGAATTAGTACTTAACTTATATTTACTCGCAAAGACAGTACGCGCAAGATTTGTAAGGTTTCTGACTTGCCTCAACCTCGCTGCTGCATTTTTATCTAGTTGCCTTGTGCTCATTTTGGTTCCTGATCCTATGCTATTTTAATTCTATCCTGATCATTCACCATCTATATAGACATATACCTATCTACCAATCAACATGAAATTGCAAACTTACACATATTTTGCAAGTTTACATGTATGTTGACATTAATGCTTGCTATGTTTATTCTGCTTAAAAACTACAATTAAGAGGAGAAAACCCATGGATAATAGTTTTTTAACCCCTACAGCTTTAGCTCAACGATGGAATTTTGAGCCTAATACGCTAGGGCAATGGCGCTGGAATGGTCGAGGGCCTAAGTATCTTAAAATTGGGCGTAGAGTTTTATACCGCTTGTGTGATGTTGAAGAGTTTGAAAAGCGCAGCCTTCGGCAACACACCTCTCAGAACTTTAATGATGAATCAAATTAGACGGGCACTTTCTTATGCAAACAAGACTTCTTATTAATGAGGCGCCTTTACAAATATTCCCAACTTTAGCAAGAAAAATTGGCTTAAATGAAGCCATTGTGCTGCAACAAATGCATTATTGGCTCCATCTCAACGGGAATAAGCAGCATGGGGTTTATATCCCCTCTGAACAGTGGAAAAGACAGTTCCCCTTTTGGTCGATAGATACCATAAAGCATACTATTGTCTCCTTAAAAAGGCAGAATCTCATTATTGACATCAAGAGTAACCAAAATAAGCATCATCAACGCTTTAGATATACAATCAACTACAAGACATTAGAGAACATCAAAGCGTGTAACAATCGATTGGGTCAAAATGACACGATCGATCGTAACAAAATGACACGATCGATTGTAGCAATATGCCCAGAGCATTTTTACACAATTGAAGATAACAGATGCCCTTCAGCGGATAGCCATGAGGAATCCTTTTATGAGTCTTAATCCAAAGCATTCCTTAGAAACGTCTTCTTTACCAAAAAATCGCCTTCTTATGGATGAAACGCCTCTTCAAGTGCTG
Source organism: Candidatus Paracaedimonas acanthamoebae (assembly GCA_000743035.1). Lineage (GTDB taxonomy): Bacteria > Pseudomonadota > Alphaproteobacteria > Caedimonadales > Caedimonadaceae > Paracaedimonas > Paracaedimonas acanthamoebae. Next base: position 1,486,077 of record CP008936.1, read on the forward strand.
CCAACCTTAGCGACAAAGGTGGGCTTAAATGAAGCTATTGTCCTGCAGCAAATGCATTATTGGCTTACATCTTGCCATAATAAGAATTTTATTAACAACCGCCATTGGGTCTATAACTCTTATGAAGAGTGGCACCAACAGTTCCCTTTCTGGTCAATAGAGACCATCAAAAGAACCATTTATTCTCTTGAGAAACAGAAGCTCATTTTAAGTTGTAAGCTGCGTGAACAAAAGCTTGATCATCGCAAATGGTACACTATCAATTACCAAGAAGTAGAGGGGGTTAAACTATGTAACAATCGATTGGGTCAAAATGACACGATCGATCATAGCAAAATGACACGATCGACCGTAACAAAACGACACGATCATTATAAGGAACAGAGATTACATACAGAGATTAACAATAAAACCCTCTCTCTAATCTCTCTCCCTCATTCCCCAAACAGCATCTCCCATGAGACACACGAGAAAAAGAGAGAAGAGATTGGATTAAAAATGATTGAAATGTTCTCAAAGCATGTTCTTCAAGGCCAAGAGCTTCTCGCTCATCCTGAGAGAGTGAGCCAGCTGAAGCATGTTTTAAATACTCACCTCAAAGGAAATCTTGAGAACTGGGAGAGAGTTTGCCAAAACATTACAAAATCCAAGTTTTTGATGGGAGAGGCTCAAACATCAGATTTTAAAGCAACGCTGGATTGGGTGATTACCAAAGATCATGCAATCAAGATTTTTGAAGGAAATAGTTATGGCATTGGCGATCGGGTGATCTCAAACAATCCTGCAGCTGATTCAGAAGAAGCGCAAGAAGATTTTATGCTTGAGTTTACAACTTCGGGCAAACATCCCCTCTGGATTCAAGCGGGCCTTATTCTCTCGAAGAAAGTTGGGTTTTGCATCTTCAAGGGTTGGATTTCTGTCCTTGACATTCATGAGATCCACAAAGACCACGTGATCCTTAGGGCCCCTTCCAAATTTATTCGGGATTATGTGAGCAAAAACCTCATGAATTTCTCCATCCAACAAGCTTTAGAATCAGTGTTAGGGTATGAGCTTAGATTTGTACTTGTGACTATTGGCTCTGAGCTCGCGATGAATGCAGAAAAAAATCCTGAGGAAACTCAACACCTCTCTATCCCTGGGAACATTGAAGAGGACACGAGCCAAGTACCTGCTCTTTGTGAGCAAAACGCTGCTGTTTCATCTTCAGCTCAGCCTCAAGCGCAGAATTTAACTGTCTCTACCCTGGATATCAACAAAGGCATATTCCCTCCTCTCAGAAACCCATTTTTTAGTGCTTCTGATCCACCGTTGGAGCCACCAGACACACAAGAATCAAACTATGAATACAACTAACATTACTGACGAAAGGAATAAAAATGAAATTAACACTTGTAAAACCAAATCTCTTTACCGGCCTTGAGCAGGACACCCCGCTGACTGAAGGGCAAAGGCAGTTTCAAATGAGGAACCTCAAGAAAATAATCCGCTTTATGAAAGCGCAACTCAGACGCTTAGAGAAAGAAGGAACAATAGACTAGGTCAGAGCCCGCGCAAAGACTTCGACCTCTCACGCGCGGGTCTCCGGTACACCAACACCAAAAATGGAGTGAATCAATGTACACCACACTTATACCCTATTTTAAAGAGAAAAGGGACCTCTTAAATATCTCAAAAGTTCTTAAGAAGCATATCAGTTTCCTAGGCGCTTCATATGCTCTTTATTGCCAAACCCTTCAGGCGGCTGAAAATGACATGGTTTTAAAGGATGTCTTTACGAAGATTGAAAAAACCCTGACAGGGGGCGGTTTTAGGCTTGCTACCATCGCAGGCGGCCTTGGGGGTATTGTGATTGCAGGTGTTAAAGGAAATTGGCCTGTTGCAGGTCTTTTCCTAGGCCTTGCTGTCACAGCTCATGCCTTTGTGGATTGGGTTAAAACCAGCTACACCTTTTTGATTTAAGGAGCGTGCTATGCGAGAACGTGGAAAGCACTTGCTCCTCCATCATCTGGATTCTCCTGCCAGGTGGTTGATATTCACGAAAGATGAAGCTGCAGCGCTTCTCATTCCTCTTCTTGTGGGACTTGGAACATCTCATCAAGGCTCAGGCCTTCTGGTGGGGGTGATCTTTTGCTGGGCATTGCGGAAACTCCGCAAGATGGCAGGCCAAGGGGCACTCAAACATTTGATGTACTGGTATCTCCCCCACAACAAGGCCAAGCTTCCTTTAACACCGCCTTCACATATCAGAGAGTGGGTGTCATGAAAGAAAAGCTTCAGCACTTAAGACTTCATGATCTTTTAAGGCATAGAAATTATTTGACCTTTATGGCGTCAGGGCTTCTTGCATCAAACCTGCTCATGACCTTTGCTTTGTGTACCCAGAGTGAGCGGGTTGTGCTTGTGCCTCCCCATCTCACAGGGCCTACCTGGGTCGAGCGGAACCAAGTATCTGCTCAATACCTTGAAGAGATGGCTTTGTTTTTTGGAAGCATTCTCTTAAACAAAACACCTCAAAGCGCTCCTTATCTTCATGAACTTCTTTTGCGTTATGCAGACGCAAGGGGCATTGGTAAGCTCAAACACCAGCTTCGAGAAGAAGAAGAGAGATATCAAAAAAGCGGCCTTAGCACCTCCTTTTATCCCAAAAAGGTTGTTGTTCGGGAAAAGAACTTACAAGTGGATCTTTCTGGTGAGATGGTCGGTTATGTCAGTCAAAAGTGCATCTTCCAACGGGATGAGACCTATCGCTTAACCTTTTCTTTTGCTCATGGACGGTTGCTCATCACCTCCTTTAAACCTCTGACAGGAAAGGAGCAAGACCATGCGTAAGTTTCCACTTCTAGCAGTATCTTTACTCGCTTCTTCAGTCAGTGCCGTTCAAATCCTTCCCATTAAAGATCATGGCTTCAGCGAGGTGATCATCTCCAGCACAGAACACACGCGTATTTCTGTTGAAAATGACCGCATTGCTCAGCTCTTTGGTATTGATGGGCGCCTTTCATTTGAACTCGATGAGATGAATGGACAAGTGTTTATCACCCCCGCCCCAGGCACTGAAGGTCACTCGCTCCTTATTACCCTCACGACAGAAAAGGGCTTAACCCATGATCTCAGGGTTAAACCCATCACAAGACCAGCTGAAGCCGTTTTATTGAGGCCAAAGACACAAGGGTTTCAAGAGAGAGTTTCTCCGCTGGGCACCTATCAAGGACTTCTTCTTGAGCTGATCAAAGTTTACGCTACTGATACCTTAAAAGAACCTTATAAGGCTGTTACACTTCAAAAAAGTTCTTCGGAGCAGATTGAACCTGACCTAACGCTTCAACCTGTAAAGGAAATCCTCTCTCCTCAGTTTGTAGGGCGAGTTCTTCGTCTCAAGAATGAAGGAGATACAACGCTTCTTTTAAGCCCTCATCAGTTTGCAAAATTCAAACCACTTTCGATCGTCTTCTCAACAAGGGTGCTCAAACCTTTAGCACAAACTGAAGTGCTTCTTATTTTACAAGGAGTGGATCATGAGTGAACATCAAACCCCTCAAGCCCTTAAAAAGAAGCAGTTCCTCATCTTAGCAGGGGTAGGATCTCTTCTCGCCTTAGCTCTTCTTTTTCTCTTCGATGTGGTCACAGGTTCTAAAGAACCTCAAGTGCAGTCAAAGACACAAGAGTCAAAGATTGCAGGCTCTACCTCTCACCTTGATCCTCGTGAGATTTGGGCTGAGCGTATGGAAGAAGAGTCTAAAAAGCTCAATGACAAACTTTCATCACTTGAAGGGCTTCTTAATCAAACGATTACAGAAAATGCAAAACGCACGATATCACAGGACGAAAGTGCTCTTCAGCAACTTCAAGAGCAGATTAATACGCTTCAACAGCAACTGGAGCAGAAGAATCAAGAGTCAGAGCAAGATACCTCCTCTATCAGAACCGCAACCTTTGATGGACAGACATCCAGAAAGATTGTCCTTCACTTAAGGAAGAATGCGCGTTATGAGGCATATCAAAACAGAAAAAAGGTAGAAGACACGATTCCAGCAGGCGCTTATGCGTCTGCTATTCTTTTAGGGGGCGTTGATGCTTCAACGTCTGTGAGTGCCGCTAATGATCCCCGGCCTGTACTCTTGAGAGTCATTGATCCTGGAACCCTCCCTCGGAAGTTCAAGAGTGATCTCAAGAATTGCCATGTACTGGCCTCTGCTCATGGAGATCTTTCGTCTGAACGTGTTTACATGCGTCTTGAAAAGCTCACCTGTACGGAGCCCCTCACAGGCGAGATCTCAGAAACCCAAGTCGCAGGCTACATTGCAGGCGAAGATGGCAGAGCAGGTGTCAGAGGGGTCGTCGTTGATAAAACAACAGATCTCATGCGGAATAGCCTCTTGGGCGGCTTTGCAAGTGGTATCAGCAATTTCTTGCAATCCAGCAATCAAAGTAGCGTTTTCCCAACCACACCCTTTGGTCAGAAGAATGCTCTTACAGATGATGAGCTTCTTAAATCTGGGGCTTATAGTGGCATTGGCAATGCTTTAGAAAAGTATGCTGATTACTACATTAAGCGCGCTGAACAACTCCAACCTGTTCTCATGGTTCAAGCAGGGCGCAAGGTCAATATGGTCTTCACGGAAGGCACCAAGTTTGGCGACACCACCGTTAAACAAATCATTGCTGAAGCCAGAGACCAAGCTTTGTCTCAATCAAGAGACAAGATCCAAGTTGAAGCCCTTAAAGAAACCAATAGCCAGAACAGTGAAAGCATTCACCGCTGGCTCCCTAAAATTGGAGAAAATCAATGAAACTATTAATTCCTACAGCAATATCCTTACTTTTACTTACAGCCTGCACTTCTTATAAGGAAGGGTTTGACTGTGAAGCAGTCCCTGGGGTGGGATGTAAATCTATCGCGCAAGTTGATCGCATGATCGATGACGGTAAGCTTGGTGGTGATGATACCGCTGACAATCCTCAAGAAGCATATAAAAAAGACAATAAGGAATTAAGCCAAGCAACTGCTAAAGGGGTGCATGTCTGGATCGCCCCTTACACGGATAACGATGGCATAACCTATGGCCCTCAGAGTCTCTTTGTGCCCTTTAGAACAAATGAGAAAGGGGAGATGTGATGTTACAAAATCTTCCTCATCTGCTGGGACATAAAATTGCGACCTTTTTTGGAGAGCGGACCAACTATGGCGTGAACCCGACGTCCCCATCCCTAGATGCCCTGAATGAGGTCTTAAAAACTTATAGTCTTTCAGACTTTATGCCCTATGAAAGCTATGATCCTGGCGTTGGTCTTTTTAGTAACCATCAATCCATTGGCTTTGTCCTTGAAACACCTCCTTTGGTGGGATGTTCTGAGCAAATGCAAACGATGGTGAGCGGGATTTTTCGAGATCTCTTACCCGAAGAGTCCTGCCTTCAGTGCATCCTATATGCTGACTCACATATTGATGGTTTTTTAGAGAACTGGCAACACGCCCGAAAAGGCAAGGGAGAGATCACCGAGTACCTTGCCGAGCAGAGAATAAATCACTTAAGGAATCTTATATTTGAAGGTACAGGCTCGACCTGCTTTCGTCATTATCGATTCATCATGGCTTACTCAAAACGAGGGAGCTTATTAAATCCTCTTTTAAAGCAAGAAACACTTTCTTTAAAAGAACAACTCTCTGCCGCGCTGCAAAACCTGGGTTTACCTCTCAAGACGTGGGATGCCAATGATCTCATGCGCACGCTTTCAGGGTGGTTTACCTCAGCTCAAGAAACAACCCAAGACACCCGTAAGTGGAATCAATTTGACTCTCTTTCCAAGCAAATCCTCATTCCTGGCCAGCACTTTCTTATCACACCTCAGCATATCGTGGTCAATCAAGATGAATCTTATGTCCGTACTTATGCGGTTGAAACAGAGCCTGATGAATGGTCACTCCATGCCATGGGCGAGCTGATTGGGGATCAATTTAGGGAATACTTGCGCCTTCCTTGCCCCTTTATGATCCACTATGGCGTGTATGTTCCCCCTCAGGATAGTACCTCAACGCGCCTTAAGGCACGCGCAGCGTACTCAGAGCGGCAAGCCACCCCTTCCCTCATTAAGCTGATTCCAAGGCTTCAAGAAGAAGCGATGGAGTTTGCATATATGCGAGAAAGGCTCGCTGAAGGGGAGAGATTGGTGAGAACCAACCTGACCATCACCCTCTTTTGTCCTCAACACTTAATGGAGAGAGCCGATCAAGCACTTCATACGGTTTACAAAACCAAGAAGTGGAAGTTGCGTGCGAACAGGGTTATTCATCTGCAATCCCTTTTAGGATGCTTGCCGATGAATTGGGGTGAAGGCATCCATGAGGATTTGAATTATCACGGAAGGACAAAAACCACTCTTTCAACAGAATCAGCGAATCTCGTGCCTCTTCAAGGGGAGTGGTGCGGCACTCGTTCTCCTGGCGTCCTCTTAAGTGGGCGTAGAGGTCAAATCTTTCATTGGTCTCCTTTTGACAACACGAGCGGGAATTACAATGTCTGTGTCGTGGGAAGGTCTGGAAGCGGCAAGTCTTTCTTCATGCAAGAAATGCTCACTTCCACCTTGGGACTTGGGGGACGAGTCTTTGTCCTGGATGTAGGCAGATCCTTTGAAAAGACCTGTCATTTATTAGGCGGGCAATTTATTGAATTTACAACAGACACGCCCCTCTGCATTAACCCCTTTTCAACCATCCCCACCCAAAGTGCTGAGGAAACCTCCGATGCTTTAGCGATGTTGAGGCCGATTGTGGCGGTGATGGTGGCACCTAAAAGGGGCACGACCGATATTGAAAATGCCTTTATTGACAAGGCTGTCTTTGCTGCTTGGGAGAAAAATGGAAATCAGGCGTCCATAGATGATATTGCCGAGTGGCTTCAAGGCGAAAGCGACGTGCGGGCTAAGGACTTGAGCACCATGCTCTTTCCTTATACCTCTCAAGGGGCTTATGGGCGGTTCTTTAATGGGGTGTGCAATGTCAACTTTAAGCACAATCTTGTGGTCATTGAATTGGGTGAGCTTAAAGAGCGGAAAGAGCTCCAAAGTGTTGTCTTTAAAACTGTCTTTATGCAGATCCTCAATCAAATGCTGGGGGGCGATCGTAAAACCCCCACGCTCATTAAAATGGACGAGATTTGGGATGTTCTTAAAGGCGAGAAAAAAGAAGAAGCTCATTATATTGAAGCAGGCGTAAGGCAATCCCGGAAGTTCTTCTGTGCTCTTGTCTTTGGAACGCAATCTGTTCATGATTTTTATGCCTCTCCTGCAGCACAAGCGGCCTTTGAAAACTCGGATTGGCTTTGCTTACTTTCGCAGAAGAAAGAATCCATTGCCCAATTGAAGAAAAGTGAGCGCCTTTTGCTTGATCCAGGAGCAGAAGAACTCCTCAATTCTGTCACCACCCAACAAGGTAAATATGCCGAGATTATGATTGTGGGGCCTCAAGGATCGGCTGTGGGAAGGCTTATTACTGATCCTTTTACCCGAATCCTTTATTCGACCAAGGCTGAAGAATATGCCGCTGTTAAGCATTATCAAGCGCAAGGTATGAGCCTCCTGAATGCCGTGAAGCATGTGGCTGGAGTTGCGACATGAGAACAGCTACTTTTAAGCTTATCACGATGGTTGGGACAACCCTTGCAGCCCATCTTCTTGCCCTAGGACTCCTTTATAAGGTCATGCCTCAGCCTAAAGAACAAAAGGTTGCGGTCGTTGATCTCCAATCTTTGCTTCTAAGCCAACTCAAAGGCAATGCCACCCAAACAGATGCTGAGCTTGCCTTGAGGATGAAGAAGCTCCATCACCAAATCCACCATATCACAACCCAACTCTCTCAAGATACAGGGGCGCTCATTGTCTCAAAAGAGGCTCTACTTTCAAAAGGGGAAGACTGGACAGAAATTGTGCGAAAGAAATTGGAGAGTTTACCATGAACCCTCAATTTGTTCGCTTTCTTCCCCTCAAATACTTGAATATCGCCAATGGCATCCTGGTCTTCATCCTTGTTCTGGGCCTTGGCAATTGTATTCATGAGCGCACAACCCTTGCCATTAATGGAAGCAAATCATTAGAAGGCAAATACTTCTTCATCATTAAGTCCTATGGAGCACTTCTTACTCTTAAAGAAGATGATTATGTCGCTTTCACTCATCCTTGGGTGCCAAGTCTTATCATCAAGCAAGTAAAAGGACTCCCTGGCGATGTTGTCCTTCATATCAACCATAAAGTCTTTGTGAATGAAGAACTTATTGGCCCTATTTTTAACTTAAGTCGTGACCAAAGAACTTTAACCCCTGGATTCCAGGGGATCATTCCTAAAGGCGCTTACTTTGTCGCAGGAGAGCATGAGCGAAGTTTTGACTCTCGGTATGCAGAAGTGGGTCTTTTAACAAGTGAGACTATCTATGGCAAAGCTTATAAACTATTTTAGCCTTTCTCTTGCTTTGTCCGTACCTCTCTCAGCTAAAGATCTTGGCTGCCATGGGGAACTTTTCCCTATTCAAGAAGAAAGCCTTCTTGAGATCATCAAGAGGCGCCTTCTTAACATACAAGAAAGTGGCACGCTTGAGACCTACCAAAAGCAACTTGCAGAACAGGCCAAGAAGAAAGCACTCACCCCCGAGCCACTTCACCATATTCAACATACTCAACTTCCTCGGTCCTTTTACTACGATCCGACAATTACCTTATCTGAAGATCTTAAAGATCATGAAGGTCATGTCTTTGCTAAGAAAGGCGATAGAGCCAATCCTTTAGAGATTATTCCTCTGACCAAAGAATTGCTCTTTATTGATGGGGAAGATGAATCTCATGTTAGTTGGGCACTTTCTCGCACCCTCCCTTCCAAGATTATTCTTATTAAAGGCCAACCTCTTAAACTGGAAGAGAAACATCTTCGTCCCTTTTATTTTGATCAGTTAGGTTTTCTCACGGGGCGCTTAGAAATTAAGCAGGTTCCTGCTCGCGTTTTTCAAGAAGGCACACGCCTTAAAATAGAAGAATTAAACATCAACCAACTTCGGAGCTTTCCCCATGAATAAATTTGGTATCGTCCTTTTTGGATGTATTGGCTTACTTGCATACCCCATTTTAAAAAGAGCCTCACTTGAGAAGCAAATCTTGCATGATTATGAGGTGCTTCAAAAGCTTGAAGCCATTACTGATCCCAAAACCTTAGAGAGAGTTCATCACCTTGGCCAGAAATATGGCTATGGAGAGGTGTACACAACTTTAACAACAGAACAGATTTTTGGCCCTCAAGCTGAACAATCCTACATTACCACCCCTGAAAATGCTGAAAAATCTATTCCTCCTAGAGAAGGGCAAGATAGAATATGAAACACTCTATACATCAATTATTTAGCAAGTTCCTCAAGCTTCCTTGCTTTCCGAGGTTGAGGTTTCCAGAGATTTCAAAATTTGATTGGCTGGTGATTAAGTTCTTCGCAGCATTACTCCTCCTCATGGTGGGCATGTGTCATATCCACCTCCTTGGTCAAGATTTAAGATCAAGCTTTGAATTAAGGCATATAGAGGCCCTCAATAAGAAGCTTAAAACCCAAGAAGCAAATGAGGGATTCACAAAAGAGGAAGGGAAGTAGGCTATGCGTAAGCTCGCTCTCCTCTTTTTCTGCTGGACTGCTTTTACCCTTGAGGGGCGTGCTGCTTGCCATGGGCGGTTTGTCAATCCTATTACCGATATTTGCTGGTCGTGTATATTCCCCATCACTTTAGGTGGCATTAATCTTATACGAAGTGGAGAAGACACGCCTAACCCTAGTAATTTTGTCTGCTATTGCTCAACACCTATACCAAGGGTCGGGATTCCTATCTCCTTTTGGGAGCCTGTAAGGCTTGTGGATGTCACAAGAACTCCTTATTGCCTGGTGAATATGGGGGGTATTCAGATTGGAAACACTGGCATGACACATCGGGGTGGCAATGCCACTAAATCAAGCGTGTTGGGCGGGCTTAAGCATAGTTTTTATAATGTGCACTGGTATGCCTACCCTGTGATTTGGTGGCTAGAACTTTTAATTGATTTTGTTTGTCTTGAGAAAGCTTCTTTCGATCTCTTGTGGATCACAGAAGTTGATCCTACGTGGAATGATGATGAATTGGGCTTTTTCACCAATCCTGAAGCAGTCTTTTTTGGAAATCCTATGGCCCAAGCAGCCTGTGCTGCGGATTGTGTGGCAGCTTCTACTGGATTCCCCAATGATGTGTTCTTCTGGTGTGGGGGATGCCAAGGAAGCCTTTATCCTTTTGGCGGCACAATCACCCATCATGTGGGCGGCGTGCAAGCTTCACTCCTTGCCACTCAACGGTTTATAGCTCGCCTTCATCGCTTTGGTCTTCTCTGGGGATACATGGGTAGTTCTGGCCTTTGTGGAAAGTACCCCATGCCCATCATTAAAAAGTCTCAATACAAAACCCAAATGACTTATCCCATCCCAGCAACCCACAAGGGTTGTTACCCTTTAGGACGCACGGAAGTGACCTATAGCTCTGGCAGAGAGTTCCCCACCCGTGGGGAAGATTTTGGCTACTTAATATGGAGAAAGAGAAATTGCTGTATCCTTTGAAATTCCGGTTTTGTTTGGTGTTAAGTCTTTTTATGGCAAACAATCTTCTTGCGCTTTGCCCCACGAGCCAAGAGCATCCCAAAACATGCCCTATTCAAAAATTGAGTGCATCAGAGGAAAAAGCGCCAACTGTTCTAGTCTTTGTTTCCTTTTCCATGCCTCAAGCCACCTTAAAGCAATTAGCCGTAGACCTTAAACTCGTTGGGGGTGCTTTAGTGATCCGAGGCCTTATTAATAACAGTTTTAAAGAGACTGCAATTACTCTTCAAAAATTGGAGACTGGCGTTCTTCTCGATCCAACCCTCTTTGAGAAGTTCAATATTACGTCTGTCCCTACTTTTATCATCTTTGAAGGCGATCTTAAGGGCGACCACTCCACTTATGACCGCCTTACGGGCAATGTTAGCCTGCGCTTTGCCCTGGAGAGGATGGCTCAAGAAGGCGAGATCAAAAGTGCTGCTCTTTTGCTTAAAAAGCTCACAGGGGATAAGACATGAAGGGAGTTTTGATTCTTATCATGATTGCGGCTCCTTTATGGGGTTCAGAGATGGATGAAAAGGCCAAGGAAGGAACAGAACACGCTGCAAAGCTTAAGGCTGAAAGTCAGAGCACATCTTTGAATCCTGAAAATATTAAGCTTTCAGATGATATCCCAGCATATAAAGAAGAGGTTTCTGCCTCAAATCTTGATGATAGTGCCCTTAAGCAAGCTGAATCTCATGCCCTTCATGATGATCATGCAAGCCACATTTACAATCTTCACACCCATAAAGACACAAGCGTTAAAATTGATCCTCTTCATGATCCTTTAATTGTTGAGTCCGAAGCCCTCCTTAAAGATCCCATGAAAATCTTAGCAGAAGAACCTCATCAAGTTGTCGAAGACGCAGAAGAAGAGATTTATGAAGAAGTTAAATGTGAAGAGGCTAGAGATCCTTTTGAACAAAGCTGTCTTGAAGATCGTAAAGTGATTGTCAATACACCTCCTACTCAAACATACCCTCTTACGATGACTGTTTATTCTCATGGCTGGTCAGGGGGCCTCTCACGAAATGTCATTACAGGACAAAAGCTCGATAGCTCCACAATGAATAATGGGGGTGGATATGCGGCATGGACACGGATTGAAAATCCATTTCCCTCCTCTTTGGGCACCATCATTAGTGTGACGCATACCAATCCTCAATGGTACACCTCCTTTTCCAATAATGTTCTTAATGTCACAACCAGCAATGGGGGCTGGTTTTGGATTAATTACTATTATGCCAATTTTGATATTATCTACCAGCCTCTCCCCACTGAAAAGGATGTTGTTGAGACCATTCAGGATGGATGTCAGTTCCTAGAGGCCAACTCTGATAAGGAAGTGTGTTCTTATGAAACAATGGAAGTCACCCAAGGACCTGAGACAAGGGTCATTAATGGTCTGGCTGTAACGCGAGACTGGTGGCAGAGACGAAAAACCTACTCTTGTCTTCCCCAAGCCAAGAATAATTGTGAGTCTTTAAGAACCCGTGGCTGTATGCAGGTCGGATCACACTGCTTAGAGTATATTAACAAGACGTGTATTAAGTACGAACAAACCTTTAGATGTCCTCAAACAAGGAAACTTAAGGTCACTCGTATTAAAGGCGGGAAAGCGCCTTACTGTATTACGGGAAATTGTTTCACGCCCAGCTATGCTCCCAACACAGAGATGCTGGATGCCATCTCCAAGCTCGAAGTCTTTAGGAAAATCCAAGAAGACTTAAGAGCTAAAAAGCCAGAAATCTTTGGGGGTGATCATGATCATTGTAAAAAGAATCTTGCGAACTTTAGGGATTGCTGTAAGGGGGGTAAAGGCTGGGGGGTTTCTTTAAAGCTTGCAGGATGTGATGCTGATGATGAAAGGCTAGCAGAGCGTAAAAGCAAGAACTTGTGTGTGTATATAGGTTCTTTTTGTAAAGAAAAAGAAAAAATAACTGGGATTTGTCTTAAGAAGCAATTCTCATACTGTTGTTTCCATTCCAAGCTCTCAAGGATTATCCATGAGCAAGGGCGCCCTCAAATTGGCCTTGGTTGGGGATCACCCAAAAACCCAACGTGTCGTGGCCTTTCAGTAGAGGAAATTTCCCAAATTGATTTCTCCAAGCTTGATCTAAGTGAAATCAACCAAGAACTCATGAGCCGCTATAAGGAAAAAGACCTTTCTTCTTATGTCAGTCAAAGACCAAATCTCCTCCAAAACATCGACATACAAATTAAGTTGATCCAAAAGGAACTCTCGGTTCCTAAAGGTAAGAAGCCAGAGAGGGAATTATAGGATGCGTCTCATTATTGTTCTCTCATTATTTATGCTTGTTTTTATGAAGCCCATTCTTGCAGAAGACTCCTTTTACAAAAGGCGAGCTGAAGGCTGGCACTGGTACCAAGACCGTAAGCTTCCAGAAATGCAAAATGAAAAGGATAAAAAGCAGCCTGAACATCAAACTATTAAGTCCTTAACACCATCTCAACTTTTGAGGCTTTACAAACAGGAACTAGAGAGAAGACTTCACTTCGCTATCTTCTTCCCAACTCTTGAGAATGTAAAAGCCTATCAAGAGTTCCAAAAAGATTTGATGGAAAGAGGCCAGCTCTTTGCAGAGCGCTGGATGCAGTCTATTTACTTGAATCCCCACCTTGATTTCACCTCAACCTATCCCATTAACCAGATTGGAAGGCACACTTATATTGATGAAGAGAGTAAATTAAAGCGAGCAAAATTAAAGGATCTCTCTCATACTTACGGGTTCTTTTTCTTCTTTAAGGGCGATTGTCCTTATTGCCATACCTTTGCACCGATCGTGAAGCGCTTTGCCGCTAAATATGGCTGGGTGGTGAAGACGGTCAGTCTTGATGGGGGTACACTTAAAGAGTATCCCAAACCCCTTTTGGATAATGGTATGGCAGAAAGACTCTCGATCACCCATGTGCCGGCCTTGATTGCGGTCAATCCTAAAACCCAACAAATCCTTCCCATCAGCTATGGCATTTCCTCCGAGGATGAAATGGAATCACGTATTATAACCCTTATAGGTAAATCATGAGAAAAACACTTATATGTCTTATTATTTTATTGGCATTTGTTCCAGCGCACGCAGGGATTAACTCCGATCTTGAAGACTTCTTTAAGAGCATGGGATCGGTGACCAACTCCACAAATGCTTCTGTCTATCAAGACCAAGCCGCAGGGTATTATACGGGTGGGGGTGTTTTTATCCGAAACTCATCCAAAAACATCCAACCTCTCTCCCTTCACTTGCCCTCTTACCGGGCAGGGTGTGGCGGGATTGACCTTCATTTAGGCGGCTTAAGCTTCATTAAGGTTCAAGAATACTTAAATGCGTTAAGAGCCATTGGAGCCAGCATGCCAAGTTATGCCTTTATGCTGATGGTACAGACCATCTCCTCTCAGATTTACAATATTATCAATGAACTGAATGCTAAAGCTCAGGAGATTAACCAGACAAATATCAATACCTGTGAAGTCACAGCCACCACCTTAGGAGCACTCTGGCCAAGGGGAGATGCCTCAAGCAAGCATTTGTGTTCCTCTATGGGCAGTAACCTTGGGGTGTTTTCTGACTGGGCTGCATCACGTCAAGGGTGTGGTGCTGGGGGTCGAAGAGATTCACTTCTTTCTAATCTTCCTGCAACAGGGAATAAAGAAGACTTAGCTGCCTATAAAAACATGGTTGTGGGGGAGTATAACCTCGCCTGGAAAGCCATCCAGAAAAATCCTTTTCTTATAAAGGATCAAGAGATGGCTGAGTTCTTTATGACACTCTCTGGAAGCTTAATTGCTCGAAAAACAGGAAGTGGTGACAAATCTCCTCTTACAGTGTCTGTCCTTCCCTCTTTGGCTGATCATGGAGACTTGATTAATGCTCTCCTTCAAGGGGGACAAGCTAAAATATGGAAATGTGATGATAAGGAGAAATGCTTAAATCCTCACTCAGCCCAAGTAAGTGTCTCAAAGCCTTTAGAAGCAAGGGTTCATGCACTCCTGGATTCCATGGTGAATAAGGTTTATATGGATGAACCACTGACAAAAGAAGAGCTTGCCTTTCTTAATTCAACGAGTCTTCCCATTTATAAAATCCTCAATGTGACAACCGCTTATCAAAGAGGGAAATCTCCGATTGATATTCGGGATTACTCTCGCCTTATAGCTTATGATTTATTGTCTCAATATCTCCTTGAAGTGCTCGACATTGTGACCATCAATTTAGATGACTTGAGAACTGTTCAAGTCGATGACTCCCATATTAAAAGGCTTTTGGATGGCATTCATAAGGTCAGAGAACGCGTTGTTCAACGAAGGACAAGCGTTGTACATCAGCTTCAATCCATCCTTTCTCTCATTGAAAAAACCTCTGCTCTTGAAGCTCAGCTTTTCTCAACTGCCTCAATGGCCGCCCAAGGAAAGAGGTAGCGAGCCATGGAAACAACAATTTACACACTGGGTGGCGGTGAGATCTTCTCTCTGATCTTTAATGGTATTGCTTCCCTTATTAGTGGGGCTGAGGGACACAAAGGAATCTTGTTCAACCCCTTTGTGAGGATTGGCGCCATGACAGGTCTTTTGGTGGCGATCGTGCAAACCCTTTGGCGCGATCAAATGGAGATCATCAGGTCTTTCTTCATGCCCTTTATTGTGATGCTCTTTGTGGTCTTAACACCGACCACCACCGTTCATATCATTGATAATTTTGTCGGCAGAAAAGATTATGTCGTGGCGCATGTTCCGTTTGGCCTTGGCTTTGTGGCAGGTCTCTTCAGCCAAATAGGACAGGAAATTACAGAAAAAATGGAGCAAGTTTTCTCTCTTCCTGATGACTTAAAGTATCATAAGACAGGGGCAGTCTTTGCAAGTAATCTCCTAAAAAATTCTCGAATCTTTCATATTGTGGATGAAAATGTTGCTGAGAATATGCGTGGGTTTGTAACGCAATGTGTCGTCTATGATGCAATGCTGGGGCGTAAATATACCTTTCAACATTTGAAGAATACAGAGGATATTTGGACTTTGGTCACCAGTGATCCTTCACCAGTAAGGGCTTTCCTCTGGCAAGAAGCGGGGAAGAAGAGTGAAATTGTCACCTGCAAGATTGGTGCTGAAAAGCTTAACAAACTCTTTGAAAGGGAAATCGATAAGACAGCAACTTTTTTTGGCAAGAAGCTCTTTAAAACAAATGGTAACACGCCGATCAATTTTAAAGCTGAGATTTATAAGTATCTGCCTGTTTCTTTTAGCTACCTGATTGACTCAGCTAAAAATGCCCAAGAGATTATCAAACAACAAATTATGATCCACTCTGTTTTGGATAGTATTGAGAATAAGTCTGTGGCCTTAGGCAATGCCCCAAATGTAGCACTCCGTAAAGCGTATCTCCAGCAAAGAAATACGAATGCATCCTTAGGAGAGCTTGCAGCAGATACTTTGCCTGTCATGAAGATCTTGCTTGAGGCCATCATTTATGTTGCTTTTCTTGTAGCCTTTCCCTTGGTCTTGATGCCTTGGGGATGGAAGGTCTTTAAAGCCTGGCTTGAACTTGTGGTCTGGATACAATGTTGGGCGCCGCTTTATGCGGTGTTGAACATGATCATGACGATTTATGGCAGATCACAAAGCCTCTCCTTATCAGCCCTCGAAAAAGGACATGGTATGACTATTGCCAATTCTGTTGGGTTGATGGATTTTCATGCCGATCTTTCTGCCATGGCAGGCTGGGCTGCCATTAGCATTCCTTTCTTAGCAGGCGCCTTAGTTAAAGGGGGTGTTTCTGCCTTTAACACCCTTGCCACTCACTTAGGCGGTGTCTCTCAAAGTGTGGCCTCAAAAGCAGGCGATGAATTGACGTCAGGAAATTATTCTTTAGGGAACGTCTCCTTAGGAACAGTGCAAGCCCATAATACAAATATGAACCAACATATACTCTCAGGAAGTTGGCATTCAGGTGCGTTCACGCAAAATGACGGGCGTATCCAAGAGATTACCACAGCAGAAGGTGCTCAGATCATGGACGAAAAGATCTCTTCTCTTGCCAGCAACATGAATGTCTCAGAAAGCATGCTATCGATGTTCCAACGGCAAGCAGCCCGTTCAGAGACGGCTGCACATAATTCCATGGTGGCGGCAAGCCAACAAGAAGCGAAAGCCTATCGAGACATGATTGATCTTGCCCGCCATCAAGCAACAAACAAGAACCTAGCAACGGGGTATTCTAATACCATGCAAGGAAGCTTAGGTAAAAGCCTTTCTCATATCCATGATCAAACACAGAACTTTGTGAAGCAAACTGGCATTAGTTACGACAAAGCAACACAATTGCTTGCAGAAGCAACAGTAGGTTTCTCTGGCTCTGTTGGCACTAAAGCTGCAAGCGTTAATTATGGTGTTACTGGTAAAGTAGATGCTCTAAGGAGAACTAATAAAAATGATGCTTATCAAAAAGCAGAAAATTTTGTACGCCAAAACAACCTTAGAGAAGACTTTAATACCGTCCGTCAAGCAGCCCGAGATCTCAGAGGAAGCATTAATGATGATGTTGGACAACGTTATGCGGAAGGTATCTCCTCTTCTTTAGATAAAGCAGACCAATATAGAATTGAAGCAAGTGCTTCCTTGGCTCGTTCTAAATCCTTTATGGAATCAGTCTCAACAGCATCCCAACAAGGATGGACAATCACCGACGCTGTCAATCAAGAGTACATGGAATGGCTTCCTCAGCAAAGCTATATGGGAACCCATGGAGCTATGGGAACACATCAAGCTAAGCATATTGCCCTCAATGATCCTATCATGAACCGCGCTTATCAACGAAAGTTTCTAGAAGAGAGACAAGAAGCGCTTGATAACTATTTTGATCATGTTGAAATTAATTCAGTTGAGGATGTGAGGAAAGCTTACCAACAGTATTCAGCTTCAACCCCAAAGCCAGATCATCTTGACAATCATTGTCCAGAAGTTCACACCCATGCAAAACATTCTGGCTTTAAGGATTATAGACAAAAAGAAAATGAGATCAAAGGAGAGATTTCCCACCTAAGTTCAGAGGTCAGTAAGATTGCTGACAACCAACAGGTCATTCAACAAGGAGAGGACAATATTTTAAGCTTTGGCAACGATCTGTCACGCAAAGTTCAAAAAGAGCAAGGCCAGAAGATCAAAAACCTGGAAGAAGCCAGGAAATCACTTAATGGAGATTTTTTGAATGAGAATTAAGCGAGTTCAAGGAATCCATCATATTATGAATTCTTCTAGACTCTGCTGCATGCCATGCAGAAGACATTGGGTTATGTTCATCATACATGCTTTTAAGAGGATCATAATCAAGTGCTACCTTTTGGTGTTTAAGCTTGATACGAGGTACAGGAATTTTAAGGTGAGTAATGCGATAAAGAGGATAAAAAGACCATACCAAGGCACAAGTTATCGTAAAGAAAGTACTAAAGTGAGCACCCAATATGAAAGAAACACCCCCTGCGAGGCTTGCAAGGCCAGCTGCAAAGAGCCTATAGTCTCGCTTAGACTGAACATACTTCCCAAGCTGCTCAAGTGTAACCTTATGCTGCGTCAAAAGCTCCTTTTTCTTTATAGGTGTAGGTTTAACAAAGCGCGAGAACTGATCAAGACAAATAGCTACAATAATATAGATAGTCAGAAGATCGTAGATATTGCCTCTCCAAGCAACACAACCAAAGAACGAAACAATAAAAGCAAACAAACAGATAAAGAAGCGTTGCTCAAGAACATTCATCTTAATTTGGGTTTTCATCATCTAACTCCCTCTCAACTCATACTAACAAACCAGAAAGGAAAATGGAAGTAAATGGGCTTAGTGCACAATATAACTCGCGGTGGGCAAACAAATATCCACTTTATCTCCATGCTGCGGCAAGTGCTGAAAGTAAGCCTTTTATGCTCATTGTTAGTTGGTTGATCTTGCTACAATAAAGCGGACACAAGGAACCGAGATGGGTTAATGTTATTGAAAGGAGAGAACATGACCCAGAAATACGATAAAGAATTTAAAATTAATGCGGTTAAAGTTTATTTGAGTAATGACAAGAGCATTGAGAAGATCGCTTTAGATTTAGGGATTTCGCGTGCCAGTTTAGGGCACTGGATTAAACAATACCGGCGTGAGGGAGAGAGAAGTTTTCCTGGCAGTGGCCATGTTGTTGAGGAAGAATTAAGAGCGCTTAAGCGGGAGCTTTATCTTGTTCGCCAGGAGCGAGATATCTTAAAAAACCACCTAAATGGCACCCCTTTCCCTAATAAATAGAAACTCGCGCTCGTTAACTGCTAAAGTTGAGCTATCAAAGAGAGCGGCCGTCTGCTTATTGGTGGATTACCCCGTTAAAAAACATGGTCCAGGGAGTACAACGAACCCGGCATTGGAGGTACAAACCCCGTTTAGGAAAGTGATTTATTCGTTACCCTGCTCTTTGATTCTATAGATAAACAAGGAGAAGAGGTAAGTGATGACTCAATCTAACAGACAATCCAGTATGCCAATTATTCATCAAAATGCTGCTGGGATTGATATTGGTGCTAAGTTTCACGTTGTTGCTGTAGGGAGTGATAAAGCAAAAGAACCAGTTCGTACGTTTCAAAGTTTTACCACAGATTTACATGCTATGGCAAAATGGCTTAAAAGCTGTGAGGTCACCAGCATTGCTATGGAATCCACAGGTATTTATTGGATTCCTGCTTTTGAGATCTTAGAGAATTATGGTTTTGAGGTATTTTTAGTTAATCCACGAGAAGCTAAAAATGTTCCTGGACGTAAAACAGACGTCAATGATGCGCAATGGATTCAACGGTTACATCAATTTGGTTTGTTACGTGCTAGCTTCAGACCAGAAAAACAAATTACTGTGCTACGTGCTTATATTAGACAACGTGAACGTATGCTTGAATTCAGAGCCTCTCATATCCAGCATATGCAAAAAGCTTTAATGCAAATGAACTTACAGTTGCATCATGTCGTATCGGATATAACGGGAGCCACAGGCATGAAGATCATTCGTGCGATTATGAATGGTGAACGTTGCCCTGCTGTATTAGCAGAACATAGAGACATACGTTGTAAGGAATCCATTAAAACTATTGAGGAATCCTTAAAGGGTAATTATCAAGAAGAGCATTTGTTTTCTTTAACTCAAGCTGTTGAATTATTCGATTATTACACACAAAAAATTAATGAGTGTGATCGTCGAATAGAAGAGACATTAAGCTTGCTTGGAAAAGATAATAAGTTGCCTGATCAACCTCTACCCAAAGCCAGGCATCGCACTAAACAACCTAATAGCTTAAGCTTTGATGTAAGAGCATCCCTTTACCAAGCATTAGGAATGGACTTAACACAAATACACGGTGTTGGACCTTCATTAGCCTTAAAATTAATATCAGAATGTGGCACTGATATGTCTCGCTGGCCGAGCAGCAAGCACTTTACTTCTTGGCTATGTCTTTCTCCAGGGAATAAGGTATCAGGAGGGAAAGTATTATCATCACGAACACGGCGTTCCTCAAGTCGTGCGGCAGCAGCATTAAGATTGGCTGCTGTAACAATTGGAAAGACAAATACGGCTCTTGGTGCGTTTTATAGACGACTCTCGGCTCGCATTGGTAAATCAAAGGCAATTACTGCAACAGCTAGAAAAATGGCAGTATTATTTTTTAATGCTCTGCGTTATGGAATGCAATATGTTGATCCAGGTGCCAATTACTATGAGGCACGATATCAAAAGCGGGTTCTTGATAACTTATCAAAGCGAGCTGCTGCTTTAGGTTATATATTGCAAGAGAATAAAATGCAGGACTTGGTACAGGGAGTTTCTTAGGAAGTTCAGGATGTTGCTCAAGCAAAAAAGCTAAACTAAGATAGGCCAGCTTATATCCCTGATTTGAAGATTTTTCATAATTGTTGAAAGCACCTAAGAAATGTCATTTCTTTTCTAAGCAGAGGCCTACTTTATGTTGAGCTGGTGAATACTCTTGTTCAGCAGATTGATAATAACATTTTTCAGCCTTCTCAAGTCTCCCTTGGTCTTCTAAAAGGCAGCCTAGATGATATTGAGATTCTGCATCTCCTTGGTCTGCTGCTCGGCGAAAATAAAACTCCGACGCCTCATTTTCTCCTTGATAAGCATAATGTAAACCTAACGTAGCTTGAGAGACCAAATCTCCTTGGCTGGCAAGGATAAGCCAAATATCTACTGCTGTATTATGCTCGCCTCTGTCAACTAAAAGGAAACTCAAGTCCAAAAGAGCATTGCCATGTCCTTGACTTGCAGCATCCTAGTTGAAGGCTTCTGCTAACCTTACCATTGATTACTGTTAGTGCTTTGTTGAGCCCAAATCTCACAGTATTTAGCAATATTATAAGCTTTTTTATGTGGGTTTATTTCCCTTATGCACTGTTTCATCCGTTGCCCCAAGGTGTTCAAGGGCTTTTATAATGCTCTGCTTTAAATAAGAGAGGAGCGAAATCCTGATCTCTCCTTCTTCTTTTCTTTGTATTCTGCTTGAAAAAGATGGGATTCTACGTTTGTGCATTTAAATGGCATTATGGCTATTATTTTCGGATCCTAAGTCATTTGTAAAATTTAAGCTCTTCCTATTTACTAAAGAGAGCTTAAGATAAGTCCCTTGCCATTCTAATTGCCAGTATCCCGTCTTTTATTATCTTTTTTATTTAGAATTAAATCATAGAGCAATTTTATACTTTCTTTGTCTAATGTTCTTAGACACTCCTCTGCATTTTTCACAAAATGGTTTATACAAGCCCTTTTTACAGACAAGGGAGGCTTCTTCATTTTAGAAAATTGTAGAAGGATGCTTGTTATTTGGTCATTGTAGCTTGTATTGAAGAAATCATTGTTAGAATTTGTTTTATTCAAAAATTGCGAACCCAACAATGCATACTTGATGGCTGTTGGGCATTTATCTAGCACCTTAAGTGCCTGCAAAGAAAATGGTAAAGTAAACCAAGCTGAATTAATATAAGCAATCAAGCCTACCATTTTCCTGGGAAGCAAAAAGTCCGTATATGATTTAGAAGATAGTATTTTTAAACACCCTTTAAAGGCCTCTTGTTGCAAGGAAAAGTGCGTAATTGTATCAAAAGCCGTATTAAAAACCGCAAGCCCAGCACTTAAGCAATAGGCAGCAGAGGGATCCATTCCCCACCATAGGAACCCACTTTCAAGCACAGATTCAACAATCATATATTGGGAAAGAGCAGATATCCCTGCATTAAGGACCCCTAGACTTCTCAATGCCTTATGGTGAAGTTTTTTTGTCTCAACGGCTCCCAAGCGGTCAGCTAAGTTCCGGGCTTTAGCAATGTCTTCACTTACCCCATCTCCACTGGGAATATGATTATAGTGATCCCTCGCTTCTCTTAAAAAGAAAAGACTAAATCCAAAAGGATCTTCAAGAAAAAGGCCTTCAAGAGCTGCACGGCCATCTTGAGCCTTACTGCTGATCATCTCTTGAAGGTGTCCAAAGACTTTCTCTGTATAATCTTTATTATTCTCATCATTTATTAACTTTTGAAATTTTTTAAGATATTTCATGAGTAATTTTTTTTCTATCCGAGATTCTCCATCACTATGAACATAATGATCGAAGAGATCGTCTATCCTCGTGGCACCAATATTATAAGTGGTCTTTAGCCAAGAAAGATAAAATGGTGCACTCGTTATCCCAAGAAATACTGTGTAATTTGTTTCTAAGTTGATAAGGAGAAAGAGAGGAATTAAAGAGTCAACAGCAGCACTCGCCAAAAGGGCTGTTTTTGACATTTTTTGCAATAACGATGCATAATATTGAAGAGAATGCTTATCTTCCCTAGAAATAGAAGATCCTACAGACCTAAAGTTATGTGTCTTGAGATATCTTAAAGAGTTTTCCCGGAATATAAACTCACCTACTTCCTTCCCTAAATCCCAAAACTGCTTCATATAAGCAGGTGCTGTAGTCCCAAGTATCCATCCAATTGCTAAACTTTCAATCGGACCCTCGGTTGGAATATATAAAGCATCTCCTGTGCTATACATTACCAAGGCACACAGGGGATTGGAAACAGTAATAGCCGTGAGAGCCATAAGTACCTGAAAAGAAAATGTTTTATTACTTGCCTTTCTGAAGAAAGAATGATCAAAGCGCTGCATAAAGAGTGCAGCTCTATTAATTTCGTTATCTCCCCCAATGAGAGCCTCACCATGAATTATTAAGCCGTTTTCTAAGTCTGTAATTTCTTCATATTGGCCATACACTCTAAAGGCTGCCTGTAAGTTATCATAATCCCTACCTACAAGCTCTATAGAATGAAGACTTTGGTTATAAGTATCCTCATCATTGCATTGACTATTTTCTCTTGCAGATATTCCTAATGGAGCACATCTTAAGAGGCGACTTTCGTCACTCGAAGGCCCAAAATAGTTACCATCATCACCTAAGTTATCATCCTCGCCACTATCGTTACCGCAAGGAAAGCCAACATTTGCAGACCTATTGTGCCGATTTTCCACTCCTGAACCTAAGTTATCATCCGTGTCACTGTTGCTGCTGTTATAGAAATCACTATCTGCAAGTATGCTGTTCCACTTTCTAGCTTCTGAGCCTCGTTCATAGAGTGGAATTTCTTCCTCAGCATTGCCTTTTCCCTTATCATGCCTGCTTAACTTTCTAACATTCTTATCACCGCTTTCATCAAGCACATTCGATCTTGAGGCGTCAGAGTAATTATAATTACCGATTAAAATGAAGAATAGTGTTATAAGATAAACATATTTTTGTATGCTTGATAGCATGTGCTCCCCCTGCTTTTATCCCTCGTTCTATAAAAGACATCCATAAATCTAATTTATCTCTCGTATCTCAACAAGAAAAAATAAAAATGCCGCCACTTAAAATCACTCATTCATTAATTCCCTAATTTCTACAGACTTGGAATGAAGGCATCACTTTTTGCAACAGCGCTATTTCTATTATATTTTCCTCCTTTCTATGTGCAACGGAGGCAGAAATAACGGAAAGAGAAGATTTTGATAAAGTTTAAATCGCCTCAACCAACTCAAAGGTTATTGTCACTCATGCGGAAGATGAGAAATCTTTTTTCATTAGAAGTGGGCCGATATAAGAAGAAAGCCTCTGATTAGCGACTCTCATTTTCTGCCGCCAAGGCGTAATGCATCCCTAGAATTGGGCAATGTGGTTAGAGAATTTTTCACCTAAGATAGAAGGTAAAAAGAGACCAAGAAATGATCCGTCGTCAGCATAGTAAAGAACTTAAATTTAAAGTCGCTTTGGATGCGATACGAGGTGATTTAACAATTGCTCAAATTGTCTTAATATATAAGGTAAGTGAGAGCCTTGTGCATTAGTGGAAGAAACAACTTTTGACCAAGGAGCCGATATCTTTTCTAAGGATCAAGGATCGATAAAAAGTCCTGCTCTAGGCACTCATGATTTAGAGAAGCTTCATGCAACCATTGGTCGTCTTAAGCTTGAGAATGATTTTTTAGAACAAGCGCTCTCAAAAGTGAAGTAAAGGAGCGCCTGAAGATAATTAATTATACTCATGCTTTAAGCTTGAAGAAGCAATGTCAGCTTTTAGACATTTACCGGAGCCGCATTTACTACAAACCTGCCTTTAGGGAGGAAGACACGCTTCTTGCCAATGAACTTGTTGAACTGTATCGCCAATATCCAATGTATGGTTATCGTCGCCTGGACGTTATGTTTCGTCGGTTAGGGTTTAAGGTTAATGGACGATAACCAACTTTGGAAAGAATATGCCAGAAGAGCTCGGATCCTTTTAAAGGAAGATTCTTTTCCAGGCAGAAACTATAAGGCCCTTGTAAGGGAGCATTGTACTTTTTCTTTTACAGAGCTTGGGACCCTAAATGGAGGAAGTGAGAGCATTGCTTTGGGGATAAATTCTGATGGTTCAGTGATTGTTGGTCACGCCAGTAATGGGGATGCGCAGAATCAACGCCGAGCCTTTCGATGGACGGCTGAGAAAGGCATGGAATCTGTTGAAAAGGTGCTTACTAATAAAGGCTTTCTACCCCTCCAGTGGAAATTAATCAAGGTGAATACAATACGCCTAGTGGGACGGTGCTTGTAGGAGAAGGGATATATGAGTTGGGAAGGGCTAGAATTCTGACACGCGCCTGGCGTGCTGTTATCCCAAGAGCCAATCTATTTTAAGGGCCTAACCGGACCTTAAGTGTAATCTTACCTCAACCTTGCAACATGTATCTTTATCTGCTGGTGGGTGTTCAGCTTCAGATATATAATCCCTCTCTTCTGCCGTCATTTCTTCTAGATTACGGTAGCATCAGAATCGCTTAAACAACACTTTCTCCTTCTGTAGAGGAAGCTCTATTCCTCTTTTTCCTCTGTTCAAGTTTTTCTTTTCTCTTATTTTTAACATCCCTTTCACTATAAGAACTCGAACTGCTTGTTGTTACTCCTTCATGAGAATCTTGTCTTTCTATACTGGTAGAATGGGTGACTTCTTCTTGGCTATGGTCGAGAGAAAGAGGAGCTTCACGGAGAATAATGGTTTCACTGGGAAAAGGATTTTTTTGCAAAGCAAAAACCAAGCCCCTCTTATAGATAAAGAAGAGTGTGTTCTTATTGTTTTGCAAAAGGATATCTATTTTGTCTTCTTCGCTTTTACCTATGTAGACAACAAATTTCTCCAACAATTTATAGACTGAGGCAGGAAGAAGTTCTATTTCTTCATTTTTGTATGCGGCAAAGAACTTTTTCCAGGTCCTAAGGCGATTTTCATATTTAACAGGACTATAGGGAGGTGAATAAGAAGATATTCCTTCAAATATGTCTGTATGAGGAACTCCCCTTATATGAAGCTCACAAGCCCCACCTTGATAAGAAAGTCCCTTAAATAAGCCTTGTGGTTGCTTATATAGTTCTCTTCTTACCCATCCTTTCTCTTGGGTCAGTTCTTTATCTATTGAATATAGATTTTGCACAACAAAAGGAGAAAAGCTTGAAAGCTTCTCAGCATGCCTTAATTCAACAGTATAGGGTTGAGAGGTGCTCCATTCATAAAAAGAGCGCCACCAATTGGGAGTAATGTTTTGAGCAACAGGGATTTATCCCCAACATCTCTATTGCCTCGGAGAAGAGCAAAATAACCCCAGCGTAAGGATTCATGAGGCCACCTTAATACAAGTGTTGTATCAATAAAATCATGCAATCTATCAAACTCAGATGACATCAATTTGTTATAACTTCTATACATACAATCTTTTATTGTTGGACCTATTATAGCTGATAAGACGGAAGCTCCAATTATAGTAGGTAAGACTGTTCCATAAAAATTAGTTGCTATTGTTTCTGCTTGGGGAGTTTCAGCTTGTACCATAGGTAAAAGAGACAAAACAATTAATGCTTTTCCTTTGGTTGATAAGTCAGCCAAAGTATTTAAAGGGAAAGAGGCTCTTAAGGATTGGTATTGAATTTGCTCATGAAGCCCACTTTCTTGGGTATGAATTTCTGAGGGTTTAAGTAAATCCTTACATGAAATGTTTATGCTATTATGAAGAGAATACTGAGGAGTCTCTCCTTCTTCTTCAGCTGAAGGTATAAAAGTTGCCGTACAATCAAAATTTGATGTAAGGAAGAAAGAACTTATAAGTAGACTTAATGTAATTCTTTTTAGGGGCATGGTGTATCCTCATTTACAAGTCACCCCTCTTCATTTACCATAAAGTCAAGTAATAGTCAAAAATAATAGGGTGTTTGGTATTAAATTGCTAAAGGCTAGTTTCTAGCTTTTATAAATTGTGATGACCCTGGCCTAAATCACAAAGTTATTCTTTGCCAAGAATAATAAGATTTTTGACAGAAAATTTAATTTCTGCTAACTTTATAGAAATTAAGAGAAAGCACTTGAAATGAAGATAGTATTTGTTTTTTTATTATTGCTTAATTGTAGCGTTTCAGAAGTCTTTGCAGGTAAAGAGAACAAACCTATTATTGTTGAAGGGGAAACGTCTAAAGGAGGTTTAAAGCAAAGGCGGCCAGCATTCAGCTATCATAAACTTATAGAAGAAAGTAATTCTTCAGAAACTCTCTTAAAATCAACAAAAGTTGAAGACATCAATTCATTTGAGGAAGAAAATGATATTGAAAAGAAAAAGCTTAATTACTATGAAAGCATGAATGATGAGTACAACTATGATGAAGCATTTAATAAGTTCATAGCTTGGTTGGTTAAAGAATATAAAAAGCCTTTTGATATTAACCTCATGGTAGACTACTTAAAAAGTTCAGTCAAAGATTATACAGCCTTTAAGATTAGCGCAAAAGCAAGCTTTGGGATTGAAAGAGAGGATCACTTATTTTTATTACGTCAACTTTGTCTCCTTCCAAAAGGTAAAGAAAAAGAAATATCTGGTGTAAAATTTTAAAGTTTTGTCCTTTATTGTAAGGCAAATTTACGGTTTTGATGCAAAGATTTGAGGATTTGTTCAAGATTTCTGAAAAGTAGGAAATTAGTAGATAAAAGACTTCAAATGGCGTCACTTTTAAGAAGATATCCTTAAAATTAACTCTTGACCTTAGACACAGTATCACAACCATCAACCTTAGGACACATAAAGCGTACAGGCTTAATATAACTTTTCAGCTTATCAGTAACGATTACTTGTGGCGTTGGATAAGATCTTAATAATCGACTGAGAAATCTAATGGCTGATTTCTTATTCCGATGTTTTTGAAGAAAAACATCTAGCTCTAGTCCTTCTCGATCAACAGCTCGCCAAAGAACAAACCATTGTCCATTAATCTTAATGTTCATTTCATCCAAATGACATTTATCATGAGGTTGCCTCTCCCGCTTCTTGATAACATTTAAGAAGTGATAAGCAAATTTATGGCACCATTCTCGAATTGTTTCATGACTGAGGATAATTCCTCGAAAAGCCATTTGTTCTTGGATATCTCTATAGCTATTATTAAACCGATGATAATGCCATATGGCTTGATTAATAATAGATAAAGGAAACCGGTGACGCTTAGGCGCTTTAGTGAGAGACATTAAATAACTCATTTTTATTGCAACTGTAAAAAACCTATCAGAAAAATTTACAAAAGTTAAGTTGACGGCGCCCTTTATCTTCTATAATCAAAAAAGGATTTATTCAACTTTGGGATACATGTCTCGAAAGGAGTTTGAAAAAAGAGCGCTCACATTGGAAGAACGTGTCTAATAAATCGGGTGAAGTCCAGATTTTGCATGGGAATGTATCGCTAACATAAGAACGTGGATTTTTAAATTTTTAACAAAAGAAACAACCAATAGTTACGTACTTACAAATAACCTATATGAAGATGAAGGTGATAGAGACTGTTATGAACAAGTGCAAAACATGGCAGAAATAAGAGGCTTGCTTTTTGTTCCTATAAGATTTTTGATCAATCAAGATGAGCATTTACGACAGGTTATGAATCCAAGCAGGCCTGATAGATGGAAATCTATTGATCCACAAGATGCTTATGATGAAACCCCACTTCTTTCCATTTCTCACCCTAATTTACTTGAGCTAAATGTCAGCAATTTAAGCCCTGAGCAGCTGCTGCTATTATGAGTTATATTAATAGGCTTAGACCATGACTCAAACATACCGTATAAGGAAGGCTTGGATAACAATTAAATTTCAAGATTACATTATAAAAATTTTTTAGAAGCTATCCAAAAAAGAAGTATTTGAATTTAATTTAGAAAAGAAATAGACATGAATTATAGAAAAATTTTAAAATTAATAATTATGGTGCTTTTTCTCTCAATAAGCCATTATCTTAGCTTCCAGTTAGGTGGATTTTTTAGAGAAATTTCTATTAGGCATGCCCAACATGGTTCCGTTGCAAATACGGAAATGAGTTGATTTAAGATTGCAATCGGCTATGGAGTGGACAGAATTTAGGCGCAAACATTAAAAAGTCGATTGAAAAATTGAACCTGATCTTGAAAGCTTTTTGCAAAGAAGCATGATTGCTTTTTAATGATCATATTTATAGCTTCTATTCCTTTTATGACTCTTTTAGCCGAGACTAAGCTCTTAAATCCCATCATCGGTCTTGTCCTTGTCGCCAACGCCCAATATCAATTCTTTTATAGGATGAGAAGTTCGGAAAGATTAATTCATGCCATTTAAAGAGCTGCTCTTTGGTAAGTAGCTCTTTATAAGTCTTCCTGATTAAAACCATTAATTGAGCAATCCCTGCTGCTTTGGGATCATGGTAGGATTTGCTTGAAGTATAAATACTAAGCTCTTTCATAATTGAGGAGCCCACATCATTATAATTAAATTTCTCTCCTTCGATTTCTGATGTTTTAACAGCTTCTAAAACCATCAAATCAACGAGAGCATCACTTTGAACTTCTTCTGAGAATTGAGATAGGCTTCCTAAAAGAGTGCTGGATTCTCTTGCGTAGGTATATAAAACATCCTATATTTTTAAGAGATTATATTTAAAGCTTGACCATTTTGGATGTTGCCAGTTATATTGCATTATCTTCTTATTTCACTTTTTTTAACTATGATCCGAATATAGCATATTATTGGATCACAAATAAGTATATTGTTGAGCCGATTAAAAATTTATTTGTATCACTCGATAAGTCTTGTTACTGACTATATCGATAAGCTGCCCTGCAATTAATAGCATCATAAATAAATCTAAATGATTTAGGTATCTATGGCTTGAAATTTGAAAATACAGAAAGATAAATGGATGTTAATTAAATACCTCCTCTTTTTTAAAAAAGAAGCCCTCTTTATCATTATTAATCGTCCTTTTTTATGGGATACTTCTCAACAGTTGTGTTGTTAACAATGACCAACCATCGATTGTTGCGTCAACATCTTTCATTGAAGAAAGACCTAGTATCGATGTGTGCTTTAGTCCTGAAGGGAATTGTCAGCCGATCATCCTAAATCTTATCAATAATGCTAAAGCTAAGATTCTTGTCCAAAGTTATAGCTTTACCTCTCAAGATATCGCAAATGCTCTTATCAGAGCGCATAGAAGAGGCGTCATATGAATATCTCGAAAAGGTGGATTAGAAAGAAATATTTTACCACTTTTAAGACAAGAACCTGGACCTTTTATGGCATATTAAATAGAGAAAGGATGGCGCAGAAACAAGTCAAATTGTTCTACACTACCGATGTCCCTATCTTGCGCCATATTAGAGTGAAAGGGGAAATGAACCCATATGATCCCCTTTGGAAAACCTATTTTGAGAATCGCCAACAAAAAGCGACTTCTCGAAATTTAGAGAGAAGGCAGTCTCAATGCCTGGTGTAGCCGCGTATCTTAAAAGAGCGTTAGGAAGGCTTGAGCGTAATGCGGGGAAACTCGCACGTTGCGTTCTTAGCGGACTGGCTCCCAGTAATGGGGGACAAACGCTGCAGAGGCAAGAAATGCTGAAAATCTTTTAATTATTACAAATCGCCCAACTGCTAAGATTTATAAAAATAATTGGAAAAGACGGTATCAAAGAGCAATAAAGATGAGTTCACAAGATTTAACCAATAAAAGTTTTTCCTCTCAAACAAAGGTAATTAGACCAAAAGTGATTCATTAATAAAAAATGCACAATGTTTAATCATATGACTGTAGAGCTAAGAAGATAACCACCATATGATTCTTATCCACAACCCTGTCCCCAGAATTTGAGGATAACTTTTTTTAGAAAGTAAATAAATGACAGAGAGACCTAAGCTAACAATTAAGAAGTCCTTAAGCTTAAATCAGCAATCCCAACTCTTTCAAGCATTAAAACCCCTTCATGAGCAAACGAAAAAAGAAAAACATCAAGACTTGCAACAGCAGAAACAAAAAGAGAGAGAAGCCAAACAGAAGAAGAAAGAGGAAACTAAAGTTGCTTTAAGATGGCTTTATGAACAATTCCCTGCTTGCTTTAATCCTAAAGACTTAAAGCCGCTAAACTTAATATTGATAAAGATCTTTTTTCTTTTCTTGAAAAAGAGAACTACCCTTCAAAGGTTAAATTGAGAGATGCCCTTACCTATTACACAAGTAGCATTCATTATCTTAAAGCTGTTATTAACGGCACACACCGGCATGATCTTAAGGGCCAACAAGTTCAAGAAATTACCCAAGAGCAAAAAGATTTTGCTCATGACAAAATTGAGAAAATTCTTCAATCAATAAAAACTAAGAAGCAGCATAAAAATAAATCTTTTAGCTAATATAAAACAGACAAAACTTTAAGAGCCCTTAAAAATAATCTTATAACAAAAATTGCTATTTTTTGTTATTTTTAGTATAATAATTCTTATGTGTATAAGAAGAGGTTTTAATTATGAATATTTCTCTTAACCCAAATCTTGAGAAATTTATCCATCAGAAGATTGAAGAAGGATATTACAACTCTGCTAGTGAAGTTGTACGGGATGCGTTAAGGCTCTTAATTGAGAAAGAAACCCTCTTTAAGCAACAAGTCGATAAACTTAATCAAGATATTAGATTAGGTCTTACTCAACTTGCAGAAGGCAAAGGCATTGAGGGCAAAAAGGTTTTTGATGAGATTAAGGCCTTAAAGAAATAACATTGTCCTCATTTATTTTCTCCCCTGCCGCAAGACAGGACCTCATTGAAATATGGCAATATATTGCAGAAGAAAATATTGAGAATGCTATAAAGGTTCTTTCTAAAATCGAAGAGAAATGCCATATGTTAGCTCAATTTTATCTCGGATGGATGTATGAAACCGGTTATGGAGTTTTGAAAAATATTGAAGAAGCTATTAAATGGTACAAAAAAGCTGCTGATCAGGGATATGAGCTTGCGTTAACTCAGTTAGAAAAATTACAATCCTAGGTAAATGACAAAAAATCTATCATTTTATAAAAATACATAAGTTGCTGATATTTATTGCATTTATCTCTCCTTTCCTATAGGTTTCTTTCTATAAGATATATTATAACATCGGCAAGTGTGTAGGAATATCGTCTTCTAAGATTACCAGCCTTTAGAATAATATCTTTAAACTAAAAATACTTGAATAGTAGTGTCTTAAAAAAAATCACTATAAATTATCGCTAAAATTATTAAGTTTAAATTATTTTTAATACTTCAATTATAGAATAAAAATAAACATTATCCTAACTACTAATTATAAATTGTGAGGATTAATACTTGTTCAAGAGCATTCAAAATGTTGTTCTGCCTCAACAAAGTAATCAAGGAAGTTAAAGATGGCAACTTTAAGAAGCGCCCAAGTTATCGTCTCAGAGGTTCTTTATGATAGTCTTGGACGTCAGTCCCTTTCGACAGCACCTGTGGTCAAGCAAGACGATCCTTCCTCGACCATCAATGCAAGCCCGCTGGGATTTAGTAATGGCTTTATTAAATATCGTGATCCTCAACAGTCTCAGAGCACTTGGGTGAATGGAGGAGTATTAGAAGGCACTATTACCTCTTGGGTTAATCAAACGAGCTTTTGTTTAGAAGGTGACTCTAATTATGCCTACCGAGGTGTGTATTATGAGACAGACCCCACCTCTCGGACTTTGCAAAGTAGTAAACCGGGCATTACCTTCCAAAAGTCTGCTGATTTTTCAAATCCAGGATACTCAGAGAGTTATTATGCCAATTACTTCCCTCAAGCGCTTTACAGTGTCTTACAATCTTCTGAGATCCAAATTCCGGATGTTGAAGGACAAAATATCACTTTTACTTCTCCTAACAGCTTTCCCTATATGCCGATGTCTGCTCAGCAAACAAATCTTGGAAAGAATGGCTTGGTCACTCAAGCATCTTGGGCCGATAATGCAGGAACGCTGCAAGGTAAAGCAACGGTGGATGCAAATAATTATTCTATATTACAAAGTCTCAGTTATCAAACAGAGGCCTCCTTAAGCAATGGTTTGACTTCTAATACAACATCAACCTGCCCAATCATGAATCAACAGCAAACTTATCTCCCGAACTACTTCGACTCAAGCGTTAAGGATCAAGGAAGCTTTTATGTGTTAAAACAGATTAATGCTTTGGGCCAAGTGGTACAAACCTATAGCCCTGATCAAAACAACATTGTTTATTATACAGACCTTTATGGCCGTTTGAGATACTCTCAAACAGCAGATCAACTTTTAGCTGGGATGATTCAATACTATCTTTATGATAATCTTAATCGCATTATTGAGGTGGGTCTTTATCCTGGAACTTGGAATGTGGACTCATCGAATATTGACTCTTTCCAACAAAATACGCTGACCCTTATCACGCCACAGCCTGATCAAGCCCAGGTCCAAAAAAGTATTACATATGACCAAGTTACAAACTCAACCTTTGATCCGAATGCCCAAGGAAAGATTGCTCAAGTCATCACGTATCCTTTAACCGAGAATACGCCCTCTCCTTCTTGTGTAACTGAAACGTATATCTATGATACTTGGGGGCGCTTAGCCACAATTACAAAAGAAATTACCAATCTCCAAGACAACAGTCCTTTTACTGAAGGAAGTTTTACAACCCAATATACTTACAATGGGTTTAGTAAGGTTTTAGAGATTACCAGCACCTCTGATAACACCGTTTTCGGTGTTAACTATAACTATAACCTGCAAGGGTTTGTGAACCAAATAAGTTATGCGTCCAATGGTAATGAGGAGAACGTTTATCCTTTGGCTTCATATACCTATAATGAGCAAGGACAAATTGCTGCTGAAGTCTTGTTTGACGCTAATGCTTCAACTTCTATGATCATCAACAGCTATACTTATGATAACAGCCTTAATCAATTGACCAACATTAGTGCAGTGTTAAGTCCCTTGGATGCCTCCCAAAATAGTACCCCTCTTTTTGGAGAGGAGATTTGCTACACGGATGATCCGGGGGGCGATAATACAAAAGGCACCTATCAAGATGGCAACATTCAACTCACGGCTTACGCTTATGGCATGAATGCAAACAGCAACTATCAACTGCAGTATGCCTATGATGCTTTTGGGCGTCTTTATTGTGCTGGCGCGACTCCACAGTGGCTTGGTGCTTGGGCAGGCTTTGGAAGTGTCAATCCATATGATAGCTTTGATACCAATGGAAACTATCTTTTAGATATGGCTTATAATAATACAGGAACTAATCAAGTCACTGAAGCTTCCGTCTTAAGTCAAAGAACGCCTTATACAACAGCTACTTTTAATTATACAGAAGGAGGGAGCGGCTTAACGTCATCAATCAGCTATAGCTCAACTAGTGATGAGAATCCTCCTTACACTATGACTATTACCAGCGACTTGATTACTCAAAGGCCCTTACAGATTACTCAGACCAATCCTGAGAAAACGGTAGATACCTTTCTTTATGATCGCAAAGGAGAGCGGATTCAAAAAGTGCTCTCATCCAATAATAGCACTTCTGTGACGACTTATGCGCGAGGTAAAGGGGCTCAAGTTCTGGCTGAATATGATGGCAATAATAATCCTCAAGCCTATTACATTTATGGGCCCTCAGGCTTGGTTAGTCTTTATAACTCCACCTCTCAGCAACACTCTTTTATCTTAAAAGATCATTTAGGCTCATCACGGGTTGTCTTCAATGCTTCAACCAACCAAGTGACTAGTTATTATGGTTATGATAGCTTTGGAAACCTTTTCATTAATAACAGTACTCAAGATAATACTATAATTCTAAGGTACCTTTATACAGGGCAAGAGTGGGATCAAGAGCTTGGGCTTTACAATTATCATGCCCGCCAATATGATCCTCTCTATTCAAAACGCTTTCTCTCTCCAGATCCCGCTCATCAGTTCCCCTCCCCCTATACCTACTGTGCCAATAATCCAATCAATTACAAAGATCCTACAGGGAAAATGATATATGTTGCTATAAACGATTTAACAATAATGGATGATGCTGTTATGTGGATTAACATAGCTTATGCCCAAAATGAATTAGAAAAGATTGGAGGTAATACGACTATATATACTCATAAAGAATTTGTAAATCTAAAGCGTACAGGAGCAGGAGCAGTAAATGACAAATTATATACTATTGGACATGGCTACGCTTCCAATGACATGACACAAGGATACATAACTGCAGATAAAGAAAATTTTAGTTATTTTGGGTTTTGGAAGGATTGGGCTAGCGAAATAAAGGCCCCAATACAGGAACTTGGTTTTAAAGAAGTAATGATGGTACAATGTAATGGTACTTACGGAGCAGAGAAACTATCCGAAGCTGTGCCTGAAATTACAGTTCAAGCTTTTAATAATCTTTCCTTTTCGCATCCATCAGTTTCACCAACATTTAGTGAGCTAGAGGGGTTCTCTCCAGGACAACAAGCAATTCAAGACTTGCTAAAAAGTCCCGCAATTACAGATATGTTGAAAGAATCTTTAGACAAACTAAAAATTAATGCTATAACTCCTCAAGATATCGCTAGACAAATCGGCTCAAGGCAAGACATAGCAGATGCATATAGTAAATTTAAAAATGAATTCAGTAAATTATCGGACTTTAATGAGACACCTTACATTTATAGAGGTGGCAACCTTATCAGTGGGCCCAATATTAAATCTTAGTCTATTAATCTTGCAATAGAGCTTTTGACGACGTAATTCTCCCCTAAAATAGGATTACTAATTAACCTAAGTTAAACATAATATTTATTATGCGATTTAAATATGTTAGCGCTAGATGATAAGTCATCTTGATGATAACAGAGTCCCTATTAAAGGTTTTATAACTTTTTCTTAATAAGGCCATAATTTTCAGGATGATCATAAATTTCGACGCTTAGAGGGGTTTGATAATAACGATCTGATATATAAGTACCATAATAAGTATTATAAGTATAATGCGTCTTCTTTGGTGGTTGATATGACGCGCATATCATTCTATATGATTCGCTTTCTGCTGCTTCACGGTAGATACGAGTATCATATTTATTGAAAAACGTTGGGTTCCGGAAAAGATTAAGTTTTCTCTGAATTCTATATCTTAGAAGTGATTCCTTAGCATAAGGTTTGTCATAAATATGTTTATATCTTTCGTTGATTTTGGAGTACAAATCACTTAGATCATAAAATTGCAAGCCAGTTTTTTGCAATTCATCCCAACGTTTAAAAAAACCAATCATTTCAATAAAGGCTTCGCAGTTATTATCTTTACTATTATAGTATTCCTCAGGCATATCAGGAAGTTTTAAATCCCTAATTAGTTGCGCTCCATAATGACTAGCTTTAGCTTCAAACCATGTTTTTTGAAACTCATACTTCATTGCATCCGTTACTTGAGATCGATAGTTTTTATCTTTTTCCAGTTTAGCTATGTGCATCATATCTCCGGCAATGTGATGTAACTCAGCTTTGATTAATCTCTGATAATCATAAGATCCAAAGTAATTGGTGATATGTATCCCCCACATAGTAATTGGATAGAGCCTATAATTGTCAGCACCACAGATTTTTATTGCGTCTTCGTAGATATATGACTGCCTAACACACTTCTGAGCCCAATCCAGGCTATCAGAATAAGAACGACACATTTTTATTGCAGTTCCGTATTTATCGCGAGGTCTATCATCAAGATATTCATCATCATATTCATCTATATGAGCAGGAGTTGGAAAAACACTTGATGGAAAGACTGATAGTGCAATTGTGAACGCTGTTATAATTTTATAAAAAGTCATATTATTAGCTCTCCTACCTATCTAATATTATTAACGCAAAAGAAGGATATGATAGCAAGTAAGAAAAAGCCACCGTGTTGTAAAAAATTCTGTTTTTGGTTTAAATTATAGTTCTTCAAGTAGGGAATATTGAAATACCTCCCTCCTCTTCTAACACGACATCTGTATTTAGCACAAAAGGCGACATCTCTACTTAATGTTGACAAAATATGTAGCAGCAAAGTTGTAATGTCTGGTTTAAGTAAATAAGATGGAAACTGATCATTATGAGTAAAATGGAAGTTACTATAAAATAACTAAGACCTGTTTGATGCAAATTTTTCTAACGATAAAATATATTTCTTGAAATATATACATAAATATGCCAATTTGTCTTATAAAAAGTAGGCTGCTTTAATTGGAGAATTAAGAAATGCTTTCCAAGAATTTATTGAATTATACCTTCTCAATATTGTTTACATTAATAATATGCGCTCCTATTTTTGCTAGCCCCCAATCCTTAAGGATAGAATATTTAGAAGATAATCCTTCGTCAGCAGCCAGAATGGCTTCCTCATCTTCTTCTGCTCGTATAATGCCCTTTAAGTTAGGCTTCGAGTTTCAGGAAACAACAGGCCTGTGTTCTTGGGCTCAACATAATGCTCTTATACAAAAAAAGAAGTTATTTGAAGTTTCTGTGCCATCTCCAACAAAAATTCTGTGGCATATGGTTATCGATTCAAGTGATATTGAATTCGTTACTGAGCCTTTTGCTCATAATGAAAGAACTTCCTTAGAACTTTGTATGCGAACTATTACTGATATCACTACTACCAAAGCTTCTTAATTCAAAAAGAGAAATAACGTTTGAAAGATTTTTAGAAACAGTTGCTGAACATATACGTAGCAATTCTCTTAATTTAGATTTTTTTGATACTTATAAATTTGTGCAGAGTAAAACTCTTTCTTTAAAGCATGTTCCTCTTGATAAGAAATGGAAACCTTCATTTGTTCCTCAAGCGACTATTCAGCATCCTCTTGAGTATACTATACCCCTATATTTTAGCTTATTTGGTTTTGATAACAACTATATGCCAAATTTTAGCGCGAGTCTTCCTTTAAAGGATGAATTTTTAGAGGCTCAACGAGATGGAGATGGTGAAAAACTGAAAACAATAATTTCTCAGTTTAAAACAAAACTTAACGGTTTAGTATTCCTTCATGCATTAACAATGACTTCCATGTCTCCTATCGACTACCCAAGTATTAATCAATATATAGATGTTCGTGAATCACGTGAAGTTTTGACACTTATGCAAAGAGCTTCATCTTTAGACCTTGGTAATTGCTCAACATCTCTCGGTAAAGTTGGAGAATATATTGAAGCAACACAACAAGCTGACACTAAACAACTTGCAGATACTCTTGATGCGTTTACTCAATATGATCAAGTTGATCCTAAAATGAGTTTGGTCATTATGTCTCGTCGACCTTTTTCTTCAATGTTTAATGATATTCCTGACGAAGATATTCATCAAAATTATGCTGAATACTTTAATAAAGTTATGGCAAAAAACCTTTCATTTCATGACGTTCAGCGCTTATTCAATAAAGTAAATTATGCAGAACAATTTTTTGATTCTGAACAGGGGACCCCTAGAAATCTTAGTTTTTTGGAGGAATGTTTAAAAGTAAGCTTCTTAAGAAGAAATTCGGAAACAGTTAGTACTTTACTACAAAAAGGCATTGTAAGTACAACAATGGTAAGAAATTTTAATGAAAATGTTCTCTTAATGAATACCCCTATTTCTTTATTTTTCGAGAATTACTATAATTTTACATTGATGTCTGTTGACAATCCTACGCACAGTATTACACTAGATTTAAATAGTGATGATTTACGAAGCATAGTAAAACCTACAAAATGGAGCCATAATTTACTCTCTCCCCCTCTATTATTGGATAAAAGTAATTCTATGGGAAGATTTAGAGAAAAGATGACTCAAGAGGAAAAACTTTTCGGAGAAGCTATTATCGAAGTTCGAGGAATAAAATCCGTTAAGCCATGTATGTGGTATGAGAATTATATCTGCATATTATAGAATATGATGCATAATGTAAGAGCTTCAAAGAACTTTGAATGAATACTTCAATTATATAATTGTTTGCTTTATCAATCTTTTTTAAGATGGTGTCCAAAAATAGACCGGACGTACACAACAGGCCTTGAAAGAGGCAAAAATGAATTTAAGGAAACGATAAGATCAAGAGTTCAAATTAAATACAGTACAATTGATTATGAGCGGCAAAACTACGCTTACAGCTGCAAGCCGTGACTTAGGGGTTAGCAAATCAAGTCTTCATTATTAAATAAAAGAATTTAGAAAAAGGTACAAATCATTAAATAATTTTACTTTTTTATCACTGTCCGTTAAAGAATTTTCCAAAATTAATTATCTCTGTAAAATAACCTGCTTCTTCCACACTTTCGTTAACCCCATTTACATGAATAAGCACAGGCCAGCATGAAAATCTTCGCGGCAGTATTAAACGATTAATTTTGTCTTTTGTCTCTTGGATAACACTTGTTTTTAATTCAGATTGTGAAAATTTAATCTCAACTGCAAATAAAGTATTGAAACGTGTTTGAATTAAATAATCAATTTGACACCCTGGTGTTTTTACAGTTCTGCGCTGAAAAAAAGGATTATCTGCTACTATATCTTCTGGTTTTATCCCAAGACATTTCCATATTTGAGAGCGGTTTTTAAGCACTAAATTTTCAAATTGTAAACCAAGTATAGAACGCCAGCCAGGAAGAATATTCGTGACAGTGGCTTTAAACCGATCTTGAAGAATTTTAGGTTTATTGGGTTTTATAAACTTCAGGTAAAATCTAATATAATTATCACTTAGACGAAAGTGGCTTAAGCGTGAGGGCTTTCCTGATTTAAGATCCCAAGTGAAGTCACGTGTAACAAAGCCAGAGTGAATAAGGTCATCTAAGTATCCACTGATGGAGCCACTCTTTTGATATTTTAGAGAGGTACAAATTTCATTAAAT
Organism: Candidatus Paracaedimonas acanthamoebae; assembly: GCA_000743035.1. Lineage (GTDB taxonomy): Bacteria > Pseudomonadota > Alphaproteobacteria > Caedimonadales > Caedimonadaceae > Paracaedimonas > Paracaedimonas acanthamoebae. The sequence continues at coordinate 1,525,481 of CP008936.1, forward strand.
TCTAATACTCCATCGGTTAATATTTCAATAATCGGTCTATAAGTTTCACTCCGCTTCTCAAATAAATCATAAAAGATAAGATCAAATTCATTAAAGAGAACCCCTTCTTTACGGAAACATAAATTCTTTATATTATCATCAGCGCTCAATTTTGGCTGAACTTGGCTAATATACCAAGGTATGCCCCCTAATACGCACAATAGCTTAAAAGTTTCATAGGTAGAACTCTTAAATCCTTGTGCTTTTAATAGCTTGTCACAATCATAAAGGGGAAGTTCTTCTAAAGTTATATAAAGTGATATTCTACCGAAAAAAGCAGTCCCACTAATTATATTTTTCTCAATCCATGTCGATACAGATCCACACAGTATAAGAATAAGTTTAGGATTTTTCTGAAATTCTAAATCCCATGCATTCTTGAGTTTCCCCAAGAAATCTAGGTCTTTTGATCCCATCCAAGATATTTCATCAAACAAGATAACAACCTGCTTTTGTTGCGCATGACGGGCTAATAGAGTAAAGAGATCACTCCAATCTTGGGCTTGTATACCTGGTAAACCTATCTGGTTACCAAGCTGCTTTGCAAATATATCGCGTTGTGATTGTTCAGTTGTCCCTTCAACAGGAGGAATCCCAGAGAAAGTAAGAAACGTCTTCCCTTTTGCAAACTCTTCAACAAGACGACTTTTTCCAATACGACGGCGGCCTCTTATAACAACTAAGCTTGCAGTTTTCTTATTAAATAAGGCCTCAAGGCTTCCAAGTTCTTCTTTTCTACCAACAAACAAAGACATACTCATATCTTTCATTATCTCACATTATAGAAAATAATATATAATGTGAGGATAACTTTCTAGCTTTTTTTTATCATAAAATAACATTTATTCTATTTTGTGAGATTTTATCTTAAAATATTTTTGAATACACTATACGGTGCGTAGCGAATTATTAAACATATAAGGGTACTAGGAAGATTTGAGCGGAGATGTACTATAAGCGCCTGATACCTTGATAACTAATTGATATCTCTAGGTTTAGATTTCATAATATTTTAGTATTCTGTTAAAATGAAGAGCTTTGTAGTTACGCTGTTTAAACTTATGTAATTGATATTATTTAATATATTTTCTTAACGTGCATTTTCGCTCATATCTTCCTAGTACACTTATCCCACCCCCAGAGTGATCGTCACCGATAAGCTGAAGCTATATTAAGCCTATACGCTTCATGTGTCCTAAGGTTGACCATCGAAGCCATAAGAGACTCAACAATCGGGCTGAAAACACTCATCAGCCAACACGCCGGAAAGAGAAGATTTTAATGAAGTTTAAATCGCTTCAAGGTGTTCAGAGGTTATTGTCACTCATGGGAAAGGTTAGAAACATTTTTTCAGTAGAGGTTGGCCGGTATAAGAAGAAAGCCTCTGATCAGAGACTTGCTTTTGCTGTCGCTAAGGCCATTTGGTTGGAAGCGGCTCTAGAGATCCTGGCTGCCTAAAATAAAACACATACCTATCCATAAACTCCATCACTTAAGTTGACAGTGGACTTCTGGGTATAAGGTAACAGATAGTTTTGCCAATATTTTTTTTTGTTTTCATTTCTGGGTAGCCATTTATCTAACCCTTCACCATAAGCTTTGATTATTTTTTCTCTAAGCGCAGCATCAAGATATGCAGCTTGTTCCCAAAGGGCATTACGCAGAGAAACTTGTTTATCAAAAGATAGGTCATAAAATACAGCATCAAAGTTATCCATTCTATGGATAGCATATTCTAGTTTTTCATTTAGAATAAGATCCGCTTGATCATCACCGCACTTCTTGCTGTATGAAAGAAGTGTAATATATTCTATCCATTTATTTATAAATAAAGGATCATCTTCATAATAATTTATAGGATATATATCCTCAGCAATCTTTCTACTCTTGGCAGCAATAATATGAGGTAAAACACGAGATGCTTTTATAAGAGCTTCCTGAGGCGAGGTAGTAATAATAGATAAATATTTTTGGTCATCTTCAGGCATAAAAAAACAAGAATATTTTGTAACAGAATTCCATTTGGAACATACAAATCTTAATTTTATAAAATCCTTCCCCTCTAAATGAGAAAATATCTGTTCCAATATTTCATTAGGAAGTTTATTCTACTTTACTGTACTCGACTGATAGGCTTTATATCCATGTTGTTCTTCATCAGCGGGTATAAGGGCACTATTATTGGACGCCTGTAAAGTTGGAGATGTTGCTATCTCAAATAATAACGTAATTATAAAACTAATATATTTAAACATTTTATACCTATAATATGTATTAGCTGTTTTATTAAGCATTATTTAACTAACTCATATTATATTAAATATAACCCGAACTATGGATAAGAGATATTAGTTAACATATTGAAAGTATTGAGGTAGTCTCGATTTGAAAAAAATAGGGAGATACCTCAATGGGGATAGATTACGATAGATTGTTTTATTTTGTCGATAACTTTTGTAAAGGCTTTGAGCCCTGGTATAAGAAGCAATTAGTTTCTGGCCATTGTAATGAATGAGGAACTTTATTGACTTTTCCAAAGCGCTTCTCAACACTCTCAGCCATAAGATCTCTAATCATCATCCCATCAACTCCTTTTGAAGAAGCAATCCATGAGATAATCTAATGCTACCTATTTGCTACCTGGAATAATTTGAAGATTTTAAAAGTAACCATTTGATTCCCTTGGTGGGCGCTATAGGGCTCGAACCTATGACCCGCTGATTAAGAGTCAGGATCCTTTTATATCTATCTGTTGTTATTAAGATTTATAAATCTATATTTTAAGCCATTTATTTAAACTTTCTTATCTTTTTAGATTTGTGAAAATTGCTCAAAATCTGTCTTTTTTGCTCCCCATATGCTCCCCTTTTTTTCTTCATTTCCTCGCTTAATAATGTTAATGTGAAACAACAAGAATTAAAATGGCCATATAATGACATCACAATCTAATAATAAAGCGAAACTTACAAAGAGGGTTGTTGAAACTGCTGCCCCCCATTCTACCGAACGCTTATTTATCTGGGATACCGAAGTTAAAGGATTTAATCTGCGAATATATCCAACAGGGCGCAAAACTTACTTCTTACAATATCGTAATCAAGCTCACAAAACTCATAAGATTAAAATTGGTGTACACGGTAATATCACAACAGAAGAAGCTCGTGAGAGGGCAAGACAATTATCTTTAAAGGTAAGTCTAGGAGAAGATCCTGCTATTACTAATAGAGAAAAAAAAACTATAATTACTGTAGCTGACCTCGCTAAAGAATACCTTGAATTACATGCCAATGTTAATAAACGCATGAAAAGCATCAAAGATGATGTGCGTATGATTTCAAATGTTATTTTACCCAAGCTTGGGAAATTTGATATTAAAATTATTACATCTCTTGACCTTCAAAAGTTACACAGGGATTTAAAAGACAAACCATATCTTGCAAATCGAGTGCGCGCCTTAATAAACAAGATGTTCAACCTTGCTAAAGATTGGGGATGGCTGGCAGATAATCCCGTTCTTAGCATTGAAAAGTATCAGGAAGAGAAGAGAGATAGATGGCTTAATGATGAGGAATTGCAGCGGTTGTGGGCTGTACTAGAAAAGTATAATTATCATCTCACAACCCATGTTTTCAAATTGCTGCTTCTTACAGGCGCCAGAAAAGGCGAACTTCTTCAAGCGACGTGGGATCAGTTTGATCTTGAGAAAGGTATTTGGACAAAGCCGTCCCATTTAACAAAACAGAAAAAGAAAGAACATTTGCCACTCTCTGAAAATGCTCTTCAGGTTATTAATCAGGTTAAGCAATTTAAGAAAGAGAGCTCTTTATATCTTTTTCCAGGCAAAATAGATGGGCAACCTTTACAAGAAATTAAAACTTTTTGGAAAAAGGTTATAAAAGAGGCTGGGATTGAAAACGTGCGTATTCATGACCTTCGTCATACGCATGCTTCTCATTTAGTCTCCAGTGGCTTAAGTTTAACTATCGTTGGTAAGCTCTTAGGGCATACTCAAGCAGCAACAACTCAGCGTTATGCTCATTTAGCTGATGAACCATTAAGACAAGCAACAAGCCTATTTGGAGACAAGATTAAAAAGCTCACATTAAAAACGACTTGAAGTAGTGCGATAAATTTAATTCTTGTTTCTTTTTTTCAATAGCAATCACTTGCATCACGATACGATCTTTACAAACACAGTAACAAGAAGATAGTCAGCAGGATGCTTAGTTAAATATATTCAATATTTAAATCATAAGACTTTAAAATCAGAATACCTTGACCAAGAGGAATATTTTCTCTTGGTTGCTCCAAAATTTATCTAAGCGTTCTGGATTATCCTGTCAGCCCAAATATTTGAGCACTGGAGGGCAGAATTAACCCTTGAGTATTATCACCATAATTGATGGATAAACCACAAAATTGACTTGAACGAGGAATCAATATTCCTAAAGAGCTAGAAGCTTCTTTAACTTTTTCCCCTTGTATAAGATCACCTTGAAGAAGATTCTTTTCATCATTATGTCCGTAATATTTTTTATGAAACCTTAAAGTCACATTATCTAATTCATCAATTAAATATAAAGAACTCTCTGGAATAAAAATAAATTTTTTGCAAGGTTTCTCAAAACTTAATTTTTCACTTTCCGCGGCGTCTGTCTCAGAAATATTAATACACTCAATACGGCTATTCGATAAAAGATCGATTACGTTTGCTTCTACAGAAGTGCCTGATAAGTTTAAAAAATTTATAGGGAAAGAAGTTCTATTCAATTCATTTAAGAGAAGTTCTACACTTCTTGAACTTATAGAGATATCACCAGATAAATCTATTGAAAGAGACGTAATTGTATGACGTTTACTTAATTTTTCTTGAATATCTTTAACAAAAGAAAGTGTGTCAAAAATGTGTGGAGGGTACTTTTGAGCGGATTTAATGGAGACAGAACCATCTTGTAATTCTTCAATAAGTGATGAATATCCTTCATTATGCCAAGAAACAAAAGTAATTAAAACTAAAGGGATAAAAAATTTTAGCATGCTACTCTCCTATTTGATATTGGATAGGGATTCTAACAATACCTTTCCAATGCTCGATATCTTTCGGATTCTCTTCCTTAGATAAACGTTTTAAATCCTCTCTACTCAAAGAGAGACCCGCAATATTAGAAAAATTCTTCACATCATCCTTCTCGTAAAGTTCTAGAAAAGATATGAATAAAGGTGTTTGTGATATTAATCTATGACTGACTTCTTCACAATTCTTGCATGTACTTCTGGGGGTATAAAGGAAATAGATAGACTGTAATAATTCCACCTGTGGCTTCATAGTCTCAAGGTTATGTCTATGACGTTGTACCCAGGCAGCCAGCAAGGGTTCAGAATGTTCGTCATTGACAGAATTAAAACGTATGATAGGTATAGGATTCAAGCTGTTATCATAAGCATAAGTCCTATATTCTTCTGGAGAAATCCCCAAAAAGTAAGAATATTTTGGGAATTCTTTGGACATCAAAGCATCTTCGGACATCAAAAAATCTTTTAATTTATTTTTTATATCTTCCGATAAAATATGCTCTATAAAAATTCTTCTTTGAGCATATTCAGATTGTAAATAACCATCTTTTAAAAAAGCTTTCCATCTATTCAAGTCTGATTGAGTTATATTCGCGCTTGGATCGGAAAAAGTACCTGCCTCAATAAGGCTATTTAATTTCTTTAATAATGCTAATTCATCACTGGATACAGCAGAAAGAGGAGTTTTATGTCTTGGCTCAATTTTTTCTATTATTTTTAGGGAGGTCTTAAAAAAATTCGTCATCTCGTTTAAGAGGCTATTATACTTGCCATCTGTTCTTATTTTTTCAAAATCCAAACCACGTAAAAAATTATCTAGTGCTTTTTGTCTTAAAAGATTTGCGGACAGAAATAGACTTTGGCGACTGTGAGTAGGCCAGGCTAAAAGATGAAAATCCGTATCTTCTTGAGTCGTTATCTCCCATTGATCTGCAGAGGAGCTAGAAGCTATCATAGCTCTACCATCAGAATCTAACAGTATCTGAAAAGGCATTGCTTGAACTTTGCCTTTTATTGAAACAATGTGCTGAACTCCAATAGAGCAAAAATTAATACGTGTCTTGATATCAAAAGGTTTCTGGTTTTTTTTGAAAAATCTAGAAACTGGCGGCTTAAAAAAACTTCGTTCTTCTATCCTCGCATAAAAATCTTCCACCACTCCCTTTAAAACTTGATGGCTTTGCCGAATATCTTGTTCTCTCAAGGTAAATTCGTTTGATGAGCTAAAACACGAATTTCCTGAAAAGAAAATAAGCAATATAAGGGCCAAATAAATTGCCTTAGAAACAAACAAATTAAGCGATTTTTTTCTTATCATGTTTTTTCTCTTTAACCTCAAATAGAAGTTCCTATATTAGCAAATCAAAAAGATCAGGGAGATCAAATCATTCACTCTTAAACGCTGCTCTTTTCCAAAACAACTTCACGAGGAAAAGAATCTGCGGGGGAAATTTTTGAGATATCTAACTTATAGAATTCCTCTATGGCAGACTTTTGCTTTGGATCTAATCCCTCTTCTTGAAAAACATATTTTTTAAAAGCATGAAAGAAAGAACCATCTTCGCCTAAAGTCTTGACGATACTCTCTAATCCTGAAAAAAAATAAGGAAAGTCTATAGAATTTAGATTTGGGTCTTGCAAAGTCACGCTCTTTTTAAAGACTGAACGTTCAATAAGAGCGCCTGCCATCAGAACAACATTTTGATCCGTAACAACGTTATTTTCAATAAAAATTCCTGGAACTAAACCTAAATAACTTATAATAGGGATATTATGAGACGTCATATAAAGACATCCACTATTTCCTTCTTGAGAAGAAATATAAATAGCCTTTCCTCTCATCATATTAACAGCAGCTTTAGGAAGTTTTTTAAGGCCTGATATTACTTTAGTCATATAGATATTTTCAAGAATATAAGGGGAAATGATATAATCTTCTAAAAAATCATACGATATTTTAGCTGCGCTATGATGTGAATAATGATCTTTGCTTTTTTCTTCATATTTTTTTCCATCAAAAGCTTTAGACTCATCACCAAGATAATGATAGATTACAGCATTCTCTTTTAAATCGCCTGTTATTTCCTTTGCCCTCGACGTGTTCTTTTCATCACCGATGGCTTCAATAGTCACAAAATTCCCTTGATGTGGACGGATAACTAGTGACTTACCATCTGCAATACTTTTTTCAGCGAGATCATAGATCTGGCGCGCATCATAAAAAAATTCTTTTTTCTCGCTTACCGTTAAAACGGGGCAACCCGCTAATCTCGCGAATAAGAGAAGATCAAAAACTTGTTTTTTTAGAGTCGTTCCTTTGAAAAGACCTATACTATCTTTAAATTGGTCATATTCTTCTTGAGAAAGTTCAGAAAAAGTCTTTTGGGATAATTCGCTTTTCTCTAGAGTTGATGCAAAAATACGACTAAAATCATCACTTTCATTAGCTTTCATAAATGCTTTTTTAGGATTACTAAACGCTTTTTCTAACTCTTGCATATTATCTGTTAATGAACTGCACTTTCCACCAACTGGCAATATCAAACCACACCAAAAAAAAGAAACTATTAAATAATTAAGCTTCATTTTTTCCTCCTCTTAAGCATAAAGTTAAAAAAACATTCGATTATTAGATAAAAATCCTTTCATTATTAATAGGACAAAAATTAATTCGACTCAATCTTTATTTAAAAGATTCAACCTACGCCTCTAAAGCCAAAACATGATTAATATTAAAGATATTATTCTTTATCTTGATAGTATCTTTTGATAGTATCAAAAGATGAGCTACAAACCTCCCTTCATGATTACTCCTAGGATTTTCTTTCTTTCTCAAGAGGTATCTCATATTCTTGGGGCTCTTGAAGGAGCAAGACTCAATATAGCACCCATCAAGCTTAGAAAAGAAAACAACATCAAAACAATTCAAGCATCCCTTTCTATTGAAGGAAACACTTTAAGTCTTGAACAAGTCAGTCATATCCTTGAAGGTAAGCCTGTTGTTGGGCCAAAGAAGGATATTATTGAAGTTCAAAATGCTATAGAAACTTACGCTTGTTTTGATGAATTTAATCCCTTGTCTGTTAGAGATTTTTTGCATGCTCATAAGCTTCTTATGAAAGGGCTTATAGAAGAAGCAGGACAATGGCGCTCCAAAGGAGTTGGTATCTTCAAAGGGGGGCAAGTAAAGCATATGCCGCCCCCAGCAAAACGTGTGCCTGACCTTATGGAAGATTTATTTGGCTTCTTAAAAAATGATCAAGAAACCCCCTGGCTTCTTAAAGCTTGTATATTTCACTATGAGCTTGAGTTCATCCATCCTTTTTCAGATGGAAATGGAAGGATGGGACGCTTGTGGCAACAGCTGCTGCTTGCTAAAGAAAACCTTGTTTTTAAGTACGTAACCGTTGAAGAGCTTATTAAGGCACGTCAACGAGAATATTATAGTGTTCTTGCAGAGTGCGACCAAGAAGGGGCATCAACAAAATTTATAGAGTTCTCTTTAAAGCTCGTTCTTGAGGCCCTGCAACAATATAGGAACATTACTAGTCCTACAGTTAATGATTCTAGGTCTCGTCTTGAGTATGCAAAAGATAAGCTTTCAGACGCATGGTTTTTACGCAAGGATTATATGGATATCTTTAAGGATGTTTCAACATCGACTGCAAGCCGGGATCTCTTACTTGGGGTAGAGGAGAATATCCTTAAGAAGCGCGGTACAAAGAACCAAACGAGCTATTATTATCTATAATATCTTAGCGAGCAATTGAATATGTCTATGACAAAACAGAAGAGAACTTTGAAAAAACAAGCTCTATTCACCTTGGATCTTTCTTAAATTTCTGAACTTGGCTTTGAGAAATGACACTGATAGGTTATTTCTGGTCGTACCTAGCTTAATCCCTAAAAGCAACAATCTTCCTAGTCTTCTAAATTATATAATCTTTGTGTTATCCTTTTAAGAGCTTCCCCTTCAGGCGTTAACTCCAATATACGTTTCCCTTGGTGGCGTAAGAACAGGTGCTGATGAAGTTTTTTTTCTAACTTAAAAAAATGAACTTTTAAATTTTCTGAAGAGGTATTTAAGGCTTTTGCAGCATCAACAAACCTAGAGTAATGTATAGTTACAGCAAAATATCTCAAAAGGTTAAGTTTATTATTTTTAATAAGTCAGTTAATCGCTGCTCTGAAAAAAAGAGCATTATCTAGAGTCTTATTAAATTCCTTATATATGCTATAAAGGTATTTCCCATATTTGGTCAGCTGACAAATATATTGCTTTCCATGTGTTTTTGAAAATAAAGGAACATTGCAAACTTTTTCTAATTTAACCTCAGCTCGATATAAGAGGCGTCATTTTTGTGATTGCTTTTTCGAAAGTTATGCTTGGCTTTTTAGGTTTTAAAGAATAAGCAAGGAGAGATGAAAGAACATTAGCAAAGTAATTCTGAACTGAGCGATGTCTTGTATGTTGAAGGTGTAAAATTGCTTTGAGTTGACCAATAACAGACTCTATAACACCTCTTTTATTGAGCCACCATTTTCTAATGGGCTCTAGGAACTGTTTTTTCATATTCCGCTTAAGTCTAGTGATAAGTTCTATATTTGAAGCTTTAAGAGTTTGAGAAAGCTTTTTACTCAAGTATCCTTTATCGCCAAAGAGCCATCCTTTAAGTCCTTGTGTGAGGGTTTGAACAACAGTGCGATCATCTGTGCTTCCTGACGTTATTTTGAAATGCATGAGCTCTCCTTTATCATTAATGATAAGATGAAGTTTAAAACCAAAGAACCACCCTGTTGAGGTCTTTCCCCATTTTGCAAAATTTTCAAAAACTTTATGGCGTCCTATACGCCAATTGTCACACACTGGTAATTTAGTTGAATCAATAAAATACCGCCCTGTCTTTTCTGCAGGAATTTGCACCAATAAAAGAAGAAGGGGCATTATGGCCAAAGGAATTAGCTCAAGGAAACGGTTATAACTCACTAAGGTTGGAAAGGCATCTTTATAGTATTGAGATAAACCACTCTTATAAAAATCCTTAAATGTTCGATAATGGCTTAACTAAAATAAAACGAGAATAGTCATAATCTCTGAGATAGACAATCTACAAGAACGGCGGCGTTGGCCCTTAGAATTAGGCAGGAGTTTTACAGCACTTCTGTTCTCAAATTGCTTGCAAAAATCATCAATAAAGCAGAAAATTTCTTCTAAGGGGACCATAAAACCTCCTTTAAGTTGGTAGCTTAAGAGATTTTATGGCCTCTATTCCTTTACCTCAATCACAATCAAAAAATAGTCTCTTACATTGAGTTCACTTTAGGAAAGTTATATCTAGTCCTATTAATTATTTTTCAAGCTGAGCTAAAAGGTCCAGCGTAATACCAGCCCTTTGCAAACCTTTGGCCATGAATTTCATCTGGGCACGGTACATTTCATTATTGCCATGAGTTGCATCCACAAGAAAGCGGGTTTTATAGATCCAAAACTCAACCGCTGAACCGTTGCCTCCATCACCACGAATGGAACCACCCCATTGTTTAATGACAGCACTTACAGACTTAAGGGCATCATCCCACAAAGGAGGATGAGAGGCTGCCTTTAAAATTTGCGTAAGCGTATAATGATGATCACTGTTTAGCTTAAGCGTGGGTTTCGTTTCTATTGAAGGATCTTTATCAAGCGTTATAGGCCTTTGTGCTAGTCCTGCTAGCTTTGCTTGTGCCCTTAAAGCTTTAGGATTGTTGATTGCAATTTTTTGCTGATTTGTATTTTGAGATAAGAAGTTATCATTTTTCGTAAAATTTTCTTCAATGATAATATTTTGACTCGGCACTTGCTGGATTTCTTCTACTTTCTCAAGGTTATCTATTTTGTTTTGAAGTTGCTCCATTGGCTTTAAAGAATTATTTTTATCAGTTTGGTTCACCTCTTCTTTAACCAAAGGTTGCGTGATTATTGAGTCTTTAAGCGCTGTTTCAGTATTTTGCTCTAAAGACTTTTCTTCTGTCGAAACAATACTGGTTATAATTGCAGATTTTAGATTTTTCCTTTTCCTTGATTTCTTTTTTTTAGCCTTTAAACTCTTAGGTGCGCTTGTTCCCTCAATCCATGCAGCCAATTCATCAACGGACTTTTTGGCAGATTTTTGTTGAGCCTTTTCTAAAATAAGCTTGTTTTTTTCTATCTCTTGCTCTTGAAGATACGAGGATGTCTGTTTCATGAGTGTAATAATTGCGTCAAAATCATTTACATCTGTTGCTATGTAATTATGATCCTCTGGAACGTTGAACCCTTCTGCTGGTGTGTTTGTATAAGTTTTCATGGCAAAAAGATAACGCAATTTTGTTAACTCAGTTAGTATAGATGTGGACCATTTCTTATTTAAAGTTACAATAGACTGTTCGACTTTAGACCATTGTCTCTGGAAATCACGATTTGCTTCAATTGATTCCTCTAAAGCAACTTCATTAAATGTATTAGGGTTTGTGAGTGAGGCCAGAGCAGCTTGCAAACCCCTTCCATTTGTTGTTAGGATAGTAGATCCTTCTTGCTTCAACATCTGTTGATAAGCACGTGATTCAGGAGAAGTTCCTGATAATAATTCGTGACGCGTTTTATAAAATTCAAAGCGGCTTCGAGCGATTTCAAGAGCTTCTTCATAAGGGTTCAATGCAGTAACCTTTGAGGGGGCCAAGAGTGCTGTCTCAATGTCACTGTCTGAGGCATGCAGTGGATATAGGTTTAATAATAAGTGACTAACAGCAAGGCTAGAGACAATAGTTCTAAATTTTTTCATAGTTTTTTACTTTCATTATTAATAAGTTTATTAAAACTATATACATTAAATAGGAAAGTCAATCCTTTAATGTCAAAATGGCACAATATTATACCTTTCGAGTATCAGCCTGCAGGAGCGTCATATAACCTGTTAATGATCAGCTTAAAGCAGTCTTACACTTACTAATATACAAAGCACAGCTCAATTTAAAACTATTTTGCCAATACCCTCACAACATTACTTACCTATTCCTTAAAACCTAAAAAAACAAGCATCACTATTAAAAAATGATCACAAAAATGACGCCTCTTATATCGAGCTGAGGTTAATTTAGTAATTCTATTTATAATTGTAACCCCTGTTATATTTAGTTTCATAGATGCTTCTAATAAAGTCACTGAATTCGCACATACAATAAAAGTATATAAAAGCTTCCAATTAATATCTTTTGGAATTTTAAAAGATTTAATTTTGTTACCTGTTTCTACAGAAGAAGTTAACTTATTAACAAAATTCTTTACGAAGATATTTTTGAGGGTTTCATAGGACTCTTTAAATGCAATAGCTTCAGGGGTACTTTACTAAAGGGGATATTTCTAATACATAAATAACATCCTTACCGAGCTTCTTTCCTAATTTAATATATTTTTTATAGCAGTAGGGGAGAGTTATTCTAGCTTGTTTTGCAATTATAGATAAATCGAACTGAATATTTGGAACATTTAAAAGTTCTAACCATGCAAAATTAAGATCAATAGGGAACTTTTGAAATTGAGGGCTATTATAAGCTTTGATCATCATTGAAACAGCTTTTAACAACAATGATATTGAGCGACAATCAACATTACCGGCAATCTTCTCTGTCGTTTATCCGGTAATGTTGATTGTCGCTCAATAGATTATACCCCCGCTCTTTTAAAAGCAGCCAAGGAAGGACTAAAGAAAATCTGGCTTTAGTTATAAGAAAGCTGGCGTATGTTTAATGGGATTAGTTGACAAGGAATGCGTCCAATACTCTCTCTTTATCCGTCCTTCGCATAAGCTTGAGATTCTCATGCAAACAATAGATCACCTTAACAAGAAATACGGCAAGAGAGCTGTAAGTTATGCAGCTGTGGGGCAGAAAGCCTTAACCTTAACCAGTAGAGAGCATCTTTCATCCAGATACACAACCTCATGGGATGAGCTTGCGAAAGTAAGATAACCTTAGGCAGGTTTAATACAATGAGAGTTATTATTCTTAGGAGTATTCACATACTGACTTACAACATGACATGTTAAATCTTTATATTCTCGAGGATAGAGCATTGCCATCAACTCTTCTGTACTTTTATTCTCAGGATCAAGCCAATGGTCATAATTGTGGGGTTCAATAATCACAGGCATTCTAGAGTGATAGGGCTTTAATAGGACATTAGCGTCAGTTGTAATAATAGTAACACTTACAACCTCTGCCGTTTCTTCGCCGCCTGGCCAATAGTCATAGATGCCTGCAAGTGCAAAAGGTTTATATTCTTTCATATAAAAGAAATAAGGCTGTTTTACTCCGTGAGAAGAGGTCCATTCATAGAAGCCTGAAGTTGGAATCAAGCATCTTTGTTTTTGAAATGCGTTCTTATAATAGGGTTTTTCTTTTAAAGTTTCAAAGCGAGCATTAATTGGTTTAGGCGCTTCATTAGGATTTTTTGTCCATGAAGGAATTAAACCCCAATGAGCTAAGTGAAGGTGATTATCACGAGTTTCTGCACCTTGGGAGATAATTAAGATACTTTGAGAAGGGGCAATATTGTAAGAAGGGAGAATAGAACTTTCTTCTTTTAACTCAAATTCAGCTTTAAGTTCCTCAATTTTAGAAAAAAGAGTAAATCTTCCGCACATATTCCCGCCTTCTTAAGAGGTTGAGACAAAAATATATCACACGCTATTTTAAAGAGATTTAATTTCTAAATTAATTATTTATAATATTAATTATTATTTTTTGCCTTCTTTCTTCGAAGAGCTTTTTCAAGTTTCTCTTGAGCATAATCTTTATGTTCTTGAGTAATTTCTTGAATTTGTTGGCCTTGCAAATCATATCGATGAGTGCCATTGATAACAACTTTTAAATAATCAAAGTTATTGGTGTAAAATGTGAGGGCGTCTCGTACTTTCGCTTTTGAAGGGGAACCTTCTTGCTCAAGAAAGGGATAAAGATCTTTATCAATGTTAAGCTTGAGAGGTTTTAAGTCTTTAGGATTAAAGCAAGCAGGAAATTGCTCATAAAGCCAAGTTAAAACGGCTTTAATTCCTTCTCTCTTCTTCTGCTTAGCATCACGCTCTTTTTGTTTCTGTTCCTTTCCTTGTCTGCGCTTCTCTTTCTCTGCTTGTTCATGAAGCGGCTTAAGCGCTTGGAAGAGCTGGGTTTGCTTTTGTAAACTTAAAGGTTTCTTTAATGTAAGCTTGGGTTTACCGGTCATTTATGATCCTTTTTGTTTTTGGTCTTTACTATGAAAAAGTAAGATAGGAAAAGGTTAATATATTTTTGCTTTATAACCTCGAAATTTATCCATATCTATACACTTATTGTAAAATTTGTAATGCAGCTGGACTTTTTATTATAACTTTTCTTTCTTATAAAGAATAAAAGAGGCTTCAGCTTTTATTTTATGAGTCAAAGATTCACCTTTATAGAATTGCTCCAGATTTGTAGGATCATTTGAAATAACTCCTACAACATCTTTGGATGTTTCCTGTTCAGACGAAAATTTAACTTTCCCAAAGAAAGTTAAGTCCTCATGGTCATTCTTGTGTTTACTGGTGGTGACAATATGTTTAAGAGAGAGCTTGTGGTTTATCCAAAATGCTGTTTTGAATAATTCTTGGTAGAATTGCTCTGCCAGTTGCTCAAATCTCTCTATATCCTCATGAATGTCACTATCGTCTCTGAGATGAAAGGCAACATCATGAATACCTAGGGCTATGCATGACTTGTTTGTGCGTATTGAAGATAAAGTGGCCTTTCCACAGATGCCTTCCTCGGCATCAATAAATAAAAGATGGAGATCATTTTTGAGTAACGTTTTTGCATCAAAATCCTCAATAGACTTAAGCACAAGGTGATCAAAATTGATAAGTTCGCCTGCAACGATTATTTCCCAGATAGATCCATGAAATTTATGGTCTTTTACAATACAAAACATTTTTTCCCTCTCCTTTTGGCGTTTGTGGTTTCCCTTTTCCTAAGTAACCTTGATGAATGCGATTTAACTGCTATTACCATGCTTGTAAGCCTCATTAAGGAGCTCACACTCATGCAAGGCTGCATCCAGAAAGAGTTGTTGTATTTCTGCTCTCTCTGTTTTTGAGATTGTTTGGATGAGCTGATCAAGTGATTGAATAATTCTTACCGTTTGCTCTTCTGCATCCAGGGAAGTGCAATGCTTAATGAATTGCTTATAAGGATGATTATAAGTATTGAGTCTCAAGCAACGTTTGTGCAATTGGGTGGCAAGCCAAAATCGTGGCAGGATAGCTGTAAGGATAGACAGGAATAATCTTTTTTCAATTGAAGCCTTCAAAAAGCCAATATATTCTTTGCAAGCAGCTGTTAAGTTGTAGGGGGTTCCCTTAAACTTATCTAACTGGATGCTAAGACCACCCGCTGACATGAGAGAAAGTTGCGCATTTTGAATAAGAATTCGCTTAATGCATTTTGGATAATTTAGCTTGGATAGAAGGATCATCTCCTCAGAAAGAAAACGCCAGACACGTTCTTGTTGGTTAAGAAAGTAAGTAAACTGCTTCTCTTTTAAATCCCCATTGAATAAATGCTCATAAAAAGGATGCTTGAGAACACCCTTATGAAGATATTGAAGAGGACTCTCGACCATCTTCAGGAAAGAAGAGTCTAATTCCTCTAGTTTTGATGAAGGCTTATCCATGGTGCGCTCCTTTCAATAAAGGAAGAGCGCTAGTTTTGCTGAAACTTTGAAGTTTATTGTTATTCCCTGAAGAATAAAAAATCAGGGGTAGAAACTTATCATAAATATATGTTACAGTACGCATGTACACGTTTCCTCATGGTTATGTGTTGCTGAAAGCCCGCGTTCTGACTGCGAAATCTAAGCGCGGGTTTTTCTTTTGTTATCTCAATACTAAATCGTTAGTGCCTGAAACCCTTTTAAAAAAGATCCAGCAGCCCGAAGACCACTGGATTCAGTTAACAGGGAGGCTATGCAAGGAATACAATGTACCTTGCCACTTGACACACGCGATGTGTCAAATTTCTTGATCGTCTGTTCATCTATTAGATCTTTTGTTTCTTTATCGGAAATAGAAGGGAGAGAAACTCTTAGCTTCTCTCGACCTTCTATCTTTGGCGAGGGAGGGACGCCAAACTTTAATGATAAGAAATGATTTGTGGTTCTTGTCCTCATGGAATGAAGCCTAGCAGTATTGCAACTGCTAGGCTTCTTCGGGGGAAGAACTGAATTAAAGGATGATAGTAGTGTCTCGTTTAGATGAAGCTCGTTAGCGCTGATTAACAAGTGATTCAGCGACTGATAGAAAGAACCATTATATATTCTTTCATTTGTGTGTGAAATCTGAAGCATTATTTCCCATCCCCAACTACCTGCTCTTGATGCCTCTGTTAGACTCTCCTGATTCTATTTGTTAAGCGAGAGGCAACAAGGCTCACATATATTTACGCCCTGTAAGTCATGCAAACTACAATAACATCGTAATATTCTATTATCAACACAAAAATGTCACGTATATAGCTTGGGCATTTATTTTTGGATGAGTTTTTTCCTTAAAATTTTACACATATTTCATGTATTGATGTATTGTTTTTTCCATAGTAAAACTCAGGAGCAAGAATGGATAAAGAAAAACTAAGGCAGATTGACTTAGATAAGCTTCAAAATTTCTATTCTCTATTCAGGGAAGGATCTATCGCAAAAGCTTCAGCGGCGACAGGTGTATCACGCAGAACGTATTATCACGATTTGGCTGTGTTAGAGGCGGCTTTTAATACCAAACTATATTTAAGTGGGAAGAAGAATTTTGTCTTAACAGATGAAGGTAGAAAGCTAGCAGATTTCTGCAAAAGCACAATCGATTCTCTCTCAAGAGTTACTGAAGAAGAACAGGTTTTTGATCAGGGTAACTTAATAATACATACTACACCTAGTATTGGTGCCTATTACTTTCCTGAGATAATTAGACAATTTAGAAAGAAATATCCTAACATATGCATAGACCTTTTAACTGGTGCAGAATATTTTACCTCTAAACATCATGACTTCGATGTGTCCATAGGACCATACCTTGCCGATAAGCGCGATCTTTCACAGCATCTTCTGAAGAATTTCGAATATGGTTATTTTGCTTCACAAGAATATCTTGCAAGATATGGTACTCCTGAGACGGCTGAAGACCTAAAGAACCATAATCTCTTATGCTACTCAGGAGAGCATTTGATTCCTTTGGACATCCTTGAAAAAAATAAAACTGTTGTTAAATCAAATTTATATATTGCGTTATTGAATATGTGTTTAAAAGGAGTAGGTATATGCTCTCTACCTTTAGATCTTTATACTATAAAGATGTCTGATAACAAGGACGCCAAACTTATTCGTATTTTGCCAAACATCATTTCTGAGAATGACTCTTCATATTTTTCTTTTTATAGGTTTACAAAGAAAGAAAAAGCTATTAGAGATTTATTTGACATCATTAAAAATTTATTAAAATAATATAAAATATTTTGTCAATAAAACTGAGTATCGCATAGATTACTTATTTTCTATCACTGTAAGGAGAATAGTTATGAAAAAAATTAGCAAATACTCCCAAAACTCTGTACAACCAATGCGCATGTGCTTCATTTCTCTGTGCAAATCTTAATTTGGTTATTTAGTTTGTTATTTTAAGGAACAACATATGAAGAAACTTAATGTTTTTAGGCAACATTCTATTTGTCCAATAAGAATGTGTTTAGTCGCTTTATGCATTCCCAATGACAAATAGCAAGCTTCAGTACAATAGAAATGCCTTCTATTACCTGAAAGATGGGAAAGTTATTGCATGCAATACTCTCTCACAAGAGTATTATGAGCTAGAGGAAGATTATTTCAGGCGCTTACTCACAGCTAGCAATAACAATTCGCATCCTCTTCCAAACGACAATATTAATAAGGAACTTTTAGAAGGTGGCCTCTTACTAGAGGATAAAAGTGAGCCTTCTATTTCATGGGAGGGAGATCCTATCTCGTTCTTCTGTCATCAAGGGACAAGGATTTTATCTCAATATACACCAAAGCTTAGCGATGAAGAGGTATGTAGTGACTTTATAAGCCTTTCTTCCTCTTCTGCTAAGGAGATCCCAGCTCGTTATATCCCTGAATATAGCGAGCGTATCCCGCTTCAAGAACCAAACCTTGACTATTTCAATGATTCATCCCTATACAATGCTGCCAAGAATCGTAAAACTTGCCGAAACTTTGAAAATAAATCTGTAAAGATAGATTTATTGAATTCTCTCCTCTATTTTTGCTTTGGGCCAATCCATGGAAAACTATGGGAAGATTTTGAGCAGTATAATATCCCTTCCTATGGTTTGAGACGCTCTTCCCCTTCTGCCACAGGATTACAAGGATGTGATGCTTACCTTGTTGCCTTAAATGTCGAGGGCTTAGAAAAAGGCATATATTATTATTCAAGTGACGAACATTATCTTTATCGTCTCAAAAACACACTTGATGATGAGAGCTTAATTTATACAACAAATGATCAATTCTGGGCTAAGAACTTAAGTGCTGGGATCTTTATTGTTAATGATATGAGACGGACTTGGGTTAAAGATAAGAAAGCAAGAGGATACCTCGCGGCCTACTTAGAAGCAGGACACATTTCACAGACAATATTGCTGGCTGCAACGGCTTTAAAGTTACAAACCTGGCTTACAGGAACTTTTCGAGATGATGTAGTAGATAACTTACTACAAATTAAGGGATCACCTTGCTTTGCTTCAGTCTTTGTGGGATTGGGGTATGGAGATAATGGTTCTATTCCTAAAAAGTTTATTGAAACTATCCGTTAACAACCCCTTTAACTCTTTCCGCTTAACAATAAGACTTCCTAGAATAATAAGCATTCCCCCTGCTACCTCTTTGAATGAGGGGACATATCTCCATAAGAGATATCCTAAGATGATAGACCAAATAACAGTTGAGTACTCTAGAGGGGAGAGTTTCACCAACTCTTCTTTTCGATAAGCAAAAATTAGGCATTGAAAAGCAAGGAAATGGATAATGGCAATCAGGATGAAAAGAGGAATATCTGTAATCTGTAGAATAATTTTCTCATAAGAAAATGCGCCACTCATTAAGAAACAAATAAGAGTATAACTCGCATACAAAGCAAAATTATCAATGTGGGCAATCCGCTTTGTTATAACGCAAGCTGAGGCATAAAAAATTGAAGATAAGAAGGCAAACATAAACCCTAGATTTAAGTTCATATCTGAAAATGGATATGACAGGATTAAAGCGCCTATAAAGCTTAAAATAATAGGAATAATTACTGAACTGGAAAGCGCTTCTTTTAGGAATATAGCCGAAAGAACAGAAATAAAAATAGGGGACGTAAAAGCCATAAATCCATAAGAAGATAAAGGAAGATGTTTCAAGCTATAAATTGTTAAGAAGAGTGCTCCAGCCGCAAATACATTGCGTAAAAGGTGTAAACCTTTATCAGGTTTATAGGCAGAAAATCCTTTTTTATATGTAATCCAGAGAGCAAATATAAGAGCTATTGAAGACCTAAAGAATATAATCTGAGCAGGTGCATATGAATTTGTTAAATACTTCTCTAACGCTTCGCATAAAGAATAAAGGAACATAGATAAAGCCATTAAAGCATAGCCAGAAGCTTTAATATTCTCTAGCAAGATCATACCCCCTTCTAAGTATAATTCTGATTGTTATCTTATAGCTTCTTAGTCTTCAGTTGAGCTATTTTGAGTAAGCTATAAGGTATAAGAAAATCCTTCTCCCGTGATTTTTATAGACGATTTTTAGGAGTTAGCCTACATAAAAGTAAAGTATGGCCTCATATACAGATTAGGGCTTAATAAACGACTTGCATGGCGAGTAGAGTTGGTGGGGGTGATTTTACTCTTTAAGCCATCCCTGCATGCGTACTTATTCTTTCTATCAAGTCACTAGGCGGTTTATTTGAAGGCTTAAGCAGCCCCCTGCTGCTTGTAACGATTTTAGCTTATCAAAGAGCATTTTCTAATTTCAAGGAGAAAAGCAACCTGTGCCTTTTTCTCCTATTCTCATTATTGTGCTGCAACTTATGGAAAATTCTCTTATCGAAATCATTGCCATTTCGCCTTCCTAAATATCTTTAGCCAACTCATGTTTACTTCATAACATCTTTTTTTCTTTCTCTTTTATCTAGCTGCTGGTTTTGGTTTTTCATATCTGTCATCCCCCCTTTGTTGGGGCTCAACCAAGTCCTGACATTTATTTCATGGCTTTAGCCTTAGCGTGTCCTTTTTCAAGGGTCTTTACGCCGCACGCGGTCTCCCGAAAAGACCCTTGAAAAACGCCCCTCATGCCAAGGCTTCTTCAATCCATGAAAGGTCGGAATGGTTTCGGCCTCAAACAATGGAGAATGAATATGAAAAAGAATCAACCCACACACACCATCTATCAAGTCATTGAATGCGAAAAAGATACAAAAATCTGGTCGAGAGTAGGGGCGGCTTGGATGCATCAGGATGGCGAAGGCTTCAATCTTGTTTTCGACGCCTTTCCCCTTACAGGAAGCGTCGTGGTTCGTAAGAAATCAGCAGAGGGCAAAGGGGCATAAAGCCCCTTTTCTCACAAGAAAGGAAAGTACCATGTTAACAGAGCAACGCATCCTTCACACCCTTGAGATCATCTCTGCTTTTAAGAATAATGCTGCTTCAGAGGATGTTTTAGAGAATTACATTGGTTGGGGCGGATTACATGATGAGATTGATATCTCAAGCGTGTATCAAGAGCTTAAAAAGTCACTAAGCGCTGAGGAAATCACAAGCTTAAAGCAAACGCTGATAAGCGCTTATTATACACCTGCCTTCCTTGTTCAATTTATCTATGATTGGCTTAGCATTTATGGTTTTAAAGGAGGAAATATCCCTGAGCCTGCTGTTGGTCATGGTGTCTTCATTGAGCATATGCCAAAGGCTATATGGGAGCAGTGTACCATCACCACCATTGAAAAAGATTATCTCACAAGTGATATGGTTCAAACTCTTTACCCTGATTCCACCCATTATACGATAGGTTTTGAGGAATACCATCCTCAAGAAAAGTTTGACCTTATCGTCGGAAATCCACCCTTCGGTTCACAGACCATTGAAGATAAGCATCATACTGATATCCAGCACCACTGCATTCATCATTATTTTGTTGCCAAGAGCATGCGCTTACTTAAGGAAGAAGGCATCCTTGCTATGGTGCTGACATCTTTCTTCTTTGATAATGTGAGAGATCATGTGCGCTATATCATTCATCGTGAAGGAGGAAGTTTCCTTGCAGCTTATCGTTTACCTGATAATATATTTTCAGGGGCAAAAATTACCGTTGATATTGTCTTCCTTACTAAAGGAAGGGCAAAGAATAAATGGCTTAAAGCCAGAAATATTACCATTGGCTCTCTGTCAAAGCCCATCAATGAGTATTTCCATTACAATAGCCATCATATTCTAGGAAACCTGGAAATCATCCTTATGTATGAAAGAAAAGGTCTAGCTTGTAAAAGGAGGGGAGATATCCATTATCTTTTAGCTCAAACCTTAAAAGATAGGGCACAAGCAAGCCTCACTAATCTTAGCTGTTCGCTTCTTGAGGTTGAGAAAGCTATGGAAGAGCTTAAGGCTAAGAAGCAACGGCTTTTATCCAGCTATAAAGAGATACTCTGCCTTGCCAGATTCTTATAAACTACAGTTTTGCAGTATTTTATTATTCTTCAGTGCTTCCTTTGTTGTAAATAAAAAGTCTAAGGCAAGTACAAGCCTGTTTTCATGGTTGCGCTTCTCTATTTACTTTTTTAAGCGATAAGCCACTCTTTCAGTTTGGTATATCTTTTTTTGGCTTGTTGATCTCTCACTGCCATAGATAGAGCTTTCTTTTGTCCTACAAGGATCACAAGCTGTTTTCCACGCGTGATGCCAGTGTAAAGAAGATTCCGCTTAAGCATAGGGTAGTGTTGCATCATGAGCGGAATAACAACGGCAGGGTATTCAGATCCTTGAGCTTTATGGATGGTTGTAGCATAAGCAAGCACCACTTCATCAAGTTCGCCAAAATCATAAGTGATGAGCCTTCCTTCATATTCTACTTTGAGTTCTTGTTCTTCTTGGCTGATTTCTCTGATGTAGCCAATATCCCCATTATAAACATCTTTGTCATAGTTATTGGCAATCTGCATCACCTTATCATCCACACTATAACTTGAGCCAAAGCGTTCGACCCTATTTTGTAGCGAAGGATTTAAGGTTTTCTGAAGCTCTATATTAAGTGACCTTGCGCCCACTCCACCTCTGTTCATAGGACATAAGACTTGAATCTCTAAAATAGGATTAAAGCTAAAAGCTTTAGGGATTCTATTCTTTACAAGCTCCAGTATTTTATCCTTACACTCTTCTGGTGTCTGGCTTTCAATAAAATAAAAGTCAGATTTGTCTTCTTTTTGAGGGAAAAGTGGCATAAGTCCTTGGTTAATGCGATGAGCATTTGAAATAATCTGGCTTTGAGCAGCTTGGCGGAAGATTTCTGTAAGCCTCGCAACCGTAAAAACTCCTGACTTAATTAAGGCATTTAAAACAGCTCCAGGCCCAAC
The DNA here is from genome assembly GCA_000743035.1 of Candidatus Paracaedimonas acanthamoebae. Lineage (GTDB taxonomy): Bacteria > Pseudomonadota > Alphaproteobacteria > Caedimonadales > Caedimonadaceae > Paracaedimonas > Paracaedimonas acanthamoebae. The sequence goes on from CP008936.1 coordinate 1,548,253, forward strand.
AGAAGGGAGCTGATCAATATCTCCCACTAAAATAAGGGCAGAGTGAGGGGGAAGGGCTTTGAGAAGAGAATGCATCAAGGGAACATCCAACATGGAGACTTCATCTACGACAAGAAGCTGACATTCAAGAGGTTCTTCTTCGTTCCTTTTAAAGTCATGTTTTTCTGGATCGTATTCTAAAAGCCTATGGATGGTTTTCGCTTCAAAGCCTGTGGTTTCTGATAAACGTTTAGCAGCACGCCCCGTTGGCGCTGTAAGTAGGATTTCTAGATGTTTAGCGGCCAATATTTTTAACAGACTTTTAATGAGGGTTGTCTTTCCAACCCCAGGGCCCCCTGTAATAATGGCAACTTTAGAATTAAAAATAAGCTTAAGGGCTTCTTTTTGGCTTTCTGCTAAGGTCATTGAAAGGCGCTCTTCAACCCACGGGATGGCTTTATCAATCTCAAGCACTCCCCAAGGGGGCTTACATGAGGAAAGTTTTTTGAGAGATTTTGCAATCAGGGTTTCAGCAAGATAGAGGCCTTTTAAGAATACACAAGCTTCACCCTCAAGAGTATCCCCCACTAAGTCACCAGTTGTTAGTTCCGACTCAAGAACAGGTTTAACACTATCAACGGGTATTTCTAAAGCCTGTGCGGTTGAAGTTAAGAGCACCTCTATCGGAAGACCGCAATGGCCTTCATCCATGGCCTCGAGTAAGATATGGCTGATTCCTGCTCTGATTCTTAAAGGCGAGTCTTTGGCAATTCCAACCTTTTGCGCAATTTGATCCGCCGATTTAAAGCCAATGCCTCTGATTTCTCGGGCAAGACAATACGGATCTTCCTTTATAACTCTTATGGCATCCGTCCCAAAGGTTTTATAGATCCTAACAGCCCTTGCGGTACTAATGCCATGTTGATAGAGAAAGACCATAATCTCTCTAATAACTTTTTGATCATCCCAGGCTCTTGTCATCATGGTCATGCGATACTGACCAATTCCTTCAACAGTCCGCAATAAATGAGGAGTTGTTTCAATCACATCGAACACTTGAGATCCAAAAGCTTTAACCAGCTTTTTAGCATACACAGGGCCAATGCCCTTGATCATGCCTGAGCTTAGATATTTTTCAATGCCTTCTTCTGTATTTGGCGCTGTTGTGTTGAGGTAATTTGCTTTAAACTGGGGGCCGTAGTTTTTGTCATTGATCCATATCCCTGAGGCTTGGATAAACTCGCCAGCAGAGATCATGCTTGCATGCCCTACAACAGTGACAAGATCTTTCTGCCGCTCAGCTTTAACACGTAAGACGCAATAACCATTTTCCGCATTATGGTAAGTGACCCGTTCAATAAGGCCAGTCAGAAGGTCAAGCTGTGGTGAAGAGGAAGTAACGCTCATAAGCACTCATTTGTTATCCTAGCAAATCAATGAGATTCCTGTAACCACTTAGGATTCTTACGACCTCTAAAGGATTGGAATCTTCCTTATAAATAATAAGATAATTATAAACAGGCCAAAAGAGAACAGGATGGTTTGTAAGGTCTTTCCTTTTGTGTCCCATGTGAGGATATTCACTAAGCATCCTGCACTTTTCTTCAATGGTGTCTAGAACTTTAATAGCATTTGTAGGGCTTTCTTCAGAAATATATTGCCATATTTCTAACAGATCCTGCCTTGCAGCAGGAGAAAAGATAAAGGAAGACATCTTAGTGATTTTTCTTCTTAATTAAAGCTTTAAGCTCCTTAAAGACCTTCTCTCCTTCAATGCCTTGTCCTTCCGATAATTGGTTAAGACCCAGCTCAATTTCTTGATTGAGCTTCTGGGTTTGTTGCTTAAAAAGAGTGTCTTTCTCAATCAGAAGTCTTAAAGCATCCCGCACTACCTCACTCGCAGAGTTGTAATATCCTTGTTGGACTTTTTGGTTGATGAAGTCTTCTAAATTTGGGTTCAAGGAAATGTTCATAATACGCTCTCTTTTACTTGATTAGCTCTATAATTACTTTACACCTTATAACGAAAATTAGCAATAATTGTTATTCATCTTATCATAAGAGAGTTCTCAAACTTCGCACCTATATATTGTTTTAAAATTTTAGTATAGCTGATCGCTTTTTCTCATTATTGCTTATTGCTTGAATAAGCTTATCTTAATTTTTGCTTGTTATTTCTTTTCTCTCTTCTTGAATATCAACCCATCACGACCTTTTATTCCAGGGCTTTAGCCTTGGCGTGTCCTTTTTCAAGGGTCTTTGCGCCGCTAAAGCGGTCTCCCGAAAAGACCCTTGAAAAACTCCCCTGATACTAAGGCTTTTTTAACCCATGAAAGGTCGGGATGGTCTCGACCTCAAAGGAGATAAAAAAATGGAATACAATCAATCAAGCAACAAAAATACTCATGCCATCAATCACCAAAGTAAGAAAAGAGCAATGGCTCAGACCAAAGTACAACAATATGATCTAGCCGCTGTGTTGCATGATTGGAGAGTAGATCCAAACTGCTCGTTAGCAAAGGCAATTAAATGTATCTTTAAAATAACTTCAAGCGAAGAAGAGCGAGTATATCTCAATATCGCTATCGTTGAGCTAGGAGATTGGATCTATCAATATTATGAATTTTTAACACCTTTTGGGTTTCCATCCACAGAGCCTGAGGTTAATTATGACTCTCTTCCTTAGAGCCTTTTCTCAAGAATAAAACTCAGATGAGTCCCTCACAGCTTAGTAAAAGCTTGAAATTGTCTCAACCTTACAAAAAAGCGCTTCTTTATATTTATCGCGCCTTGTTTGCAAGAGAAGATGTTTATCTTGATCATCTCCAAAAAGCACAGCAATAACTTTGTGATAGCCGTGATAAAGTATGTAAAAAGATTTACTCAGCTGAGCAATAAAATTCCTAGGGGCTTTGGCCCCTTTTTAAAGCAGAAGCTTCAGTAAACCTAACCTTTTCCTTAAGTGCTAGATAGCTGTGTGAGTATTCATCAGTTTCTTTCAGTAAAGATCTTAATTCTAAAAGAGCACCAAAGAGGGCATGCACCTGATCTTTGCACTCCACATCCTTTTGAAGATCAGTGCCAAGTTCAATGGAAAATTCATCTAAGAGACCTGACTTTGCAAGCAAGCCGCCTGCTTGAACTAAACATCTTGTCCTTGCTTTTCGGAGCGTAGAGTTAATAAAAGTAATTTGAGATTCTTCCTTTCTTTTTAACCGCTGAATGGCTAACTGAAGTCGTTTAATTTGCTTGTGGTGCGACTTGAGAAGGGCGAAAGGAAGTTGCTTTTTGCAGCCACGTCTCCTTTAGCTTAGGTGATTTATTTTCCCAAGCATGAGCAATAAGCCCTACAACGAGTTCAGAGGAGTACTCTTCCCCTAAAATCTTATGGAACTTTCTGTAAAGCATGAGGGCCTCTTTTGTCTCAAGTTCCATTTCTTTCTTCTTCAAATACTCAATTTTTTTCCTGATTCCATTAATGTTATTCATAACTGTTCTTCTCCTTAAATCTATAGTGTTCTTTCTTGCCAAAAGGGAGATTTCTTCTCCCTTTAAAATCCCACTTTTTCCTTTATAGGAAACAGTTATAAGCATATTATATAAAGTATAAATCTGCAAGTCTTGGCGGCAAATTTTATACGACAAGCGCGCAGATATGTTGCAATAAAAATGCAACTCTTCGCTTCGGGGCAAGCCCCTTAGTTAGGACACAAAGAAAGGAACAAAAAACAAAAATGGCCTTAGCGCATGGTCGCTTAAAAGTAATCTCCCGTTCTAAACGAAATACCGTGCGAGCCCTTGCTTATCGCACAGGCTGCAAGATCTATGATCATCGGACTGGTGAACTCATGACTACCCGCAAGAAAATGCATGAGGTGCAGCATGTAGAACTCTTACTTCCTCAGGACGCGCCAGAATGGGCTTTGGAGCTAAGAAATCTTATAGCAGCTGATCGCCAAAAAGGCATGCAGAAGTTTTCTGATATTGTAGAAGCACACGAGAAAAGAAAAGACGCTCAAGTTTATCGAGAATACGAGTTCGCTTTGCCACGAGAATTTATAGATGAGCAAGGCATAAAACTCGCGAATGAGTTCATTCAAGATCAGATGTGTGGCCAAGGAATGACTGTGCTTGCTAATTTTCATTTTGATGTTGATGAAGACACAGGGGAGAGAAAACCCCACTGTCATGCTTTAATGCTCACTCGAAGACTTACAGAAAAAGGATTATCATTAAAAAAAGAAGTTGAGTGGAATCGAAGAAGCTTAGGGGCAGAACTTAGAGAACAGCTTGTTGCTTACACAAACTTTCATCTTAAAATGTATAGTTTTGATGAAAGGCTTGATTATCGTTCTTATGCTGAAAGAGGCATTGAACTTGAGCCTCAGCCTAAGCGGGGAACAAACGTTAAGGCAGTGGAATTAAGAGAAGGGAACAACCCTCAAGATCTCTTCTCAAGTGTTGCCTCAGAAAAAGCTATTGCCTTTCGTGCAACCAAGCTGAGAAATATCTACCGTATTATCAGAAATCCTGACATCGTTATTCGTGATATTGTAAGCAAGCATCATGCTACTTTTATGTGGGGAGATGTTGAGAAAGTACTCAATCGTTATATTGATGATAAAGACCTCTACAAGCAAGTAGAGCAGAAACTTAAATCTTCAAAAGAACTCGTATTGCTTAGGTATGACACAATTAAACATAAGGATGGCAGCATTGAAGATCATTCCATTTACACGACCAGGACGATGCTGGAATCAGAGATTAATTTGGTAACTTTAGCAGAGAGACTCAGCAAGGAACAAACCCATAAGGTAGACAATGATAAAATTGGTATTATTGTTCATCAATTTGACCAAAAGCTTTCAAAGTATGGTGGCCTTTCACCTGATCAAAAGAAAGCCCTTCGCCACATAACAGCACCAAACCAGCTTTCATGCATTGTAGGCTATGCCGGTGCTGGCAAGACCACAGCTTTAGAGGCTACTAAAGAAATTTGGGAAGCAGAGGGCTATAAGGTTTATGGTCTTGCGCCCACAGGACGGGCAGCACAGAACCTTTCGCAATCAGGTATATCCTCACAAACACTTCACAAATTTCTGTACTCTCATAAAGAAGGAAGGTGTCAGTATAAGGCTAATTCGGTCCTTATCCTTGATGAAGCAGGGATGGTGGACACGGAAAGGTTTGATGAGTTTTTACAAGCGGTTGATGATTTAAAGGTTAAAGCAGTTATTGTTGGGGATGGGGCACAATTGCAGCCTGTTGAAGCGGGTCCTGCTTTTAGACTTGTGACTGAGAAGGTAGGAATGTCCCACCTTGAAAAGGTGGTTCGCCAGAAAGAAGCATGGCAACAGGAAGCAACAAAGCTTTTTGGGACTCTTAAGACAAGAGAAGCTCTTCAAGCTTATCATCAAAAGGGGTATGTGCAGTTTATTGAAGAAAAAGAGATCCCTATTGCTGAACTCATTGAGACAAGAAATCATTTTAAAATTGTTGAAACATACAACCTTTCCCGTCGTATGGTGGGTAATATTTACCATTCTATGGTTGAGGATATTAAAAAAGATAATCCTGAAGAAAAGAACCCCCATTATTATCTTCAGAGCCATGAAGATTATACTCTTTATCGAAAATGGTGGGATCTTAAGGAGGTATGTGCGCGCCATATGAAGCAGAATCTTCATGAATGTCGACCTTTGATGAAAGAGCTCGGTGTTGACCCTCAACACTTTGCAGAACAGTTTGTTGATAAAGGGATGAGCCTTAGGGAACAAAAGCTAGAAGCAACCCACTTAGCCCGTCTCTGGGAGCTCCCACAATTAAATCCTTACCAAAGGAAGCATATCTGTGAGCTGAGAAATGAGACAAAGAAAGCCCTCATTCAGGAATGGTATGCATCCTTTAAGGAAGACGCTCAAAAATCCCGCCTTCTTATGACCTACAGTAAGGCAGATACAGCTATGCTTAATGAGGAAGCCCGCCATCTTATGAAACAAGATGGTGTGGTAGCAAAAGAAGAATATCTCCTCACTATCTATAAAGAAGACGAAGATGTTTTTGGAGACAAGATTATTACAAAAGAAGAGAAGTACTTTGCCAAAGGCGATCGTATCCTTTTCATGAGAAATAATAATGGTCTCAAAGTTAGAAAGGGAACATTAGGGGTTATCTTAGAAATTAACCGCCATAAGATTAAAGCCAAGCTTGATCATACTGGCGATATCGTCTCTTTTGCGCCTAAGCTTTATCCTTACTTTGACCAAGGCTGGGCGGCTAACATTCATAAATCTCAAGGGGTAACTGTTGACCGAGCATTCTTATTAGCTACCCATGAGACCTACCGTAATCTGGCTTATGTGGGTATGACAAGACATCGAGAGTGGGGGAAAATCTTTGGCTCCAAACTTGATTTCTGGCGAGAGGAGATCTTTTTCAAACGGCTTTCTTCATCTCAAGAAAAGCTCTCAAGCTTGGATTATATGAAATCCTATGATAATATAATTCTTCCAAAGCAAAATTTTAAACTTCAGGAGATCCTTAACCGCCTTGGCAATGAACTAGAGGCAATGCGTTTCGTGTCCAAACAAGCGTGGCAGAGTATCGCAGAGCGGTTTTTAAGTAAGATTCCCGAGCAACAAGAGATCCGTATCTCTCAAAGAAGTATCAGTGAGCACATCAGGGCAAAAGAGTTATTGGAAGAACATGGTACCGAAAATAATAAGCTTCATAAAAAGTATATTGAACAAGAGTATTCAATCAAAAATGCTTCCAACCCAAACACCACAAGAACATCTAAAAATGAAACTGATAGTATTGGGATTCGCCAGCCAGCAGAGGAAAAAGACTTTAAGCAACCACTCTCTCTTCATAAGGTGGCTCAAGAGCCTCAAACGCTAGCAAGTGACAATCTAAAAGTACAACAGCAGCAGCAATTGAAGACAAGAGCAGAGCTAACAGGGCTTGAAAGAATAAAGTCTCTCATTGATGCTCATAAGCTTACTCGTACAGAAGCAGAGCGAAAACAAACTGAGGCTACTCTCAGGCAGTACGCCCAAGAACTTTACAAGCAAGATCCAACCTTTAAAAGTATTAGAAATAAAGATGCAGAAATAACTAAGCAGGTTAGAGCCATTCTATTTGAAGGAGAAAGAAACAAGATTAATGACAGGGAACATCAGAGATAGTTCTCATTATAGGTAGTGCTTGCCTTTAATAGCTAACATTAATGGTAGCTTGGGACAATTCGCAGTTGGTTAAAATATATTTTTCATATATTGCAGCAGTTCATCTTTGATATTATACGCTTGAATTGATGGATCATTAAAAAAACTCATCCAATAAATGAGGTTTTGTTTTCATGTCCCTAACAAGATAATTAAATGCTGCTGATGTCTCAGGTAATTTTTTGAAAACATCGATAAGAGAAAGAGTATTCTCTTCTTGTACCCGTCCATATTCTTTAAAAAATATGATGCCTACTGAGTATAGTTTATTCACAAGAAATACGGAAAACTACACGATCCCTTGGTACTAAATTTGGGAGCTTTACAAAGCGATCTTTCTTCATTCCGTCCCTCTTTTTTTAATTATATCTTCTCGGAGAAACTACACAACTTAATGGAGCTGTTTTAGGGGAGAATTACAAAGGCCAACTTATTCAACACTTAAAAATCCTAAAACAAATTCGCAATAAAATTAAAAACTGAAGCTCTAATGCAAATCTTTTGGACACTTAGTGCACAATTAGACCTTGAGAATATATTTGATTATATTTTCCAACAAAACCCACAAGCCGCTCATAGAATTTATGAAGAAATCCAAACTAAAATAGGTATGCTTTCTGATTCCCCTTACGAGGGAAAGACCAGTAAAATTTCTAACACAAAAGAATTAGTGTTCTCAGAGCTTCCTTACACCGCTATCTATCGTATACTTCAAGTGGAGATCCAAATTCTTAGGCTGCTACATGGCGCATAACAGCATCCATAAAAGGGCTCTGATGGCTATCAATATACCTGATATGGCTGATAATGTGAAAGGTATAGAAGAGGTCTGCAAGGAATTTAATATAAACTATACAGGTTTTATATGTAATTTTGGTCACACCCCTATATTAGGAGACCTATCTGAGGAATTTTAAATTGGATATAGATGAGCCTTATAAGGCTTCTAGATTTCAAGCAGGAACTAGAAGTAATGAGGGCCTGCTTCCTCAGGAAAGAAATAATAGTGATTCAATTCCCTATAAAAAATATGCACTCATTGGTGGCGTAGTTGCGGCTGGCGCTGCGATCTTTGTTCACGAGTTATATCAAAATGTTCTTAATATCCCTGAATGTCCTTCACAAGTCTCTAGCAGCTTCTTAAGGTCTACAATGGAACATATGGAAGATGTAGATGAAAACGCTTGCCTTACGCTCTCTAGAGTACCAGTATCAGCATCGTCTACTCCCGTTCCCTATAGCATGCCCGAGCAATTGTTAGGTTATTGCTTTGATGTTACATGCAATGCTACAAAAGAAATGCTGGGAAGTGGCCCCTTTAATCTTACGGATGCATATAATTATGTTTCCGGATCTTATTCTACAGCAACATGTACGTATGCCTTTGAAAATGATGATCAAGTGACTGAATGTATTCTAAAAGCTAGCCCATCAGGTATGGACTCCTTTATCTTTAAAATAGGTAGAATGATTTCTAGCTATTTTGACTATTAGTGAGTCTTCTTATTGAACAACTGGCAGCATAATAGGAGCTGCCAGTAAGCTTTTAAGATTAAAATGGAAGTGTTGCAAGTTTGAGCTAAGGGAGTAAGCTTGAAGGTATAAATAACCTTGGATACTACCTATGAAGCCTCACGACTCCGTTATCGACAATTCTTACCGACTATTATTTTACAGTGTATGCGCTGGTATTTATGGTATCCTCTGAGCTACCGTAATCTAGAAGAAATGATAGCAGAAAGAGGCGTGGAGGTTGATCATACAACCCTTTATCGCTGGGTCCAGAAGTAGAAAGCTGAGCTTGAGGAATGAATCAGATGGCCTGCACGTACTTTCTGTAGATCTTGGCACCTTGATGAGACCTCTCTTAAGGTAAATATCTCTATAGAGCCATTGATAAGCGTGGAGGGACTATAGATTTCATGCTCTCAAGCAAACGTAATTATCAAGCAGCCTATCGCTTCCTTAAGAATGCTCTTAAGAAAACAAGAGTCAATGAAAGACCTTTAAAAATTACAATAGATAAGCATCCCTTTTATGACTCTTTTAGCAGAGACCAAGCTCTTAAATCCCACCATAAGCTTTGTTCTTCTTTTTATTCTTCTGTGATCTGATTCTATAACGTTGTTAAGATACTGGTTTTGACGATGCTCAACAGTTGGTTTAATCTGCTTTATCCTTTCGCCTACTACTTTCAATAAATTACTGCTCCAATGCAATATAATTTATAAAAAACTTTTTAGGAGTCAGCATGAGAAATATATTTTTTATAGCAACTCTTTTCCAAGAGATTTTTATTCCTTCATGCATAGCTACTTATGAAAAATATATTGATGAAGAAGGTAACATCACTGATGGTGTTGCAGCTTACCTAAAGCTTACTGGAATCTATACTAATAGTGATATCTATAAGGAAGAAACTAATCAACCTAAGGCTGCTCTAACGATAAATTCCAGAAAACTTCAAGAAGTAGTAAATGCTGTCCAAGGGAAAATAGACCCCAAAATATCTTGGATGATGGAAGGAAAAAGATGGGAGATGTATAATCCGCTCCTTACCCCTGCAACTGCTAAGAAAATACTGGAAATTAGTTTGCAAGAACTCAATCTTAAAGAATCTGCTCATGCTCAAAGGAAAGATTATAAAGGTATACTATTACTTGGGGCTACAGCAAAGCGGTTTCATGAAAGGATCCTTTTTGCAAACCACCTCCCTGTAAAGGGGATAAACTTTTCTAAAGTTTATATTCTTACGGGCCAGAGACCTCTTGAAGAGTTTGAAAAAGAACAATTTCCTTTATTAAATGATATAAACGATGAAGGAGACATGACTTTAGCTCTCCTTAAAAAAGATTCAAATGCAAAGATTCAAGAAAATTACTTTTATATTTACTCAAAAGCTCCTCCTAAATCAACGAGAGCAACAACTGAGAGTACCGTACATGAATTTATGAGATCTAATCCAGAACCAGGAGTATATTTAGCAGTTTCCAATGGGTATTTTATTCCCTATCAAGAGCTTGTTATTCAAAACTGCCTTGATAAATATTACCCAGGCTCTGGTATACAAGTAGTAGGTGTAGGACCTAACGACGAAGCTACAATAGAAGGAGAGGATGATAGGAAACTCATTAATAGGGCTTCAATTTTCTTAGATAACTTGTCACGGATTCTTTATAATTTACAATTAAGGGATAAAATAAAAAAATAAGGAAGGAATTTAGAGAAGTTGCAACTTTGAAGCTAGAAAAAATAATCCGTTGATTTTATTCATATTACCTATTAAGTAAACACGTTCTATAACAATGACTTAGCAGCCCCATTCATGTATAAAGGTACGGCCTTGGCTGCTTATTTTAAAATGAAACCGTACCTTTTTGCAGTATAGGGGGCTCTTTCTCATATTCTGGTTCGGCAAAGTAGGTTCCCATTAATATCACATGCTTGTGAGAAAGTAAGGATATGCGAGGCAGCCAACTTTTCTCGATTTTTTCTCCATTTGTCTCGCGTTGACTTATAACTCCCTGCATCTTTATTGTATTCCAGTACAAAATAGCATTGGAAACCAAGCAGATAACAGAGAGCAAATATATGCTCAGTATAACCAGCTGTATCAGTAGTATGTTCTTTAATCTTTAAGATTGTATTGTTTTCTAGTATTCCATCAAGGACATATAGGGCTTCTCGTGGTGAGCATGAGATTACTTTTGTATTGTATACTGAGTACTGATTAGAAACATGAGTGTATAAAATACCTACAGCTTTTTCATAATAACCATAATATCTTGAATAATAAGATGATATGAGGCTGCTTGCTGTAACAGCGAATCGCTGAGCGTCTGAAGAAGAGATATCACCACGGCCATGAATGAGACTTAAGGGTAAATAAGCATGCTGATTAATAATCTCAGCATTGGCATTCTTAATGGTATTTTCTCTGATATTAGTATCACTAATATGGCGCATCATTTCTACAGTAATGTTTGTAAGGGTGCTAGGGAGAATCGTCCGTAAATATCCGATAAGAAGAATAAATTATGTAAAATCAATGGCTTGAAAATTGAATAAAAAAGTGAGAGTCAGTTAAAAATGGCCCCTTTTTCTTTTTTTCTTCTCAATAAATTCAAAGGATTAGCTCTTTAAGTTATCGCTTACCAGATATTTACGGACGATTCTCCCTAGCACCCTATATTTACTTAGCTTACTTGTAATCTTATCTCAAAGTTGCAACAGAACATCTTAATTAACTTGTTGACAGTTTTCACTTGCCTTGAATTCTTTGGCCAGGGCCAAACTTAAGAAATATTGAGAAAGGTCTTAGCTCGGATGATATAGCGCCACCAGGAGTACTATTTCCGTAAATTTTGTCAAATTTATCCATGTTATCTTTTCTATTTATACCCTTGTAAGCTAATAAAGCATGAGCTTTTGCCTTGGCAATTATAAGATCATCACCATGTGTTGTTGCCACATCGTTATCTGTCAATAATATTACTTTTTTTGCAACCTCTGTTGCAATCTCAGGGGACTCCCAAAGCTTCTTTAAATTTAACTTACAAAACTTATTTACTTTATGGTCATTAAAACAAAATTTATCGCTTGCCGCTTTAAAATGTTGAGAGATGAATTGCGTATTTTTTATGTCATTTGGAGTTAATCCTCTAAATATCTCATTCATCAATTCATGCGGTAGATCTTCTATCGGGACATGTGACGCATTACATACAAATGAAGATAATAGTACATTTGAAATAACTGTAGCAGTTAAAAGATGTTTTTTATAAATCATTATTTATCTCCTTAAAATTCTATATTATAGATTCTAACGCTTAACATTTAAGAAATTATTAACAGTGATAAGTTTTTCTTAGATAAATTCTATCTTTAGTTCAAAGTTGCAACACAACCAGGTTTTAGACCCTAGCTTTAAGGAGTTCCACAATATGATCCATAACTGGATTTTCATAAACTCTTAAGCATTGTGGGAGGCTATGGCAATATTTGTTGATCCTGCTAAAGTCAATTTAATGGGGCAACGTCAAAAGCTATAAGGGGGGCTAAAGGCTAAGGTTTAAGCTACGTGTTTGAGACCATTGTTCATGCCTCTCCTTTCCTCTGTCTCGAAGGTGGTTAATTTCCTGCATCCTTTCTTCTTGGGAGCCATTAAAGAGCTCAGGGTGCTGCTCAAGGAGATAAGCTAAATTAAGGCAAGCAAAGTCATGACCTTTCCTTGTTGCTTTTTCATAGTTCAGGAAGGCGCCTTGTAAGTCCCCTTTTCTCTCAAGACAAAACCCTAAGCTATTTTGGGCAGGGGAACATCCTTGCTCTGCAGCGTGGCGATAGTAGCCTTCAGCTTCTTCAAGATTCCCTTGATGCTCTAACAGGCGTCCTAGATTGAGTTGTGCTTCTGTATGGCCTTGGTTTGCAGCTTGGCGGTAATAAAACTCGGCTTGATTCATCTTGCCCTCTATCTCATGATGCAAGGCAAGGGTACATTGGCCTTCGGCATCTCCTTGATGAGCCAGGTGAGACAAAACCTCTATGGCTTCACTAAGCTTACCTTGGTGCTCTAAAATGAGACTTAAATCAAACTGAGCATCCGCATCGCCTTGCCTTGCCGCTTCGCGATAAAAGATCTCTGCTAATCTTAACCATTTATCCCTAAAGAGACTTTTTGCTTTTTGCTCCGCCCATAGATAACAATACTCTGCCATATTGGAAGCTTTAGTCCGGGACATATTCGGGAAGGATATCATGGCTTGAGGAAGCAAAATAGCCTCTCCTTCACTCCTCTCTGTATAAACATCCTCTAAGCTAACTTCTTGATTAACCCGCCTGAATAAAGCTGTGATGGGCTCACTGCTTGGAAGGTTAAAAAGTTTCAAGAGATAAAGAGCTTTATAAGGGGCTGCATAAGTTTGGGTAAATTCTATAAATTCTTGGGAGAACAAGCTTTTCTGTAAAGGAAAGATCGGGGATGTTCTGGCATAAGCTTCAAGTGTGGTTTGTTGATCATTCTCTAATTTTTCTTGAGCGAAGGCCTCCTGAATCCTTGCGGCTGTGATTTTGCTTTCAAAAAAAAGAGGGAGAAGGGACGAAGTGCCGAGGACCTCTTTAAGAACAGGGGGATTTGTGCAGATCTTTTCAAGGGCGAGAGGAGAAGCAAAAAACTGTTGGAATAATCCATCTTGGCCCTCTTTGCTGTCTTCCAACTTCTTCCATAAAATAAATAAAGGCTTTGTATGAATCTGCTTAGGGAGAGAAAGCCATTCATCATGCGCAATTTGGTGCCATGCCTTACACACCCTTTTGACAGTTTTTAAGTTTTGAAAGCTTAAGGAGTCAAAAATATGAAGCCAGACTTCATCAGGCAACGGGGTCCCTTCAAGGACTTCTAATAAAGGCTCTTCTGGAGAAGAGGGGAGAGTCCTTTGGCGTTTCTTCGCAGGTTCAGCAGAATAAGCTTCATCCTCTGTCCTAGACGGCGAAGCTAAAAGGCTTGTGGCCGACAAACTCAAAACAAATATAAACCCTAAAGATTTCTTGAAGCCAAATTTAACCATACCCTTCTCCTTTATGTTAGCTGTGCCTTAAATATTGGTAGAGTGTCTCCCGACTGATATTAAGCTCTTTGGCAATGGCTGATTTGCTCTGACCTTGAGAAATCTTCTCCTTAAGCTCTATGATGGCTTCTTCATTGAGCTTCTTCTTCCTTCCTTTATATAGCCCCTTTTGCTTGGCAAGATAAATCCCTTCTAACTGTCGTTCTCTGATAAGGGCTCTCTCAAATTCTCCAAAAGCTCTCATCACGGAGAGAAAAAGCTTGGCCATGGGGGAGTCCTCGCCTGTAAAGACTAATTGCTTTTTCTCAAATCGGATGCCTATCCCCTTCCCCGTTAACCCTTAAGCCCCCTTAAGTCATCAAGATTATGAGCTAGACGATCCATGCTATGGACAATAATGGTATCTCCATCTCTTGCATAGTGAAGAAGTTCTTCAGTTGTGTTGCAACTTTGAGCTCTTTGACAGCTAAATCCTTGATATAATTCATATTTACTTAATAGGCAATATTAATAAAATCAACGGTGTATTCTTTCAACCTTCAAAGTTGCAACATGTATGTTGCTGAGGAGCCTATGAGAGAGTAGCTAAGTCTTGTAGGCTGGAAGAGGAAACTCTGTATTTGCAACAAGACACTAAATCTGAGGTTTTGATAAGAGCGTACTCCCAACATATAAGTATCTTAAGGAAAGGTTCTACCTTATTCTGAATTTACATGACAAGCTAAAGACTCAAATAATCATATCAGCATAGAGAAGGGAAAAAAAGATGGATGAAGGTATATTAGGAATAGATGTTTCTAAGAAAGAACTCTCTATAGCTCTTCTCATCAATACTTCCTATAGAAAATGCAAAATCTTTAACAATATTGAAGGCTTTACAAATCTATCAAAGTGGTTGCAAGCTCAAGGTATTAATAAAGTTAAGGCCTGTATGGAAGCCACAGGAAGCTATGGGAAAAACTTGCAGAGTATCTTTATGAACAAACTCATCAAGTCCATATTGTTAATCTTGCTTGCATTAAGGCTTTTACTAAAAGTAAATTGAGTCGCCATAAAACAGATGATGTTGATGCTCACCTGATTGCAGAGTATGCGAGCAAGAATGAGTTAAGAGCCTATAAGCCTAAAGAGCCTTCATGAGGACTATAATTCTTCAGGCCAAGGCATTGAGGCATGCAGAACACGTAATATTTCAACCCTCTCAGCTTTTACTCTATATGGAATGATATAAGAAGACCCACTGATGATAAGTTCCCGCGTATAAGGAACTCTTCCTGCTCTCCCCATCCCAGGGTGGCTGCTTAAGAGATCAAGAGCTTCATAAATACGTTTTGCAACATTGTTGGCAGCTTTAGGGTTCTCTTTTTGAATATAAGTGTGTAGCTTTTGCAGATCTACAACTGCATCTTCTAACCATCTTATTTGCATTTTGGGGCATGCTTTTCATGAGATGTGCCCCAGCTTTCAAGCCAACTCTTGACATCAATATGATCCGCAAATTTAGCATTACCGCTGTCAGCTTTTGAAAGAGCATCATGGATTGCTTGTATTTGCCATGATTCATCTTCAATGTATCTCTTCAAAGCTTCTTCAGCAATAAATGAGCGTGTCCTTCCAATGGCATGGGCGAGTTGATCAAGTTTATCCTTTAAGGCAGGAGCAACACGAACGCTCAAAGTTGTTGATAGATGATTAAGGTTACTCATAAGGCTCTCCTCCATAACAATATACATACATAATATACTATGTATACAACGTGTGCAAATATATTGCTACAAGCTAAATTTAAGACATCCATAAAAAGAAGCCATTACTCTGCCCTCTTATAGTAAGTAATGCTACGGGCTATTTTATGGTTCTGATGCTATGAGTGGGGATTAAAAGCATTAAAGACCGGAGAGGCTATAACAAAGCTTGTGTTGCAATTGCTAATAAAAATGTACGCATCTTGTGGACTATTATGGCTCATGATTCTTACTATCAAGCAAGAGGCTAAACTTAGAAACAACCTAATCTCGCTGAAAATTAAACAACTTTAAACATTCCAGCAGATTGCGGAGGTAAAGATAAAGATGATGGCATAAAGGGAGAAGACCCGCTCTTTAAAACTCTGGCACCGTCATGGCTTTTAAAAGCCGATAAGTTGATTGAGAGATAAGAGTACGCAGATTCCATCAGGGCTAAAGATATGAATCTCAACAACAAGCCGAATATATGACTGCAATCTAACCTTACAAAGCCAAACATCTTATTTTAGCTCTTGCAATGCGGACCGATCCATATATGACGGTGCCTTTTAAAGTGGACGGGTCTATACCATTGCTTTATTAAATATCCCCTTTAAATGATTAAGGCTTAAATTTTATATTATTTTTTAATATTTCAAAAATTGTGCCAAAATAATATTTGGGATTTTGCTCCTGCTGTTGCTTATAGGTATTTATTAATTTGTTTATTCTTTTTTCAAGAGTTTTATAATCTTTAAAATCAGTTTTATATTTTTCAAAAAATATTACTAATTCTCTTGGATCTGGATAATCATTATGCTCATTATCATCATTTATTTTATTTAACCTTTTTGCAGGAGTTAGTATTCTAAGCTTACCATCTTCTTTTTCTTCTTGACTAGCTAAACAGGAATTTTGAGACGCCAGTATCAAAATTAAAAAAAAACCCAAGACAGGTACATTTAAAAAACTCATAAACTGTTTCTCCTATAAATTATTAATCAATCGAGCATTAGTATTCTGAAAGCATTTATTTAAAAATATCTTTTTAGGAAATCAATTTTTCTTTTATGCTTATAAAATGGTCTTCTTATCAAGATTAAACTCTTTAATCATGCCTTATTATCAAGGTCTCTTAAAGTTGCTCACGCCACACCATCACGACCAACTTAAGTGCCTTAACATGCATTTTACTTTAATATAGTTTGCGCCATTGAAACTAGCTTTACAATAGCAGAATCATAAAATTGCAAAGCTGATTATAGATTAATTCAAAGCCTTCTGCTGCTAATAGTAACTCTTCTGTTCGATCAAAATATTTACAGCCGAGTATATATTGAGCTTCTGGATTACCTGTATTTGCTGCATCTAATAATTTTTGATTACGTTGATTAAATAGCGTGTGCTCTTTAGCATTTGGTTCTAAGCTAATTAAGAAAAAGCTAGGCATATTTTTGTTTATTACCTCATAAAGGTTGTGTTGCAAGTTTGAGCTAATATTACAATTAAGCTAAGGATATAAAGAACTTTTTAGATTTTGGACATAGTTAGGGTATACTCTATATTGACATAAAAGTATCTATTAGATGTTAAGATAAAAATTATACCTATTTAAATTTTAGTTCCTAAAATATCTTAATTGCATAAATTATTTTTATGCTATAATTATTTTATAACCCTTTAACAAAATATTGGGCCTTAAATGATACCAAGAGCAAAAATATCTAAGGGTGGGAAAATTGTTATTCCGGCTTTCTTCAGAAAAAAGTTAAACCTTAAAGATGGTGAAGAAGTTATGCTTGAGCTTCAAGATGATCATCTTGTTATAACGTCTCTCAAACATAAACTTGAAGCTGCACGTCAAATTGTAAACCGCTACCATTCTTCAAAAGAAAGTTTAGTCGATATCTTATTTGAAATGCGTCATGAAGAAGCCAAGAATGAACAATAATGTTATTTTAGATTCTTCCGCTCTGCTCGCTCTTCTTAAAAATGAACCAGGATCAGATATTGTTGAATCTCTTCTAGGTAATATCATAATGTCGAGCATTAATGTTACTGAAGTAGCCACCGTATTATTAGATTCAGAAATGACTTTACAAGAATGTCAAGACACTGTTTTACCGTTTATTTCAGCAATCATGCCTTATGATGAAGAACTTGCTTCCTTAACTGCTGATCTCAGAAAACAAACTAAAGCTTATGGTCTTTCTTTAGGAGATAGATCTTGTATTGCATTGGGGCAAAAGATGAAGCTTCCTATCTATACTGCTGATAAAACATGGGGAGAGTTACAGATAGAAAATGTTGGAATAAAACTCATTAGATAAAACATTCTTCACTGCCTAGATTTAATAATTACTTCAGATCCTTAGCTTAATTGTAACTTTAGATTGAAATTGAAACAGAAGCGTTTCATTTTATGATTTATCATTGTTAGAAAGGATGGGAGTATGGATAGTATATAAGACTTAATCAATTTATAAAGTAAAGGCTGTTAGAAATGCATAAGCAAATGTTTAAAAATCAGTTAACTTTAGCAGAAAATGTGTTGCGTCGCCTTTTAAATCTTATTGTAGAAGTTGATCATCTATTCTTATTTTTGACGTTTTTTTCTACCATAAGTTTATTTTTTGGATATTTAACCCTCACTTATATTCTGCTTTCAATAGATTTAATCTTGCTATTATTTGTATGCATATTTCCATTAGGTCAATGGCTAACTTCTTTTTTAGAAACACGCTTTCCTGAAAACCCATTCATTCCAAAAGATATTGAAGGAATTATCGTTCTTGGAAGTGGATTTGATCTTTTATTGTCTTACAAACTGAATCGTCCTTGTTATAATGTTGCGATAGGTCGTTTAATTTCTTTTACTCAACTTATTAAGCAATATCCTAATGTAAAACACGTTTTCACAGGTGGTGGATGGTACTTAGACCTTGGTGTTAATGAATCCGTATTGGCTGAGAAATTTTTTCAAGACTGTGGTTTAAATACGCATCAAATAATCTTTGAGAGAGAAGCATGTAATACTAATCAAAATGCTCTTTATAGTTATCGTTTGTTACAACCTAAAGGAAAATGGGTACTCGTTACATCTGCATTGCATATGCCTCGTGCAGTAGGGCTTTTTAGAAAATTAGGGTGGAAAATAATTCCTTTTCCTGTTGATTATCGTTCAGAAAAAAAATGGTCTGTTTTTAATCTCAATCTAAGTAGAGCTATTGTTTATTGGAAAACAAGCATGCATGAAGTAATTAATATGCTTTTTAACTACTTTAAAGGGCAGAGTGATACTATTATGCCTAAAGCAGAACCATTATAACCTATATTATAACGATTATAATACCAGGTTAAATAAAGATTATAATTTATTTAAGGAAATAAAAGCTGTTTCAAATTCTGGATATAGTAGAGCTGAAGATGCTAAAAATCCTATAAATAAAATCAATTATTTATTACTCATATCTCCAAAGTTGCAACATGTATGTTGCTGAGGAGCCTATGAGAGAGTAGCTAAGCCTTGTAGGCTGGAAGAGGTGACTCTGTATTTGCAACAAGACACCAAATCTGAGGTTCTGATAAGAGCCCTCTTCCAATTGGTCTAGAGCTGAACAGTATCTTAAGAAAAGGTTCTACCTTATTCTGAATTCACATGACAAGCTAAAGACTCAAATAATCATATCAGTAGAGGGAAGGAAAAAAAAGATGAATGAGGCTATATTAGGGATAGATGTTTCTAAGAAAGACCTTTCTATCGCTCTTCTCCTCCATACGTCTTATAAAAAATACAAGGTCTCTAATAACATTAAAGGCTTCATAGGTCTAACAAAGTGGCTGCAAGCACAAGGTATTGAACAAGTTAAGGCCTGTATGGAAGCCACAGGAAGCTATGGAGAGAAGCTTGCAGATTATCTCTATGAACAAGGACATCAAGTTCATATTGTTAATCCTGCTTGTATTAAAGCCTTTGCCAGAAGCAAGCTTAGTCGCCATAAAACAGATGAGGTTGATGCTCACCTGATTGCAGAGTATGCGAGCAAGAATGAGTTAAGAGCCTATAAGCCTAAAGAGCCCATGTTAAAAGAATTAAGATCTCTTTATCGATGCTTGCAAAACTTGAAGGAACAACATACTCAAGTTGGAAACTTCTTAGAAACCAAAGACTGCCTTCCAAAAAGTGTTGAGAAAGTTTATCAAAACCTCATCAAGCATATAGAGAAGCAAATTAACGTCGTTAATGTTGCTATAGACCAAGTGGTCTCTTCAAAAGAGAGCTTAAACCAGGATTGTAGGAACCTTCAAAGCATTCCAGGCATTGGCAAAATAACAGCCATAGCTATTCTTGCAGAAATCCCTGAACTTTCTTCTTTAGAAAGTGCCAGGCAATTAGCTGCATATGCTGGTCTTACGCCATCTCATAGAACATCAGGGACTTCTGTTAAAGGAAGATCTTGTCTTTCTAAAATAGGTTCTTCTTCTTTAAGGAAAGCTCTTTATTTTCCAGCTATCGCAGCTAAAAATCATAATCCGCTTCTTCAACCCTTTGTCCAAAAATTAGAGAAAAAAGGTAAACATACTATGGTGATTATAGGCGCTATTATGAGAAAGCTTCTCCATATATGCTTCGGGGTGCTGAAATATAAAACAGTTTTTAACCCTGAAATTCTTAAAATTAATCCTTGATCCTTAACACAGTATCAGAACCCTTTATAAAGGAAGAAAGAAGAAGCTCGGTGAAGAAGCAATAGGAGAGCTTAAGGAGAAAATTAATCAAGGACAAAGCAAATCAGCAGTTGCCAAGGATCTTAATATTAGTCGGGAGACTTTATACCAATACTTGAGGAGTAATTAACTCTTATCTCGTATTTTTAATGTCTATACCCCAACTATGCCCAAAATTTAGCAAATGGTTGGTATCATTAGGTAAAACTTACTTTTTTCTTAAAGTTGCAGCAGAATTTTCTAAGCTGTTAGCGGTATTATTGAATACTAGCATGTTTTTTGTACGGTCATACCTCATAAACTGATGAAATACTTCTTCATATTTTTCCATCGTTGCACTGCATAAAACTTTACGTTTCTCAATAAAATTCTTTACCTTTTCTTGGCGACCTTTAATTCTTGATAATACGCTACCTTTTTCCATGCAATTTGCTCCACACCAATTATAATTTATTGCATTTGATGCGTCATTTTTCTCATTCTCAGATAGCATTTTACAATGCTGATTGATAAAATTTACTTTCTCTTTCAATGTAGCTATATTTGTACCAATATCGGTTTTTTGAAATCCCATAAGAATTAAATCTTTTATCGTAAATTTTCCGTCTATTGTATAGTGGTCAGTACAACTGGCCCCACGGTCTTGTAAAGCTTTAGAGGCCGCTAACGCATCAAGATTTATTAAAAGCATTGTAGCTGTGCTAAGGAATATAAAGAAGTTCATATAAAGTACCTTATAAAATAACGTTCAATAAAACTTATTACATCAAAATAAAGTTAAATATTTATTAAAAAATCTGGGCTTTAGAATATATATGGTTCTGTTGAAACTTTAAGAAAAAGGTAAGTTTTATCTAATGATACCAACCATTTGCTAAATTTTGGACATAGTTGGGGTACGGGGAGCAATAGAACGGTAAAAGCACTTAAGGATTGTTATTTGAGGAGTTAACTATAACTCAATAAATAATTTATGTTTCAGCTTCTATAAAGTCGCGTAATGCCTTTGTTATATAGCCTGTGAAGACGAATGAAGACTCAAGATTAAGGCACATTTTAACTCGAATAAAACTCAAGGCAACTTGTAATGGCCTTATCCTCTTACTCAAGTGAAAAGCTTCTAGAAGTTTTTTTTTCGTCTCAAATTCAATCCACTGATTCAAATATACATTTTGCAGGTGAATATATCTCTCATCTTCTTCCTTCAAACCATGGTAGCGAGTAGCGCTATTTAAATAGGATACCAGTGAATAAAATGGATGAGAAATTACAGCATCTCCCCAATCTCCTATAGTGAGATGACTATTTTTTATGAGTATATTATTATCGTTAAAGTCTGTGTGTTCCAAGGTTTCTGGGATATTGTATCTGGATAGACACTCACAAAGAAAAGAAAATCTGGAGTATAAAGTATGTAACGTTTTAATTTCAGCAGAAGTTAATCCATCTTTCTTTAAAATTTTTTCTTGTTTGATGAGATGAAGATAGAGGTCTGGCAGTTTTACTAATCGCCAGTCAGGGACGCCTATAGAGAGAAAAGCATTAATATGTTTTACTGCTTTGCGTTGGCTATTAGCACAAATCGTTAATGCTCTAACCAGCAAGCCTATTTTAACCTCGGCTTTTAAATACTTACTCAAAGGCGTGCCTGCATCTTCCATAAGAAAACAACTTAAATCATTGTTTATTGCGATGACCTTTGGTACCGAGTCACAATCCCACTGGGCCAGCGTTTTTATTAGTCTTGGTTCTACAGAAAAAAGAGATGCCATTTCTTTTAAATAAATAGAACCTTTTGACGTGGAAAAATGCGTAACTTTAGACCAGGGCATAGCACGGACAGTATTAGGGCTCTCATTAATGTCATACCCATTTGTTATCAGATAGCTTTGTGCCCAATTTACTGCTGTTTGATTATTACTCTTAGGCTGCATATAAAATACCATTCAAATTTTCAACCTCAATCTACGAGGTAAGCCAGTATTAATGGTATGGACCTGCCTTGTTGGTCTCAATAAGCTGAGGCATGCACGAGCTCATAGGCTCAAAAACAACAAAAGGAGGTCCACATGGAAATAAAAGCATTAGGAATTGATCTTGGCAAGAACTGGTTTCATCTTCACGGGATTGATAAAAGAGGAAAGCCTGTGCTTCAGAAAAAAGTCAGTAGAGAAAAATTACCGATCGTTATCGCCAATCTTCCTGGTTGCTTAATTGGAATGGAAGCTTGTGCGGGCGCTCATTTTTGGGCTAGATGCTTTCAACAGATGGGGCATGAAGTCAAGCTCATAGCGCCTCAATTTGTTAAACCTTATGTAAAGAGCAATAAGAACGATCAAGCAGATGCAGCGGCTATATCTGAAGCTGTCACCCGCTCTCATATGAGATTTGTCCCTATAAAATCTTCTGCTCAACAAGAGATATTAGCTATCCATCGCGTTCGTGAGCGTCTTGTACGGGTAAAAACAGCTTTAACCAATGAGATTCGAGGGTTACTTTTAGAACAAGGAATTACAATTCCTCAGGGAGTCAGCAAGTTTGAACAATTTTTAGCAAATCTACTAGATCCTGAAATTGAAGAACTCAGTCCTCTTTTTAAAGGCCTTTTAGGGGAACTCGTTGAAGAATTCAAGCTTGCTAAAGGAAGAGTAAAGAGACTTGAAGAACGTCTCCAGCGACTTGGGAAGGAAGACAAAGCCGTACAGCGACTAATGACGATTCCTGGAGTTGGCCCCATAGGAGCTTCTGCTCTTGTTGGATCAATTGGAGATATTCGACAATTTAAAAATGGTAGAGAGTTATCTGCCTGGCTTGGGCTTGTGCCAAGGCAACATTCAACAGGAGGTAAACCTCGACTTTTAGGAATTAGTAAAAGAGGAGATTTATATTTACGAACACTTCTTATTCATGGAGCTCGGGCTGTTATAAGATGGATTAGCCAACGTGAAAAACCTGTATCTTCTCTGGAGAAATGGGTCTTGGATATTATTGAACGGCGAGGAATAAACCGAGCAATAGTTGCGCTCGCCAATAAAATAGGGCGAATGATTTGGGCTCTTCTTGCAAAAGAAGAAAACTATAGAATGCATGCAACTGTATAATTTAGAAGAGTTTCGTATCTGAAGAAAGGCCATAGGAGAGAAAAATTGATGGTGAGTATCGGTCAAACCACTTTGAGAAAAATCCGCATTACATTGAGGCTCTTGGAAGCCGAAGTATTGATAGGGATTTTTCAAAGGCGGATTTCCATCAGGGCTAGAGGGGAAAATAACCTATCATTAAGCCGTATACATAACTGCAGCCGATTTTCTTTCATCAATTATTTTTTTCAAAAAGCCTTGATTCAGTCGGCAGGTCCATACATCATGTAATGGATTGCGATAAGGAATAAAAAAAAGACCAAATTTCTTATATTTTTTTATGAATTACAGAGTGAAGTTCTTTAAATATATTAATCTCTTCCTATAATTATTTATATAGGCCTAATGGGCACGCCCCTATGATATAAAGCCACTAACATTTATCCTAATCCCCTAATTGAATAGTTTTATTGAATAGCTCTCGTTTGACAATATAGATACTGTTTCCAATAATGAATCAAATAAAATGGGAAAAGCAATCAAGCATAAGACAGCATGTTATAAGAAAAATAGTTAACAAATAAACTTATTATCATCGATTAGAAGATTTATAATTAATAAAAATAATCAAATATAGGTGGAGGATATTATGAATATAGAGAAAACCGCTGGATTAATATATCCACATAAAGCCTTATTTCTTTCTTATCAGAAAGTAAACAAGTTGGTTAGGTATTTGTTTTTAGCGTGCTTTCTATGCACCCCTTCAATTGGTACTCAAAATATCCACACCATTACTTCTTATGACGAGGTGCCTTGGGAAAAACTGGGACATTCTCCAAAGAAAATTTTTATGTTTGATATTTACGATACACAAGTGCGTATGAATCTCTTATCCACCATATGGGGCGCCGTCTCCCATCGACCAATAGAAAGCATCAAACAATTGTGGACATATGCCATTCACGGTGACAAGAAGGGCATTATAGGCTTGGGCACACTCTATATGGACTGTGATCTGATAGATAAAACACTGCTTTCTCGGATTGATAACCTTATTGCAAATGATCATATAGTTTGGAATCTTACAAATCTTTACACAGGCCCTCTTGATGGCACAACTTTTGAAGCACAAACCGCATGCATTCTTGACAGAAAACAATTACATCGCAGCCCTATCCTCGTCAATGGAGTGAAGGTAGACAGAGTCGATTTCCAAGAATACCAGCATGCACACCCAGTATTCTATAAAGGCGTTACCGTCAATGACAAACGATCCAAGGTGGATATCATGAAATACCGCTTTTTACCATGGCTCCAAAACAATACTTCTTACCACTCTATCTCAGACTTAGTATATTTTGATGATATGGCTGGTAATGTGAAAGGTATAGAAGAGGTCTGCAAGGAATTTAATATCAACTATACAGGTTTTATATGTAATTTTGGTCACACCCCTATATTAGGAGACCTATCTGAGGAATTTTAAAAATGAGAAAGCTTTAGCTGAATCCCAAGACCTCTTTGAGGCATCTAACATTCCTTATCATCTTACAAGGGGTGCACAATAGTTAGCAAATCAGCAAGTTATAGAAATTATAGTTTAACCTTTGAAGAGGAAGCCTCTCTTCAGCTAGGGCCTCAGCAACATTTACCCCGCTTAACCTTAGAAGTGCTGAGTTTCGGCAAATGCTTCAGAGATTAGTCCAAACTTATTTTGAGCGATCTGCACGAATTGAGACCTAAGCTTCACAAATGCTCATTTGGAGCTTAAGCCCAATGCTGAACACAGATTCTTCTTTACAAATCCCGAAGGAAAGGAGTCGATTAGACAGCAATATTGCATAAAGAACAATCTGGTCTCTTCATATTTGATGCTTACGATCTACGGTAGGCACGTAAGCTCGTTAGTAAGTAACGTAAGTGTATGCAAAGGTAAAATGACTGAAATGGAGAAAATAATATAAACTTTAAACTTACTCTTTTATGAGTAAAGTTCCATATTGAAATTGCGTACAATCATCGATAGTAAAGGTAATCCCCATGCAAAATAAATTTTTAGCAGCGCTTGTATGCGCTATGGTAATAGGCTCAGTTGCTAAGCCCTCATATGCTTCTTTGGATATAGATGAGCCTTATAAGGCTTCTAGATTTCAAGCAGGAACTAGAAGTAATGAGGGCCTGCTTCCTCAGGAAAGAAATAATAGTGATTCAATTCCCTATAAAAAATATGCACTCATTGGTGGCGTAGTTGCGGCTGGCGCTGCGATCTTCATTCACGAGTTATATCAAAATGTTCTTAATATCCCTGAATGTCCTTCACAAGTCTCTAGCGGCTTTTTAAAGTCTACAATGGAAGATATGGAAGGTCTAGGTGAAAACGCTTGCCTTACGCTCTCTAGAGTACCAGTATCAGCATCGTCTACTCCCGTTCCCTATAGCATGCCCGAGCAATTGTTAGGTTATTGCTTTGATGTTACATGCAATGCTACAAAAGAAATGCTGGGAAGTGGCCCCTTTAATCTTACGGATGCATATAATTATGTTTCCGGATCTTATTCTACAGCAACATGTACGTATGCCTTTGAAAATGATGATCAAGTGACTGAATGTATTCTAAAAGCTAGCCCATCAGGTATAGACTCCTTTATCTTTAAAATAGGTAGTATGATTTCCAGCTATTTTGGCTATTAGTGAGTCTTCTTATTGAACAACTGGCAGCATAACAGGAGCTGCCGAGTAAGCTTTTGAACTTAAAATTGTTTGCTTCTTCCTAACTATAAAAGCGCCCCGCAGTGTACATGATTGACTGCAACTCAACCATTTACACAAAAGGCATAACCTTAAAAGGAACCTTAATTATGAAACGCCACTTTTTACCTTTAATCCTTACATGTATGCTTTCTTTTAGTTCCTTATCTCATGCTTCTTCTGTTGAAGGAATGGGAAATACAGCCTTGGAAGAGCTCTCTCACCATCCAAGACGATATTATCCAGCCCAGCTTGAAGAAGCCCAAACAGTTTTCAGCAGTTATAATACTCATGTGCAAAAAATTAGTGAAGATATCTTGGCCCTGCTTTTAGAACATGACCGTTTAACCAAGCAATGGGCTTTGGGTACGCCGGTGAGTCTGGGCTGCGCAGCAACTATAGCGTCCATCTCTTATATATTAGGCGGTGATCTGCTAACGGATTTTCTTATGGGATTTATGGCAGTAGCCGTGGTTTCTAATTTCTATTCGGCTTATAAGACTGATCAGTATTACAAGAAAGATAAAAAAATTGCACAACTGTGTGAAGAACTCCTGACAGGTCAGGCTCATTCTATTTCTCCTGAAATGTGGGAAGCTAGGCTTATGACCAGTGCTTTAAAGAAGATTGATTACAGAAAATATATGCCAGAAGGGGAAGAAACCTTAACTGAAGTGGCAGAAGGGGTACATTATGCATTTGGTCAATTTATTGCAGCGCGCTTCCGTCTGGCACAAAACAATGTGGTTCCTCCTCTGGAAGACGGTGCAGAGAAGCAAATGTATAAGGCTTTTGCAGATTGGGGCATTATTCGCCGTCAGGATGTAAATCTATATTATGAAAAAATGTTTGGATATGAAGATGAGCTGCACGAAGAATAATAGTTTTTTAAATATAGGAGATAGACAGTTTACCCATTGAGGCGTTTCATCAAGCATAACAGCGTATCGAGAACTTGTTCTGTTGTTTTATTTGTAGATCATTTAACAGAATTAAAAAGTATGATTGGGTATGTATAAATTATTGCCTGTATTGATTCTTCTTAATTTTTTTGAGACACATAACTAAAGGACGGTAATATGTTATTCTTCCTTTAAGAAAAGGAAGAATAAATGGTTCTGATACTGTGTTAAAGATCAAGGGATATTTTTAAGGATTTGAGGGTTAAAAACCTTTTTCAATTTTAGATGCAATTAAAGTGTAAATATTAAAAATATGATGTACGCGTTAACTACCTCTCAAGTATTGATACAATGTTTCACGACTAATATTAAGCTCTTTGGCAATAGCTGATTTGCTTTGTCCTTGAGAAAGCTTCTCCTTAAGCTCTGTGATAACTTCTTCAGTGAGATTCTCCTTTTCTTCCTTTATAAAGTCCTTTTTGCTTTGCAAGTTAAATGCCTTCTAACTGTTGCTCTCTGATCTGAGCTACCGTAACTTTGAAGAGATGATGGCAGAAATAGGCGCGGATGTTGATCATACGACTCTCTATCGCTGGGTCGAAAAGTGGGGGGCTGAGCTTGATAAAAGGATCAGATGGCATACGCAGACCTTCTGCACCTCTTGGCATCTTGATGAGACTTATCTTAAGGTGAACGGGCAATGGAAGTATCTCTACCGTGCTATTGATAAAAATGGAGGCACCATAGATTTTATGATCTGTTGATTTTCTCTTTATTTTTAATTTACCTTTTTGGCAGAGTATGCTGTACCTTTAAACATAAAAATCACTCAATATGGAAATTTCTCTTAAGGGCAAAGAGGGCTAACTTCCTTAGTAACGAGGTGTTAGAATATGTTTTGTTAAAGGTTGAAGAATGTTAAGGCTTTGAGGGTATTTTTTATTTTAAGGAATGTAAGGAGAAAAGATGAAAAATAAAATTATTGTGGTGGCCAGTGCTGTAACTTTCCTTTCCCAGAATGCAATTTCTTCTCATTATGGTTTTGACGATCAAGAGGCGCGAAAGAGGCAACAAATAGGGAAATTTGATGAAAAGATGCAAAAGGAAAGGCATTTCGAAATAGGGTCTTCTTCCTCGCTCCGATTTGATTCAACTGAAGGTTATTTTATAGCTCTTCTTCTCGGAACGTCGTTGTTAGTCCAATGCCTGCCCAAAGTTGCTGCCCATCAAGACAGATTATCATCTTCTAAAGCGATGAAGAGCATTCCTGATATAGATGTCACTCAATTTATGACCACTCAAAATCTAACGGCAGCTAGTATAGAAAAAGCTTTTAATTGTGAGCAGCAAGCCCGCGATCTAAGGGCTTCACAAGCAGATGAGGGCCTTCTTCCTTCCTTTGTGCGGCATTTTACTCACCCTGGGCTCTATACATTACCAACAAGGATCGAAACACCTGAGCAAGCCCAAGAGGCCCGCATCAAAGATTATTATCAAGCTGTGCAACAAGGGATTAAAGTTCCAGATGGAACATTTGAAGAGCAGCTAAAGGTTTTTAGGCCTCGTTGGATGAAATTATATCAAAGCTATGGTCCTGCTTTTGGTAATGATGATCCTGTTGATCGAAGCCAGGCTGAGCGCGCCTATAATTATGCAACAAGAACGTTTTTCTCAAGGCCTATAAGTAAGTGGCTGATCAAAGATCTCACAGAGCTTAATAAGTTCTTTACAAACAGTAAAAAAGAGAGCTTTCGGAATAGCCCTGTTCTCATACGAAATACTCTCAATAATATGCCGAGTTTCTTTAAGGTTAAAGAGGTCACTGACTATTTCCTTGCCCATCATCCGGAAGATTTAGAGGGATACCAGGCCCTCACGAAAACAGTTAAGGCGCATTTTAAAGGCGACGACTTCTATAAAAAAGAATCATGGGATCAAATCATTTATAGTATTTTTAGAGGGGACGAAAGCTCGCCTCATTATGCCTTTCTTAAGAAGTACTATACCCTTAACACCTTGGTTGCTAATCAAATTAGACCTCAGATGAGCAAGATGCTGGATGAGATCAAAAAGAAAGCCAAGAAGAAGGATTTCATTAAGGCAGCGGCTTATTTTCATATGCAAGTGGTCAATATCCATCCATGGGAAGATGGAAATGGGCGTGTTGCCCGCCTTGGAATGAATCTGCTCTTGCTGAAAGGGGGCTACCCAGCGATTGCCTTTACATCAGATGAGCGTTACACGAAACCGATAATTGCTTTTAATGGGGGGGATGAAGCTGCTTTTGAAAAATACCTTCAAGAGGAAATTTGCCGCACAACGGGTTTATATACCAATCCTGCCTTCCAAGAAGGCATCCCTTTTGAGCAGCTTGTAAAAAACTGTAAAATAGAGAATTGTGAGGCAGAGTTTAACAAGCTTAGAGATCAATTTGGTCTCTAGATTTTGTGAAAAGGATTGATTGGAAAGAGGGTAACAGTCTGCGAGGTTCTGTTGCAAGGTTGAGGTATGATAACTTTAATATTAAAGTAAATATGAGTTGTCATATTAAATC
Source organism: Candidatus Paracaedimonas acanthamoebae (assembly GCA_000743035.1). Classification (GTDB taxonomy): domain Bacteria; phylum Pseudomonadota; class Alphaproteobacteria; order Caedimonadales; family Caedimonadaceae; genus Paracaedimonas; species Paracaedimonas acanthamoebae. The sequence goes on from CP008936.1 coordinate 1,577,763, forward strand.
GAGAAAACTAAGCTTTTTTAACACAGTGGGGAGCCCAATGCTTATAAAATTACCTCTTAAATTTATCCTCATATACTTGAGTTCATTTCTATCATCTGTAAGCCTTCAGGCTTCTTATAAGGCCCTCATATTTGATGTAGATGGTGTTTTGGTTGATACTGAGCAGCTAAAGTTTGAAGCATGGCAGCAGGCTTTGAAAGAAAAAGAAGTAGAATTTCAGTTAGATGAATATTATCCATTGGTTGGTGGCTCATCTGAAGCGATATTAAACTCAATCAATCAACAAAAAAATGTTCAGTTAGGAGAAGAAGTAATAGCAATTAAGGAGAAATATTATTATGAAAAACAAATAGAAGGCGTTCCCTTAATACAGGATGCTGTTAAGTTTTTAAAAGAAGTCATCTGTCTTAGAAAATCAGGCAAAATAAAACTAGCTCTTGCATCATCAGCACCTTATGATGAAATTATTCGAAATATCAAGCAAATGAACCTTTCAGAGGAAGATTTTGATTTGATAGCCTCAGGTAAAGATAGCCTTAAGCATATAAATGACTATACTGGTGTGAACAAACCAAAACCTTATATTTATCAATTTTGTGCCCAGAAACTTAATGTTCAACCCTTTGAATGTCTAGTTTTTGAAGATACATATGCAGGTGTAATAGCGGCAACAAGGGCAGGAATGAATGCTATTGCTGTACCAAATAAATTTACCATAAACCATGAATTTTCTAAAGCAATGAAAGTTGCAAGTTTCAACTCATTAAAGTTAAATAGTATTGTAAATGCAAACAATTAACGTATTACCTAATAAATTAATAAAATGGTTAAGAGATAACTAAAAAAAAGAGGTTTGAGAGGCATGAAAAATTCATTATTAAAAAAATTTTCTTTCATTACAATTAGATTTTTAATTTGTTTATTTGGGTATAATTTTGTTTACGCTTCTTCGCCATTTGAGGTGCCCACTTTGGAAGTATTAGGATCTGAAGAATGGGTAAAAGCTAAAGTAAAGACCTATCCAGAACTTGAATGGTTGCTTGACTCAAATGTTCAACATACTCAAGAGGGAACCGTTGAACAATTTCCTCATAGTTGGTCACAAAAACTTCGGAATGCCCACTATCCTGAATTTGAAAGAACTATTCTTAGCTTAGTGTGCTTGTACTTGATTAATGATGGTAGTAAGGAGGCGTATGAACGCTTTACCGTTCTCCAATCATCTAGTGAAAAGCTTACATACGCGTCATTTAAGCGATTACATTCATTTGCCCAAGAAATTATTCAAAATGACCTATCCCAGCTACAGCTTCTTGAAATCAATTTAATATTAGGAGATATGGGTAAAACGCAAGTGGCTCATGAAAAATCTAAAATTTATAAGATTTCTGAAGCTGATCATGACCTCTTTTTAGACAAATGCCTCAAAAAATGTCCGCAGATTTTTCCAACTTTTCAATTATTGACACCTTCACATCAAGAACAACTTAAAAGAACAAAAGGCCTTGTCCATTTAGGACATGTCACACATGTTGAAGGAGGACCGGAAATATTAGAAAAATTGAAGAATTCGACTATTCTTAGGAACAATCCTCGAGGATTTGATTTTGAGATTTTAACACATATATGCGATGTTAGCGCTGCTCGGGGTCATGAGAATAATGCTGGATCAAAAGTCATGACTGAGAATACATTTAAAACAATTGAAGTCATTAAAGAGGCTTTACATTATTTATCAAATCATTCTGAGCAAGAAGCTCTGAAGCATTACTTATCGCAACGTGCGTCTTGGCTTGGTATAAATTTAAGTTTTGATGAGGAGTATACTGTAGCGCGCATTGGCGCTATGATGCGGCTTTATACAAAAGAAGATGGGAAGATCCTTCAAGAAGCTTTCAGCCAAATTAAACCTAAAATGAAAAGCACTTTGCTTGCTGAACTTAACCCATTAATTATTAGACAGGAAAGAACACCAACTTATATCCCTGCTGTACTTGTCAATCTTATGAGTGCTTATACTAAGCAAGAGTTATCCCGTGAAGATTCAATTCACCAGTGCGTTACAAAAGGTGTTCCACTTATAGCAGAGATTTTACATGCTTATCGGCACAATAAAGCAAATATTCCTTATAATATAAATCTAACGCTTAATTTTAATAAAATTGCAGGTCAACTTCGAGATAATGTAGAACTTGCCGAAAATAATAATTTTACTATTGATCCTCAAGGAAATGTTGAATTAGTGCAGTCTTAAGACAAAGCGAAGAAAAGTTAAATTTTTTTGATTAAAATACGTTAGTTGGTTATGTTACAAGTTTGAGCAGTAGACTTGGAGGTATAAATAACTCTGGATACTCCCTATAAAGCATTAAGATTCCGTTACCGACATTTTTTACCTACCATTATTCTACAATGCAGGCGCTAGTATTTGTGCTACCCCCTAAGCTACCGAAATCTAGAAGAGATGATGGCAGCAAGAGGCGTGGGAAAGGGTTGTTCACTATAGCTTACCTCCCCAAGACATTCCTCCATCTATGGTGAAAGTAGAGCCAGTCACATACCGAGAGGCCTCGTTAGATGCAAGGTATAAGATAAGTCCATCAAGGTCGCTTGATTGGGCAATATCTCCATAAGGAATGAGTGGAATGATTTGCTCTATATCCGGTCCATTCATCGGTGTTCTAAACCAGCCGGGTGAAATGCAATTGATACGTATCTTGTGGGGTGATAGTTCACCAACTAAGGTCTTCGTTAAATGGATGACTGCCGCTTTACTAATTGAGTAGGCAGTGCCACCTTTTGCAGGGATGGCATTTCCATTCACGCTACCGATATTAATAATCGAGCCATGGATACCATAGTTCTTCATATGATTTGCTACTGCTTTTGTGACGTACCATACCCCCATCAAGTTGGTCTGTATAATCGACATAAAGTCATTTTTATCGTCTTTTTCAAAAATAGGAGTACGCGCCGCAATTCCTGCGTTATTCACACATATATCAATCTTCTTTCCAGACTGCTCTAATTCAGCAAAGCATCTTGCTACAGATTCTTTATCTGATACATCCATCTGGATAGCTATGGCATTGCTAATCTCATGACTTAAAGCTTCTAGCTTATCCATGCGGCGAGCAGCTAATATCACACGCGCCCCCGAAGCCGCTAAAGTACGGGCAAATTGCTCCCCTAGACCGCTGGAAGCACCTGTGATGATTGCCGTTTTGCCATATAAATTGAAATTAACCGCCATTTTTAAACTCCAAAAGTTATTTTGTGCGCTAAGTTTTTCTACAAACTTTACTTAAGAAAATTATAGATTATGAGCCTCATAAAGTATAATTATAAAAAACTCACAATCTCGCTTATTAGCTTCTTAAATATTGGTAAAGAGTTTCTCGACTGATATTGAGCTCCTTGGCAATTGCTGATTTACTGTGTCCTTGAGAAACCTTCTCCTTAAGATCTACTATTGCTTCCTCACTGAGCTTCTTCTTTCTTCCTTTATAAAGTCCCTTTTGCTTGGCAAGATAAATGCCTTCTAACTGCCGTTCTCTGATAAGGGCTCGCTCAAACTCTCCAAAAGCTCCCATCACGGAGAGAAGAAGCTTGGCCATGGGAGAGTCCTCGCCTGTAAAGACTAATTGCTCTTTCTCAAATCGGATGCCTATCCCCTTCCCCGTTAACCCTTTTACAAGCCCCCTTAAGTCATCAAGGTTGAGTTAATCATCCATACTATGAACAACAATGGTATCGCCGTCTCTTGCATAGTTGTCAATAACGGTTTAAAATTGACTCACCCCCCTTAATTTAATTTGGTTCTTCTTTTAATAAAGAAGGCACCATTCCAGCCTTTCTTTTCTCTCTTAACCGATAGCTCTCTCCTTTAATCTGAATCAGATGAGAATGATGCAAAATATATAGCCAACCATATCAATTACTTGCGGAAGTTATAAAGATGAAGGAGGCTTACTTGGAGCGCTATTATTCAAACTATAAAGATTCAATCAAATAAATTCTCGTTTAATCAAGCTTCTTTTATGCTTCAGGAAAAAGCTTCAATTGAAGCTGTAAGGGCAGTTGCGCCGATAAGCCAATTTCTTAAAGATAGTGCCTTTTGAGCCTTAAGAAGGGTTGCTGCAGTATTTTGTGAGGTGGTCAGTAAATTCTGGGCAGCTTCCTCGAATGTTTCCTTTATGCGCTCATTAATATTCTGGACGACTTCTTGTCCCATCTGCTGAGAAGCATCTAGGATATTGGCCTTAAGGCTCTTTTGAACATGAGAGGTAATATTTTTGAATTCTTCATGTTGTACCATGAACATGCGGGCTCCTGCTTTAACCTCGTCTATAGTCTTTTGTAATTTTTTAATTTGAGTGGCCATCTCTTCTTTAAGAAGTGAGAGCTTGTAATAGTTCAACTCAAAGGGATCTTGATTTCAGACATGGTCAGCTCCTCTGGCTAGGGAGAAATCAAATGTTTCGATCTTACTTGGTGGTTGAGGCTGGTAAGGCATCTTGAGCTTACTAATAGGATAATTGCCTGGGAGTTTGATATAGGCCTCAAGGTCTCTTAAATTTTGGATTTCTGTGGGAATGACAATAGGTTTGGTGTGAGTTTGCTGATTTAAAGACACGCCATCTCTGATGGTGTTTGCGCCATAGGAGAGATTTTCAACAATTTCTGTTTCATCCTTTTCACCTAGTACTTTTGAGATCCAGCTTGTTGTCTGAGGATCTGTGCTTCTGAAGAAGATAAACGTATTAAAAAGATCAAGGATAGCTTGAGATCCTGCATGACCATAAAGATCACTAATCTGCGGCATGCCTTGAATCCCTGCCATGATGCAGCCCCCATACTTTCTAAGCTCAGCAAGAGCTAAAGATAGCGACGGCAAGTGTTGAAGAGCAGGAAGTTCGTCAATCATGAACCAAAGCCTTCTTTGTTGGTCAGGTGATAAGGACATGACCGCATTAAAGGCAATCTCAAGCCAACAAGAAATTAAAGGTTTTAAGGTTTCTCGTTGGTCTGGCCTTGCGGTAATAAAGAGCCAATTCTTCTGCTCTTCATTTTGAACCCATTGCCTTAAGGAAAAGTTTTTATTGTGGTCATTCAAATACTTTAAGCTTTTAATCTGAACAGCCAAGTTTGAGCGAACAGAAAGCGTCATTTTCTCCCCTTCTTTTGTGGTATAAGGAGAAGCTTCTGTATCCTTAAAGAAGTTCTCAAACTCATTAAGGTCTGCTGTGATTAAGACTCTATGCAATTCATGGATACTGTGATCCTCAAAGCTATCCAATTTTTGCATAGCGGTTGAAAAGAGGGAACGAGAAGCATTATCCCAAAAGCGGTCTGAGACATACTTTTGTTGAGGAATAAGCCCTGAAGCGAGCATGTCATAATGGCTTACAAGAGTGCAATCTGCCCAAGGGTTCCAATTCACTGATCGTATGTCAAAAGGATTTAGAATTAAGTCCCCTTTTTGGTAAAAGCGAGAAATATATTGCCCTGTCAGATCAACAATTATGGCTCTATTTTCTCTTTTCCTAACTTGAGGTACCAGAATATTAAAACAATTGGATTTTCCAGACCCTGTTGTTCCTGTGATCAAAATATGGGAAGTTTCCTTATCTTTGATGAGAGGAAGACTTTCAACTTTAAGATCTGAGGCTTGTCTTTTAAATTTAATGAGCCATTTAAGTTTAAAAGGGGTGAGAGCTTTATTCCCGCGATTGTGTTTTTTCTGCCTTTGCCGTGTCCCCATCACAAGCCAGGAAAGCAGTATCAGACTAAAAGAAATCAAGAAAGCCTTAAGCCCATAAGGAAGGTTCTTCTCCAGCGTATAGTTTACCTTTGAAACCCTTTTTAAAACCTGGGGGAGACGATGTAGAGTTGTCTTATCATCAATGATAAAAAGTAAGAAAGGATTCAGCTCATGCGTGTAATATTGAGCATAACTCTGCCAATAGGCTTTAGGGACTTCGTTATAAGTCTTGGTTGAGTAAAAAACAAAACCTGATCTTGCTACAAAAATTTAGACATTGTGAACTGAGATGGTTTGATTTTTGTAATGATTGTATTCCCACTGATTTGGACTTTGATAGTTGAGTGTCGAGTGCCTCCTTTTAGAGTTATAAAATGTGAATATGTATTCAAAGATATCGGTTTTTGCTTCTTCTAAAGTTTTATAGTTCTTAAAATAGACATGCTCTGTTTTAAGCGTATGAAAGAAGCTCTCCATTGCAGCATTGTCATAAGCACATCCTGTTTTTCCATGACTCAGTTTTATTCCATGAGTTTGAGCTATTTCATAAAGGTTATTGCTTGTATATTGGCTCCCCATATCAGAATGATGAATAAGCCCTGAAGGAGGTCTCCTTAATAAGAGAGCTTGATTAAGTGCTGCTAAAATTAAAGAACTTCTCATGTGATCACTCAAAGCCATTCCCACCACTTTTCGAGAGAATAGATCAAGAATAATAGCCAGATAAGCCCAGGTTCTATTGATGGCAATAAAAGTAATATCTGCGGCCCAAATTCTATTAGGAAGAGGAGAATAAAAATTCTGCTGAACGAGATCCTGGGTTGGACGAGTGATATTTTCTGAACGTTTTGTTGTTTTAACAAACTTCCTATACATCTTGGCTTGGATATCATTCTTCTGCATCAATCGAGCGACTTTAACTCGAGAACAAAAAGTTCCCTGAGCACAAAGTTCTGCATGGATCCGAGGACTGCCATAAGTTTCTCGGCTCTCCTCAAAAATAGTCCTCATTCTTTTAACAGTCTCAGTGTTCTCCAGTTCTCTCTTGCTGGGACTCCTTTTAATAAAATCGTAATACCCACTGCGAGAAACCCCTAAGACTTGCGCCATCTGATCCAAGGAAAATAAAGTGGTATGATGCTTCATGAATTCGTACCTTTGCCTCGGGGTTCGGAGAAGATGGCAACTGCTTTCCTAAGAAACTCCCTGTACCAAGTCCTGCATTTTATTCTCTTGCAATATATAACCTAAAGCAGCAGCTCGCTTTGATAAGTTATCAAGAACCCGCTTTTGATATCGTGCCTCATAGTAATTGGCACCTGGATCAACATATTGCATTCCATAACGCAGAGCATTAAAAAATAATACTGCCATTTTTCTAGCTGTTGCAGTAATTGCCTTTGATTTACCAATGCGAGCCGAGAGTCGTCTATAAAACGCACCAAGAGCCGTATTTGTCTTTCCAATTGTTACAGCAGCCAATCTTAATGCTGCTGCCGCACGACTTGAGGAACGCCGTGTTCGTGATGATAATACTTTCCCTCCTGATACCTTATTCCCTGGAGAAAGACATAGCCAAGAAGTAAAGTGCTTGCTGCTCGGCCAGCGAGACATATCAGTGCCACATTCTGATATTAATTTTAAGGCTAATGAAGGTCCAACACCGTGTATTTGTGTTAAGTCCATTCCTAATGCTTGGTAAAGGGATGCTCTTACATCAAAGCTTAAGCTATTAGGTTGTTTAGTGCGATGCCTGGCTTTGGGTAGAGGTTGATCAGGCAACTTATTATCTTTTCCAAGCAAGCTTAATGTCTCTTCTATTCGACGATCACACTCATTAATTTTTTGTGTGTAATAATCGAATAATTCAACAGCTTGAGTTAAAGAAAACAAATGCTCTTCTTGATAATTACCCTTTAAGGATTCCTCAATAGTTTTAATGGATTCCTTACAACGTATGTCTCTATGTTCTGCTAATACAGCAGGGCAACGTTCACCATTCATAATCGCACGAATGATCTTCATGCCTGTGGCTCCCGTTATATCCGATACGACATGATGCAACTGTAAGTTCATTTGCATTAAAGCTTTTTGCATATGCTGGATATGAGAGGCTCTGAATTCAAGCATACGTTCACGTTGTCTAATATAAGCACGTAGCACAGTAATTTGTTTTTCTGGTCTGAAGCTAGCACGTAACAAACCAAATTGATGTAACCGTTGAATCCATTGCGCATCATTGACGTCTGTTTTACGTCCAGGAACATTTTTAGCTTCTCGTGGATTAACTAAAAATACCTCAAAACCATAATTCTCTAAGATCTCAAAAGCAGGAATCCAATAAATACCTGTGGATTCCATAGCAATGCTGGTGACCTCACAGCTTTTAAGCCATTTTGCCATAGCATGTAAATCTGTGGTAAAACTTTGAAACGTACGAACTGGTTCTTTTGCTTTATCACTCCCTACAGCAACAACGTGAAACTTAGCACCAATATCAATCCCAGCAGCATTTTGATGAATAATTGGCATACTGGATTGTCTGTTAGATTGAGTCATCACTTACCTCTTCTCCTTGTTTATCTATAGAATCAAAGAGCAGGGTAACGAATAAATCACTTTCCTAAACGGGGTTTGTACCTCCAATGCCGGGTTCGTTGTACTCCCTGGACCATGTTTTTTAACGGGGTAATCCACCAATAAGCAGACGGCCGCTCTCTTTGATAGCTCAACTTTAGCAGTTAACGAGCGCGAGTTTCTATTTATTAGGGAAAGGGGTGCCATTTAGGTGGTTTTTTAAGATATCTCGCTCCTGGCGAACAAGATAAAGCTCCCGCTTAAGCGCTCTTAATTCTTCCTCAACAACATGGCCACTGCCAGGAAAACTTCTCTCTCCCTCACGCCGGTATTGTTTAATCCAGTGCCCTAAACTGGCACGCGAAATCCCTAAATCTAAAGCGATCTTCTCAATGCTCTTGTCATTACTCAAATAAACTTTAACCGCATTAATTTTAAATTCTTTATCGTATTTCTGGGTCATGTTCTCTCCTTTCAATAACATTAACCCATCTCGGTTCCTTGTGTCCGCTTTATTGTAGCAAGATCAGGTGGTGCTTAAGTAGTAGTTTAGGGGTAGAAGCCTGTCTCATGAGCTTAGAGCAAGCCATTGCTATTTATGGGATTCCTGAAATTATACATTCTGACCAGGGGGCTCAGTTTACATCCCATGAGTGGGTCACTGCTTTGCAGATAAGAGGTATTCTTATCAGTATGTCTGGCCAAGGACGCTCTAATGATGGCGCTCATATTGAAAGGCTGTGGCGCACGCTCAAATATGAAGCACTCTATATTCAAGGGATAAGAACAGTGCCTGAGCTGAAGGCAATGTTAAAAAATTCGTTACATGGTATAACCATTCAAGACCTCATCAGGCTTTAGAATATAAGGCACCTATTGAGGTTTTAGGCTCATTTACAAATGAGTCTCAAAAAGGAATAAGGATGGTGCCATCAGCTTATTCTTTAGAAAATGTAACAACAACCAACAATAAGGTGAAAGACTCTCTTAAATAAGAAACTTAGTTGTCCGATAAAAGGGGTGCAGTTCCGTTTGGTGGCATCCACAAATTTTAGACGATAGTCTTTATGCTTTGTAAAAAGAGGATCGAAAAAATATAGGTAAAGTTAAATCGAAATATGTTAAGTATTTTACAGGAATTATTAAGTGCCTTCCTTGAATGGAAAGTAAGATTGTTACAGTATGATAAGGTTGAGAAAAGAAATGAAAAGGATAAAACATGAGCAATATATTCATGTTTTAAGTCGGGCAGTTGTTATTGACGATGATCATATCTTATTATGCCTAACACATAAAAATACTACATAAGTACCCGCTTCTAGGTTCAGATCACCATTTTAAGCTTATGATTCTGTTATTTAAGCCATAAACAACTTTGAGTTAGATCAGTTATTGAACTTTATATCATACCGTGTACTTCGACCGCTTCCTGGAAGTCTCATAAAACATCCTTGTTGCAAGAGATTACTTAAATCTCTAGTTGCTGTCGCTTTAGAACACTTGGTGAGCTTCATATACTTCTGAGCACTCATCCCACCCTTAAATCCTTTAGAGCCTGCTTGAAACATTGTCTCAACAACTTTTTGTTGTCTCTCATTAAGGTGGTTTCTGTATTTATGCCAAAATCTAGCCCTATGAAGGACAAAATGAATATGTTGTTTTGATTCTAATTGGGCTTGATAAATTATATGTACAAAGTATTCAATCCAAGCCGTAATATCAATATCGTAGCGACTTGCATAAGAAAGCTCAGCATAATATTTCTTTTTATTTCTTGAAATCATAGTTGAAAGGCTTAATAAGCTTGGGCCCCCTAAATCTTGAGATAATGCTTTTTCAGAAATAGCTCGCCCTATGCGCCCATTCCCATCTTCAAAAGGATGAATACTTTCAAAATATAGATGCGCAATCGCAGCTCTAACTGGACCAAGAATATTAACTTTCCCTTGAGAGGGGGCAACTCCTCCCCGGCTACCAGGCGATAATGCTATTGTTTTGACGGGATCATATAACTGGACAAACGCTGCAGAGGCAAGAAATGCTGAAAATCTTTTAATTATTACAAATCGCCCAACTGCTAAGATTTATAAAAATAATTGGAAAAGACGGTATCAAAGAGCAATAAAGATGAGTTCACAAGATTTAACCAATAAAAGTTTTTCCTCTCAAACAAAGGTAATTAGACCAAAAGTGATTCATTAATAAAAAATGCACAATGTTTAATCATATGACTGTAGAGCTAAGAAGATAACCACCATATGATTCTTATCCACAACCCTGTCCCCAGAATTTGAGGATAACTTTTTTTAGAAAGTAAATAAATGACAGAGAGACCTAAGCTAACAATTAAGAAGTCCTTAAGCTTAAATCAGCAATCCCAACTCTTTCAAGCATTAAAACCCCTTCATGAGCAAACGAAAAAAGAAAAACATCAAGACTTGCAACAGCAGAAACAAAAAGAGAGAGAAGCCAAACAGAAGAAGAAAGAGGAAACTAAAGTTGCTTTAAGATGGCTTTATGAACAATTCCCTGCTTGCTTTAATCCTAAAGACTTAAAGCCGCTAAACTTAATATTGATAAAGATCTTTTTTCTTTTCTTGAAAAAGAGAACTACCCTTCAAAGGTTAAATTGAGAGATGCCCTTACCTATTACACAAGTAGCATTCATTATCTTAAAGCTGTTATTAACGGCACACACCGGCATGATCTTAAGGGCCAACAAGTTCAAGAAATTACCCAAGAGCAAAAAGATTTTGCTCATGACAAAATTGAGAAAATTCTTCAATCAATAAAAACTAAGAAGCAGCATAAAAATAAATCTTTTAGCTAATATAAAACAGACAAAACTTTAAGAGCCCTTAAAAATAATCTTATAACAAAAATTGCTATTTTTTGTTATTTTTAGTATAATAATTCTTATGTGTATAAGAAGAGGTTTTAATTATGAATATTTCTCTTAACCCAAATCTTGAGAAATTTATCCATCAGAAGATTGAAGAAGGATATTACAACTCTGCTAGTGAAGTTGTACGGGATGCGTTAAGGCTCTTAATTGAGAAAGAAACCCTCTTTAAGCAACAAGTCGATAAACTTAATCAAGATATTAGATTAGGTCTTACTCAACTTGCAGAAGGCAAAGGCATTGAGGGCAAAAAGGTTTTTGATGAGATTAAGGCCTTAAAGAAATAACATTGTCCTCATTTATTTTCTCCCCTGCCGCAAGACAGGACCTCATTGAAATATGGCAATATATTGCAGAAGAAAATATTGAGAATGCTATAAAGGTTCTTTCTAAAATCGAAGAGAAATGCCATATGTTGAGCGAGTTTCCTCACCTTGGCCACCAACGCAAAGACCTAACAGATCATCCAGTCTTATTCTGGCCTGTATACAATTATTTAATCATTTATAAGCAAGATACGAACCCTTTAGAAATTGTCAGATTTCTTAACGGATATCGTAATCTAATTGATTTATTACAGTAAAAATTTATAGCCTCTTTTGTTAAGAATCAAAATTTGCAAGATCAATAATTAGAAGGCTAATTCTGTTGAGTTATTATCTCTCTTCTCTTACTGTATAAGAGGATATTAAAGGAATAGATTTCTTGTGCGGAAGATTTACTCTCTTTGCTAAGCTAGAAGAACTTAAAACTGAATTTGAGTTAAAAGAAGCAAATTCCCTTCCCTCTTCTTATAATATTGCCCCTTCTCAGAGTATCTTAATTATTTCTCAAGATGCAGAAACTTATGGCAAGCATCTTCACTTAGCTCATTGGGGTCTTATTCCTTCTTGGACCAAGAATCCTCATGAAGCCCCTAAGCCTATTAATGCCCGCTTTGAAACATTGACGGAAAAACCTTATTATAAGAAATCATTTCAGCGACAAAGGTGTTTGATCCCAACCACAGGCTTTTATGAGTGGACTTCTTCTCATGGAACAAAGCAGCCTTATTTCTTTTATATGAAAGATTATAAGCCTTTTGCCCTTGCAGGAATTTATGATTATTGGCCAGGTGGCGTAGAAACAGCAGAGATTGTAAGTGCTACTATTATTACCACAGACGCTAATTCCTTATTAAAGCCTTATCACTCCAGAATGCCTGTTATTATTGAACCTCATAACTATGGCCATTGGCTTGATCCCGAGAATAAAAATACAGAAGAACTTATGGCGATGCTCTACCCTCGCGATTATGAGGCTCTTACTTGTCATGCTGTAAGTCAGTATGTAAATGCCCCTAGGAACAATGACTCTAATTGTATTAAACTTGTCTAAGGTTATCTTGCTTTTGCGAGCTCATTCCAAGAGGTTGTATACCTTGAAGATAAATGTTCTCTGCTAGTTAAGGTTAAAGCTTTCTGTCCCACAGCAGCATAGCTTACAGCTCCTTTGCCGTATTTCTTGTTCAGGTGATCAATCGTTTGCATGAGAATCTCATGCCTATGGGAAGGACGCGTAAAAAAAGAATATTGGACTTGTTCTCTATCCACCAATCCCATTAAGCAAACGCCTGCTTTCTTATAACTAAAGCCAACTCTAAAGATTTTATTTAGTCCTTCCTTGGCTGCTTTTAAAAGAGCGGTGGTATAATCTGTTGCAATGTCTAAATGGATAAGATGAGAGTTGGAATAATAATCTTCTTCTGAAAAACGATTAGTTTTAATAAATACTAAAACTTGAGAAGTGATACTTCCCTCACCTCTTAGTTTTTCTGCCGCTCTTTCTATGAAAGCTGGGATGGTGATGTTTGGGTCGCTGATATGGGATGTGCCGTTCAAAAGACGATTTTGTCAGGGGGGATTGGCGATTTTAGGAATTTTGATTTGGCGCGTTTAGAACATTTACGCCATTTAGGGAAAAAGAAAAAAGGAGACCTTCGTGCAACTTTCAATGGTCATGCATCAGATAACTTTGCCGCGGGTCTCGCCATACTTCATTTAATTCTTGGGGAGGAGCATCCGTTTCAAGAATTGTTTGATCCGGTCATAGAAAAAAGGGCCAGCATTCCAAATTACATGCTTAACAAATGGACTCAAGAAACCTATGAAGCTGCGCTTGAAAAGGCTTTTGGTAAATCAAAAAATAATGATACCGGAATTTTCAAGGTGATTCGTGGATTAACTCTTACTAATCCTCAAGAGAGATGGTCAACTGAGAAAGCTCAAAAAGCACTTGAAAAACTTCTCCCTGAAGAAAGTGGTAAAAAGTTGTTTTCACAATTCGAAAAGAGGTGGCAACAAATAGCAAGCCAATCGCAACAGGTAGAAAATCCCGAAGAAGGAAGTGATCTTTCTTCTAACTATCTATATAAGAAAGAGGCTATCTATTATCACGACATCTTACAGGAAGAAAACCATTCTAGTGAATTTTATGGAAAAGACCTTTCTGTTTATGAGACTATGCAAAAGCCCTATGAAGAGGAAAATAAGCGTATTGGGGCGGCGAGTTCCTCAACCGATGTATATGTTGACACTCTAGAGAAACCAGAGGGAGGAGAACCTACTACTTATACAATCATTCCAGATGAAGAAGATGGGGCTACTTATACAATCCCAGATGCTTTTAAAAGTTCCCCTCCTCCGCGCCGTAATGGAAACCCAAGCAATACCCCCAACGAATGGGTCTATCAATAAGGGACATTTTAATCGCGAGAGCCAGATTTAGTGGCTCTCGCTAATTTATGTTCCTCATTTTGTGTGCTTTAAGGAAAACTAAACTCTTTTCTTAACTTGCCAAAATATAAGCTACATACAGAAGTTAATCCTAGACAATGGCATGTGCATGCTCATTATTCTCTTATAAAATATTGAAGTCATGCCAAAATGAAAAAAACTTCATCAAAGGGCATTCGATTTGAGAAAAAGCAATTTAGCCTTTACAGGCGAAGACTCCCCCATGGCCAAGCTTCTTCTCTCTGTGATGGGAGCTTTTGGAGAATTTGAGAGAGCTCTTATTCGAGAACGGCAGTTAGAAGGCATTTATCTTGCTAAGCAAAAAGGTATTTATAAAGGAAGAAAAAAGAAGTTGACTGAAGAAGCTATCGTAAAGCTTAAGGAGAAGGTTTCTCAAGGTCAGAGTAAATCAGCCATTGCCAAAGAAGCTAAATATCAGTCGAGAGACACTCTACCAATACTTGAGGGGTAATTAACTTGTATATCGTATTTTTAATATCAACACCCTAACTATGCCCAAAATTTAAAAGGATTTATATTTCCTTAGATAAATTTTACCTTTTGCTCAAAGTTGCAACACAACCCTCCAGAAGACAAACCATTGTCCATTAGTCTTGACGTTCATTTCATCCAAATGCCATTTATCATAAGGATTTCTCTCACGCTTCTTGATAACATTTAAGAAGTGATAAGCAAATTTATGACACCATTCTCGAATTGTTTCATGACTGAGGATAATTCCTTGAAAAGCCATTTGTTCTTGGATGTCTCTGTAACTATTATTAAACCGATGATAATGCCATATGGCCTGATTAATAATAGATAAAGGAAATCGGTGACGCTTAGGCGCTTTAGTGAGAGACATTAAACAACTCATTTTTATTGCAACTGTAAAAAATCCTATCAGAAAAATCTACAAAAGTTAAGTTGACGCTGCCAATTAAAATTCTGCACCAGTTATATAAGTCAGAGACTTCCATTTTATTTAATGGTTTCTGGGCCAGCCTTCGAAGGAGAGAATGTAACAAAATTCTTATTATTCTTGTTTATCACAGCTCTAATATTGAATACTTTACTTCCATCCATATAACACATTTCTTCAGTTGTTTTCCCTACGCAAAAAAAAGTGCTATTGTCACGAGTGTTAAGTTGACACTTCATCTTCGCATTTTTTAAAGTTTTCTCGAATGTGGCTTTATCTTTGGAAAAGTGTGATTCTCCACGACATGGCGTAACATCGCCT
The DNA here is from genome assembly GCA_000743035.1 of Candidatus Paracaedimonas acanthamoebae. Taxonomy (GTDB): domain Bacteria; phylum Pseudomonadota; class Alphaproteobacteria; order Caedimonadales; family Caedimonadaceae; genus Paracaedimonas; species Paracaedimonas acanthamoebae. Next base: position 1,593,023 of record CP008936.1, read on the forward strand.
AAATGATTAGAGTGCTGCGCAAAATTATATAAACCTACATCTGTCTGGAATTTATGCTCCACACAATATGCAGCTTGAGCACCGTTTTCAAGAGGCCTATCTCCATTACATGGGAATTCCTTTTCCTCATAAGGTAGATCATCAGAAGTTTGCAATTTAGGTTCTGGGTGATCAGTAAGAGGGACAACAGGAATTGGGTATGAAGCGTTGGCACAATTTGCTATTCCTGCAAAAAGTATCAAAGAATATAATTTTGATTTTTCCATATTATCACCTTTAAGTTATTTTAATATAAAATATTTATTAAAATAAAATGTACCCTAATAATATTAATATTTTATGAATATAACCTAAGAATTTCTGTGTAAAGCAAGGATCCCTAATGAAGAATACTTATAACGCAACATTAACCATGTAGCATCTAATAGCTATTCTCCAAAAATTAACCTTGTTTAAAGCAAATAAAAAAAAGGCCCCCTTAATTAAGAGGTGCCCTTTAGTAAAATTGGTAACATCAGCTCAGTAATAGCCTTCTTATAATTTATATAGCATTACTAGGCGCATTATAGATGCTAGAAATATCCAGCGGCAAATTTAACCTTTTATTATACTTAATAAACTTTTGCTCATTTTGAGGAATAGAAAATTTTCCTTCCTTGTAAATCTCTGCAATAAATCCTCTTGTTTCTTTACTTAAGAAAGATTGGCATTGTAGGTACAATAAATAAAGTTCTGGGTTTATGATCGTATCTTCGTTCATGTCCTCATAATCAATACAGGCGTGTACTCTTTGTTGCATTGCCTGATAAGTATCTTTAAACTTAAGGGTAATTTCTTTATCATTAAAACTATATAATATATTCATTATTTTTACATAATTCTTAAATTTTCTTTTTAACGTTTTATTTTCTTCGGAAAAACTTATCTTAAAATCATTTAATATCTGATTTAATTTTGGGGTAACAGTGCTTCTCGGGGTCTTTCTCCACTTATTTACAAGGTTATCCAATTGTTCAAAAGAGCACTCATTTATTGCCTCTTCAATTTTTTTACTATCGTTTGGCATGAAGAAGGGAGAATGTGATTCTACTATATTATTAATGGTTGGAGAGACTAAACGAAAACTTTTGAAATCATTCTCTTCAAGGAAACCTGCAATATGAACGATGATTTCTGGAGGCAAAAAGTGTAAAGATGCTTGCTCGGAATCTTCTTCTATATCCATATTACAGGAACCCACTACTTGATTTTGGCAAACAAATAATAAAAGAAAAAAAATATTTATAAATTTTGTCATATTACTTTCCTCAATTTTATAATTATAGACTTACATATGAAGATATAATAAACAAAATAATATTTACAACTATAAGTCATATAGTTTTTTCAAAGTTTAAAGGATACACCGGTACCATCAAATTATCTGAAGCAAGATTGAATAATCTTGCGATAAAGAGTTACATGCTCAACTTCAACGGCGCGTTCTGACATCATTGCCTCATTTCTATAAAATTTGGATGAATCCAAAAGTTTTTTCATCAGAGTCTTTGCGAGACGTTCTCACCTATTACATCAACAATCTTGATGATCTGAAAGCTATTATTAATGACATTCACCGATATGATTTAAAAGCTCAACAGGTGGAAGAGATAACCCTTTTTGAAACAAAAACTGACTCTGTTGTTAAAACTGTCAATCTCAGATTACAAAAACATCCTGAGTTTTTTAATGAAATTGGTCAATTACTTAAAGACTATCAACTTAATAACCTGCTTTCCATCGCAGTTCTTAAACAAAATTCTCTAGTGGCAGAAGAAGAACAAAATTACATGGAAGTTAGTTCTGAGAAAGAAAATAGAAGCATCATTCAGCTATTAAAGCGAGAGAACACCCCCCAAAACAGTATCAGAATTTCCTGGAGTTTCAAAAGTTCAAAGCAACATACATGTTGGTATGAATATGATCGTTAAAAAGCAATCCTGTTTTTTTGCAAGAAACATCCATGGTTAGCTTTATTTTATTCACCGTATATTTAATATTTATACCCCGACTATGTCTAAAATTTAAAAAGTTCCATATTTTTTTACCTTAAGTGTAATCTTACCTCAACCTTGCAACACAACCGATAATATTGATATTAGACTTATTAGATGAGCCCTACATTCCTTTGAATATTTGCAACTAATTTATGCGACAATTCTAGCCAAGGAAAATAGCCTAGAGAAGATTCGTCACATAACTGATAACTTTCGCAACACTAGAGATGACTTAAGCATAAAAAAGGGCAGATAGATCTTTGGAAATATGGTCAAGGGCTCAAGGGAAAAATCCGTTTCATCAACCAACAATTCAATATCTATACTGCTTAATTTAAAGCAGACACATCCTAGCCTCAGCTCCAAAAACTTTTTGCAACAGGGCCTTTGACCTTCAACGATTAAAGTAGATTTAGCTTGCTAATTGATTTGAGCAACAAAGCCATTCTTTATATTCTTTTGGATACTCTTTTATTAGAGTTCCCCAAAAGTCTTTGTAATCTTTATTAATGCCGTAATTATTATTAATTGTTAATTTACAAATAGTGGATTTATCATAGTGGTGAGTTTGATTTTCAATTTCATAATAAGTATAAATATTCTTGAGATGCTTTAAGAAAGAATTTAGGTTTTCTCTCGAGTATTCTAAGGTTTTATCTTCTAAGCTTAAATCTTGAAAGTAAGTATCAAGCTTGTAAATTTCTTCAACCTTTTGGGATGATGAACTGGATATCGTCCTATTTAAACCTGCTGCTGCTTTCTTTTTTAAAGAGAGATTATCACTATCAACAATAGCCTGCGTATACCATTTAGAAGCGTCCTTAAAAGATTTAAAGATTTTCCCTAAGCCATATTCGTACATTTCACCTAAAATATATTCAGCTTGGGGGTTGTTTCTTTTTGCTAAAGGGTAAATAAGCTTAAATGCATCCTCATAATCTTTTTGTTTAAAAAGTTCCCATGATTCACCTAAGCAAGAAAATAGCTCATTATCCTCATTTTCAATGATATCTTCGGCAGATGAGCGGGGAGACGAGGAAGCATAAAAATGGTTTTCCTCAGTTGGATGAAGATGCTTCCGCAATCTTAAAGTTTGGTCCGATCTTGTATAACCTTTTTGGATGAGAGGTGTAGAAGATTCATCTGTAAAAAAATTCGTAGCTGTTGCTCCTTGGACAAGAAGAAGTACGAGAGTGGCTTTTAAGATAATCTTTCTCATCATCAATGCCTTTCTTAAAATATAATTTCTGTGTCATTTATCCTTAGGTTTTTCCAGAATAGTATCAATCTTAGTCATTGTTTCTTTGAATCCTTTAGAAACCTTAAGATCAATTGACTCTGTACTTTCTTTTATACTGCCTACTTCACTAAGCATCTCTTTTAATTGGCTTGCATGTTCTTTATTACTTTCTGCATAGTACTCTTCTAAAAAGGCCTTTGCTTCCTCTAAACCATTAGAAATTTCGCGTCTAGCAGTGTCGGTTTGTTTTTGTATACCATTGACCTCAGCAGTTATGGTTGCTAATTGATTGCCCTGATCGCGTTGAATAGAGTTTAATGTCGCTTCCATAGTATCTATTTTAGCCCACCTACTTCCTTGCGAGGAACATTTATGTATTATCCAATCAACTAGTCTATCAGTTAGCGGGACAGCAATAGCTGCCACCAATCCTACTGCACCAATTGCAACCCCTGTGGGCCCCCAAGGATCTATCAAGCTTTCAGGCTCATAATGATGCCATAATCCATTACTATAATAACAAGGAGAGCTTTTAACGCAAAATTCTTCTAATCCTTCCAGGGTCATATTACTGGCCTTTAAAGGACAGGAATTATAAAATAAAAATACGACTAAACACTTTAAAAAGATTTTATGCATTGCTATTCCTAAATATAATAAAAAGCACTTTTGTGATAAGTATAATTACCATAAATTAACAATTTGTCAATATATATTGTTGGTTAGAGAGCATCCCCCCTACAGTAGTTCTTCATTTCTGTTGCAACTTTGAGGTAAGGGAGTAAACTGAGGAATATATATAACCTTGGGTGCTACCTATAAAACATCAAGACTTTCACTAGCGACAATTTTTATCAAACATTATGCTACAATGTATGCGCTGGTATTGTAGATATCCATTGAGCAACCGTGATTTGGAAGAGATGAGGTAAAAAAAAGAGGAAAACATACCATGGGGATTATAGGCGCTATTATGAGAAAGCTTCTTCATATATGCTTCGGGGTGCTTAAATATAAAACAGCTTTTAACCCTCAAATCCTTAAAGATAATCCTTGATCTCTAACACAATATCACAACCTATACAAGCATAAGAACCGAAAAACTCCCTCAAAATTGATTAAAAATTATATTAAATTGCCATATGTCTTTTTGGCAGTTATAAGGAGAAGTCATTTGTTTAGAAAATAGGTAATAACTATGAATTATAAATTGTTTTTTGCATTTCTCATAACAAACTTGGTCTCTCTTCCTCTTAATGCCAGTTATACATACTCTACAATGGAAGAAGAAAGAGAAGGAAGGGCTTATATATCATCCAAAGATAAAAAAAGAAAAGAAACTTCTCTTGAAATTGATAAAGAAAATCAAAGAAACATAAATCTACCTACTAAGAGGCAATATCTCTCAAAACTTAAAGATAAAAGTTCTCCCCATTATTCAGAAGCTTCTGCTCTTAGCAAGCTTATTACAAAGGTTAATGGTCTTAAGAAAAATATTGAAGAAGCATATATGAGTGCCTCTAAAATGGATTTGTATGCAAGCTATAATGCTTTTAAAATTTTAAACTACAATGAGCAAACTTGGGCTGCTTTAGGACAAAAAATGAATATAGAGAGATGGCCATCTCAAGAAAGTTGGAAAGAAACTGTAGGGGGCCACCTTTTCTTTCCAGCTTCAAGAATTCATCAATACCAAGAATGTTCTTATACGGAACATCTGATTCAAAGAACAGACATTTTACATGGATGTATCTTTGCCTCTACCTTCAGGCACTCGTTAGGTCTTTTTTATACAATACATATACTATGGAGTATCAACCTTTTTGATGACGATATCCAAGAAGATATGGACCACAACAAGCCAAACTTTTACACACAAACTATGGAGAAAGCTTGCCAAGAGTTGGAGCAGCTATTAGATCGGCCTGACGTCTGCTATGCTCTTGGACAAGCAAGCAGCTTACCATTCTCATTAATAGACCATTATGTAAGTATGGAGCCTGCAGAGTTCTATAAAAAAGGAGGAGATCTAAAAAATCAGCATAAGTTCCTTATTGCCAAGATGATGGTAGAAGAAGAAACTGAAAGTATTATTGATAGTTTTTTAAGCTTAGCTCGACAAGGATATTTTCCTGCTTACCTCGAAGCCGCTGACTACGCAAATAATATAAAACAAAAAAATAGAGCAAAGCTCATCTTAGAAGAAGCAACTCAAAAAGGTTATTGTATGGCATGGGTAGAGTTAGCTCATTGGTATAAGAAGGGTAGAGACCTCAATAAGTATCAAGAGTGCTTGGATCAAGCCGTACAAGCAAATGTTTCTCGTGCACTTATTCTACAAGGGTTCAACTTACTTAAAAATGATGATCATCAACTAGATAGAGAAGAACTTAAAAAGGTATCTATAGAAAATATAACCTTAGCTGCTGCTGCCTTCCTTAAAGCAGGTCAGCTTCACGATCCTCTTGGTTTTGAATACCTGGCTGAATTAAAATTAAATCTTTCTGAATCGGATCTATCTCTTCTGGAGAAGATGGAGAAGATGGAGAAGATGGAGAAGATGGAGAAGATGGAGAAGATGGAGAAGATGGAGAAGATGGAGAAGATGGAGAAGATGGAGAAGATGGAGAAGATGGAGAAGATGGAGAAGATGGAGAAGATGGAGAAGATGGAGAAGATGGAGAAGATGGAGAAGATGGAGAAGATGGAGAAGAAAAGGGCTGTTATTAATTAAATTATTTTATAATATTTTACTGAAAGTTGAAAGAAAGAGCAAGTGAATAAATTTATTTTATTATCGGCATTATTTTTATTTGCCATTAATCATGTTTCAGCAAGTGAGCGAAAATATGAAAACCTTGAAGGCCTACAAAAGCCTGGCTATCCAAAGCTTCAATCCATAGCACAAGGATCAAAATCTAATAAGTTGGAGAGTGAGGCAACTGAGTATACAAAGGAAGAATTACGAAAAGAACGTAAATCAAACCTTAAAATTGCAGAAAAAAGGTTAGGCTTAAAAAAGAGTAAAAATAAAGTAAGAAGGAAGTAAATTTCCTTTATACGTCCCATAGCGTTGTTGCACAAATTAGGATGAGCAAGTATGTTCTTGCGGGTTCTGATACTGTGTTAAGGATCAGAGATCTGATAATTTAGTGAAGCATGTACGTCACTTGGTAAACAATAAGATCTTTAATCAAATATTTGAGCAACTCAGTCCTGAAATGGTTCAATTTTTGAGAGCTTGTTACAAACTTCAGATGATTATAATCGCAGTACATTTAATCAGCTAAAAAGTTTACCGAAGTCTTCCTCAATTAAGAATTTTAGAAGCAGGGCTAAAAGAAGAACTCATAAATAGGAGCTTGCTCGCTAAGTATTAACCGTATTACTATATTTTAATTATTAAGCATCTACTCAGGATTTTGCATGTATAACATATTGCCTTTCATATCATATTCTTTAATATTAATCTTATTTTCTTTTTCTTCTCTACAGGCAAGCAAGCATCATTTAGAGGAAGAAGCTGAACAAGAAGAAGTCTTTCTACAACCAAAGCAGAAACGCTCTCATCCCAATGAGTTAGCTCCTTTTTTTAAACCAGAGAAGGAAAATACTCGCCATGGAGAGGAAGAAATTCTAGAGTTTGTTGATCGTTCTGTCTTGCTCCACCTGACACCTATTTTTCCTGAAAATGGTATCATGCGTGCAGGGGCTATGATTAACAATAAGCCTATCCCTTCTAATCAAGCAATGCCCTCCCGCTCAACTATTCATTTTTCTTGGAATCAATTTTCGAATTATAGCACGCTAGATTCTCAATTTTTGCAGCGGCCCTACTGCATTATTGAGCGCTTAGGCGCTGTACAAGATCAGCTCTATGGAGGTAACCCTTACGATGTTATGGTGGTTGGAGACTGGATCCTTTCAAAAGACTCTTCAATTATTGTCCCAAGTAGTCAGTATGATGAAATAAAGCAGAATAACCCAAGATTTAAAGGAAAACTCATCACCTATAATGATGAGCTAGCATTTCATGAAAAAGTTGACCAAATTAGTGCTATCCTTCAAGATCGCCAAGCTCCAAGAGAGCAAAAGTTTTCAAAGATTAAAGCCATAATTGATGGCCCTCAAGCGAAGGAACAAAGGCTTCAAACACTTGCTCAATTAGTTGAGAGCCCTTGCTCAGGTCAATCGAATAGACATACGATTGAAGCGCTTGCTCGTCCCCATGGTGCTGCAGAAGCTTATAACAAAATCAATCAAGCCATTGCTATTCTTAATGATCCACAAATCTCCAAAGAACAAAAATATCTAGAACTTAAAGCCCTATTTGTTAGCCCTCAAGCCGAAGAAGAAAGAAACCAAACAATCTTTAACTTAATTGATTCTCCTTTTTCTCTTCTAACAATCAAGTATATTCTTAATTTTAGTGAATCAGCCATGTTAAAAGCAAATGAGGCAATGAAGCTAATATATAAAGTTCCCGAGGTTAAATTAATAGGGCATCCTTTGCATCCTTCTCGCTGGAAAATAAGATTTTCATATACTGAAAATTTCTCTGACCTTACCAACACAGGAGAAATATTCTCCCAAGATGCAAAAGAATTACTCAAGCCTTTTTTTCATAACAAATATTGGGGCATCCATTCTGACGCCCCCTTAGGAATTGTGGATACTCTTCTTAATTATCTTAATAGGCCTTTTGTCTTTATGTGTTCTGAGAATGATGCTTATAAGGTTTTAGCGCCCCATAGCCTCTCGCTCGAAGAAATGGAAAAATCTTATGTGCTATTCCAATATTATTATCCACAACTGCTAGATAGACAAGATTACTTTACAGAAAAGATGCGTCCTACCTTAATGAGGCAACATGCCGAGCTTGAAGGTTGGCTTAATTTAATAAAAAAAGAACTAATGCTACGAAGAGAAGGGTATTCAATATACAAGGATGTCTTGCTTTGTGAAAAATTTATTAGACATAGGCATGAGGAAGACCTTATAGCTCAGCTTTGTGAAGAAAATAAAGAACGTATGAAGTATATAAAATTAGAAGAGCAAGAATATGAGAAAAAGCTCAAAGCCCTTAAAGAAGAAAAGCCAGAACCTATTCTTCATCGAATTGTTGCCGCTACAACTTATGAAAATTTTTTAAAGATGAAGAGTGAGTTAGAAGGAAGGCTCTATATTGAAAAAGAAACGCTCGAGCTTATTAAAAATTTGTTCAAAGTTTCTGAAAGCTGGGGAATTATTGGATGAGGATGAGATTGCTTTAGTGATCAAGGTAGTTCGCAAAGATAGAGATATTAAATCCTTTGCAGAGCTCAATATTGCCAGTATGTTTAAAATTCAATGTACTTGTTCGACAGAGTCTTAAATGCAAAATATCTGCATATTAACTATCTCTTCCAAAGGCATTTTCTAAATTTTTCAGGTTATGATTTTTTTTTCAAAATAATCAAAAGGTCACCATGGCATGACTTCAACGCAAACTATTCAAGAGCCATCTTATAACTTTGACTCTAACCTAGATAGCAAGACAGAAATAGACCAGAAATAAAGAGAAGTGTGAGGTAAAAATACCTCACACTCAATTGTTCTTTAATATCAGTTCGGTAACTTGATTAGATTCTCAAGAAAGCCAAAAACACGCCCATTTAAGCTTTGTTGTGTTCTTTTCGCTTTTAAATATTCTCCTTCCTTTTTTTCTTTCAGTTTTTTATAATCTTCAAGATTATACTCGAATCTTGCAAAAGCTTGCCTTTCACGGTTTTCCGCTGCTTGCTTCTCATTACGCTTTACAGCAGCTTTTGCCTCTTGTCGTTTTCTAGTTACTCTATAATCTTCTTCTTGATTTATTTTACCAGCTATTGCTTCTGACGAGCTAATGCCTGTTAGTAATGAAACTGCAGATAAAAAGCAGCAACCTTTATGTTTCAATGCTTTAATTTTAATATTATCCATGATAATCTCCATTTGTTAGTTGAGTTAAATTAGCCTAAGATTGGTCGCACCCTTTCTTAGGTATTTTTTATGAAGAAACCTTCTTGATCTCTTCATTGTTGTTATCCCTAAATTTCTTAAAAGTTTTTTGGGATAACACTATGAAGCTAGTGCCTTTTTCTAATACTATCTATCCAGCAAATACCTGTAAGAAGGGTCCTTAAGGGAAAATCCCTGAGGTCTTTGTTTGCTAAGAGAAGGCTTTTAAATTGATGTATACTTTTCTATAAACAAGGTAAGCTCCATTCATGAATAATGAGGAGAAGATTTTGTCTGCTTTTAACTTTATGGCGCTCATGCCTGAGAACATTTATAGCCAGCACTTAAAAACTGTAGGAGGGATTTCATTTACACGTCGAGAGATTGACATTATCGCGTGCCTTTTAAGCGGGAGAGCTGCAAAGACAATTGCTTCTTTTTTGAGGATCTCTCCTAAGACTGTTGAAACACATATGCGCAATATTATGCTGAAGATTGGCGGCAGCTCGCGTGAGAGCATTATTGATTTTATTGAAAAGGCTGGAAAGTTTCCAATAACAAGAAAGCATTATCAAAATTTGCTCATTGAAGCAGCCTTTGAAAAAAGATTAAAAGAAGTAGCCTCTCTTATTAAAGCAGAAAAGCATGATTGTATTCTTGCTTATGAACAAGATGATCAACTGTTATTTATTTCATCCATTGAAAAGTCCATAAAGGAAGCAGGGATTCAAACAAGAATAAGCAAAGTTACTGCTCAAGGCTTAAATCTTCAGACTGCTAACATCATTATTTATGCTGCGTCTGATGCCCTTAATAAAAGCTTTCTAGATTCTTTCTCTTCGGGTCTCCCGTCTCAAGTCCTTTTTCTTTTTCCAACCATAGAAGAGGCTCCCTTACTTGGTAAAGAAAGGTACATTTTTCCGACTGAGCAAGAAAATTATTATTTTCTTATCTTTGAGATTTTGAACAAGGTATTACCAGAGATTAACTTTGAGAAAATCTTTCTAGAATTCAAAGCAGAACATAAAAGTATGATGCAAGGATCTGCGACGGACGTATCGCCCCTTGCGGTTCTAGAGGCAGGCATGATCAGTGCTAAAGATAAGCCACGCGATCTTTTTAAGCTAAAGGCATGGAAAAGATGGGCTTTAGTGGGTGGCCTTTCTAGCTTAAGTGCTATAGCTTTAGGGGGATTCTTTAAGAATCCTTCTCAAATTTTGCTTAATAAGGATAGTAAGGAACAAGAACTACGCTCAGATTTACCTTTGCCTGCAGAGAATATTTTTCTCCAAAGACCTGCTCTCGTTCAACAAATAGAGAATAGTTTTAAAGGTGCTCAAGGAATCCAAGCCGTTGCTTTGGTAGGCATTGGAGGCGCTGGTAAAACGGCGCTTGCCCGCCAATATGCTCGTGCTCAGCCCTCAGGCCTTGTGTGGGAAATTACTGCTGAGACCAAAGAAAGCTTACTTTATTCTTTTGAAAACTTAGCCTACAGCCTTGCTAAGACAGAAGAAGAACAAAGAATCTTAAGAGGGATCAAAGATTTAAGGGTTGCTAATGAACGGGAAGAAAAGCTGATGTTTTTTATAAAGCAAAAATTGAAAATGCAAACATCCTGGCTTTTAATCTTTGACAATATCGAAGCGTTTACCAATATCCAAAAATATTTTCCTTATGATTCTAAAGCTTGGGGTGAAGGAAGAGTTATTGTTACCACAAGGGACCTCAATATTAAGAATAATAACTATATTAATCACACAATTGTTGTCCCAGAGCTTTCAGTAGAAGAAAAACTTGATCTATTGATAAAAATTGTAGGGAAAGACACTAGCTTTTCAAGCGCTCAAAAAAAACAAGCTGAAAGCTTCTTAGCTCACATCCCTCCCTTTCCTCTAGATGTCTCTATTGCTTCCTATTATCTTAAAGCAGCAAATATTTCTTATGAGGACTATCTCAACCGCCTTAATAAGTATGATAAGCAGTCTCTTGAGACGCAGGAGAGGTTTTTAGAGGATGCAAGCGGGTATACAAAGACTCGTTACAGTATAATTGCAGCCTCCTTACAAAAACTTATTGATGAGAATAAGGAGTTTGCTGAGCTTTTGTTATTTATAAGCTTTTTGGATGCTAAAGACATCCCTTGGAAATTATTAAATACTTATAAGAATGATATTATTGTCGATAGCTTTGCTTATAACCTCAAGAAATATTCACTTATAGTAAATGGTAATTCTAACAATTTAAATTCCACCTCATATTTTTCTCTTCATAAAAGCACGCAAGAAATAAGCAGATCATATCTTTCAAACACGTTAAATATTCAGAAAAATGTTAAAATATTAGAGTCACTTGCTGATATATTAGGCAACTATATAGCTGAGCGAATAAAACAAGATGATCAGCCCAACATCAAGAACTTAGAAAATCACTGTGAAGCATTTTTAAGCCATACTTCTCCATGGCACAATTCTATTGATATAACACTCTTAAAAGGTGAATTAGGCGGTATTTATCTCTTACTTGGTAATTTCAAAAAAGCAAAATATATTCTTGAAAAGACTTACTCAAATATAATGCTTTATAAGAAGTGCTTTAAGTTCCCTCGTGTTCTTGTTTATCTTGGTGGTACTTATAAGCTTCTTGGGTCTTTTGATGAAGGCAAAAATTTCCTTAAGGAAAGCTTAAAAATCTATAAAGAATTTTATGTTAACGAGAACATTGAAATTGCTTGGGTTTCGGCATACTTAGGAGATACATATAATCAATTAGGAGAATACAGTAAGGCTATTAAACTCCTTGAGGATAGCCTTTCAACATATAAGAAATGTAATTCTAAGAATCTTGCAGCAATTGCTTGGGTACTAGGGTATATGGGCACTGCCTACACAAAGTTGGGCAATTACAAAAAAGCGAGAAACTTAATCACCCAAAGCCTTTCAATTTATAAAAAGCATTATCCTGACAATAACCTTAGAATTGCAGGTAGTTTAAGGCTTCTAGGGTACGCGAATATGGAAGAAGGCAACTACTTAGAAGCAAGAAGTTTACTTGTACAAAGTCTTAAAATTTATAGGGATAATTATCCTGAAGATCACATTAGAATTGCTTGGATTTTGAAATTATTAGCTGATTTATACCAGCGCCAAGGAAACTTTAATAAAGCTAAAAACTTACTTGAGAGAAGCTTAAATATATATATAAAGCATTATGGTAAAGAACATGTTGAGACTGCACGATTATTAATAATTCTAGGTAAGGTTTATTTTCAGGAGGAGCACCTGAGTATATCTGAAGATCTATTTAAAAGGGTTACGAAAATTTATAACAAAAGCAAACATCCCGAGGTTTACATACCATTAGAAAGTTTAGGGGATTTATACTTACAAAGATCAACACAAGCATTAAAAGAAGAGAATAATCAGCAAGCTCAAGAGCTTAAAGCACAAGCTATTGAATACCTTAATCACTCTCTTAAGGTGCTAAAAGCCAACTTTCCAGTAAATTCTCCTCATGTTACAAGAGTCCACTCTAAACTTGATCTTGCTACAAAAAATTAGGCCTTCTCATCACTTTAAACCTTTTAACGAGGCAAGCCAGTATTAATGGTATGGACCTGCCTTGTTGGTCTCAATAAGCTGAGGCATGCACGAGCTCATAGGCTCAAAAACAACAAAAGGAGGTCCACATGGAAATAAAAGCATTAGGAATTGATCTTGGCAAGAACTGGTTTCATCTTCACGGGATTGATAAAAGAGGAAAGCCTGTGCTTCAGAAAAAAGTCAGTAGAGAAAAATTACCGATCGTTATCGCCAATCTTCCTGGTTGCTTAATTGGAATGGAAGCTTGTGCGGGCGCTCATTTTTGGGCTAGATGCTTTCAACAGATGGGGCATGAAGTCAAGCTCATAGCGCCTCAATTTGTTAAACCTTATGTAAAGAGCAATAAGAACGATCAAGCAGATGCAGCGGCTATATCTGAAGCTGTCACCCGCTCTCATATGAGATTTGTCCCTATAAAATCTTCTGCTCAACAAGAGATATTAGCTATCCATCGCGTTCGTGAGCGTCTTGTACGGGTAAAAACAGCTTTAACCAATGAGATTCGAGGGTTACTTTTAGAACAAGGAATTACAATTCCTCAGGGAGTCAGCAAGTTTGAACAATTTTTAGCAAATCTACTAGATCCTGAAATTGAAGAACTCAGTCCTCTTTTTAAAGGCCTTTTAGGGGAACTCGTTGAAGAATTCAAGCTTGCTAAAGGAAGAGTAAAGAGACTTGAAGAACGTCTCCAGCGACTTGGGAAGGAAGACAAAGCCGTACAGCGACTAATGACGATTCCTGGAGTTGGCCCCATAGGAGCTTCTGCTCTTGTTGGATCAATTGGAGATATTCGACAATTTAAAAATGGTAGAGAGTTATCTGCCTGGCTTGGGCTTGTGCCAAGGCAACATTCAACAGGAGGTAAACCTCGACTTTTAGGAATTAGTAAAAGAGGAGATTTATATTTACGAACACTTCTTATTCATGGAGCTCGGGCTGTTATAAGATGGATTAGCCAACGTGAAAAACCTGTATCTTCTCTGGAGAAATGGGTCTTGGATATTATTGAACGGCGAGGAATAAACCGAGCAATAGTTGCGCTCGCCAATAAAATAGGGCGAATGATTTGGGCTCTTCTTGCAAAAGAAGAAAACTATAGAATGCATGCAACTGTATAATTTAGAAGAGTTTCGTATCTGAAGAAAGGCCATAGGAGAGAAAAATTGATGGTGAGTATCGGTCAAACCACTTTGAGAAAAATCCGCATTACATTGAGGCTCTTGGAAGCCGAAGTATTGATAGGGATTTTTCAAAGGCGGATTTCCATCAGGGCTAGAGGGGAAAATACCCTATCATTAAGCCGTATACATAACTGCAGCCGATTTTCTTTCATCAATTATTTTTTTCAAAAAGCCTTGATTCAGTCGGCAGGTCCATACATCATGTAATGGATTGCGGTAAGGATTAAAAAAACGGTTTTGTTGCAACTTTGAGCTAAGATTACAATTAAGCTAAGGAAATAAGGGACTTTTTCAAATTTTAGACAGAGTTGGGGTGTAAATATTAAATATGCGATGAATAAAATAGATCTGATCATGAATACTTTTTGCAAAGAAATAGGATTGTCTTTTCATGATCATATTCATGGCTTCTACCCCTTTTATGACTCTTCTAGCCGAGACTAAACTCTTAAATCCCATCATAGGCTTTGTCCTTCTTTTTATTCTTCTATGGTCCGATTCTATAACATTGTTGAGATACCTCGTTTGACGATGCTCAACATGAGGTTTAAGAAGCTTTTCTTTCTTTAAGGCTTGAATGGCTGGCCCATAACAGGGATGTTTATCTGTTGTGATCTTTAAAGACTCTTGTTTTCTTAAGAGCCTTCTTAAGGAAGTTATAGGCGGCTTGATAATTACGTTTGCTGGAGATCATAAAATCTATCGTGCCTCCATGTTTATCAATAGCACGGTAAAGGTACTTCCATTTTCCTTTGACTCTAAGGTAGGTTTCATCAAGGTGCCAAGATTTACAGAAAGTACGCGCATGCCATCTGATTCTTTTATCAAGCTCAGGGGAATACTTCTGCACCCAGCGATAGAGAGTTGTATGGTCAACATCCACTCCTCTTTCTTCCATCATTTCTTCCAGATTACGGTAGCTCAAGGGGTAACGAAGATACCAGCGCATACATTGTAAGATAATGGTTGGTAAGAATTGGCGATAACGAAAATCTTGAGGCTTCATAGGTAGTACCCAAGGTTATTTATACCCTTAAATCTACTCCCTTAATTCAAAGTTGCAACACAACCCACACGCTTATTAGGCGCCATTTTAAGATTATCGGTGAGGCTCATCCTTATGACCCTCGTTTTAAGGGCTACTTCTTAAAGCGAGAACAAGGACAAAGGTCAGTCCAAGCTAAAGGGAGCCGGCCATTTTATTAACAGGACAAACAACCGGACTACCTCAACAAGTGGTCTTTCAAAGGCTTGAGCCCGGTGCGGTAAAAGTCGCACGCCGTGGTTCTTAGAGGACCCACCCTAGAGAAATCTAGGGTGGGTTACTCAACAAATTTATAACACACCCCATAATTTTATGAGTGGAGAATATGATTAAAGGAAATTATTATTTTCTTGATAAAACTTCTGTAAAATAATTATCTTTAGGTAATAATCCTTCAGATTTTGGCTTCGATTGGCTCATTTTAAATTGCTTAGCCAAATCATAAGATATTGATGCCACAATTTTCAGGATAATAGTTTCATCAGATTGACGAATGAATTGTAAAGCATTTGGTTCTAAAGTAAGCAAATAATCCATATTCTCTGTATGCCCTGTTATAGCTGCCCCAATGAGTGCTATAGCAGCGCCATTAAAATCCTGCTTTTTAAATAAATCTTGATGCATATCCTCAAATTCATCAGAAGTAAGAGTATTTGAATTTAAAAGTTCAATTTTATTTGTAGAAACCACAATTTTACTATAGTTATGCCCATTAGATCCATGATCTTCATCACTAAAAGATAATACATTTGTACAAAATGCTTGAGTACTAAGCATTGTAATTATGGAACTTACCAAAGCAAATGATGTATAAATTTTTAACATAAATCTAACCTTCCACTTTTTATAAATTTTAGTCTATTTAACAAATTTTACAAGATAAATATTTATTGTAAATCGGCAAACCTTGCGGAAAATACTTTTGCTTGTGGATTATCAAGATCAATATTTATACTTAAATTAAAACTTGGAGATGATGTATTTAGTCGGTCTCTTGTTGTCCGTTCACCAAGATGGTCAACTTCTCTATGAAGCTCTTTAGCACCTATAAGAATAATTCTTGTAAAATTATCAGGTAACAAAATCTCAGGAGTTTGGGCGAGTGATTGTAGAATAGTGGTAGTTCTTCATTAAACTTTAATAACATAGGAAAGCAATTTTTCTGACAAGGATCTTTAAGACTTGAAATAAGTAAAACTGTACCTACTATTGAAATAGGGTGGGACTCATTACTTGTAAAACTGTGAGTAAGCATTTCTGGGAGTTTATTTTTTAAGACAAGAAGTAAAAAGGCTTCTGAATGTCCGCCTTCTTTTACAATATTATTTCCTCTTATAAGAGTGTTGACTCGTTGTTTAATGTCATCGCATCTTTTACCGTTTTCAGTTTTTGATGTAGATGTAAAACCTTCTGTAAGAGGAAAATCTTGACCTGAGGTAACCTTTTTACTTTCAACCTCTTGAAGATTGCTTTTAAACTTCTTTTGTCCACTTAAGAACACATTTCCTTCACTTTATAAATAAGTATCTATATGGAGTTTGTCATCTCCTTCAACCAAATAAAGTAATTTAAATTGTGCAGTTAAAATGTTACAAGTTTTAATGTTTTCTTCCATTAAAGTCTGAATAACCTCATCTCTATAAGCTTCTGATATAAAAGTTTTGGTAGAATTCACCCACTCATCTACTTCAGCCAGAGAACCAGGTTCATAACCCTTAACTTCGACATTGAGTGATTTATGCCAATTTCTTTCAGTTTCTTCTTGAGTAGCGTAAGATGAATTGCTCAATAAAATCATTAAAAGAAAAGAAAATAAATTGATTATTTTACATGTAGGAAAATTATCTCAAATTGCAAGCTTTTTCTTCAATTTATTTTGGGGCAGTTACTACCTTTTGTGCTAAATACAGATGTCGTGTTAGGGGGAGAGGAAAGTATTTCAAAATGAAGATTTGAGGAAGATGATATTTATTATCTAATAGATCTAATGACGCATACAATAAGTAAAATCAACATTAAAGAAGGACAATTTTTTCAAGGTTTTGATTAAATTTTTCAATTCAATTTGTACGACTTATGATTTATAAATAGGCTCACTCCTGTATGGTTGGAAAATATGAATTTTATTCCAAAGAACAAAGCATTAACTTTCAAGCGATAGTTCAAATGCTCTTAAGCTCCCCAAAAATCAATTTTTCTTCTCAAATCAAGGGATAACAACGATTTCAGTTATGCCATCAAAAGTTTCGCGGCTTTGGGCAAAACCCCAACATGCTTGGTGAATACGATTTTTCCGAAGAAAAGCGTAAAGATTTTATCGGAATTTTAACCTTGAAAATTGCTGCCTGAATTTATCTGAAAAAACGGGGGACATAAAATTACTGCAAATCAAAGTCAGTCAATGGTTATAAAAAATTCCTGTGATACCTCATGTTCCTTTATGGAAATAGGCCCAAAGGAGAAATACGTCTAGTGAACCAATAATTCAATGTCTATACTGTTTAATTGAAACTTCAAAAGGGCTAGACATGCGTAATTAAATTCTTTGCAACAAAGCCGACCGATTCATATATGACGATGCCCTCTGGAGTCTTAACTTACATAATACTGAGCTTTGATGTTCCGTCTTAAGAGTAGATATCCTACTATCCCTAACAATAAAGAGCCTACAATAACTCCAAGCCGCATGGGTATTTGTTGAGCAACCTCAGAAAAAGCGAGAAGTCCAATAAATAGACTCATTGTAAATCCGATACCTGTAATAATAGCTATCCCATAGTATTGGAGCCATGTAACGCCTTTTGGCAATTTGCAATATTTAAGCTTAATACCAATGATGGAGAATAACATTACACCAACCTGTGATCTTGCGACAATAAAGCGGACATGAAGAATTGAGATGGGTTAATGTTGGTTGAAAGAAGAGACCATGCCCCATAAATATGATCGGAAATTTAAGATTAATGCTGTTAAGGTATATTTAAATAATGACAAGCGCATTGAGAAGAATTGCTCTAGATTTAGGAATTTCTCGTGCTAGTTTAGGACACTGAATTAAACAGTATAAGGGAGAAGGAGATAGGAGTTTTCCAGGAAGCGGCCATGTGATTGAGGAAGAATTGAGAGCACTTAAGAGAGAGCTTTATCTTGTTTGTCAGGAGCGAGATATCTTAAAAAAGGCAGTTGCCATCTTCTCCGAACCCCGAGGCAAAGGTACGAATTCATGAAGCATCATACCACTTTATTTTCCTTGGATCAGATAGCGCAAGCCTTAGGGGTTTGTCGCAGTGGGTATTATGATTTTATTAAAAGGAGTCCTAGCAAGAGAGGGCTTGAAAACGCTGAGGCTATTAAAAGAATTAAGACTATTTTTGAGGAAAGCCGAGAAACCTATGGCAGTCCTCGGATTCATGCAGAGCTGTGTGCTCAAGGAAGTGCTTGTTCTCGAGCTAAAGTGGCTCGGTTGATGAAGAAGAATGATATTCAAGCTAAGATGTATAGGAAGTTTGTGAAAACAACAAAACGCTCTGGAAATATCCCTCAACCAGCCCAGGATCTTGTTCAGCAGAATTTTTATTCTCCTCTTCCTGATAGAGTTTGGGTGGCAGATATTACCTTTATTGCTATTAATAAGACTTGGGTCTACTTAGCTATTATTCTTGACCTATTTTCTCGAAAAGTGGTGGAAATGGCTTTGAGTGATCATATGAGGAGTTCTTTAATTTTAGCAGCGCTTCAACAAGCTCTTTTATTAAGAAAACCAGCTTCGGGACTTATTCATCATTCTGACTTAGGCAGCCAATATACAAGCCATGATCTTTATGAAATGGCTCAAACTCATGGAATAAAGCTTAGTCATGGAAAAACAGGATGTACTTATGACAATGCTGCAATGGAGAGCTTTTTTCACACCCTTAAAACAGAGCATGCCTATTTTAAGAACTATAAAACTTTAGAAGAAGCCAAAACCGATATCTTTGAATATATCTTCACATTTTATAACGCTAAAAGGAGGCATTCGACACTCAACTATCAAAGTCCAAATCAGTGGGAATACAACTATTACAAAAATCAATCCATCTCAGTTTATACTGTCTAGTTTTTTGTAGAAAGATCAGCCACAAAAATTTGATACAAAATTCAAGTAAATTCAGCATAAAAATGGCTCAAAATTTACGAAATAAATGATAAGCTTGAGGGGTTAAAGGCAAAGATAAAAAACCTCTGATTTAATCATTAAGAATAGAATAAGAAATATACTTTTTACAAAAAATGATTAGGGCTGAAGCTTTGGTAAATTTCAGCAAGCTTTAAAAAATTTTGAAGACTTAATTCTTCTGCTCTTTGAGAGCTATCGATTTGAGCTTTTTCTAAAAGGGCGTTGATATCAATATTTAAACCTTTAAGGCTGGATCGAAGCATTTTTCGCCGTTGTCCAAAGGCAAATTTAGTCACAATTTCCAGAGCTTGATAAAATTTTGGCGGAATTGTAGGGGTACGAGGCACAAAATGAACAACGCTTGAGGTTACTTTTGGGGGAGGCGTGAAAGCAGAAGGAGGGAGATCAAACATGCGTTTGCAGACAGCTTGAGCTTGGCACATGACAGAAAGGCGACCATAATTTTTTGATTTTGGTTGTGCAACAATTCGTTCGGCAACTTCTTTTTGGAACATTAACGTCATACTTTTAAAGAGATCAGCTTGCTTAAGCCACATGAGGAGCAAAGGCGTTGCAATATTATAAGGAAGATTTGCAATAATTTTTCGTGGTGCCGATGTGATTTCGGCTACATTTATGCTTAATGCATCTCCTTGAATAATAACAAGCCGTTGATTTTCAATTTGCTTCAATTCTTCAAGAACATTAATGGCTCTAGGATCAATTTCGATGGCAAATACTTTATGAGCATTGGTTTTTAAAAGAGCTCTCGTTAATCCTCCTGGACCAGGCCCAATCTCAATGGCCGTATCTTCAGCAGTAAGGCCGGCGATTTGCGCGATTTTTTGTGTTAAATTGAGATCAAACAAGAAGTTCTGACCGAGTGTTTTTTTTGCCTGAAACCCGTACTTTACGATGACTTCTCGTAAAGCTGGGAGACCATCTATAGGATGCATCTTTAGGTTTTTAGCTACGAATATCGATATGAGCTCTTCTTTTCATTTCTCGAAGTTCTCCTTTTGCAAGGTTATTCAGCTTATCCTCAATAAGGATGCTACGGACTTGATCTTTGGAAAGATTGTCGGGATTGATATCTTGCTTTTCACAGACGGTAAACATGATAACACCTGCATCTGAAAGCACGGGACTAGATGATTCACCAACATTTAATGAACCAATTAAATTCCGCATTTGAGGAATTAAATTTGCAACAGATAACTTTTTTACTTCCCGCATTTGAATATTTTCGTCTGCTTTTATAAGAGTCGATAGAACTGCACAACTTTTTGCATTATTTGCAAATGTGCGCGCTTTGTTCATAAGAGGGGCGATATTATCTTGAGTAAAAGGCTGGTTTAGTGGGAAAAGGGTTTGAATAAAGCTAATTAGCGTATCCTTTCCAAGGCTTTCACCCGCAGCCCTTTTATCACGAAGCAATAAGATATGATAACCATACTGAGTCCTAATCGGATCTGTTATATTGTCAACATTTAATCTTTCGATAGCTGTTTTTAACAAGGGATCGAGTTGATCTGCTGCGACCCAATCAATATCCCCAGATTGTGCTGCGCTTGCTGCTTGAGAAAACTGTTGGGCAATCGCAGAAAAATTAGCTCCCGAACGAATCTTGTTTACAAATTCCCAAGCACGCTTCTTGACCTCTTCTTGTTGAGATGGATTATCAACGTCTAAGAAAATTTCTGCTAATAAAAATTGAGGTTGATCTTTCTTTTGAGCAAATTTTTCAATTGCTCTATCTAATTCTCTTTCACTAATTTGAACAGAATTATAATAACGGGCTTGGATATATTCTCGCCATACAATATCAGCTTCCATTTGATTTTTTAATATTTTTAAAGGAATATTATTGGATTGAAGGAGTCTTTTAAGAGTTCCTTCTTCCATATGGTTTCGATGTTCAATCTCTTTTATTGCTTGTTCTATGTCATTTTCAGAAGCACGAATATCAAATTGTTTTGCTTTATTTATTTTTAAAAGCTCATCAATCATGACTCGAAGAACTTGTGTTTCAAGTTGTTTTCTATTTGCTGCGGTATTTTCAAGACCTGAAGATAAAATAGCTAGCTTCAGACGATGGTCAAGATCGGCTTGAGAGATAATTTTATCTTCAATGACGGCTACAATGCGGCCGATTTCTCCATTGGCAAAACTTGGTAGGCTTATCAAGCAACTCGTGATGAATAAAAGTTTCAATAATTTTTGCATATTTTGACCCTTTAGTTTTAGTTTAGCAGAAGTCATCAAGAAAGTTTCACTTGAGTCCTTTTAGTAATCCATTTAAATAGCAGCTAATAGTCTCATTCAGCTCTATGCCATACCTCTGCGTGAGATTCAAGTTTAACCTTAGTTTAGGGTCTTTGAGTGAACAAAATTATCAATCTTTATCTGTTTAGGCAGCTAAGTTTTGCTACTATAGGAATAACTCTTGCTTTAACATCGGCCATTTGGTTGACGCAAAGCTTGCGGTTTTTACATTATATAGTTAACCGTGGCATTAATATGGGAACCTTTATTAAGTTTATCTTATTATTGCTTCCTGATCTTATTAGTATTATTCTTCCTATAGGTACCTTGATTGGTGTTTTATTTGTTTTTAATCGTCTTTATGTAGATAGCGAGTGGGTTGTGCTTAAATCTTTGGGTTTAAGCCATTTAAAAATTGCAGCGCCTGCAATATCTTTTGCTGTTGTTGTTATTACTTTTTTGTATGGCATAAATTTATATTTCTTGCCTCTCTCGTTTCAAAAATTCAAAGATCTTCAATATAGCATTCGCAATAATACCGCTGCTACGATCATTCAACCAGGCGAGTTTAATACGCTTAAAGGGATTACATTTTATGCAAGACAACGCCAATCTAATGGAGTTTTAAAAGGGATTTTTATCCATGATGCACGTGATACGCAAAAGGAAGTCACGATTGCGGCTGAACAAGGGATGCTTCTTGAAACTCCAAAGGGAATGCGTTGTATTTTATTAAATGGAAATCGTCAAGAGTATGATCTCAAAACAGGTCAACCTAATCTGCTTTCATTCAATCAATACGCGCTTGATATAACTTTTACACTTTCAGACCCCAAAGAACGCCACCGTAGACCTCAGGAAAGATTTTTAAATGAGCTTCTAAATCCTTCAGAAATTGAAAAAGATTCCTTGTCCGTAGATAAATTAAAAGTAGAGGCTCATCAACGTTTATTAATGCCTTTTACCGTGTTGGGATTTGTTCTTATTTCCTTAAGTTTGTTTCAAAAAGGAGAGTATGATAGGCGTGGGCGTGTTAAAAGAATTGCAATGTCAATAATATTATGCACACTTTTTGAAGCCGCAATGTTGGGACTTATTCGTCTTTCAGAAAAATTACCTTCTCTTATTGTGATGGCTTATGTTCTATGTGCGAGTGTATGTGTTGCAGCATTTTTACTCTTAATAGAAAGACCTATAGGCCATTTTATATTTAGAAAAAAAGACAGTTAAGATGTTATTATTCTCCTTAGTTCTTTTTCGATACTTAGCGCGTAATTTTCTCAAGTGGTTTTTAATTGTTGCTTTTGCTGTTATGGCAATTATTGTTTTAGTAGATTTTTCAGAGCTTTTAAGGAAATCTGCTTCTAAGTCTGATGTAAATTTTAAAATTTTGCTTCAAATGCTTATTTTTAAACTCCCATCTCTTATTCAGAGCGTTTTACCTTTTATAACTTTCTTTTCTGCAATTTTGACATTTTGGGCGCTAAATCGTTCTCATGAATTAACAACTATTCGCGCAGCAGGGGTCTCCATATGGCAAACATTGAGTCCTCTCATTATTGCTAGTCTTGTTGTTGGAGGGATAGATTTAATGTTAATTAACCCTATATCCTCTCAATTGATGGTACGTTATGGACAACTTGATGACTATTACTTCCATGATAAAAAAGAAAATTTAACAGTTTCTGAAACGGGTTTGTGGATACGTGAGGCCAAAAAGGATCAGCAACTTATTTTCCATATTAAGCATGTTAAATTAGAAAAGAAATTATTTAAAGGAATTGTAATTACTGTTTATAATCAAAAAAATCAGTTTATAGAAAGTATTAGTGCAAATTCAGGCTTGTTAAATAATGGGCAACTTCACCTAAAGAATGTTTGGAAAGTAGCGCCAGAACAGTTGCCAGAAAAATATACAAACTTAAAGCTCCCAACGACTATTTCGCTTGATACCATTAAAAATACAGGGGCTTCTCCTGGAAGTGTTTCTTTTTGGGAATTACCAAGGACTGCTCAGCTTTTAGAAACATCTGGGATCTCAGGGCTTAAATACATGCTTTATTGGCATGTATTGTTGTCGAGATGGGGTTGGTTGGGTGCTATGGTTGTGTTAGCTGCTTCATGTTCTTTAAGACCAATACGCCAACAAGGGACGGTTTATTTATTTACAATGGGAGCCATAGTTGCATTTTTACTTTATTTTCTCCGAGATATTACATATGCATTTGGGACATCAGGGAAATTGCCGATAGCATTATCAGCTTGGTTTCCTTTTGCTATCAGTCTGGTTACAGGGATTACACTTTTACTTTATTCTGAGGATGGATAAATTGCGATATTTCTCTTTATTTTTTATCATTTTAGTGACGATTTCTCTCGTAGCAAAAGATGCTAAAAGTAGTATTTTTAGCCATCAAGTAAACTCGAATAAGGAATCAAATAGTTTAATTTATGCAGACGAAGTGATTTATGAAAAAGAGCTTGATCTCATTGTTGCAAAAGGCAACGTAGAGATTGTTCGAAATGGACGAATTTTGCTCGCAGATGTCGTAACTTATAATAAGAAAACAGATCTGCTTACAGCATCAGGAAATGTAAAACTTCAGGAATCTAAAGGAGAAATTATATTTTTAGATTATGCAGAATTAAGTAGTGACTTCAAAGATGGGTTTGTTAAACATGTTCGTATGCTTTTTCCTGATGAGGCCCGATTAGTTGCCTCTTGCGCAAAAAGAGCACAAGGGGAGTTAATGCATTTTGAAGGTCCTGTTTATTCTCCGTGCAAACTTTGTAAAAATGATCCTTCTAAGCCACCATTATGGCAAGTTAAAGCACGCCATGCAGAATGGGATGAAACTAAGGAAAATATTTATTATACGGATGCTTTTTTAGAAATGTTTGGGTGGCCTGCATTTTATCTTCCATATTTTAGTCATCCAGCTCCAAATGCTAAACGACGTACGGGGATATTATCGCCCACATTTTCATATATATCCGAGCTTGGTCCTTCAATAACAACTCCTGTTTTTATTGTTTTATCAAAAGACAAGGATCTTACTTTAAGCCCAACTTTTTTTACGAAGAATTTTTTTATGCTACAAGCCGAGTATCAACAACGGTTTGAACGTGGTGAATTTTCTATTTCAGGGAGCGTGACATCAGGAGAAGAAATTAAAAATCAACTTCTCAAGAACAGACCCAAAACAAAAGAGTCAGGAAAAAAAAGATGGCATATTTTTTCTACTGCACGTTATGAATTTACAAAAAATATTCGAGGGGGACTCGATATTGAACGGGCAAGTGATTCCACTTATTTTAAACGTTATAAGAATTTAGGTATTACACGGCAAAATAGCTTAACCTCAAAAGCTTATGTTGAAGGATTTTGGGGGAGAAGCTATGGACAAATTCAAAGTGTTGTTTTTCAGGGACTTAGGCAAGGAGATCAAGCAGCAACGACACCAAAACTTCTTCCTATGGTGGATTATAATTTTCTTTCACAGCCCGATAATTTAGGTGGACGCTTCAGTTTTGATGGCAATTTTCTTTCATTAGCCCGCAAAGAAGGAACAAATATACAGCGTCTCTCAGGAACAGGTGGATGGCAAATACCATACTTATCTTCTTGGGGAGAAATTTACACAATTGGCGCAAAACTAAGAGGGGATACTTACCATATTCAGGATTTTAATTATACATCCGCCCCTTCCTTACAGCAGAATGGGCCTTTGTTTAAGGGGACAATTTCTCGTGCGTTGCCTCAAGCTTATGCAAATTGGCGAATGCCTTTTATACGTCCTTTTGCAGAATATCGCCTTATTGCAGAGCCGATTATTGGCTTTATAGCTTCGCCAAATATTAGGCATCCGAACAAATTACCAAATGAAGATAGTCGTTTTTTTGAGCTTGATGATATTAATCTCTTTAATGACAATCGTATGGCTGGCCTTGATCGTATTGATGGTGGAACAAGGCTTAACTATGGTTTTAATATAGATGTTTTTGCAAAGATGATTGGAAATTCCAATTTATTTATTGGGCAAAGTTTTGCGTTTAATAGACCTCATGAAAATTTAAGAGGTACAGGTCTGCATAAAGGCTTTTCTGATTATGTTGCGCGCTTTAAATACAATTATAAAAATTGGGTTAATCTTAACACACGCTTCTTATTAAATCGAAACAATTTAGCTCCAAGACGCAGCGAAATATCCGTTGGTGTCGGGAAGCCTATCTTAAGACTGCAAACGGATTTTATTCAGCTTCCTCGGTTTGCTGAAGATCCCAATGATAGAGCAGGTAAACAAATAAGATTCACCCTTAGTTCAAATTTTATAGAAAATTGGTCAGCTAGTATAAGTACAACGCGCCAACTAGGTCGACTTGGGGGGACTTTAGCAAATGTAGCAACTTTGACCTATACGGATGAATGTTTCATTTTTAGTCACTCGCTCAGCAAGACTTTTTACATCGATAAGGATGTGAAACCTGGAACTACATACATGTTTAGAATTGTCTTCAAGAATTTAGGTGAAGTCTCGCAAAGCTTTGGAAATAAGACTAATCCCCTCACAGGAGAACCAATTATTTAAAAAAGGTAAAGTTGTAAGGTTTGTTGGATAAGCTTTTTTTCACTAAAGTTGCGTTCAATAATCTCCCGACCTTGTTTTCCCATCTTTTTTCTTAATGGGGAGTTTATAATTAGTTTTTGAATAGCTTCAGCTAAAGCCAGCGCATTCTTAGAGGGGACCAATAAGCCATTCTTTTCATTTTGCACGACTTCTCGGCATCCAGGGACGTCTGTTGTAACAAGGGCTCTCCCACAAGATGCTGCTTCTAAAAGGGTCTTTGGAAGCCCTTCTCGATAGGAAGGAAGCACGACAAGATGGCTTTTGTGATAAACAGAAACAACTTCTTTTGTAGGACCATGCCATATAATTAGGCCATCTTGTTGCCAATCATTTAATTCTTGGATAGTTATTGAGGAAGGATTTAAAGGATCGAGGTCTCCCCAGAAATGAAATTGAGCCTTAATGTGTTGAAATCTTAAAATTTTAATAGCATCAATAAGTTCTAATATACCTTTGTCCTTCAGCATTCTGGAAACAAAAGAGACGAGTGGACCTTTTTTATCATCAATTTGCGGTTCTTCTTGATATGAGAATATATCTGTATTAACGCCAACTCCTTTAATCGTCACTAGATGGTCTTTTTGGATTATATGGCGATCAAGCAAAAGTTTTGCATCATCACAGTTTTGCAAGATTAAAGTAGAAGTTGGGCGATTAAGAAGGATTTTTAAGATTTTTTGTACGATTTTTCGCAAAAAACATGTTTTTAAACTTTTATGTGTGAAGAGGTAACCCAAACCGCCAAAGGCATTTATAACACGTGGCGTTTTGTTTATCCATGCAATTAAGCTTCCATATATAACCGGTTTTATGGCGACATGATGAACAAGATCAGGATTAATATTTTTATAGATGGTTTTTAATTCTTTAAGGCTGAGAAGCTCTGTGTTCAGATTTCCACTTGAACGGTTAAAATATTGTAAAGGAATTATTTTAATTCCAGCGGCTTCAATTTGTTTTTGGCAATCACTCAAAGAAGTAATTAAAAATACATCATAACCTTTTGCAAGAGCCACTTTTGCAAGAGGAAGACGATGAGTACAAAAATACCAATCTTCAGAAACAAAATAAAGAAGCCGTTTTGATTTTTTGCTCATAAGTTACCTTTATGCTAATTTTACTTATCATACCTTGGAGGCATCATGAAACAACATCCTAAAATTTCGAGTTCGATACTCTCTGCAAATTTTGCATCTCTAGGGAAAGAAATTGCAGATGTAACCCAAGCAGGTGCCGATTCAATACATATAGATGTAATGGACGGGCATTTTGTCCCTAATATCACCTTGGGACCTCAAGTCATCAGAGCAATACGCCCTTACTCGCCTCTTCCTTTTGATGTGCATTTAATGATTAATAATGTTGATTCTTACCTTGAGTTTTTTGCTGCCGCGGGAGCAGATCGTCTCATTGTTCATCCTGAAGCTGAACCTCATATACATCGAATCCTTCAAAGAATTAAGAAGCTTGGTAAGAAAGCGGGGGTCGCTCTTAATCCAGCCACTTCACCTCGTGCTATTGAGTATTTGATAAATGAAATTGATTATATCCTTATAATGACAGTAAATCCTGGTTTTGGTGGCCAAAGTTTTATTTCTCAGCAGCTCGAAAAAATTAAAGTGGTTCGTTCTATTGTAGGAACGCAGCCCATTGAAATTGCTGTTGATGGGGGTGTCACCCTTGAAAATTCTCAACAGATTATAGAGGCTGGTGCATCCACTCTTGTGGCAGGTACATCTATTTTCAATGACTTAGGGTACGAAAATAATATAAGGCGTTTAAGGGGAGAAATAGCTTAAATTATAATATTGAATTTTGTTTACAATTCTTTCTTGCAAATTCTTTTTACTTGGTTATGATCCATTCATATTTCTTGGGGCGCGGGCGTAGCTCAGGGGTAGAGCACAACCTTGCCAAGGTTGGGGTCGAGGGTTCAAATCCCTTCGCCCGCTCCATTTAATAAATGAGTCTTTAATAATAAGTATATTTCTATCACCATATTGAAATCATATTATCGTATAATTCTTTGAAAAACCTTATTCATCGTTTTCCTTCTTTTAAAATCTTAAAATAAATCAGCGTTACAATTTCCAGTATTACTTAAATTTTTATCAATTAATTTTTGAGGAAGCTATTTTTATGCAACAATTTATTCTGCCTGTTTTATTGATATTATCTTTGATCCCATGTTGTATTGAAATCGATATTTCAGCTCCAAGTTTTCCAGAAATTGCCTCATATTTTGGCGTTTCAGAAGGAAAGGTAGGGATGACGATCGCTTATAATTTTCTGGGATTTTGGGTCTCAGCTGTTCTATATGGGCCTTTGTCGGAATGTTATGGTAGAAGAAGAATAATGATTTCTGGGAATGCCCTGCTTTTGATAGGTGCCTTTGGATGTGGGACCGTGACTACAATAGACCAACTCTTGATTTGGAGATTTATCCAAGGTTTGGGGGCGAGCACTTCTGCTGTTATTGTATTTGCAATGGTAGCAGACGTCTATAAAGGAAATAAAGCAATTCGGTTGATAGGTGTTATGAATGCAATATTAACCTTCATTATGGCTATTGCTCCCGTTATCGGAAGTTTTATTAACCGCGCTTGGGGATGGCGAGGTAATTATTTTATTGTGGCAGGTGTCAGTCTTATTTCTTGGATTTTACTTCTTAAAATGCTGCCTGAGACAAAAAGAAATCTGCAAAAATTTCACTTTGGAAAAATTCACCAGGATTACAAAACTTTATTAAAGAGCCCTGAATTTATAGGAACTTCTTTTGTACCAAGTATGCTTTATGCTTCTTACATGGCATTTATTGCGTGTGGGCCGTTTTTATATATGGAAACTTTTAAGCTTTCAATATTTACATATGCTTGCCATCAAGGAGCCATCATTGCTATTTTTTCTTTGATAAGTTTAAGTTCCGATCATGTGATGGGAGTACTAGGAAAAAAGAATTGTATTGTATTCGGTGTAACCGCGTCTTTTATAAGTGCTGCTGTGCTTAACATTATAAGTCTTTTCTGGCCAAATTCTCCTTTTTTAGTAACGAGTTTTATGATTATTTTTTGTATGGGATTTGCTTTATGCTATCCAATAATTTTTAGTGCGTCACTTGAATTATTTCCAAAGATTAAAGGAATAGCTTCTTCTTTGACGATGGCTTTGCGAGCGTTAATATGTGCCTTAGTTGTAGGGGTGACGAGTTTTTTTTACAATGGGCACCCTCTCTCGGTATTTTTTGTCGTCTTGTTAGCAACCATTTTTGTATTTATGCTAACGCGATACTATCTTCTTAAGAAGATATTTTAAAGGATGGAAATTAAAAATTGTAAAAAGCCTAACGCTATGATCAAGTTTGATTTGAGGGGGAATTTTATGTCTATTGCTTACGACATTTGCGAGAAGGTTGATTAACGGTCTGGTATTGTTGTTCAGGCGGAGTTTTTTGGAAGGGCAAAAAAGCCTGCTTACAAAGTATAGGTTGATTTTGGCCCTGGAATAGGAGTCAAAAAGACATCCGCACAAATTACAAAACACTATACACCCGAAAGTTTAATAGGTCGTCTTGTAATCGGATGTATCAATCTTGAGCTAAGAAATATTGCAGGCTTTATGTCTGAATTTTTGCTAGTTGGGTGCGCAGATAGTAATGGAGATATTTGTTTATTAACAACAGAACATCCAATTTCCAAAGGTCAGAAAGTTTTCTAAAATAAAAAATAAAAGTTCTTTATGCAAATGGGGTATACATACGGATAGCGGTGAATACGCTTAAATATCGGCACAAACTATCTGCTTGTGATCTAAGAATGAAGAAATTATAGTAACTTAGCTATCTTTTTTGGGGGTTACGGTGTCTCATTTTTATATAATAAGAAGCGTCATTCTATTTTGCATTTTCTCCTCATTCTGCAATGCTCAAGATCCACAATTTCAATATTTAAAAACACCTGATGGCTTGACGCTTAGAGTTGCTCATTGGGTAAATTCAAAACCTCATCTACATTCCAAGACAATTTTATTTTTAGAAGGAAGAGGTTCATTTATTGAGTTGAATCAAGAAACGGTTCAAGATCTTCTTATTCAGGGGCATGATGTTTGGGTATTTGATTGGCGTGGACAAGGAGGATCAAGCCGTCTTCTCGATAATCCGCAAAAGGTTCATATTGATCGATATGAAACTTACTTAAAAGATCTCTATCAGGTTGTTCACCAGATGGTGAAACCTAAAGCACGTTTTCCCTTAATTTTTTTGGGTATTTCTTTTGGGGGGCATATGGCGCTACGTTATGCACTCGCTCATGAGGAAGATCTTGAGGGAATGATTCTTGTCTCACCTATGCTGGATGTTCATACAAATCCTTTTCCTTATGCTTTTGCCCGTGCCTTGACACGAACAGCACTGCTTTTAGGATTTGGTGAGACGTATGCGGCTGGTTATGGTGACTATAATCCTTTTGTAGAACGCTTTAAGGAAAATCTTAATACACAAGATCATCTTCGTTATGAATGGCAAAGAAAACTATCCATGAATAATATACAACTAATAACAGGGGGCCCCACCTACAGCTGGGTAAATGCGACTTTTAATTCCATTGACTATATCCAGCAACCAGGTTTCTTAGAATCAATTAAAGTACCAACCCTCCTTCTCAGTGCAGGTCTTGATAAAGTGGTTAACAATTCACGGGATAAAGAGTTGTGCCGTAAAATGGCTGCTTGCCACCAAAAGACATACTTTAATGCCTATCATAATATTCCAAATGAAAAAAATATTATTAGGGATCAATTTTTAATAGATGTTGCTCAATTCTTAAAAAATTTAGATTCTCACCCTTCAGAAATAATCCTTCAAAAAGTAGAGAATAATATAAAAGCCAATAACGTGCTTTAAGCTTAAGAATAATTAATTACATTTGCAGTTCTGAAACAGCTTTTTTTATTCTTTCGCATGCTATGCGTAATTTAGGTAAATCCGTAGCATAAGATAAACGAAAATAGGGTGAAAGACCAAAAGCTGAACCCGGAACAACAGCGATTCCATAGGTTTCAAGTAAATAACTTGCAAAATCTTGATCAGAATTAATAATTTCGCCCTTAAGTATGGATTTTCCTATAACACCTTGGCAATTAATATACATGTAAAAAGCCCCTTCTGGAAGGACGCAAGAAAATTCCTTGATTTGTTCCATTTCATTAAAAACAACATTTCTTCTTTCTTGAAGAGTTTTGTTCCACTCTTCTAAAAATGTTTGAGGGCCGTTAAGAGCCGCTACAGCTGCTGCTTGAGAAATGGCACTTGGGCTAGAGGTAGAATGTGATTGGATGCTTGTCATGGCTTGAATAAGCCATTGAGGCCCTCCTGCATATCCTAGACGCCATCCTGTCATTCCATATGCTTTAGAAACCCCATTGAGAGTCAAAGTGCGTACTTTGAGGCGAGGTTCTAAAGAAGCTATCGTGGAAAAAGGTTCAGAATTGAAGCGCACATGTTCATAAATATCGTCACTTAAAACCATGACGTGAGGATATTTAAGTAAAACTTCAGCAATTGCTTCGAGTTCTGCGTTAGTATAAATAGCACCTGTAGGATTTGATGGGGAATTTAATATTAACCACTTCGTCCGCGGTGTGATGCTTTTTTCTAATGCTTGAGGACTAATTTTAAATTGCTCTTCTTGTGAGCAATCAATAATAATAGGCTTTCCCTCAGTTAAGTACACAATATCTAGATAAGAAACCCAATAAGGTGCGGGCACAATCACTTCATCATTGGGGCCTACTGTTGCAAGAAATGCATTGAAGATGGATTGCTTCGCTCCTGTGGACGCTATAATTTCATAAGGCTTGTAATCAAGGTTATTTTCTCGCCTAAATTTCTCAATAATGGCTTGTTTTAAGACAGGAGTCCCTCCCACAGCAGTATATTTCATGTCTCCTTGCATCATAGTTTGACAAGCAGCTTCACAAATCCATGAGGGGGTGGGAAAATCTAATTCGCCAGTTGTTAAAGAGATGATATCATGACCTTGAGCTTTTAACTCACTGGCTTTTTGGCTCAAACTTAAAGTTGAAGAAGGTTTTACCGATTTTAGTCTGTCACTTATGGAATTCATACTTAAATAGCCTATGCTTTAAAGAGGAAATTTTAACACTATGAATATTCTTATAAATGACAATAGGAATATTTTATAGATAAATTTGAATTATCCTGATTAAGGATATTATTCTTAATAGAATTAAGTTTCGAGTAAATTTTTAGGCCATCGGCGGTGAAGCCATAGCCACTGTTCTGGATGTTGTCGAATCCAGCTTTCAAAAAGCTCATTCATTTGTATTAAGAGGTCCGTTGTTTGCTCTTGGAGGCTCCCTTTTATTCTCGGCTTAAGAGGAGGATGATAGGTGACACGAAAATGAGCATTAGGGAGCCTTTCAACCTGAATGGGAATGAAAGGGCAATCAAGTTTTAAAGCTATACGAGCTGGAGCGGAAGGAGTCATCGCAGGAATACCAAAAAAAGGAATGAGCTCTCCTTCTCGCAACTTTTGATCTAAAAGCATAGAGACAATCCCTCCTTTTCGAAGAGTTGCCAGCATTTTTCGAGCGCCCTCAGGTCCTTTCGTGATAACGTCTTGAGCGATTCTTTTATGAATAAAATGAATTAGTTTATCCGTTAAGGGATAATTGAGGCGTCTATATAATTGAGTAATTTTGAGACCTTTTTGTGTGCCAACCATTGTCGCAATCTCCCAATGAGCGAGATGTGCCAAGAATAAAATGGCGGGTCCGCCATTTTTATGAAGTTGTTCAATAATTTCACCGCCAACAACTTCAACGCGACTATTCGGTTTATAAATTTTAAAACGGGGAAGAGACATGTATTCAAAAAAGCCTCGAGCAAAATTCTCCCACATGCCAGCAACAATTTTCTTACGTTCAGCAAAAGAAAGTTCAGGCATTACAAGTTCAATATTTTTATAAGCGCGGCGTGAGAAGGGAAGGTGAATTAAAGCAAATCTTGCGATAAAACCAACTCCATTCGAGCCCCAGGAGAAAGGTAAGTAATAAAATATAACATACACTATCCCTATGAAGGAAAATTGCAAAAAGTCGATAAAAAATCGGAGTAATTTATTAGATTTTTTCTTCATGATTTACAGCTTTATAGATAAGATTTGAAAACAAATTTTCTTCCTCAATGATCACATGGGCATGAATTATTTTTACCTCTTGGCGCACGTCATGAGAAAGGCGCAAGAAATCTTTTTCGGTTGTGACCAATTGTGCTTTAAGTTGTTTTGCTTGTACACACAATTCATTTAAATCTCGAGGCTTAAAAAAATAATGATCAGGGAAAGCTTTTTCCGCGACTACATGAAGGCCATAGTTACGTAACATCGCAAAAAATTTTTCGGGATGTCCAATGCCTGCAAAAGCATAAATAGGTTGATTTCTTAGAGCTTGAATGTCATTTACATGAGGAGTCAGGTCTCCGTGAAAAATGGGGCAAATTCCTCGCCATCTTTTTTCAAGAAGATGATTATCTCTTCCCATCATCATTATAATGTTTGCTTTTTTAAGGGCGCTTTCAACCGTTTCACGTAAAGGGCCTGCAGGAAAGATTCGCCCATTTCCTAATCCATATTCGCCATTAACAACAATAATTGAAAAATTTTTGTAAAGATTTGGATTTTGCAATCCATCATCTAGTATCAGAATTTCTGCCCCTGCTTTGGTGGCTGCTTTAGCGCCTTCAGCTTTGTTTTTAGCGATCCATGTTGGAGCGGTTTGAGCCAGTAAAAGAGGTTCATCTCCTACTTCTGGCGCAGTGTGAAAAACAGGATTAACAAGTAAAGGACCCTTTAGTTTTCCACCATATCCTCTTGATAAAATATGAACATTAAAACCTTGCTCTTTCAAAGCTGCGGCAATCATTATGGTGACAGGTGTTTTGCCTGCGCCTCCCAAGACTATATTCCCAACACAGATTACAGGGATTTGGACTTTTGTCGTTGTTGCAAATCTTTCTCTTTGAGATGTAACCAATCGATATAGGGCTCCAAAAGGTGACAACAGTACTCCCCACAAACTGTCTTCATTTTTCCAAAAAAGAGGGGCTTTCAAGATTGTTTTCCTATTTCATCGAGATAAGGAGATAAAACCGTAATGACTTGCTCAAGTGTTTTATTTTGTGCTGATGCAACCTCAAAAGCTGCTTCAGAGAATTTCTGGCATAAGGGAGGATTTTTGAGCAGTTCAGTAACTTTCGCAGCAAGCTGCAAGGCATTCTGAATTTCAATACTTGCTTGATGAGTTTGAAATAATGTGACTAATTCACGTGATTTATGGGTGTGAGGTCCATGCAAGATAACAGAATTAAGTAAGGCAGGTTCAATAAGATTATGACCTCCTATGGGAACAAGAGATCCTCCAACAAAAACAATGGTGATCAAACGATAAAAAAGCCCTGTTTCTCCTAACGTGTCGCATAGATATATATCAGTATCATTAGAAGGCAATTCTCCAATTGAGCGCCGAGCAACTTTAAATTTTTTATTAAGTGTTTCTATGATTTCATTCCCTCTTTCGGGGTGTCGAGGCAAAATGATTGTCAAGAGTTCAGGATAGCTTTGACGAATGAAAGAGTGAGCCTCAGCGATGAAAATTTCCTCAGAAGGATGAGTGCTTGCAGCCAACCAAACAGGGCGATCCTTAATTTTAGTTTGTAATACTTTCAAATCATTTTTTCGATAACTTAATGGCTTAGCCGAGAATTTTAGATTCCCAATCGTAGTAACATTAGAAGCACCCAAAAACTTTAAACGGGATGCTTGCTCAGGAGAAGGGGAAATGCACAATGCAAAACACTTTAGAAGTGGTTTTATAAAGCTTTTTAACCAAAGCCATCGTTGATATGAACGATCTGAAAGACGCGCATTTAAAAGAATAAGATTAATTTTTTGAGCCGTTGTTTCTAAAATAAGATTTGGCCAGAGTTCTGATTCAATCCATAAAGCAAGAGAAGGTTTCCAATGAGTGAGGAAACGTTGAACCCATCTTTTTGCATCTAAAGGAGAAAATTGATGAAAAGCTTTTTTGGGAAGACGTTGGGCTATTAATTTTGCAGAACTGACCGTGCTGGTAGTTATTAAGAAATATAAAGTGGGATATAATTTATTCAAAAGTTCAATCAAGCTCAAGATCGACAAAGATTCTCCAACGCTTGCTGCATGAAACCAAATTAAGGGTCCTGGGGGCCTTTTTATAGTAGCAATACCGTACCTTTCAAGGTAACGAACAGAATCTTCCTTACCTTTCTTCAAACGTCGTCGTACATGAAGTTTAAGCAAAGCCTCTACTAGATAAGATGTCAAAAAACGATACACGGATAAAAGCATTATTTTCCTTCATCTGCCGGGATAGGTGCATGCCCACAAAGCTGATCGACATAATCAGAAATATGACTAAGAGTGGTTTCAACTTTTAATAAAGTTTCATTAATTTCTTCTTCAGTTGCAGAAGATGGGACATAAATTGGATCTCCTGTAATAAAAATATTTCTGCCAAAAGGAAGGGCAAAAATGAATCGATCCCAAGAATTTATCACTCGTCGGTGTGTGGTTGAATAACTTATTGGAAGAATAGGACATCCTGCTAATTTTGCAATCTGTACAACACCTCCTCTTGCTTTAAAACGTGGACCTCGTGGTCCGTCCGGTGTGATTCCAATATAGTTCTGTTCTTTTAAAAGTCTTAATAAATGACGAAGCGCTTGGGTACCACCTTTTGTTGAAGATCCTGCCACGCTTAAAATTCCATAATGTCTAATAGTTTCTGAAATTAAAAGGCCATCTCGATGAGCAGAGATTAGCATATGCATTTTATTTTTTTGGCCAGCCCATGAAAAACTCATCATTAATAAACGGTTGTGCCAAAAACAGAGAATAAAAGGAGTATTCGATTCAAGGAGTTTATCCATGGCTTCTCGGTTAATCCATTGTTGCTTTGAAGTAATAAAAACAAACTTTATGTAATAGGCAATTAAGTGAGAAAAACCACGAATGATGAAAGGATTTTTTAAAAGTTTTTTGAAAAAGCGCATTTATTCTTCTCGTGTATTTGGCTCAGTAAATTGAGCTTTACAAAGTTGGGCATAACGGGAATTGTTCGTTATTAAGTCTTGATGTTTTCCTGCATCAACCACTTGACCGTTTTCAATCACATAGATGATATCTGCATTCATGACGGTCGCTAGACGATGGGCGATAATAAGAGTTGTTCGCCCTTTCATGAGAGTCGTTAAAGCAAGTTTCACTTTTTGTTCAGATTCTGCATCAAGTGCAGATGTAGGCTCGTCCAATAGAAGAACAGGCGCGTTTTTAAGAATAGCTCTTGCAATTGAAAGACGTTGACGTTGCCCGCCTGAAAGGCGAACCCCATGTTCTCCAACTTGGGTATCATATCCTTGTGGGAGCTCAATAATAAATTCATGAGCTGCTGCGGCTTTTGCTGCTTCAATAATCGCGTTTTCAGAGGCGCAAGGATAACCAAACTCAATATTTTTTCGAATTGTATCATCAAATAAAATGACATCTTGACTTACTAAAGCAATATTTTGGCGCAAGGACGCGAGATTTAGTTGCCGAACATCAATACCATCAATGGTAATTTCCCCTTCAGTAACATCATAGAAACGAGGGATAAGATTCATGATGGTAGATTTACCCGCTCCACTTGTACCCACAAGGGCGACTGTTTTTCCTGCAGGAATTTCAAGAGTAAGGAAGTTAAGGATTGGAGACTCTCTATTGTAAGAAAAATTTACATTATTAAAGCGGATTTTACCTTTTGTGATTTGAGCCATTTTTGCTTGAGGTAAATCAATTACTTTTGGTTTTAAATCAAGAAATTCAAAAACACGGCTTGCTGAGGCTAGTTGATCCTGAAGATTCGCATTTAAATTCGCTAAGCGTTTTAAAGGTTCATACATCATGAGAAGAGCAGTGATAAATGAGAAAAAAGTTCCAGGGTTTTGCTGACCTTGAACAACAGCGTGCCCTCCATAAATAACGACTATCGCAATAGCAAGGCCGCCTAAGAATTCCATAATAGGATGGGACGCTGCGCGGACTCGAACAGCTTTTAAATTTTTACGACAAATTTCTTCAATTGTTTCATGAATTTTATGACGTTCATATTTTTCCATACAATAAGATTTAATAAGGCGAATACCCTGAAAAGCTTGAGTTAAAAGAATTGTAAGTGTTGCCGTTTCCTTCTGAATATTAGCAGAAGCCTTTCGCATTTTTTTGCCAATTTTTACCACTGGTAAAATAGCAATAGGTACAACAAAAAATGAAATTGAGGCCATAAACCAATCTTGATAAAACATGAATCCAATAAAGCCACTAAGCATCAAGCTATCTTTTCCAATATTGGTTAAAGTTCCAGTTACAGCGCTGTGTAGCTTAGTGACATCATTCATAAACCGTGAGACAATTTCACCGCTCGGTGTTGCATGATAGAAAGCAAGGTCACCTTCGATAAGATGATTAAAAAGGTGAGCTTGAAGGTCGGCAATTATGCGTTGCCCTACATAAGTCATCGTGACAGATTCCGCATACGTGGCAAGACCTTTTAATAGAAAGACAATACATATTCCTAATGTGAGAGGTAATATCATATTTGCATCTTTGGCAACAAAGATATCATTGATAATAGGCTCAATAAGTTTCGCTGAAGAAACAGAAGTAGCGGCTACGATCAGCATTGCAAGAAGACCTAGACATATTCGAGCTATATAAGGTCGTGCATAATCCGTAAGAAGTCGCTTAACGAGAAATCGCGTTGTTGGATCTCTGAAAGATATTTTCTTCTTTTTTGTCAAAGAATGGCCCATCTCATTGTTTAATTAAATCAATATAGAAACATATCATAATAAGAATCAAAAATACTTGCAGAAAATGGTGGGCATTACAGGATTCGAACCTGTGACTCCCTGATTAAAAGTCAGGTGCTCTACCGACTGAGCTAAATGCCCCACGTAATTAGATCAACTTGAACTTAAGGGCATGAACGCGTTTGGTCAACTTAAAATTTAAGAAATTGTAGACTTTTTACTTCAAACCCTTGACGTAAGTCTAAAAGCTGAATACTTTGCGGGTGAAGGGCCTGTAGTTCAGAGGTTAGAACGCACCGCTCATAACGGTGTTGTCGTAGGTTCGAATCCTACCGGGCCCACCATATTTTATTTAAATAGAATCTTCTCGATCATCTTTAAAAAACAATTTCTTATTTTATGAAGTGGAAAAATGTAAAAATTTAAAACTTTATTAAAGATATATTATAATATATTATAAAATTAATAATAAAATAAAAAATAAATATTATAAAAATATGATGCTCTAAATTGGGGAGAGGGAAATGTTACATCACTTTATTAAAAAATACTTTTTTATTAGTGGAGTTTTCTTTTTGACAGGGTGTGCTTTTCAAAATCAAGGGATACAAAATAAAGCCCTTCGTGATAAAGTGATTGCCTGTGGTGCTGGATTTTCTGATGCAGCTTTAGGATCTTTAGGGGCAGCATATGAAAATTACCCTTTTGATGTTCAAGCAAATGCGGGTTTTAAAGCCTCCGCTCAAGAAATTATTTTCTCAGAACTGCCCCCGCAAGATAGATTAAAAGCGTATGCAGATTATATTACATGTATTGAATCGAACACTTTTTTAAGCGATAAAAAGCTCTCTAAATAAAATTACTTTAGAAGGGAATTTTTCACATTTATTTATTGAACGTACCTTATTTTCATCCTAAATGAGGGGAAAAGTCCTTTCTGCTAACTGTAAAAAATGCTCAGGGTCAAGATGATCTTCGAGATTCCAACAAATTGCGAGAATGAGACGAACAAAATACCATTGTCTCACGTTCTCAAGTGAGTAATTAAAATAGCTTGCTATATATTCTGTATCTGAAGCTGGATCAACAATAAACGCCCAAGTTTCACTTACGGGTGGTCCAATGACTCCTTGGGGGTCAATAACAACCCACTCTTTATCTTGTAAAAGAATATTATCATGATGCAAATCCCAATGCAGGAGAACATATGATTGCGAATAATTAAGTAGTTTATCTTTTAAAAAACGAGCTTTTACAAGGTATTCTGTAGGAATATTCCATTCTTTATCTAAAATTTTTAAAAGATCACTTATTGAGGGAAATAAGGTTTTGGAATTTTGAGAGAGAGGTGCCTGGTGAAGTCTTCCCATAATTTGGCACATCACAAGTCGGGCTTCATCCTTTCGTTCTGGAAGATATGTTTTTAAAGAGTAACCAGGGATAAGTTGTTCTAATAGAAGGGTGTGCGTATCTGAGTTAAGAACTCGAACGGCACCATAATTTTTAAATATTTTCAAAATCGCCGTTTCTTTATATAAACGTTCCTCATCGAGGGACAGTTTGAGCACAACAGGCTTTTCTTTTTGAAAACCAGATAAGACATAGTTATAAGTCATTGTCTCTATAGGTCGGAGGTTATTCAAATCCCAAGCTTGGGCGATTTGTTGTACGAGTGTTGGAAGTTGGCGGAGCCATTTTTGTCCCCTGCTGCCATAAATGCTTATGATATTTTGCTCAAAGGTATTCATGATTTTTACCTGCTTATGCATTAGTTTCAGAGTAGTATAGTCTTCTAAAGAAGAAAGAGAAAAGATGGCGATTCAAAAAGTAATTATTTCTGTCAATGATGTCGGTACACGGTTATTAAATTGGCTAAAACGGCATTATCAAGGAATGCCTTTTAACCACCTACAAAAATGGTTAAGAACAGGACAGATTCGCCTCGATGGAAAGCGTGTAAAAGGAAATGAGGTTTTGTCTCTAAATCAAGAGCTTAGATTGCCATCTTATATGCCGGTGGTTGGAAATGTACAATCATCCATAAAAAAACCACCGAAACAAGAGCTACTAAAACAAATTCGAGACGCGATCGTTTACCAAAATGATCATTGGATTGTGCTCAATAAACCGCAAGGGTTAGCAACACAAGGTGGGACTGGCATTAAAGAAAGCGTTGACCAAATTATGGCGGCTCTTTTTACACCAGCCCCTAAGCTTACGCATCGCCTTGATAAGGATACAAGTGGTGTTCTCTTGCTTGCAAAAACTCTTGAGGATGCTCGTTGGTTGACACAAATGTTTAAAGAAGGAACGGTTGCCAAGACTTATATAGCATTTGTTGTTGGCGTTCCTAAGGAAAACGCAGGAACAGTTGATCTTCCGATATGTAAACTCCCTGGAAAGATAGGGGAGCGTATGGTTGTTGATTTTAATGAGGGACTAGAAGCTATAACGCATTATCGTGTGCTTGAGACTAAAAATAATTTATCCTTGCTTGAACTCAAGCCAATGACAGGAAGAATGCACCAATTGCGGCTCCATTGTGCAGAATTGGGAACTCCTATTTTAGGAGATGGAAAGTACGGAGGTAAAAGTGCGCATCCAGAAGGAGTTCGTTTCACCCTTCATCTTCATGCCCATCAAATTGAATTTATGGATGCTAAAGGAAAATCTCAAACTTTTAAAGTTGAGCTTCCGGATCATATGGTTATTACCTTGAAGAAATTCAAATTTATTTTACCATCTTTTTGAGCATTTCTGTTCAAGCTATATGAACTAGTTAAAGAGCTTGAAAAATAATATTAGAATTTATTATTTTTAGGAAAACCGAAAGGAGGGAGCTTTCCCGTTTGAGCTCGACTTCCAAGCCAAGGACGCAAATCTGTAACAGTTCGACTTTGAGTGCCATAGACCCAGCTTAAGCCTTGAGAGAAGGTAAACACTTTTAAGTCTGAAAGAGTCGCTTCTTTATATTTTTGTAAGATGACACCTTTGCCACGTGAAAGCTGCGGAATTTCAGTAATCGGAAAAATTAATAGTTTGCGATTTGTTCCAATGATTGCAACATGGTCACCCGTGAGGGGGATGCACTTTTGAGCTTTAACACCATTATTTAATATAAGGATCTGTTTACCCATCTTTGTTTGAGCGAGGGCTTCTTGTGTTTCAACGATAAACCCTTTCCCATCTGAAGTTGCGACCAAGAATTTTTGATCAAGAGTGTTAGGCTTAATAATGAATATTGAAAGTATTTCATCTTCATTTCCTAGATCAATTAAAAGACGTAATGCTTCTCCATGTCCTCTACCACTTGGGAGTTTATCAATCCCAAGAGTGTAAAAGCGCCCATTGGATGCAAAAATTAAAAGTTTGTCAGTTGACTCACCCTCAAGAATAAAGCGTTCTTCGTCTCCTTCTTTATATTTTATATCTTCATGAGCAAGGTGGTGTCCTTTAAGAGTACGAATCCAATTTTTGTTTGAGCAGACAATGGTGACAGGTTCCTTTTCCAAGAAGGCTTCAATTGGTACTTCTGTGATCTGAGGGGCCGTTTCAAAAGTTGTGCGGCGCTTCCCAAAAGGATGTGAAGAACCGAATGCCTTTTCAATTTCTTTAATTTCTTTAGCAATGGCTTGCCATTGATGTTTTTCTGTCGAAAGTAAGTTTTGAAGGTCTGATTTTTCTGTTTCAAGTGATTGGAGTTCTTTAAGAATTTCAAGTTCTTCAAGTTTTCTTAAAGTGCGTAAACGCATAT
This sequence comes from Candidatus Paracaedimonas acanthamoebae, assembly GCA_000743035.1. GTDB lineage: Bacteria > Pseudomonadota > Alphaproteobacteria > Caedimonadales > Caedimonadaceae > Paracaedimonas > Paracaedimonas acanthamoebae. Next base: position 1,634,811 of record CP008936.1, read on the forward strand.
TTAAAATAGCTTCTGCTTGAATATCTGAGAGCGCCCAACGCTTTTGCATTTCAAGTTTAGGGTCATCTTCTTCTCGAATAATTCGGATAACTTCATCTAAATTTAAATAAGCAATTTGATACCCTTTAAGAACCTCGAGACGATGATCAATTTGCTTGAGTCGGTAGTTAGATCTCCGTTGTAGAACTTGTTGGCGATGCTTTAAAAAAGCTTGTAAAACTTCTTTCAAGTTCATCACTTTAGGAATGCGCCCTTCTTCTAGGACATTCATGTTCATATTAAAGCGAATTTCAAGGTCTGTTTGTCGGTAAAGAGCTTCCATAAGAATCAAAGGATCAACAGTACGATTCTTGGGGATAAGAATAAGTCTTATATCTTCGGCTGACTCATCACGCACATCGCCAAGAAGAGGAATTTTCTTCTCAATAATTAGTTCCGCAATTTTTTCAATCAGGCGCGCTTTTTGAACTTGATAAGGAATTTCAGTGACAACAATTTGATACAAACCACCTTTAAGAGGTTCAATCTCATAACGTGAGCGTAATCGAAAACTGCCACGTCCTGTTTCATATGCTTTTAAAATGTTTTCACTGGGTTCTACAAGTAAACCTCCAGTAGGAAAATCAGGCCCAGGCATTATTTGCAGAAGGCTAGAGATGGATGTTGTTGGGTCTTTAAGAAGAAGTTGGAGTGCGGAACAAATTTCCTCAACGTTATGAGGAGGGATATTTGTTGCCATTCCTACAGCAATGCCTGTTGCCCCATTCGCTAAAAGATTCGGAAACTTAGCAGGGAGAACAAGAGGTTCTTCAGTTTCATTATTGTAAGTTTTTTGAAAATCGACTGCTTCTTCATAAATACCTTCAAGCATATAGGCAGATGCTAACGTGAGGCGAGCTTCCGTGTATCGCATTGCCGCCGCATTATCGCCATCAAGACTTCCAAAATTTCCCTGTCCATCAACCATAAGATAGCGAAGAGAGAAATCTTGGGCCATACGAACCATTGATTCATAAATAGGATCATTGCCATGAGGATGATATTTCATCATCACATACCCCACTGCACTTGCTGATTTTCGATAGGGTTTATCTTGAGTGTTTCCAGATTCACCCATGGCATACAGAATACGTCTTTGGACCGGTTTTAAGCCATCACGGACATCAGGGAGTGATCGGGCAGTAATTGTAGAAAGAGCATAACTTAAGTAGCGTTCAGAAAGAGCCTCATTGAGAAGCGTATCTTTAACCCGACCAATAGAATCTGTCATTCTGGCCTCAATATATAAGTTTGTCGTGCTAGTCGGTTTTTAAAGCGCTCGCGAGCTGCGGGTAATTTCAACCCATGAAGACCGAATAAATAACGGTTTAAAAAATATTCATTTAATTCAAGCACTGCCAAAAGCTCCTTACTAGAAAGAGAAATCTCATGCCTCTTAGATTCTGTCAAGCAAGGAGGGAGTTTTAAAAGACGATCTTGATAGGGAGAACCAGCAATTTTGGAAACAGCTCGTCCTGTTCGAGGAGATATAAAGGTAAGATCTTGTTTACTTCCTGTAGCGACGCATGTTGAAAAATCTAGCGCAATACCGGCATATTTAAGGAGAGTGAGTTCAAGATCAACCAAAAACCATGCCCAATTTTCTTGAGCTAAATTATAAGTAAATTTTTGAAAAATGTGAAAAATCTCTTCTTGATGCTCGCGTTCAGGAAGAATAGCATCAATAAGGGCACAAGCTGTCGCAAGGGCTTCAAGTCGTATCGGGTTTTGGAAAGTCATTGCAAAGGCGCTATGGATATTTTCAAGGCGCCAAGTACCTAGATGTTCAGGCAAGCGAGCTTGCCAAGTGGCCTCACAAAGGTTACCAAGGTGAAAAACTTGTTCTGCCTTTTTACTCAGTCGTGTGACCCCCATATGGCGACCGTGCGCACTGGTCAGCAGAGTGGCAACAATTTTATCTTCGCCAAGCCGCTTAAGCGCAATAATAATACCTTGATCCTTCCACTGCAAATTAGAATCCTTTGCGCTTTACAAGTAAAGATTTAAATATAAGCAGGTTGCTAGCACCGATCAAGCTTAGCATTCTAATCTTAAATTTTAAGCTACTTTAGGTAAATTAGAAAGGTTTTTTGTTTTCTTTATAAAATCAACAATATAATCACCCAATAAGCGGACTTTTTTAGAATCTTTCAAGTGCTCAGGATAGACATAATAAGCATCAATGACAGGTCCTTTAACCTCAGGAAGAACCTGAACTAATTTACCACTTCTTAGAAGTAAGTTCTCTTGAGCAAGAGTAACAATGCCTAAGCCTTGTTCTGCAGCGTGGTAGGGACTACAGACAATTAAGTAAGGATCCCGAATTTTGTCATTTTTGGTTCCTAAAGATAAATGCCATTTAAGATCTGATAAGGTATGCCCGCCCACTCCATGGGCAATTATGTGATGAAAATCTAAATCTTCTATGGTTTTTGGTATCCCATGGATATTTAAGTATTCTGAGCTTGCAAATAATTTTAAGTGGAATTGCATAAGGTGGCGTTGAATCCAGGTTGGACGATCTGGCATAAACGGAATAATTGCAGCATCCACTTCATTAAGAGTAAATTCATTAAGACGTTCAATAGGAATCATATGCAGGCGAATTTTGGGATATTGCTTCAGAAATTCTGCAATATATTGGATAAGGATAGTTGCTGTCCAACCACCAGGAATAGCAACCCTCAATACACCTTGAGGTTCAGCACCGACTTCATTTAATAACGAGCGTGCAGCGTCAAGTTCAGCAAAAATCTTATGAGCAGATTCAAAAAGGATTTCGCCTTGATCTGTTAAGCTAAGTCCTCTGCCTTGTCGATAAAACAAGGGGGCTTTAAGGCGATGTTCAAGATCACTAATATGTCGACTGACGGCTGAAGGGCTTAAATTTAAATCGCAATTTGTGAAGCTATTAGCCTTTGCTGCATAATAAAAAATCCGTAACTTATCAAGATCCATAACTTTTCCTTACTATATTCAGTATAAAACTAATGTAGGAAACAATTTTATTATTACAAGGGCGCAACCAGAAATTATTGATCCTTTTCTCTATCTATTAATATTTTTATCTACCTTGAATAACAAACGTAAAATTAACTGTTAGGGCATGCAAAAATTGCAACCCTAAGAAATCTCATAGACAATGAACATATTAGCACTTGTTAAGAAGCTAAGTTTCAAGAATTTTTATTTTATCGCTTTTAAAAAATTTTCTTCAGCAAAACGCCAGTTTGCAAGATGATTTAAGAAAATTTCCAAATAATCAGGGCGGCGATTTTGATAATCCAAGTAATAAGCGTGCTCCCAAACATCACAAGTTAAAAGAGCAACTTGCCCATGGATCATAGGAAGATCTGCATTGCTTGTTTTTGTGATTTTTAACTTTCCATTCTCAACCACAAGCCATGCCCAACCAGAACCAAACTGTGTAATTCCTGCTTGCTTAAAAGCATTTTTAAATTCTGAAAAATTACCAAAATCTTCGTTGATTTTAAGAGCTAAAGCTTTTTGTGGTTCTCCACCACCATTTGGTGTCATGGAATTCCATAAAAAAGTATGATTCCAAACTTGAGCAGCATTATTGAAGATACCGCTTTTGGATGGAGCTTGAGCTGTATGTATAATGATCTCCTCTAACGTGGAGGCTGCAAGATCGGGTGCATCCAGAAGAAGCGTGTTAAGATTAGTGACATAAGCTTGATGATGCTTGCCATAATGAAAATCAAGGGTACGCTCTGAAAGATATGGCTCCAAAGCATCATGCCCATAAGGAAGAGGAGGAAGAGTGAATGCCATGTGTTTACCTTTCGATTGGTTTGTTTTTAACATAAGTAAATTTTATTTCCCGGTTTTAGTATCTTCTTTACGCCCTGCTCGCCCAAAATTTCCAAATATTTGATGGAGGAGTGGTCGTTCATGGCCTGCAGAAGGGGTGATATCAGGGCTAGGATTAATCTCTTCTTCAGGTGTTGTTTTTAGTAAAACTTCTTTTACTTTATCAGTCACGTCAAAACGAATTATTATAAGCTTTTGCTCAAGAGATTGAGGTTCGAAGAAAGATAGACTTTCTGTTACCTTATAATAATAGATCCATGTATTTTCATCAAAAAGTGTAGTACTTGAGGGGCTTCCAAGTGTGCGTAATACATCTTCTTTAGTATCATAACCGGCCTTTATTTTTTGCACTTCAGTCAGATCTGGTAGTTTCCCGCGATGATCAATGCGGGAGCTGCAGCCAGCAAGCATAAGAAAAGAGCTTATAAGAAAACAAAAACTTAAATTTCCAACCATAAAGTTCTCATTAATTAAATGTTTGAATACGCGTTGACTTTGCACGTCAATTCATAAAAGTCAATATAGCTTAGGACATAAAACTTGCCTTTCACAATAAAAATTCTTATAAATTTAAGAAAATTATGGGAGTTTCCTAATAAAATGATTCTAACTTGTCCTTCTTGTCAGAAACGTTATATGATTGAGTCACGCGAAATTGGCTCAAAAGGAAGACTTGTTCGGTGTGTTGCTTGTCGCCATACCTGGCACCAACAATTAGATGAAGACATGTCAGCTTTGGCAGACTTAACAGCAGACTTCTTTTCTGAGAAAGAAAATACAGTTATATCAAAACGGCATCCTACAATTTGGATCCTTATGGTTGCTGGATTAATACTTCTCTTGGGGTCATTGTTAATGGCTCGAAATACAATTGTCTCTCATTGGCCAAGTACAGAAAAAATTTTTTCAAAAATTGGTTTTTCCACCTCAAACCCTACTGAAGGCTTACAAATAGAAAATATTACGCCTATGCAGCTTACCCATGGAACGGATGCAATGATTGTTCTCAAGGGTGACCTTGTGAATACCTCTTCTTTAATTCGCACGATTCCTACTTTGCATATCATTGTAAAAGGCGATTGTAAGGGAGCTCCTTTGGCATCTCAGATAAAAATGCAATTAAAGCAAACATTGGCAAAGATGGTGAAAAGTTCTGTAATAAGTGATGGGCTTTGCACTCTAGAAGAATGGGATTATAATCTTTCTGAGTCACGTTTATTTCCTTCTGAGCGTTTAAGCTTTGAAACAACACCCCATGCTATGGTAGAAGGCGCAAAAGACATTACAGTTGAATTTTAGGAGGTCTTTATGTCTTTAACATCTTCACCGGTTGTCACCGCGATTTCTTGGGATGCATTTTTCCAGTCTGAATTAAAAGAACATTTAATGGTGGCTGAAGACACTCAAAAGAGTATGCAAAACCAATTTATATCTCTCGTTGAAATGGCAATTAACACTTTGCAAAAAGGGGGGAAAATAATCTTTTTTGGAAATGGGGGAAGTGCTGCTGATTCCCAGCATTTGGCGACAGAACTAACTGTTCGGTATCGTAAAAATCGTGCCGCTCTTGCTGCGCTTGCATTAACGACAGATACTTCTGCGCTAACAGCAATTGGAAATGACTTTGGTTTTGATCACCTTTTTGAAAGACAGATAGAAGCACTTGCCAAGCCAGATGATCTTATCATTGGAATTACAACATCAGGTAAAAGCCCCAATGTTATTTTAGCATTTAAAAAGGCGCAAGCGTTGGGACTTAAGACGGTTGCTTTTACCGGGGGAACAGGTGGAGAATTACCAGGAATAGTCGATTTAATACTTTGTGTTCCTTCATTTACAACGAGTCGTATCCAAGAAATGCATATCACTTTGGGACAAATGTTGTGTGGGGCATTGGAAGATTTCTTTGCTAACTCTTAAGGTTCATTATGTTCTCTTCTTCAAATTTTGACCATTATTTAGATAATTTAGCTCACACTCATTTGTTGTGTCTAGGCGACATAATGCTTGATTGCTTCATTTATGGTCGAGTGGAACGCATTTCTCCTGAAGCCCCCGTTCCTGTATTTCACATGAATCATAAAACAATGTCTGTAGGAGGAGCAGGAAACGTCGTACGGAATCTATGTGCGCTTGGCGTTGAAACTTCTTTTTGTGGCATGATTGGTAAGGATAATGAAGGAGAAGAATTAAAGAAATTAATCGATGGGCTCCCTAAAACGGCAGGATGCTTGATTCAAGATGCTCATCGACCCACAACGCACAAAATACGCTATCTGGCCCATAACCAACAAATACTTAGAGCAGATAATGAGGCAACCTTTCCCCTTTCTTTAGAGCTTCAAAATCAAGTAATACAGTATTTTCAAACACAGCTATTTTTAGTTAATGGCGTCATTTTTTCAGATTATGGCAAAGGAATGTTACCTCCTACGCTTCTGAAAGAGTTAATTTCTCTAGCAAAACAAGCAGGAAAGCCTGTTATTGTGGATCCTAAGGGCTCAGATTACAGTATTTATCGTGGGGCAACAGTTCTTACACCTAACTTGCGCGAGCTTGCTCAGGCAACACATATGCCAGTTACTAAAGATAATGAAATTGTTGAGGCAGCTTTAAGCTTGATCAATAAATATGAGATTAATGCTGTTCTTGTTACGCGTAGCGAACAAGGCATGAGCTTAATTCGTGCGCATCAAGAGCCCTTCCATATTCCAACACACGCTATAGAGGTATTTGATGTTTCGGGGGCGGGCGATACGGTTATAGCGGCATTTTCGGCAACTTTGTTAAGTGGTGCTTCTTTTGAAGAAGCTGCTTATCTTGCAAATGTGGCAGCTGGTCTTGTTGTCGCAAAGGTGGGGACGGCAACTGTTAGTTCAGAAGAGGTACAAAATCTTATAAAAAAGAAAGATATCTCTCCTATAAAAAATAAGAATTTAAACCGTTTAGAAGCAAACGATATTGTTATTCAATGGAAACGTCAGGGATTGAAAGTTGGGTTTACAAATGGATGTTTTGATCTTCTTCATCCAGGGCATATAGCGCTTTTGCAAAAGGCAAGATCAAAGTGTGACAAGCTAATTGTAGGGTTGAACAGCAATGCTTCAATTCAGCGTCTGAAAGGTCCGCAACGACCTATACAATCTCAAGAGGCTAGAGCAACTGTTTTAGCTTCTTTAGAGATGGTCGATATGGTTGTCGTTTTTGAAGAAGATACGCCGATAAATCTTATTCATACAGTGCGTCCCGATGTTCTTGTAAAAGGTGCCGATTATACGATTGATAAAGTCGTTGGAGCCCGCGAAGTCCAAAGTTGGGGAGGTGAAGTTTTATTAATTGAATTAATCCCTGAACAAAGCACAACAAGAACCGTCCATAAAATAAAAGAAGCTCAACAAAGCCCAAGCCAAGTAGCATAATTTTTAAACTAAAAGGAATAACCATGAAAAAAGAAGCAATTTTTATATTGTTCTCAGTGGATTGATGGTATCAAGTGCATCAATTTCTTAAAGGTTATGCATCATTCAATCGTTAGCATATCTGAAAATTGATGATTAACATCGCGATGCTTGCATTCATCATTGCGGATCACAACAATAAGATCCTTGAGCCGCGCTGTTGGTGAAAGGTTCCAATAACCTCGAGCAATTTGAGGAATCTCGCAATTGGCCATTCTGCCTTCTTCAACTTCTTTTAAATATTGCGTGTAACTTACCACTGCTTCTTCCTCAAGATAGCCAACAAGACGATGAGCAGTTCTTGCAGAACAAATATATAAGATCAAATACAAGGTATAAAAAATGCCTTGTGCGGCTATAATAAGTAATCTTTCAAGAGTACTGGGTTGGGCAATATGAATGAATGTCATTAGGTGCATTCTTTCGTTTTCTGCTTCATCTAAAAGTTCTTTTATCCATCCATGATCATCTTCGATTTTTCTTAGAGATCTTAAATGGCGTAACATGCCGGCAATCATGCCAGGAATAGCCGCAACCGTTTCTAAGACAACAGCGCGATGGCCATATCTTTTCTTAAAGAAAGCATCGGCAAATAAACGCATAAATTTTACAATGCAAAGAGCAATACGATCTTGAATGGTTTTTGGTTTGCGGTGGACTTTTAAAGGGTATAACTGAGTCATCAACATTTCTCTTGGTTTTTAGAAATTATTGTTAAACAATTAATGCCTAACACACTATCTTCTCAAACCAAACGTTTCAATAGAGTTAAAATTCATTTTAAAATATGACTTAGCGCTAATGCATCATAAGGAGCATGACAGCGTCGTGTATTATTGAAATAAAGCCAAGTATTTTCTGCTTTTGACGTTCTTATTCGTTTGGACCATTCTTCTAGAATTTCTTTTTCATAATGAGGTTCATAAGTTGGGCTTCCATGAAAGCGTATATATAATTCAGGTTGATTGGGAATAATAATCTCTGGAACATTCATGCCACTGACACTGCAAATTGTAATGTTTGCTAATTTGCATGCTTTAAAAACATGGGAATCCCACCAGCTTGGGTGCCGAAATTCTAAAACATTTTTGTAAAAAGGATCTAATTGAGCAAGAATGTGCTCTAGATTTTCCCGTGTAAAGATCAAACTTGGCGGCAGTTGAAATAAAAAGCAACCCATCTTTTCCTGGAGAATATCACATAGGTTATAGGTTTGTTTAATCCAGTCTTGGGCTTCATTAAACTTTAATTTATGAGTGATCATATGATGTGCTTTAATCGTGAATTTAAATCCTAAAGGGGCTGTTTGATACCACTTTAAAACCGTTTTTGAAGAAGGATATTGATAAAAAGTGCTATTAACTTCGACTGTATTGAAATGATTTACATAAAAATGTAAGTGATCTTGGGGTTTTAAATTTAAAGGATAAAATTTTCCCATCCATTCTCGATAACTCCATCCAGCACAACCAATATAAATGTTATGAGCCATAGAGGAGAATGAAAATATTTCTTATTTCTCAAATATAATTCTGTTCTTGATCTTTCCAGTTATTTAACTTAGTAAAGGACGCATCTTGAGGATCAAAAAAATCCTTTAATTCTGGATAACTCAAATTATTTCCTCTTATTTCATTTACAGAGGGGTAAGTGTGCCCAAGAGGCTTTGTAATAAAATATAGTGCCAAAAAAAATAACGCTGTAAGTATGACTCTATTCATTTGAAAGCTCCTTTATTTTATTTTTAATATAAAAGGAGAAGCTCGGAAGTGAGAATTTGAGAGATTAAAGAAATTTAAACTTCTTAGCGAAGCTTATCAATCAAAGGATCCAATTTATTGCAACCATGAAATATAAAAAATTGTTGTCAAATAGTTGAATCATTATTTTATAGAGTTAGATTAAAACTTGGATCGTATTAAATATTATTAAAAATATACATAGTATGTTTGGAAATAGTAACTTCTATGAATTTAGAAAAAAGAAAGAAAATATAAAATTTATAAAAAATATTTAATTGTTTTATCCATATTTGACAAGAATCTTCTTATTCAGTAAATGAAATCAGCAATTTTTTTGGTGAAAAATAAATTTTTGAAAAAAAAGTTGACAACTATCAATGATAGTATATTTACATAAGCAGGTAAGCTAAAATTTAAGACAATTTGTGTATATAAGGAAAATTATAATGAAGAATTTTGCGCAAAATATCTCTTTTTTCAAAACCCTTAGTGTTTGCATAATTCTTTCTGGTTTTGGCATAAATGTCTTTAAGTGTGCAGCGAGTGCGCTCGGAGAGGAAGCTGCAGAAGATGTTAATATTGGGGGAGCAAGCTCTTCGGTACCTATGGTAATTCCCCCTCTAAATTTGTTTGAATCCGACATTACATCACAGTCCCCAACGTTACGCCCCATCCCGATCCCATCTCTAAAAGAGCTGAAAGGTCAAATTTTTTGGCATGAGTTCATAATATTAGATGAAAAGAGTGACAGTCGCGAAAACAAAAGGCTCAAAGCGCAGGATGCATTTATTGCAGTGACTGACTTGGCGACTATGTTTGAAGAGGAATTTGAAAAGGATAAGTATCAGACTATTTTTTCTGGAACAAATTTTAAGCAAGTTTTATCAGAAGAGAAGGTGAGGATGAAACTCATCTTGAAGGGCCAAGAATTTGAAATAGCAGGATTCAGTGATGCATTGTTAGGAGCTTTAGATCAGTGGGTCACATTGAAAGAGTGCTTTTTTAGTCTTAACAAAGCCGTAACATTGCTTCGTAATCGGATTCATGAAGATTATACTAAAGAACAAGAATATATCGCTCGTATTGCTTTTTTAACTAAATTGAAAAAAAATGGGAAGACGAATGTCAATCTTTAATAACAAATGGTTCTGCGTCCGGAAGCACTAACCAACAATCTTCAATAGTAAGTCCCAGAGAACTTGAGCAGTTGCAGTCTCAAAATCAAGATTTAAGGATAAATATTGCAACGTTCGAAAGGGCTAATCAACAATTAAACTTGGAAAATCAAACGCTTCGAGCTCGGGTCTCTCAACTTGAAAAAGAGGCACTGGATAATCGTCAAGAAGATCACGTGGCTATTCCGGTTGGTGCAGAGCCTAAGAAAAGACTTTCTTTTTGGGGATGGATTGTGAGCTTGTTTCAGAGGTCCCCATCTACAGTAAATGAAACAACCAAACTTATACAATAAGGAGTAAACTATGAAAAAACAAACTATTTACACAATGATATGTGGCTTAATGATGTCAAGTGCATCAATGGCTTCATCTAACTTAAAAGACGAGTTTTCAACACCAGAAAAAAAACGTATCACACAAGTAACGGTAGGTCTCACTCCTTATTCTAAAGCAATTGTAGAAGAACAAGTAAAGGCTTCTCTAAGACAAGAAAGACAGGAAAAAAAAGCAACTGAAGAATCTAGGGTAGCAAGAAGGCTTGTATTAGAAGAAGCTGACGAAAAAGTTAAGCTTGAAGAGGCGAAACATAAAATTCAAATGAAAGAATTAGAAGAAAAACTTCAAGCTTTAAATCTTTCAAAAACATCGAGTGAAAAAGAATTACAAGACCTTCGTAAAGAAAATGAGGAATTAAGACAAAGCAAGGAAGATCTTTCGACTCAACTGAAGAAAATTGAACAGGATATTCAATTAAAGACAACAGAATTTGCAGAATTAGAAAAAGGTCATAAAGAAGTGCAAACAGCTCTTACGACTGCAAAAGCAACAGCAACCCAAGATGCTGAAAAAATTCAACAATTAGAAGGAAGCAAAAAAAGCCGTGAAGCAGCCTTGAAAATTTTGAGTGATTCTCTTGCGCTTGCTAGACAAGAGAAGGCTGAAGTAGTTGCTAAGTTAAATATAAAAGAACAAGAAGAAGCAGAATCAAAGGCGCAAGTTGCACTTAAGGAAGCAGAATTGAAACGTACTCAAGAAGAATTGTCTCTCGTGAAACAATATGTTTTTGAGGCTCCGACATCAACAACTGCTTCGACTTCAAAGCCTTCTCCAAATTCAAAGGCGCCTGGAAAAAAGAATATATTGGATTAATGATTATAGAGGTTGAGCTTAATAAGCATTAATGCTAACAGGAAACAGGTTTAAATTCTTTTTATTTTATAAGGATGAGAACCTGTTTCATTTTTTTGTACTAAATAAAGTGCATTGGGGCGCAAATGTTGAGAAAAGTATTATACTGTTGGTTTTCTCTTTTATTTAATCTATCTCTTGCTCATGCGACCACATGGGAGAATCTTCAGCCTTTCAAATGGCCAACTTGCATTGTACCTCAGAATGAATGGCGTTTTGGTGTTGGAATAGGTGTCGAATATCTTAACCTTCAAGCAAAAGTAAAAGATGATTTTTCACCTTTTGGCGCTGTGCAATTTGGGGATCGAGATCAAACTCAAAAACACTTTCAAGTTTCCCCATCCTTAGAAATAGGGAAGACGAGTTGCAATAATTACTATACAGGACTTGTTGTAAGTTGGCATTATTCTGGAATAAAAAAAGAGTCAAGAGCCCCGTTAAAACTCACGACTTACTTTACCCATCAATTTAAGATGGCCTATTATTTAGATGTTTTGGCTAAACTTGGGTATAAAGTTACTTCAGAAACAATGGCTTATATGCTTGTGGGGCCTTCTATGGTGAAGTGGTCACACACAACAAAGCAAATTACCGAGCAAACACTGGAAGATACTTTTAAGATGTCTCAAACAAGTATCGGCTTAGGGGTAGGCTTAGGAGTAGAACAAGTTATTGGTCAAAATGTAGCTTTAAGCATAAATTATACCCATCATTTTTATAAAAATGAGAAAAAACAAAAGATTATGTCCATCATAGATAATGTAGGGTATGGTCCATTCCCACGCTCAGGCATTATTTCTAAAAAAATAACGCCATCTTCTGATGCTATTACCCTGCGTTTAACCTACTTTTTCTAAATTATCGTCAGCTCCTCTTATTACATGAGAAGACAAGCACTATTTTAGGCAAATCGTGCTTTATTTTAAGAATATTCCAAGCTTATAAGGGGATTTCTGTTATTGCTTCTCAGGCGTGATCAAGTGCCGAACAATAGTAAGCTTGAAATGCGCGAGCTTGTGTTTTGCTTTCTTAAAGCATATCACGGCGTACTGATCCTCATTTCCCATGGCGAAGTTTTCCTGGCTGAGATCGGTATGCGTTTCACATATCGAATTCATGATGGTTGTACAGGCCATCAACACGATTTATAGTGAACTATAATAAGGGATAAAGGAAATTAAAGTGTTTAGTAATTATCGTGATTCGATCATTATCAAAGATCATCTTAAATGCCGCCATATTATTGCAGGAGATTACTCTTACTATTCTGGCTATTATCATGGGAAGTCTTTTGAAGAGTGTGTCATGTATTTGGATGAGCTTGATAATCATCATGATCCTACGACAACAGATCGGCTCATTATGGGAAAGTTTTGCTCAATTGCCACAGGCGTTAAATTTATGATGGGAGGAACGCAAGGTCATAACTATGAGTGGATTGCAGCTTACCCTCTAGATTCTTTTGACGATGATTTTGATGGATATACGAATACGCCACCTAAAGCTCATAAATGCAAAGGAGATACAATCCTTGGAAATGATGTATGGATTGGCGCCGAAGCCATGATCATGCCTGGGGTTCATATTGAAGATGGAGCTGTTATTGCGGCACGCGCAGTGGTGACAAAGAAGGTTGGGCCCTATGAGATTTGAGGTGGAAATCCTGCTAAATTGATTAAAAAACGTTTCTCAGATGAGCACATTGATAAACTCTTACAGATAAAATGGTGGGATTGGGATTTAGAGATACTCAAGCGAAATCTCCCCTTACTGCGCGCGAAAGATGTGGATGTTTTGTGGAGTAAATTGAAGCAAGGAACCTTATAATGTTTCCCTTAAAATCCTTTTATTTTATCCGCCATGGTGAGACAGAATGGAATAGGCAAGGGATGATTATGGGGCAAACGGATATTCCTTTAAATGCGACAGGGATCAAACAAGCTCACAAAGCAAAAGATATTTTAAGACAAGAAAATTTCTCAACGATTTATACAAGCCCTCTCCAGCGCGCTTATCAAACAGCTCAAATTCTGAATGATGGTTTAGAAAAAGCAGTTGTCACAGAGGATTTATTAAAGGAGCGTGGTTGGGGGAAGTTAGAAGGGATATCTCGTACAAGAGTTAAAGAACTAATGGATCAAAATACACCATCAGATGCCGAGTCTTCTGTAAATTTTGAAGCCCGTATTTTAAAAGCAATTTGTCAGATCTTGAATACTTCTCATGTCACCCCTTTAATTGTTGCACATAGTGGCGTTTTTATGGCGCTTGCGAAGATGATGAAGTATTCATCCTTAAGAACATCAAACTGTATCCCCTTTTTATTTAAACCACCTGAGTGTAAAACCCATCCATGGATTATTTGTAACTTGAGTGATTTGGAAAACTGAAATTGGATGGTAAGTAAAGCATATTGTAGCCTTTTAAAAACAATGCTAGAATTCAAAAAGAAAAGTGGGGGTAAATATACTATCTTTTAAAAACCTTCAGCAAGTATATGCCTTGTTCATATGTCTCATCTGTATGATTGTCCTCTTAATTTCTTCGGGGAATTTCTTAGATGAGCTTACACGCCTCACCTTGCCTGCTTATAGAAATGCAGCACATCTCATTCATTTTCAATCTAATGAAGCCTATTTAAAACATCTTTCTTCTAACCCCACGGAACGCGCGGAAGCAAAGCTTTTATCTGCTGAAGAACTTAAAGAAAAAAGAATTGAAGCCCGTCAGTATTTTTTAGATGTTGAGCGTTTCAAAGCTATTGAAAGCCTCATAAAAACAATTCAATGGGCCTTGGTCGCTTTTGTGTTTTTTCTTATTCATTGGCGATTGTACAAGAAATCTGGTTCTGTTTAATTGCAAATGTCTCAAAAGTTCAAAGGTTGCGAGAGCGTTTTGAACATTGAAAATATTGTTCGTAAAATTAACCCATTAGATGACACAGAAGTACACCATATTCATGAAACACTTTCTTGGATTCAAAGTGGGGCACCGATTTTTCGACTTCAAAAACCCGATATCCCCAATAAGCACCTTGTGTCTTATTTTGTGCCTTTTGATAAAAAGGCAAATAAGATTTTATTAACAGTTCATAAGAAATCTGGTCTTTGGTTACCACCAGGTGGGCACGTTGAACTTAACGAGGACCCTCGAGAAACCGTTAGAAGAGAATGCTTAGAAGAACTAGGATGTACAGCAGAATTTTGGCGTACAGAACCTTTATTTTTAACTTCAACACTAACTGTAGGTCCTACAGCAGGGCATACAGATGTAAGTTTCTGGTACGTAATACAAGGTCATCAAGAGTATGCTTATCAATTTAATTTGGATGAATTTGAAGCTATTCGATGGTTTGGTTTTAATGAGATTCCTTATGAAAATTCAGACCCTCACATGGGTCGCTTTCTTAAAAAATTAGTGATTGAGCTATAAAACGGGTTGTTCAGTCTTCTAGTGCTTATCTTCATAAATATAATAGGGCACGTTGATAATAATGCGAGCTTGGTTACGTAAGCGCTCGTTCCAAGAAAGAGTACGCACAATGACTTCTGCTGTGCGGTTATGAAGTAAATTATGCCACCAACGTGCAGGAATAAATTCAGGTAGAATGAGAACGCAAGAGGTCCCATTTGCAGCATCTAAATAGTGGACATAATCTATAATAGGTCGAATAATTGACCGATAAGGGGAGTTAAGCACAATGATATCAAGATCCCATTCCAGCGCCTCTAATTGCAATTTTGTTTGAGTCGTGTCATCGTGCTGAATATCCACAATAATAACTTTAACGTCTGTCGTCATTTGCCGTGCAAACCTTAATGCCTCAAGAGTTCCTTTGTGCACTCTCGAAACAGGAACAATCACAGTTGAAGCTTTAGAATGACTAAATTTTTTGTTGATATTTTTTTCTATTGTAATGTCGACTTTAAGTTGTTTTTCAATTTCATTATAATGTTTTTTCACGCTGTAACATAAACTCACAATTATAGGCACGACGATAACGGTCAAGAAAGCACCCTCAGAAAATTTGGCTTCAAAAGTTACAAGAAGCGCTATCCCGGTTAAGCAGGCGCCAAATGTATTCAACATCATCTTGCAGCCAGTTGCGGACCAAAAAGATTGAGAGGTTTCTTTAAGATGCTGACGCCAATATTTAACCATTCCCAGTTGGCTTAATGTGAAGGCGCTAAAAACCCCAATTGCGTAAAGCGGAATTAAAGCATGGGTATCACCTCTAAAGATTAATATTAAAAGGCTGGCTAAAATAGCGAGCCATAAGATTCCTTTAGAAAAGACAAGGCGATCACCAATAGCTGAAAGTTGACGTGGTAGCCAGCCATCTTTTGCGAGGATAGCACTTAATTTAGGGAAACCCGCGAAGACAGTATTGGCTGCGAGAAATAAAACGGTTGCTGTTAAAATTTGAATGGCATGATAAAGAAGGCTATCTCCCCATAGATTGCGGGTTAATTGGCTTAATAAGCTTTCTGAAAGCATGGGTTTTAGGTCAAGATTTTGAGAAATAATAGTAATGGATAGGAATGTACAGCCAAGAATGACACCAAGCGCTAAGAGAATTTGGCGGGCAACCATTGAGCTAGGGTTTGTCAGCATGTTACCTGCATTCGCAACAGCTTCAATCCCTGCCATGGCTGTGCAACCACCCGCAAAAGCTCGTAAGACAACAGCAAAGGTTGCTATATCCAAGAACACATCAAAAGATGAAAAAGCTTGTTTTTGAAAGGATATACCGGTCTTGAATAAACCATCAATGCATAAACAAATGATAAGGATGATAAAAGCACCTACGGGGAAAGCAACGGCATAGGCTGACTCACGAATCCCTCTTAAATTAATCCAGGTTAAGAGCCAAAGACCAGAAAAGCACAGAGATAGTTTAAAGTTAAGTAGGTATGGAAAAGCAGAGCAGATGGCTCGAATGCTCGCAGTCATAGAAACAGCTACTGTTAAAACATAATCAATCAGCAATGAAGAAGCTGCAACTAGAGCAAAGGGGATTCCCAAGTTGTTGCGCGCGACAATATATGCCCCTCCCCCTTCTGGATAAGCTTGAACCGTTTGTCGATAAGAGGCGATGAGAGAAGTCAAAACTATCACAATGGTAAAGGCAATTGGGATGGATAAAACTAAAAAGTGACTTCCAGCTAAAGAAAGTGCAATTAAAATTTCTTCTGTTGCATAAGCGATGGAAGAAAGAGCATCTACAGCCAAGAGAGGAAGGCCAAGAAAAAAACCTAGCCGTTCTCGATGTTGAGCTGAACTTTTGAGAGGATGCCCAAGCAATAATGTGCGAAGACGAGTAATAGGATGAGTATGAGGTAAAACACGTTGAAAAGGAAAAGAGAGAATTTTCATTACGCTCATATTATATAGATTGTTTCAACTTTAAATCAAGCGTGCTAATGATGCAACAATAACGCTTTTTTATAGGTCATCAGAAAACAATCATCTTGAGTTGAATTGAGATCTAAGACCAATTATTCTTCATTTAAGAATATAGCTAAAAATTTACTTTTAAAAGAGGTGTTTTATGATCTCGGTTAGCATCAATGATGGAAAATCTCTTTCGCCTGTGAGTGAAAATGAAAGCTCTCTTGAAAGCTCGTCCCTTGCAAACCATCTTCCTAAAAATAAGGTAGATCTTAATGAGCACCTCATCAAAAATCCGACAGCAACTTTTTTTCTTAGAGCTGCCAGTGATGCATTAAAAGGGGCCGGAGTTTTTAGGGGAGATTTACTTGTTGTTGATCGTAGTTCTCAGCCAACCTCTGGCGATATTGTTATTGCGGAGCTTGATGGCGAACTTTCTGTCAGAAAATATAAAAAGAAAGAATGCAAAATTCTTCTTTCCACAGATTATTCTCATATAGAGTTTTTTCACACCAATGATTCTAGTGAGATTCCTATATGGGGAATCGTTACAGCCGTTATTCGCTCTTTATGATTTGGGTATACTCTGTTCAGAGGGCCTTAAATGTATCTGCAAAAATATAAAACTAATATCCTATCTTAGCTAAACTTAATGAGGACAATTCCTCGACAGGTAATTATCGTAATGTTTAGCTTTGTTATCTATGTGAAGAGAGAACTAAATCTTGAACATAGATAAAAACATACTTAGGATTAATACTTTAGTATTCTTTAAAAGCAATACACCAAAATAGGGTTTAATTGGGTTATGCAAAATTTAAAAATGAATTTATTTCAAAAGATTGACCCTAAAGATCTAGAAAAAATAAATGGCGTAAAATTTACTTTTAGAGAAATTGATATTTTAGCTTTTATGTTTCATGGGAAATCAACTAAGAAAACAGCTTCTTTACTCTCAATCTCTCCGCGAACTGTTGAAAATCATGTGCGCAATATTATGGTGAAAGTTGAGTGTAATTCGCGCGAAGCTATAATAGATTTTATAGAAAAATCTAAAGAAGTTTATGTACTTAAAAAATATTATTCAAATTTAAGAATTGAATCAGCATTTAAAGAATGCTTAAGAGAAATTTCACTCTTAATGGAGAAGAAAGCTTTAAAGTGTAAAATTGAAACTATTGGGAATGAGTTTTGGGGCCATACGCTAGAAAGCTATCTCAAACTTGCGGGAGTTAACATTCTAAAGGGAAAAGAGCAAAAATCTAAAACTCTTGGGGCTTTCAAGACTGAAGAAGCTTCAATAGATTATGTACTTTGTCCTCTCACGAGCTTAGAAGCAGGGGAAATTTCCCTTATAAAAGAAAAATTTGGGTGTTATTTTCAACAAACTTCTCCATCGTTTCCTCCTTTAATTTTTCTCATTCAAAATAAAGAACTGAATAACTTTTCATCCCATCTGATATTAAAAGACAACAAAAATGTAATAATGGTAGATTTTCAAGAGAATGATTATTTTTCATTTTTCGAACTTTTGAAAAAAATGCTAGCACCTCTTAGTTTAGAGAAAATAATTTTAAAATTTCTCAAGAAATGTGAAGAATTAAAGCTTACTTTAGAGACTGATTCTCTACCAAATACTCTAGCAGCCTCTTCTCCAGCGTTGAAACAAATCTCTCAAAATGTAGATGTAAATGATCATAAAAAGTTGAGATATTATTTAATAAGAGGACTCGCTTTTAGTCTTGTAGGGAGTTTGATCTTATTTTTAGGCCTCTATCAACCTACAAACGTTAAACTTTCGTCAAAGAATATCATAAGATCTGACCTTCCTATTCCTGCTGAAACGATCCTTTTACCGCGTCCTCAAATACTCGCTCAAATCCAGGAAAAGTTAAGTAAAAAACAAGGCATTCAAGTTATTGCATTAGTGGGAATAGGAGGCGCTGGAAAGACAACAATTGCTCGCCAATATGCGCGCTTACAAAAAACAAATGTTATATGGGAAATAAATGCAGATACGAAAGAAAGCTTAATTAATTCATTTGAGAATCTTGTGTATGCTCTTTGTAAAACAAAAGAGGAAAAAAAGATATTAAGAGATCTTCAAGAGATAAAAAACCCTCAAGAAAGAGAGGAAAAAATAGTCCTTCTCTTGAAAGATAAGTTAAAAGCAATTTCAGAATGGTTGTTAATCTATGATAATGTTGAGAAGTTTACAGATATTCAGAGATATTTTCCTTATGATCCAATAAGTTGGGGGATGGGGAAAGTAATTATCACAAGTAGGGACAATAATATTGAAAATAACAGTTATGTGAGTCACGCTATTCAAGTCAAAGAATTAAGTATTAAGTATTAAAGAAAAACTAATTCTTTTTACTGAAATTATGCGAATTGGAAATGTGCACCATTCTGAAATTAAATCTAAGAAGTTTTTGGACAACATTCCTCCTTTTCCTTTAGATGTATCTACAGCAGCTTATTATTTAAAAGCAACAAATGTTTCTTTAGAGGGATATCTAAATCATTTAATTAGTTATAACAAGGAATTTGCAGCAACTCAGGAACATATCCTTAAGGAAGCCTCAGACTATACAAAAACGCGATATGGTATAATTACCTTATCTTTAAAAAAAATTATTGATACACAAAAAGAATTTGAACCATTATTATTATTAATTAGCTTGTTAGATTCTCAAAACATCCCTAAAGCATTATTAGATGCTTGCGGAAATAGTTCACTTATTGATAGTCTTTTTTATCATTTAAATAAGTATTCATTGATTGTTAATGAGTCTTATAGGAATTCAATTCCTGTATTTTCCATACACCGAAGCACTCAAAAAATAAGTTTGGCTTACCTCAAAAAAACCTTAGCCTTAGAGAAAAACAACCCTCTATTAGATAAGGTTGCTCATATATTTGAAAATTATGTGACAGAAATTATAGATAAAGAAGACTTTTTACAAATGAAGCTTCTATTATCTCAGGGCGATGCTTACTTAAGGCATGATGACCTCCTCAGAGATAATATTAAGAACAGTCTTAAAAGCTCTCTAGGATGTATATATTATTATTTAAGTGATTATATAAAGGCTAAACAATTTCTTGAGGAAAGTCTTGTAAACTTAATAAAAGACTACCATAAAAATCATCATAAGGTCGCACGTATTTTAATGTATTTAGGAAATGTCTATAGAACCCTTGGGGATTGCGAAAAAGCAAAAAATTTACTTGAAGAGAGTCTTTCGATTTATGCTCAATATCCTGGTAATTATATGGGGAATGGACGTGCTTTAGGATATTTGGGAATTATTTATAGAGGGCTAGGTGACTACTCAAAGGCAAGAAGCTTGCTTGAGAAAAGTCTTGGAATATATCAAGAGCATTCACAGAACAGTATTGGACATGCCTGGATTTTATCGCATTTAGGAAATACTTATCTAATATTAGGGAACTATGAGCAAGCGCGGATTTTACTTGAACAAAGCCTTGATATCTATAAAAAGCATTCTGAAGATTATGTTGGTGTTTCTTGGGTTCTTGGATATTTAGGAGATGCTTATAGAGCTTTAGGCGACTATAAAAAATCTCAAGAGTTACTTGAGCAAAGTCTTATTATTTGCCGAAAACATTTTCCTGAAAATCATGTCTATATCGCTTCTTCTTTAGCATATTTGGGAAATCTACATGCTGAAATAGGAGAGTATCAAATGGCACGCAACTTATTGGAAAAAAGTCTTGAAATTTCAGAAACAAGCTATGGGAAGAATCATATACAAACGGCACGTATTTTGAGAAGTTTGGGACGAATTTATCTTTTGGAAGGAAAAATGCAAGAAGCTGAGAATTTCCTTCAAAATTCTTTAAATATCTTTCAACAACATAAATATAGCGAAAGTTATATGTCTCTGGAAAACTTAGCAGACTTATATCTCATGAAATTTTCACAACAGCCTCTCTCCAATGATAGGCAGAAGTTTCATCAATCAAAAAATCAAGCTCTTGAGTATTTAAGGCAAGCGTTAGAGATTGTTAAAGCGCATTTCCCAAATGATTCTTCTCATATCATTAGAATTCAAAACAAATTAATGAATCAAGGCATTAAATAGAACAAAGTAACACTCGTTTCTGTTATTCAACCATGTAAATATATAAAGTATTTTTTGATTTTTATCGAATTTTCTTGAATTTTGTATCATATTGTGGTAGCCTGATAGTATAGATGGTTAGATGATTTTCATCTCTTATGAAAACCTAAAAGATCTTCATAATTCTTCCATAAAATCCAACTGTCTCATTAAAATAATAAGGGAATTAAAAAAACCTAAGTTATTAAAGAGAATAAGCCTTTTAACGCTCTTTTTGAGCGAATACCCTCTCTTTGCCTTTTTCAGAGGTCGATTCCTCTGCAAAAAGAATAACTGAAGCGTCCTGATCAAACGCTTAACCCAGAAAATTTCGAATCTCTGGGGAGAGAAAAAGGTATGCCAACAGTTGAGTAAATGAGGATAATGATAGGCATGTCGTGAAATGGAAGAAACGATCTGTCCTGACCTCAACCTCTCAAACAAAAGCAAAAGGCTTCCCAATTCCTTCCTGTGCACAAACTGCACAGGAAGGGAGAGGGGAAAACAATAAAAACAAGAAACATAAACAAGGAGATATAAAATGATAAAAACACATGAACAAAAACCAAATGGTAAGAAAGAACTAGGGGCACAAAAACGTCTGGACCCATCAACAATCAAGAAAAGGGTGCTCAGTGCTGTTTTGAGGAGAGAAACAGGTTGTTTCAATCCCTCTCAAAGAGACAAACGTATGAAGGTCTATCAACAGAGCTTCAACCGCTGGTGGGACCTGATTTTTGATCAGGGAAGCAGGAAACGAATGGCGATAGGCAACCAAGAGATGTGCATAGGTACCAGGAGATCCTATGCATAAGACGTAGGATTATATGGAAGGGGTATAAGATATGAGTCAGAAGAGAAAAACACATGAATCAAAAATTATCCCCTGACAAATAGACCCTAGGATGTTCTTTATGTTGGCGTAACGAATAACCTAGTATAACGTTGCTTGCTAAAGTTGATCTTAACAAAGATAAGGACGGTTTTTCGTTTGTCTTGTAAGATAAAGAAGGTTTTAATGGCTACTTAAAATACGAGCGTTTTCTGTGCGGTATTAAACATACACGCCTGAGAGTTATAAGTATGAATCAACTTTTGCTCATATCAATATCAGAACCAACAAATGGGATTTCTTTATTCCAAAATTTGTTTAGGCTATCCCACCATAAGCTAGTTTGAGACGTAAGTATTTTTGAAAACTTATCTAAATCATCGCTTCCGGTTAAACGAAACTGTATTCCCTCTAATATGCCAATAACAGCCCACTCACTTACTTTCTCATCAGGATGTTTAATAAGACAATGAATCAAAGCTGAGATATTCCTTAATTCTTTCTGTAAAGGAGGCTTTACTTTAGGGTTATTGCTTGCCTCCTTGTATAAAGCAACGATATACTCTGCAAAGTCTCCGGCAATACTATAAGGCAAGTCCTTATCATCAGAAGATAGAAAAATTTCTTCAAAAGCAGGACAAGTTTGTAAAACAATTTCATAAATTTGGCGTAAGGTAACCTTTGTAAAATATGAACTTTCATACCTTTCTGTTAAGCTTTTACGCATTTTAATAAAGGAAACTCCATTCTTTTCAATAAACTCACCTTCAGGAATATATGAATTTTTATCAAAAAATTTAATGCAGAGTCTACAGCACAACAGTAAATTTCTTTAAATCCTTTTAGCCAGGCCCAATCTTCACAATATGTTAGAATTCTTGAGCCTAAACCTTCATTGCGCATATTATTTACGACAACGATATATTTTATTTCACAATAGCTATCCTCAGGCACAAGAATCGCCATAGCTATTATTTTATTTTCTTTAATGGCTGTTATTTGTTTATAAGGCTTGTTCTTTGAACAGTTTTTTTGAATTTTTAATACTTGAACTTCGTTCGACAATTCTATCCACGCACATCTGTTTTATTATAGTTATTATCTTCGTAGCTTGTGATTTTGAAGGAGATGTTATTCAATCTTAACATGATAAATTTTATGGAATAATAGATATTTTATTATTTTCTCTACAATTCCCAATACCTTGTCAACGACGATTTAAAATTGATACACCTCTGTTAAGAATTTTTAACTATTTTAATGGGTTATGATCTTGCATTTCCTTTTCTGATGTCAATTTGGTTGAGATGAGCCCTGCTTTTTCCTTTATCATCCCTGGTCTTCTACCGGGGATCTCAGAAAAACATGAAGATGCTGATAAGTGCTAAGAAACCTCAATTGGAAGAAGCGCGTGATTCATGCGCCTTCGCTTGAGTTAAAAGAAATTTGCTAAAAATTTAATAAAATTTTAACCTTTGATTCATGTTTTGTTAATCAATTCAAAAAATGAGATATAAGTTTTTTATCGCAAAAAATGATGTAAAAACGAATAAAATCAATAACTTTTCACTTGAAATTAAAATTTCATCTGTTATGCTAGTTTTTAGATAGGCATGCGGGGGATGCCTTAGCCTCACCAAAGATCCAAAGACGAGTTAGGGGGGGGGAACTTCAGATAATGATAATAATAAAGAGAACACAGGGAGAGCTAAAAGGTCACAGCATCACCCCCACTAAATTTTACAGTCTTTATTGCTTAAAAAGCTGCTGAAGGCTCAGGACTATTTGATGGTTACAGCAGAAGATGAGTATCAGGAAATCTTAGATGATTTTTGGGTACAGTCAGAAAATCTTTGGGAATCTGTTGGGACGCAGTTAATTGAAGCAATTAAAGCCCAAGATGTAGTTTAGATTCTTGTCGTATGTGGCACTCATGATTATCTCAAATGCAAGTTCTTGATAGAACAAAATTATCTATTATTCTGAAGGGGTTGTAGAAGGCATTGTATAATTAAAATCGACCTTTTGAAAAACCATCCACAAGCTATACCAATGCTTGCAAATATTTGGCATGAAGTTTTAGGTAAAATCTGGATGCCAAAGATAGGAATTAAAGAAATTGAATCTTTGTATGATGGAGAGTTGAATCATGATATGCCTCTTACTTACATTGCGCTAGACGGTGAAATTCCTGTAGGTTCATGCACATTGCAGCTAAATGAGGATATTCGGCCAGATTTAGGACTTTGGATTAGTGATTTGACCGTTGATCCAGAATATCAAAAACAGGGGATCGGCAAAATGCTAGTTGATGTCACAGTCGAGAAAGCAAAAGAGCTTGGCTTTGAAAAGCTTTACTTATTTGCCTTTGATCCTACCATACCAGAGTATTATGGGCTCCTTGGATGGAGAAAATTGGGGAGGATAAATTTAAATCTCATCCTGTAACAATGATGGAGATCGATTTATGCAGATAAAAATGCTAACATAAAAAAAATGGAACCTTCAAAAATAGCTAACCGTAAGTTTTAACATGAATGGCCCCTCTATAAACGACTGATAAATTGTAAGTCTTTTCATAGCTGGCTTTAATTACATCTTATTATGTAAATTCTCTAACTTGATTTTATCAAAGACCCATCCTTGGGAGAATAAATATAAGGGCCTTCAATGCGTTTACCTTTCTCATATACCATATAAGAAGCAACATTTCCGTTTTCAAAATACTTCGTCGAATTTCCTTGCAGAAGCCCTTGTTCATAAGCTTCTGTTTGTAAAAGATTCCCTGATGGGTAATAAGCCTTCATAATGCCGTGCTTAATGCCCTTTTCATAGGGAATAGTTGCCGTAATGTAACCTAAGGGATTGTAGGTGATCATTTCCCCATGCATTTTCCCTTCGATATAAGGAACTTCATGTTGAAGAGCGCCCCCTTTCGTATAAAATTTCGCAACCCCATGAATCTTTCCTTTTCGATAGGGAATTTCTGCTGAAATTATTCCTTTCTCATAGGTTTCAGCTAATCCCTCCAAAAGTCCTTCTTTAAAGTGATATTTACGGTGCGGTTTCCCTTCTTTATCGTAAACAAGAGTGGGGCCTTCCCGTAAACCATTCGAGAAGGTCGCTCGTTTAGTAATATTTCCTTTATTATCATAATATTCAGCAACTCCATTTCGTTGCCCCTCTTTAAAAGGAATCCGTCTTAATAGCTTTCCTTTTGCCGTTTTCATCTCTTGAACACTATCAAGAATCTCTGCGGTTTTTTGGCTCGCCGGAAGTTGCATTTGTTGAAGTTGCGTGTTGCTCATTTTCTTTCTCTATTTTTAAGCTAATGTAACTGCTGCGCCTGTTATCTGAGTACTGCCTTCTCCTCCTATGGTTGCTGTAGCCTCACCTGCAACTGTGACAACGGCTCCTGACATTGTCACACCTGCAGTTCCTTCAAGCATAAGCTCAGTTTCAGCCACCACATTAACTTCAGAAGCGTTCAATGTTGTTTCGCCCGTCGATTCAAACGTGGTTGCTCCCTCACTGGTAAGGGTTAAGCCAGCTGCGGACATTGTCGTTTCTCCTTCTGCAGAGATCGTCATCGCGGCACCTGCATTTACTGTCATTTCAGTGCCAGACTCAAGCGTTGTTGCGGCTTCACTTTGAAAAGTTGCAGCGCCTGTGCTTTTAATAGTGACCGTGCCGCCTACAATAATTTCAAAATTACCATCAATCTTAAGCGTATAGTTGCCTGTAATTGACTCTTCTACATCCCCTGCCACTTTAATTGTTTGGTTTGCTTGTAAAGTTACGGATTGGTCACCTTGAACCATAATTGCTTGTGTGCCTTGTTGAATAGAAATTTCTTGGTTACCTTCTTCAACAATTGTTGTGTAGTTGCTTTTAATTTTTTCAAAGAAAAGTCCTTCTTTCACAAGAAGAGTTGCATCCCCATTTGTTAGCTCTTTGTAATCATTCCCTTCTTTTAGAACAAGAGAGTGATCCCCTTTTGTCAGGTGAGTGGTGATATTCCCTTCACTTAAATGAGTGTGGATATTTCCTTTTTCAAGCGTAAGTGTTGCATCCCCTTTCTCAATAAAATGATCCGAATTTCCTTCTTTTTGTTGGATAAAATAATCCCCTTTGTTCAGAAGTTCTAAATTATTTCCTTCTTCAATCTCAAGATAACGATCACCCTGGTTGATAAGGATGTTATAGTTGGCATCTTCCTCGCTTTTAAGCTGCATTGTACGACTTCCTTTGAGAAGAGTAAGATTATCATCTCCTTTCCCTGCAGGAAGATCTTGGCCTTTTGGTGTCGTTTTAGAGACCGACTCATCTTCTCCGGCTAAAACAACTTCTCGATTCCCACGATCAATCCACCACCAATAGCTTCCTTTTTTAACCCAATCATTAACCGTCTCATTCACTCGTATTGTTAAATCCTTTTGTGAATGAAAGAAGACCTCTTCTGATTCTTTTAAATCTTCAAATCTTAACTCATTAAAGCCTTCTGGTCCTTTCTTTGTTGACCGGCTCTTAATCGTACTCTTTGTGGGCTGTTCAGGAAGATATGGCGGCATGTTATCTGAATTATAAACAGTCCCAATCACGAGAGGACGATCCGGATTCCCTTCAAGGAACGTTACAACAACTTCCATCCCAACCCGTGGTGTGAAAAGAATCCCCCAATTATTTCCTGCCCATCCCTCAGCCACCCGAACCCAACAAGAGCTATCTTGTTCATCTTTAATATTTCCATCCTCTTGAGCGTTGTGAGTTTCTGATGGATCTTGTTCGTTTTGTGTTTCTTTTTCTAGCTGGCTTCCTTTACCGACATCAGTCCCGTTCGATTGGATATCCCAATGAAATCGAACTTTAATGCGACCATATTGATCTGTCCAAATTTCTTCATTTTTGGGTCCAGTAACACGAGCTGTTTGGGTTGAATAAATTTTAGGCTTGGGTGTCTTGATGCCAGTTTTATAAGCAATACTAAAAGGAAATGCCGTAAACTGATTGCGATAATGACTATCATGAACCCCTAGACCACCTGTTATATTGGCTTCATGAATCACAGTATGAAGAACATAAAGCTTATTAACATCTTTTCGAGTATGGCCTCGCATTTGAAACTTATAGCCAGGTGCAAAAAAGGGAATGGTTGATGTTGCATCAACTGATTTACTCGGTAATTCATCCGCTTGAATTCTCAATGTTGAAACTGTTTCTAGCTTAACTTGTTTGGGCAGGTCCTCATGATCAAAAAGCCCAGGATAAGAGTAAACCTTTCCCCCTAATCCAGTCCCATTTGATAAGCTCGAAATCTTGGTCGAAGCCGTCGTAAAATTGTAATCAACAAGAGAATGAGATTTGGGAACTACTCGCTCAAGAACTTTACAAGTGATCAGCTTATTGAAATAATCAACGCCTGCAACGGCTTTCTCAAATTCCGCTGTTTGAGCCCCTGGGCAATCCTCATGACTTGAAGGCGCTTCACCCAAAACTAAAGTATGTTGCCCATGCTTGTGCTTAAAATAGTAAAAAATTCCTTCTTCTTCGAGAAGACGACTTATAAAATCAAAAGAGCTTTCATTATACTGAACGCAATATTCACGTGGAGTGCGACCACAATCCTTCGTTTTGTCTTCGATTTCAAGGACACCATTTTCTCTCAAAACTTGTTTGATGATATCAATGGCTGATTGGTTTTGAAAAATACGACAATCTTGCGTGAATTTTAGCATCCAGAGTTGAGGATAAATCTTTGCTTCATAATAAGTAACATTGTCATCACTTTTACGCGCCGTGTGAAGCTGCGTAAATTGCCCAATAACACCATTAAAATAACGAATTGTTGGGCTCTCTTCCTGAGGAGAAGAATCTTCATCTGCTAGAAAATCTTGGTCTTGGTTAATTCCTCGTTCTTTAATATAGCGCTTTCCCTCCTCCGCAGTATCTTCTTCACGGTATTGCTTAGCCCCTTGCTGTCCATCTTTTCCCTGAGAAGCATTGGTATGTTTTTCATGACAATCAATTGAAATTGTTACCGTTTTCCCAATCATATCAGCAAAATTAATCGCTGGGTCATCTGAAATCATAAGAACGGTATACTCAAAAGGTTCTGAAATCGTTTCAATCCCCTGAAATTGTTGCAAGACGAGATGACGATTTCTATTGTCTGTGGTAGAAAAATCGCTTTGAGATAGAGAGGTGCGCCGGTCCATTTGCCGGCGTTCTACCGCTCCTTCGCGGGACTCACTATTTTTACGCTGATTTTCAAACCGCTTTTCTGTTTTTGAAGAAATGTCTGTCCTGCGATGAAGCGGTAGATTTTCTGGAAGACTTGATTCTTCTTCACCTTGATAATCAATATCAATTTTTAGCGAAATAGGTTTTT
This sequence comes from Candidatus Paracaedimonas acanthamoebae, assembly GCA_000743035.1. GTDB lineage: Bacteria > Pseudomonadota > Alphaproteobacteria > Caedimonadales > Caedimonadaceae > Paracaedimonas > Paracaedimonas acanthamoebae. The sequence continues at coordinate 1,662,988 of CP008936.1, forward strand.
GACGTACAAGCGTTGTTGAAACCATTTTCCTCCCCTAACAGATGAATCCCCTTAATCGATCAAGTTTAAAGAACTTTTAAGGCGACTTCAAGTTTTGCAGTGAGAATAAATTTAAGAATTTCCGGGTTTTGGGCTAAAATGGTTGGGAAACTTATTGGGAACATCTTTCCACTCATCAGCATCACTTGGAGATTCTCCTTTAAGCGTGATACGGGGCCACTCAAGAGCATATTTTTGATTCATCTCAACCCAGAATTCAGACCCATCAACTGTATCTGCTTGAATCGCATCAATCGGGCATTCAGGGACACACACCCCGCAATCAATACATTCTTCAGGATTGATCACAAGCATGTTTTCGCCTTCATAAAAACAATTGACAGGGCAGACTTCAACGCAATCCATATACTTACATTTGATGCAAGCATCCTTAACAATATAAGTCATTTTTTCCTCCTGATTATTGAGGGCTAGCCCTATATGCCATTTGGATAAGCCGCCGTGCGACTATACGCATAGGATCAATAAAGTTTTCTCTCTCAGCATTCTCGAGATCTTCAAAAGCCAATGGGAATTCTGTGCACCCTAGAATAACTCTTTCAGCACCTTGATATCTCAATGTATGCACATAATTTCTAAGAAGTTCTTTCGTACGCTCTGAAGCTTTTGAAAGTGCTTTCAAGCCATCGACAGGATTATAAATGGCATCATCAACTTTTATCTGTTCTTCGTTTGCCACTTGGATTAGTTCTATGCCTTGTGCTTCAAGCGCTTGCGCGTAAATTAATGTTTTACGGGTTCCCGATGTCGATAATAGCCCTACTTTTTTAATGTTGGGAAAAGTTTCAGCGATCCCCAAGACTGTTTCTTTTACAAAATCATAAAGAATAAACCATTCATCAAATTCTTCCTGTTTAATACGATTCATAAGATCATTAAATAAGATAGGTGCATGAAAAGTATTGCAGGGGACAACACTGATAATAGGCCGTTTGAATTGCTTTCCTACAGAAACAGCACCTTTTACAATCTCAATCAGGACATCAACGGGATTTGGTTGATTTTGATCAAAAATATAAGTCGCACGATCTGGAATAATAGAAGGAAGCGCGAAATGCAAAACGTCACAATGATCTTGGTCTTGGCCTATGTGACGCAACTTTTTAGTTTCTTCAATAATGAGGCCATGCAAGATTCGGCCTGCCTCAGGTCCCATCCCTCCAATAATTCCAATAATTGCAGCTTTTTGTAACATTATAGTGTTCCTTATCCCACTAATATCTCTTATAAACAATTTTTAGTAAGAGCCGATTTCCTTATACTGAAGCAAAGACGGCCTGTCGATCAAACTCTTATGTTGGAGAGAGAAATGATGCAACAAATTACTTTTTATTCTGGTCTTTCTGACCTTCAAGATCGTTATGATTCTTTTATTGTTGATTTATGGGGAGTCATCCATGATGGAAGCCAGCTTTTTCCAAATGTTCTCGCTGCTTTAAAAAAACTTTCTGAGGCTCAAAAAGAAATCGTTTTTCTTTCAAACTCACCGCGCCGTTCTTCAATTTTAGCAAAAAACCTTCATGAATTACAGATTCCTGATACACTTTATAAAGCTCTTTATAGCTCTGGCGAAGATGCTTACAGAGCGTTAAAGATGCCTCGTAAAGCTCCCTACGATCATTTAGGTCTTAAGGCCTATGTTTTAAGCCAGCCAATGCATCAAGGCCTTTATTATGATCTTGACCTAGAAATCGTTGAAGCAATTGAAAATGCTGACTTTATCTTAAATACGGGACCACAAAATTTTAAGCCTGAAGAATATCAACAAATTCTGCATCAAGCCGTTACCCTCAAATTACCCATGGTTTGTGTTAATCCTGACATTTCTGTTGTGCACGGTGGGAAATTAATTTTGTGTGCAGGTGCCCTTGCTGAATATTATCAAAAAATTGGCGGAGAGGTTCGTTATCATGGAAAGCCTTATCCAAATGTTTATCAATCTGTGATCGAAATGTTTACGGTAAAAGATTTAAAGCGAACGTTGGCAATTGGAGATTCTCTTATAACGGATATTAAAGGTGGTAATACTTTTGGGATTGATACAGCTTTAGTGATGACAGGACTTTTTGAACAAGAGTTTGGGCGTGATTTCGATCCAGAATTAGACATGCCTAAACTAATAACCGCATGCCACCAAAAAGGCGTGCAACCTACTTATCTATTCCCGCAATTTCAATGGTAATCTATTTCTGAAGTATTTTTAGCAAAGGCTCATAAAGATAAGCATTTGTTGCTAAGATAGATCCCGATTTTAAAGGGTCTTTTCCTCCCTTTATTTCAGAAGTATACCCGCCCGCTTCTCGCACAAGAATGAGCCCTGCTGCTAAATCCCATGGAGCAAGCTGAGGCGAGATAAAACCTTCGCTGCGACCAGCAGCAACATAAGCCAAATCAAGAACAGACGCTCCAAACTGGCGCAAAGCTGCTACATGGGGACGAATATTTTCACATATTAAAGAAAAATTTTCCGTTTCGTCTGAACGTTTATACGGCCTTTCTGTAAGAATAAGAGCATCACTCAACTCTTTACGAGCCGAAACTCGAAGACGGCGATCATTTAAATAAGCCCCTTTACCTTTTTCGGCATAGAAAAGTTCGTCTTTAATAGGATCATAGATAACCCCAGCAATAATTTCGTTTTCAAATTGAAGGCCTATTGAAATGGCGAAATGCGGAATACCATGAAGAAAATTTGTCGTTCCATCAAGCGGATCAACAATCCAACGATGATGAGGATCTGGCCCGGGAATCTCCCCAGATTCTTCGAGTAAAAATCCAAAATCTGGTCGCGCTTTTTGCAGCTCAAAGCGAATCGTTTTTTCAGCACGGTGATCTGCTGTTGAAACAAAGTTGCCAGGTCCCTTTTTTGAGACTTGTAGATGCTCGACCTCATTAAAATCATGGATAAGGCCTTTGGCTGCTTTCAGAGCAGCCGAAGACATGACGGTCATTAAAGACGATTTAATTTTAGTGCGAGTTGCTGTTAGCATAATTAGTCTTTTGCTCTTTCAACGTAGGTATTATCAGCGGTATTGACAACAATTCTTGTTTCAGACTCAACATGAGGTGGAACCATAATGCGAACGCCATTTTCAAGGATTGCTGGTTTATAAGACGAAGCCGCAGTCTGCCCTTTCACGACAGGTTCAGCCTCAACAATTTTCACAATCACGGTGTCGGGAAGGCTAATACCAACAATTTCACCCTCATATGAGGACACGGTGACAACCATACCTTCTTGTAAATACACAGCAGGTTCGCCCACAATTGCAGGATTCACGGTGATCTGATCAAATGTTTCTTGATCCATAAAAGTTAATTCGTCATCTGTTCCATAAAGGTATTGATACTCTTTCTCGTCAAGACGAACTCGCTCGACAGTTTCACTGGAACGAAACCGTTCATTTAATTTAGTTCCACTACGGATGTCTTTTAGCTCAACCTGCATATAAGCTCCGCCCTTACCAGGTTGTGTATGCTGAATTTTGGTTGCAACCCAAAGTCGGGACTTATGCTCAATAATGTTTCCTGGACGAATATCATTCCCATTGATTTTCATTGTTTGTTCCTCTCAATTCTAATTTGTCTCTGTTGTAGCGTTTTTGAGGGGCAAAAGACAAGAAGAGAAAATGGCGGGAGTGACGGGACTTGAACCCGCGGCCTCCTGCGTGACAGGCAGGCGCTCTAACCAACTGAGCTACACCCCCATTTATAATGGTGCCTCTTTAGGTACCTCTGTTTCTCACCAACGTCAAGTAAAAATTAGCCTTAATCTTCTCTAAAACTAATTACGCACTATAAAATCCTCATCTTTACAAAAACCTGGCGCACAACGTCCTACCATCTCATAAGCATAATTGAAAGCATCCTCTTTAGCCTGATGAAAATCTTCTTTCCCTGGGATTTGAGGACAGAGAAATAAAGTCCCAAATTCAGTTTCTTCCCAATTAATTGACCTTAAATAGTCATAAAACGCTTCTTCATGCATTTGACTTATAGTAATTTTTGTATCTTCACTGTCTTCAGCATCTGCAAACCAACTTGCCTCATTCATAAATGGCTGAAATTTTTTTGAAAACATTATTTCTTTTAAAGCTTCCCTGTAGGGAATTTCCTTTTGAGGAACATTGTCACTGGGAGCTGTCAGTTGCATCCAATAATTTAGCAAGCGACTTTTCGATGGGATATTATAATGATAAAAGGCTTTAAATGTTGGTTCTTTTTTAAGAGAAACTGGACTGTTTGCAGGCTCATTTTTTTGATTTGTATCCTCCGCAGCCACCGTCTGAACATGGATTTCTTTCTTCTCTGATGATGTACTTATTGTGCAAATTGAGCCTTCAGAAAGAGGACTTTCAAGCTTTTCCTCTTCTAAAAACTCCTCTTGAGCAGACTTTTCTTGATCTTCTTCACGGAAAGATCCCAAAAGGGGGTCAGGATTAACAGGATCAGGTTCCATGGACGGCATTTCGTTTCCACCTTTTAGGTAAAAAGAAACGCTATCGTTGAGAGGTGCTAGATTTAAGGGATTTATACCCTCTTCAGTAACAGTCTGAGCAAAGGGATCTTCTTTTTCTGGCGTAGTCTCAATATTATGAGCTAAAGGCGCAGAAAGAGGATTTTTATGTTTTTGCTCCTCTAGCAAAGCCTTTAAAATACTTTGGGTGAAACTTTCTTGAACGTCTCCAAGAGAGGATACAAAGAGAGGCTCAGGATTAAAAGGATCAGATTTTATAAAATACATTTCATTCCCACCTTTTAAATGAAAAGAAACGTCATTGCTCGGAAATACCGGCGAGGCCTTTAAAATGAGCGCTTCACTATCCATTATTCCAGGAAATAAATCACCATTATTTTTCAAAACATTAACAATAAATTCGTGAGAATTTAAAGGAGATTTAAAAGGGCGCTCTATTTGTAGATCGGATGAAGCTTGCTTTGCTGAATCCCTAAAATAAATGCGAAAAAGAGGTAATACTTCCTTAAGGGCAGCTTCATAAGCTTGGTTAGTTTGTAGGTCTTCTTCTTGGATGTCATAAGAAGTGTTAGCAAAGTTATTTCTTTGAGAGTGTTGAGAATAATGGGCAAAAACAGCGATTTGCAAAAAAGTAATCATAAATAAAATGTTTGGAAATTCAGGTATAAACTTAAAATTTTTAGTCAATGCCTGAAAAGTAAATTGCATGGCTTGTCGCATGGCTAATCGAGCCCCTTTATTTAATATGGTTAAAGGCTGTCACCAACGAGGATTTCGCTTTCGTTTGTCTTCACCGCCAAACAAAGAGATGACATTTAAAGGCAGGTTTCCTGGCTGAGCCGATCCTTAAGTGACCTTCCCAGCTTGAGCCAGTGGCATTTCACTTAAACGAGCTTCTTACAGTTGCGGGAGCAGCTACATTTTGCGCTTTGTATTAAACAAGCGTTATTGTATTCCCTTTTAACTCTTATGAGCACCCTTAATACCAAAGATCATAATTTAAAACGAAAGAGAGTCAAGAGAGAAGAATCATAAAATTTTTACATTTTAAATCAATTAGTTACTAAAATTTGATTTTATCTTTTTTTAGGTTATTTTATGAGCTATTCACTGCAGACTTTCAAGACTAAAAATGTTTCACGTGAAACATTTTTTCCTTAAAAAAAATCTATTCAATTCAAGTAATTATTGATCAAATTAAAACTTAATAAAGATTTGCTTTTCTTACATAAAAAAAAGCCCTAGGAAGATCCCAGGGCTTTTTACAAGATCCGTCAATACCTTATTTTTTAGCTGGCTCTTCTGCTTTTTTTTCTTCTTTCTTTTCGCCACCAATTTCAGGCTTACCTTCTTGGTTGAAGCGCTCAATCTTTGCTTTATCCCGGAGGCTTGTCACAAGCTTAAGCATGCTCTCTTCAAGCACAGCCGCTTTCAATTGCTCTTGCACTTCTTCAAATTTAGGTGCTTTAACTTTGCGCTTATCATCCACCTTAATCACGTGCCAACCAAATTGTGTTTTAACAGGAGATTCTGTAATTTTCCCTGGAACCAAAGCAAAAGCAGCATCGGCAAATTCTTTCACCATATCCCCTTTACGGAAGTAACCAACGTCACCCCCTTCTTGAGCACTTGCCTTATCAATGGATTGTTCACGTGCAATCTTCAAGAAATCCGCCCCCTTCTTAAGATCTTCAATAATTTTTTTAGCCGCGCTTTCATCTTTGACAAGAACGTGACGTGCTTTAACTTCCATTTCGTCCTTAGGCATATCAGCAACTAATTTGTCATAGCGTGCCTTAACTGCTGCATCTGTGACAAAATTCTTTAATGATTTAGAAAGGAAAGCTTGAACACGAACTTGCTGTGCTGCTTGTTCAATTGCCTTTTGAACCTCAGGATCTTTATCAAGCCCAGCTTTGTCAGCTTCTTCAGTGATAAGCGTGATATCGATCATTTGATCGCGTAAGGTCGTAAATAATTTATCTTTATCTTTGGCTCCATTTATAACTTGAGGAGGAAGAGCCTTTTCTAAGCGTTGTACTTCCTTCAGTTTAATTTCTTTGCCATTCACTTTCGCCACAACCGCTTCTTCATTTTGAGCTAACGCTTGAGATCCAAAAGTAAGAAAAGCCGCAAAAGCTGTTGTAATCATAAAACGAGATAACATTTAAATTCCTTTCTTAACGTTTTTTAGATAATTTATTTATTAATGTGCATATGGTACGAGGAATTCATAAGAACGCAACAAAAATCTTATGGTTATAGTATTTATGCTTGCTTATCTCTTGCAAGCATGGGTAAATCACCTCATTTAGTTAATTAAGAGTAATTTTAAGGTTCGAGGTCTTTTGATGTTTGTCACCCTTATTCAAAAAGTTTTTGGTTCAGCCAATGAGCGCACCATTAAAAAGCTGAAGCCACAAGTTGAGGCAATTAATGCTCTTGAGCCTGAACTACAAAAATTAAGTGATACGGAACTTAAAGCCCGGACAGGATGGTTTAAAGAGCGTTTGGCAAAAGGGGAATCTTTAGACAGCCTCCTTATTGAAGCTTTTGCAACTGTTCGCGAAGCCAGTAAGCGCGCGCTCCAAATGCGTCATTTTGATGTCCAACTCATAGGCGGAATCATGCTTCATCAAGGAAACGTCATTGAAATGGCAACGGGTGAAGGAAAAACTTTAATTGCAACACTCCCCGCTTACCTTAACGCTCTCGAAGGTAAAGGTGTCCATGTTGTTACCGTTAACGACTATTTGGCCCAGCGCGACGCTAGTTGGATGGGGAAGCTTTATGAATTTCTCGGTCTCAGCATTGGATGTATTCAACATGAATTGAGTGATGTTGAGCGCCAAGAAGCATACAATTGTGATATCACCTATGTGACGAATAATGAACTAGGGTTCGATTATTTAAGAGATAATATGAAGTTCCGTTTGAGTGATATGGTTCAACGTTCATTTAATTATGCTATTGTGGATGAAGTTGATAGTATTTTGATCGACGAGGCTCGAACTCCCTTGATTATTTCTGGTCCTGCCGAAGATTCTTCGGAACTATACCAGGAAGTAGACACCTTAATTCCCCAATTAGAAGCTACGGATTACGAAAAAGAGGAAAAATCTCGCTCAGTGACTTTAACAGAACAAGGTTCCCAAAAAATTGAAGTTCTGCTTGAAAAAATAGGCCTCCTTAAAGGTGGTTCTCTTTATGAGATTCAAAATATTTCTCTGGTTCATCATGTCAACCAAGCTTTACGCGCTCATAAATTATTTACCAAAGATGTCGACTATATGGTGAAAGACGACAAGGTCATCATTATTGATGAATTCACTGGACGTATGATGGAAGGACGACGCTATTCAGAAGGACTTCATCAAGCTCTTGAAGCAAAAGAGCGCGTCACCATTCAAATGGAAAATCAAACCCTTGCATCGATTACTTTTCAAAATCTTTTCCGGATTTATTCAAAACTTTCCGGCATGACAGGAACAGCAAAAACAGAAGCTGCAGAGTTCAATGATATCTATAAACTTGATGTGGTACAAATTCCTACCAATCTGCCAATGGCTCGCCAAGATTTAGATGATGAAGTCTATCGAACAGCTAAAGAAAAATATAATGCGATTATTACCCTTATTGAGGAATGCCACCAGAAAAAGCAACCGATTCTCGTAGGAACAACAAGCATTGAAAAATCTGAGCTTCTCTCAATGCTTTTAAAACAACGTCAGATCCCTCACCAAGTTTTAAATGCTCGTTACCATGAGCAAGAAGCTATTATTGTTGCTCAAGCTGGGCGTCCAGGAGCCATTACCATCGCAACCAATATGGCTGGGCGAGGAACTGATATTAAATTAGGCGGTAACATTGAAATGCGGGTTGCTCAAGAATTAGAGAAAGTTACGGATGCCAAAGAACGAGAACGCCTAACGAAAAAAATTCGAGAAGAAGTTGCCCAAGCAGAACAAGAAGTGAAAGCATCGGGTGGACTTTATGTTATTGGAACTGAACGTCATGAAAGTCGACGGATTGATAACCAATTGCGTGGGCGCGCTGGGCGACAAGGAGATCCTGGAAAAACTAAGTTTTTTCTATCGCTTGAAGATGATTTGATGCGTATCTTTGGCTCTGATCGTTTGGACAATATGCTACAAAAGCTTGGCCTTCAAGAAGGGGAAGCCATCATCCATCCTTGGATTAATAAAGCTCTTGAACGAGCTCAACAAAAAGTTGAAGCTCGCAACTATGATATTCGTAAGCATCTCCTAAAATATGATGATGTTATGAATGATCAACGTAAAATTATTTATGAGCAACGCCGTGAAGTCATGGATACAGATGATGTTTCTGAGCTCATCCAGCATATGCGTGAAGATGTCATTGATAAATTAATGAATACTTTTATTCCTGCAAATGCTTATCCCGATCAATGGGAAGTAAATGGTCTTCATGAGGAATGCTTAAGACTGTTTAACCTTGATTTGCCTATTTCTGCATGGGCTCAAGAAGAAGGCATTGCCGAAGCGGCCTTAAAACAGCGAATTGTTGAAGCTGTTTCTGAAAAACTTGCCGCCAAATCAACCTTGTATGGAACAAGCATGATGCATATGGCAGAAAAAAGTATTCTTTTGAGAGTGTTGGACCAAACATGGAAAGATCACCTTCATGGACTTGATCATTTACGCCAAGGTATCAATTTGCGTGCTTACGCTCAGCGTGATCCTTTAAATGAATATAAGCATGAGGCATTCCTTATGTTCCAAGAGATGCTCTCTCGGACGCGTGAAATGGTCGTTTCAGCACTTGCTCATCTTGAACTTTATCAAGAAACAGAAGAAGAAGTCTTTGATGCTGCCATTGAAGACCTTGAAGAACAAAATAAAAAAATGAAGCTTGAGCAAACTGAGTTTTCAGATACAAAAACTACCCAAAATGCACCTCTATCTCTGACAAAGCGCCTTTCGGAAGCAAAAAGAAAACAAAAATCTCTTCTTTCTTCAAAAAAAACTGATGCGACCCCTAAGGTGAAAAAAGCGATTTCAAAAAGTGATACACTATCCCCGACCCCGATGCGTAATTCTTTATGTCCTTGCGGTTCTGGTAAACGCTATAAGCATTGCCATGGTCAAGATGTTTAAAGTTGGGTCATAAGCTCTCTTAAATCAACGATGTTATGCGGCTGATTTGATGGGTTTTCATCACGATCATATTGTTGCACCATAATAATTTGTTTTTTAGGATAAATATAAAGACGTTGCCCCAAATACCCTTGCGCTGCAATGATGGTAGGATTTTCATAAATCCACCAGAGTAGAGCACAAGCCGGTGCCCCAATTGATGTTTTTGTTGTCATTAATGAAAGCCATGCTGGACTCAATAGAGAATGCCCATCCCATTTACCTTCATCGAGAACAAGTTTTCCAATTTTTATAAGTTCTTCAGCGGCGATCTTAAGTCCTGCTGCGCCATAAATATTTCCTTTTTTATCTTGGCGCCATTCAAAATTTTGTATTTTTAAGGGGTTGAAAAGGGACTCATTAATGAAATTTTCGGCTGATTTCCCTGTTATTCTTTCAATCACACCAGGGATTAGATTGGTTGCTTTATTATTATAGTTATATTTTTCTCCTGGTAAGCTTGTCAGTTCCGCACATAAGGCTAATTGGATTGAATCCGGCGCTCTTATAATGTCTTCATAAGTGGGATCATCTTGTAGGCCCGACGTATGAGTCAATAAATGCCATAATGTGACCTGTTGCTTATACCCTTGATCCCATTCCGGAAAGAAATGATAAATAGGTGTATGAAGTTCATTTAAGAGTTTTTGATCCCATAGCAACCCAATGGCAAGGCCCATAATCGACTTTGTAATTGAGTATGATTGCAAAAGAGCTTGAGGTTTTCCCCAATCAAGAAGAACGTCATCCTCTTGCTGAATAAAGACACGTGCTAAATTTGAAGCGGTTGCTTGTTCTTGGATATCATTCAGTGTCTTAGATGACATTTTTTTACCTTTTTTCAATGCTTGACCACTATATTTTTTTCAAAAAGAAAGGCAATCATCAAAAAGAAAATGCTACCTATTTAAAGTAGCATTTTTGCATGAAACTGCAGCAATATTATATTAGCGATTTATACCACTTTTATTTGCAATTTCCTTGACTTTGTCTTTGATCATAGAAGCAAATCCTTGCTTAGCTCTTGAGGACTTATTGCTGCCTTTTTCAGTTCGACTATTGGATGAACCACCGCTATGAGAGGACTTCCCCCCTTTTCTTGCAATTTCTTTTACTTTGTCTTTAGGCATTGAAGCAAAGCCTTGTTTACCGTGTTCAGTGCGAGCAGCTTTTGTTCGATTTTTCATCACCATCTTTTAACCTCCTATTGAGTTATTTATGTCCCCTCTTGAGACAATTTAATTTTAAAATGGAACAGTAAACGGAATGAAGTTGCAAATAAGATATGGTTTAAACACCTCTTATTCTAGTCAATTTTTTTTATCGGACATGCTTTAACCTGACCTACTGCCAAATCACCCAGACTATAAGGTCCATACGCGACTCGGATAAGGCGTGAAACTTGCACATTTAAATAGGTCATCAAATTTCTTACTTCCCGATTTTTCCCCTCAAAGATTGAAATTTCTAACCATGTGTTCATTCCCGAACGCTTTAAAATGGTTATTTCCGCTCCTTGATAATGGATACCTTCAAAGTTGATACCTTTGGCGATTTCCTTAAGTTTAGTCTCATAGAGATGACCATAAACGCGGACATGATAAACTCTTTTTAAGTGTGTGGAAGGAAGTTCAAGCTTACGCGCTAACTCCCCATCATTGGTTAGTAACAGTAATCCTTCTGTCATTTTATCAAGCCGTCCTACAGAAATCACCCGAGGAAGATTTTTAGGTAAAGCTTCAAAAATTGTTGGACGATTTTCAGGATCATTATGGGAAGTGATGAGACCTTTTGGTTTATGATAAAGCCAAAGGCAGGCAGACTCCTTAGAAGGCAATAGTTTCCCATCAACAACAACGATATCTTGTTCTGATACAGTGAGAGCAGCAGACTGTAAAAGCATTCCATTAACTTGAACACGCCCTTCCTCAATCCAACGCTCAGCCTCACGGCGTGAACACAAACCTGAGCGAGCCATCAATTTAGCAATTCGTTCTCTCATAGCGCGCAAGCAGAGATAAAGGCTTCAAAAATTTTATAATCGTAAGGTGTACTTAAATATTCTGGGTGCCATTGAACGCCTAAACAAAACCTTTTTTCGGTGCTTTCAATTGCTTCAATAATACCATCAGGTGCGTAAGCAACCACTTTTAGGTGATCTCCAACTTTTTTTATGGCTTGATGATGTGTGCTATTCACTTGAATTTCTGATATGCCAGATAACTCATAAAGTAAACTATCCTTTTCAAGCTGAATCCAATGGGTTGGATGATGTTTTGGTTCTTTTTGTTCATGCACAATTGATGAGGCAATCGCGGTAGGAATATGCTGTATCAATGATCCTCCCATCATCACATTAATCAATTGGTGTCCCCCGCAGATACCCAAAATAGGAAGGTCTTTTTGATAAGAATCTTGTGCGAGTTTCAATTCAAAATTCGTTCGAGGAGCCTTACAAAGAACACGCTCATGACAAATTTCTTCTCCATAGTGAACAGGATCAATATCATAATCGCCACCAGGGATTAAAAGACCTGAAATAAGATCCACATATTCTGGAATTTGATCACCATGATATGGTAAAAGGATGGGTATCCCTCCTGCCTGCTCAACTGCTCGCGCATAATTCTCTCGTAAAGCATACCACGGGTAGGCTGAATAAGAAGGACGATCATCCCAATCTAAAACAATTCCAATAACAGGTTTAGCCATAAAAGTTAGAGGGCCCATTGACCCTCCCTCCAAAATTCTCTTTAATACGGTTCATTTTAAAGTGTTTAAGTTGAAAGAATCAATCATGAATTCAGGAATCTCTTTTGAGGACATTATTCACCCTTTAAGCCGTCCAAAATTTTTGCAGGATTTTTTTGATCAAAAATATTTCTATTATGAAGGCGTTGAGGATCGCTTTAAGGATCTTCTTACTTCCGCTCAGTTAATGGAGTTTATTAAAATTTCTCCTTTATGGAATGAGGCCAACTTAAAACTCTACCATCAAGGACAATCCATCCCCTCTGAGCTCTTCTGCCAACCTTCATCAACTTTAAACCAAGGGATAACACTGAAGCCGACCCTTGAACTTATCCATTCTCATTTAATGAAAGGCGCAACTCTTGTTGCAAATGATATTGGGACATTAACACCAAGATTAAGAAAAATTTCTCATGCACTTGCAGAAAGTTTAGAGGCACCTGTTCAAGCAAATCTTTATTATTCTGTGAAAGCTCAACCAGGTTTCTTAAGTCATTTTGATGTGCATGATGTTTTTGTTTTTCCTCTTGAAGGCGAAAAAAAATGGCGCCTTTATGAAGGAAAAGCTGTTTCCCCTATTCATCACCCCATTTTTAATAATCTTACGCAAGAAATGCATGAGACTCAAAAAGGCCCCCTTTTAAAAGAAATTCACTTAAAACCAGGAAGCTTTTTATACATTCCTCGAGGAATGTATCATGATGCTCTTGCTCTCACAGATCATTCTCTGCATATCTCTTTTGGGGTGACACGCCCAATAGGGCTCAAAGCTATAAGCTTACTTTTTGAAGCCATGCTTTATGAAAAGATTGCGCGCCAAAATTTTCCATTTCTCAATGATTCTCAACAATTTTCAGCGCATCTTCAAGCACTTGGGAAATGTGCTAATGACATTTTAAACAGTCCTCATTTTCAAGACCAATTAAAAGCCCAACTTGTTTCAGAGTATAAGGCGGGGACCTAAAATTTATGCATTTAAGCAAAACCTAGCAAACTTTTTCTTTTTTCCCTCTGTTGCACTTAGGCCACAGGTATTCTTAAATCAGGCAACTTTATTTTTTCTAGATTGCCTTTGAAAGCAAGGATCTATTTTATAAAATTTGAATAAATATTGTAACGAGTTTTAAGGTGACTTGTTTAATAACCTCCCTAAATTGTTTTAGGAAAAGTAGGTTTGTTCAGGTTTCCTTATAACTGACCACTTTTAGGAGAATTAAAATGAAAAAAATTTTATTAACAAGCACAGCTGTTGCTCTTGCTTTACCATTCGCGGCTGAGCACGCTTCTGCGGCTATTGAAGGACAAACACCTCGCCTACAAATTTCAGGTGAATTATCCCCTCAATTCCATGTTCTTACCAATAAAAAACGCGAAGAAAACAAAGGTAAAGGCTTCGGACAACATTTAGCCATTGAAGATTCACGTATTAACTTCGACGTCCTTGGCAAGACAGATGCTTTAGGCGGCCTTGAATACGGTTTCCTTGCAGGTATGTCGCTTGATACCAATGAAACAAACAACATTGAAGAAGCGCGTATCAGCCTTAAGAATCAATACGGAACTATCATGGTTGGTGATACACGCGGTGTTGATGACTTCATGGCGGTTGGTCCTTGGAAGGTCATGGGCGGTACTGGCGGTGGTATTTATGGTAACATGACCAGCACATACCAACCAACTTCAGGCGTTCGTTTCTCAGGTGACCTCGTTGGCACCCCAAAGGATGCGACAAAAATTAACTATATCACACCTCGTTTTGCTGGTTTCCAAGCAGGTGTTACATATACACCACATTCTGCGCATGATGGTGCTGCAAAGCTCTTTTCACACACCAATAGTGGAAGAGTCACACAACACTTTTTCCCTGCTCAACCTTTTGATCAAGCCCAAATTGGTGTAGGTGTAAACTATAAGAACACTTTCCAAAATGGTTTGAATGCACAGCTCTCTTTCACAGGACTTTTTGGACATACAAAGAATGGAAAGAACTCCACTGAAGCCTATCTTCCAAGTGCAACAGCTATAAACAATCTTGTTGATAACATACCTTCTAAAGTTAGAAATACAAAGGCGTTTGCTCTTGGTGCTGTCGTTGGTTTTAAAGGTTGGCAGATCGGTGGAGAGTATATCAACAATGGTAAATCTGGTGAGCCCCGCGCTTTAAAAGGCAGCAATGCAGGCCATGTTTACAGCGCTGCTATTGGTTACAGTTGGAATGTTAACAGCGTTGCAGCAGGATATAGCCATACAGCACGCAAGCTTGGTACAGGCTTCAGCAAAGCAAAAGCTGATGTTTACACGCTAACTTACGATCACAAGTTTGCACCAGGCCTTGAAGGTTTCATTGAAGGTAACTTTGCGAAGCAAAAAACGGATGCAAAGTACGTTAACTTTGTTAACAGTGTAAAAACACTATCCGCAGATAAAGATAGCTTTAAAGCAACAAACGATGCGGTTGGCAACAGCAATACAAAGGGTGTTATGATTGGAAGTCGTATCCGCTTCTAATTTTAAAGAAGTTACGTTAAAGGGGAGTTTCGACTCCCCTTTTTTTTGTCTTGACGATAGCTTAGCAACGCCGCATATCTGTAAGCATATCTGCAAAAGGAAATACTATGTTTAGAAAAAGTTCGCTGATTGTTTTGAGTGGTGCCATTTTCTTAAATGCTTGTGAGGGCATGAAAGTTTCTAATGACGATGAAATTAAAACGAGGCGCGAGCAAAAATATCGCGATATGGATAAAGTTTTTGGGGATGATGCTTTTACCCTTGGTGGAGATCGTAATTCCTCAAACAAAGGCGAAGTTGGCGTCGGCGTCAATAGCTTCTTATGGCGTGCGGCACTCGATACAATTTCTTTTATTCCTTTAAAGAGCGCAGATCCTTTTGGTGGTATTATACTTACCGAGTGGCATACGCCAAGTGCCACACCGAATGAACGCATTAAGGTTGATATTTTAATCATTGATCGCCAATTGCGAGCAGATGGAATAAAGGTTTCTGTGTTCAGGCAAAAGCGTCAGGGAACTGAGTGGGTGGATCAACCTGTAGATACTCAAACAGCAATCCAACTTGAAAATGTTATCCTGACGCGTGCCCGTCAGTTACGTATTGATAGTGGTAAGTAGAGGAATTTATGGTTGAGCGCTATAACCATCGCATTGCAGAAGCTAAATGGCAACAACGTTGGAATGAATTAGGTTCCTTTAAGGCTACGACTGATCCTCAAAAGCCCAAGTATTATGTGCTTGAGATGTTTCCTTATCCCTCTGGACGTATTCATATTGGGCATGTGCGGAATTATTTAATTGGGGATGTCATCGCACGCTTTAAGAAAGCTCAAGGCTTTAATGTAATGCACCCAATGGGATGGGATGCCTTTGGCTTGCCCGCAGAGAATGCCGCGATGCAAACAAAGAGCCATCCAGCTCACTGGACTTATAACAATATTAAAATTATGCGGGACCAATTGAAATTAATGGGCCTTGCGTATGATTGGGATCGAGAACTTGCCACCTGTCATCCAGGTTACTACGGTCATGAGCAACAGCTATTCCTTGAACTTTACAAGCAAGGCCTTATCTATCGAAAAGAAAGTTTTGTAAATTGGGATCCCGTTGAAAATAGTGTCCTGGCCAATGAGCAGGTGATTGATGGACGCGGGTGGCGCTCCGGTGCTAAGGTTGAGCGCCGTAAATTATCTCAATGGTATTTAAAAATTACAGCTTATGCAGAAGAGTTGCTTGAAGGTCTCGATTCACTTAAAGATTGGCCAGAGCGCGTTGTTACCATGCAACGCAACTGGATTGGGCGATCAGAAGGGGCTCAAATTACCTTTAAGCTGAAAGAGTTACCTGAAACAATTACCATCTTTTCAACTCGCCCAGATACCCTCTTTGGCGCAAGTTTTTGTGCTTTATCGCCTCATCATCCGCTCACGGAAAAGCTGGCAAAAGACACCCCTTCTCTGAAAGCCTTTATTGAAGAATGCAATAAGACGAGCATTAACGAAGAAGCAATTGAAAAAGCCGAAAAACTTGGCTTTAACACAGGGTTTCATGTCGAACATCCCTTTCTTAAAGATCACTTTTTGCCTCTTTACATTGCAAACTTTGTCCTTATGGAGTATGGAACAGGCGCTATTTTTGGCTGCCCTGCTCATGATGATCGAGACTTTGAATTTGCAAAGAAATATCAGCTTGAGATTCTTCCTGTTATTCATCCATCTGACCAAACACCGGCGACTTTTAAGATTACAACGGAACCTTTTACAGAAGACGGTATCTTGTTTAATTCAGAGTTTCTTAATGGTCTTTCAGTTCAACAAGCAAAAGATTGTGCAATTGAAAAGCTATCAGAATTAAAACTTGGTGAGAAAGTTACGACTTATCGTCTACGTGATTGGGGCATCTCACGGCAAAGGTATTGGGGGTGTCCGATTCCCATGATTCATTGTCCTTCGTGCGGGATTCTTCCTGTGCCCGAGAATCAGCTTCCTGTGGCTCTTCCTGAAGATGTCGATTTTGACGCACCAGGAAATCCATTAGATCGGCATCCTTCTTGGAAATTTACCTCTTGCCCTTCCTGCCATCAGCCTGCTGAACGTGAGACAGACACTTTAGATACCTTTGTTGAATCTTCATGGTATTTTGCCCGTTTTTGTGCTCCTCGGTTTGATCAACCGATTTCTCAAGAAGAAACAGCTTACTGGCTTCCTGTTGATCAATATATTGGGGGCATTGAGCATGCTATTCTCCATCTTCTTTATGCCCGTTTTTTCAGTCGAGCCCTTGCTAAAAGTGGCTTTTTAACTTGCAAAGAACCATTCAAAGCCCTTTTGGCCCAAGGCATGGTGACTCATGAAACTTTTCAAACCGAAGACCAAGAATGGGTTTTCCCTTCGGACGTGGGCACCAATAAACAAGGAGAGCTTATTCGGATAACGGATGGTGCACGGGTGATCAAAGGTCGCTTGGAAAAGATGAGCAAATCTAAGAAAAATGTTGTTGCTCCAGAAGTGATTACTCAAGATTATGGGGCAGATACAGCCCGTTTATTCTTAATTTCCGATAGCCCGCCTGATCGTGATTTAGAATGGACAGATTTAGGGGCACAGGGCATATGGAAATACCTTAATCGTATTTGGGCCCTCGCTGAAAGCTTTAAGCCTTTCCTAGCCCCATTTACGACGAAAATTCCTGAAATGTGCACTGAAGAAGAAAAAAAGCTTCGTCAAATAGCTCATCGTACTTTAAAAGATGTGACAGCTTCAATTCAGGCCTTCCATCTCAACCGCTATGTGGCCTATCTTAGAGAATTCAGCAATTACCTTGGAAGTCTTAAGGATCTTTCTCAGATCAATGGAGCTATTTTAAGGGAATCGCTAGAGTTTCTGATTATCGCAATAAACCCGGCAACCCCTCATATTGCAGAAGAAATGTGGGCATCTTTAGGGCATACCACCCCTCTGGTGAATACAGCATGGCCTCTTTTTGATGAGGCTCTAACGCAAGAGTCATCCATGACTATTGCTGTTCAAGTCAATGGAAAGCTTCGTGGCACTTTTGTATGTGTAAAAGATCAAAATCAAGCTGAACTTGAAAAGATAGCGCTTGCGCTTGAAAATGTTCAAAAAGCCATTGCAGGCCAAAGCGTCCGTAAAATTATCATTATTCCAAATAAGGTTGTGAACATTGTTGTGGCTTAATACTCTCATTATTCTTAGTGGCTTAGCTTTAAATGGGTGCGGTTTTCAACCCTTGTATGCGCCCTCAACGCAAGCAAATGACAAACTTGCACAAATAAAAATTAAACCAATCCCTGACCGAATGGGACAGGTTTTGCACAATCATTTACTGGATATTCTAACACCTTATGGAGAACCTAAAAATCCAGAGTATATTTTAAAAGTTACCGTTAAAGAGCAACGCACAGATTTAGCTATGCGTAAAGATGCCACCGCGAAGCGGGCCCAGCTTCAATATACCGCGAATATTACTTTGACTCATGCTATTTCTCATAAACTTATCTTATCAGATCAACTTTATTTAATGTCAGGGTTTTCTATTGGCTCTCACGCTAACTTTTCTTCAATTCCTGCGCTCGTCAGTGAAGAGAAAGCGCGCCTTCGCGCAATGGAAATTCTTGCGCAAGATATTAAATCTCTTCTTGCGAGTTATTTGAGTTTAAAAAATTAATGAAATCCTCTTAAATAATGCAGTATGTACTCTTTTAGAGGGGTAATTTATTTTTAAAATGATGTATCAAAGTTTTTTCACACAAGAGCTTGAACGACTTCGGCACGAAAAGAGATATCGAACATTTTTAAATCTTGAACGATGCGTCGGCGAATTCCCATATGCTATAAGTGGAGACTCAAAACAAAAAATCACAGTGTGGTGCAGTAATGATTATTTGGGGATGGGTCAACATTCTCAAGTTCGCAAAGTAATGATTGAGACGCTTAAGCGAAGTGGGACAGGATCAGGAGGTACTCGCAATATCTCTGGAAATACCTATTCCCATGTGGCGCTTGAAAAAACTTTGAGCGATTTTCATCAAAAAGAAGCTTCTCTTGTCTTCACTTCGGGATACGTTGCCAATGAAACAACCCTTGCAACCTTGGGATCTTGCTTACCAGAATGTGTTTTTCTATCAGATGAAAAAAATCATGCTTCCATTATTCACGGTATTCGTAATAGTCGTGCACAAAAGAAAATTTTTCGTCATAATGATGTTTCTCACCTGAAGGAACTTTTGTCGTCTACCCCTCTTCATCAACCCAAAATTATTGTATTTGAATCTGTCTATTCAATGGATGGCGATGTGAGTCCAATGAGAGAAATTTGTGCGCTTGCGAAACAATACAATGCTTTGACTTATTTAGATGAAGTCCATAGCGCGGGACTTTATGGATCACAAGGTGGTGGAATGGCTCAAGATCTTGGAACCTCTAACGATATCGATATTATCCAAGGCACACTTGGTAAGGCTTTTGGGCTTATTGGGGGCTATATTTCAGGCACCAAAGAACTCATCGACTTTATAAGAAGTTTTGCCCCTGGCTTTATTTTTACGACGTCATTGCCTCCTGCTATTGTTGCGGGCGCATTGGTGAGTATCAATTATCTTAAAAATAACGCGCAACCTCGCAAGCAACATCAATTTAATACAAACTATTTAAAGAAAAAACTTGAAGAACATGGTCTTCCTTATTTACGGAATGAGAGCCATATCGTCCCTCTTATTGTTGGGAATGCTCAGAAATGTAAAGAGGTGACAGATCGGCTTCTCCACCATTATAAGATTTACATACAGCCTATCAATTACCCAACCGTGCCAGTGGGGACTGAGCGTTTGCGTTTGACGCCATCGGCATTGCATACACCACAAATGATTAATTACTTAGTTCAAGCACTCGTTGAAATTTGGAAAGATTTATCTCTGCCTCAAGCTGCATAAATCATTTATAAAAATGAGAAGGGCTCTTTAATTTTCTAAAAAGATATCTAATTTCTTATCATATACTTGTGTGCTTATGTGTAAGAGCCCTAGAAGTGAATGAAATAAATTATCGTGAGAGTATGATTTTACTTCAGCATCTTTCTTTAACCGCTTAAGATCTAAATGAAAATCTTTTATAAATTCATCAGAAAACCAAATAATCCAAGGAATATGAGTTTGTTCTTTAGGCGCAATAACATAAGGAGCACCATGCAAGTAGATTCCTTTCTCACCAAGTGATTCTCCATGGTCTGAGACATACATCATTCCAGTATAAAATTGAGGGTTAGCTTGCAATAAATCAATAACCTTTGATAAGACATAATCTGTATATAAGATACTGTTATCATAAGTATTTATTAATTCACTCTGACCACAACTTTCAATTTGATTGGTCTCACAGGTCGGTGTAAATCTTTTAAATGGTTTAGGATACCTTTTATAGTAAGCTGGACCGTGGCTTCCCATTTGATGTAAAAAGATGACAGCATCGCCCTGAAGTTGGTTAATATATTCTTGCAACCCTTCTAGCAAATTTTCATCATAAGACTCTTCATTTTCTCTTAAATTTTCTCTTAACTTTTGTGTTGGAATTCTGTCACAAACACCTTTACAACCACTATTATTCTCTTTCCACAGAACTTTAAATCCTGCTCGTGAAAGAATATCAAGAAGTCCTTCTTCAGTTTGAGCAATATCAGCTTTACAGTCTTTACGTGCATGTCTTGAGAACATACAAGGTAAAGAAAATGCCGTAGATGTCCCACTTGAGCTGACATTTTTGAGACTAATAACTTTTTTTTGCGCCAAGAGAGGGTTTGTTTCAACATGATAACCATTTAAAGAAAAATTTTGAGAGCGCGCAGTCTCTCCAATAACAACAATTAATAATACTTTTTTTCTTAATTTTTCCCCTAATTGACTTTTATGCGCATCTAACCCTATGGGCATAAAAGATTTCTTTGGTTGATAAAAGCTTTTGGAGTACTTAATTGTTGAAAATATATAGTTGGTTGGGTTTATAAGGTATTTCAAACTTTTATGCATTCTGAACGAGACAGAATATTCCTTATAAAATACTAAACCTATCACACAGAGCAAAGCGAATGACAATAAAACATTAACTATACGATTTCTTAACTCTCTCCAAAGGGGTTTGCCATAGTCAATTTTAACCAACCATAAAAGACTCGCTGGAATGATTCCAAACCCAAAAAACCACATGACAGATTTGAAATTTATAAGCTCTAATGCCTCTTTTGCATCGGTATGAAAGATATTTCGAATCATCTCAGTATCATATTGGATGCCTAAGGTATCCATCGAATAGCTGACAAGCGCAGATAACAAAGTTATGAGGCTCATTAAAGGTCTTGCAATATAAGGTAAAAACAAGAAATTAAAAAATATGTTTAAGGCTAAAAAGTAAGCTCCCCATAAGGAAATAAAGAAAAGGCTTACACTTAAAGAGCTAAAATCGCTGAGATTAACAATTTTTTTCCATAAAGAAATATTAAGAAATAAAACATAATAAAGTGCTGTAAAGAAAATTAATGTTTGACTTTTAAATCTAAAAACCAACCGTTCCTCCTTCTTTGATCCTGATAGATTTTCTAGGTGAGATCGTAATCTTTTGCAATTAATTATTAGAAGTGATGGTCATTTCCTGGATAATATGTATTCTTTAAATTTGATGCGTTCTACTAAGTAATGTACTATAAAGAGACTTTAATTCCCAAGCAATCGATCTTTAGCTTCTTGAAAGGTTTTTATAGTTTATGATCAAGAGATTCTTTCAACAACTTTTTGCCGCAACAAGATATTCTTTAAGGGGTATTTTTACAGCCTTAAAATTAGAAAGAGCATTTATATGGGAAGTTGTCATCTTCTTACCCTTCATTATTCTTGCCACTATCGTTAACTTTAGCCCTCTTGAGAAATTTGCTCTTATTGCTCCTATTTTGCTTACTTTTTCATTTGAACTTATGAATACGGCTATTGAAAAAACTATTGATGAACTTGGAGATGGTAAAATTTGTCAGGCTTTTCGGTTTGCTAAAGATGCTGCTTCAGGAGCTGTTTTTTTTATGCTAATGATGATTGTCCTGAGTTGGGTCTTGATTGCTCTCCCTGTCTTTTTCTCATAATCTCAACGCCTTATGATTTTTTTCTGCTTCAAAAGATTTAAATTGCTTATACTGAAATTTAAAATTTTTGCTTGTTCATCGCATTTGTTGATAAATAATAACGGTACTCTTTATGAAAATAGCTTATTTTTCTCAATTCTTGGCTAAATTCCCCCCTAACATTAGATGGTTTGTGGTTTATGGGAATAATGAAAATCTTATTTCTTTTCGTGAGAAGGTGATTATTCATCACCTTAAAAAGGTAAATCCCCTCCTTCAAGTTCAATGCCTTGAAGAATTTATGATTCCTCAAATCCCTTCCTTAAGTTTATTTGAAACGGAACCGCCTTTAACACTCTACCATTATCGGCGCGCAAATGATCGACTTTTAAAAGAAATTGAGGTGATCATTGATCAGAACCCTCACTATTATATTTTATCTAATCCACACTTAAATACGAAAGCAAAACTTGTCGATTTTGCTTTAAAGCATCCTTCTATCGCGGCCATTCCTTCTTATACAACTGAAGAAGCTGAAATCACGAAAGTGATTCATGATTTTTGCCAAGAAACGTCTTTAAATCTTCCTCTTGAAGCCAAAAAAAATCCTTTTTGAAAGCCTGATGACAAATCCTTCAACATTTGAAACCCAGCTCCAAAAAGCCGCGTTGTTTTATACTGCGGGCTCTTCTGAATTTTCGCCATCTTCTTTTAAAGAGCTTTTTATCTCGAAAGAAGAGGGAGATCTATTTAAAATGAAGGATGCCTTTTTTAAAGGAGATACTGTCTCTTTTATTCAGCGTTGGAACACTTTAAAGCAAGATGATTTTCAAGATATTGCGCTCATTCGGTTTTTGCAAGCTGAAGCCTTTCGAAGTTTAAAAGGCCCAGGAGGTGGCCCTTATCAGATGCGCAATCCTTTGCCACCACTTCAACTCACGCGCTTGTTGTCTTTACTCTTAAACCTTGAGACAATCTTAAAATGGCAACCAGATCTGCCGGAAAATTATCTTTTACAAAGGTTGCTTCAGTGGTTTCCTGATAAAAGCCTTGAAACAAGGTAATCGAGCTCTTCTAGATTATTAAAATGAATGTTAAGGCGCCCACCTTCACCTTTTAATTCAAGGGCAACAACCAAATTTAATGAATTTTTTAGTTGATTCTCTAACATGGATTTATCGTCTTCACTGTACGCTCGTTCCATGAAAGCAGAAGGCTTCTGGGTCTTATTGGAAGAAGGATTATTCTGCTTTTGAATTAATTGCTCAGTTTGACGAACATTCAACCCTTGCTTAACAACTTTTTCTCCAAGGACTTCAGGGTTTTTTGCGCCTAAAAGTGCACGCGCATGACCAGCGGTTATTTTTCCAAGACGTATATATTCCCGAAGGGCTTCAGGTAAATTCAAAAGCCTGAGAGTGTTTGCAATATGGCTTCGACTTTTACTGAGCGATTTTGCTAAATCTTCTTGAGTATAATCAAACTCTTCCATGAGTCGCTTATAGCCTTGCGCTTCTTCTAAAATGCTGAGGTCATGGCGTTGAATGTTCTCAATCAGTGCAAGCTCTAGAGCCTCACGATCATTTAACTGCTTTACAAGAGCTGGAATCTCATGAAGCCCGGCTTGCTTTGCCGCGCGCCAGCGACGTTCACCTGCAACAATTTCATAATTTGCCATCCCATTTTGCACTGGACGAATTAAAATGGGTTGAATAACCCCCTTTTCACGGACAGATTCAACAAGCGTTTCAAAAGGTTCTTGATCAAAATGCTCGCGAGGTTGGTATTTTCCCGGACAAATTTCAAAAAGGGGGATCTTTTGAATATGAGTGCCTTCTTGAGGAGCAATTGCAGGATCAGGTCCTAAAAGAGCATCTAACCCACGCCCTAACGAACGATTAATTGGCGAATTCGACATATTTTCTTTCCTGAGTTTGTTGCAAAACCTCGCTGGCTAGTTTCATGTAAGCAAGAGAACCTGAACTTCTTACATCATAAAGGAGAACGGGTGTTCCGTGAGAAGGAGCCTCAGAAATCTTTACATTGCGAGGAATAGGATTTTTAAAGACGAGCTCTTTAAAATGAGTCCGCACATCTTCAGCCACCTGCTCAGAAAGAACATTTCGCTTATCGTACATGGTGAGCGCAATTCCTAGCAAAGAAAGCTGAGAATTAAGACGCCCTTGGACTCGACGGACTGTATTCATGAGCTGGCTTAACCCTTCAAGTGCATAAAATTCACATTGCAATGGAACCAAAATATAGTTTGCAGAGGTTAAAGCATTCAAGGTTAAAAAGCCTAAAGAAGGAGGACAATCAATTAAAATGTAATCGTAATCTTCTTCAATTTCTTCTAAGGCTTTCTTTAATTTAAATTCTCTTTGCGGCAGAGAAACAAGCTCAACTTCTGCGCCTGAAAGATGAGGAGAGGCCGGTAGAATTGAGAGATAGGGGATACGGGTTTTAATAATGCATTCTGAAGCCTTTTCGATTCCTAAAAGCACTTCATAACTTCCTGCTTTCCGTTCTCTACCATAGAGTCCCATGCCGGTTGAGGCATTACCTTGAGGATCAAGATCTATCATTAAAACTTTTTTGAGACTTGCGGCAAGAGCCGTTGCCAAGTTAATTGTTGTCGTTGTTTTGCCAACCCCACCTTTTTGATTTGCAATAGCAATGACAGTCATTTCATCCTCTTTTTACTTTCTTGCTTACTTCTTTTACCTCTAAAATCTTACCTTGGCAATCTGTAATACTTGAGTGAACATTGACTTTAAAATCCCATTCTTTTTGGGCTTCACTTATTTCATCTAAATGACTTTTTCCTTTAAGCAATAAGAAAGTTGTTGAAGACGTAAATAAAGGCATCGTCAATTCAAAAAGACGCTCCAAAGGGGCAAAACCTCGGGCCGTGATAAGGTCAACCTTTAAACCCTCAAGGGTTTCTACACGATCGCATATCACTTTGGCCGTTGATTTCGTCTTTAAGATAACATGGTTTAAAAAAGTCGCCTTTCGCTGATCAGACTCAATTAAGATCACGGGAATGTGCTGAAGCAAAGATAAAATGAGTCCAGGAAAGCCGGCCCCACTTCCCACATCAACAATAGATTGTGCCGAAGGAGGAACGAATTTTAAAAGCTGAGCACTATCCAAAAAATGGCGTTCTTCAATTTCTCCGAGCGTTGACTTAGAAATAAGGTTGATTGCTTTTTGCCATTTGATAAGTTCTTCATGATAACCCCCCAAGGCTAAAAATGTTTCACGTGAAACATTTTGACCTTGAGACAGAAGAAAATCCTTTAAATTCATATAATTATGAATTCATGGACGTGAAAAAATCTTGGTTACTTTTTGTGGCTCTTAATTTTTCATGCAAGAATTCCATCGCGTCATTCGCCCCCATAGGTGCCAATATACGACGAAGGACCCACATCTTCGAAAGTTCACCCTTATCAACCAATAATTCTTCCTTTCGTGTACCGGAACGAGTGATATCGATGGCTGGGAAGATTCTTTTATCAGAAAGCTTGCGATCAAGAATAACTTCAGCGTTACCTGTGCCTTTAAATTCTTCGAAAATAACCTCATCCATTCTTGAGCCTGTTTCCACTAAGGCGGTTGCAATAATGGTGAGAGATCCGCCTTCTTCAATGTTACGAGCCGCTCCAAAGAAACGCTTTGGACGTTGAAGGGCATTGGCATCCACGCCTCCTGTGAGGACCTTACCTGAGGAAGGAACAATCGTGTTATAAGCACGCGCGAGACGAGTAATCGAGTCTAAAAGAATAACCACATCACGTTTCCCTTCAACAAGTCTTTTAGCCTTTTCAATGACCATCTCTGCGACTTGAACGTGCCGGCTTGCAGGTTCATCAAATGTTGAGCTTAAAACTTCACCTTTAACGGAACGTGCCATATCGGTGACTTCTTCGGGACGTTCATCAATCAGCAAGACAATCAGATATACTTCAGGATGATTGATCGAAATTGCATTCGCAATTTGTTGCAACATGACGGTTTTTCCTGTTCGAGGCGGGGCCGTAATCAAAGCACGCTGCCCCTTTCCAAGCGGAGAGATCAAATCAACGACCCGCGTTGTTAAATCACCATTTTCAGGGTTATCAATCTCCATTTTAAGGCGTTGATTTGGGTAAAGTGGTGTTAAGTTATCAAAGTTAATTCGGTGCTTAGCTTGTTCAGGATCTTCAAAATTAATAGTATTTAATTTGAGGAGAGCAAAGTAGCGCTCACCCTCTTTTGGCGCACGAATTTGACCATCAAGAACATCCCCTGTCCGCAATCCAAAACGGCGAATTTGGCTGGGCGATACATAAAGATCATCAGGACCAGGAAGAAAATTCATTTGAGGAGAGCGTAAAAAACCATAACCATCTTGAAGAATTTCAAGGACACCCCCCCCATAAATGGGGATATCTTTACTGGCGAGTTGTTTCAGGATAGCAAAAATAAGGTCTTGTTTTTTTAGAGAACTTGCGTTTTCAATTTCGTGTTCTTCTGCGATTGCCAACAGATCAGCGGGCAATTTAAGCTTAAGCTCTTGGATGTTCATAAATTATTATACTCTCATTGAATGAATTAATACGTACCATTTTATAAGGGATTTTGGACCTGAGAATCTCGATCCATCATTACCTATACTCTTAAAAAGGCTTCATGACAACAAGAAAGACAACAAAAATCATTAAAAGAGGAGCTATTTCATTAATCAAACGGTAAAATCGTTGAGAATGCTTATTTTTCTCGGATTGAAAAAGCTTCATCCATCGAATTAAAATGCCATGGTACCCCGCTAAAATCATCACCAGAGATAACTTTGCATGAATCCATCCCATGGGGCTTACCAAGATTCCAGGAACCATTAAAAGCAAAATTCCACTGACAAAGGTTAACAGCATTGCAGGGGTCATGATAATGCGCGTAAGTCTTTTTTCCATGATGCAAAGCGTTGCATATAATTCAGAGCCTGGCGTTGCGGCTGCATGATAAACATAAAGACGGGGTTGATAAAAAAGGGCCGCCATCCAGCTGATGACAAAAATGATGTGGACACTTTTAATAAAAAGGTAATGGTGGGCTAAATACTCTTTCATGATACTTTCCGACAAGCACAATTGGTAAATTGAGGGTCACATTTAAACTCAGGAGATCCTGATGCAAGCTCAGTTTGATGAGATTTTATCATCTCCGCTAAGCCATTAATAAAGAAAGGATGCTTACTGACGGTTGGAACCCGAAAATAAAAAGGAACTTTCTCAGTGCGTGCGATTGTTTGATACTGAATATCAAGTTCAACAAGGGTTTCCGAATGTTCAGAAACAAAAGAAAGAGGCACCACAATAACCCCGACACGGTCTTGACCTGCCCGCTTGATTTCAGCGTCAATTGAAGGGGACAACCATTTTAAGGGACCCACCTTGGATTGATAGCACACGACAAAATCCTTACACCCAAGTCGACGGGCAATTGCTTGCGATGAAAGCTCGACATGATGTTGATAGGGGTCCCCCTGCCTTATAATTTTTTCTGGCAGTCCATGTGCTGAAAAAAGCAAGCGATACGGTCGTTTTTCGCTCTTAATGATGGGCTGAATAAGGTCACAATTTGCGGCAATAAACCCTTCGTGATGCGGATAACAGCAAATTATTTTTGTTGGAATTTCAAGTGCTTTTTTCTTCGCAGCTGTGATCCATGCCTTAATCGATGATGCCGTTGTTGTCGTCGAAAATTGAGGATAAAGAGGTAATAAGATGATTTCTGAAGGAGCATAGGCCTTCACAGCCTTCACGGTTGCGTCCGTCAAGGGATGCCAATACCGCATGGCGATGAAGACACGCCACCCTTTCCCCAAAGAAGCTTCTAACGCGGTGGCTTGCTGTTGAGTGTTCGTCAAAAGCGGCGACCCCCCTCCTAATTGCGCATAGATCGCCTCCGCTTCTTTAGCGCGCCGCCTTGCAATAAAAAAGGCCAACAAACTTCTAAACGGTTGAAAAATAGATAAAATAGCTCGGTCATTAAAAAGATTAAATAAAAAGGGCTGGATGGCCTTAGGACCATCAGGTCCTCCTAAATTAAAAAGAACAACAGCCTTCCGGTTCATTCTTATGCCCCTTTAATATATCGAATTAAATCAGCGACATGATTGATTGGCGTTTCAGGAACAATGCCATGACCTAGATTAAAAATATAAGGCCCTTGCGCTTCTAAAACGCGATATTTTTCCACTTCGCGCCGCAATATGTCCCCCCCCACCACCAAGGCTTGGGGATCAATTCCGCCTTGTAAGAGCACGTTTTCTTTAAAGTTTTTCTTGACCCAATCCAAAGAAATCCTGGAATCAAGACTAATGCCATCGACCTTTGTTTGATGTTGATATTCTTGCGTTTTTTCACCAAGCCCACGGGGAAATCCTATAATAGGAACCTGAGGATATGAGATTTTCAACGCCTTAACAATCGCGCGTGTTGGTTGATAAATAACTTGCTCAACCAAACAATCCGGTACAGCCTCTCCCCAGGATTCAAAGAGCTGCAAAACCTGGGCCCCAGCCTCAACCTGCTGCTTGAGATAAGCGATGGTCGCTTCTGTAATGATTGTGAGTAAGTCCTGAAACCCTTGAGGATAACGAAAGGCAAAGGCCTTCGCGTGATCAAAATTTTTAGATGATTTTCCTTCCACCATATAGCAAGCAACCGTCCAAGGGGCTCCGGCAAAACCAATCAAATTAACATGAGCAGGCAACATTGCTCTTACTTGACTCAGAGCCTCACAGGTCGGCCTAAAGCGGTCACCATTCATGGTTAAACGAGAAAGATGGTCTGGCCCCTCAATCCGCTCAAGATGAGGTCCTTGCCCCTCTATAAACGACAAATTTAGTCCTAAAGCATACGGGACGATAAGAATGTCTGAAAAAATAATGGCGGCATCTAGATTAAAGCGTCTCAGAGGTTGTACAGTAACCTCAGCCGCGGCTGAGGGCGTTAGGCAAAGATCAAGAAAAGATGGATATTTCGCTCTTAGCGCTCGATATTCTGGAAGGTAACGCCCTGCTTGCCGCATGATCCAACAAAGGGACTGAGAATTCTTTTTTTCATGGAATAATTTTAAGAGTGTCATTTTAAAATATTAATAATTTTTTAATAAAAGGTATTTGTTAATGTTGGCTTGGGGATAACTGTTGTCCCCACCCCTTAATGATTTTGTATAGGGATGTGCTTTAAGAAGCAAATGATTATATTTTTTTATTTTCATCCCCATCTCTTTCATCTCTTATCCACAACTTATTCCCTTGTGGATAACAAGAGAACAAGATCTTTATCTTGTGAATCATTTCTCTTGAAGAGAGCATTGTTTTCATTTTACAGGATGATTATCATAGTTTTATCCACAAGTTTTTATGCAAGGGATGGAGATGGAATTACCTAAGGTCTTGGGACTCACAGGCTCGATCGGTACCGGAAAATCAACGATTGCAAAAATGTTTAGATCCTTAAAGATTCCGGTGCTTGATGCGGATAAAATCGTTCATCATCTTTATGAGACATCTCCTTTGTTGATTGAACGGTTGAGAGCTTATCAAGCCTCCCTTATCCAAGATGGGAAAGTTGATCGCCACGCCCTTTCTCATCTTGTTGTAAAAGAACCATCCTTCCTTCCTCTTCTTGAGAGCATCATTCATCCATTAGTTAAGCAAGTATTGATGGAGGCGATTGAATCCGCAAAACGAGAACAGATTCCTTTACTCGTCCTTGAAGTTCCCTTACTTTTTGAGGTGGGGCTTGATGCCTTATGTCATTTTACTCTCGTGGTTCACACCTCTGACGCGCTTCAAAAAGAACGCGTTTTGAATCGGGCTCATATGACCGAAGAACAATTCCTAAAAATTTCATCTCGGCAGCTTCCTCAACAAGAGAAAATCAACCGTGCTGATTTTACGCTTGATACTTCTCGATCCCGGGTTCATATCTTTAAAGATCTTTTAAAGTATCTTAAGAAGGTTTGTTCGAGCCATGCGTGAAATTGTCCTGGATACCGAAACAACAGGATTTGAGCCGTCTGACGGACATAGGTTGGTTGAAATTGGGTGTATTGAGCTCATGAATTTTGTGCCGACAGGCGCCATTTTTCACAAGTATATTAATCCTGAACGAGAGGTACCCCAAGAAGCGTTTAATGTTCATGGTCTTTCATATGAATTCCTGAAAGATCATCCAAGATTTGAAGAAGTTCATCTGCAATTTCTTGATTTTATTGGGGGCAGCCCTTTGGTCATTCATAATGCTCGCTTTGATATGAAGTTTTTGAATGCAGAGCTTGGGCGTCTTAATCAACCTGTTCTGCCCTTTGAGAGGGCAATTGATACGTTGGCGTTAGCAAAAAGTTTATTTCCAGGATCGCCCGCGAGTCTTGATGCTTTATGTAAGCGTTTTGAGATCGATAATTCAAATCGTATCAAGCACGGAGCTCTTTTAGATGCTGAGCTTTTGGCTGAAGTTTACCTTGAGCTTAAAGGGGGGCGCCAACCCACCCTTAATTTAGCGACGAAATCAATAAACTCAGGCCTTAAGCCTATTGAGAAGAAATTTTATTCGGCACGTCCTTTCGAAATTCCTGCAGACGACCTTAAACTTCATGAAGCTTTTTTAGATAAGCTTAAGAACCCAGTGTGGCGTTCTCTTGAGAGCCATACTGGTTCCGGTAAAGCTCAAGGAAATCAATAGGGCTTAACATGAGGGTGGGGAAACCCCCTTCTCGAGTTAATGTCGAGATGAGATTTCTTGCATAAGGAAAAAGGAGTCTTGGACATTCAATCATAAGAATTGGGTGAACGGCTTCTTGTGGAAGGTTGCTGGCCAATGTGAAAACACCCGCATATTGAAGCTCCGCCAAGAACATTCGCTGTTTAGCTTGATGAGCATTTGCCGTTAAATGGAGGGTGACTTCATAAGCATGTTCACCAACCTCTTGGGCTTGAATGTCGATATTCAGCTCAATTTCTGGGGCATGATCTTCACTGACATTAAGGCTTTGTAAAGGTGTAGGATTTTCAAACGAAATATCTTTTACATATTGGGCATTAATGATGAGTGGCATCGCGGGAATGTTTGCACTAGGTTCCATTTCTGCTGCGCCATTTG
This sequence comes from Candidatus Paracaedimonas acanthamoebae, assembly GCA_000743035.1. Classification (GTDB taxonomy): domain Bacteria; phylum Pseudomonadota; class Alphaproteobacteria; order Caedimonadales; family Caedimonadaceae; genus Paracaedimonas; species Paracaedimonas acanthamoebae. The sequence goes on from CP008936.1 coordinate 1,694,240, forward strand.
TTTTTTTAGGCTTTTGAGTTTCACTTTTGGCCATTATGATCTCCTTAAATCTTTTTTAGGTTTTGGGACTCTATCATGGTTTCACAGAGTATGACAATATAAGGATAAAAAGAACGTTTTGAAGGAGAAATAAATGAGTCAATTGATTGAGATTTTAGTGCTTGCCTTTGTGGCCGCGATTATTATCTTTAAATTAATTTCGGTTTTAGGCGAACGAACAGGCTTTGAGCACTCACAGCGGCGAAGGGATACCTTTCGTGACCCTCAAAAACCCGAAGAAAATCACAATTCTCCTTCGCCTTCTTCAGAGGAAGATCTTATTGGACCTGGTCTTCGTAAGGTTTACGCCCAAATGCTTTCTCTGGACCAACAGTTTTCTTTAAGTCGGTTTTTAGCAGGTGCCACGCGCGCTTTTGAAATGATTGTCCTAGCTTACGCAAAGGGAGATTTAAAAAGCTTAAAACCTTTGGTTTCTTCTGAAATTTATAAAGATTTTCAAGAAGCTATTGAAGAGAGGCTACAAAAAGGAGAAAGCTTAGAGACAACCATCGAGAAAATTGAAACTCCTGAAATTACCGATATGCGTTTGCAAGAAACGCAAGCCATCATTACGGTGAGATTTACCTCAGAACAAATTCACCTGATTCGAAATGACAAAGGCAAGATGATCGAAGGAAATCCAAAACAAAGCGAACAAATTATTGATTTATGGACATTTTCTCGTGATCTTCGAGCGAAAGAATTCAATTGGACCTTGATAAAGACAGATCAATAATGACGCCTTCCATCATTCCTATCAATTTTAAAAATTTTTCTTTTCAAGAAGTTATGGTTGAAAATCTTCCTGGCTTTGCTGAAGATACGCTTGAAGATGCTTGCTTAGCTTGGAATAGTTCAGCGGCTGTTTTAAAATCTCTTTCTTCTGAGACATCTTTTGGAATTGCTGGGACGCGTGCTGAATGGGAAGAAGTTTTAAAGAGCCCCATTGAAGAATGGGCGTTTCGTCGCTTTCTTGAAACGCACTTTAGGGCTTATCATCTTCGATATGAAGGGCAGCCAAAGGGACTGTTTACAGGTTACTATGAACCTTGCTTAAAGGCGTCGAGCACCCCTTCAGCTGAGTTTCCTTATCCCATTTATCAACGGCCTCCAGAACTCATGGTCATTGAAGATTTAGGCCAATTCCATCCAGCTTTAGCAGAGTATCGCATTGCGGGGACTCGTCAAGGAACAACCTTAAAGCCCTATTATTCGAGGCGAGAGTTATCCTCTGGTATCCTTGAGGGACGTCATCTTGAAATTGCTTGGGCAGCTAATAAGGCGGATCTTTACTTTATGCATATTCAAGGGTCAGGGAAGCTTGAGTTTGAAGATCGTTGGGTAAGGCTTAGCTATGATGGCACCAATGGCTATCCTTATACCTCCATTGGAAAATATATCCTTGAACAAGGTTATTTAGCGCCTGAGGAAGCAACGATGCAAGGGATTAAACAATGGTTTCGTATAAATCCAGAAAAAATGGATGAAGTTTTATATCAGAATGACTCTTTTGTCTTTTTTAAGAATTTAGGGCTTCAAGAAGGACCGATTGGACGGCAAGGCGCCGTATTGACCCCTAAAAGGAGTTTGGCGGTTGATCCCCGCGTTATTGCAATGGGGATGCCTTTATGGTTGTCGGCTGTAGCCCCGCGTGGTGCTGAACACTCCTTGCAACGGTTTGTGGTTGCCCAAGATGTGGGGGGCGCTATTAAAGGGCCTATTCGAGGAGATTTTTATTGGGGAACAGGCCATCAAGCAGGAAAGTTAGCGGGTTGTATGAAATCGGCTGGAGAGCTTTATTTCCTCATCCCTAAAATGATTGACTTCAAAGGCTTTGTGGGATGACAGATGATTCTCAAGATCCTTGGAAAGCTTATTTGCGTGAGGTCAAAGCGCTCTCTTTCCCTGCGAAAGTTGAAAAAAAACCTCAAAAAGTTCACCTACGGGATCGACATCCGCTTAAAGACTTTTTAAAAGAAGTTCCTTTTGAAAATGTTTCACGTGAAACATTTTTGAATAACAAGAAGGCTCATCTTCTTTCTCGCAAAAGGACAAGAAATGCAAAAATTGAGCGAAAGCTTGATCTTCATGGGCTCACGTTAAAGGAAGCCTATCAAGAACTTTCCATTTTTTTATGGAAAGCTTCCCACCAAGGTATACGTATCGTTCTCATTATTACAGGGAAAGGAAGAGGTTCCCGCTCTTCCGATAAAGAAGAAAAACCACGATTGAATCTTAAAGAAGCTGTTCCTTCTTGGGTGCAAGAACCCCCGTTGAATACTTTAGTGGGTTCTTGGTCGAAAGCCCCCCAGGAACATGGGGGAGATGGCGCCTTATATGTTTTTTTAAGGGCAACCCCCTGAGATAAATAACTCAAAGATACACAAGGCACTATTTACCCTCATAAAATCAAAAGGTTATTTTAAAATGTTTCACGTGAAACATTTTAACGACTTGATAAGGAAAAATAAAAACAGAAGTCTTTTCAATTAGCTGGAGAGCTTAGTGGCAAAGCTCCAAGAATGACCATCAGGATCCGTGACCTGAAAAAAACGATCGCCCCAGAATCCATCATTAAGCTTAACAATGAGCTGGGCACCTGCGTTGAGAGCTTGTTGACAGAGAGAATCCACATCTCCACAATAAAGATAAAGCGTGATAGAAGGAAAGACTTTATTCGTGATAGGAGCTTTGGATGGCCCCTCAAAGGCGCCTTCAGGCGCAAACATAATTAATGCATCATAAAATTGCATTTCCACGTGTTGAATGAACCCTTTCTCATTGCGGGATGGTTCATTTGCAAGCTTAAAACCAAAAGCATGTTGATAAAAATCAAGAGCTTTTTGAGCATCACGAACAGTTAAATAAGGAATCAAAGTTGGAGCGTAAGGAGGCTTAAAACCTGAAGTTATCATGGTATGCCTTTTCATAAACAATATATCTTTTACTTTAAGACAAAATAAAAAAATATGCAATCTTCCTATTTAAAAAAACGCTATAAAATTTAATTTTATTTAAAAAGGTTTACTCATATTGCGCTATGCGCGGTAAAAGGAACGCGAAGTTTCTTTTATGAGTTCCTCCTGCTCTTGCAAATTGTTTCACGTGAAACATTCTTAAGGCATCGTCTATTCGTTAAAAAAGTGTAAATTTTGACTTGTATTTTGCCTAATAAGTAGCATACTTCATAAATAATAATTATAAAAAGATCCCACTATATAAATGTACATACATTAGGAGAAAAAAATGATTAAAATTAAGCTTAATTTTGACGCCATAAATCCTATTTTTATCGTTGCTTTAAAACGATGCAAAACGATGTTTGCATAAGCATCTTTAGGTGAGCTTCTTATAACGATAATGACCTAGCCTCAGGCACTGAAAGTTGTTGCTGAAGGTAATCTCTGAGAGACGTAATTCGTCTGGAATTTTTCATATTCTCTTTGTAGATGTAATATAGCTCAATGACTGGTGCCTGAAGGCTAGGCAAAACATTAATTAAATGAGAATCTTTCACACTAGGCGACTCGCCTGATAACTCAGCGATGCCAATCCCTTCTTTTGCCGCATTCACGAGTCCTTCGAGGCTATTTATCTTCAAATATGGTTTCCTGACATAAGGCGGCGTCATGCCAACTTCTAAAATCCAACTACAGTTGCCGTAAGGACTAATGATGTTATCCCCATAAGAAATAATATGGTGATGGTTAAGTTCTTCGACGTTTTTAGGGATGCCATATCTTTCAAGATATGAAGGGCTTGCCCACAATCCCATCGGAAAAGCTTTTAAGGGGTGTTGAATTAAATTGGGATGGTGGGGAATATAGGTACAAATGGCAACATCAGTTTCTTGGAGATTAAGATTTTCCATTTTACATAAAATACTCAGGTGAATGTCCGGGTAAATCTCAAGATACTTTCCCACATAACTCATCAACCATGAAGCCCCCATATGGGGCGTTGTGACAATTTTTAACTCTCCCCTAACTTCATTATCTTTATTATAGAAATTTTGGAGGAATTCTTCATTTTCCTGCATGAGTTCAGTCGCATGCTGAAAAAGTCTATTGCCTTCTAAGGTCAACCCCAACCCTCGAGGATGTCTTTCAAAAAGTTTCATTCTCAGCTGAACTTCAAATTCTTTCATGGAGCGACTTAAAGACGACTGGCTGGTGTTCAAGAAATCGGCTGCTTTTGTTAAATTACCAAATTTTGCAACGGTATAAAAAATTCTGAGTTTAACTAAATCCATCAGTTTTTCTCTTCTATAAGCGAAGTTAAGGGAGTTGGATTTATCCTTTGCAACAAAAAATCCTTTAGTGAAGTAATGGCCTTGCTATCTTTCATGTTCTCTTTATAGATGTAATACAGTTCAACAACTGGCGCCTGAAGGCTAGGCAAAATATTAATTAAGTTAGAAGACTTAACACTAGGCCATTCTCCTGATAGTTCAGCAATACCAATCCCTTTTTTTGCCGCGTTCACAAGGCCTTCGAGGCTATTTATCTTCAAATATGGTTTTCGAATATGATGAGGTTTTGCGCCTACCGTCAAAATCCAACTACAATTACCATAAGGACTAATGATGTTATCACCATAAGAAATAATACGGTGATGATTAAGTTCTTCGGCGCTTTTAGGGATGCCATATCTTTCAAGATATAAATGGCTTGCCCATAATCCCATCGGAAAAGATTTTAAAGGGTGCTGTATCAAATTTGGGTGATGAGGAATATAAGTACAGATAGCGACATCAGCTTCTTGTAAATCAATGTTTTCCATTTTACATAAAATTCTCAGGTGAACGTCGGGGTAAACTTCAAGATACTTTCCCAAATAACTCATCAACCATGTAGAACCCACATGAGGCGTTGTAATAATCCTGAGCTCATGATTAGCCCCCTCGCTTTTATCATGGAAAGACGTCAAAAATGCTTCATTCTTAAGCATCAGCTTTGAGGCATGGTGAAAAAGCTTTTCCCCTTCAAAGGTTAAAGTGAGACCTCGTGGATGCCGTTCAAAGAGCATTGTCTTCATTTGATATTCAAAATTTTGCATCGATCGGCTTAAAGACGATTGGCTTGTGTTTAAGAAGTCGGCCGCTTTAGTGAAATTGCCAAACTTTGCAACGGTATAAAAAAGCTTGAGTTTTGCAAGATCCATGAGTTTTCCTTTTCCTCTTCATTATTTAAACATATAAGAGAAAATAATGAAATATCAATAAAGGTTGATAATAAGTCGTTGTATAATGGTAAAAATATTTTTTTATTCATGGAGGTATAGGATGTTTTATAATGTTGTTATATCGAAAATGCATGTCTATCATCTCAAAAGAACAGTGGTAGCTTGAAGAGCCGTTGATTACAGTTTAATTGTGGTGCCGACATAAAACGGTCCACACTATAGAAGAATCGGTTTCCCTTTTTCTCCCCCTTATATAGCCGATTCTTCTCCCTCCCCTAATGTGCCAGAGGCTTTTATGCCTCTGGACTTACTTTAAATTCCCTTAATAAATAATTTATGACATGAGATTAAAAATAAGGTGCCATTCTCCTCTATAAAGTCACCCTGTTTATTAAAAATGTTTCACGTGAAACATTTTTTAAGAAGATTCCATTAACCCCCTTTCAAAACGAGTTTTTTATATTTTCTTGATGCTTGTAATGGTTTCAAAAGAACATTATTCTAATTTTTATCAAAAGGTTATAAAGTCACCCACTATATTACAGTGTCATCCCCGCGAAGGCGGGTTCCAGAAATGTTGAGAGATATTGAATGGTGATAGGCAAGATCTTTATGTTGCTTGAGATCCTTGGGACAAGCCCAAGGATGACCTGGATTGAAATCTGTCGTTTGTCACCCCCGCGAAGGCGGGGATCCAAAAAAGTCATTCATCAGCATGCTTGACGCAAGTACCTTATAAAATAAATTTTGAAAGATCAGTATTCTTAGCGAGTTCTTGAACCGTTTCACGAACGTATTGGGGAGTAATATCAATCGTTTCCCCCCCACGATCGCTTGCGGTGAAGCTGATCTCTTCAAGAAGCTTTTCAAGGATCGTATGAAGGCGACGCGCGCCAATGTTTTCAACGTTTTGATTTACTTCAGCGGCCAGCGCTGCAATTTCTTGAATGGCATCGGCTTGAAAGCCAAGAATCACGCCTTCTGTTGCAAGAAGCGCCTCATATTGCTTAATAAGACTAGTCTCAGGTTCTGTCAGGATTTGGACAAAGTCTTCTTTCTTTAACGCGTTGAGTTCAACGCGAATGGGTAAGCGACCTTGAAGCTCAGGCAGGAGATCTGAAGGTTTTGCTAAATGAAAGGCGCCTGACGCAATAAAGAGGATATGATCCGTTTTCACGGTGCCATGCTTCGTTGCAACAGAGGTACCTTCAATCAAAGGCAAAAGATCACGCTGCACACCTTCTCGGCTGACGTCTGCGCCATGACGATCTGAACGCGCACAAATCTTATCGATTTCATCAATAAAAACAATGCCATTTTGCTCAACTGACGTGATGGCTTCTTGAACGGTTTTCTCAAGATCGATGAGCTTGTCGCTTTCCTCTACAATCAAAAGCTCAAGCGCTTCAGAAACAGGCATTTTACGTGTTTTAGTCCTGTTGCCAAACGCTTTGCCAAAGACATCGCCGAGGTTCAGCATCCCCATTTGGGCACCGGGCATGCCAGGAACATCAACAGTTGGCATTTGAAGGCCGGCAGTATCAGAGACTTCAATTTCAATCTCACGCTCACTAAGCTTACCTTCATGCAGCATGCGACGGAATTTTTCTTGGGTCTCTTCAGAGGCATTTTCGCCTACGAGAACTTGCAGAATGCGTTCTTCGGCATTGATCTCAGCTTTTGCTTGAACCTCTTTCCTATGGCGGTCTTTCTGGGCATGGATGGCAATTTCAATGAGGTCGCGAACAATTTGTTCAACATCGCGGCCAACATACCCAACTTCTGTGAATTTAGTGGCTTCAACTTTTAAAAAAGGCGCATCAGCAAGTTTGGCAAGGCGTCGCGCAATTTCAGTTTTACCAACACCTGTAGGACCAATCATTAAGATATTTTTGGGCAAAATTTCTTCGCGAAGCTCTTCTCTCACCTGAAGACGTCGCCAGCGATTGCGTAAGGCAAGGGCAACAGCACGCTTGGCTTCTTTTTGGCCAACAATAAACCGATCAAGCTCTGAGACAATTTCACGCGGTGTAAAAGATTTCATAGGGCTAACTTTTCTACTGTAATGTTATGATTGGTATAAATACAAAGATCTCCCGCAATTTTCATGGCTTTTCGGGCGATTTCTTCGGCTGAGAGATGGTCAACGTCAATAAGGGCACGGGCAGCAGCCAGCGCATAAGCGCCTCCGGATCCAATGCCAATGACACCATCTTCAGGCTCTAGGACGTCTCCATTTCCTGTTAAGGTCAGAGAGGTATTGGCATCTGCAACCGCCATTAGAGCCTCAAGGCGACGCAAGTATTTATCGGTTCGCCAATCTTTTGCGAGCTCAACACACGCTCTCGTTAATTGTGATGGATATTGTTCAAGCTTCGCTTCCAATCGTTCAAATAAGGTAAACGCATCCGCAGTTGCTCCTGCAAAGCCTGCAATGACATGACCATTGCCAAGCCTTCTTACTTTTCGAGCTTGAGATTTAATGGTAATGGCGCCCATTGTTACCTGGCCATCGCCCGCAATGACAACTTCATTCCCTTTACGAATACTAAGGATGGTTGTCCCATGCCATGAGGTGGATTGTTCTTGTGTCATTCAAAGTCTCCTTGACTTTTACGCCTAAAGTATTTCCAAAATAATGTGGTTTTTCAAACAAGTCATATCATTTGGAGGTAAAAATGTCATACGATGAAGGAAACATCTTTGCAAGGATTTTAAGAGGAGAAGTCCCTTGTAAAAAGATCTTTGAGAATAAAGAAGCCCTCGCGTTTCATGATGCTTATCCTCAAGCGCCTGTCCATGCTCTTGTGATTCCCAAAGCAGCCTATCAAAATGTTTATGAATTTTATCAAAATGCTACGCCAGAACAATTAAAAGGCTTCTCAGAGGCCATTGTGAATGTCATTGATTTGTTGGGGTTAAAAGAGTATGGCTATCGTATGATTACAAATCATGGCCTTTATGGAGGCCAAGAAGTCCCTCATTTTCATGTTCATTTGTTGGGCGGTAAACCTTTAGGACGGATGGTCACTGTTCGTGATTAATTCGCATACTTGATTGGATGAAAAATTTTTCCCTTAAAAATGGTGTTTCTTTTGAAGAACTTAAGACATTGGAAGGTCTTAAAAAAGTTGATGCTTCTTTTCTCAGTTTCCTGACCCAGCAAGATCCTTTACAAGGAGCGGAATATCAGAAAGCTCGATTAACACCTGAAACATTAACCCCCCAAGAGGAAAGTTCTTTTCTTATTAAGGTGGCCACTTTTCTTGAGGATTATCTTGCCGCTTTATTTGGTATTGAGAAAGAGATTGAGAAGCTTCGAGAGCAGCACACCCTTTTAGACCCTTTATGGCGGTGTAAAAGGCAATTTGTCTTGCGGCGTGTAGCGCTTAAAAAAAAGGACAGGCCTGCGCAAGCTTTCTCCCCTTCTCTCTTTAAGGAATTTCAAGACAACGAAGATCTTTTGACCCAAGAACTCAACTTTGCGCAGCAAATCTTAAAGTGGCTCGAAAACGAGGCGCTGAATCACGAAAACCTTGCTCATGCTGTTCATTATGCCGAATGGGCTCTTACCCATCCAGAAGGCCAGAAAAAACACCAGAAGGGCCTTCTTTTTAAGCTTCCTGCTCGATGGGATTTTGCACGGTTAATTGAGGTTGAGGAAGAAGATAAAGGCTTCACGGTTCAGCATAACCACAAACGAGAACGAAAAGGATTTCATCACACGGATCCCGGCGTTTCGCTTGCGCATGCTCTTGACCAAGCAACCTATTGCATTAAGTGTCACCCTCAAGGCAAAGATTCATGCGCGAAGGGGCTCTTTGAAAAAGGGACAGAGGTGTTACAAAAAAATCCTTTAGGGAATACACTTACAGGCTGCCCTCTTCAGCAAAAAATTTCAGAGATGAATGAATTAAAAGAAAGGGGCCTTAGTTTAGCCGCTTTTGCAATAATATTACTAGATAACCCGTTGGTGGCGGCCACAGGACATCGGATCTGCAATGATTGCGCGAAGGCGTGTATTTTTCAAAAGCAAACGCCTGTGGATGTTCCTTCCATTGAAACCCAGATATTAGAAGAAATTCTTGCTCTACCTTGGGGATTTGAAATGTACGCTCTTCTTGTGCGGTGGAATCCTTTGAATCTGAAAAAGCCTTTTCCTGAAGCTTCAACTGGGCGTAACACCCTTGTGGTGGGGATGGGTCCTGCAGGTTTTACCGTGGCTCATTATCTTCTCAGAGATGGGCATACTGTCATTGGCGTTGATGGACTTAAGATTGAGCCGTTACCACCTCATTTTCACAAGCCTATTTATAATATTAAAGCGCATTTTGAAGATTTAGATCAACGTCTTATTGCAGGATTTGGTGGCGTAGCTGAATACGGCATTACGGTGCGCTGGCAGAAGAATTATTTACTTTTAATTCGTATTCTTCTTGAGCGACAGGCGAAGTTTCGATTGTTTGGGGGGGTTAGGTTTGGCAGCCAGCTGACTAAAGAGACAAGTTGGGCGCTTGGATTTCATCATATTGCTTTGTGTTGTGGGGCCGGAAGTCCTCGTTGGCTTTCTCTTAAAAATGGGACCGCCCCTGGCGTTCGTTTAGCTCAAGATTTTTTGATGGGATTACAATTGACAGGGGCAAGCCGCTCTTCTTCTTTTTCGTCCCTCACGATTAGGCTTCCTATCGTTGTTATTGGAGGGGGATTAACAGCAATCGATGCAGCAACAGAAGCCTTAGCTTATTATCCTCTTCAAGTGAAAAAATTTTCTGACCGATACCATGCCCTTGTCGAGAAATTAGGTTACGAAGAGGTCACACGAGATTGGCAAGTAGAAGATCATGCAATTGCGCAAGAATTTTTAGCTCATGCACGTCTATTCATGCAGACTAAAAACACCCTTCAAGAAACTTTAGAGAGCCTGGGTGGGGCCACGATTCTTTATCGAAAGAATTTAACCGATGCGCCTAGTTATCGACTTAATCATGAAGAAGTCTTTAAAGCCATGCAAGAAGGTGTAAAATTCTTACTAGATGCTCTTCCTTTAGAAGTCATCGTTGATTCTTATGGTTATGCAAAAAGCCTTAAAATACGTCACAAAGCTCAAGAAGAAGAGATGGTCGCGCGGACGATTTTAATCGCGACAGGCGCAACCCCAAATACACAAGTCGCTGAGGAGGATCCTGATAGTTTTGCCACGGCTGAGGAATATTTAAAGCCCTTAATGCCGGGGAGTTGCATAGTATATCAAGAGGGTGAAGGGCGGGCTATCAGTCATTTTGGAGATCTTCATGCGCGCTATGCTGGCAGTGTCGTCAAAGCCATGGCAAGCGCAAAGCAAGGTGTTCCCTTGATCTCGGACACTCTTTTAAAAATTAAGGTAACTCAGGAGGATACGTCAGTTTTTATCCGCCGGATTGAGCACGCTTTAACATCAAAACTTGTGGCTGTGACTCGTTTAACGCCAGATGTTCACGAGCTTATTATATCTGCACCTGCTGCAGCACAAAACTTTCAACCAGGACAATTTTTTCGCCTACAAAATTATGAAGACTTAGCTCCTCGGATTCATCATCCTCCTTTAGTGATGGAAAATATGGCTGTTCGAGGTGCCTGGGTCGATAAAGATCAAGGTCTTATCCATGGGATTATTTCTAACGCAGGGGCTTCTTCATTGATCAGTCGATATTTAAAGCCAGGCGACCCTATTGTTTTCATGGGACCGACGGGAGCACCCCTTGCAATTCCTGACCAAGAAAAAGTGCTTTTAATTGGAGAAGGTCATGCAAATACAGGGTTGTTAGAAATCGGAAAAGCCATGCAAAAGGCCGGTAATGATGTGCATTATTTGATGGGATATCCCCATCCAAAAGAGGTTATCTATCAAGAAAAAGCTGAACAAACCTCAGATGTTATCTATTGGACATTTACGCAACCCGTTGATGATTGGTCTCGACGACCCCAAGATCATCTTTATCAAGGAACGATCATAGAGACCTTATATAAGCTTGTGGAAACACAACAATTAATGGATGTAGATCACTTATTTATTATTGCTTCTGTAAAAACAATGGCGGCGGTGGAACAGATGCGTCCTTTGTTGAGTAAGTCTTTGCTTAAGACCTCTTGTAACATGACTGCAAGTGTAAGCGCTCCCATGCAATGTATGATGAAGGGGGTGTGTGGCCAATGCCTCCAGCGCCACAAAGATCCTTTAACCGGCCTAGAAAACATGGTGTTGTCGTGCCGTACTCAAGATCAATCTCTAGAGAAGATTGATTTTGAAAGCCTTCAAGGGCGCCTTAAGCAAAATAGCCTACAGGAAAAAGTGAATGCCTTATGGCTGAGGGAGTATATGTGGCATTTCGATGAAGCGTACCACTGAAGGTTTTAGTCTTAAATTGACAGAAAGTCTCATTGGTGAATAATATTAAAACTAATCTTAACCTTACCAAGAAAGAAGACCTCCATGAAAAAGCGATTTCTCTTACTCTCACTTTTATCTCTTGCTGGCGTTAAGAGTGTTGGTGCCACCGCAATTGAAAGTATTTTTCCTGAAGCTTTTAAGCCAAGAATAACTATCCAAGAAAAAGATATTTATGGGGTACAAGGCTATCAAGTGCAAGAATTCATAGGAAGTGAGGTCAATAGGAACCATTGGGATAGCCGCGGAGACCAAACAATCCAATCTCTTGTAATGCATTATACGGTTTGTGATTATCCAACCACGATGCGGTTATTTACAGCAAACATCCCTGATGGGCGTGTCAGTGCCCACTATGTCATTACTGAAAAAGAAGAAGTGAATGCCGTTAAAGGAGGCGTTGTCACTCAACTTGTCCCAGAAGAAAAGCGGGCTTGGCACGCTGGGGCCAGTTATTGGAGAGGAATTCAAAATCTTAATGCTTCTTCGATTGGTGTTGAAAATGTGAATAAAGGTTTTATTGAAAGTGGTGGGAAACGACAATGGTTTGCATTTGATCCTGATCAAATTGCCACGTTAGGTCAACTGAGTGCAGGAATTGTTGAAAAATATAATATTTCTCCTGAAAATGTTGTTGGACATGCTGATATTGTGCCTGATAAGAAATCAGATCCTGGTATCTTATTTCCTTGGGAAGAGCTTTATACACAATATGGGGTAGGTGCTTGGCTTACTGAAAAAGAAAGAAGCAACCCCACATTTATATCAGAGGGATACCTTCCGAAAGAACCGCTTCCTCAAGGTATCAGCGAGGCTTTCTTTTTAAATGCTTTGCGGGCGTATGGGTATCAATGTCCTGAGAGTGCCTACATTACGCCAGCGCATGAGCCTGTTATCAAAGCTTTTAAAGCTCATTTTTCGCATAATCAAAAGCCTGACCATTACACGGCAACCCTTGATAAAACAGCCATGGTATGGGCCTGGGGTTTAAGTGCCAAATATCCTCAAGAAGAAAAATAGCCTGCAAGAGAAGGTCAATACCTTATGGCTTCGTCATTTATTGAAAACTCAGATTCGAGCATAAATATTTAGAAATAAAAGGTATTTTTAAACTCGAAGTTCATTATATTTTTAAATTAAATGATTTCTAAACTTTATTGTGAAGGAAGGAGATTTTTATGCGAGAAAAATACTTATCCTTTGCGATTGTTAGAATTTTTATAGCAGCTTTTCTGCCCTCTTCTTCTTTATCAAGTGACTTTAAGGAAGAAAAAATTTTTGAGGGGGGCGCTAAAGGAAGGGGAATTTTTGTTAATGCGATAAAAAAGTCAAATGACCAAGCAATCATAGGTGCTTTAAGTTACGTCCTCATCAAAAACCACATTCTGAGATCCTAGAAGCTTTGAGTTTTGTACCCACTAAAGGAGTGCTTGTAAAAGTTATTCTTGAAAGTCGCTTAAGTGAGGCTGAAATCAGAAAATTTAAAAATTTACCCTTCCAAGCTTTTGAAGAAACAGGTGCTCATATTTTAAAAGATTTTAAGCCTTTTAAAAAAATGCTCATCTTAAAATTTTTGCAACCCTAGAAAATGCCATGATAAGTACGACAAATTATGATGATACTGGGTCAGATCACATGAAGCGAGATTTTAGCTTGATCACGTATGAGTCACGCCTCGTCACAGAGCTTAAATAAAATTGAGGCAGAAAGTACCCGTTGAATGGCCTTCTTATCATGTTCAGGATATACAAGACAACGAAACTTGGCTTGCATGGGGGCCGGCCCTTCATAAGCTCCTTTTAGAAGAATTAATTGGCAGCGCTTTTTTCAGATTTTCTCATGGGAGCAAGGTTGTCAACACGGCCATTGAAAATGGCACCTGGCAATTTACAAGAGGACATTTGGTAGACTACTTTAAAAGTATGCAATGTGGTGTAAAATTAGGTAAAGGGGCCCACGAAAAAGTCTCCTTGCCTCATTTATTAAAAATCACCAAAGATAGCGAGATAATCACCATTTTAAGTGATATGGGGGTGCTTTAACCCTTCCAGCGTGGGAGAAGAGAGGGGACGAAGTGCCGTATTAGAAGCACGCAAACTCATCAAACTGCTGGTCATCAAAGCCAAAAGCTCGGCAGCGCAAGAATAAGAGAAGGCTTGTAATGGATTTGCCCCGAATTAAGAGATCAGCTCCATTCATGTAGAAATGTGTGAACTTAGGAGTCGAGTTTGTTAATTTTCTTTGTCACGCTGAACTTCCACTCGAAAAAATAATTCCTTGGTATGCAGAAAGCTTCTTTTTTTGCTTATACTTTGGATCTGTATGAACATCTTTGCCGACAAATTCATAAAAGAAGCGTTGTGAAGGATCTCGAGTTCCATCTTCCAATAAAGGATATGCGGAGAGACTAATTTCATCATCGGGAAAGAAAAGTTTTGCGTGGGGATTATGAGTCTCTTTGGGAGATTTATTAATTTTAGTATGGGAATGTTGTCCTTCATCTGTCAGATCATGAGCTTGAGAATCAAAATTAATTTTTCCAGTGATCAATGTATTTAATCGGAATTGACGCCAATCCATAGGAGGTGTGACGTTAGGATTATACCCTTTGGGCTTAAACGTAATATCTCCTTTCATCGAAATAAGATGGCTAATAAGTAAGTCTAAAAACCCACCTTTTTCATGAGAATTCTGAAGATAAACAAGGGTAGGGGTGCAATGAGGGCATATCGTATTCGTCGAATATCCCAATAAAGCAACTCCATGAACTTTATAAAGTCCAGGAGCTAACAAAGAGGCTAAAGTATCACAAAGCTGCTGGATATAGGTTTTGTTCCGGAAAAACTCCATCATGACGCGCTCACTGTGAACAAATTGTGAGGTACAATTCACAGAAGCGGGGTGTTTAATGATATCTTCTACTTCTTTTTGAATATCTTCTCGGTTCTTTCCTTGAAGAACACTTCCTTCCACCACATCATGTTTTACGCGCTCAAAAAAATATTATTGATCAGTTGCGTGATCTTTTACGAAAACACCATCGTTTGCCCGGCGGGTTAAGGCTCGTTTGGGAAGTTGAGCGAAATTTAAAGGAACCTCTTTAAATTGTTTCTTATTTCCTTCTGTAGAAACAATGAAATAAAAAGAAGGAACGAAAATATTTTCTTTGCCCTTTGATCGAAGAGACTCGTAATGCATTCCTATTTGTCTGAGCTTTATAAATACGCTTTGGATATCCAGAGTAGTCCGTTTGGGAGAGGAAGATTTTCCATAAGAAATATAACGTGTTTGAGGATGGGGATAGACTTTTGTATAGGCTTCTCGCGCGCGCGTATAAGCCGCATGAAGACGAGAGGTAAGATAGGCTTCGCGATTAAATGTTTGAACCACAGGTAAAGCAGGAACTGTTGTTATGTATTGTTTTACCTTAGATTTTTTTGAAGGATTTTCGAAAATTTTTCGGTATGTCGTATAGATAGACCATTCTATTAAAGCGCCCCGCCAATCATTTTGTTCAGCCCTTTCATTATACTTTAAGGAAATATTTTTGAATGGTTCCGTAAAATCCTCAGAATTAAAAGTAAACATTTGGTGGATTGAGTCTAAAAGTTCTTTTCTAATATCTTGAGAAATTTTACCATCATGGAGGTCCGTGATTGTTTGGATATAGGTCTTTTCCAAAAATTTCGGACCATTAAAATCGAATTGTTCCCAATCATAATAAAACCAAAGGCCTTCAAAGATCGTGCTTACTAATTCTTTGGGAACATTAATTTCATCTTTAATCTTTTCAGTAAACTCCCATGAAACCTGTAAAGTACCCTCTATTTCTTCGTGGAGGAGCCAACTGTATTTTCCATTTAGACGTTCAACATGATTTTCTAAATACCTGTTAATGGCAACAGGATCAATGGATTCTGGGGTAAAGTCATCAATCGAGTCAAAATCTAAAAGAAACATCTTTCTTAGTTTTTCAAGTTGCCAGACTTCATATTGATTGTCATCTGTACTTGAAATTATAGAACTCTCAGAGTAACAGTCATCTTCTTCATAATCATAGAGAGACGTATTTTCATCGCTCTCTGATGAATTGTCATATCGTTCATAACCATTTTGATACGCAGTCCGCCAGGCATCTTCTTCATCAGTGTCGTCATATGCATCATCTTGATCACTCCATTGTGGTTGGTTTTCTGCTTCATATTGAGATTTTGTAAGAACATCTTCTTTCATCCAAGAAAAAATACTGCGTTGTAAAATTATTCTAACAACTTCATGCCGTTCTTGAAAAAAAGCGCGATGTTTTTTTATCAAAGAGACGAGTTGTCCGATGATAGAGGTGAATTCACGCTCAGCTATCGTGGTAAGTTGGGAAACTAATTCTTTATAATGTTGAGTATTTTGCCATGTAAAGGCATCCTTATCATCGCTGACAAGAGTTATCTTTGAGAGCGAAGTCGATAATTTTTCTCTGTCATCATTACTAGAGCCGAATGTAAGCGTCGATGTAAAGAGATTGATCAGCAATAAGAAGCATTTGAAGTTATTTAGTTTCATGAGACATTTCCTCAATCATTTTTTGATCAGGAAAATACTAAAAGGCCTTTAAATGATTAATCTATAGGCAAAAATTACTTAGGTAGTTTACTTATTGACATCTACACTAGGAAAAAACCTCTCTAAAGGACCGAGGTCACAGGCTGAGGACCTTGCTCAGTCCATTTAAAAATAAAAAAGGTCCTCTCAACAGAGCCATCTTCTTTCAGACGAAAGAAACCATTGGCCCCATAAAAACCATCCGTCTTAATAAAGTCTCGAAAACTTAAACGCTTAGTCGGGGCCTCTTTTATGGCATGCGATAAGGCCACGATGGCATCATACCCAAGGCTTGCCATCCGTTGAGGGGCGGCCCCATAAATTTTCTCAAAGCGACTTTCAAAGGCTTGATAAGTCTCTGGGGTTGGTGCCGCATACCAACTCCCTAAAAGTTGAGACGGCGCTTCCTTGCTTTCCCACAAAGTTGTTCCTAAAAGTTGATGGTGTGAATAATCAAAAGCATAATAATCTAAGTTTTGGAAAAGATTTTTTAACTCTTTCCCTCCAACAGGAATAAAAAGAGCGTCATAGGAAATATGCTTGAGATGGTCTAATTCCGTCTTAAGATTCTCGCCTTGCCCTTCATAAGGAATCAATCCAACAAGGGTAAGATGTCGCGTCGCAGTCTCTTTTTTTAGTTCATGGCTGAGACTATCTCCATAGGCTGTTTTGGGAACAAGCGCTGCGATCCTGTTGAGATTTTGGTGAGAAGCGTACTCAAGAATTTCACGAACTTGGGCTTGTGGTGAAAAGCCAAACATAAAAATCCCTTGTTCGGCCATCTTAATATCATTTGAAAAAGAAAGAAGAGGAAGCTGGTGGGCTTTAAGGAAAGGTTTAATAGCTTTTACTTCGGCAGAGAAGACAGGACCAATGATGGCCTCTATATTCTCATTCATGCATTCTTGAGCCGCTTTGAGGGCGCCTTGAGGTGCCCCTTCAGTATCTTTATAAACCAGCTCAATTTCTTCTGTGGGGTGCTCAAAAAAGCTAAGCTCGGTCGCCTGCCTTAAGAAGTGACCAAGCGCCGCATGAGAGCCTGAGAGAGGGAGCAAAACCCCAACTTTGCGTTTGTGAGAAAGAAGGGATTCTTCCTGAAGAGGTTCAGCCTGAAGTGAAAGAGAGTCTTGTTGATCAGCTTGATTTTGAGGTATGGTGGTCTCACAAGATGTAAGGCCGAATAATAGACTGACCATAAAGGCTTTAAAGCATGATTTCATTACAAGACATCCTTCAACAAAATGTTTCACGTGAAACAAAGAGTAATCGCTCTTACGCAAGTTGTAAACATACGAGCAAAGCTCGTCGAAAAATTCAAGCGGAATGCAAAGGGCGTTGGGCTGAAAGAATAAGTCGGATTTTATTGCGCTTCAAAGGATATCAGATTCTAGCAACGCGATATAAAACACCTGTGGGAGAGATTGATATTATCGCAAAACGCCGTAAAATTTTGGCCATTATTGAGGTCAAGGCGCGATCTACTCATGCCTTAGCCCTTGAATCGTTAAGAATGGCACAACAACAAAGAATTCAAAGAGCGGCCACATGGTTTTTATCAAAAAATCCAAAACTTGCTGGCCTTCAGATTCGCTTCGATATAATCTTAGTTCTTCCATTGCGATGGAATCATCTTCAAAACATGTGGTTTATACAAAACGGAGATTAATATGAAAACAATGCTTGTTTCAGCGTCAACGATCATGAGTCTTTTTATGCTATCAGGGTGTGCCCCTGTTGCTTTTATGGGGGGGGCTACAACGGTTGCTACGAGTGCGTCGGAAGAGCGAGGGATGAAAGGCGTTTTTTCAGATGCACAAATTAAAGCGCACATTCAGGCAAAATGGATGGATAAAAGGCCGGAGCTTGTGATGGCAACAAATGTTGTTGTGCGGCAGGGGCGAGTCTTGATTACAGGTGAACTCGAGACACCAGAACAACAAATTGATGCGGTTCGATATGTGTGGCAAGTTCCGGGGGTTAAGGAAGTTGTTGACGAAACAACCGTAGGTAAAACATCCTCTTTTCAACAATATGCTCGTGATAGTTGGATTACAACCCAGCTTAAAACAAAAATTCTAAATGATAATAAAATTCGCTCTTTGAATTACAATGTGCATACTGAGAATGGAACTGTGTTCTTGATGGGAATTGCTCAAAATCAACAAGAGCTTGATAAAGTTATTCATTATGCGCGTCATATTGGTGGGGTCCGCAAAGTGACGAGCTATGTGACGATTAAATCACCGGCTTCGGCGACATCTCAAGGAAAAACTCATCAGCAAGATCAAGCGACTTTAGAAGATTTTCCAATTATAGATGCACCTGATGAGCCTTTAAGACCTCAAACATTAGATGAACCGAACACAGGTTCTTCTTTTCAATAAAGATCATTAATTGTGGAGGAGAAGATGCGGCTTAAAGTTGCTTTTCAAATGGATCCGCTGCCATCATTAAATTATGCGGCTGACACGACAGTGGCCTTAATTTTTGAGGCGAATCGTCGAGGGTATGAACTTTATTTTTATGAGCCGCATCAGCTGACTTGGAGTAATCATCAGGTACGAGCACCTCTTTTCCCCCTCTCGATTGATACGGCGATGATGCCACCTTTAATTCTAAGCAAATCTGAAATGCGGGATTTGTCAGACATGGATGTGATCTGGATCCGACAAAACCCTCCTTTTGATTTAGGCTATTTTACAAACACATATCTTCTTGAAAGTCTTCCCCCTACCACACTGGTGCTCAATGCACCTCATGGGGTTCGGAATGCGCCAGAAAAGCTGTTGATTACGAAGTTTGCTCATCTTATGCCACCCACCTTGATTACGGAAGATCTTGAGGAAATCACAGCGTTCCAAGAGACGCATGGGGATATTATCCTTAAACCGCTTTACGAATTTGGAGGGGCGGGAATTTTTTACCTGAAGCCAGGCGATGTTAATTTGGCGGTTGCTACAGAAATGATGCGTAAGAGTTACCCAACTCAGCCATGGATGGTGCAAAAATTTCTTCCTGAGGTCCGCCAAGGGGATAAACGTCTTCTCTTATTGGATGGGGAACTCATTGGCGGGTTTAGTCGGATTCCAGCCGAAGAAAGTATTCGAAGTAACCTTGTGCGCGGCGGTCAAGGGCAACCTTATCACCCCACTGAAAAAGATAAGAAAATCTGCCAAGAACTCGCGCCTATGTTAAAAGAAATGGGGCTTTTCTTCGTAGGTCTTGATATCATTGGTGATTATCTGACAGAGATTAATGTGACCTCACCCACAGGGATTCAGATGCTCAATAAACTCAATAAGATGCATGTCGAGCGCCTTGTTTGGGATAAAGTATTGGAAAAACGTGTATAAATTTGAATTTGGCTATCCAAAGGTAGTTTTATCCCATCATTGCAAAGGAATTGACATACACAGACCATAATTTTTAAGCTCGTCTTACATGTAAATGCTTTAGAGATGATTGAATAAGGCTGAACGGATGAGAGGAAGCACATGGGAAAAAAGATTTTATCATGGGTTGTTATTATTTCACAGGTCTATGCGTCTTGTGCACAGGCCACAAGCACCTTGGTTGAGCAGGAGCAAAAAGGATCTTCAACAGCTCGTATTGTTCCTCAAGGAATTTCACCTATTCCTCCTGAGAAAAGTTTAACCTCTTCTGTTAAGAATAAGGTTGAGTGGAAAGAGACAGGCATTGATGTCACTACCAATTCTTGTAAATGGGATTATCAGCTGATCAGCAAAGAAATTCCGATTGTTTCAAACACACCTTTTGAACTGGACTTTGAAGTTTGTCTTAGGCACGGCGGCTTTGGTGTGAAATTTCTCTCGCAAGATCGAAAGAAATTTCTAGGTGCTAAGTACTATCAAAAACCTGGCCTTGTTAAAGATACGCTCAAGCTTCCCTTTGGAACCACTGATGAAAGTGTCTACCTTATTTTTACAAATAATCTACCAGAGGCAGGTGTATCTCACTTTATCATTAAGAATTATACCTTAACTCAGTCGCCTCTTTCTCCTGAAAAAATCCTCACACCCTTTTCACCTCAAAAGGTTGAGCGCACAGGTCAAGGAATTGAGGTCACCACCAATCCTTGTAAATGGGATTCTCAACTGATCAGCAAACCCATTCCCATGACATTAGCCGCTGCTCCTGAAGTGTCCTTTGAGGTTGATCTCAAAAAAGGTGGATTTTCTGTAAGGTTTCTCTCCCACGATCAAAAGAAATTCTTAGCCTCTAAGCACTATCAAAAACCCGGCCTTGTTAAAGATACGCTAGAACTTCCTGCTGACACGACTGAGAAAAGTATTTACCTTGTGTTTACGAACGCTCTCCTAGAACCAGGCGTGTCTCATTTTGTCATTAAGGATTATGTCCTCACACAAAATGATCAATCCTATCCAGATCATCTACTTGCCTACTTTCATCAAAGAGAAGGGAATAAGAATATAAAGATGCTCAACAAAGGTCACCAAAAATTGTTTGAAGTAGAATGATAAATAAAGCACTCAATAAATATTTTTGTGCTTATTTCTCAATTTATTAAGGTGTAGTCGAGATAAAAATATTAAAAAATATAGAGAAGAAACAATATGGTCGCGCGCATTAATACTGTCGCTTTCCAAGGGATTGAACCCCTTGCCATTGATGTTCAAGTCCAAATCACAACGGGAATGCCATCTTTTTCAATTGTTGGGCTGCCCGATAAAGCCGTTGCTGAATCGCGTGAAAGAGTGCGCGCGGCGCTTCACTCTTTAGGGCTTGCTTTGCCTCCCAAGCGCATCATAGTCAATCTCTCACCCGCAGATATTCAAAAAGAAGGTAGCCATTATGACCTGCCGATTGCTTTGGGGCTTTTGGTGGCCTTGGAGGTGTTGCCCTTTGAAGAAGTGCATCGTTATGTAGCTTTGGGCGAACTTGCTCTTGATGGTCGGATTTCACCAGTTTCTGGCGTTTTACCTGCTGCCCTTCATGCCTCAAGCCAGAGTCAAGGCCTGATTTGTCCCGAAGCCTGCGGAAAAGAGGCTGCCTGGGCTCCTGATATTGATATCTTGGCACCTTCAAGTCTGTTGTCCTTGATCAATCATTTTAAAGGCCTTCAAATTTTGCCTCAACCCGCACCCGGTATGAGAGAAGATAATCAAAGTGCTTTCGACCTTATCGATGTGAAAGGGCAAGAAACTGCCAAGCGAGCCCTCGAAATTGCTGCGGCGGGAGGGCATAATCTTCTCCTTATGGGGCCACCTGGAGCCGGAAAATCGATGCTTGCGGCGCGGTTGCCGGGAATTCTTCCGCCCCTTGAGCCTGAAGAAGCTCTTGAAGTCACTATGATTCATAGTATTGCAGGAAAACTGCAGGAAGGGACATTGATTAAGCAAAGACCTTATCGCGATCCTCATCATTCAGCGTCTCTGCCGGCTCTTGTGGGGGGTGGGTTTAAGGCCTTGCCGGGCGAAGTAACGCTGGCGCACCGGGGTGTCTTATTTCTAGATGAATTGCCTGAGTTTTCACGAAGTGCCCTTGAATCCTTGCGTCAGCCTCTTGAAACAGGGCAAGTGACCATTGCGCGCGCGAATGCGCATATTACCTATCCCGCGCGGTTTCAACTCATTGCTGCCATGAATCCATGTCGGTGCGGGTATTTGGATGATGTGACCAGAGCTTGCTCTCGCGCGCCGAAATGTGCTGTTGATTATCAAGCAAAAATTTCTGGTCCTCTATTGGATCGCATTGATTTTCAGGTGTTTACCCCGGCTGTCAAACCTTTAGAGCTCGCTTTACTGTCAGGAAAAGAATCGACAGCAAATGTGGCTGAACGGGTGTCAAAAGCACGTTGGCATCAGCGTCAACGGTTTTTAAAGAAGACACCCAACAGTTCAAGTCGCGTGAATGCCGAAGCGTCAGGAAAAGAACTAGACGTTATTCTTAATCTCGAGGAAGAAAGTCAGAAGCTGCTCAATCAAGCTGCTGAAAAACTTAAATTTTCAGCGCGTAGTTATCATCGCCTTCTTCGGGTGGCACGGACAATTGCCGATTTGGAGGAAAGTGAGATGATCCATAAAATTCATATGGCGGAGGCTCTTTCCTTAAGGCTTGATAGCGCTTCTATGTAGGATTTAAATGGGTAAAATGTTTCACGTGAAACATTTTATGGTGTTCTATAAATAGTTTTATGGTGTAAGTTCCTAAAAAAGAGAGCCCCCTATTGAACTAGGGAGCTCCTTTTAAATTAATCTAATTTAAAAGAGGGTTATTTTTCTTAAGCTTTGCAATCTCTGACTTAAAGTCTTTTTCAAATTCTTGCTGAATAGTCTTCAAATGGTGAACTTTACTCTTAGCTTTTTTTGTTTTTTGAGATTTGAATTTTTCAATTTGGGCGGCATTTTTTTGACCCATCGCAACCAAGTTTTCAAGATTTTTCAAATCAAATCCCCTTTTGTGGGCAAAGTCATGAAGGTGCTGGAGAACAGTTGGTGTCGGAGCTGTCTTTTTCCTTAAGTCAATCATTTCAATGTATTGCTTGAAAAGCGTTTCCATTAAAAACTTATTCCATTCACTTCCTAGATCTATACCATAAAACGACGTACCTTTTAAGGTTGGATCCGCTCCGTAAAGTAAAGCACGCGCTTGAAGAGAATATACTTCATCAAAGCATGCTAAGTGAGTTTTTCCTGCTGTCAGGGGTGGATTTGCATAAATATTAGGCTTAACGATCGCATTAAAATTAGCCCATTTTTTAAATAAGGTGTCAACAATGGCGAGTCGAATTTCAAGAGGAACGGGTTGAGAAGACTTCGGAAAAGAGGGATCTAAAGCCATATGAGCGAGGGTATAAAGTTGACGAAACCCCCAAGCGGTCAAAGCCAAATCATTAACATCTGGCACAACCATTAGAAATTTCTCAACAAGATCTTGTTTTCCAAGAGAGATAGCAAGGCTTAAAGCGGTTGTCTTGTCATAGTTATCACGTATAAATTTTCCATTACTTGGATCTCTGATGGCTAGAGGATCGGCACTGACACCTGTCGTGAGTTGTTTTTCATCTAAATCTTGAAGATTTTTTACGCTTTGAAGATACTCAATATTAATTGGTCTAGAAATAACTTTATATTTGTTAGCTGAGGACAATGTGTGATCAAATTCTCCTTCAATTTGTTGCAGATAATCATCAAAAATGCTTGATGATTTTGCCTGAGAAAAAAATAAAATGAAGGTAAAAAGATTGATTAAAGCTTTTAGAGTAAAAGATTTTTTCATCATTTTGTGGATCCTTTTTATTGTTAAGCAGCCTCATAATAAGCACGTGAAAAAAAATTTGTCAAAATGGATTTGTTTTAAACATGTTCATAGGAGTAATTTTTAGAAAATAGTTATTCTTGCACAAGACTAAAATTTGTTTCAAAATCATCTCACTTTAAAGTGTGGAGGGAAGTTTTTATCATGATGCCGTCTAAAAGACCGCTGTCACCGCATCTTCAAGTTTACAAACCTCAATTGACGTCAGTTCTTTCCATTATGCACCGTTTTACAGGGGCTTTTCTCTGTATTGGGGTGGGGGGGATCATCTTATGGCTTTATGGGGTTGCCAGCGAGCCTAAATGCTTTTCTTGGATGGTTGTAATGGGGCAAACTTTTTTGGGGAAATTTTTTCTCTTTTTAATGGTCTATGCCTTTTTCTATCATTTAGCGAATGGTCTTCGTCATTTGATGTGGGATGCCGGATATGGCTTTGATCTTAAAACAACCTATCGAACGGGATGGGGTGTTGTTGGGGCTTCTTTTATTTTAACTTTGCTTTATTGGATTTTATTTTAGGAAGGAACTCATGGCGTCTAATCCTCATGGAAGTGATCATTGGAAAGCTCAACGCTTGACGGCAATAGCTTTATTTCCCTTGAGTCTCTGGTTTCTGGGTTCGTTGTTGATTTATTCTCCCAATGATTATACGGCCATTGTGACGTGGTTAAAGTCGCCTCTTACAGCAACAGGGATGGTTCTGTTGATAGGGCTCCTTCTTTATCATGCGCAACTAGGGATTCAAGTTGTTATTGAAGACTATATTCATCACCCTTTTCTTAAAGTAGGGCTGATTTATTTCCTCAAAGGAGCGGCAATAAGTTTATTTGTCTTTGCCTGTTTTTGTATCCTTAAGATTCATTTTCATCCTCTTTAGCACCACAGGAGTTCTTAAAACATTATGACAAAAGCCTATGAAATTATTGATCACGCGTATGATGTGGTCATTGTTGGCGCAGGGGGCGCTGGCTTACGCGCGGCATTAGGGATGAGCGCCACTGGGCTTTCAACGGCGTGTATCACAAAAGTTTTCCCAACACGCAGCCATACAGTTTCGGCTCAGGGGGGCATTAGCGCCGCTCTGAATAATATGGAAGATGGCGATCATTGGCGTTATCACATGTATGATACGGTGAAGGGCTCCGATTGGCTTGGAGACCAAGACGCGATTGAATACATGTGTCGTAATGCCATGGATGCCGTCATTGAACTTGAGCACTATGGCGTGCCGTTCTCACGCACAGGAAATGGGAAGATTTATCAACGGCTTTTTGGGGGGCATACTCTTAATAAAGGGGAGAAGATGGCACAACGAGCTTGTGCCGCAGCAGATCGAACCGGCCATGCCATTCTGCACACCCTTTACCAACAATCGTTGAAGCATAAAACACGATTTTTTATTGAATACTTTGCTCTTGATCTCATTATGGATGAAGAAGGGGCTTGTCGAGGGGTGACAGCATGGAGTCTTGAGGATGGCAAGCTTCATCGTTTTTCAGCGCATATGGTTGTTTTAGCAACCGGGGGGCATGGAAGAACTTTCTTTTCATGTACAGGCGCCCATACATGCACAGGAGACGGGAATGGCATGGTCTTACGGGCTGGGCTTCCACTCCAGGATATGGAGTTCATTCAGTTTCACCCTACTGGGATTTATGGGGCGGGTTGCTTGATTTCAGAAGGCGCGCGCGGGGAAGGTGGCTATCTTACCAATAGTCAGGGTGAGCGTTTTATGGAGAAATATGCGCCCCATGCTAAAGATTTAGCCTCCCGCGATGTCGTGAGTCGGGCCATTACCATTGAAATTCAAGAAGGGCGCGGGTGTGGTCCGTATCAAGATTATGTAGAGCTTCATCTTGAGCATCTTGATCCTGCGACCATTCATGAGCGTTTGCCTGGGATTTCAGAAACGGCAAGAATCTTTGCGGGGGTGGATACAACAAAAGAACCTATTCCTGTGACACCGACGGTTCATTATAATATGGGAGGCGTTCCGACCAATTACCATGCTGAGGTTGTGACACCGCGTGGTGGAGATCTTGAAGCTGTGGTTCCAGGACTGATGGCAATTGGAGAAGGGGCATGTGTCTCTGTCCATGGCGCCAATCGCTTGGGAACAAACTCATTACTTGATCTGGTTGTTTTTGGGCGAGCTGCAGCATTAAGAGCACAATCTCTCATTAAACCAAACACCCTTCTGCGTCCCCTTCCTAAAGGCGCAGGTGAGCAATCTTTTACAAGACTTGATCGACTACGTCATGCAAAAGGACCGCTTAAAACGTCTGAAATCCGCCTCCAAATGCAAAAAACAATGCAAGCTCATTGTTCTGTCTTTCGTCGGCAAGACATTCTCGCAACAGGGCTTTCTAAAATGCAAGACATCCATAAGTCACTCCAAGACATTGCTCTTTTTGATCGTTCTTTGATTTGGAATTCCGATTTGATGGAAGCTCTTGAGCTTGAAAATATGATGGGGCAATCCCTTGTGACACTGGCATCTGCTTTGGCGCGTCAAGAAAGCCGTGGAAGCCATGCCCGTGAAGATTATTCAAAACGCAATGACCAGCAATGGCTCAAACATACACTTGCCTGGGTTGATGACAAAGCTGAGATCAAGCTGGAATATCGTCCTGTCCATATGTACACTTTGACCGATGAGGTTGAGGTTGTCCCTCTCCAAGAACGGGTCTATTAAGGAGTTTTCTATGGTTGAATTTACATTACCTAAAAATTCAAAGATGACTGAAGGAAAAACTCATAAGGCTTCGTCTATGGCAAAAAATACGAAAATCTTTGCTATTTACCGTTGGGACCCTGAAAATCCGGAAGTGAACCCACGTTTGGACTATTATGAGGTTGATCTCAATCAAAGTGGCACCATGATTCTAGATGCTTTAATGTACATTAAAGATAAAATAGATCCGACCTTGACCTTTCGACGGTCGTGTCGTGAAGGCGTGTGTGGGAGTTGCTCGATGAACATCGATGGAACCAATACCTTGGCCTGCATTAAGCCAATCTCAGAAATTAAAGACACTGTTACAATTTATCCTCTGCCTCATATGCCTGTTATTAAGGATCTAGTTCCTGATCTTTCAATGGCTTATGAACAACTGGCGTCTGTTGAGCCATGGTTAAAGGCAGAGCCCCCAAAAGAAGGAGATCAAGAACGCCTGCAAACTCCGGAAGAAAGAGCTAAACTTGATGGCTTATGGGAATGTATCTTGTGTATGTGCTGTTCAACAAGCTGCCCCTCTTATTGGTGGAATGGAGACAAATACTTAGGGCCAGCCACCCTTTTACAGTCTTACCGTTGGATTGCAGATAGTCGTGATGATCATACAGAAGAGCGTTTGGATCATTTAGAAGATCCCTTTAAGCTTTATCGGTGTCATACCATTATGAATTGTACTAATACATGCCCTAAAGGTTTAAACCCTGCAAAAGCAATTGGAGAGATTAAGAAAAAAATTGCGCTGAAGAAAAGTTAACAACGTGAGAAAACAAAAATTTTGGAATTTTTCTATTGACGATTAGAAAATTTTATATTTAGATGAAGATGTAAAAATTATAATAAAAATAAAGACTTATATAATGAAAAAAATTTTGACGATTTTGTGTCTAAGTGTTGGGTGTGTTCATCTTGGTTTTGCTTCTGACCTTTCTTCTGACGAACAAACAAAACTTACAAGATTACAGTTGAGAGCAACTCATTGTTTTGAAGTAGGTAGATATGAACAAGAACGATTAGATCGAATTGCAATCTTAAAGCTACAACCAAATTTTGAAAATCTTCGTCTTGCAGTTCAGCTATGTATGACAAGGGAAAAATTTAAGGAGGGCGAAGATTTATTGAGAGATTATTATTCTTGTATTTCAAATTCTGAAGCTAAAATTTTGCGTGATTATATGCAGGATGAGAAAATTAGGTCTGAAGAGAGATTGTTTAATCGACATATCCAAAGACCACTTAATAACCGTATCCAAAGACCAAGAACTTTCTTATCCAGAGTTTTATCAATTTTTAAATATTCATGATAAAGACATATATTGACGGTTCCTCAGAAGTTGTGTATAAGCACGTAGATTAATTTAATATGAGAAGATAAAGTATTATGGCAAATATTCGTTCAGCAAAGAAAAGAGCAAAGCAATGTATCGTGCGCACAGAGCGGAATCGTGGGCGTATTTCACGTGTACGTACTTTTGTTCGCAAGGTTGAAGAAGCAATTTCGTCAGGTAATAAAACTGAAGCTGTCGAAGCATTGAAAGTGGCTCAACCTGAAATCGTCCGTGGAGCTGTAAAAGGTGTGTTGCACCATAAGACAGCATCTCGTAAGATTTCAAGACTCGCTTTGCGAATTAATGCGCTTGCATCTTAAAATAGCTCACTAAGAATATTTCTAGTGAGTCTCTATAGGAGCGCTTTTCATTTTTCTCTAAAGGCTTTTAAGGGTCGGCCATAAAGACCTTATCGTTGCAATTGTATTGAGTTTAAATGATGAGACCTCTTCTATCTCCATCTCTCTCAACGTGACTAAACACGAGAACTTGATGTCCACAAAC